>JABFGH010000005.1:0-27500 GCA_013112585.1 Ignavibacteriota bacterium | reverse complement strand
CGTTAGATTTAATTGATGCAGGAATTGGTGATACAGTTTTAGTAACCAAGGAGGGCGATGCTGTACAGCAAATTTTAGGTCATAAAAATGCCCCGGTAAATACTATTATTATTGCTATTGTGGATGATATTGAAATTGTAAATTAGTTTAATGCAGGGCTAGAACTTGACAAATAATAAATTTAATTTTTTACTTGATCTCAGACTTTTATTAAATGTTGAGGGCATAGGACCCGGCAAAATATTTTCACTTCTTTCTAAATTGGATTCCTTCGAAAACATTCTCTCATCTTCAATTAATAACCTTCTTAATGTACCTGGTATAAGTAAAAATTTAGCAAGTCGCATCCAGATGGTTAATAAGCAAAGAGCTGAATTGGCTGCTTCCTTTGAAACAGAAATTGCAGAACTTGAAAAACTGACCGGAAGCATTATTACTTATTGGGATGATAATTATCCCAAATTACTTCGCCGAATTTATTACCCCCCTTTAATGATTCAAACATTAGGTGAGTTTACGGAAAAGGACCAATTTGCCATTGCGGTAGTTGGAACAAGAATGCCTACTGCGTATGGTAAAATGCAGGCTGAAAAAATTTCGAGTGCATTGGCAGAGCAGAATATAACTATCGTTAGCGGATTAGCTCGGGGCATCGATTCTATTGCACATAAAGCAGCTCTCAAAGTAAACGGAAGAACTATCTCTGTAATAGGATCGGGGTTAGATGTAATTTACCCGCCTGAGAATAAAAAACTCTTTCATCAAATAGCCGAGCAAGGTTTAATTATTAGCGAATTTCCTTTAGGTACAAAGCCGGACGCACAAAATTTTCCAAAACGCAACAGAATAATTGCCGGAATTTCACTTGGGACAGTTGTTGTAGAAACTAAACACACCGGCGGTGCTATGCAAACTGCAGCTCATGCTCTTGATCAAAACAGAGAAGTTTTTGCCGTACCCGGAAATTTAGGTGTGGCTCAAAGTGAGGGTACAAATTCTCTAATCCAAAAAGGTGAGGCAAAATTAATTAAATCTCACGAAGATATTTTAGTTGAACTTGAGTTGAAACTTAAGCCCATAATTGGGAAGAACATTCCAAAACCATCTGTTGAATTGAGCCTTTTTGAACAGAAGGTTTTAGAAACAATTTCTGATTCGCCTTTACACATCGATAATATAGCTTCTTCTGTTTCAATGAATACCTCGGAATGTTTAGTGCATTTATTATCGTTGGAGTTTAAAGGGATGGTGAGACAGCTGCCGGGTAAAATGTTTCTTGCATCAGTTTAATACTTTTTAATACCCTTCCAAAAGTTTTTTAATCTCTCTTTCAAACCTTTTTCATTTCCGTTTTCTGTTGGAAAGTAATACTGCTTTTTCTTCATCTCTTTTGGAAAATAGTTTTCTTGAACAAAATTATTCTCATGATCATGCGGATAAGCATACTCTTTTCCATAACCAATTTCTTTCATTAATTTAGTTGGAGCGTTACGCAAATGAAGCGGTACGGGGTGATTTAAATTATTTTTTACATCGGCTTGGGCTTTGTTTATGGCAATGTACGATGCGTTGCTCTTTGGTGCCGAAGCTAAGTAAACCGCACATTGTGAAAGTATTATTCTTGATTCCGGCATACCAATTTTTTCTACGGACCGAAATGCTGCTTCGGCAAGAAGCAGGGCATTTGGAGATGCATTTCCTATATCTTCGGAAGCTAATATCAGCATCCTCCGCGCAATGAACAGCGGGTCCTCTCCCCCTTCGAGCATCCTTGCCATCCAATACAAAGCGGCATCGGGATCGCTTCCGCGTAAACTTTTTATGAAGGCTGAGATAACATTAAAATGCTCTTCGCCTGCTTTATCATAATTAACATTTTTCTGCTGTACAATATTTTCAATCAAAGTCTTTGTAACTTTTATTTCATCTTTACCCTGTTCATGTTTAACGCATGATTCAAAAATATTTAATAATATTCTTGCATCCCCGCCGGAGGTAAAAAGCAAGAATTCAGTATCCACTTCTGTTATGTTTAATCCGCTTAAAAATTCATCCTTTTTGATCGCATTGTTCAAAATACTTTCAAGATCGCCTTTGGTTAACTCTTCAAGAATATATACTCTTGCCCGTGATCTTAATGCAGGGATAACTTCAAATGATGGATTCTCGGTTGTCGCTCCAATCAAAATAATCTCACCTGATTCAACAGAGTTCAACAATGCATCTTGCTGAGCTTTGTTAAAACGATGAATTTCATCAATAAAAAGGATTGTTTTTAGATTATGATTTTGATTAAGTTTTGCCCGCTGTATTACTCCCCGAACGTCCTTTACTCCCGATGATACTGCATTAAGCTGATAAAATTCAGAATTAGTTTCTTCAGAAATTATTCTTGCTAAAGTAGTTTTACCGGTTCCGGGCGGACCCCATAAAATAAAGGACGAAAGAGAATCATTTTTAATCATCACATTTAACGGCTTGCCTTCGCCTACAAGATGGTTCTGTCCCTCAAATTCTGATAAACTTTTAGGTCTTACTCTCTCAGCCAATGGGACTGAGGATATATTTGATTTATCTTCCACAGTTATTTTTTTTCATCCTCCCCGGGTGTTACCTTCTCAACTCTAATCGGAATTTCATCCGGCTTATGCATATTAAACTTTTCACGTGCAACTTTTTCAATTTTTATGTTGTCGTTTTTTAATAATTCAATCTCTCTTTTAAGACTATCTAATTTAGTTTCAACAACTTTTATTTGTTCCTCAATCTCGCTTATTTGTGAATTTAAACTAAAGTATTTTAATAAGCCGTCGGAATTAAACGCAATGAAAGCGGCAACGATAAGCGCAGTTATTAAATAAATATAAAATTTTGCCCGCGATGGAATTTCAAAGTTTTTCATTTCAGTGAATTCTTTACTATTCTATCTATCAATTCTTCAAAACTAATTCCTGCGGCTTTTGCTGTTTTGGGAAGCAGACTCGTTGAGGTCATACCCGGCAGGGTATTTACTTCCAGGCAATAAATATTATGATTCTCATCAACCCTAAAATCTACTCTTCCGTAGCTTGAACAGTTTACCGCATTGTATGCCGCCGCCGCTTGCAGTTTTAACTCATTTAAAATTTCTTCAGGAAAATTTGCCGGCACTTCATATTCGCTCATACCTTTAGTGTATTTGCATTCGTAATCATAAAAATCATGTTTAGGTTTTATTTCAAGCGGCGGCAGACTTTCATCATCAATTATTCCGACAGTCAATTCATGTCCGGCAATATATTTTTCAATAAGTGCACTATTGGAAAATTTCATTGCTAAATCAACGGCAGCTTTAACTTCATCTTCTTTTTTACATATTGTTAATCCAATTGCTGAGCCTTGATCATTTGGTTTTACAACACATGGATAGAATAATCTTTCGGCAATATCTTTTTTGATTTTATGATAATCAATATCCCCTTTTTCCACAACAATCCATTCAGGTGTCGGCACTCCGTTATGCTGTAAAAGTATTTTGGTTAATCCTTTGTTCATGGAAAGTGAACTGGAAAGCACACCTGAACCTGTGTATTTAATTTTCGAAAGCTCAAGCAATGATTGAATCATTCCGTCTTCGCCGTAAGTTCCATGAAGAGCGATAAAAGCAGTATCAATTTGACTAACTAATCCCGAGCAGAATGTATCAACATAATTTTCGGAGGATATTAATTTTGGATCAGTTTCAAGATCGAAATACTCTTCGCCGAAATTTTTATGATTACCAAGCGCAGGATCTAAAATGATAACATTGTAGTTTAATTTTCTTAAAGCATTATAAATTGATTTGCCCGATGATTTTGAAACATCGCGCTCTGCCGAAGCCCCGCCTACTATTAAGCCGACCGTTATTTTTTTATCATTCATTTATTATAAATTTTAAAATTCGAATTTATTTCTTTTATCAAGCTTAATACCATAAGTTTTTTCGGCAATTGAATAAAGCTCGTTTAATTTGTAGAGCGGAATCGATTTTTCTTTTCCCAGCACCCTTGCAGCATGAATTGTTTTTGCAGCATGTTCAAGTTTTTCCATTCTATAATAAGCACCGCTGATTGTTTTACCAATCGTTACAGCACCATGATTTTCTAAAAGGAAAGCCCAGGAGAATTCAACAAAAGGTAAAATTGAATTCGGCAATTCATCAGTGGAAGGTGTACTGTATTTACAAAGAGGTATTTTCCCCAATGCTAATACTACTTCGGGGAATATTGGTCGAGGCAGTCCTTCGCCGGTGGTTGCAAATGCCGTTGCATAAATTGGATGGCAGTGAACTACTGAATTAATGTCTATTCTATTTTTATAAACTGCCAGGTGCAGTTTTGCTTCTGTAGAAACCTTACCCTCACCATCAATTAAGTTACCATCATAATCCATCTCTAATAGATCCGTTTCCCTTAGCTCACCTTTGCATTTACCCGAGGGGGTTATTAAAATTTTGCTGGAATCAATTCTCGCAGAAAGATTTCCATCATAAGCAGATACAAATTTGTTTGCATAAACTTTATGACAAGCTTCAATCAGCTCTGTTCTTAAAGACATTGCTGCTCCAATTCTTCCATAATTCTCATGTTTATCAGCCCGTCATTGCCGGTAATCTCAGGCTGTTCATTTTTAATAAATGATTTTTGAATGGAACGCAGAAGAACTAATTGTTTATTTGCTCTTCGTCTAAACGCTTTTTTACCTTCACCCTTTAAATTAATTGTAAGCTTGCCAGCCTTTTTTGAACCGCCGATAATGTTTTCGATACTTATGCAGCCGTTGTAACCTAAAATTTCAATTCGGTTAAAAGCTTTTGGGTTGTTGAAAGAAACATTAAACTGCCCATAGCCGCCTTTTTTGTATTTAAGCACCGCGGCTGAAAAATCATCAACTTCACTTTTATAAACTATATTATCTACAAAACCTTTTACATCAGTAATCTCACCGCCGAAGAACCGCAATAGATCAATCATATGCGTACCGATATCCCTCAAAGCACCTCCGCCGCTTTGTTCTTTTTTAAATCTAAAATTATTATTTGGCGGATAATCAACATTAAAATTAACAGATACCGAAACTATTTTACCGAGCATACCTTTATTGATTATTTCATTGGCTTTATATGAAAGCGGATGAAAACGATGAACAAAATTAATTGCAAGAAATACATTATTCTCCTCACAAGCTTTTACCATTTCTTCCGCTTGGGCTGAATTAAGAGCAATGGGTTTTTCGCAAAGAATATTTTTACCGGCTTCGGCTGCTTGAATTACCTGGGAATGATGATCCGAATTTCTGCTGCCGATGTAAACGGCATTAATATTACTCTGCAGAAATTCTGAATAATTATTATACCCTGCCTCTGCATTAAATTTTGTAGCAATACTTTTTGCACGGTTGATATCTGAACTATAAACAGAGATCAGTTTACTTCTCTTAAGCTGATTTAACGCAGGTAAAAATCCAAACTCGGTAAAATTACCGCAACCCGCAGCACCCCATCTCAGTTTAACAATCGATTTTCTTTTTATTTTAATTTTATCTTTTGAAACCAAAATTCACCTATGTGTTTATATGTTTAACTTTTTCATTAACATATTTATTGGTTTTGCTTTCTGCATAATATAGAAATGGATTGAAGGAACTCCATGATTTAACAAGTCTTCCACTTGTTTGTAAGTCCATTCCACTCCAATATCCAGAACATGTTCCGGCTTGGCTTCCATAATTTCATTCGATAACTCATCGGGAACATCAATAAAAAAGTTTTTAGGCAATGCAGCATTTTGACTTTTATTAGTAAGTATTTTTAAACCGGGAATTATCGGTACTTCAATACCTTCTGCTCTGCATTGATCAACAAACTGATAGTATTTTTTATTATCGAAAAACATTTGTGTTACAATGTATTCGGCTCCGGCATCAATTTTTTGTTTGGTGTACTTTATATCGGTTTTCAAGTTAGGCGCTTCAAAATGTTTTTCAGGATAGCCTCCTACTCCAATGCAGAAATCCATTGAGTAGGCATCCAGTAATGAATCTTCAATGTATTTACCTTCGTTAATATCTTTTATTTGACGAACCAAATCTATGGCAAATTTATTTGTGCTTCTGCCGAATTTGATCGGTTTATTAAATCCGCTGTCATCCCCGCGTATTGCAAGCACATTATCAATACCGAGGTAATGAAGTTCAATTAAAAAATCTTCAGTCTCTTCTCGTGTAAACCCCTGGCAAATTACGTGCGGTACAGCATCAATATTATATTTGTTTTGAATTAAAGCACAAATACCAAGTGTACCGGGTCTTTTTCTTTTTACCTTCATACGGTAACCGCCATCGGGTGTTTCTTCATACATCACTTCGGCGGCGTGACTTGTAATATCAATGAACGGTGGATTGTATTTAACGATGTCTTCTAGTACAGACATTAAACTTTGTATATTGCCTCCGCGTTTAGGAGGTATAATTTCGAAGCTGATTAGCGTGTTTTTTGCTTTAGCAAGATGTTCAGTAACCTTCATGTTTTCCTTAATTTTGTAAAAAACTAATTTAGCATTTTCTTAATTAAACTGCTTAATGCAATAATGAATTATTCCGGCAGTAATTGAAATTGATGATGTTGCTTATTCATTAAACTATCAATGTTCAAATCTAATTCGAGATATTCCCCCTTCAGCCAAAGCTTTGTCATATCGGAATAATGATCGCTCATTACATGCCCGGATTGACCGGTAGGCAAAATAAAATTTATTTTTTCCGGTTGGGCAAAATCATAAATAAATCTCATGGAAGGACCGATTACAGTTTCATACGGTTTATTTAATGAGTATTCCGATAAGGAGACAGTCGTACCGTCACCGCTAATCGGGAAAGGACCAATATTTATTATTTGATCGATAACCGATGAAGCCCCTGAAAAAAAGTGTTCAAATTTTACTGTGTGAAGTTCTCCCCACTGCCATTCCGAAATTTTGCTTCCAAAATTACTTTCCAGTTCAGCAAGGGCATCAGTAAAACTTTTTCTTATTATATCATTTTTATTTTCAATTTTTTCGGTTGTTACATTATCAAACCAAATTGAATTTCCTTTGCTTAAAAGTTTTGGAACAACCCTCATCGGCACATTTGCCATAAAAATATATTCTTCAAATAATTCTTCACCCATTTCATCCAAAAAAATATTTTGTATTAGCTTTTGCATAAATACGGAATAGATTGACGGAGCCTGACTAAAACGATCCATTTCATAATTCCACTTTTCTAAAAGCTCTATTGCTAATTTTAAATTGTCATCTTTAACAATTACATTTTCAAATGCCGATAATATTTCAGCGGTAATTCCTTTTGCAAAGGGCGAGTAAATATTACTTTGGTATGACTTAAAATCTTCCGCCGAATGTTTTTCTTTTGAATTAAGCATCGAGTCGATACTTATAATTCTAGAGGGCGGCTCCCATAAATTTGAAATATGATAGGGAAAATCTTTAACAGTTTTATTATTTGCCGATGCAATATAATTTTGATTTGGATTATATAACGTAGGCATTAATCTGTATGGAATAAATCCGTTCCAATCATTTTCGCTGGCTGTGCCATCATATACAAAAGTTGGACTATCATTTTTTCTTTTAGGCAGTTTTGCCGCACAGATATAGCCGATGTTTCCAAGTGTATCGGCATAAACAAAATTTTGTCCGGGTGCATTAAAATCTTCCAATGCATCTTTAAAGTCATCCCAGTTTTCAGCTTTATTTACATTTAGTATTGCAGAAAAATCATTACTAAAATCTAATGCTGTCCAGCGCATACTTAATTCAGCATTGCTTTCAGTTTTTTTATTCTTCCCCAAATCAATACTGTAAACGTCGGAAACAATTGGACCGCGGTGCGTGTGGCTTATTGTAAATTCCACATTTGCAGAATCTTTAACAATTATTTCTTCGTTCAATTTAATCAGCGGCTGCCACTTTCCATCAAGCAAATAATTATTTTTTGATGAATCTATTTCCTCAACATAAAAATCAGCATCATCAGCCATTACATTTGTTACAACCCAGGCAATACTTTTATTTTTACCGATAACAACCGCCGGTAAACCCGGCAGTGTAAAACCTTCGGTGTTCCAAGTATCGCTTCGGATAACAGCCATAAACCATTTTGCCGGAGTGCCGAGCATTAGATGCGGATCATTTGCGATTATCGGCTTACCCGATGTTGACATTTTACCATTCACAACCCAGTTATTTGATCCAAGGTGAGTTCCTCGTATTCCGAAAAGTTCTCTGTATTGCCTATCAGCTTTAATTATATCCGTGCTTAAATTTGTAAAACGCTTTATCTCATTAGGAATTATTACCGGGGCATTTTCCGGAAAGTCAGGTATTATCTCTTTAACTTTTTCCTCACCAAGTTTCTGTACTAAATGTGTAAAAGCAATATCTGTCCACCAGCTTATATTTAATTCCCACGCAAGCAATTTAGCTATCACATAGCTGTGTTCGGGTATCCATTGTTCAGGTTCATAACCAAGCACATCAAACTCAATTGAAAGATTTCCCTTTCTTTCCGCTAAGTAGGAATTAATTCCTTTTGAATAAACAGTTAGAATATTTTTGGAATTTTCATCCAGCAGGCTGTAATGCTCAACTGCCTTTTTGTAAAGTCCTACAGTTTTGAAAAGTTTATCAACAGCAATTGTTTTTGTACCGAGTATTTCACTCAACTTTCCTTCAGCAGCCCTTCTCATCAAATCCATTTGAAACATACGTTCCTGTGCATGAACATAGCCGAGTGCAAAAGCAGCATCTTCTTCAGTTTTTGCAATTATATAAGGCACCGCGTTTTCGGTTCGGTAGATATTCACTTCATCGCTAATCCCAACTACATTTTCTGCACCATCATAATTAGGCAGCGGCTGGCGAATTAAAATGTATGCCGCTATAATTGATACTGCAATAACAACAAAAATAGTTGATAGTGATGCAATTAATATTTTAACCCATTTTTTCATTTTATTTTTTATTCAATTAGAAATTTTAAAAAGCATTTAGTATTTAGGAAATGTATTTAAACATAAATAATTATATTTGATAATCAATCTTTGAAAAAATCAACAACAAAACAATATGAATGAAATAATAATTTATCTGCTGCCCGTATTATTAGTTGTGGTGCTCATACTCACCATTGTAATTCTAATAAAGCTAAAACCAAAATCATTTAATGAAGAATTGGAGAGAATTGAAAACCTTTTTACCAACGGTAATGAACAGGTTGAAAAAACCATAAAAGATGAAATAAGCCGCAACAGGGAAGAAATTGGAAGAAACGCAAAAGACCAGCGCGAAGAACTGAACAATTCATTCAAACTATTTAGTGATCAAATTTCAAACAGACTTAATGACATTGCTGATAAACAAAAATTACAGTTAGATGTTTTTTCTAAAAGATTAGAAAAATTAGTTGAAACCAACGAACAAAAATTTGAAAAGCTTGAAAACAAAATTGAAATAAGATTAAAAGAAATAGAAAAAAACAACGCTCAAAAATTAGAAGAAATGCGCGCAACTGTTGATGAAAAATTGCATGAAACTTTGGAAAAAAGACTGGGTAAATCCTTTGAAGTTGTAAATGCTCAACTGAAAAGCGTGTATGAAGGTTTGGGTGAAATGCAGAAACTTGCCACCGGTGTTGGTGAACTTAAACGTGTGTTGACAAATGTAAAAACCCGCGGAACATGGGGCGAGGTGCAGTTGGAAGCATTAATCGATCAAGTTTTAACTCCCGACCAATACTCTAAAAATGTTGCTACAAAAAGTGGAAGTCAAGCACGGGTAGAGTTTGCAATAAAATTACCCGGGCGTGATGATGATGCCGATGAAGTTGTTTGGCTGCCGATAGATGCAAAATTTCCACTGGAAGATTATCAAAGACTTCAGGAAGCACAGGATGCCGGAGATATTGCATTAGTTGATGGAGCCGCTAAGCTGATTGAAAGAAGAATTAAAGAAGAAGCAAAAAGTATATCCGGAAAATATTTGGATCCGCCGAATACAACTGATTTTGCATTTATGTTTTTACCGATTGAAGGATTGTATGCGGAGGTATTAAGAATTCCCGGACTATTTGATTTCATTCAGCGGGAATATAAAGTAACGGTTACAGGACCGACTACTTTTTCGGCGTTGTTAAACAGTCTGCAAATGGGCTTCCGAACTTTGGCTATTAGTAAAAGATCTAGTGAGGTTTGGAAACTTCTTGGAAGTGTAAAAACCGAGTTCCAGAAATTTGGTGATGTGCTGGATAAAACACAAACAAAACTAGAACAGGCAAGCAAAACTATTGGCGATGCCAAGGTAAGAACAAGAGCAATTGAAAGACATTTGCGGGATGTTCAGGAATTACCGGAAGGTGATCAGCCAAAATTGATTGATGATTCTTTAGAGTAGGAATGGTCAACCTTATCAATGCGGGCTGAAGCCCAACCGGGAGTGCGGGTGGACATTACCCCGCCATACCCGCCTGCCGGAGGGCAGGAATGGCGGGGCTATTGAAAAAAATTATTTTGTCGTAAATGAATTTAATTGCCTCGCCCTTTAGGGCGGGGACTAAAAACCATCCCAAAACACCAGGGCTTTAGCCCAATTGTTCCCCCTTAAAACAAAAATCATTTAACCTGCTTAGATTTTGTTTTTCTCCAATCGCAATCAGCTTATCCCCTTCTTCAAAAACTTCCGTGGATTTTGGATTATAAATAAATTCATTATCAGTTCGTGAAATAGCTACAATAATAATATTTAGATCCCGCCTAATTGGTGAATCTATCAAAGACTTACCAATCAAAATTGAATTTGGCTTTACGACAATTTCTTCCAGACTAATATCCACATTTTTATCACGTGCAATAACATCAATAAAATCAATTACACCCGGACGAAGAAGAAGCTGCACCATTCTATTACCGCCTAGCTCATAAGGTTTTACAACTCTATTTGCACCGGCTTTCCGAAGTTTCGATTCTGTACCTTCATCCACCGCGCGTGCTACAACATAAACATCAGGATTTAATTCCTTAGCAGAAAGAGTTGCGAAAACATTTTCCGCATCCGATTGAATGCATGCGACTAATCCTTTTGCTCTATCAATTCCTGCTTTCCGCATTGTGTCATCGGCAGTTGCATCTCCGTTTACAAACAGATAATTCTTATCTATCAGCAGTTCAATTTCTTTTTCATCATTGTCGATAACAACAAAGGCAACCTCATTTTCTGCTAAGCTCTCACAAACTCGTTTGCCCATTCTGCCGTATCCGCATACAATATAATGATTGCCGATAACATCCAGCTTTTTACTCATTCTTCTTCTCCTAAAAACTTGTTTCTCAATTATTATCTGTGCGCCTTTTCCACCGGTATAACCAATGGCTAAAACTCCGGTTATAATTAAAAATATTGTAAATACTCTGCCCCCGGTAGATAAATCATGAACTTCCTTAAAGCCTGTTGTTGTAATTGAGATTATTGTCATATAGAAAGAATCAAGGAATGTCATATCCTCCTCAATAATTTCGAAGCCAATAGTGCCAATTACAATAATTGATGCTAATACAACAAGACCAAACTTAAGTTGAGCTGCAGTATGATTGTCCATTTACACCGGATAATAATTGTTGAAATTTATTTTGTAAAATATCAAATAATATTTTTAATAGCATCATGGTTAGATCGGATATTTTAAAGGGAAAAAGATATCTCGAAATCAGCTGAAACATAACCAGAATGATTCGGGCTAGGCTTTTTGATTTTCTGCATATTTGTAAATTTAATTTGATCGTCATCTCACATAAACTCAATTAATTTTTTAATATGCGTTATTTTTAAACCGTTAAAACGGTTAATAGATTTAACTTCTCCTATTAACCAACGACTTAAGTCGTTGGTTAATAAAAATGGAATTTGCTTCTCAACCGTTTTAACGGTTTTACATTAAATCGACTCATATCTCTTCGCTCACCGATAAAATTCCACCATTCACCGATTTACTGTTTTAAATTTTGGAATACACTTTTATATTGTCATCAAAATTAAATGAAACAATAACGGAGGTAACTATGGGTACATCTGGCGGATCAGCAAGAATTTGGATAGGTGTAATACTCATACTTTTTGGAGCAATTTTTCTGCTCGAAAATTTTTTCTTTTTACCATTTCATATACCAAATTTTTTAAGGCATTGGCAATGGATTTTGGTTCTGATAGGAATAGTAATTTTACTTACACATAAAAATAGAACAGGCGGCATAGTTTTAATTTCGTTAGGATTATTCTTTTTATACGGGTTTAAACTACTCTTGCCCTTAATGCTGGTTGGACTGGGATTTTATTTTGTTTTGAAGCGCGGCGCTGATAACAGACAGAGATCTAATTTAGGAAACGGAACAGAAGCAGAGCCGGGTTCATATTCTAATTTTAAGCAAGATATGATTGATGATGTTTCAATTTTCGGCGGCGGAACAAAAGTAGTGCAGTCAGATAATTTTAGAGGCGGAAAAGTAACCGCAATTTTCGGCGGTTCAGAAATTATTATGACAGACTGCAAACTTGCCGACGGTGAAAATTTTATTGATATAGTTGCAATTTTCGGCGGTTCAACTTTAGTTGTTCCAAAAGACTGGAGAATAATTTTAGATATAGTTCCTATCTTCGGCGGGTTTTCAGATAACCGGAGAAAAGACCCCAACTTGGTTTACTCAAATGATAAGACTCTCGTTATAAAAGGATTTGTTCTTTTTGGCGGCGGTGAAATTAAAACTTAATTATAATAAAATTTGAAAACGGAGTTTTATAATGGCAAATATTAATAACTCATCTAACGGCAGATATTGGCTGGGAATTATTCTTATCGTTCTCGGTGCATTTTTTATTGCCGAAAATTTTGACCTGCTCCCCTATCGTTTTGTAGATTATGTTTTTCAATGGGAATTTATTTTGATCTTTGCCGGCATTGTAATTCTTTTTAATTCTAAAGATAGTTTCTTAGGACTTCTATTAATCGGCATAGGTGCTTTGTTTTTCCTAAGTGATATACTTGACTATTCCGTAGGCAGAATGATACGTGATTACTGGTCGGTTGGACTTATCCTCCTTGGATTATACATTATCATTAAACGAGGCGGCAGCAGTAAATTTGAAACCGATGATCAGCGAAATATTAATGACCCCGATAATACCGGTGATAAAACGAAACAAGAAAATCAATACAATATTGATATGATCGATAACTTTGAAATTTTTTCCGGTGCTTCTAAAAGAATCAACTCAAATAATTTTAGAGGCGGAAAAATAACAAGTATTATGGCGGGACCTGAGTTTGATTTTACCGACTCAATTTTAGCAGAAGGCACTAACATACTCGAAATCACTGCTATCTTCGGTGCAATTGAATTAGTGATACCTAATGAATGGAATGTAATAATTAATGTAACGGCAATATTCGGCGGAATTGATGATAAGAGAAAATACATTTCAAAGTCCGATGGTCAATCCAAAGGAACATTAATAATTAAAGGATTAGTACTATTCGGCGGCGGAGAAATTAAAAATTAATTATGTATAACCCATTTATTTCAAATAGAAAAATTTTATCCGGCTACCTTTCAATTTGGATATTGGTCTTTGTAGCTCATGCGTTTGTTCTTTTCAATATTTTGGATTTGGAGCTGGGCTATGCGGTGATGGATGCATTTGTTTTTAATGCTGTATATTTTCTACTCGGCATAGGCATCTGGTATCCAACAAAATATATCTCCTTTGAAAATACTTCAACAATTAGAATTATACTTAACCACATCGCCGGTTCACTTTTAACCGCCGGCATTTGGATACTGAACGGATATCTCATTCTTTCAAATTTATACCCGGAGCAAATTGAATTTATTAAGCTGTCCTTAGTGTGGCGATTTATAATCGGCAATTTGTTTTATCTCGTAATTGTATCAATAAGCTATTTAATAATCTACTACACTCACTTTCAGGAAAAGGAAGTTAAAGAAACTGAGCTGAACAGTTTGATAAAAGAAGCGGAATTAAAATCTTTGAAATACCAAATCAATCCCCATTTTATTTTTAACAGCCTAAACTCAATAAGCTCACTTACAATTACCTCACCCGATAGAGCAAGAGAAATGACAATTAAACTATCGGGATTTTTAAGGGCAACTCTCTCTAAAAATGAAAAGCAGAAAGCAAAACTAATTGACGAACTTGCAAATGTAAAACTTTACTTGGATATTGAAAAAGTAAGGTTCGAAGATAAGTTTGAGTTTGTTGAAGAAATCGGCGAGGAATGCGGACAGACGGAAGTACCGAGTATGATTCTGCAGCCCTTATTTGAGAACGCAATAAAATACGGCGTGTATGAAAGCTTGGAAAAAGTTACAATTAAAATTTCATGCAGTATGGAAGAAGAGTATATGAAAATAATTGTAGAAAATAATTTTGATCCGGAATCAGTTGCAAATAAAGGTGAGGGAATTGGATTATCAAATATTAAAAACAGATTGAAATTAATTTATAATCAAAATAATTTAATATCTATAGATAAAAATGATAATAAGTTTAAAGTGAATATTTTTATACCACTACAAAACGGAGCAGCAGTTTAGATGAAAGAAAAAATACGAACTATAATTATTGATGATGAAAAACTTGCCCGCGAAATTGTAAAAAATTATTTAAGCAAGGAAGAAAATTTAGAATTGATTGAAGAATGCACAAACGGATTTGAAGCAATAAAAGCAATTAATGAGTTAAAACCAGATTTGATTTTTCTTGATATTCAGATGCCCAAAATCAACGGATTTGAAATGCTGGAATTAATTGATGAACCGCCCGTAATTATCTTTACCACTGCATTTGATCAATACGCGCTGAAAGCTTTTGAAGTAAACGCTGCCGATTATCTGCTTAAACCTTTTTCGCATGAAAGATTTAATGATGCCGTAAGTAAAGCTGCAACATTGCTTAAGGATAAAGACTCGAACAGGGAAAAAATTGAGAACATTGTAAAGCATATTGATGAGCAGGATGAATTTATTGATAGAGTGGTTGTAAAAACAAATCAAAAAATAAGTATAATACCCACCGAACAAATTAATTACATACAAGCACAGGATGATTATGTAATGCTTTTTACGGAACAGGGAAAATTTCTAAAACAGAAGACAATGAAATTTTTTGAGAGCAGACTTAACCCGGCAGAATTTATAAGGCTCCATCGTTCCTACATATCAAAACTTGACAGGATAAATGAAATTAATTTACTTGAAAAAGAAACCTACCAGGTAACATTAAAGGATGGTGAAAAACTTCCGGTGAGCAGATCGGGTTATGCTAAGTTGAAAGAAGTGCTGGAATAATTAAAGCCCAACTTTTATTTTCTCGGCTGTCGTGGACAATGAATGTATTATAAAATCTAACAATCATTCTAAAAGCAAACTGGACACAATATCCAATAACCTTACAAATCTTATTAGTTGAGAATTAAACAAAGGTTTTTAGATATCAGTTAAAGGTACCAAGGAATCAGGCATCTGCTCAGTTAACTTTGATGCCGCTTCAGTCAGCCGGCGGATTTACAGAATGAGGCTAAGGAAAATGTGGGGAGTAAGAAGATGATAATTTTGAAATAAAACTTTGCAGCCTCCCGTAAAATTATTTTGATAACGTTTCTAAACTTTGTTCAGCCTTCTGATGAGAATTTCTATACTCATCCATATCCAATACTTTTTCATAAAGTTCAATAGCTTTTTCAATTTTGCCCAGCCGCTCATTAAGTCCTGCACTATGCAGAACCGCACTAACATAAAAGCCTGATTCACCATCTTCATCCAATATTGCAGAGATCGCCGCACTCTCATTAAAGTAGGTTACAGCCGAATCGAGAATGCCCCTGTTTTTATAATTCATTGCGAGATAATAATCAGCTTCTCTTTTTGTCCAAAGGGAGTAACCCTTTTTGCCGGTCATGCATTTATTCCGGATATCTCTAAAAATTGTTGATGCATTAGTGTAGTTCGACATACCGACATAAATCCTTCCATGATATCTTTGAAATGATGGATTATCGGGAAATTCACTTGTGAGCAATTCCGCATATTTTAGTGCTTCGGAATAATTTTTTTCATATCGATAAAACAAGGTCATCAAAAAATATCGTGCTTCATACTTTGAATACTTTCCATTAAAGGCGGCATTTTCTAACTGTGAGATTCCCTTAGCTTTATCGCCTGATGGAAAAAACATCATAATAGGCTTAACCATCGGATATCTTTCTGGAATTACGGAAGCATAATAATTATAAATACCAAACCCAAGCTGCACATCATTGTTAAGTGAGTCGAGTTCATAAGCCCGGTAAACTAAAGGCAGCGCTTCTTTGCCGTCAAGCCCGGCTGAAAACCAATCCTCTCTTACGGCGCCAAGCCTTCCCCTGTAACCCAGTGCTCCCCCTTTAAAGAAAATAGCATCAACATTCTCTGGGTCTTCATCAATAATATCATCGCATAAATCAATTACTTCCTCAAGTTTATCTTCGAGAATATCGTCATATTCTTCATTGTTAAAATCGAGCATAATTTTCCACCAGTAAATCATAGCATCAAAAAAATAACCGGCAGGGTGGTTTGGAAAATCAGTTTTTAATTTATTTACAGTATAATCAGCTTCATCAAATTTTATATTATAAATTTGATCTACAGCCTGTTTGATTAAAAGATCAAACTCATCGGAATTATCTGCAGGTAATGTTTCATTCCAACTTACTATGGAAAGTAGAAATGAAAGTAAGAGTATATTTTTATTGAATATTTTTTTCATAATTGAATTGGAATAATTATTTACAAACAAAGTATAATTAAAATATCACTAATTTAAGTTTTTCTTATCTGTAAAAAATCATAATTATTAATAGTTCCCAAAAAAATATTTACACCGTAAAAACCGAAGGCCAAGTTACATAAGTAACAGCAAAAATAAATTTATACTTGAACCCGAATTATGCATTGGAAATAATTTATAAAGTCTAAATAAAAATTGTCTTTGTAATTGCACCGTCATTTATGACGGTGATTGATTTGAAAATTATGTAAGGGGCTTTAGCCCGCCTTTGCCGGTGGACAGGCCCAAAACCGTTTGGGTTATCCCAAGGATTCCTTTGGAAAAACCCTATATTTATGTTTGTTCAATCCCGCCTGCCGAACGGACAGGATTCACGGCGCTGAAGCACCGTGCTATTATCTCTTTTGCATAATTCGGGTTGAACTACTCCGTAGTTCGTTCTCGCATCGTTATCTTTTACCACGGATTTTATCCGTGGTTATTAAACTTTAACCCCTTCAGGGTAATTTTGTACGACTACGAAGTAGTCAAATATAAATAACCATAGGTGGAACCTATGGAAAAAAGTAAATAGCGCAGAACTGCAACCCCAGCGGGGTTGAAGAATAATTTCTGTTATAATTTGAACTTCGCCAAATCTAATAAGAGTTTTAGGTTGAACTTAAATAAAATTATAATTATCTATAAGTAAACCTCACTTCTAAGCAGATAGAATATGACAAAATTCTACAAAAAAAATCTTAAAGAATTTAGCCGCGGCAGCCATAATAATGAGGGTTTATTACGTTTTGCCGAGAACATAATAGAAAACAGCAATAATATTTTTTACGAGCATGATTTAGAAGGTAATCTTATTTTTATAAGTAAGCAGATTGAAGAAATAGTAGGTTACAGTTCTGAAGGCTCAAATCTTAATTGGCAGCAGCTGCTGACTGAAAACCCCAAAAATGAAATAGCATATTCATCCAGAAGAAAGGCATTTGAAACCGGAAAAAGACAGCCTGCTTATGAGGTTGAAATTTATTCTAAATCGGGCAGCAAATTATGGCTGGAAATTAGAGAAGCCCCTGTTTTTGAAAATGGTATTGTGTGTTCTATTGCCGGTGAAGCAATTGATATTTCTGAAAGAAAAAGAATTGAAGAAGCGTTACTTGAGAGCGAAAAGAACTTCCGATTACTCGTAGAAAATCAAAAAGAAGTAATTGCCAAGTTTGATTTGGAGGGCAGGCTTACTTATGTAAGTCCTAATTATTGTAAGGTATTTGATGTTAAATACGAAAATATAATTGGAAAGAGATACATTCCTGAAGTGCATCCCGACGACCTAGTTGAATTTAATAATATGCTTGAAAAATCGATAAGTGATCCATACGATGTTAACCATAAAGAGAGAATGATGACTGTTAACGGCTGGCGGTGGTTCTCGTGGTGCAATAAAGCTATTATTGAAAATGATGGAAGTGTGAAAGAAATTATTACAGTGGGCAGGGATATCGATCAACTTAAATTATCTGAAAATGAGTTGGCGAATGCACGCAAGTTCAATGATAATTTAATTGATACTGCAAATGTAATGATTGTCGGGCTGAACTTGGATGGAACAGTGAAGCTTTTTAATCCCAAAGCAGAAGAGGTAACCGGTTATACTGCTGAGGAATTAAAGTCAAAAAATTGGTTCGACATTATGATTCCCTCAGAGCAAAAGGAAGAGGTAAAAAATAGATTTAATGAAGTTTTTAAGAGCAACTTGAGAAAAATATCTGAGAATTCAATAGTTACAAAAAGCGGTGAGGAGAAAATAATAAGCTGGAACAACAGCGAAATAAAATCAAGCGGTAAATTAATCGGCACATTATCATTTGGAATTGATATTACCGAGAATAAAAAAGCAGAACACGATTTGAGAATTTCGGAAGAAAAATTTGCGAAAGCTTTTTTAGCCAGCCCTGATAGTATTACACTTTCTTCAATTAAAGAAGGTCTGCTTCTTGAAATAAATAATGGGTTCGAAAAAATATTTGGTTATTCACGAGATTTTGCACTTGGAAAAACAACTGTTGAATTAGGATTATGGAAAGATATTAACGCCAGGGATGAATGTGTAAACCTGCTGAAAACTCAGGGATATGTGAAAGATTATGTATCGGAGTATAACGCAAAAAACGGCAGAAACGGAACAGCAGAAGTTTCGATGGAACTAATTACTATTAGGGATAACGATTATCTATTAACCATTGTGCGGGATATTACCGAGAGGATAAAAATTGAAAGCAGGTTAATAGCATCGGAAGAAAAATTTTCAGCAGCGTTTTATGCCAGCCCCGATGCAAATGTTATTTCAAGAATGAAGGATGGTGTAATTTTAGATATAAATCCGGTATTTGAAAAACTATTTGAATACGGCAGAGAAGAAGTAATTGGAAAAACTACGGATCAGTTGAAGATATACAAAAATCCTAACGATAAATTAAAGATATTTGATTTGCTTCATAAAGATGGGGTTATAAGAAATTTAACAGTTGAATATAAAACCAGAAGCGGGAAAACGGGATTTACACAGCTTTCAATAGACCAGCTAATGATTGCCGGTGAACTATGTTTAATATCAAGCATAAGGGATATTACCGAACAAATTAAATCTCAAAAGGCTATTGAGGATTATCAAAAAAAATTAAAATCGCTTACAAATGAAATAACCTTAGCTGAAGAACGCGAGAGAAGAAAAATAGCTATGAATCTTCATGATCATTTAAGTCAGTCTTTGGCTATGTCAAAAATACGGTTGGCAGAAGCGAAGAAACAAAAAAGTGAAGAAGAGATTATCTGCAAAATTAAAGAGGCTAGAAAATTTTTAGATAACGCCATTATAAAATCCAGGTCAATTACTTATGAATTAAGTCCGCCCGTTTTATATGATTTAGGATTTTCAGCCGCAATAAGGTGGCAGTTAGATGTGGTTGCAAAGGAACATAAAATAGAAACTGAACTGGAAGATACCGCTGATATTATTACATTAAATGATGAAGTTAGAGTTTTACTTTTTAGAGCAGTGGTAGAAATTATTAATAACGCCTTAAAACATGCCGATGCAAGTAAGTTAACAATTAAAATCAATAACGATAAAAATAATTTATTTGTTGAAGTAACTGATGACGGCATAGGCTTCGACCAGCAAGCTGCCGAACTAAATGCTTCAAAAAATAACAGCTTTGGAATTTTTAGTATGCGTGAAAGAATTTCATACATAAAAGGTACAATGGTTATTGATTCAGAAATGAACAAGGGTACTTCGGTTAAAATAGCAATTCCATACAAAAATTAGAGGCAATATGAAAACGAAAGTAATATTAGCTGATGATCATAAAATTTTAAGGGCGGGATTAAAAAACTTACTCAGCAGTGAACCTGACATCGAAGTAGTTGCTGAAGCAGATAACGGCAGAGATGCATTAAAACTTGTTGAGAAAGAAGAGCCTGATATTATAATTATGGATATCGGGATGCCCAAGCTGAACGGAATTGAAACTACTAAACGAATATGTGAGTCGCAGTGCAAAACTAAAGTTATTGCTTTATCAATGCACTCGGATAAACAATTTATTACCGGAATGCTTGCTGCAGGAGCCACCGGCTATTTACTAAAAGATTGTGCCGTTGATGAGTTAGTTATTGCAATTAATACTGTTATGGATAATAAAGTTTATTTGAGCAGTGAAATTTCAGGGATAGTTGTTAATGAGTTTATGAATACCATTGCGGAAAGTGAGAAACAAAAAAATACCCAATTAACCGGGCGCGAAAGAGAAGTGCTTCAATCAATAGCTGAAGGCAAAACTACAAGGGCTATTGCAGAAGCTTTGTTCATAAGTACAAAAACAGTTGAGGCACATCGTAAAAATATTATGAAAAAATTAAATTTATTCACAATTCCCGACCTTACAAAATATGCTGTCAGAGCCGGAATAACTTCATTGGATTAAGTGTAAGAATTATTGAACATCATTAAAATCATTTAGTAAGGAATTTTACCTTAATAAATAGGGAAATCCCCTATTCATTTTTAGCTCCCTCCTTGTTATTATTATTTTCAATTTTAGAAACTCATTTTTAGGCAGTTAATATGGACATTCTTCTTGTTGAAAATTCTGAAATGTTCTCTTCATGGGTAGCAGCTCAAATTCAGAAAATTCCGGGTGCTGAGATTACAGCAATTATTACCGAATGTGATGCGGCGATAGCTGAAGTTAAAAGCAATACTCCCGATGTTGTTGTGCTTGATTTAAATATTAACGGCGGTAACGGAATGGATGTGTTGAAAACAATCAAAAAAAATAAACTGAAAACCAAAGTATTGGTGTTTACTAATTACACTGTTTTTAAAGAACAATGTATGGAGTATGATGCAGAATATTTTTTTGATAAATCAAATGATTTTGAAGAGTTGATATTCACTATAGAAAAAATGACTAATGAATTGAATAATAAAAATTATAATAATAATAAAAAATGATTGGTAAGGCATGCGGGTTTTAAAGGATTTCTTTTCAGGCGATGAAGAATCTAAGAAATATAAATTAATAAAAAATTCAGTTAATATAAATCCCGATACTGAAACATCGGTATTTCATTTTACACGCAAAAATAATTTTGCGCTGGTTTTAACAGATTATTTTTCACAATCGGAATCGTTTAATGATTTCTCTTCTTCACAAAATATTGGTAAAAAAGTTGGTGAGGTTTTTCCTTTTGCCAATAATAATAATTTTGTTGAAAAATGTTTTAATACAATCGAAACAGGAAAATCATTCTATGATGAATGCTTAAAATTTAATGACGGAAATATTGAAGCAATTATTGAAATTGGTGTTCATAAGACGGACGAAGATAAAATTTTAGTTGTTCTAAAAGATAGAAGCAGGCAGAGTGATAGTAAAGCTGAAGCAGAAGACGAAACCTCTGCGCAAAGCAGTGAAGATGTGCTGTCAGCAAATCAAATTTTAGAAATTGCACTTGATGAAGCTGAAAAAGCAAATAATGTTAAGTCGGAATTTTTAGCACAAATGTCCCACGAAATTAGAACTCCAATTACGGTTATACTCAGTTATATAGGTTTGCTCAAATCGGATGTTCTTGATGATTTGCCTGAAGATATGAGAGAATTATTCCCTTCGATGGAACGAGCCGGAAGAAGAATAATCAGGACGATAGATTTGCTTTTGAATGTTGCGGAATTAAATGCCGGCTCATACATTTGCAGTTTTAATCAAATCGATTTATATGAGAGAGTTCTTGAAAGCATTTATATGGAATATAAAAAGGATGCCGATGCTAAAGGAATTTATTTTAAATTGAAAAAAGACTGCAGTAATTGTTTCATTAAAGCAGATGAGCATACACTTTCAGAAATTTTTAGAAACCTAATTGATAATGCAATTAAGTACACATCCATCGGCGGAGTTGAAATCTCTATAAAGCAAACAGATGATGATTGTTTGAACGTTGAAATTACAGATACCGGAATAGGAATAAGTGATACCTACTTGCCGAATTTATTCGAACCTTTTTCGCAAGAGGAGATGGGTTATACCCGCGGATATGAAGGGAACGGATTAGGATTAGCTCTTTCACAAAAGTATGCAAAGCTTAACGGCGGCGAAATTTTTGTTGAAAGTGAAAAAGGGGTTGGTTCAAAATTTATTGTTAGTTTTAATTTGAAAAATAAAAAGTAATATTTTTTACGCTGTGCTTCTGGTAAGCAGTTTTATCAAGCCTGTTTATTAAGAGATTTCAACAAGTTCGCTAATCAGCAGCGAACTTGCTCTATCTTGCATAATAAAAGTTTTTTCATTTCCCGGCTGCTCAATTTTTTTATCAAGCAAGCTTTTCTAAAAAGTATACTTTCAATTCATCAATATTTATTCTTACCTGTTCCATCGAATCCCGCTCACGAACCGTAACTGTATTATCTTCCAACGTTTGAGTATCAACAGTTACACAATAAGGAGTACCCGCTTCATCCTGTCTGCGGTATCTTCTTCCCACTGCTCCCTTAGCATCATAAAAAACTCTAAAGTTTTGACGAAGGTCGGCTTCAATATTTCTTGCAGCTTCAGGCATACCGTCTTTATTCACTAATGGAAATATTGCAATTTTTATCGGCGCTAATTTTGGATGGAATCTTAAAACAACTCTCTGCTCCCCTTTTACTTCTTCTTCATGATAAGCATCTACCAGAAAAGCCATAAATGAACGGCTGGCTCCCGCGGATGTTTCAATTATGTATGGAATATATTTTTCTTTAATTTCGTCGTCAAAATATTTTTGAGACTTGCCGGAAAACTCTTCATGTCGTTGTAAATCAAAATCGGTGCGGTTATGTATTCCTTCAATCTCGCCCCAGCCGAAAGGAAATTCATATTCTACATCAGTAGCTTCCTTGGCGTAATGTGCCAGCTTGTCTTCGGGGTGATCATGGAAGCGGAGTTTATCGGGAGTCATTCCTAAATCCTTGTACCACTGCATCCTTTTATCTTTCCAGATGTCGTAATGTTTTTTATCATCTTTCGGCTGAACAAAGTACTGCATTTCCATCTGTTCAAACTCTCGTGTTCGGAAGAGAAAATTACGCGTGTTGATTTCGTTCCTAAATGCTTTGCCAATTTGCGCAATACCAAACGGCAGCTTTTGGCGGCTTGCACCTTGAACGTTTGAGAAATTCACAAAAATGCCCTGCGCTGTTTCAGGACGCAAAAATACTGTGTTGTCGGTACTTTCCACCGGACCGACAAATGTTTTGAACATCAAATTAAAACTTCGCGGTTCTGTAAATTCACCTGCAGTGCCGCAGTTGGGGCAATTAACCAATGCTAATAGTTCTTTACTCAATTCTTCATGTTCAACAATTGCTTCAAATCTTTCATCTAATTCTGAATATATATCGAATACTTTTTCCAGCGCAGTATTGTTATCCGTGCCTTCAACTTTTTCCTTAAGGGCTTTTATAAATTTACCTTTTTTCTTTTCATTTATTGCATCACCAAGTGTATCAACTCTAAAGCGGGCTTTGCATTGCTTGCAGTCAATCATCGGATCGGAAAAATTATCAACATGACCGGAAGCCTCCCAAACTCTTTTGTGCATAAGAATTGAAGCATCAAGTCCTTCAATATCTTCACGGTAAGTCATCGATTTCCACCATTCTTCTTTTATATTTTTCAACAACTCAACACCAAGGGGACCATAATCCCAGCAGCCGTTTAATCCGCCGTAAATTTCACTCGATTGAAAAACAAATCCTTTTCGTTTAGCCAGAGATACAATTTTTTCAAGTACAGTATTTTGATTATTCATTTTGATAACAAACCTCGTAATTTTTTGAATCTGCAAATATAATATTTTTTTAGGGGAGAAAAAAAGGAGTTAGTAGTTAGTAGTTAGGAGTCAGAAACTAGGAGTTAGGTTTGCCCGCAATCTTTTCGGTGGGAGCTAGAATTTGGGAATTCAGCATTAGTGAATTATTTTTTTGATTCTTATAACCGCAGCGCGGTTGAATGTTTGTAGAAAAATGATCCGATAATAGATAGGAACCGCAGAGCGGTTCAATGTAAAAATGTTTGCAGAATCAACTCTTTCCTCTTTCGTTTATCTCCATTTGATTTTTAATCGATTCATTACGTTGAACCACTAACGTGGTTCTTTCATTTTCTATCGCTAATTTTTCTATAAACATTGAACTCCGCTGGAGTTCTATAAAATAAACTAACTGTATTTACCGGAATTATTATCGACCGCAGCGCGATCGAAACTTGCCTGACGGCAGTCAGGTGTTTGTAGAAAATAATAGAAGTGATCCGCGATAGTGGTTTAACAATATATTGTTTCTCACAATCAACTTCTTTTTCGGCTGCTTATATCCATTGGATTTCTACTGACATGAAAAACTGCGATAACAATCACCTGCTCATTTTCAATTATATAATGAATTCCAAAGGGGAACTTTCTGATTAAAGCCCGCCTAATGTTTTTATAAACTTTTGGATATGACATAGGTGCGCGTGAAATTGATTCGATTGCTGCTTCGATATTAAGGGGAATTTAGAGCCCAGCCCTTTTACTTTATTGTTATACCAAATTATTGATTCTTGAAGCTCTGATGCTGCTTCACTAGTTAAAACAATTTCATATTTCATAAATGAGATTCGATATTCTTTTTAACCTCACTCCAGGGTTTAACATCGTTGGTATTTTTATTATAATTTTCAACTCTGCTATCCAATTCTTCCTTTTGTTCATCAGACAAAATGATTTCCTCTTTGGATGAAAGGATACTTTCCCAAATGTCCTCGACAATAAGAATTTTCTCTGCAACACTTAATTCTTTGATGTTTTCAATAGAGTTATATTTAGTTCGATCATTCATAATTTTGTACCATTTATCATATTTAGTATAAATATACAATTACCATTTTTATTATTCAATTTTAATTTTAAGTGTATCACTTCTGCCGCAAGTTTCAATTAAATAAATTGAATGTAGTGTTCTATTTTGCTTTTCTTCTATTTTATCCTGAATTCTCTTCAAAAAATATTTATCGGGGATTATTAAAAACGAAATTTAATTTTTATCGGCATCTTTAACTATTCATCGAGTTGAACCACTAACGTGGTTCTTTCATTTTCTATCGCTAATTTTTCTACAAACACCTGACTGCCGTCAGGCAAGTTTGAACTCCGCTGGAGTTCGTAAAGTTTACTTTGGAAAAATGTAGGTAACGAAAAAGTGATGTGATTAGACAAATTATAGTTGATTAAAAATTAGAAATGATTTGGTCTTTGTCTAAAATCATGTATCCTAATATTTCAATACGACCGCAGAGCGGTCAAATGTTTGTAGCAATGAAAAGCGAAAAGAAGTTAGGAACCGCAGAGCGGTTCAATGTAAAATGTTAGTATTGTAGATATTGCTTAATGCGAGCTAACTTCTCTCAATAGCAAATGATTTTATAATTGCTTGACAAGTTGAACCACTAACGTGGTTCTTTCATTTTCTATCGCCTATTTTTCTATAAACATTGAACTCCGCTGGAGTTCTATAAAATAAACAAACTGTATTTACCGGAATTATCACCGACCGCAGCGCGGTCAAATGTTTGTAGCAATGAAAAGTGAAAAGAAGTGAGGAACCGCAGAGCGGTTCAATGTGAAATGGAAACTTCATTAAATTTCCACCTTCAAATATTTATATTAAATCCAACAAGTAAAGAAACCCCTGATATATTGACCTCATTGAAATTATTATATTTATTTCTTTTTAGGGTTTCTACATATCTGTACCGTATTTCAGCGGAGAAACTTAATAGTTCGTTCAAAAAATATTCTGTACCAAACCTTGTGTTTAGTAACAATCCCTCATCTTTAAACCAATCCGGGTTACTAAAAGGTATATCGGAAAATGAAGAAACTGCCGAGTTTAACAATATATATCCACCCCCGGCACCCAAATAAAAATCAAATTTTGAATTAGTGCTGAACTTATAATCATAACCAACTGTTAGGGCATAAAATTTTAATCTGTAATGAATTTCTCCTCCAGATGAACCATACGACAACCTAACCGGCTGGTACTCAAAATCAACCACTGCACTATGCTTATCATTAAATGAGTATTTTACGCCAGCAATTGCACTAAAGTTAAATCTATCTATTTGAGATTTTTCCCAGCTTATTAAATCATGTTCAACTCCCCGCATTGGGGTATAATTTATTCCGCCTTTAAAACTAAATGCAAAGTTTGTCTGTGCAATTAACCGGGAACTGATAATTATCAAAAATATTAAGGATGCTAAAACTGCTTTTTTCATAATCTGTTATTACCTTATTTAAATTCATCAAAGTATCAGTTAAAAATGCACACCAACTTTAAGTGATATTGTATAATTGTACTTACTGTTAACGTTATTTATTAAATATAAAATTTCGGGCAGCGGTACATGTTTTAAATTAGTTTGATCTTGGTTATTACAATCATAAATTTTGCGCCTAAGCATTACCCAATTCCTTTACAATAATTTCAGTGATATAAAAGTAGCCCTTTATCTATTTAATATCAATTAAAAATAGGATTTACAGCTTTACATACTTTCCAAATGCTTAATTCCAAAAAATTCTAGATCAGCAACTATCTTTTTAACAATTGCATCTGTTTTGTTTTGGTCGGGATTTATATCCCACCATTTATCTTTCGGAAGAAAAATGCCTTTCCACCAAGTTTCTCTCCCACCCAACAGTCGGTTCATCACCTTTGAAAGCAGGGCAGGTCTTATCATATTTAATCTTACCAATTTATTACCGCAAATTAAATTCACTGTAAACTTTCCTTTCAAGTATTTTCTGCACGACTGAAATTCAATAATCCGCTCATTCCCGCCCTCAAGTTTTTTTTCGAACCGATTCGATGAAGCGTCCTGAAAAAGGTTGACTCTTTTTTAAGTTATTTTGTAATCTAAACATACTCAAGATTATTGTTTTATTCTATCCATCAGCTAGCTGATGGATAGAATTTTTTTTGCTATAATAATTTTT
>JABFGH010000004.1 GCA_013112585.1 Ignavibacteriota bacterium | reverse complement strand
TTTTCCTTCTAAAACCGAGTTTATTACTTTTATTTTAAAGGATTCACTATACTTTCTTTTTTGTTTTTTCATACTTTTGTCCTGGTTTTTGTTGACTTTTTTAGTCAACCTATTTCAGGACTATACACGATCCATTGTAAATAAAACCCCGTTCTTCCAAACGGGGTTTAGCGATTTTGTTTAACGATATTTGAAGCTCTTTCTGAATTACAACGTAATAGTTTTATTGTGGATGATCGGTCTTTCTATATCAGTATCAGAGCCGTCCCAAAAATAAATTATTATCACGTCGCCTTTTGCGGCTGGTCTTCCTTCCCCATTGTAAATCTCTTCATAGCTAAAAAAAATGCTTTCACCGGAATAAACTAATGGTTCGTCAAAAAATGGAGCCCAATTAATTAAAGCTGCTGCCTCCTGATCTACCACAAAAAGGTAAATAGTTTCTTGACTATTGTTTGTTATTTTAATTTCATTTTGTAGTGATTCAATCACAAGTAAACTTTCTCCAGGATTATTTGGAGAAGAGCAAGAAGAAATCAAAAGCACAATTGATAAAACAATAAATACAATGGATAACTTTTTCATTTTTAACTCCATTATTCAACTAATTAAAAATTTACTTCGGCAGTTTACCAAAAATTTTCCAAAGCCATTTATGAAATTTGTGTATTGATTCCACCGGCTCAGCAAACATTAAAATACATTCTCCGTGAATAACATCAATACCATTTTCATTGCAATAATTTATTGCTTTTTCTGATTCAGAACCCTGCTGCATCCAGATGGAATTGATGCCTGCAATGTTTGCATCTTCAACTATCTTTTCAGTTGCTGCCGGCGGAACAACGGTAATTACACCTTCAACTTTTTCGGGCAGTGAGTCAATATCTTTGTAGCAAACCTCGCCATTGATCTTATCCGCAGCAGGGTTAATAGGATAAACTTCATAACCCTTTTTTTTCAATTCCTTAAAAATTGTGTTGCCGAATTTTTTACCGCTGCTTGAAACTCCAACTACCGCTAATTTTGATATTGAAATAAAATTTTCGACAGATTCTTTTTTACTCATTTTTTCACCGATAATTTTTTTTTTATTTATAAAAATAATTTAAAAAATAAATCAATACTCCGGTATAGGCTGACCCTCGATCCAAGGTGCGCCAGCTTCTATTAATGCTTTTTCAACCAATGGAATTCTGTAATTCAAAATATTTTCCAACTCAATTTTTAATTCGGCAAATTGTTCGGCTGCAATTTCTAAACTGCGCTTGTGCATTGGTGTAGGACCATAAGTTGATGAAAGAGTTCCAGATTCTGCAACACTTAACCGCTTTCTTATTGTTGGGTTTCTGTTTTCTCCAATTTCAGATTTTGACCTGTTGCCGTTCAATTTTTCATCAAGATCAAGTAACAACTGCCTTAACTCATGAAGCTCGCCGTCTAATTTTCCGGGCGCTGCTTCAGTGCGTTCTAATGCGCCCCGCATTAAACTAACTTTGTCTAATCCATTGTTAAGCGCTTTTGATATTGCCGACAAGGATTTATTAAATCTTTCTAGTTCTTTCCAGAATGCAGCGGTTTCATTTGGATCAGCGCCGGCAAGTGCACCTTCAAATAATCTTTCAACTTCAAAAGTAATAGGCTCTGTTAACTGCGTAACTTTTCCATCGGTCTCTTTAAAAAGCACGGCGCTGTATTTGCCCGGCGCTACACGAGCACCTCTGTAATTGCGTTTCAGATCTGCTTTGCTGCTTAATCCATCTGTTGCAGGGTATCGCAAATCCCATGATGTACGATTTATACCTTTTCTATTTTTAGCTTCAATTCGTCTAACCACATTTCCTTCGGCATCTTTTACGGTAAGCCAAATTTGAGGTTTATCCTGTCTTCGTTCTGCTTCAACTTTATCCCAGCCGGGGAATTTAACGTTTTGATTTTTGCTTATCTGCTCTTTCTCTTTTTCCTTCCGCAATGTTTTTAAGGTTTTTAATTCCTCTTTTAGATAATAAGTAAACACAGCCCCGTAAGGCGGATTCGGTGCCGTAAAATCTGAACCGCCCATAATTGCACCATATCTTTGAGGAATGTACCACCAAGCTTTACGGGTAGGAAATAGGATCGCTTCTTTCTCAAGTTCCTTTTCATTAATATTGCGCAGCACACTGTAGTCATCCAAAACATAAAAGCTGCGCCCGAATGAAGCACCGACGAGATCATTTTCCCTTCGTTGTATTGCGAGATCTCGGAATGAAATTGTTGGAACACCGCCGGTTAATTTTATCCATCTTGTTCCGCCGTCAACAGTAAAATATATTCCAAATTCTGTCCCTGTAAAAAGTAAATTCGGATTAACATGATCTTGTACAACACGCCATACTAAAGTTCTATCGGGAATATTTCCTTTTATCGATACCCAGCTTTTACCGCGGTCATTGCTCCTAAAAAGGTATGGATTCAAATCACCAAATTTATGATTATCCAATGCAGCATAAACTGTATTAACATCATGCAGATCAGCTTTAATATCATTTACAAAAGCTGTTTTAGGAACACCGGGCAGTTCGCTGACTTCAATCTGCATCCAATTTTTTCCGCCATCCTCGGTGATATTAATAAACCCATCATCAGTTCCGGTGTAGATCAATCCTTCCTGTAAAGGTGATTCTGCAATTGATGTTATTGTATTGTAGGTGGACATTGCGTAAACATCCCAAGGAGAATCCCAGCTCCAGGTCTTTTCCATTATCGGAAGAGTAATACGTTCCTGGTTGCGCGTAAGATCACCTGAAACTGCTGTCCAGCTGTCGCCGCGGTTATCCGATCTCCATAAACGCTGCGATGCAAAATAAATTCGTGTTGGTGAATGGGGGCTTACAAGAATAGGGGAATCCCAATTGAAACGCTCGAATCCTTCATTTGCCTCGGGCTGAGGCTGAATTAGCATAGTCTCGCCGGTAGTTCTATCGACACGTCCCAAAACACCCTGCTGAGATTCCGAATACATGATATCGGGATTGCCCGGTTCAATCGCGGGCTGATGTCCGTCTCCGCCCCAGGTAATAAACCAATCGGAATTAACAATGCCGCGTGAGTATGAAGTACGTGAAGGTCCGCCCTGGGTTGAATTATCCTGCGTTCCGCCGTAAATGGTGTAGAATGGTTCTGCATCATCAACGGCAACTTTGTAAAATTGTGTAACGGGCAAATTGGGAATAAATTTCCAATTCTCAGCGAGGTCAAAGGTTTCATAAAGCCCGCCGTCAGTACCCATTAAAATATAATCGGGGTCATTTGGTCTAAAAGCAATTGCATGATTATCGGAATGCTTGTGCCGTTCTTTCATTCTGCGGAAAGTTTTCCCTCCGTCTTCTGAAACTTGTGTGCGCACATCCATCAAGTAAAGTCTATCAAACTTATGCGGACTCGCGTAAAGCTCTTGGTAATAATGAGGACCTGTTGCACCGGAAACAGTGTTTGATCTTTTCTCCCATGATTCACCTCTATTTTTCGAACGGTAAACACCTCCGCTTCTTCTATCAAGTTCAATTGCGGCATAAAGTACATCTGGATTTTGAGGAGAAATTGCTAAACCAATTTTACCCATATTCGATTTTGGTAAACCTTTAGTTAATTCCTTCCATGTTACTCCACCGTCAGATGAACGATGCAAGCCTGAGCCGGGACCGCCGCCCATGTAAGCTGCTACATTTCGGTGGCGCTGCCAGGTTGCTGCATATAAAATATCCGGGTCGCGGGGATCGATAACAATATCAGTCACACCAACCCATTCATCATCGCCTAAATATTTATTCCACTTTTTTCCGCCGTCGGTTGTTTTATACAAACCTCGCTCGCCGCCCTTAAACCATAATGGTCCTTGTGCCGCAACCCAAACTACATCCGGGTTTTCTGGGTGAACAATAATTTTTGAGATATGAAAAGATTCCTTCAGTCCCATATTTTTCCAGCTTTCGCCGCCGTCCATACTTCGGTAAATTCCGTCGCCATAAGCAACGTGCCTTCCGCCAACATTCTCACCGGTGCCGACCCAAACAATATTTGAATTGGATGGGTCCAATGTTACGCATCCGATTGAATAGGAAGTCTGATCATCGAAAATCGGTTTCCAGGTAGTGCCGGAGTTATTGGTTTTCCAAACTCCGCCGGAACCGACCGCCACATACCATTGATTTAAGTCATTCGGGTTGATTGCAATGTCGGCAATACGACCGGACTTTAATGCTGGACCAATGCTGCGGAGTTTTAATCCGGAAAAAGTTTTTTCTGTTAGAAGTGTATCTGTGTTTTTGTTTTGCGCTGAAGCTGCCGGTGAAGTGAAGAAACTAATTGCGAAAAAGATAATTGCCAAAGTCATTTTCATGACCGACCTCCAAAATAATATTTATTTCTTAATCTATAATCTCTTATTAAATTTACTTAAACAGAGGGGATTTACAAAGAACTGACTGCCGGAAATACTGAATTGATGAAATTCGAAAATTAAAAATCTATTCACGTGATCGATCAATCCTCTTATTTGGTTTTCAGTTCGGCGGTAAGCCAATTAACTGCTTTTTTCTCAGATGTGAATTTTTCAACAGCATAGCCGGCATTCAAAAACACTGTTGTTATAAAGTCATGAGAATTATCATTGGGTCGCACTAGGAATGCGGAAAGCGAGTTTCTTGGGAACTCGAATGTTTGAACCTCTTTGTTTGCAAAATTATAATTGGCGGTAATTGATTGAACGTTAGCTGATTCCCGCATATCGAAGAGGAACCTTTTGATATTATGCTGCTCAGATAAGTCCATTAGTTCCGAACTTGACTTCAACGCAACTTCTGTGGTCATAGGCACGTAGTATTTGATGATGATATAATTGCCGTTATCGGCGATTGATACTTCGTAATCCATTGATCGCTTGCTCTCCCATTTATTTTTGAATCTAAGATATTTCAATAAAAGTCAGAAATCTATTTGATGTGTGTTACTGTCCGATCATTACACCCGAGAAAAATTTATGGCGACAGGTCGGTTCGCCTAATTATAATTTTATTCCAAAAAGAAATATGATAGAGCGATTATCAACTGTAACATTTTCATTTTCGAAAGAGTTCGTTAAGCCGAAATTGTAACGAATTTCTATGAGAATTTTTGGAAGAAAGTTAAATGAAAACTCTACTCCGGTTGATAAGTTAAGAGCCAGATTTAATTTTTCAAAATGATCGTATCCACTTGATTGCGGATATGATAATAAATATTCCAAACTCGGTCCTACTGCTAAAAAGGGTCCCAAAACCGAAACTTGAGTTTGATACTTCAGAAAAATCGGTACACTTAGATAATGAAACTTATGCTCCGTTTCATTTTCACCCTGTTCAATATAGCCGGAACCGTCTTGTGCTCTAATAATTCTTGGTAAAACAGTTGTGTGTCCTTTTTGTAAATATGTTATTTCGGTAAGCAAATTAAAATTTGAGAAAATTTTTGACTCAAAAAATAGCCCCAAATTGAATCCCGTTATTGAATGGATATGAGAAGCATCAAAACCTGATTTCTCTGAATAATGCCAGTTCTGTTTAGAATTGTTAAATCCCGCTTTAATACCGTAGGATTGAATTAATTGAGATTGCATATTTGAACTAACAAGTAAAAGACTAACCGCAATAACTAATTTTCTGATTTTCATTTTTTCCTGAGTAATGTATTCACTAAGTTAATTTTAATCAATTTATGAAATAGAGAAATACTATCGTAATATCATTCCAATGGTTCAGTTTGAAATAGCTTTTATCAAAAAAATGATATTGATGAGGTAAAAATATTAAATTTCATGTTAACAAAATTCAGTAATCATACTGATTTTTTTATTTTGTCGAATGATGAGGTCTATTTAGGTCTTGTTTTTATTATCGCTCTCTAACTTCCTTAAGGATATCAATTATGTCTTCTTTATTAATCGCTGCATTTACTCCTTTTACATTCAATGGAGATTTACTTTTAATTAAAGCTTTTAACTCAAAGAGAGAACCATCTTTTCTTTTGATCAAAACCTTACCATCTTTCTTGGCTTTATCTAAAATTGCAGATAAGTTTTGTCTTGCTTCACTATATGTATATGTATTCATTTTTTTCTATTTCACTTTCTATAATTATTACACTCCTCATTTTGCTTTACTGAATAGAAACGCTGAACCAACCCACAGGGCAATGAAAAAAGCATTTACTAAAATAATTTCAATTGAACTTATTGTGGTATTTTCAAATTCTACAACTATGGCAATAATTGCTGATAAAGTTTGAGCAAATGCAGCCATTAGCATCGCACGAGACATTCCTTTCGGTTTTAGTCGTGCAGCTGCGGCTCCGATAACTACTATAACAATTACACCAAAGTACATTAAGTTGAGAGGGTTATCCTCACTGCCGATAATTCCAACAGCAAGATTTGACCAGATAAGAAGAAGTGCTGCGGCTAACCCAACACCGAAAGCGATTTTGTATGTTGTGCTGCTATTTTTTCTTATGACGAATTCATAAGCGAGACCAATGCTTATTAACAGCACACCTGCAGCAATAAAATCAGCAAAGCTCCAATTAACTTCATTGGTAAACTGCATTGCAACTAAAGGCACAAGCAATATTAAACCGGCGGGAAGCAAAATTCTAATTGTTGTGATGTTCATATTGTTTCTCATTTCTTTCGGTGTTAAAAAAAATAAGCTGCAAAACTTTTAGTTCAACAGCTTATAAAAAATTAACGGCAATTATTTCTTATTCGATGTTTGAGCCTACAACCGCAGCCATCTGCATCATGTTTATTGTTTCGCCTTCTTTCATGTTGGTAAGGTCGGTCAGCTTACCTGACTTACTTGTTGATTTTGTATTCTTAAATATCGGCAGCAGTTTTGCATCTGCTACAATGTATTTGCCCGCATTTTCAGGTTTCCCATTTTCAGTTTTTGTTTGAAGTTTATTCTCTTTAATGTAATCCCATAATTTTTTAGTGATCTCTGTTCTAGGAAGTTCTGTTGCACCTAGAAAGCCTGCTAAATCACTTTTTAATTTTACCGGTTTTTTTAATCCTTTTGCTTCTGCCATTATTAACTCCATTATTTTAGTTTGTGATAAAAACTTAATAAATTAAATTTAGACTATTAATGTGACTAAAAAGTATGTCTTAAAAACTTATCTGCTGTAATTTACATTTTATGGTTGGTAATTCCACTTAATTTATTAAAAAAATTACTCTGCTCCTTGCGGAAAAATTCTCCAATACAATCACAGTTTTGATTTACTCGTTAGTAATTTTGACTGAGTTCAAATTACAAGAATAATTATTCTTCAACCCCGCCGGGGTTGCTGGTATATGTAATTTTTTTATTCCATAGGTTCCACCTATGGTTATTTATATTTGACTACTTTGTAGTCGTACAAAATTTCCCTGAAGAGGTAAAAGATAACAATGCGGGAATGAACTACTGAGTAGTTCAAGTATAAATTTATTTATTTTTTATTTATTAATAAAACTTTGCCGTAATTCTTATTACATCTCCAGGTCAAGTAATAACCCGCCTAATATTGAATATGCTATTGAGTTTTCAGTATTATTCAAATTTTTAGCAATTGATGGACCAATGATAAAGCTCATGTTCTCAGATAATTTTACTTTCAAATTTACTTCGAGTGAAATACTGCGGGTATTTAGTATATAACTATCCCTTTCAGGAAAATAATTTCCATAATATGATCTTTCTTCCACTTCTAAAAAACCATAAACCATACTTAGTGCCGGCAGCAGCATAATTTTTTCTGTCTCGATTGCACGAATTGTAAATGAAAACCCAACTGCAATGCCGGAGTTTTCAAATCTATTACTTAATTTAGATATCATAAAACCAAGCAATAATTTAAAATTACTTTTGTTATTTTTTCTTTTAACATTATAAGCTATATAAAGGAGTGTTGATGAGGAGCTGTACTCTGATGATTCATTAGTAATTTCAGCATTAATATATTCAGCCCCAAATTCCCCAATGCCGCCTATTGACATTCCAAATGATCCCCCGCTTCCATTCATTACAGCATTCGTTACAAAACCAAAATTTGCACCCACACCAAAATGACCCTTCTTAATAAATTCACTTTGAGCTAATGCTATAAAGGGTAAAAAGATAATAATTAAAAAGGTCTTCATTATAAGCCTCTTAAATTTATAAAGATGTTTCCGATATGTCTCCCGCCCGGTTTTATCAGCCGGACTGTTGAGCGGAACGGTTCGCTTAATTAACAACAGGTGATTAAAATTACGCGCCAACCTTATTTTTTGAAAAGCTCAACGGAGCAATTTAATTTAGAATTTTTCTCCATAAACTAAATCCTCTACTTTTATATAATTAACTAACATAGTATCTGTTCCCCTAATAGTTCCAACATGCCCAATACCTTTTACGTAATAAACATTTACAGTATCAGAAAAATAAGGATCATAAGACTTATTACTAACTACATCATTAAATATACCTGCCGGGGTAACTAATTGATCAATAACTTCTACAGTAGTTAAATTATTTGTTGAATCTTGCACAGTTGGAAGGACCCACCAACTATCACCCTGTTTCGGGTTGGATTTAGAAATTTTAAATTCCCCTGAAAACTTAGTGGTGTATTGTTTATTAAAAACTACCATATCAAACGTCAAAGTTAATACTAACCAATGACCATACAGCAAATCGAACTTGACTGCATGTTTTAAAAACAGGTTGATTTACCGGATGCATAGCATTTAAAATAACCAGCTCCTTATTTTTTGATTTTTCCAATTTATTATTGATATAGAATAACTACTATTTTCAGGTGATTGCTTTTCAATAAAGGATTTCATTACACCTTCTATCCGGTTGAAGTCTTCTTCGCTTTCATAATTGAAATATTTTGCCGGGGCATCATATTGATGACCTTGACTTGATTCTAGATATGGTATGCTTGCGAATTCAGAGAAGAAAAATTCTTCAATATTTATTACAGTAGAAAGTGTATCTATAAATTCTTCCCTAAAATATTTTAGCGAATCTAACGAACCGAATAAGTAAGCAAAGGAATTTTGGGGGTAGCGATGAAGAAATGAAGTAAGTGATTTTGTATTGTCAGTATCTTTTCCATCGCTTATTATCAGAGAATCGGTTATTAACAAATTATATTTATCATTAAACTGATTATTCCGAATAGTTATTTCATAAACTCCCGAAAGACTACCCAGTCTTATTCTTCGCGATGCCGGACCGAGTGCAGTAAGACAGACGCCCGGTTTATAAATACCAAGTATTTGAATATCAATTTTGTTACTGCTGATAGATTGCTCTGTTAAAATTGAAAAATTGAAACAACCGTAAATTTTTTCAGTTTTCATTTCAATATATACTTTGGGCTCCTCAACCTTGTTGAGTGTTTCATAAGATTCAAATATTTTGAATTCAACTTTACTATCTAAAGCAGTTACTTTGGTTTCATCACTTTCTAACAAGTCGCAGCTTGCAGAAATTACTATACAACTGAGTGTAAAAATAATATTCTTAATAATTTTCATAATTCATATAATCGTTAATTAATCTCTATCAGCTAATTGTGCTCTAACATTATCAATAGACTTTTGATTTTTAAATTTAAACCACTTTTCCCTATAATCTGTCTCTGCATCTATTATATCTTTGAAGTTTCGGAACGGCTTTGAAAGATTCAATCCTAATTCTAATTTCATTTTCAATTCTTTATCAGTTACAGTATCAGCAAAGTCAGCCATTACCCTGAATGATTCTCTAGAATCCATTCCATAAAACTCAAAATATTTGTCATAATTAGCTTCAATTTCATCAATGTCTTCTTGCCAAGACTCCGGGTCTGCGTATAAATTATCATCAAAGTCAATTATGCTTTTAATTTCTAGGGTTTCTTTATGAACATATACTTTCATCCCTAAATCCAGCTCTTCTGCTATTTGTTTTATTTTTTCATCTGTTAAATTCATGATATCACCATCTTTGCGGTTTTCTTTTTTCAAATGGAATTTTTTGAACACCTTTAATTGATTTTTTCAATTCTGCTAATTTAGACTTAAATTTATTTTTATCAGGGGGATTATCATAAAATATCTCAGTAAGCACAATGTCAATATCAGACTCCCAATATTCAATCATTAACAATGAATTTGCTAAGTATTCCTCTTCATTTTTACATCTTCCAGCCAACACTCCAAATTGTAGTGTTAAATCGTGATGAAACAATTCTGAATTTATAATAACAGCTTGATAAGCTTCTTCAGATAGATCGTCTGTATCCATGTTTATTTTTCCTATCCTTAATATTTAAAACCGAGTTTTAGATAAAATTTATTTTACAAAACTTAACAAAATTTAGTAACACTTAAAATTCATTCATTTCGTTAAATCTTTCATTCGGATCATCGAAGAACACTTCAGTAGGATCAAAATATTCCGGATCAAACTCGCCGCCCAACCATTCGATCATTTCGCTATATTCTTCATCTTCAGGATCGCTTAATACAGATAATAAATGATAGTAACCATGAACGCCGCCGCAATCTTCCGGAGGGCACGCCATTTTTCCGGCAGTACATTTAGGATAGGTTTCACCTATTGCAGCCGGGAGTATTTTTTCTAATTTGACAGTATGAATCCAGGAATCACCAAAATCATATTCATACCGGGCTTTCGGATTATCTTCATTAAAATAATTTTTTATTTTTATTCTAGAGTCATCCAAAATAGTTCTATTGAATAAATCATCTTCTTCATCGGGAATTCCAATTTCGACTTCAAGATTTGTTATTGGGTCTTTGATTGAAAATAAATGAAGATGGTAATCGAGCCAGCCCATGGAATCTTGAATAGCAACGTGCAGATCCCAAAATGAATAAGTAGAAGGAACTACTATTCTTCTCCAGATCAATGGTTTGGAATTATTCAATGATATTTTGAATTGATAAACTTCGTTGATATTTATAATCATATTCTTATCCAATAAGTGCTTATTGATTGAATATTATTTAGTTTTTAACGGCGTTGCTGATAAGCCGCCGCTCATAACAAAAATGCCGAACTAAAACAGCTCACCTTAATTTTTATGCAAATCCGCCGCGGCGGACTGGTCACCTTGTTACATCCGATAAATCGAGAACGCATTTACGATACTTTAACTCCAATTTTTGTATAAACTCTACACTCTATTTTTACCACTTCCCGCCCACGCAGAATGGCGTTCAGCGTTGAGCAGCTTGTTAAACACTTTCAGAAATCAAATACATTTTTGAATTTATATTTTATTTTATCCATCAGATCCATATTGGCATATTCATTTTTACCATATAATTCATTTAATGCTAAATGTGCCAAGCAACGAGTTTTCCAATCAAGATCATATATCAATTCATCTAGTCTTTTAACATATGCAACATTATTCTCAAAAAGAAAATCTCCCATCATCCATACAGCTTTTCTTTTTATTGATATATTTGAAGAATAAGTTCGAGATAATAGTTCCTCTCTAATTTCCTCAAAAAATGATTTATCCTCGTCAACAGTTATATAAGAAAAAGCATCTAAGGCAACAAATACTTCTCTATAATTTTCAGAATATTCTGCAAAGCTAAATAGTCTTTTTAATTCATCAACGAAGAATTTTTGCCAAATATCAATTTGACTCATCAAGTTATCATAAATACAGTTTAGTAATTCACCCCGCTCTGGCGAAATATCTTTGATGAGTGGTACTAAGTCCTCTTTATTTGATTTCGCAAACTCTATAAAACCATCGAACATTTCGTTCTGTTCATCTTCATCAAGTACAACTAGATTGTCAAGTTTTTGGCAATAATCTAAGAAGTATTCTTTTGTATTCATATTTTCCCGATAGTGTGTAACGGCGTGGCCGATAAGCGGCGCCTCATAACAAGGATGCCGAATAATACCAACAACTTTATATTTATAAAAAAATTTATTTAACAGAACTACTTTACAAAGTAATTTTACACGGAACTACAAAGCCAATAATTATGAAAATGCCGAAACCAAATACGGCGTCCGCTTGATTGGCAGGTTATATGGCGTTCTCATCTTAATAACAACATCTTTTTTGTTTCTGAATATTCTCCACTTACCATTCTGTAGAAATAAACACCGCTTGGTAAATCGCTTGCATCGAATTCAACCTCATAACTTCCGATTGTTTTATACTCATTTAATAATGTTTTTATTTCTTTCCCAAGTATATCATAAACTCTTATTTGAACAAATTCCGATTTTTGAACCTTGAATTTTATTTTTGTGAGAGGATTAAACGGGTTAGGAAAATTTTGAAACAATTGATAAGATTTTGGTAAATTCTTTTCTTTATCATCTACTGAAGTAATTACATCAACTACATACAGACCAGTTCTGTCTGTTCCAAGATAATACTTCCCATTATAATACTCTATTTCAGTCGTGAAGTTTTCATATCCTAAATACTTTTGATAGTTCCAAGTATTCCCAAAATCTATTGAAGTAAAAATGCTGTCAGAGCCAGCAATAACCAAACCTTGGTGATTTCCGAATACACTCTTTGAAATTTGCTTGGGTAAAACATTATTCCAAGTTAGACCATAGTTTGATGAACGTGTTATTCCGATTTCAGGAGGCAAATCTGATACATATACAAAATTATTACTGGTTACTGATAAAGAATTTTGATATAACCAATAGAATCCATAATAAACTGAATCGAAAGTTATACCTTGATTGCTTGATCTATACAATATATAATTATTTACTCCAAAACCGCTAACCCATAAATTTGAGTTATGATCCAAGTATAGTACTCTTGAAAAAAAAGTAGTTTTTATTGGAGTAGCTGACCAGTTTAAACCACCATTAGTAGACATTCTTAAATTGAATTCTGTAGCAGCAAATATTGTATCATTGTTTATAGCTAAAACATTGTAAACTGACATAAGTGAATCTTGCGTAAGATTGGTTAATGACCAAGATTTACCCAAATCTGTAGACTTGTATAATCCTTCATCAAATGTAGCAACATATAAATGGTTGCTTGATGCTATAGTTATTGCTTCAACATTATGAAGTCCAAGGTTTTTCCATTCTTTATTATGAGTTTGGTATACTTGAACGCCAGAGGGTGTTGCAGAAAAAACTAAACTATCGCCACTGAAAACAATGTTATTGACTTTGGAAATAGGCAATCCAATATGCTCAAATGATTCTCCATAGTTTGTTGAACGAAATATTCCTTCATTTTCAGAACCAACGAAAATATGATCTTGTTTATTAAGTTTAAGTCTAAAAACATCTTTACGATAAAGCCCATTGTTGTATTGTTGCCAGGTTTGACCCATATCTATAGTCTTGAATAATCCATCTTGTTTAGTCCCCGCATAAATATTTCCTTGTGAGTCAAATGATAAAGATAAAACCACTTTACCGGATAATCCTAATTGTGTCCAGTTTTGTCCTCCATCAGTTGAATAAAAAACTCCATTTCCATTGGCATAGTAACCAGTTCCACAATAAATATTATCATTAGAGTCTATGAGAATTGACGAAACAGGAATGTTTGCAAGAAAGTTATTCTGTGCCCACGTTAAACCATTATCTGTTGTTGTAAATAAACCATCGTGCGTTCCGGTATAAACTATATTATTTGAAGCGGTAGCAAAAACTAATGGACGAAGATTTGCCGATAGCTCCCAATTTTCTCCGTAGTCTGTCGAACGATATAATTGAATATACTGTCCATCTCCAGCGAACATAATTCCATCTTTACTTTCTCCGAATGCCCAGCATTCATTAGTGTTGTAACCGGTTTTTTTATTTTCCCAGGTCGCTCCATTATCAGTTGAAAGATAAATTCTGTCTTGAAAATTTGTTCCAACCCAGATATGATCTTCTTTAGTTATGTAAATTGTATAGACTTCAAAATCTTCGAATTGTGTTTCAACTTTAAACCAACTTTCTCCATTATCAGTTGATTTATACAAGCCGGTGTATACATTCCAGGATGGGTATACACCGGCATAAATTTCTCCCTTTGAATTAATAGCCATATCACCGACAATACCTCCCATCGGTCCTCCGGTATGCTTCCATATTAGCTCTTGTGCGTACATACCTTTTAGAAAAACCACTAAAATAAAAATCAAAAATATTATTTGTTTCATTGTCAGCTCCTTGCTTGTCGGTGATATAACTTTTATAAATTTACTTTGCTAATAGCATCTTCTTTGTTAAAGTATAACCATTTGCTATCACCGTGTAAAAATATATGCCACTCGGAAGGGCAGAAGCATTAAATGAGATAGAATAATTACCCGGTTCTTTTACCTCATTAACCAATTCGGTTATTTCGTTACCCAAAACATCATAAACTTTAAGAGAGATAAAAGAATTTTCAGCAACAGAATATGATATTACAGTTGCCGGGTTAAACGGGTTTGGATAATTCTGATCTAACGTAAATTCTTTAATTGAAGTATTATGGTTGTGACCAATTTTTTGAGACGGATCACCAGCAACTCTTGCTTCAACTACATTACTCGCACTGGTTTCATTTAAAGTCTCAGTTAAATAGCCAACTGCCGTTACCTTATATTTTGCTGTGGTTTCATTTGCTACAGGCGGGCCTACTAATAACGTTTCTTGCAGATCAATATATTCCGCATTAGTGGTCGTCGTATAGAGTGCGAAATTTTGTAATCCTTTCTTTTTATAAATTTTGTAGTATGAAACAACAAAATCCTTGTTCGGGTAAGGTCCCCAAATCAATCGAGGATGGTTATTACCATCATTTACTAAAACTAATACATTGCTCCAATAATTTTGCAATCCGTTTGTTGTAGGGTCCCATCCGAAAATATCCCATATCCTAATAACATCGCCATTATTGATTTGGATAAAGGGCTGTGTTGGTCTGTGCTTTTTATACTCACCATCGGTATGATCAAAGTAAATATAAAAATCTTGAGATGTTGCACTACCAAAAAAACTATCTCTAGCATCCAAATAAAAATACTTGCTTGGTTGTTTTGAGTTAGTAACTTTGTATAAGCCTAATGACCAGTAAGGTTCACCAAATAACCAATTGAAATTAAATCCGGGCCAATCTGCACTTTGAAAATTTGCATTACCAACTGTTACAAGCGAGTTACTATAAACACCTCCGTAAATAAAATTACCGCTTCTGTATTGCCACACCTCACCAGCGGCATTAATGTAGTGCGTAACTTGTTCCGATGATCCTACATTTGTACAACCAAGCATAAACTGCTTGTCAGGTATTGTCTCTTGTGCAAAAAGCGACAAAGTAAAAAGAGCAAAGACGAAAAAGAAAGCTGGCCGTTTCATATGACCTTACTATGAATTTGTTTTTGATATTGTTAATTAAACGAGCCATATAACATATTTAATAAGCCGCAAAATTATTAAGCACTCAAGAATGCTATCATGCAGTAAATGCAAGATAACACTCCGAGCAATTTTGCAACCAATTGTTTTTTATTTACTTAAAAATTTATCAACTGTAATTTTTGCATTATGCAGTATTTTCATTTTTGCAAGATATAAATCCAACGAAACTTAAAAAATGCAAATCCAATCATGACGTTCCTAAGCACATACCCAATACCTTAAAATTAACCTCGCAATAAAAATAGTTTATTATCTAATTAAATTCAAATGGGAAAGTGGAAAGCGCAAAGCAGAATTCAGAAGTCAGAATTCAGAATAAAAACATGTAAACCAATTTTAGGAAGTGACAGCCCGCCGCATTCAGACTCCGCCACTCAAATTTAATCCAAACTCCTATTCTTCCTCTACACCTATAAATTTTTACATCTTTACGTCTCAACGTCTTTACATCTTTCATTTTCGATTATACGATTACCGCCTGCCTGCCGATTAGGCAGGATTTTCGAGAGGTTTTACTTGTCCGTCGGGCTTCGATGAACCTGCCTTCCGCAGGCAATCTCAGCCTTACTAATTTACTTCTTTACGTTTCAACGTCTCTACGTCTAAACGTTCACACCAAATCAACCAGCGAACTATAATCCGGATCAAACAAGCGCTTGTAGTTTCTCATTGCGTGACTGTCGGTCATTCCGGCTACATAATCGCAGACTAAGCGTGCGCGCTCAATTTTATCTTTTTCATTGCGGATGATATTGTGGGAAAAATCGGGCACCAGCTTTGCATTACCGGAATTTTGAATGTAGTTTTCTTCGAGCACATTAAAAATCTTGCTGATCATAAAATCACCCTTAAACTCAAGTTGGTGAAGCTGCGGTGAACGGAAAACTAATTCCACGGAAAGATTTTTGTAAAATTGTACTTTTTCAAAAACTTCATTATCAACTTCAAGAAAATATTTATAACGGTTGGTTTTTGCATCCATGAATGTTGAGCGTTTTTTAATTTTGCATGCCGTAATTATATCTCCAATCTGCGAACCAAATTTAGCTTTGAACTTTCCCGCTTTAATCCACTCAATCATTTCTTCGAGATATTTATTTTCATTATCTGTAAATCTGCCCGAATTTTTATTGCCGTAACTTACAAGTTTAGCGATAGTTATAAATCCGCCTGAAATACTATCAACGAGATCATTAACAGCGTATGCAGTATCATCCGCCCAATCCATTATTTGGCATTCGATGCTTCTAAAATTATTCAGCTTATCTTCCGGCTGAATTTCATCCGGAAACTTTTCGCCGCCGAAAACAAAATCCAAATATGTTTTTTGATAATCATAAAGAAAATGATTGAATGGATCATCCATTTCACCGAACATTTTTTTGTACTTGAGCACACTATCTAAAAATGCGCGGCAGGGATTCATCCCTCTTCGGCTCTCTTCGGTACGGTAAAATACTTCTGTAATCAATCGTAATGTTTGGGCATTGCCTTCAAATCCGCCATAGGATTTCATTAATTTATGCAGTGTACGTTCGCCAGCATGTCCAAACGGCGGATGCCCTAAATCATGAGCCAAACATGCGGCTTCCACTAAATCCGGATCAATAAAATAATCTTCATCAAACAGGTCTCTTTCAATTTTTGAAATATAGTTGCAGATGGATCGACCAATTTGTGCAACTTCAATCGAGTGGGTTAGGCGGGTTCTGTAAAAATCATATTCGCCTGGTAAAAACACCTGCGTTTTGCCCTGCAGTCTTCTAAACTCAGAGGAATGAATTACTCTATCCCTATCAATTTGAAAAGGTGATCTGTAATCTTCGCGCGGACTTTCATTCAGCCGCTCGATGTCGAATTCGTTGTAAAAATTATTTTTCATATTAACAGCCAATTAAAAAGGAAAAAGTGAAAATTAAAAAGGAAAAATTCCAAAATGCAAATAGCAAATAGCAAATTACAAAAAACAAAATTCAAATCTTAAAACAACAAAACACAAATAACAAATTTCAAATAACAAATTTCAAATAACAAATAACAAATAACAAATTTCAAATGACAAACAACAAATCACAAATAACAAATAGCAAATGACAAAACACAAATAGCAAACCTGCAGGCAGGCGAGTATCAAATAACAAAAACATTTTTCAAGGGATAATACCAGAATAATATTAATTAACTTGAAACCTGCAAACTTGCAACCTGATAACCCTCCAGTCATTCAGCCATGCAACCATTCAACCATGCAACCATACAACCATACAACCATTCAACCATGCAGCCACCCAGTCATTCATCTTTATTTTTTGTATTCCAGATTGCTTTGTTTATTTAGTTTTTGTTTTCTATTTTTACCAATCAATTTAGGAATAATATATCCGAAATCCTTTAATTGAAATTGTATAATAATTGAAAGTAATAAATGGTTAGTCTGCTCTGGAAAATAGGTTTGTTTATCTTAATGTCGTTTATAATTGTTGCCGGCATTGCTTTCCCAATCGTTCCCAGTCCTTCGGTTTGGTACCAGTTCCCAAATATTCCGGGTCTCGAAGAAAAAGCTAAAATAATTTTCTTTCATGTACCTACGGCATGGCTTGCTGTAATTGCCTTTTTAATGGCAATGATCTACGGTGTTAAATATCTGAAGAATAAAAATTTAGATGATGATGCAAAGTCAAACGCTGCTCTTCAATTGGGAATGGTATTCTGCATTTTAGCAACTGTAACCGGATCTATCTGGGCAAAGTTTACATGGGGTGCATTTTGGCATTGGGATCCGCGTGAGACCAGCATTTTTGTTTTACTGCTCATTTACGGTTCACTATTCGCACTCCGGTCCGCAGTTGAAAACGAGGATAAGCGTGCAAGACTTTCAGCGGTATATTCAATTTTTTCATTTTTAACCGTGCCGTTTTTTATTTTCATAATGCCGAGAATTATGACCGGTCTGCATCCGGGTTCGGCTAATGATGATACATCGGGACCTGTTGTAGATTTTAAGATGAATGCTAATATGCAATTGATATTCTACTTATCGCTATTGGCTTTTACAATTTTATACTATTGGATGTGGAATATCAGTTATAAATCAATAATTATTAAAGATAAACTTTCACGTAAATTAATAAGAGGTTAATCTTGTTGGAGTTTTTAGAAAATAATTCAATATATGTTGTACTTTTTATTGTACTGGTTGTTTGGGCGGGAGTATTTACATTTCTGTTCAACACTGATAAGAGATTAAAAAAAATAGAAAAAGAGTTGAAGGAGAACTAAAAGATGAATTCAAAATATATATTCGGCGGAATTATAATAGTTGTATTCTTTGGAATAATGGCATATTTGTTTACACAAACAAATGTATCGTACGAAGAAAACTTTGCATTAATTAAACAATCAGATAAAACAATGAAAGCTACCGGACAATGGGTAAAAGCTAAAAGTTATCAAGTTGATAGAGAAAACAATTTGTTTGCTTTTTTTATGGAAGATGCCCAGGGTAATGAAATGAAGGTAGTTTATAAGGGAGCAATCCCAAATAATTTTGAATCTTCAACAAGTGTTGTAGTTACAGGTAAATACCGCAACAATAGATTTGAAGCCACTGAAATACTTACCAAATGTCCATCAAAATATGAAGAGCAATTTGATGCAACTGCAAGCTCTTAAGTAGTTAGGAGAAACTATGTTTGGAAATATATTACTTACCCTGGCACTGGCTGCCAGCGTTTTTACAATAATAATGTATTATTACACTCATAAGGGTTATACTAATACATTAAAGTTTGCAAGAATCGGTTACCACTCAATGGCAATTTTAGTTATTGCCTCAAGTGCAATGCTGCTTCATGCAATACTTACACATTCTTATCAATATAAATATGTTTATAATTACAGCGGCAGCGATCTTTCAACCGGACTATTAATGTCAACGTTTTGGGCGGGTCAAGAAGGAAGCTTTATGCTATGGCTTTTATTTACCGCAATTACCGGTTTAATACTTTTAGAATACACTTCCAAACGGGGTGATCTTGAGAACCGTGTAATGATGGTTTTTACTTTAGCACTAACCTTTTTACTGATAATGGTTAACCCGCTTCTCAAAAATCCATTTTCATATATCTGGACTGACCCTGTTTTTATAAATATCAAAAATATTAATGAAAGCTTTTTATCGCTTCCATTTATACAAAGTTTCTATTTTGAAGATTCGAGCAACGGAACAAGTTTCATACAAATGAATTCCGACTTGTATGGGCTGCTTTCCGCTAACGGAATAGCGATTAAGGATTTTATTGTTCAAGGAAAGGGATTAAATCCGCTGCTTCAGAATTTCTGGATGCAGATCCATCCGCCAATTTTGTTTGTCGGGTTTGCAATGTCCACCGTACCTTTTGCATTTGCGCTATCTGCCTTAATGAGTAATGAATATAAAGATTGGGTTAAACAATCACTCCCCTGGGTGCTTTCGGGCGCAATGGTATTAGGACTCGCAATTATGCTCGGCGGCTATTGGGCTTACGGGGTTTTAGGCTGGGGCGGTTACTGGGGCTGGGACCCTGTTGAAAACTCTTCACTTGTGCCCTGGATAATTGGCGTTGCTTCAGTTCATACTCTTCTTGTTCAAAAGAAAACACAAAAAGAAGGCGGTGCAGGAAGATTTGTAAAAACAAATCTTATACTTTGTATTATGACCTACGTGCTGGTTCTATACAGTACATTCCTTACACGAAGCGGAATTTTAAGTGATGCTTCCGTGCATTCATTTGTTGCACCGGGCAGAGTAGTATTTGTTCTTCTTCTCGGATTTATTCTTTCATTTACATTTATCGGTTTTGGCGCATTAGCTTACAGATGGAAATACTTAAATGAGAATTTTTCAAAAGAAGGCAGTGCGCTTTCTCGTGAGTTAGCTTTGTTTACCGGCTCGGTTGCTTTAATTGCATCCGCAATTATTATTCTTGCAGGTACTTCAGCTCCAATTTTCGGTACTGCAGTTGAGCTTACCTTTTATAATGAACTTAACCTGCCAATTGCAATTATCATTGGTTTGCTTAATGGCTTTAGCCTTTTGGTAAAATGGAAATACACCGAAGGTAAAGATATTATCAAGGAATCAAGAAACTCAATTGTAGGAACTGTAGTTGTAACTCTCGCAATTGTAATTATCGGCGGTGTTTATGATTTAATGGCTGTGCTATTTACATTTGCCGCTGCATTTACTCTTGTTGTAAATGCTGAAATAGCATATAAAATATTCAGAGGAAGAAAAACTTATTTGGGTGCCTACATTGCTCATATAGGTATTGCATTGTTTATGCTTGGTGTTGTTGCTACAGGCGGTTTTACTAAGAGTAAACAGGTTGAATTAATTAAGGGTGAGCCAAAAGAAGTATTCGGAAGGGAAGTTACTTTCACCGGCTGGGCTCCTTTTGATAACGGCAAAAAATATCATTTTAATATTGATATTAAACAAGGAAACAAAGTCTCAACTATTAAACCGGTTATGTTTATTGCCGAGTTTAACAACAGCTTGATGCGCGAACCTGATATTCTATCGAGCTTTACCAATGATTTTTATATTTCACCGGTTGGTTACGATGAAGGTAAAGCAGGCGCACACAATCATGGTGTTAGTGAAAGTGCAACACTTAAAAAGGGTGAAAGCTTTAGCTTTGAAAACATAAAAATAACATTCACTAATTTTAATTTTCCGCCCGATGCAATGCAGTCGATGCAGGAAGGAAAAGAATTTAAGATTGGTGCACAATTGCTTGTTGAGTATGGAAATAAAACAAAAACTTTAGAACCTAAGATGGTAACACGCGAAGGTAACAGAAGTTTTGAAAACGTTGAATTGGAAGATGCTAATCTGCGAATTGAAATGAAAAATCTTGATGCAGGCGGTACTGTTAATTTAGCATTCTCAAAACTTGATGCTGCACAAACTGAAGAGAGTGAAGAAATTATTGCTAAGCAGGAAATACTTACTATTGATGCCAGCATTAAACCTTTTATAAATTTAGTTTGGCTTGGTGTTCTGCTGGTTACATTCGGATTTGTTATTTCAACAATAAGAAGAACTAAAGAATCACAAGCATAAAACTTTAACCCTTCTCAATTTTATAGCCCCGGAAATTTTCGGGGCTTTTTTGTATTACGAAATTTATTTCAAGGCAGTAACAGTCGCATGGTGACTGAATTTAAGTGCAGCAGTAAAGACTAAATCTGGAATTCATCATCACTTGATTCTTGCAGCGACTCCGGTTCAATCCCGCCGTAGCTCAAGTCTAAATTTTCAAATCGAGCATAATCTTTTATAAATTTTAATCTCGCCTCGCCGGTAGGACCGTTACGCTGCTTACCCACTATAACTTCTGCAACGCCTTCCGTTGACATATTATCATTCGGGTATTGTGTTATTCCGTAAACCTCCGGTCGGTACAAAAACATTACAACGTCAGCATCCTGTTCAATTGAACCTGATTCTCTTAGATCGGAAAGCATAGGTTTTTTATCTGCCCGCGATTCAACGGCACGGTTAAGCTGTGATAATGCAACAACAGGTACATTCAATTCCTTAGCCAGTGCTTTTAACGAACGAGAGATTATCGATATTTCTCTTTCACGGCTTTCAACTCTTACCGAAGATGTAACTAACTGAAGATAATCAACAATTATCAATCCGAGATTTTTTTCAGTTTTTAACCGCCTCGCTTTTGAACGAAGCTCCAATATTGTCAATCCGGGTGAATCATCAATATAAATGGGAGCTTTACTTAACTTGTGAACCGTACGGCTAATTTTTGCTCCCTCTTCGGCTCTAAACTTTCCGGTCCTTACACTGTGCGCGTTTATTCGTGCTTCCGCCGAAATTAATCTTGTTGCAAGCTGAGTAGTTGACATTTCTAGACTGAAAATTGCGATTGGTACTCCATGATCAATTGCGGCATTACGAGCCACTGAAAGAGCAAAAGCTGTTTTACCCATCGATGGACGTGCGGCAACAATAATCAAATCAGACTTTTGAAATCCGCCGAGCATATCATCTAAATTAAAATAACCTGTGGCAACAGAAAAGGATGAAACATTTTTTGAATGGATTGCTTCTATCAATTCCAATGCTTCTTTAACAGCTTTTTCCATTGATGTAAATGACTCTTTAGTCCCCTCTTCCGAAATAGTGAAAATTTTCGATTCAGCTTCATCTAAAAGATCAAAAACATCACGGTTGCCTTCGTAAGCAGAACCGGCAATATCCATAGCTGTATTTATTAATTGCCGCAGTATCCACTTTTCTAAAACTACTCTTGCGTGATAATCAATATTTGCAGCAGAAGAAATATCTTCGGATAATTTTGAGATGTAAGTTGCACCGCCCGATTCTTCAACCTTGTTTATTTTTTCATTACTGTCCTTGCGCAGCTCCTCGTATAGCGAAACATTATCAATCGGCTCATTCGATTCATAAAGTGAATTCATTGCTTCAAAAATTAAGCGGTGTTTCTTATCGAAAAAATATTCAGGCTTTAATACTTCAAACGCTTTGGGTACAGATTCATTATCCAGTATCATTGCGCCCAGTACTGCCATTTCCACTTCAACTGCCGCGGGTGATTGCTTGGATACTGCTCGTAATTTCTCTATGTCGAAATTTTGTCCTACTGCTTTTAACATTTTTAATTCCGTGCTACTAATTCATCATACAGTTTTCTAAATTTTTTAACATCTTCCCAGCAGCCTTTTTTCCAGTTTGGGTTGCGTAATAAAGCCGCCGGATGGTATGTAGCCATAACTTTTATATCATTAAGTTCATAAACATTACCGCGCAAACCTGTTAAGGTAGATTTGTTTTTAAGTAAAGCATTTGAGGCAACTAAACCTAAACACAATATAACTTTTGGTTTTACTAATTCAATTTGTTTGTGAAGATAAGGCATACATGTTTCCATTTCTTCCGGTAATGGATTTCGGTTTTTGGGCGGACGGCACTTTACAATATTCGCAATGTAAACTTCATCCCTTTGTAGATTAATTGCTATTAGAATATCCGTCAATAATTTACCTGCTCTGCCTACAAACGGTATTCCCTGTTCATCCTCATCTGCGCCGGGGGCTTCACCAATAAGCATTATATCTGCATTGGGGTTACCAACACCAAACACAAAACTTTTTCGTGTTTTACCAAGCGAACATTTTTGGCATTCCTTTATCATGTCATTTAGTGAAGCCAAATTATCCGCTTTTTGAAAATCTTCCATAAACAAATTGTTATCCGTTTTTACTTCAGTTTTTTCGGCAACATGCCATCTATCTGATTTTATTTCCTGCCGCTCCTTAACTTCAATATTAATTGATTTTTCATATAAAATATCGCCGAAAATTTCCTTCTGATCTTTTAGTGATTCTAATATATATTTTTTTACACTACTCATTTTTCACAATTAAGTTATGGTTCTTAAATTATAACTTTGGCACTCACAATCAATAGATAAATAAAATATTTCTGATAAAAATTGATGAGTTAAGATTAAGGGCGACGCTGAATGAATTAATTTTGTTTTAGCGGAATGTTTAACTGCAGTTTTTTTTTGATTTTTTTTTAGTTGGAGGCAATGTTTATTAAGAACGCTGCCTCCTAAAATTTTTTTTACAATTTTTGCTGTAAAGGAATTACACGCATCCATTATTCGGCATCTTTGTATTCAAATTTCAATTCGCCGTCCAGCAATTCCTTCATTGCCTGCTGATGTGGTTTAAGTCTTTTTTCCATTTCGAGTGAAAGCTTCAATTGATCCGGATTTTCTTTTTCCTCAAAATCATCTTCAGCAGCGCCTACAATTGTGCTGAGCAGTTGATTGTATTCTAATTTATTATTGTCGTTTATTGTACGGGCTCTTTTACCTGCGGCAACAACAGCTTCGTACACGTTCGATACTCTTGCGTGTATCTCTTTGAAATCAATTGGTACTATTTCCATTTCTAACTCCATTTAATATATTTTTTATAATATTTTTTGCTTCGTTTTTTGCTTTTTCCAAATCGTCATTTACAATTATATTTTCAAATTTGTCTTTATAACTAAGTTCCAGCTCAACCCGTTCCAATCGTTTTGATAAATCTTCTTCCGATTCCGTATTGCGCTTAATTAATCTTTCCTTTAATGTATCAAAACTCGGCGGCATAACAAAGATCAATACAGAATCCGGGTAAACTTGCTTTATATTTAAAGCACCTTTAACATCAACTTCAAGAACAACATTAATTCCATTATCAATTAAATCTTCAATATGACTTTTTAATGTACCGTAATAATAATCGTAAAATTTTTCCCATTCAACAAATTCATCGTTATCAACTTTTTTCTTAAACTCAGCTTCGGTGATAAAAAAGTAATGTTCACCGTCAACTTCAGTTTCTCTTTTTTTTCTTGTAGTTGCAGAAATAGAAAAAGCTAACTCCGGGAATTCCTTAAGCACCGACCTTACAATTGTTGTTTTACCTGCTCCGCTCGGTGCAGAAAAAACTAATAATTTTCCTTTTGATAACGACATTTATTCTATGTTTTGTATTTGCTCACGAATCTTTTCTATCTCTTCTTTCAAGTAGATTCCGTAATGTGCAATTTCTGTGGAAACTGTTTTACTGTTTATTGTGTTTACTTCCCTATTCATTTCCTGCATTATAAAATTTAATCTTCTGCCGGCTTCATCGGAGTTATTTAGTGTTTCTAAAAATAATTTGATGTGACTTTTCAATCTTACAAATTCTTCAGTTACATCATACTTTTCTGCTAACAGTGCAAGTTCAGCATTTAGTCTATCTTCATATTCAACAATATCTTCGGTTAACTGTTTTGCTCTATCGCGCAGCTTGCCGAAATAATCGTCAACGGAATCTCTGCTCTGCTCTTCAATCTTTAAGGTGGTCTTTTCAATGTTCGAGACTCTCAATCTTAAATCGTTTGCCAATTCATTACCTTCTTCAAGTCTCATTTTTTTTAGTTCGGCAATTGCTAATTTTATTGCCTCAATCGCTACTTTGAATTCATCCTCGCTGTCATTTTCTTCATCATTAATAAATGAATTTTGAAAAGATAGTAAATGAGTGAGAGTTATATCATCAGAAATTTTTGCCGTGTCTTTTATTTTTTTAATAAGACCTAAAGTGTTGTTCAAATCGGTTGTGCTTAATGAAACAAAGTCTTCATCAATTCCTTCTTTTTTAATTTTAACAGTAAGATTTAACTTACCCCGCTTAATTTCTTTTTTGATAAGATTTCTTATTTCAAATTCTCTATTAGCTATTTTTCGCGGCACTCTGATCGAGAAATCTAAAAATCGGCTGTTAAAACTTTTAATTTCAGCTTCGGCAACCAAACTGCCGATTGATGCAGTTCCTTTACCAAATCCTGTCATGCTTGATATCATTTACTTTCCCATAAAATTTAGTCAGCAAATTTACTTAAAATATTATAGACAACAAAAAAATTAAAATGAATTACTTTAGGAAGTTATACTTGGGATAAAAAAATATTGTACTCATTTTTCAGCCACTAGGTCTCAAAGTCACGAAGAAAAAAACTTTTGTGACTTAGTGCCTTTGCGGCAGTATTGTTTTTAAATCTTTTGAAGATTCTTCCTTCACAGCAAAGAAATGGAAAACTATAGGGAGTTAAAATTGAGTTAGGAGAATGCAATACTCGTTTTTCAGCCGCGAAGTCCCAAAGACACGAAGAAAAATTAGAGTAGTGCAAAACAAGCAGCAAAATATTGGTACTAACAGCGCAGTTGAGTTTGTAGTAAGGTAATACCTTTTAGTCTTCGTGTCTTTGTGGCAGTTATGAAGGTTGTCGAGTACCATTCGAGAGGTAAGAAAATTGAAGTAGCAGAATTGTGGTGGGGATTTTTAAAACGCTTCCCCAATTCCAATATGGAATGCAATTTCGTTAAACAATTTTTTGGATTTATCGGTTATCCACGTTTCATCAAATGGGTCATATGCCTTAAAGCCGATATCAAATCGGATAGGCGCAAAACTCGTATAAATTCTAAATCCGAATCCGGCAGCAATTGCAATTTTTTTTAATTGAACATCCTTGTAGCTTGACCAGGTATTTCCGTAATCAACAAATAATGCTGTGCCGAAAGCGTCGGTAATTCTATTTCGAGTTTCAATCGAACCTTCAAAATTGAAGAACCCGCCGGGAGTTAAACCGCGGCTGAATAATGAATTAAAATCCTGAAGTGTAAAATTCTGCAGGTTCAATAAATCCTCCACATTCGCGGTATTAAATTCAGGCACCAATTCCAAAGCATTCCATCCTCTAATTGAGTTGCTTCCCCCGCTGGAAAAACGCTGGTTGAGCGAAATATTTGATTTGAGCCCTTTATATGCATGGATGTGACCGACTTTAAATTTGAGTCCGAACGCAGATGTTTTTTTCTTATAAACAGGTAAAAATAAACTTGTTGAAACTACAACTTTATAATAAACAGGGTCTTTAAAATTGTACTTTCCAATTTCACTTGCTAAAAAAGGAATCGAATTACCATCTTCAAGCAGAATAGAAAGGCGGTATCCTTCAGTTGGAAAAAGAAGGTTATCAGTTTTATTTGCACCCATATTAACACCCAGAATTGCATTGCGGGAAATTGTCGGAAGATCATCCAGCGGTGTTCTTTTTATTTCGCTTAAAAGAGAATCTTGTTCGGGTGTATCTTCCAGAGTAATAATACGCGCAAAAACGTTTAGTGAATTTCGTATAAATCTTTCTTTGAAAATAAACTCAGAGTTTTCCCATCTCAGATAAGTTTGAATTGAAGTGAGGTAAGTTCTTCTCGGCAGTTCAAAATCAAATTTTAACCCTGCACCGAAAATAGTTGCATTCCATTCCTCTTTACGTTTTTGTAAAGTTACAAATGATTCCAAAGTTGTATTAATGGGATAACCAAAAATGAAAGGCTGTTCAAACGCAATACGCGCATCGGTATAACCATAAAGCGATGTATCGGTTAATGAAAAAGTTGTAAAAAATTCAATAGGGTTTTGTGAAGCCGCGGAAGCACTAACGGAAAGTTTACGGGCATCACCTAAAAAATTCTTTTTTGTGTATCCTAATCCAAAACCTAAATTCAAACCATTATCATCATTCACTAAAATTTCCGGTGAAAGTTCATCCAATAAACCTATATCTGTACTAATATCAATGGGAACAGTTCCGGCTAAAGTATCGGCAATGGTGCCGGTAACTAAGGCAGAGTTAAAAAGATTTGTTCTATATAATCGTATCTGTGCTCTTTCGGTTTCGTAAAAGCTATAGTAATCGCCCTGTTTAATTCCTACTAAATCACGTACTAATTTTTTTGAAACAAGGTCTTTACCTTCGCCGGTTTTATTTACATTAACTTCACTAATTTTGTATCGTCTTCCAAAATCATAATCAATAAAAACAGAGGCTGTATTTAAACTTGTATCAACAGTAATTACCGGCGGCTTATTTGAAACGAGCATATGCCCATGATCGCGCAAATAACGATTTGTCTCTATAATTTTCTGTTCAACCAACTGACGTGAATACCTTTCGGTTGTATCAATATCAATTATTTCTTCTGTAATCCGTTCGGCAAAGGGTGGAATAATATTATCGAGATTAGAGATTTGAAAACCGCTGAAAAATGAGGGGTCGTTTTCTTCGATTATAAAAGTCAACTCTGCTTGCAAAGCATCGTTATCAAGTTCGTATTTATAAGAAAAATCTGATTTAAAAAATCCGTTGTCGAAATAAAAATTCTGCAGCAATTCTAAATCATTAATAATTAGGAGAGAATCAAAATATACAATTTCGTTACCCCAGTTTTCCGAAATGCTATTAAGGAATTTTGAAAACCAGCCGGGTGATTCGCGCGAAGTTATTACGTCAATTAGTCTATCGGAATCAATTTTTTCGTTCCCCTCAAAATTAATACTAACAAGTTCATATCTGCCTAATTGCTGTGCACTATAATTTGAACAAAGCATCAAAAAGCTAAATACAACGATGATTAGAATTTTAGGATTTAATGATATTGTCAATCTTTTTCCTGGGTAAAAAAAATCTATTTATTTTTATTAGGCAGTTAAAAATATTTTTAATTGCAAAAAATTATATTATCTAATTTCTACTTTTGTTCCGATATTGGTAACGGTATACAATTCATCAATATCTTCGTTGCTTACTGCAATTGAACCGTTCGTCCAGTTAAATGCAAATGGTAAATTCTTAAATATTAAATTGTACTCACCAATTCCGTGAATTCCGATGCGTTGTTTTTTAAAACCCTCTTCGGGCAAAAAATCATATTCTGAAACTGCGGCAATTAGTTTTTTATATTCGTCACGATCAATGTAATTATTTTTGTAAAACTCTGATATCTGGTTAAAATTCGGATAGTTAATCTGAAGCAGCTTGTGGTAAAGAAAAGCAGTATCTCTGTTACAAATTATAAAATTTCCTGTCGGCGTTACATTATCATCTAAAGATGTTTTAACCGGACTTGAATTATTTCCAAAAGCAGCTTTGTATTTTTTAACAAGCATAGAATCTGAAAACAATTCAATAGTGAAATTTTTTTTATCAATTAGCAGATAAACATCACCTAAATCCTCTATGCCTTTTTTGTCCATTGCTTCGGCTAAGGTATCTTCTCTAATATTTAGTATAATTCCGTAAACAATAACTCCCGCAAAAAAAAGAATAATACTAACTCCAAAATAAATGATATTTTTTAACACTGAATTTTTTTAGATGATTTGATAAATAAATAAAACTTTTATAATGAATAGTAAATATAGTAAAGAAGTCTATCCGAATAAATAATGCCCTTAACTTTTATTTGACTAATTCCTAAAGGGTACTTTGCAAATCATTTCATTAGTCATTGCGAATTCCGAGTTTTTTTCGGGATGAAGCAATCTCACCATAATGTAAATTGAGTTCACGCAATACTGTCGTGCAGGAAAAGTCACACCGAAAATAATGGTGGGCAAGTTCAATGCAATGACAATTTATGGATTCAACCCTGTATGACAGTCAACGCATACCATTTCCTTCCAGGCTTCATCAATATCGGAGGGGTGTTTAAATTCAAGTGATTCAGTAATTGAAGTAACTTCTAAATTATCCGGGTTACCCTGTGCAATAATTGTATGGCACATATTACAGTCATTCGAAATTGAATAACCCGCATCAGAAACTAAGCTTTCATTATGGCATCGGAAGCAGCCGTTAAACTCAACATGCCCAATGTGGTTGGGGTAAACGTCCCATCGTACTTTCATTTCGGGAAAAATATTTTTCTTAAACTCATTCTGTAAACCTGTAACAGCTAAATCTATCTTCTCTTTATCTTCCTCAGGATAATTTTCTTCGTAATAGGATTGAATTTCATTTTCAATAAATATCATTGCTGTATCCATAGTTGAAAATTCTTCAGCACAAATTTCCATTGCAAGATATTTAATCTCGGGTAAGTCAGCGGGCATTGTACCGGCAGATAAAGCATTGTTTACAAAAAATGCAGGCGGCTGATAACTATGCGAAGGTCTGTTGTGGCAATCCATACAATCCATTTTTCTCACAATCAATGTGTCTAAATCACTCTTTTCAAAATCACTGTATTCATCAATATAATCTATTACTTCACCTGATACTAAATCGGTGTATCTAACCCACGGAATATTTTCCCTTTGATCATCAGTTGCTGCATATTCCACTTTAATATTAGGATTAATATGCCAGTGAATTCCTTCCTCTAATCCCTTTGCACTGTGTGAAGCGCCAATTTTCATTTTTAGATAAATATCCCAAGGAGTGTTTTCTTCATCGGATAAATAATGTTTTTCAATTCTCAATTCATTCGCATAAAATTTTTCGGGCCAATGGCATCTTTCGCAGGTTTCTCTTGCGGGGCGTAAATTTGAAATAGGTGTTGGAATAGGTTTAGGATACGTTTTCATAATTGCAGCGTAAACCTGGTAAAGTCCGGAAAGCTTCGACCGCATATACCAATCGGCACCTTCACCTACATGGCACTCAACACATTTTACCCGCGCATGCGGCGAGTTTTGATAGGCAACAAATTCAGGCTCCATAACGGTATGGCACACGGTTCCGCAAAACTCAACAGATTCTGTATAATGAAATGCCTCGTAACTGCCGAATGCAGAAATGAAAAGCAGTACAACCGTTCCCGCAGCAAAAATAAAAAATGCGTTTCTGTGTCTAACATTGTTTAAATCTATTTTGGGAAATTTCCCCTCCGCTTTATCGGCAGCAATTTTCTTCTTCTTTAAGTACATTCCTATTGGAATAAGAATTAAGCCAAAGATTAAAAATACCGGGAGAATAATGTAAATCACTAAACCGAGATAAGCTCCTCCTTCGGTATGAAACTGAGCAATGATAAATAGAAAAGCTATCATAAAAAAACTGATTATTGCTATAGTTGCCCCGGTTAAGGAAGTGAAATTGTATGCAGATTCAGGAAGGCGAATTTTCATTGTGAACTCCTTTAATGTTTCAACAATAAATTAATATAACAAAATGACTGAAAGAAGACAATGAGATAAGATAAACCCTTGAAGAAATCCAACGCTTAGTAGAGAAACAAATAGTCCCGATTTTTTTTAGCTTAGTTTATAATTTACTGATTTGATTTGGGCAGCTATTATTCTATTTCATAATTATCATCTTCTTACTTTTCACAAATTTACCGGTACGCCTGGCGCATAAATAAAAGAAAAAACTGCAAACAGGAAAGTAGTGCTTTCTTTATGTACTTAGCGTATTTCTGCTTAGCGGTCTTTGCGTAAAAGGCTTTTTCACGCCGAGTTCGCAGAGATAAAAATACGCTAAGAACGCAGAGATAAGATTGTAGTAACCTAAAGATAACCGGCACACCGGTTTCTAAATGAAACGGGGATATATGTTCCGCTTGAAATCCGTCCGCTGACAGATGCGGCATCCCATTTTCTATAATCGTTGTAGTTTTTATTTTAGTGAAAGTTTGAGAAGGAAGAAGGACACTTCAAATGAGGAATTTAAGCCAATGTGTGCAAAGATTTGATAAAGAAATTAATTTCAATATAATTTAGCTGGCGCTTGTTGTTAAAAAATTAAAATGAAGTCGTAATCCCAAATCTATGCAGACTTCCGATATCCCCCATTTGAGAAAAAGCGTAATCAATATTGTAGTCTTGAATTAAAATTCCGAGTCCCACGTGAAAGCCTGCCAAGCCGGCAGAGGTTCCAATTTTAAGTTCACGGCGTTTCTCGTTGTCATATCCAATTCTTAATTTTATCGATTTACTTAAACGTATCTCACCGCCGAATGTAAATTGTTTTAATTTATCTAATGTTTTTTCCTGTTTCTCATTCAATTTAATAAACGAGAAGTAGAAGCGGAAAGGAATGTGTTTCAACTCCTTAGAAAAACCAAGTCTAATATCTAAAGGTAAATCTTCTTTTGCCGAGTAGTAGGAACTGATTTGTGTGCCCAAGTTTAATACTGAAAATCCGAAACTCCACTTGGCTTCGGGAATTAAATATTGTAATCCGAGATCGAAAGCGATACCGGTGGATGATCTGTCTTCTATACCGGAATAGATAAATTTAACATTAACACCGTAAAAAGTATTAGCATCTAATTTATTTGCATAGCCTAAAGTTAAAGCTATATCCCCTGCTCCAAAATCACCTGTTTTATTTCCATCGGCATCTGCACCGGTAAAAGTACCGTAATTAATATATTGAACCCCGGCTCCAAATCTTCCGATACCTTCAAACTCTCTTGATAGAGCAAGGCTTGCCGAGTTAATGTCTAACAAGTGTTTTAGAAATGAAAAAGAAACCGGAGTTTCTTCTAAGGAATTTATACCGGCAGGGTTGTAAAAAATAACATTTGGATCATCAAAATTTGAGACAAAACTTCCGGCTAAAGCTGCTGCGCGCGGACTCGTATCCAATCTTAAAAAATCATAAGTATTTTGCTGAGCAGCAATACTTAAAGAAATAAAAAATGTAATAGTTAATACAAAAGTTTTTGTAAATCTCATAAAATCCTCAAATTGACAAAGCGATATTAAATATTATTGATTATAAAGGCAAGCCAATTGAATATTATGAAAAATTATTGACCATTGATTTTATTCATTTTCTTCTGCCCTCGAATTCTGAATTCTGAATTCTGCCTTTTCACCTTTCACCTTTCACATTTAAAAGGAACTATTTCATTTATAAATGTTATAAGCAATAATTTTTTTACGATTAACAAAGCAGCAGCCGATAAACTAAATTTTTGTGAATACCGATACTTTAAATTGAGGCTTGATTTTTCATCTACAAAACAACATTTTGAATTTAATTTTTTTGGATTACGGAATAAATGTGTATCTCAAATTGAACAGAATTTTTGTAATAGTATTTACCTCTCTTTTAATACTCGGCAGCAGTTTAGTGGCTCAAGTAAAAACTAATTTAGAAGTGATAGACCAATTAGTTGAAAAAACCGTAATAGGAATTTCCGATGCGCTGCCCGGCGATTCCAAAAACCTGGAATTCATTTATTATTCATCTGAGGAAATGAAGCTGCTGAAATCGAATTTTATTTCATCCTTTAATGAAAATGAATACCGGCTTAATACAAGCGGAAGTAATAATTCGATTATACTTGAACTTACTCTCAACACTGCTGATGTTGATTATACCGACACATTCAGAGATGGACTTTTCGGTAATTATTTAGTTGAAAGAAAAATTGATTTGAACGGCAGTTACTTTATCTCGGTGAACGGAAAAATTTCGGACGTGATTAAGTTTGAAAATTCAAGTCTAGATACTTTAGATTATGAGTTTATTCAAACAGCAGAAAACCGAACCTTGCCGTTTACGCAATCTGAACTTCCGGCAGAACCATTTTTTTCCAGTCTGCTTGAACCTGCAATTGCAATTGGCGCCGCTGCGGTAACCATATATTTATTTTTTACTGTAAGAAGTAAATAATCTTATTTTTTTGAATGAGATGAATTTTTAGTTAAATTTTGAGCTTTATTTTTTGGATATATTAAACAGGAGCAACTTGATAATAATGAAGAAATTTGGATTGTTAATTTTAGCAGCTGCATATTTTGCAGGCTGTTCCGGAAGTGTTGATACAACAGTTTTAACCTCTCAAGAACATTACAACTATGCGTTTGAGCTGTTCACAGATGAGGATTATCAAGACGCTATTAGAGAATTTCAATCAATATTACTGCAGTACCCCGGCAGCGCAGTTAATGATGATGCACAATATCATTTAGGATTAACATATTTTAACCGAGAGGAATATTTATTAGCAGCTTACGAGTTCAGTAAATTAATAAGAGATATTCCCGCAAGTACTTATGTGCCTGAAGCTCAATACATGCTTGCCGAATCTTACTATCAGCTCTCTCCAAATTATCAATTAGACCAGGCATATACCAAAAAAGCTATTCAGGAATTTCAAGCGTTTCTCGATTTCTTTCCTGCAAATCCTAAAGTTGAAGAAGCAGAGCAGAAAATTCAGCAGCTAAATGAAAAGTTAGCTCGAAAGGAATTCGGCAGTGCCCGAATTTATGAGAAGATGGATTACACTAATGCAGCAATTAAATATTATCAAAATGTTGCCGAAACTTATCACGATACACCGTTTGCCGCTGATGCACTTTATAGAAAAATTCAATTACTAATTTCAAAGAATAAAATACCGGAAGCCCTAACCGATATTAATACTTATTTACTAAAGTACACGGACAATTCTAATTATAAAGAGGTATTAAATCTTAAAGGTGAACTGATTGGCGATACAAATGAATGACAAAAAAATTATAAAGAAGGTTAGTAGTTCATTTGTAACAATGACGGAATTAGTTTTACCTAATCACACAAATCAATTGGGTAATTTACTCGGCGGGCAGCTGATGCATTGGATTGATATCTGTGCTGCAATTTCAGCGGCAAAACATTCGCAAAGAGTTTGCGTAACTGCCTCCGTTGATAGAATCGATTTTCTTCACCCTATAAAACTTGGTAATGTTGTAACACTTCTTTCTTCGGTAAACCGTGCGTTTAATACCTCGGTAGAAGTAGGTGTAAAAGTTTTTGCCGAAACGCCCATTGACGGAAAAAAGTTTCATTCCAATACTGCTTATCTTACATTTGTAGGTATAGATAAAGATAATAATCCTGTTAAAACTTTTGAGATACAGCCTGAAAGTGAAGACGAAATACGAAGATATGAACAAGCGCTTGAACGAAGGCAAAGGCGGCTTAAAACTCGTCACGTTTCTAATTAACATTTTACTTTTCTTTTTTTTATTATCCCCAACAACTGCCCAAATAAACTTAAACGGCTTCGGTGCGGTAAACAAAATTCCATCTTTTAAAAACAAACAAAAAATTGCAGCTATTGATTACAATCAGGATTCAATTACAGACTTAATTACATTCGGCTCCAAGAATGAAAGAATTACACTGCACCCCGGTAGTAAAAACGGCTACGATAATTCAATAGATAAATTCTTTTTCTACTTAATTAGTGATCTGAAAAAATTTAATAATTTTGACGGGCTGGGTCAGCATCATATTTTTATTTCCCGTAAAGAAAAATTAGCCGGTCTTATTTCATTCACCCCGAAGGGAACAATTAATCTGCTTAACAAAATTGAATTTGAATCATACCCCTCTGTAATGTGCACCGGTGATATTAATAATGACGGCATACTTGAAGCAATTATTGGAGGAACAAATTTTAACGGCATTTCTATTTTAACTCAAAAGCGTTTCAAATTATTTGAAGAACGACTGCTCACGAATCGAATTTTTTCAACCGTGAATTTAATCGATTTGGATTATGACGGCTACCCGGAATTAATTGCATTTGACGAGCTGGAAAATTCAATAATAATTTTTGCAAATGATGAAGGGAATGGTTTTAGGGATGAACGGAAAATTAAACTGAATGATAAATTACTTAATCAGATTATATCTGATTTTAATAATGACGGATTCATTGATATAATTTACTCCACCGGCAGCAGTATAAATGCTATTTACGGCGATTCGGTTTCTTCATTTGAAAATACGCAAACCTTAATTGATGATGTTGAAAATTCAGATTTTATTTTTAAGGATATTAATAATGACGATAAAAATGATTTTCTTTTTTTAGATAAAAATAATAGTCAGCTATTAGTTTCAACCGCACTGACAGATAATGAATATTCAAAACCGATTCTGCTTTTTAAAAGTGGTGCTATTAATGACTTTATTCCGCTGACAAATAATAAAGAAAGTATATGCCTTGTTGATTCCGATGGTTATATCTATCAAATATATACAGCCGATAAAAAAAATAATTTAAACATTGCTGCAAGTTGTTCCCCCGATATTTTTGGTTTGGTAAACGCAGGTAAAAAAATGTATCTATATTATTTTGATGAAAAGAATTCGGCATTTATTTTATTCCTGTTAAATAATCAGTTTGGCATTGCTAAGTACTACAAGCAAAATATTACAACCGGTTTTAGTAAAATTAAAATAGCAGAACAAACCGAGGAAAATATTAGATTTATTTGTTTTAACGGAACGGGAAAACATTTCGATGAAATTTTATTTAACACGCAAGATCAATCATTATCTACAAAAAGAATTTTTACAAAACAGAAAATTATTGATGCAGATTATTTTTCGTCATCGATAACGAACGGCTTACCTAATAGATTTGCAGCCTTAACTTTATCTGAAGGCGAGCTGCGTGTAGAAAGTTATAACACTAATACACAAAGTTTATATACGGAATACATTGACAGCAATGTAGTTGCGGGGCTTATTATTGCTGGTAATACCGATACTACTTTTTATTGGACGCAAAAAGATTCTACAATAAAATTCATCCGCAGTTTTCTTCAGCCGCCCTCTTCATTTATTTCAGATACAATTTTTGAGACCGATACTTCAAAGGTGAATCTTAGTAACTTAAACTCTGAATGGATGAATGATAGTGAAAAAGTTCAAATGCATTCATTCATGAATTCAAATGAAAATTCATTCATCTTATTAAATAGCAAAGTAATATTATTGAGTGATCTTTTTTTATCAAGCAAAATTGAAATTAATAATTTGAAACTGAGTTACAGAGCAGATAAAAATCAATACTCATTATGGGGTTACCAAAACAACAGTTTATCACAATATCAAGTTGACCTTGAAAACAAAAAGGTTAAACTTATTTATTATATTGATTACTTAAACTGCAAAGATTATTTTGCGGCAGATTTTAATAAAAGTCAGATACTTATTTATACTAATACTTCAGAAAATTATTTTAGTTTACAGAAAATAGAATGAAAATATTAAAGCTCTCTTTATTCCTACTATGGCTGCCGTTGTTATCCGCAGCAGCTCAGAATCTTGATTCCTTATACAATTCATTTTTAGAGATGCATTCCTATTCGGGCAAGTTTAAGAATTTACCCCAATTAAAAAAAACGGCTGATTCTGATGCATCAAACAAATGCGGATTTAGTTTGGTAAGTGATGTGAAAAATTATTTTGATCAGTTTACTCCCGAGCAGCAAAAAATAATGCAGCCGATGTTTTCGAGGTTAATACTTACAAACAGCATGGTTACTCCCGGCGGATATTTCAAAATTCATTATGATTCAAGCGGAGTAAATAAACCGGGGTACGACTTAAATTTACTTGCTGCTGCTTTAGATTCAACCTATAATTTTGAAATTACTAAATTAGGCTATCCTGTTCCTCCTTCTGACGGCATTGAAGGCGGAGATGATAAGTATGATATTTATATTATTAATATTCCATACTACGGTGCAACAATTCCCGAAACATCAGTAACCGGACTTACTTCAACGAGTTACATTCATATAGATAATGACTTTATCGGCAGATCGTTTGCTACACACGGCATTGAAGCTGCACGGGCAACTGTGGCTCACGAATTTCATCATGCTATACAAATAGGCGGTTATAGAGACTCGCCCCAAGGAAGCGACCGTTTTTATTATGAACTTACGGCTACAGCTTTTGAGGAATTCGTTTTTGATGAAGTGAATGATTACTATGCCTACATGCATACTTACTTTTCTAATCCTGCAAGGACATTTGGAAGATTTGACCCTGGAACAAATGACGGTTATGACCTGGCGATATGGAATATTTTTCTTCAAAAAAAGTATGGTTTTAATGTATTAAAAAGAACCTGGGATTTTATGGTTGACCAGCGTGCTTTAAGAGCCATAGAAAATGCATTAGTCGAAGAAGGTACTTCTTTTAAAAGAGAATTTAATGAGTTCGGAGAATGGATGCATTTTACGGGTCCCCGAAAGAGTATTACTTTTCCATACTTTGAAGAGGGAGAAAATTACCCGTTAATAAAACCGCTCTTAAAAGTTCTTTACTTACCCCCCTCCGATGCCAACAATATTTCATCATTTGCAATGTCTAATAATTACATACAGTATGTTGATGAAACGCAGGGACGAAGCGATACATTAATTGCAGTAGTAACTAATGCAGATATAACCGGCGGGTATGATGCAGATGACCCTGCAATTACCTCCTTTACATTTGAGCTTTCTTCGGTAAATTCCGGCGGAGAAATAAAAGTAACTGATAATTATTTTTTTAATACGAGTTTAACTTCATCCAATAGTAGATTATTTCTTCAGAAAAATATTTTAAATAATATTCCAAACGAACCGATCCTGGTAGTTAGACAATTAGATTACCCTTACCCTCAGCCCTATGTTACAACACAATATCCTCGGGTTAACATTCCGGTTAGTATAAATAACAACTCTCCCGAAGCTGAACTTGTAATTTTTTCTGTCAGCATGAATTTAATTTACTCGGCAAAGCTGAATGTTGATTCAATTAGTGATGAACCGAAAGTAACCTGGGATGGTAAGGATAATTATGGAGATGCAGTATCGGCTGGAATTTATGTTTATGTGACTAAACGAGAATCCGAAATTATGAAAGGTAAAATAGCGGTATTTAATGACTAACTATTCTCTTTCACTAAATAATGTTCAAAAGGTTTTCGGTAGAAGACTGATTTTTAAGAATATAAATTTAACGCTTACCACCGGCAGGGTTTACGGACTTTCAGGCAGAAACGGCTCCGGTAAATCTACACTTGCAAAAATTATTGCGGGAATAACTTCAACCACCTCCGGAAAAATTGAACACACTTTAAATGGCAAAGAAATTAAACCGGAAAAATTACATGATCATCTCGGTTTTGTATCACCTTATTTGGTTTTGTATGACGAGTTTACTGCGTTGGAAAATTTAGAGTTCTTTACAAAAATAAGAGGCAATAAATTTGATAAAGATAATGCCGAAAAACTATTAGAGGATTTTCAGTTGGGCGATAGAGGTAATGATGAATTACGCGGCTATTCATCGGGAATGAAACAGCGAATGAAATTTATATTTGCTTTAATGCATTCACCCCAATTATTAATTTTAGATGAACCTACATCCAACCTTGATGAAGCAGGTAAATCTATTGTTTACAGCACTATCAAAAATAAATTAAGTGATAATTTAGTAATAATAGCATCCAACGAGAGCAGTGATTTAGCGCTCTGCGATGAAATAATTGAAATTGAAAAGTACAAGTAATCTATGAAAGCTTTAGCATTATTCAGTAAAGATTGGAATTCGGAATTACGAACACGTTATGCTATAAATGCCTTAGCGATGTTTATACTTGTAACTATCAGTGTAATTTTATTTTCAATCGGTACCGAAAAAATTTCCGGCTACTTAACCGGCGGCTTGCTTTGGGTTGTTATTTTCTTTTCGGCAATGTCGGGTTTATCAAGGGCGTTTGTTTCCGAGGAAGAAAGAGGAACAACTTTAACACTTCAGTTAATTGCAGCACCTGCAACTATTTACAGCGGCAAATTACTTTTTAATCTGCTCTTAGTTTTTTTGATGAATATTTTTATTACTACGCTATACTCCTTACTGTTTGAATCTTTCGTAATAGAGAATTTCACCCTCTTCGTAATTTCATTTTTCTTTGGGAATATCGGCATAGCAGTTTCCTCAACAATAATTGCTGCAATTATTTCAAAAGCCAGTTCTAAGGGTACTTTGTATCCTGTTTTATCATTCCCAATTCTACTGCCGCTTATTTTAACTTTATTGGAATTAACAAAATTTTCAATCGACGGCGACACAATAAGCGACGCTTTTGTTGAGATTGCCGTACTGGTTTGCTACGATGTAATTATGCTCACCGCCTCTTATCTTCTATTCGATTTTATCTGGAAAGATTAGGTAAAATTCACATCTTTTCGCACAATTTGATGTAATTTTTTCATTAGTAACTTTTTGCTCTAAAAAAGTGAATTAAATATCAAATGTGCCCTAAATCATACCAATTTTTTTTCGATAATAAAATCAGTAGCATAGTATTGACTTTTGATGGTACGTTAAATTGACAGACACGCTAAATTACCCGAAATGTTGACATTTTATTTAATAATTGTGCTTAAAATCATGTTGGCATAGATATTACTTATTTATGAATATGCTAAATAAAGAATTGTAAAACCCCAAAAAGAAGCAGTATGAGATTATGAAAATGAGAAAAAAAAACAAGAAACAGCTAAATAGTGCCGAGAGTGAAAAATTTATAAAAGAGGAAAATAAAAAGCTGCTTATTTTACCGATAAGACTGATAGCAATTATTACCTCTGTTGCCGGACTCTTAGCTCTTCTTTTTGAAATCAGATATTACGCCGAATTTTCAATAGAAATATACTTTGGGAGAGTTATTGCAACAATAATCGCATTTATTATATTAGCTTCAACTTATTTCAAATTCGGTAAAAAACATCCATTTATTATTCTCCATATACTTCTGTTATCATTGATTGCATCGTTCGGTTCAATGATCTTGCTAATACCCGATTCAATTTTAATTAACTCACTAATATTGGCGCTACTTATTTTTACTTCTGCCCTGTTCCTCGGCTGGGAAGTTCAGCACCAAATTATTCTTTCCATTTATTATAACTTAGTATTTGCAGCATCAATACTGCTAAATGATAGATCGATTTACTTTTTACCTAATGTTTGGGGTTCAGTTCTTTTTGTGCTTCTAATTAGTTTAATGAGTGTGGTTGCAAGTTCAATAAATTATAGATTAAGAAAAGAATCACTATATGAAGCATTTAGAGCGAAAATGCTCGAAAGTAAATTTAAAAGTATTTTCGAAAATTCAGTACAAGGAATTTTTCAATATGAAAAAAGCGGGAAACTGCTAATAAGTAATCCTTCCTTTCAAAAAATATTAGGTTATACCGAAGAGTCTGAAATTAAAGATTTACAATTCCCCGATGATTTTTTCAAAAATGAAAAGGATTATGAAAGTTTTATAAAACTGCTTGAAACACATGGAAAGATTAAAAATTATAAAGTTACCTTTAAAGCAAACGAAGGGCATGAAATAAATGTTAAGATGAATGCTCAAGTAATATTCGATGAAAATGATGAGTTCTTATATTATGAAGGGAGCATTCAGGATATTACAAGACAGGTGCAAGCTGAACAGGATAGAAATAGAGCAATTAAGCAGCTTCAAATATCTAAAATGAAAGCTGAAAAAAATTCAGTTAAAGCGCTTAAAGCAAGCAATAGTAAATCTGAATTTTTAGCCAAAATGAATCATGAATTGCGCACGCCAATGAATTCGGTTATCGGGTACTTAACACTTATTGAAGGTGAACTATTTAATGACGGAAATGAGATGCGTGACTTTGCCAGAAGCGCAAAAATATCTGCCGATAGTTTAGTTGATATTATCAATAATAATTTAGATTTCTATAAAATCGAATCCGGTAAAATGGAAATTGAGGAATCGGAATTTGAGATGAAGGGTATTATTGAAAAATCAATTTCGATGATTGCACCACTGGTAAAAAAGAGCTTAACGATTACTCAAAGTGTTGCTACTGATATACCTAAAACTTTAATCGGTGATGCTATAAGATTTAGACAAATATTAGTTAACCTGCTCGGTAATTCAGCTAAGTTTACCGAAACCGGTGAGATATCCGTGAAAGTGGGAATTGAAGAAATTGAAAACTCAAACATTAAATTAATTACTGAAGTTAAAGATACCGGCTGCGGCATACCTGCTGATAAGCTGCCCACAATATTTGATGCCGATAAAAAAGTAAAATATAAAAATCCCGAAACAGAAGGTGCAGGCTTAGGTTTGGTAATATGTAAAGAATTAGTAACCATGATGAACGGTGAAATATATGCTGAAAGCAATGTTAACGAAGGCTCTACTTTTACCTTTACAACCGAGTTTAGATTTGATAATGAAAATATAATTGAACAAAAAGATAATAGTGGTAAAACCGGCGATAAATCCGAAGTGAAACCAGAAAACAAAACTGAAGTTAAAAAGAGTTCCAACGTTTCCGGAATGCCGAAAAAGACTGTTAGTAATAAGCGTATTTTATTAGTTGAAGACGACAAAAGTAATCAGGCAGTTGAATTAAAAATACTCACAGAAATTGGTTATCTGGTTGACGCCGTATCGAGCGGTGCAGAAGCAATTGAAGCGATTAAGTCTTACAGATTTGATTTAGTTTTAATGGATGTTGAAATGGAAGGTATGGACGGCATTGCTGCAACTGAAAAAATTAGATCACTCGAAGGTGATATAAGCAGTATACCTATTATTGCATTAACGGCTCACTCGAGTATGAAAGACAGGGAACGCTGCCTTTCAGGCGGAATGAATGACTACATTGCAAAACCGATAAATGTTCAATTCCTAAAAATCATTATTGATGAGTGGTTAAACCAGAAAGATACCTCTTCTGATTTGCAGGCAGTGGTCTAAAAAGCAGAAGTGTAGGAGTTTAGAAGTTTAGTAGTGTAGAAGTATAACGGCTTCATCAGGGCACACAAAGTGTTTTAGTACGATAATCCTGCCCGTTCGGTAATCGTTTATCCTGCCTAATCGGCAGGCAGGCGCTAATCGAAAATCGGTAATCGTATAATCGATAATATAAATGCGGGTTTCCATTCAAACATTAAATCATGTAATCCTTCAACCCTTTCAACCTGCAACCTGCCAACTTGAAACCTGCAACCAATTATTAAATCTTACCTCCGGTAGGCAGGCTTGCAATCATACAATCTAGAAAGTCACACAGAGCCCAGTCGAAGTGTGACGGCAATTTAATCAATCTATTACTAGCTGACGTTCGGTAATCGAATAATCGAATAATCGAAAATATAAATGAAGAAAATCATTTAGCCTCAGAGTCCTTTCATCTTTCAATCTTGATAATCTTGATAATCCTTTTATCATTCAACCCTAATAATTCCGAAGGTATGATATTTTTATAGAAACATAATTGAGGACTCCGTAGGAGTGACATTGCTCTTTGCGGCTCTTCGTGAATAGAAATAAGCATCGCACGCTAAGACGCAGAGACGCTAAGAACAAAAACGTTTTATGAATAATCTTTAGCAATTCGATTTGAAAAAAACATGTCACTCCCTCGGAGTTTTAATATTTACTGGTGTTTGATTTTCTATAATAATTCCACTCCTTACGGGGTTAAAAACTTAAAAATTAATTGCTTTTTCAATCTTCAATTTTAATAATCTTTCAATCTTGATAATCCTGAAGATGTAGAGACGTGAAATGGCAAATGTGAAAAGTATTTACGACAATCGGTAATCGTAGAATCGATAATATTAATACGGGTTTCCATTCAAACATTAAATCCTTCAATGCTTCAATCCTTTCAACCTGTAACCTGCCAACTTGAAACTTGCAACAAATAATTCAATTCTACCCCCGGTAGGCAGGCTTGCAATCTTTCAATTATTCACTCAACCACCTCCTTCTTTGGTCCCTACAAATAATAATTTACTCCCGAAATAAATTTCGCTTTACAAACAATCATGCAATCATTCAACCATGCATACATGCAATCATGCACCCATGGAGCTTAAAAACTTTCAAACCTTCAACCTCAAAAACCCACACCCTGCCAACCAAAAAAGAAGTAAAAACTACTATTGTAAAAATTGCTCAACTACATGTAAGTTTTTCGCGATACGCTATCCGGCTTACAAAAAGTTTGTTTTCAGACTGTATTCAAATAATAATATTGGCATAATTATTCTTTATCCAGATTAAAACAAAAGAAATAATTTCCACATAAATAACGGAGACTTGAAAATTGGGACAACAACAACTTCTACTTATCGTACTCGGAATTATCGTAGTAGGAATTGCGGTAATACTGGGAATAACCCTTTTCAAGACAAGTGCAGTAGAAGCAAAGCGCGACAACATGATTAACGAAGCCTTTAATCTTGCTTCTATGGCTCAGCAATATTATCAGAGACCAAGATCATTACTTGGCGGCGGAAGAAAATTTACAGACTGGAAAATTCCTGCAGATTTGGTTGTAACTGCATCCGGCAGATATGAAGCTGTTGTAAACGCTGACGATATTGTTATAACCGGAATAGGCAATGATGTTGTAACCGGGAACGATTCAGTAAGCATATCGGTAACGGTAACACCTAAAACTATCCAAACAGCAATAATTCATTAAAGTGTTAAGCAATACTTACATGTAGAAAATGCTAAGTCAAAAAAAAATGTTAAAAAAACTTAAAAAATGAATAAAAACAGAACAAAATACTTTGGCACATTTATTTAATAGTAATTAGCAAATAAAATAAACATCAACAAAATAACTTTATTCAAATAACATAGGAGTTTCACAATGGGTCAACAACAATTATTACTTATCGTATTGGGCGTTATCATAGTTGGTATTGCAGTAGTAGTTGGTATCAATGTATTTACAGCCAGTTCAGAAGAAGCAGCTAAAGATGCGGTAGTATCAGACTGTACAACAATCGGTGCTATGGCACAGCAGTATTACAGAAAACCTACTGCAATGGCAGGTGGCGGTAACAGCTTTGTAGGATTTTCAGTTCCAGCAGCTTTATTATCTAATGCTAATGGTTCTTATGCAGCAAGTGGTGCTACTGGCGGTGCCAATGCACAAGTTACTATTACAGGTCTACCAGCCGATGGCGATTATGACTGGAGGATTGTAACAACAGTTACTAAGGATTCAGTGAATTCAGTATTTACTGAGGGAAGAAGTTAATTCCTCTATTCCCCTGAACTTCCAACAGACTTGTTATTTCACAATCTGTTAGCAATTCATAATTAAAGGCTGTTAGGTAGAAATACTTAACAGCCCTTTTCTAATCAAAATAAAAAGCAAAGAGCCATGGTTGAGATAAGATTTAGTGCAGTAAACTTAAACGGACAAACAATAACAGGTAATCTAAATGCTCCTTCATTTAAGGAAGGAAAAACAAGGATTAGTAAAATTGTTGAAAAGAAAAAACTTAAGCTCAAAAAAGTTGAAAAGAAAAGCACATTCATTTATAAGATTAGAAAAGGGAATGAAAAACCTGTCAAGGGCGAACAAAAAGCTTTCAGCAAAGAAGAGGTAGAGAAGGCATTAACAAAGCTTGGATACAATGTAGTTTCAGTAAACAAATATCTTTTTGAATATACAGCAAAACCGCCAGCACAAGATATATTATCATTCGTAAAAATTAGTTCCGAATTATTAGAACAGAAACTGCCGTACAGTGAAATTATGACTCTACTTGTGAACGATTTAGAAAATAAAACTTTAAGAGAAACACTTAAGCAGATAAATAACGATCTTAAAAAAGGCGCCGATAGCCAGAAAGTATTCTTACAATACGAAAACATATTTGGCAAATTTACCGCATATATGCTTGGACTTGCATCCAAGAGCGGTAACATGGCAGAAATATACCGGGCAACAGCAAAATTTTTAGAGAGAAGAAATCAGTTTAGAAAAGATTTAAGGAGTGCGTTAATAACTCCATTCATTACCTTATTCGTTTTATTTCTCGCAGTGTTGTTTTACGTAGCATATATTTTTCCGGCAACGGCAAAATTATTTCAAAAATTTGATATTGATTTACCCCCAATGACAGCCTTCACTCTTGATATGAGTGATTTTTTAATAGCCAATCCAGTACTAATTTCTTTATTCGTTATAATTCCGCCTATTCTATTTTGGCGGTTTGCTGCAACCCAAAAAGGACGGCTGTTTGTTGATAAACACCTGCTTAAAATGCCGGTAATTGGTTCGCTTGTTCATAAAACATTAATTGAAGTATTCTGCCGAGTTTTTTACACCTTGTATAGCGGCGCCGCAGAAAGTATTGAACCAATTAGAATTGCAGCAGAAGCAACTGGCAACAAATACTTTGAACAGCAAATTAAAAATATTGCAATTCCGCTTATGCTTAAAAAAGGAGTCGGGTTAACTGAATCGTTTGAAGCCAGCGGGGTGTTTACCGAAACGGCAATTTCAAGATTCCACTCAGCCGAAGAAACCGGTACAATAAAAAATACAGCTAAACAGCTCGCCAACTATTACGAAAGTGAGACCGTGTTTAGAATGAAAAACATAATCGAACTTGTTCAAGTATTTATTGCAATGGTTATTATGATTGTGATGATTCTGTTAACATTAGTTTCAGCAGAAACAGCAACTATTAGTCCGAAAAACCCGATGATGAGATAGCAGCATGTTTGATACTCAACTGGAAATGACGGATAAAATTGGTTACCTGCTTCTTAAAAAAGGAATAATAGATTCTGAACTTTTAGAAAAATCACTTCAAATAAAAGCACAAGATCAGAACAAACTTAAAAGAAATTTAGCACAAATTTTGGTTGATGAGTTTGGTTTTGATCATGATTTAATATTTAGAGAAGTAGCCGTTCTGTATGCCTTTAAGGAACTCAACATAAATTTAGATGAGCTTCCTGAATCCAAAATTGAAGAAATTAAAAAGATGATTGACTCGCAGAGTGATGAAGTTAAACAAATGCTTCTAACTCATAAGGTAATCCCCTTCAGTTTTAACGGCAGAATGCGCGACAAATTAATTTTAGCGGCAATTGATCCTACCGATAGATCATTAAGTAAAATTGCATATTCCATAAACGCTAAAAAGTATGAAATAAATTTTCTTCGTAAAAAAGATTATGATAAACTAATTCAAGTTTTAGTTCCCCCGGAAAATGAATATCTGAAAATGATTGAAGAATCCGATGAGGAATTATCAATTGAACCGGATGAAGCAAACTTAAACGAAGAAGAACTTGACGCTGAAATTAATAAAAGTGCGCTTGTAAATTTAATTGAAGCAGCACTTGTTGAAGGCGTACGTAAGGGCGTGAGTGATATTCACGTAGTACCCAAAAGCGGCAACAAAACTGAAATCCATTTTAGAATTGACGGTAAACTGATGCTTTGGCATACGCAAGAAAATACAATGCCCGAAGCTGTTATGGCTGTTGTTAAAGACCGTGCAAAAGGAATGGACAGATTTGAAAGAGAAGCCGCTCAAGATGGTTTTATTCAGCGTGAAATTGATCATAATATAATTCGTTACAGAGTTTCTGTATTACCGATGGTAGGAACAGAACTTAAAAATAAATTTGAAACAATTGTAATTAGAATTTTAGATGACCGTAAAGTACTTAAAGATATAAGCAAAATTGGACTAACCGGTTATTCATTAAAAGCATTTCAAAAGTCAATTTCACAGCCGCAGGGTATGGTGATTATGACAGGACCTACCGGAAGCGGTAAATCAACTACTCTTGTTGCCGCACTTTACCAGGTAATTGATCCGACCAAAAATGTACTTACGGTAGAAGACCCGGTTGAGTATGTTATTGAAGGTGCACGCCAGCTTAAAATTGGTTACAAAATGGATTTTGAGCAGGCGATTAGATCTATACTTAGGCATGACCCTGATATAGTTTTAGTTGGTGAGATGCGTGATAAGGAAACAGCAGAAACTGCAATTAAACTTGCTAATACCGGTCACCTAACATTTTCAACACTCCATACAAATGATGCACCCAGTGCAGTTGCACGTTTATACAAAATGGGTGTTGAACCGTTTTTGATTTCTTATGCAATTAATATAATTGTAGCTCAAAGATTGGTAAGAAGATTATGCTCTGACTGCAAAAAGAGAGTTGAACAAATTGACGAGGATTTATTAAAAGCTGCAAATCTCGATATTGATGAATGGAAGCAAGTAGAGATGTACAAAGCCAATGGCTGCGAAAAATGTAATAGAACAGGTTACAAAGGCAGAATGGCAATTCACGAAGCACTCTATTTTACAAAGGAAATTAGAGAACTTATTGTTAATTCAGGTAATGAAGTTGATGAAGAAGCTGTTAGAAGACAAGCTAAAAAAGATGGAACTTTAAGTCTGCGGGAATCAGGGCTTGAAAAGGTAAAAGACGGCTTAACATCATTAGAAGAAGTACTTGCTTCAACAATGGATGAATAAACTTACAAAAAAAATTTTCGAATATAATATTGTGATATAAATCAATCAGAAAATAAGAGAAGTACGCCCAAAATGTTAGGATCAGCAAAAGAAATATTAGAGAACTTTTCCAAACAAATTCCGGAAATTGTACTAGGACCCGAACGGGTAAGCTACATATCGGACAATATAGAAAACCTTAACCCCGAAGATAAATTGATGCTTCATAAACTGGCGAATAAAATTCTCAGTTTAATGATTGAGCGAACTGCATCCGATGTGGAAATCGGCGGTCATGGCAACAATGCATTTATCTGGTTTAGAGTGTTTGGTAAAAAGGAAAGAGTTAAAGACCTTCCGCAGTTTACGACGGATGAAACAACAACACTAATCCTTAGTTTACTTACAAGTAATCAGCGTAAAATGCTTCTTAAAGATAGAAACATTGACTTCAGTTATTCTTTCTATTACGAGAAAGGGAAAAAAGACGTTCGATTTAGAGCTGATGCCTATTTTGACTTAGATTCACTTGCACTCAATATGCGTTCTATTGCGGTATCAGTTATGCCTATTGAGGCTCTTGAATTTCATCCTTATGCAATGAAATCGATGAGTCATAACTATGTAAAATTCGGTTTAACACTTGTTACCGGTATTACAGGTTCCGGTAAATCTACCACACTTGACTCAGTAATAGGCTATCATAATAAATTTGACCCTGCGCATGTTGTAATTATCGCCTCCCCTATCGAGTATGTTCATCAATCCGAAGCGTGCATAATTAGGCATAGAGAGGTTGGACGCGATGTTCCTTCATTTAAAGACGGTGTTGTACAGTCTTTACGTCAGGATCCGGATATTATTGTAATTGGTGAGATGAGAGATCCGGAGACAATTTTAGCCGCTTTAGAGGTAACAGATACAGGTCATAAAGTATTTTCTACACTTCACACCTCATCTGCGGTAGAATCTATAGACAGAATTATTGCCGAAGTAAACCCTGTTGAACAGGAGCGTGTAAGGAATAGATTGGCGGATGTACTAACAACAGTCATTTCTCAGAAATTAGTCGAATCTCTGGATGGCAAGCGGATATTGGCTAAAGAAGTGCTTGTCGTCACACCATCGGTAAAAGCTGCAATTAAAAACAACAATACAAGTGAAATTTACGGCATGATTACACAGGGCGGACCGCAGGGAATGATAACAATGGAACAGGATTTGATAAGATTATACAAGAAAAGAAAAATCTCAAGTGAAAATGCTCTTGCATACTCAAATAATAAAACAAGAATGTTACAATTACTAAAAGCGATTGGATAAATGAAACCAGTAATAAGTGTATATTATGAATCCGGCGATATTAAACTCGCTGTGTTATCAAAAACAAAAAATGGTATTTCGCTTCATCAAACACTATCGGCACATGTTAACAAAGGCGAAGTTGAATTTGCCGAAGTTGATGACGGAGTAAATGATTATTCTTCCGGTGCCGGCAGCGACCTCTCGTTTGAGGATGTTGACTTTGACAGTGAAGATAGTAGTACTTTAGATAACGCAGATATCAGTTTTATTGCCAATTCACTCGGCGGATTTCAACTAAACAAATCCGAATTTATTCCTGTTATTAGCGAACCGGGATTAAATTACCATATTTTTGAAGGTGATATAACTCTCGACAAGAAACAGCTGCTTGATGAAATAATAAAAGATATTTCAGCAACTAAAAATATTTCCGTCAGCAGAGACTCAATAGACTACATAAAGTTTAATGATAAATCTCTGCTATGCGTATTTATTGATGGTCCGCAGCAAGCTGTTAACTTTGTTGATTCACTTGCGCTGTTTAATAACAGGCGGTATTACAAAATTCCAACCATTAAAAGTGCTGATGTAGCTATTTCCAATTTCGTTTCGAGGAATATGAAATTCTTCCCCGAAGATTTAACATTAATTGTATATACAGAAAAGGAATACAGCAGCCTTATCTTTTTAGAAGGAGATAAACTTAAGCACATTGGTGCACGATTGGAAATAGGTACGGAAAGTTCCTACTCCTATGATGTTTATTTTTCTAAAATTTTATTGGAAATGGAAAAAGGTGATATCCCGCGATTAGATAACGTGGTGCTATGCGGCGAGGATACATCGGAAAACTTTATACTTTCATTTTATAGTACTTTTCCTGAAGCTGATGTAAATGCCTTGAAGTTTGATAATATCGATACTTCAAAACTTGATGAAGAATCCTCACAAAACTTAACATCATTTGTAGTGCCTATTGCAGCAGCGGAAGATTACTTTATTGAGATAGATAAGAAAATTGAAGGCATAAATATACTCCCCCGCTACATTCATGAAAATCAAAAAGCAATACAGCTTGGATGGCATAGTTATGCAATTTTCCCACTACTGTTTGCGGCAACATTTTTCTTTACTTACTCGGTACTTTCAAACTATAAACAAATGAGTGAAATAGATAGTGAGATACAGAGACTAACTCAGATAAGAGCTGAAAACCAGACAATAATTGATCAGATAATTCCTCTCGAACAAAAGATATCCACCTTTGAAGAGAGCCAGGCAATACTGGATAATGCAACTGAAGGAACTGAAGTTTGGAGTAAAGCAGTTAGTAAAATTTCTGAGTTTGTAGCAAGCAAAAGAAATTTCTGGATTACAAAAATTGGCAAAATTAATGACACACAAATTCGTGTAGAAGGATTTTCAAGATCGCGCAAAGCCCTTACGGAATTTGCTGAATTTGAAAGTCCGGCAACCCTGCAAAGCGTTTTTTATGAACCATTAAGAGATAAAAAAACTTTTGCATTTAACTTAACTTTTAACCTAACAAAAGACTGGTCAAACTAAGATGGACCGAAAATTAAAAAACACATTAATTCTACTTGCAATATTAATTGCAATAATAATCGGCGGTTCGGCATTCACTTTCTTCTATCAAGAAGGAAAAATTGCTGAGAAGGAAGAAGAGATGGAGGCATTAAATCTAAATGCTTACGATACAAAGGAACTGCTTGCTCAATTAGATAACCTAAATGTGGAAGTAGCAAAACTTGATTCAATTTTAGATTTAAGAAAATTCAATATTCCTGTAAATCTTACCCAGTATGACTTTTATAACTTTGTTGTAAATATCAGTTCTCTCTTTTCATCAAAATCATTTGTAAATATTGAATTTAGAGAACAACTGGAAGATGAACATTTCCGCCATTACGAATATAGGCTATTCGGCACAGCAACTTTTAACGATCTGTATAAATTGATTTATGCAATCGAAAGAAGTAAAGGTCTCAAAAAAGTAACTACCTCTAACATGAACAACATAGTAGAAGTTGACGAAGAAGGGAGACCGAGCTATTTAGTCGGTTATGATATGAGCGTATCGGTTTACTTTTCAGATAATGACCGTTATGCATCAACAGAATTTCAGGAAAACAATATTGTGCCTAATAGAATTTACGATGTGTTCTTCCCACTTATTAGAAAAGAAATACCGCCGAACACAGACAACCTGCTTGATGTTCAAACAGCTCAATTGTTAGCACTGCTTCCTGAAGGTGCATTCCTCTCAGGTAATTCAGACTCAACTTATGTGCTTAACAAAGGAGATAAAGTTTACTTAGGCTATGTTACTGATGTTGACCATAAGAAAAATGAAGTAAAATTCATTTTGAATAAAGGTGGCATTATAGAAAAAGTTTCACTTGGAATAGAATAAAAAAATAAACATAGAGAATTCAAATGAAAGCAATACTAGTATATCTGTTGTTAATTATCATCGCAATACCTGCATACTCACAGCCTCAGCTCGAGAAGCAGCTAAGCGGAAATGTTAACCCTGAAGAGTTAATAACACTTTCTGAAAATATTCCATTTGATCAGGCAATTGGAGTAATGAGCGGAATTAGTGAAAGACTAACAGGAAAAAAAATTGTATCAACTGTTAACCTAACCACACCAATCGGTATTGAGATTGACAGAATGCCGTATATGAAAGCTCTGCTGATTATTGTTCAGTACAATAATTTAGTTTATGAAGAGCGGGAAACTGTAATTGTGGTTAAAAGTAAAGTTGATCCGGCTTCAATGCTTGCAAGCGATATTTACGCCCCGGTAAATTCACGCGAGGTGAAAATTTCCGCTGTCTTTTTTGAAGCAAATACCAGTGAATTTACCGAACGAGGTATTAACTGGGAGTGGATGCTTTCAAACGATGGTTTTAATGTTGGCTCCGGATTAAGAACATTTGCTGAGGAAGCACAGCAGCAGGAAAATGCAGGCGGTGCAGGAGCATTGCAGCAAACAGAACGCCCTCCGGATTTTACAATTGGTCCCGACGATGTAAGTTTTTCTATGGGTGATTGGGATGGCACGGCGACGGCATTATTTAAGTTTTTTGAAACTGAAGAACTGGGTGAAATTATTGCATCCCCTTCTATAAAGGTAAGGGATAAAAATAAAGGACGTATTCAAATTGGTTCCGATATTTCAATTAAACAGAAAGATTTTGCCGGCAACGTTACAGATGTATTCATTTCAACCGGAACAATAATAGAAGTTGTTCCTCATCTATATTCAGAAGATGGTGTTGATTATGTTCTGTTAAAAATTGATGTTGAAAGAAGTTCTGCAACTCCGGGACAGATAACAACTGAAATATTCAAACAAACAGCCTCTACAGAAGTACTTATGCTGAATGGCGAGGAAACTGTAATTGGCGGATTGTTTGTAAATGAAGATATCTCAACAAGAAGAGGTATCCCATTCTTAAAAGATTTGCCTTGGTGGGTATTTGGTATAAGATATTTAACCGGATATGATGCTGTTAGCACTGCCAAAAAAGAAGTAGTAATTTTAATTAAAACAGAGATCATTCCTACTCTTAAGGATAGAATTACGCTTGACAAAGGCAATCCGATAAAAGAGGAGATAAAAGCTCATAATGCATGGATTGACAATTACAAGTTCAAAAACAAATCAGATGACAGCGAGGATTAAGCTGAAATGGAATCTATTCTTATTGTTGATGATGATGTAAGTCTTTGCACATTATTATCTGAAGAACTTAAGGAAGTTGGTTACACAACTGATTATGTAACACAAGCAGAATCAGCATTTGAATTTTTAGAAAATAAGAAAGAGGTCGACATAATTTTGCTCGACCTCAAATTACCCGGTAATGATGGATTTTACATTCTTAAAAAATTAAAAGAGTCTGGCAACAGCTCAAAAATTATTGTTCTTACAGCTTATGCAGATGTAAAAAGCGCTATGGATTCTTCCCGCCTTGGAGCAGACGGCTTTATTGGTAAGCCTTACGATCTTGATGAACTAATCATTACAATTCGTTCAGTATTACAAAAATAGAAAAATGAAAATAAGTACTAAATTACTGCTAATTACTTTCCTAATAGTTGTAGTAGTTTCAGCGGCTTCAACTATTATCTATCATTCGACGGCAAATACCTTGCTATTGTCACAAGAAAATAATGCTCTTCTTTATTCTAAAAATGATTTTGTTTTTAGGTTTAAAAATGAACTGACAAAAATGGAGAATGAATTTGAAGAGCTAAAGAGAAAGCAAAAAGATTTTAATAATCGGAATTACAATACGAAGAATATCGATTTTCTATTTACTGTAAAGGATAATTCCGAATTGGATTTTGTTTATTACGCCAATAAACAAATGAAAAGTGACGGTACAAGAATTAAATCGATCAGCGAGTTTGTTAATAATTTTCCTAATATAGTTTTTAATTATGAGGAAATGGAGAACGGCGAAACTGTTTATTACGGTAAAATAATTAATGAAAATTTTCTTAATAGAATTAGCGAAGATATAAATATTCAAATTGCTCTGCTTATCAACAATAAACCCTTTTCCCTATCCAATAAATACCTTAATGCACAATTAGATAGTCCAATTTCAAATTCAATAGAAAATGTAGATAGACAAGATGCTAAATATGTTTATATCGAAGAATTGGAATCTTCGGACTTTTTAGCTACAAAATATTCACCTAAAAATATTTTAACTCCTTCAGATAATTTTAGTTTTCTAATATTTAATAAATCAATGGAAGCTCAAAAATTTAGAACTACAATGAATATCATTATCGTAGTTCTAATTACTTCGGGTATCCTTTTATCATTAGTGCTGGTACTGTTATTAACTACCAGACTAAGAAAACAAATTAGTAATCTATCTGAAAGTGTTGAAATAATAGGCAGCGGAGATTTGGATCACCGGGCAGAAATTATTACAAATGATGAAATCGGCAAGCTGGGCATAGCCTTTAATCAGATGCTGGATGAATTAAAAAGTAAGGACTCCGATCAAAAAGACTACTCTCAGTTTCTGATGTTAATAAATGAAAACCCTACTCTCTCGGAAGTTTCGGAAGCGGCTTTAACAAAAATTATATCAAGTACAAATTTAAACTACGGCGTTTTATACCTTGTTGAAGAGGATGAGAACTTAAGACTGCTTGCGCATAATGGAGTTGGAAAAAACTTTGTAACTAAGAACCAGGAAATTGATTTATATAAAAATGTTCTTGAAAACCAGGAGGCATACGAGCATAAATTTTCTGAATATCAACCGGTTATAAAATCGGCTGCTGCCGAAATAAAAATCAGTTACCTAATCACCTTCCCTATCGTTTACAATAAAAAGGTAATAGGAATATTAGAGTTAGGCTCTGTATCCCAGCCATTGGTTAATGTGCTTAGCTACTTAAAAAATATTCATGAACAACTGGCGGTTGGTATAACCAATGCTGCGGCATTTGAACATGCCGAAGAACTGGTTAGAGAATTAAGTGAGTTGAATAAGGACTATCAAGATCAGAACGAACATATAACCGAGCAGAACCAAAAACTTATTGCACTGCACACGGAGCTTACGGCAAATGCAGAAGAACTTGAAATTGAAAGACAAAAGGCATTGGAATCTGCAAGAGTTAAATCGCAGTTTTTAGCTACAATGTCCCACGAACTGAAAACTCCTTTAAATTCAATTTTAGGTTTATCGGAATTAGTACTTAAAGAAAAAGGAATACTTAATAAAACGAAAGAAAGAAACGGAGTAATTTTAAGAAACGGAAGAAGGCTGCTTAATATTATTAATAACATACTTGAATTTTCAAAACTTGATTTTGGAAAAATTGAAATTGAAAGCGAGCTGATAGATTTAAGCGATTTTGTGAAACAAATTAGTGCTTCGGTAGAACCATTAATTTACGATAAGGATATTAAATTTTCAGTAGAGTACCCTACTAACTTTGATATAAAACTAAAAAGTGATAAAAGTAAAATCGAACATATTGTTTTAAATTTAATTACCAACGCTATTAAATTTACTGATGAAGGTTTTGTAAAACTTAAAATTGGTATAATGGAAAATGATACTGTTGAGTTCCAGGTAGTTGATTCAGGAATTGGAATTGAACATGATAATCAAAGCGTAATATTTGAGGAGTTCAGACAAGTAGATAATGGCACATCCCGTAAATACGGCGGTGCCGGTTTGGGTTTAGCAATTTGTAAGCGCTATGCCGAGCTTTTGGAAGGTGAACTTTCTGTTGACAGCGAATTAAATGAGGGTTCAACATTTACTCTTGTGCTGCCCAACTCTGCACAGGTTATTCATGATGAAAATGATCAGGAATCGAATTCACAAATTATTTATAACCATCAGGATGTAAACTCTAAAAAGCAAATTCTATTAATTTGCAGAGACATCGAAACGAATAGAACTCTGGAGAAATATTTAGATTCGGAAGAATACGAAACAACAATTTGTCATACCGGTAAAGATGGTTGGGATTACCTAACGAAAAATATACCCGACTTAATTACAATTGATTTAGACTTAGAGGATATGAGCGGCTGGGATTTATTGATGAAGTTAAAAAATAATACTGCTACTGTAAATGTTCCGGTTGTAATCGCATCTATTTTTGAAGAAGAAGATCTCTGCTATGAATTTGATGTATTTGATTATATTTTTAAAGACACTGACCCCAAACGGGTACGGGAAATAATTTCTAACGTAGAAATTTTTAAACAGGATAAAGTTAAAAATATTATTTCGATAGATTTTGGAGATGGTGCATTTGAAAGACTGCAAAATGAAATTGGAACTGAATACCATCTGACTAATATTTTTGTAGACGATGAAGCATTCAAAATTATATTAGATTCGGAACCCGAACTAATTTTAGTGAATTTAATTGCTCCATCTTTTGATGAATTAAATTTCATTAATTTATTAAATCAAAATTCTAATACACGCGGCATACCATTAATTATCAGCATATCTCAGAACTTAAGCGAAGGAGAAATAAGTAGAATAAGCACAGCCATAAAAAAATTAACTCTAAAGGAGCAGCACCACCCTCTTGATATTCTCAAGCTAATCCGAAAACGATTAAACTTAGATCAAAGCTGGATGAAAAATACTTCCGGCTATAATAAAGTAAACACCGATAATTCAGATGAATCAACGTCGGGTGAAATAATTTTAATTGTTGATGATGATGAAGATACCTTATTTACTGTTAGCGAAATTGTTTGTAACTTAGGTTATAAAACTTTTACGGCAGGTAACGGAATTGAATGCCTGCTTGCTATAGACAGACAAAAACCGGACTTAGTATTACTTGACATTATGATGCCGAAAATGGATGGGTTTGAAACTATAAAAAAAATCCGAAGTGATAATGCAATATCAGATTTACCGGTTGTTGCAATGACAGCCTATGCAATGCTCGATGATATCGAGATAATTGAGCGCAACGGATTTGATGATATACTAACCAAACCTGTCGATACTTCTGCAATAGCGTTAAAGATTGAGAATAGTTTAAAGAAAAAAGAAATTAAAACTGAATGAAAAAAATATTAGTAGTCGATGATCAGCCCGATAATGTTTTTATTTTACAAGACAGACTGAAGCGTGCGGGCTTTGAAGTAATTGCTGCCTACGAAGGTAAAACAGGAATTCAGAAAGCAACTGATGAAAAACCCGATCTAATTTTACTTGATATTATGATGCCTGATATTTCCGGCTTTGATGTTTGCCGACAATTAGTTAAGAACGACGAGACTAAAAATATACCTATAATTTTAGTTACAGCATTAACTGATGCCGAAGATATTAAAGAGGGTTTTGACGCAGGTGCATTCGACTACATAAAAAAACCTTTCAACCGCGATGAAATGCTTGCCCGAATTAATTCTGCCTTACGATTTAGCGAAACAAATAATTTACTGCTTGAATTAGAAAAAGTTAAAACTTTTAATGCAACTGTTGTAACTGCAAATCACGAAATAAAACAGCCTTTAACTTTAATTAATTTATCAACTGCGGCAATAAGAAGAGAATTGAATAAGGATGAAGGGGCAAAGGACTTTTTAATTAAGCGTGTAGAATTTATTGAGAAAGCTACACATGATATAATTGATATTCTGGAAAAGTTGAGTGCAATCAAAAAACCAATTTTTATTGATTACTTAAATAATTTAAAGATGATTAATCTCCAATCAGAAGATGAGAAAGAATCAGTAAACTAACTCTTCAATTAAGGAAAGCATTTGCTCAAAATCGTAAGGCTTATGTAAAACCTTTTCAATTTTTAATTCTTTTAATAACCCGCTGCTTACCTCGCCCTTTGAACCTGACGATAAAATTACAGGCACATCAATTTTCATTTCTCTAATTTTCCTAACACAATCAATACCATCAAGGTTTGGCATTTTTTTATCTATAATAATTAAATCAATTTTGCTTTCACTGATAAATTCTTGTAAGCAGCCCTCGCCGTCTTCTGTTTTAATTACTTTAAAATTGTATGATTCGAGGAGCTCGGCTAAAAGTTTTAATAAAATCTTATCATCCTCGCTAATCAAAATTGTTTTTTCCAAACCAATTTTTTTCGACATTTCCTTCTTTTTAAACTCGGGGAACAGAACCGTGAATGTTGAACCCTTATCAAGTTCGCTTTCAACAAAAATGTAGCCGCCCATAGAGGTTACAATTTCTTTAACTATATTCAGTCCTAGCCCCGATATGCCGCTTTTATTTTTAGTAGAATATTCTTCAACAAAAATTTTACTAATATTTTCTTTCGAGATTCCGCAGCCGGTATCAGAAATACTTAATTGAATATAATTTGCTTCCCTGATATTAGGGAAAATTTCCGCCGCTTTTTTATTATTTAAGTTAGAAAGTGAAATATAAATTTCACCGGTTCCCTCAATTGATTCCTTGGCATTAACAAGCAGATTCATAATAATTCTGTAAACATTCGACCGCATTCCAAATATTTTATAAACCTCGCCTACAATATCAGTTTTAATTTTTAATTCAGGTGTAATTGTGCTGGAAAATGCGAGTATAACTTCGTTTAACAATCGTGAAACATTTAAGGTGCGAGTTACTGATTTTTTATCATCTAATAAAACATCTATTATATCGGCTGCTCTATTCGAATTGCTTTCGATAATTTCAACAAGTGAAAATTCATCTGTCCCCTTTTCAATTTTTTGTTTGAGCAGGGTTATGCTGTGCATTGTACTTGACAAAATATTATTCAAATCATGTGCAACAGCTTTTAACTGCTTCTCTAATTTTCTGTTATTACTGTTCCTTATTTCCGGCATAAAAAATTTATTTTAAACTATATTTTTTAATTTTTGAATAAAGAGTTTTCTGACTGATACCAAGCATTCTTGCCGTTTCTTCCCTATTCCAATTATAGTGATTTAGGGCTTTCTTAATATGAATTTTTTCTATTTCATCAAGTTTTAAAACTTCAGCAGCTTCGTTAAAGGTTTCAGACACATCACCGAAAGAAACTTTGGGCAGGTTTAAGTCTGATACTTTTATTTCATCATTTTCCGAAAAAATTATTGCACGTTCGATTGTGTGATCTAACTCCCTTACATTGCCCGGAAAGCTATAAGCCGATAAAACATTTTCAGATTCTGCATTCAGTTTTTTATTAGTTTTAATAGGCATTTTTTTCTGAATGAAAAATTTTGCAAGCAGAAGAATATCATTCCCTCGTTCCCTTAAAGGAGGTATTGTAATAGTTATTACATTCAATCTGAAAAGAAGGTCTCTTCTAAAAGTTTTATTCTCCGCTTCCTCCATCAAGTTTTTATTAGTAGCGCCGATAACTCTAACATCCGATTTTAAAGTTGTTACACCTCCGAGCCTTCTGAACTCTCCATTTTCTAAAAATCTTAAAAGTTTCGGCTGCAAGGTTAAACTAAGTTCACCGATTTCATCTAAAAATAAAGTACCCCCTTCGGCAATTTCAACTAAACCCTGCTTGGATGATTTGGCATCAGTAAATGCTCCCTTTTCATATCCGAAAAGTTCACTCTCTAAAAGCTGGTCGGGCAGCGAGGCACAATTAATTACTACAAAAGGTTTTTTATTTCTTGGTGAGTTTTTGTGAATAAATTCTGCAAATAATTCTTTTCCGGTACCTGTCTCCCCTTCTAATAAAATATTTGAATGAGAAGCGGCGGCTCTTCTTGCTAATTCAGTAACTTCTAATAATTTTGGACTCTTGCCTATTATTTCTGATGATGCTTTTTGGGCAATTTGCGATTTTAAAACTGTGTTATCAATTACAAGTTCTTTTAAGTCAAGTGCCTTTTCAATTCTAACTAATAATTGATCAAATTCATACGGCTTTGTTAAAAAATCACTTGCGCCTAATCTCATACATTCAACGGCGGTGTTAACTTCACTTTTCCCGGTAAGCACTATCACCTGAATGGATGGGTAGTTTTGATTTACCGTTTTCAGTACGTCTTCACCATGAACAATTTTCATTTCCAAATCAAGCAGCATTAAGTCGTACGACTTAAATTTTAACTTATCAATTGCTTCGCTGCCGTCATGCACAATATCAACAGTAAACCCTTCCTGAACTAATTCTTCTTTCAGCAGATAACAAAGTGTTTCATCATCATCAACAATAAGTATTCTTGCATTTTTATCCATAATCACCCTTGGTTTTAAGCCAAATATAACAAAAAATTATTTTCAATATAATAAAATCTGGTAATTCTTACACCTTCAAAAATAAAAATATATTTACTTTTGAAAATTTTACCGATGAAGTATTGCAAAGAGTGAACTAGTGGGAAAAATAAAACCCCAACTTTGGATTGGGGCTTTATTCATTAACCAGGTTGTGGGATTTTTAATTCTTTATTTATTCATACCACGAAACAATTTCGTAATAGCGAGTATGAGGAAAGCTCGGCGGGACCATGTTCATAAACCTATCATCATAAGAATGAACAAATTTTAAGCCGTTTGTTGGCTGTCCTGCATAATTATAGTCTGCTGTTACTCGTGTAGTTTTTGCAATTAAGCCTCCTAAAATACGCCAGCTATGCAAAGTTCCTTGATGCACAAGTCCATTATCGGGACCAATACTTCCATTTTTCGCAAACATTGAAGCCTGAGTTATTATATCTTTACCGAGGGTATTAGGATTTTTTTTAATTCTAATATTATCCTCCGCAACCATTCCAAGAATATCTTTAGCATTTGGATTGGCTTTAGGATCATTGGCATATCTAACATTATCGGTCTGATAAATATTACCGCAGCCGGATTTTCCTTTTTTAGAAGCCACAATAGTCGCCTTTCCCTTTAAGGTACCTTCCACAAAAATATTCCCTTTTTCAACAAATATAATTCCATTTGATGAGAGGTCAACAAGCGGAGTATCAACCGGAGGGCTCCATACGCCATCATTATTTATCATACTGCTGTATTCAACATTACCAGATGCTTTGAACTTCAATTTTACATCCACTTTTCGTCCCAAGCCAGCAGTATCTTTAAATACCGCCCCTGATGTTGAAGCATTAAATCTCATACCGGAGGTATCAAACTCTAAGGGAATATTAACACCACTTTCGTACCCGCCGTAAAATTTAGGGTCTTTTGGCGAACCATACATTTTTAATGAATACCGACTTGTAACCTTACCCCAAAATACCGGGGTACCATGTGTTTTCATACTGCTGTTTGTATGAAACGGACCGTTGAAAGTATCGCCCGTTGCAGGCAGCGCACTCATTGTGGTGTAAAAGTTTCCAAATTTTGAGAAGTGACTGGGATCGAGTATAACCTCTATAGTATCATGCTCATCCTGGTAACTTCCAATTGCAATAATTTTTTTTTGAGTTCCGCTGGTTACAACTGAAACGTCGAAAGTTCCATTGCTGAAAGGAACATTGGTATAACCCGTATTCCAATTTTTATCAAAAAAGATATTGCTGGCTGCCATGTTAGCAGCACTAATAGCTATATTGTGTGCGTTAGTTTGGGTATAATATTTTGCTAAATTTTCTACTGATCGTGTAGATAAATTTCCAAAATTATGACCTGCAACCATAAAAATTAGGCTAAAGCCCAGTACGAGTAGAATTGCCGCTTTACCACCCATTTTTCACTCCTATCTATTTCTTAAATTTCGTGCAGCTAATCTAATCTGCCGCCAAAAAGCTGTTGAATAATTATCTTCACCTTCAAGCTTGAACTTCCTATCATAAGCTGAAGTGTTCTCAACTGTAATGTTTATCTGCATTGAATAAATTTCACTTGGTACCGTAATTGGGAAAAATATGGAATCTCCCAAAGCATTAAAAAACTGCATTTTAAGTTCTGTTACCCCAAGATTTGCATGGAATGATTGTCCATTTACTATTCTGTACAAATTTCTATCTCTTGGATTAGGAGTTCCCAACAGTTCACTCGGCGGTCCTGTATAGTATCGCATCGTATCAACAACCCCGTCATTATTTTCATCTGTTAAAAATGTAATACTGTTTGAATCTGCAGCTATAATGGACTTTGATGGATCAGGTATCTGCTGCCAATCTTTACAGTAACCAATTTTTCTAAAATCATGTTCAAGCAGTTCCACTACTGAAACAAGATTTTGCTGAACCATCAATTCACCTCCATAAACGTATGTATTTTCAACGGATGCATCATTCAACCTAAGTAGAATTAAGAGAAGCATTCCGCCGATAAGGGTTGAACCGAGAATATCTATTAATGTACTAAATCCCATTTTTAATCCTATCTAAAGTAGAAATAACTGTTTATTGCACTCATTCTTACTGTATCGTCTTCCATTGATTCGCTGGTAACCTGCACTATCAATTTTTTATGCCATGTTCTGGTTGAAACAAATACTTCCGGGTTGACGGGATTGATATAACCTACAAAACATTCAATCTTAAAAACTGCCGAGGGCATTGTATTATTGATATAAACTAATCCGTTGAAATCATCAAAATCATTATAGTCTGGATAAACTTCACCGGCACCTGGTCCTAATGAACCTGAACTAGTTAAATCAGCACGATTATTAACTGAATTTGTATCAGTCTCGGCGTCAAATGCTTTACCGGTTGCCTCTTCAATTACTGAAGTAGCAAGGGATACCGCAAGCACACCTAATTTTGCATCAAGAAGCACAGTATTTGTACTTAAAAAGCCATTATTTACTCTCAAAATAACCATGCCAAGTATCATCATGGCTCCAAGAGTTATCATCATCTGACCGGTATTCATCTTTTTCCTTTTTAGTTATAAAACTTACTTTTACAATGATGCTTATTTAATGCAAATTTTGTGCTAAGTATTTAATTAGCGGAATATCTACTCTATTGCAAGTCTATTTGCTAAATAGCTTAATCTAAGGTAAATTTGACATGTAGAAATCATAAAATTAAGATCTTTATTTCACCCGGATATCTTTTGATAATTGGCTTTTTTAGCTCATTTATAAATCAATTTTTAGGAAAAACATCATGGACCCCATAAATATACTATTTGGTGTTGCGCTCTTCGTTTCTATGGCTGCTAACTTTTCAGGTTCAAAAAAGGGAATGAAAGGAAAAGTGGTTAATGTGAGTAAACGACCGAAATCCTATTTGCAGAAAGTACCTCTTAATGTTTCCGCTCTTATTATAATTTTTGAAATTTTAGGTGTTTTTAGTATCGGTACTTTGGATTATAAAGCTTATGATAATTATAATTTTATAAGAATAATTGGGCTGGTAATGTTTGTTGTTTTTTCGTGGCTGCAAACGGTATCATTCAAAACTTTAGGCGAATATTATTCCACTGAAGTAGCGGTATATAAATCTCATCGGCTTATTACAAGCGGTATTTATAAAAGTGTAAGGCATCCTCAATATTTGTTTCAAGTTCTTAGCGATATAGGCGCCGGATTAGCATTGTTAAGTTTCTTAGTTCTGCCTGCTGTGATTTTTATTCTTCTACCTCTTTTTATTTTAAGGGCTAAATTAGAAGATAATCTCTTAAGTGAGGTTTTTAATAAAGATTGGGATGAATACAAAAAAGGGAGCGGGTTTTTTCTCCCCTTTTTAGGATAAAAAATTTATTCGGTTACTTCAACTCCCTTCCAAAAAGCTACATGATTTTTTATTTCTGCAGCGGCTTCTTTAGGCTGCGGATAATACCAGGCTGCATCTTCATTTATTTTGCCGTCGATATTAATTGTGTAATAACTTGCTTTACCCTTCCAAGGGCATGTTGATGATGTATCGCTTTCTTCAAAATATTCTTTATTCACATCAGCCGGAGGGAAATAATGATTTCCTTCAACAACTATTGTATTATCGCTTTCTGCTATTACCTTATTGTTCCAAACTGCTTTCATATTTTTTCCTTTCAAAATAAAATTAACTAATTGCCTATTGCTTTAAATGCAATTTTACTATTGCATAACTAAGGTTGTTTTCATTCCAATTCGAAATTTTAACAATTAGTTCCGTTGCGGTTTCTAAATATCCTAATTTTTGATATGCTTTAGCCATATAATACCAATTGAATGGATCATCCCTATCTGCTTGTTCAAAGTACTTTAAGGCTGCTTCATAATTTTCTTTTACTGATTCCAACAATCCCATCAATGAAAAGTATGATTTTATTTCCAATGGGTTTTTTCTTTGATTTACTAAAACTCCGTACTTCGCAATTTCATCCTCTGCTTTATTAAGATTGCCGTTCCTAATTAAATATAGGCATTGATATCTTTTTGCTTGAGTAACATAATTTTCTTTTACAACGTCAGGCAGTTCCGACATTCTTGCAAGTTCTTCAGCCCGATTTAAATTCTCTTCAGCTTTTTCCGGTTTGTTAAATTCTATGCATAAAAATGCCGAACTTAATTGAGCTTCAACTGCATCAGTTATCAGGTTTTCTTTTTCAGCTAAAACTCTAAGCTGGGTAAATGTTTCTAAACCGTTTTGAATATTATTTTCATGAATATATGAAATTGCTTCTAATTTTAGTGCCTCAATTTTTTCATCGAGCAATGTGGTTTTTCTAAAGTGTTTCTGATAATATTCCCGGGCACTCTTGTAATCACCCATAAATAAATAATTATTTCCTATACCCGAAAGAGCCGATGTAAAAAGTAAATCTTTTTTATATGCATTTTTATATTGAGCTATCGATTCTTCGTATCTGCCAGTTTTCAATAACAGTTCGGCGTATGAGTCGTAAGGGTTTGGGCTATCGGGATTTAGATTTATATATTTTTGAAATGTTTCTTCAGCAGCTTTATAATATTCTAAATCAAAAAAACAGTAACCGATTTTATTAAATGCTGCTGCATAGTTTTCATCAATTTGTGTTGCTTTAATATAGTGCATTAAAGCAGTTGGGTAATCGGTAATAAAATCGTAGTAAATGCCCGCACTAAAATGGGTTCGTTTATCCTCAGGAAAGTTTTTAAGAAGAAAATCTATATGTTGTTTCTGTTCCGCATCGCTGCCTTCTGCAAAGGCTTTGTAAAACAATATTTTATGTTTCTCTCCTTCTGTAACCTTATCAATTAAGCTAACAGCTTTTTCAAGGTTTTTGCGTTCAACATTATAACCTCCGCCCGAACGTGACCTATACAGGTAAGCCATTGCAAACTCGGGGTCGGTTAATATTGCTTCATCAAATAATGCCGCGGCTGTTGCGTATTGAATGTTCTCATATTTGTGCCTGCCCTCTAAAAAAAAACTTAATGCTTCTTCCGACGATGTTGTTATTTTAATTTCTTCTTTTTGCTGGGCGATTAGTGTTAAGCTGAAAAGGATAAAAATTGTTATAAGCAAATTGATAATAGAGCGTTTCATGATTCCTCCAAATTGTGGGTTGAGGAAAAGTCTTTTACTATATTAAATATTTTTAAGTTAAAATCAATTTAATAAAGAAAAAAAATAACGATTTATCGAAGCAAATTATTTGGATATCTTATCCTTATAACTTGCGGCATGAATATCTATTGATAGCTCTATTTGTCTTTATTCTTTTTCGGTTTATATCCTATTCGATGGAAAGGGTTGACGACACTTGAAGCAATATTACGTAAATGTGAATTAATTCTTTTCAATGCCCTTATGTAAAGCGCCAATGCTACTGTGCATCCGGTAGCAAGTGTTTTCTCCTCTCCCCTAACTAACGACATTAAAATCTCGTCAATCGTTCTGCTGATCCATTTATATTCTTTTACTAAATATCCTGCAGCTTCTTCATCGGCATTTTTAAAACACTCAATAGTTTTTTGAAAATTGATTTCAATTGCTTTTTCAATTTTAACAACCTCTTGTTCAAATTTTCCTGCAAATAGTTTTTCCGGATGGTTCTCGGCAATTTCTACAATATTTTTAGTGTAATCACCTATTCTTTCAAGGTCAATAACCAGCGTTACTAAAACCAAACCGGAAGATAAGTTGTCAGTTCCTTCAAGAGCTAAGTGTTTAAGTACATCTTTCCTTACTTCCCGCTGATATTTATTTACTTCAATATCCTGATCATTAACATCAATATTTGTATTGCTGTGTTCGCTGTACCGCAGTACATCTTTTGCAGTTTTAAACATTTCCTGCGTTAAGTAAATCATGTCATAAGATCTATTATAAGCACGATCCATCATACTATCACTTCTAAACACAGCTAAAATTTCTTTAATCATAACTACCTCAATTGGAAATTAATATTACTAAAATTGGAATAATAAAAAATATTGTTAAAACAAATGCAACCGGAATAAATTTACTCCTGGTAGAGTATTCGGCAAACTTTTCAGCCATAGTTATTGGTACACTGCCAAGGGGCCACCAAACGAGCGTACCGCATAAATTAAACAGCAGATGTGAAAAAGCCACAACCACAGCCGCCGGCTGATTTGTAATAAGTGCGGCAAGAATGGCTGTTATTGTTGTTCCTAAATTTGCCCCAATTGTATAAGGAAATACTTGTCGTAATGTAAGCAGCCCAGCACCCGCTAACGGAACCATCAGCGATGTTGTTATAGAACTGCTTTGAACCATTACGGTTAAAATAATACCGACCACAAACGCACGAAGCGGATTTTTAAACAGATATTTATTAAACCAATCTTTTGCTTTACTTACAACTAAAACTTTTAATGCTGATACCATATACTTTAGTGCGAGGAACAGAAAAATAATTGCAATAATTAAAAGAACCCAGCCGGCAAAGTCTTCATTAGGTAAAATGGTTAGAGATTTTTCTACCATAAATTCTGATACCGGTTTTGTTAACGCCTTTACTGGACTTAAAAATGATAATCCCCCGATTCCTTCAAAAACATTCGTCATCTTTGAAGCTAATATTCCTAAAAAGTTTGTTGCAAGCTGAATTGGAAACAAAAGTAATACCGATAAAAAATTGAAAAAGTCGTGTACAACAGCAGCTGCAAATGCTTTACGAAACTCATTGCTTCTATTTATCTGCGGCAGTGATGCAAGTATGTTTGTGATTGATGTTCCAATATTCGCACCCATTACAATTGGAATTGCAGAATCGATACCAATTGCACCGCCTGCAACCAGCCCCACCACAATTGAAGTTGTTGATGATGAACTTTGAACAATTGATGTGGCAAGTATACCGATAAATAACCCGACAAATGGATTTGAAGTAGTAGATATTAATGTTTCTGAAAAGTCCTTGCCGAAAAGCTTTAGCGCATCACCCATTAATTGAAGACTGAATAAAAATAAATAGAGAAAAAAGATTAATTTGATTACTGCAATTATATTGGGGTGTTCTTTTAAATAATTTTGAATTGAATTCATTGGCTGAGCAATTGAAATAAATATTGTTATAGAATAATTTTTTGTTAGAAGACGGCTTTTAAAACCTTAACAATTATTTAATTTTAGATTAATATTTAATAACAGTTTAATAACAGTTCAATACACACCAAAGTTAAATAAGAATGTGAAAAAAACATAGTTTTTAAAATTTTATTGGAAATTTATTTATCGCTGCTGTAATTCTTTTCATCTTTACAATTCTATATCAAATTGTTATTAGTAATTATCAATTGACTTAAATTTAACGGCAATTTAATTCTTCAAAAAAGGACTTTCTATAAAGTTTTTTATATTTTATCCGACAAATATTTATCCTATTTACAATTGATTGCTTTTTGCCTGAAGAAATATCCCATATAGTTGACTCGAAATTAATTTGTTATCATTGCGGTGAAGAGTGCCCCGATGATACTTACAAGTTGAACGATAATGTTTTTTGCTGCAACGGCTGTAAAACTGTTTATGAAATGCTTAAGTCCAACGACTTGTGCGATTATTACGCTTATGAAGAAACACCGGGATTAAAAAAATCGGAACCGGTTAGAAACTATTCATATCTCGATGACCCTGAGCTGCAAGAAAAATTAATTGACTTTACCGACGGCACAATTACAACCATCACTTTTTTTATTCCTCAAATGCACTGCAGTTCATGTATTTGGATACTTGAAAATTTATATAAATTTAATCCCGGAATAATAGAATCAAAAGCTGACTTCTTAAAAAAGAAAGTCTCAATAAAATATGCACCGGATAAAATTCTGCTCAGTAAGGTTGTCGAACTGCTTGATTCTATCGGCTACGAACCTTCGTTAAATTTGGAAGCCGAAGAGAAAGAGGTTTCTTCAGACCATACAAAAAAACTTTACTACAAGATTGGTATTGCAGGATTTTGCTTCGGCAACATTATGCTGTTAAGTTTTCCCGAATATTTATCTATCGTTGATCAGGTTACGGATGACATAAAACAGATTTTCAGTTTTCTAAATTTATTACTTGCACTGCCGGTTTTTTTCTACAGCAGCAGCGAATATTTTTCATCTGCATATAAGGGACTTAAAAGAAAATTTATAAATATTGATGTACCCATAGCAATTGGAATAAGCATACTATTTTTCAGAAGTTTGATTGAAGTAATTCTTCAAACAGGCGTAGGCTATTTTGATTCACTTGCAGGATTAGTTTTTTTCCTTCTAATCGGCAGGCTTTTTCAAAACAAAACCTACGACACACTCAACTTTGAACGAAATTACAAATCATACTTTCCTATTGCAGTAACGATAACCAAAAATTCTAACGAAAAAACAATTCCCTTAGATAAATTAAGGGTTGGACAAAGATTAGTAATTAAAAACAACGAACTAATTCCAACTGATTCAGTTTTAATAAAAGGTACGGCAAATATCGATTACAGTTTTGTAACCGGTGAAGCAGCTCCGGTAGAAAGAAAAAATGGCGATTTAATTTATGCCGGCGGCAAACAAATAGGCGGCTTAATTGAACTTGAAACGGTAAAAGAAGTTTCGCAAAGTTATTTAACCGAGCTTTGGAACGACAAGGTATTTACGGATAAAAAAGAAAGCCGAACAACCTCATTAGCTAATATGGTTAGTAAATATTTTACTTTTATTGTATTAGCTATTGCCGCTGCAACTGCTGTTTATTGGCTTCTTAACGATCCGGCAATTACATTTAATGCAGTAACAGCAATACTTATTATAGCATGCCCATGTGCGCTTGCCCTTTCAACACCTTTTACACTCGGCAACACAATGCGTATTTTTGGGCGAAATAAATTTTACGTTAAAAATGCCGCCGCAGTTGAAAACCTCGCAAACATCGATACAATAATTTTTGATAAAACCGGAACAATTACAGATGCCGACAAAGCAGAGATAAAGTATGAAGGCGAAGATCTATCGGATGAACAAAAGAGTATAATCAAATCACTTGTTAAAAATTCCAGTCACCCACTAAGCAGAAAAATATTTAATTTTTTAGAAGCTATTCCCGATAAGTCAATAACCGACTTTATGGAAATACCCGGCAAGGGATTGCAGGCTTTTATTGATGATAAATTAATCAAACTCGGCTCCGAGGGTTTTATAAATCCCGATGCACCAATAAATCCAACCGGGATAACAACTCAAGTTTTTGTTTCAATAAACGGACGAGTAACCGGCTGCTTTAAGTTTTTTAATTCATACCGAAAATCATTAAAACAAGTACTTGCAAATATTAGCAATAAATATAGTTTATCTGTTTTATCGGGCGATAACCCAAGCGAAAAAGAACGACTAAAGAAAATTTTTCCCGATAGAACCGAGATGAAATTCAATCAATCACCGCATGATAAATTAAATTACATCTCTACGCTCCAATCTAAAAACAAAAACACACTAATGATTGGCGACGGCTTAAATGATGCAGGCGCATTAGCTAAAAGTGATGTCGGAATTTCTATTTCGGAAAATGTAAATAATTTCTCACCTGCATGCGACAGCATACTCGATTCAAATTCATTTGATATGCTGCCCGCATTTATTTCTTTTGCAAAACTCAGCAAAAAAATAATTATCGCAAGTTTTATTATTTCATTCTTATATAATTTAGTAGGCTTATTCTTTGCGGTGCAGGGACTCTTATCGCCGCTTATTGCTGCAATACTTATGCCCTTAAGTTCAATATCCGTAGTAGTATTTACATCATTTACAACAACTGCATTTGCAAAAATGAAAGGATTATTATAATGATGGTAATTGTTGTGCTCATATCGGCAAGTCTATTAGTGGCAATCGGGTTTTTAGCCGCATTTTTATGGGCTGTAAAATCGGGGCAGTATGATGATAAATATACTCCCGCAGTTAGAATTTTATTTGATGATAAAAAGAAAAATAACGAAACAGAAAAAGATATTAATTCGGAAGAAAAAAAATAATAATTACAATATTTTTTATAAATTAGCTGATTAAAAATTAAAACATTAACGCTGTTTTCAAAACTTTATTCACATAAATTTATTTTCAATTAAGGAGTTGTATAAATGAATGTTGAAAAATTCAGTTATGACAATCAAATAGTAAAACTGTTTACCTTTGCAACTGTTTTTTGGGGTATTGTTGGTATGCTTGTTGGACTATGGATTGCTCTTCAACTTTATATTCCCGAACTCAATTTTAGTCTTCAGTACACAACATTCGGCAGGCTGCGTCCTTTGCATACCAACGCAGTAATTTTTGCATTTGTTGGTAATGCAATTTTTGCCGGAGTTTATTATTCATTGCAGCGAGTTTGTAAAGCACGTATGTACAGTGACCTGCTTGGTAAACTGCACTTTTGGGGTTGGCAGTTAATAATTGTTTTTGCCGCTATAACCTTAGTTATGGGTTTTACAACCTCAAAAGAATATGCTGAACTTGAATGGCCTATTGACATAATGATTGCAGTTGTTTGGGTAATTTTTGGTTACAACATGATGGCAACAATTGTTAAACGCCGCGAAAAACATATTTACGTTGCAGTTTGGTTTTACATCGCAACTTTTGTTACGGTTGCTGTTCTTCACATAGTTAATTCTATTGAAATTCCGGTTGGTTTGCTAAAAAGCTACCCTGTTTACGCTGGGGTTCAAGATGCCTTAGTGCAATGGTGGTATGGTCATAACGCGGTTGCATTCTTTTTAACAACCCCTTATTTAGGATTGATGTATTACTATTTACCCAAAGCCGCTAATCGCCCAATCTATTCATACCGGCTTTCAATACTTCACTTTTGGGCACTAATTTTCTTATATATTTGGGCTGGTCCTCACCACTTGCTTTATTCCGCACTGCCGGATTGGGCTCAATCATTAGGCACAGTTTTTTCAATTATGCTTATTGCTCCTTCCTGGGGCGGTATGCTTAATGGATTATTAACATTGCGCGGTGCTTGGGATAGAGTACGCGATGATCCTATTCTTAAATTTATGGTTGTTGCTGTAACTTCATACGGTATGGCAACATTTGAAGGACCAATGCTTTCGTTAAAAAGTTTGAATGCAGTTACCCACTTTACAGATTGGATAATTGCTCACGTACACATTGGGGCATTAGGATGGAATGGATTTTTAACATTCGGTATGCTTTATTGGATGCTTCCAAGAATGTTCAATACAAAACTCTATTCTAAAAAATTAGCTAATGCACATTTTTGGATCGGTACTTTGGGTATCGTGCTTTATGCAATTCCTCTTTACTGGGCTGGTTTAACACAATCCCTAATGTGGAAAGAGTTTACTCCGCTTGGATTATTACAATACCCTAACTTTTTAGAAACCGTATTGCAGATAGTTCCTATGTATATTCTCCGATCAATCGGCGGTTTACTTTATTTTACGGGAATGTTTGTAATGACTTACAATTTATTTAAAACTGTTAAGCAGGGAAGTTTTATTGCAAATGAAGAAACCGAAGCACCTGCACTAGTAATGGTTAAAGAAAAACCGGCAAGAGGAATGATTCACCGATGGTTAGAAAAGAAACCTGTTGTGTTTGCAATTATTGCAACCGGTGTAATTTTAATCGGAAGCGTAGTTGAATTAGTTCCAACATTTTTAGTTGAATCGAATATACCGACAATATCAAGTGTAAAGCCTTACTCCCCTCTTGAGCTTCAGGGACGCGACATTTATATCCGCGAAGGATGTGTATCATGTCATTCACAAATGGTTCGTCCGTTCCGCTCGGAAACAGAGAGATATGGCGAATACTCAAAAGCCGGCGAGTATGTTTATGATCATCCATTCTTATGGGGTTCCAAACGAACCGGACCCGATCTTCATAGAATCGGAGGCAAGTATTCAAACTTATGGCACTTCATGCACATGGAAAATCCAAGATCAATGTCGCCAGGCTCTTTAATGCCGCCTTATCCTTGGCTGCTTACACAAGATTTGGATGTTGAATCTACACCGGCTAAAATTTCTGCTATGCGGTCGCTTGGTGTACCATACGATGAAGGATTGGAAGATTATGCAATTGGCGAGTTAAGTACTCAAGCACAAAAAATTGCTATGGACTTAATTGAAAACGGTGCCCCTGCCGATCCTTCCAAAGAGATAATTGCATTAATTGCATATCTGCAGAGATTGGGTACAGATATTAAAGTTAACGATACAGAACAGGAGTAATGGAATATTATGTTTTCAGATAATTTAGAAACCATTGACGGTGTTTCAATTTTTCCGATAATCGGGTTAATACTTTTTTTTCTGATCTTTATCGGTATAGTTATCTGGGCATTTAAGGCTGATAAGAAATACATAAAAAAAATGGAAAACATTCCGCTAGAAAATGATAATGAAGAATCAACAAATACAGAGAATGAAAATGAAATCCAATAAACTATTGAATATACTTTTTTCAATACTTTTCCTATTCTCGTTCACTTCACCCCTATTTGCTGAAACCGGTGAAGGCACAAATATGGAAACAGTGTTGAAGGTAATGGTTGCAATCACTGCATTTACCATCGCATTTTTAATGTGGTTAGTTTTAGTGTATGCAGAAAAAAATGATGCACAAGGTGAATTACTGCTCGGTCCTTTTAAGTCGGTATTTAAATGGATTACAAAATCAACACCTATATCGCAAGAACATGAAATATTAATGGATCACGATTACGATGGAATTAAAGAATTAGATAATAAAATTCCGCCATGGTTTAATTTTCTCTTCTATGGCACAATACTATTCAGCATAATTTATCTAGTCAACTATCATGTAATAGGCAGCGGAAATATTCAGGAAGAAGAGTACCTGGCAGAAATGCAGGCTGCAAAGGAACAGCAGCAATTGTTAGCACGAAGCGGGGCTTTGCTCGATGAGGAATCAGTAACAAGAGTTTCCGATCCTTCCGCTCTATCCAATGGCGAAACAATATACCTAAAACATTGTGCTGCATGCCATGCCGCCGATGGAGGCGGGCTTGTAGGTCCTAATTTAACTGACGAGTACTGGGTGCACGGCGGTGGTATTAAAAACGTTTTCAAAGTAATTAAATATGGTGTTCCTCAAAAAGGTATGATAAGCTGGCAGTCACAATTAAGCCCGACTGAAATGCAGGAAGTTGGAAGTTACATACTTACAATGGAAGGTACTACACCCGCAGCACCTAAAGACCCCGAAGGCGAATTGTGGACTGCTTCGGATGAAGAAGCCGATGGAGCAGCCGTTAACCCCGCTATGAAAGATAAGGGCGTTGGTCCTATTACGGAAGTTACTCTGGGTGAAATTGACCCGCAAATTGCAGCAAAAGGTAAAGATATATTTGAATTAAAATGCTCGGCATGTCATAAGATGGATAAACGATTTATCGGACCCGCTCTTCGCGGCATAACTGAACGACGTTCGCCCGAGTGGATAATGAATATGATTCTTGTACCCGATAGAATGGTTCAGGAAAATAAAGCAGCACGCGAACTGCTGATGGAATATATTTCTCCTATGGCTAATCAGAATTTATCGCAAGAAGAAACACGGGCAATTTTAGAGTATTTTAGAACCGAAACAAATCAAGAATAATTTTTTATTAATGGGCAAACAGTTTTAATAAAATTGTTTGCCCTTCTTTTACTCCGCTTACCCCCAAAACTCAATCAATTTTTTTCTTAAATAAGATTATTTATATTCTTTTAATTTTTTTATCCAATATTTTTAAAAAATGATTATCGTTTGTTTTTAGTCGTTTTTAGCCAATATTCCGCTTTTTTAAAATCACTTGATAGGAGAATAAAGTTAAATATTTTTTATTTCTTATGTTTTTTTTAGTTTATTTCAGAATAATAATTCTTATTTTTGATATGCTATATTTACAATAATTTGAATTAACGAAAAATAACTCGTATTCTTACAAACAAAGTTCTTTTCATTATTAAAAATCCATTGTAAATAAATAATCTAACAACTAACTATCATAAGGGAGAGAGATGATAAGAAAGATGATTATTATTTTTACTGCATGTTTATTTTTATTTGCATGCAATAGCGGAGGCGAAGAACAACCTTCAAATAGCTCTAATAACTTAGAAGATAACACACCCAAAGGTCAGGCATCAGTTGTTGATAATGTTTCGGCAAAAAACATTCTTCAGGTTGCAATGGGATCTGACGACCATACAACATTAGTTGCAGCAGTTGAAGCCGCCGAAATTGAACATGTACTTGTTAATGCAGGACCCCTAACAGTGTTTGCCCCTACCAATGCAGCATTTGACGCACTTCCGGAAGGAACAGTTGCATCGCTGCTTGAACCGGAGAATAAAGAAAAGCTGGCATTTATTTTAACAAACCACGCTGCACCGGGTTCATTTAATATTGAGTCTTTGAAAAAAGAATCTAAAAAAGGTAGGAAAATTTACACGGCAGCCGGTGAATATTTAGAGGTTGTTGTTGAAGGAAAAGATGTAACTGTTGGAGGCGCTAAAGTTTTAGGAACAATCCAAACTTCTAACGGGATAATTAACGTAGTTGATAATGTTATACTTCCAACTGAAAAATAATTTTTTATAAAAATTACAAAAAACAATAAAATAAGGAGCATAAATATGAAAGTAGCTTTCAAGATATTTTTTCTTTCCGCCTTTATCGCAAGCATTTTTGCATTATCGGGATGCGGTAATAACGGAGGATCAAAAAGCGGTGCATTAACTTCAAGCGCTGCCAATAGAGTTTTTATTCCCCCGGGAGAGCATGATGAATTTTACGCCTTTATGTCGGGCGGTTTCAGCGGTCAGTTAGCTGTACATGGTTTACCCTCAGGACGTTTATTTAAAGTAATTCCTGTTTTTTCTGTTGATGCCGAAAAAGCTTACGGCTTTAACGAAGAAACAAAACCTATGCTCAACACATCATACGGTTTTATTCCGTGGGATGATTCTCACCATCCGGATATTTCGCAAACTAACGGTGAACTTGACGGACGCTGGATTTTCATAAATGCAAATAATACCCCGCGTATTGCACGTATAAGTTTAGAAACTTTTGAAACTGAAGAAATAATAGAAATACCAAACAGTGCTGGTAACCATAGTTCTTCATTTATTACTGAAAACACCGAGTACGTTGTTGCAGGTACAAGGTTCTCTGTTCCCGTTCCTCAAAGGGATATGCCTATTTCAGAGTACAAAGGTAATTTCAAAGGAGCACTTTCTTTTATCAGTGTAGATAAAGATCATGGCGATATGGAAATTGCTTTTCAGATTATGATGCCGGGATTTGATTATGATTTATCACACCCCGGAAGAGGAAAATCACACGGATGGTTTTTCTTTACTACTTATAATACTGAAGAAGCGAGTACATTGTTAGAGGTTAATGCATCTCAAAATGATAAAGATTTTATAGCAGCAGTCAACTGGAAAAAAGCTGAAGAGTACATTAAAGCTGGCAAGTTTAAAACTATGAAAGCTAATTATGCACACAACGTGTATGATGAAGATACTCACACAGCTACATCCACAATGAAAAAATCTGTTAAAGTTTTAGATCCTGCGGAATTGCCGGGATTAGTATATTTCCTTCCAACACCTAAATCACCTCACGGCTGCGATGTTGACCCATCCGGTGAATATATTGTTGGTAATGGTAAATTAGCTGCTTCATTAACTGTGCATTCATTTACTAAAATGCAGAAAGCAATTAAAGAAGAAAAATTTGACGGTGATGCTTATGGTATTCCTATACTAAACTTTGATGCTATTAACGCCGGAACTGTAATGCAGCCGGGCTTAGGTCCATTGCATACAGAATTTGATGCAAACGGTTATGCCTATACAACCTTCTTTATTTCTTCTGAAGTAGTTAAGTGGCAGTTAGGAACATGGAAAGTTATTGATAGAAAACCAACTTATTATTCTGTTGGTCACTTGATGATTCCGGGTGGAAACTCGCGTAAGCCTTTTGGTAAATATTTGGTTGCACTAAATAAAATTACTAAAGACCGTTATTTGCCAACCGGACCTGAGGTTTGTCATTCGGCACAGCTTTATGATATCACAGGCGATAAGATGGAATTGTTATTAGACTTCCCAACTATCGGCGAGCCCCATTATGCCGCAGGTGCTCCAGCTTCGTTAATTGCACCTAATTCTAAAAAAATATATAGATTAGAAGATAACAAGCATCCTTATGTGGCAAAGTCTGAAAAAGAAACAAAAGTTGTACGTAAAGGTAAAGACGTTCATGTTTACATGACTATGATTAGAAGTCACTTTGCGCCCGATAATATTGAAGGAATTAAAGTCGGCGATAGAGTTTATTTCCATGTAACAAACTTAGAACAAGATTACGACGTACCTCATGGTATCAGTATAATTGGTGCGAACACATCCGAATTATTAATTATGCCGGGACAAACAGAAACATTTGTTTGGGAACCGAAACAAGTTGGTGTATGGCCATTCTACTGTACAGATTTCTGTTCGGCTCTGCATCAGGAAATGCAGGGATATGTTAGAGTTTCACCTAAGTCATCCAACATAAAATTAAGCTGGTCGCTTGACGGTGAATAATTTTCAATAATTCATTTACTAAAAAATGAATTTGTAATCTTTAAAAGGATGCAGCATGTTTTAAGTGCTGTATCCTTTTTATAATTTAAGAGTTATACGATGAAACTATCAAAAATATTAATGATTGCCGCTGCTATTCTTCCACTTTTCTTATTTGTATTCCCTATGTGGAATATTACCTTGGAAGCCCCCCAATACCCAATTCCATTGGGGATAGATATCTCACTTAATAAAATGGAAGGCGCAAACGAAGGTGATATCCAAAATATTGATTTGATGAACCATTATGTTGGAATGAAACCCCTCCCAACTGAAATGAAAGAATTTGATATTTTTCCGATTGTAATAATATCAATGTCTCTACTTGGTTTGATATTTGCATTTATCGGCAACAAAAAATTATACATTGTATGGTTTGTATTGATGGCGATATTAGGCACGGCGGGTATGTATGATTTTTATTTATGGCTTTACGATTACGGACATAATCTGGATCCGAAAGCAGCAATCAAAATGCCGGGACAAGCATACATGCCTCCGGTATTAGGCTCGAAACAAATTTTAAATTTTACTGCACACTCATACCCCATGCTTGGGTCTATCTTTTTATTTGTTGGTGTTTGTTTATCTCCCGTTGCTTTCTATGTTGCATTAAAAGAGGAAAGGAAGAAATAAAATGAAACGCACTAATTTAATTTTAGTTCTGCTTTGTATCAGCCTCGTACTAACTTCTTGCGCTATTGAGCAAAGCCCGATTGATTACGGAAAAGATGCTTGCTATTACTGCAAAATGAACATCGTAGATAAACAGCATGCAGCAGAGATTGTTACCGACAAAGGCAAACCATACAAATACGATGCAATTGAATGTATGATGCAGGATATTAAGGAACGTGAAAACGAAATTAAGATTGAGTTATTTTTAATTACTGATTATTCTACTCCGGGTAAGCTGGTAGATGCATTAAATTCTACTTATTTAATAAGTGAAAATCTGCCGAGTCCTATGGGTGCTAACCTAACCGGCTTTGAAAAAAAGGAAGACGCCCTTGAAAAACAGAAAGAAAAAGATGGAACAATTTACAGTTGGGATGAACTGAAAAAATTATTTTAATATATATTACGATTTATCATTAAAATGAAGTAGAAATCTTTTATATTTTTACTTCATTTTTTTTTAACGAAAGCTTTATAATGATTAAACAATTATTTTTTACCGCACTTCTTCTTTTTGCCTTTACGGAACTCACCGCAAAACAAATTAAGGTCTGCAAATCCTGCGGTTATACTTCAATTAAGGAAGCAATTGCCGCAGCAGAAAACGGTGATGAAATTATTGTTGAGGCAGGCATTTATCAAGAGTATGATTTAAGGATCGAAAAACCGATTAAGCTGATCGGTATTGATCATCCTACAATTGATGCAATGGAAAAGGGATATATATTTGAAGTGCTCTCGGATAGTGTTACAATTTCGGGATTCAAACTTATTAATGTGGGTAAAAGCTACACTTCGGATTATGCCGCAATTCATACTTATCGAATCGATAATTTCGTAATTGAAAATAATATTTTCATCAATCCTTTTTTTGCTATACTGATTGAAAAATCACACAACGGAATTATCTCAAAAAATATTATAAAAGGAAATGCTGTACATGAACATAATTCCGGCAATGGAATTCACTTATGGCATGCATCCAAAATTGAAGTTAACGATAACATAATTGAACAAATGCGTGACGGCATTTATTTTGAATTTGCAAAACACAGTTCAATTAGCGGAAACAAAAGCAGGCGGAATATTCGATACGGTCTGCACTTTATGTTTTCAAACGATGATAGGTATGAGAATAACATGTTTGAAAATAACGGCGCCGGTGTTGCTGTTATGTTTTCAAAAAGAATATATATGCGCAAAAACATTTTCCGCCTGAATTGGGGAACCGCATCCTACGGTTTACTTCTTAAAGAAATATATGATGCTGACATAATTGATAACATTTTTGAGCAAAATACAATCGGTGTAAATGCCGAGGGCAGCAACAGAGTTGTTTTTGAAAATAATAATTTTAAAAGCAACGGATGGGCAATAAAATTTTTGGGTGCATGTTACGGTAATAAACTTATGCGGAATAATTTTATGCATAACGCTTTTGATATTTCCTACAATGGAAGAATTAACGGAAATATTTTTGATAAAAATTATTGGAGCGAATATACCGGGTATGATTTGAACAAGGATAACATCGGTGATATCCCCTACCGTCCGGTGAAACTTTTTTCATACGTTGTAAACAGAACCCCGGAAACAATCATTCTGCTGCGAAGCTTATTTGTTGATATAATTAATTTTTCAGAAAAAGTATCGCCCGTATTTACGCCTGATAACTTAAAAGATTTTAATCCACTAATGAAACCGGTAAATGATAGAAATTAATAATTTAGTAAAACGATTCGGCAAATTGACTGTATTAGACGGAATAAATTTGTCATTTTTAAATGGCGGAATTCATACCGTGCTTGGTCCAAACGGATCGGGCAAGACCACACTGATAAAATCGATACTCGGGATTGTTGTTCCCAACAAAGGAACAATAAAAATTAACGGCAAAGAGGTTATCGGGAAATGGCAGTACCGTGATGATATCTCGTACATGCCGCAAATTGCTCACTTTCCGCAAAACCTAAAGGTAAAAGAATTATTCAAAATGATTAAGGATTTGAGAAATACTTCTATAAATGAAAATGAATTAATTTCATTGTTTCAATTAGAATCTCACCTTGATAAAAAGCTGAGCAATTTATCCGGCGGAACAAGTCAAAAAGTTAATATTGTAATTACTTTTATGTTTGATGCCCCGCTGATAATTTTAGATGAACCAACTACAGGACTTGACCCTGTTGCATTAATTAGCTTGAAAAAAATTATCAAACAGAAAAAAGATGAAGGGAAAACAATTTTAATTTCCACTCATATTATGAGTTTGGTAGAAGAGATCTCTGATGAAATAGTTTTCCTATTGGACGGTAAAATATATTTTCAAGGAACAACAGACGAGCTTAAAAAACAAACCGAACAAGATAATTTAGAAAACGCAATTGCCAACGTATTGAGAGAATCCGATGATTAAAATATTAAAGTATAGTTTTTATGATTTGATGCGAAGCAGATGGAGCTACATTTATTTTCTATTTTACCTGGCTCTGGGTTTCATTTTGCTTTTTCTTAACCAGGATGTATCAAAAGCTGTTATAACTTTACTGAATATTATTATTGTACTAACTCCGCTAATAGGTACACTTTTTGGAGTAATGTATTTTTATAATTCGAAGGAGTTTACCGAACTACTTTTAGCACAACCGATTAAGAGAAGTAATATTTTTGTTGGTCAATATCTCGGTATAAGTTTGTCGCTTTCTCTTAGTCTCGTAGTCGGACTCGGGATACCATTTCTTGCTTACGGTCTTTTCCAATCGGCAGAAATATTTAACTTTTTTTCTCTTCTGCTAATCGGCGCCATGCTTTCATTTATTTTTGTGGCACTCGCGTTTAACTTAGCGCTATACTTTGATGATAAAATAAAGGGATTTGGTCTTGCTATTATTACCTGGTTATTTTTTGCCGTTATTTACGACGGCTTGTTCCTAATTACAATGCTTATGTTTGATGATTACCCCTTAGATAAATTTGCTTTAGGTGCAACCATATTCAATCCTATTGATTTATCGAGAATACTAATTATTCTTAAACTCGATATATCCGCTCTGCTTGGTTATACCGGTGCAGTGTTTCAAGATTTTTTCGGCACTAGTTTCGGATTGTTTTTCTCTCTCGTACTTTTATCACTCTGGATTATTTTACCATTGCTTTTAATTGTAGTTAAATCTAAGCGGAAAGATTTTTAATTTTTTAATAAAAGAGGATGTTTAAAATGAAAACTTTATTTCTAATAATAATTGCTTCACTATTATTCGCTTGCCAAGAAAGCAAAGAGAATACAGAGTTAACTAAAAAAAGTATTTCGGTAGATTCAATTACCCATGAGATGGGCTGCGAAAATTGCGGAATGAATTTAAAAAAATTCATCTCAACCAATCATGCCCTTAAAATGAAAAACGGCGATACACATTTTTACTGCTCAATAAACTGCAGCACAATTGGAATTGATGAAATGAAAGAAGAAGCTGAAGCAGTTTATGCTATTGATTATAATTCGACAAAGTTTGTAAATGCAGAAACGGCACACTATGTAGTCGGCAGCAGTCTTAAAGGAACTATGACCCGAATAAGTAAATTTACATTTGAAAATTTAGACGATGCTGAGGAGTTCAGTAAAACTTTTAACGGTAAAGAAATTGTAAATTACGATCGTGCGGTTGAAATGTCGAAAGAAGAAATCGCTGGTAGGAAGAAGTGAAAAGGCAGAATTCAGAAGTCAGAAGTTAATCGAGTTTACGAATAGCCTTTGATGGAAACAATTTGCTGTCATCGGGAGTAGTTTTAACCGAAGCAATCTGTTGTTAGAGATTGCTTCAATCGTTAGCCGATGGATTCGCAATGACATTTATGGATAATTCTAATCCTTTCAACATTCAATTCCAAAATAATTAATACAAATTTTTGAGATATTATTATTCAAATTTTGCAACTTATTACCTGAATTTACATCAAATGTAATTCGAAATTTTATGGAAATATTCCGGAACACACCTTGGAAAATACTGAAGTAAAAGACAACGAAGAATTTAGAGATAAATTAGCGACCGTAACCGATGAAGGTAAACGGATTTGGATTTACCCTAAAAAGCCGAAGGGCAAATTTTATAATGCCCGCAATATTGTTAGTATTATTTTGTTAGCAATACTTGTGATTACTCCCTTCATAAAAGTTAACGGTAGACCTTTTATGCTGTTTAATTTTCTTGAACGTAAATTTATTGTGTTCGGTATTTCATTCGGTCCGCATGATTTTTTTCTCTTTGTAATTGCTATGATTGCAGTTGTTGTTTCAATATTTTTATTCACTGTTGTTTACGGCAGAATATTTTGCGGCTGGGTTTGCCCGCAAACAATTTTTATGGAAATGGTTTTTAGAAAAATTGAATATTGGATTGAGGGTAATTCAAGTCAGCAGAGAAGATTAGATAGAGCACCCTGGACGAGTGAAAAAATAATTAAGAAAACTTCAAAGCATATAATATTTTATTCCCTCTCATTTTTTATTGCCAACATATTTTTATCCTATATCATTGGAATGGATCAGCTCTTGGAAATAATTTCAGATCCGCCGGCAGAGCATTTAGCAGGCTTAACTTCAATATTAATTTTTTCAGGAGTCTTTTATTTTATATTTGCAAAATTCCGCGAGCAGGTTTGCACAATGGTATGCCCATACGGAAGGCTGCAAGGCGTAATGCTTGATCGGGATTCAATTGTGATCGCTTATGATCATTTAAGAGGCGAGCCGCGCGGTAAAATTAAAAAGGGACAAGAAAACGATCTGGGCGATTGTGTTGACTGCAACCAATGCGTTGAAGTTTGCCCTACCGGAATTGATATTCGAAACGGAACGCAGCTCGAATGCGTTAACTGTACCGCATGTATTGATGCCTGCGATACTATAATGACAAAAGTAAATAGACCAAAGGGTTTGATCAGATATGCCTCTAAAAATGAGATTGAAACTAAAGTCCGCAAATTATTTACACCACGTTCAATTGGTTACACTGCAGTACTGTTTCTGCTTCTATCATTGTTAACCGGACTTCTAATTACCCGTTCTGATTTTGAGCTTTCTATTCTGCGAACTCCGGGAATAATATTTCAAGAGCAGCCTAATAATAAAATCAGCAATCTATATGATTTGAAGATTATCAATAAAACTTTTGAAACGCTTCCGGCTAAATTAGAATTACAAAATATTGAAGGTGAAATTAAAATTATCGGCAGTGATCTTATTATTGAACCGCAGGGAGTTGAAGAGGCTAAATTTTTAGTTATACTTGACAAGGATCAAATAAAAGTAATGAATACTCAAATTGAAATTGCAGTTACTACCGAAGATAATATTATTGACGTTATTAAAACTTCCTTTTTAGGAAAAGTAAGTAAGAGAGGTTCTGAAAAATGAAAATGAATTGGGGATTAGGAATAGCAATTTTTTATATCGCATTTGTTATTGCAACTGTTGGTGTTGTTTTGTTTACAACAACCATTGATGTTAATCTTGTTACAGATGATTATTATGAAAAAGAACTTGCATTTCAAAATCAAATTGACAAAGTAACCCGCACAAAATCATTACCCGAACAGCCCGTAATCAGCTTAGCCGGAAAAAATATGTACTTAAAATTTCCTAACAGTATTAATTCAAATATGGTTGAAGGCATAATTAATTTTTACCGCCCTTCAAACAACAGTATGGATTTTGCAGTGCCAATCGATCTCAATCAGCATGGTGAACAAATTGTAAACTCTGCACGGTTTACTGCCGGTATGTGGCGGATTTATGTTGATTGGAAAATTGATGGGATAAATTATTTGAGTGAAAAAATATTAATGGTGCAGTAAAATGGAAATGGAAATATGGGCTGGATTTGCAATTGGTTTAGTTGGCAGTTTTCATTGTGTTGGAATGTGCGGACCAATTGCCCTAGCATTGCCTGCTGTTTTTGAAAACAACTTTCAACTAATGTTAAGCCGTGTGCTGTATAATTTAGGCAGGGTAATTACTTACGCTCTCTTCGGTGCAGTTCTTGGTCTATTCAGTAACCGTATTATTGTTATTGGGCTTCAGCAGTATACTTCAATCATACTTGGGGTTATAATTGTTTTATATGTTATAACTCCGCGTAGGTATAAAGCTAAACTTTCATCCACCAAAATTTATTCTACAATTTATAATTCGATCAAAAAGGGGTTCAATAAAGTTACCAAAAGCAAATCTACAAAATCATTTTTATTGATTGGAATAATTAACGGATTTTTACCATGCGGACTTGTTTACGTTGCCTTAGCGGGTGCATTAAGTTCCGGCAGTGTAATATCCGGCGCAATTTTTATGACGTTCTTCGGGTTGGGTACTTTTCCAATTATGTTCATTACTTCTGTTGCAGGTAAGTATCTGAACGTTGGGGTTAGAAGAAGAATAAATAAGCTGGTTCCGGTGTTTGCGTTTATTCTCGGTGTAATATTTATTTTGCGCGGCTTAAATTTGGGAATACCATATATTAGTCCGCCCCTAAAAAACTTTGCAAAACCCGGAACAGAAATGATGATGCATCACTAATTTTTAAGAATCTGCTTCATTAATTTTAATTATAAAATTATCTAAAACTTTCTGCAAACCTCTAATTTCAATTTTTTCTTTTGCTTCTTTAAACGAAAACCATTTTCGTTTTCGCAAATCTTTTTCTTCCCAGTCATCCAACAAAAGCTTTACTATCATTGGATAAACTTCAATCTTAATTTTACCGCCCCATTTTTTAACGGCATACGATCCCAAATAGTGATCCTCTACAGTACCCACTATGCCGGCTTCTTCTAAGGCTTCCTTGCCAGCCGATGTTTGAGGATGCAAGTTATCTTCTATAATTCCTTTTGGTATAATCCATCGCTGCTTTTTACGCGAGGTGATAAGTAAAATTTCTAATTCTTTATTTTTAATCCGGTAAGGAATTACACCTGATTGATTAAACCAGGCTTCCGTAGGTTTCAATTTATTTTCACTCATAACAATTATAATTTACCCGATAATGAGAATAAGAAAGCTCTATCCATTCTATTCCCTAACGGGTGAAATCGCATTGCCCTATTAAAAATATTGGTAAAACTCATCTTAACATTCAAATTTTCTAAAAAATAAAAACTTGTAAAATCGTATTCAAAATATAAATTGAAAGAACTTATTTCATCAACTTCTCCATCGAAACCGGTTCCTTTATAAAAATCATTTTCAGGACGAACGCTAAAGTCCTGCCAAACTGTTGCAGAGTTGTAGAGCCAGTTAAAAGTAAGTTTGGCTTCAAATGGAAGACTTAAAATTACACTTGCTTCAAATTTATTTTTTGGTGAATAAAGCGCATCATCATTTTGTAAATAATTATAATTTAGAACCCCGTTTACAAAATCAAAATTTTGTGTTGCAAAAAATAAAGATGCTCCAATACCACTTTTCCTAAATCCGTTTTTGTAAACTGAATTTCGTAATAAATCTCTTTCATGCGAGATGCGTACAACCTCAGCCGGTACTTGCTTAATTGGGTTTTCCACAGTTTTGTAAAAAATCTCCAGATTAATTTTTGATGATTCAGTTAGTAGATTGTACGCAGCGGAAAACCGATTCACACGTTCAGTGTTAACATGCTCGGTGCCATAAATATTAAACTCTCTGATGCTCCCCGCAATCTCTCTTTCAAACGTATATTTGCCGAAGGCTTCCGTAATGTTTGCATCTTTTGTAATAGAGGAAAGTGATACGGAAAAATTTCTTACCCCTGGCAAACAGAAATTATCAATTGTAATAACGCCTGATAGACTTTTATTTTCACTAAAGTGATATCTATAAATAAGCCCGGTATTCAGATCAAATATTTTTGCTTTGTAAGTTGAGTTAAAATTAAAATTATAATTTCTCTTTTCAATTTGATCTGTGAAAAATTCATGCCCGGCAACTCCATCATCTAAACTTAAATTACCGGCTGATAAAAATTCAATTTCCGCAGAAACTGCAGCAGTGAATAATTCACCGGCACCGGCTTCAAAACTATAAACGGGTTTTACAGAATATGTTCTTGTATAAAACTCTGCGGGAGATGTAATCGAAGTCCTGTTTATTTTCCCAATTCCTTCATCACGTTTACCGCTTATGCTTAATCCGTTAACCGGGGTAATATATTCTGCACGGAGCGTGCTGTTAATTATTTCAAAATGGGTAAATGATGCAAGGAAAGGAGCAACATCCCAGCCATAATAACTAACAATGCCCGCGTTTATTTTAAGCGTACCTGCACTGCTTGTTAAAATATCAATTCCCGCCGAGCCTAAAAATTGCTTATTGAGTTTACCGAAGTAATAATAATCAAAGGATGAGAGCATGAAGTCATTAATAGAGCCTGTTGAGTAAGCGCCAAAATAACCTGCACTGATATTATATTTAACCATGTTGCTGAATGATCCTCTTGTACCGATAATTCCGGAAATTGGAATTTTGTTTCGATTGACAGCTCGTCTATTCTCATTTGTAAAAACATGTATTGCCGGGTCGCCGGTTTCACTGCCGAAAAAAGAATTGAAAAATATTTCTGATGAATCTCTTTTCGGTAAAGAGAAACTCATTCTATTTTCTGCAGCTGCATTTAATTCTTGCCGGTCTGTTTCATTAACACCGGTCTGCCAAATATCAAAGGGAATTAAATCGGGACTAAAATAGTTAAGAGGAAAATTATTGTAGCTTTCATTACCAATACGATAATCAATTCCGGGTGAACTCCATTCATCAAAACCATCGTAAGAAAAGACGGGAAGAAATCGTGTTGCCTTTATAACATAACCAAATGGTTGGGTACCGACTTGAACACCGCTGCCAAAACTTGCTTTACCGAAATATTGTTTATTAAATGGATGCTGAGCAAAATTAATTTCAGTTGAAATAAATACAAATAAAAATAAAGCACCAAATATTTGAAAAAATTTATTCATCAATAAAAGTAAATTGTTAAACCAAGATTTATAATTTTAAGCTGATCGGGCAAAGTGAACACGTTTTGTATTTTTGTATTTAGTTCAACACCAATATTTTTAAATGTCAAAACTTCAATACCGGCTTGAATAAAGAGACCCAGTTCATGTTCAATGTCATTTTCTTCAACCAGCTCAGCGGCTTCACCGCTATAAATAAATGAATGATTTTGAATACCCGAAAATATATTAAACTTTAGCCGCCTGTTTACCTCAAGTGAATACTTTAATCCTGCCGGGATATTAAGAAATATAAAATTTGGGATTCTATCGGGATCTGATTTCGGTTTAAGGTACGTACCCAGTAATCCTCCTTCTAGTGAAAACGAATCATCGATTTTATAATTAAATAAAACGCCGCCCGCTAAGGTATTGCCCCAAAATTTATTTAAGTCTCCGTCTGTAAATAAATATTGAGCCGTTACCCCGAAAGATAAATTTTTCCATTTAATTTCCTGTGCCCCCGCTGCTGAAACGGTGATACACAAGAGAATAAAAATGTATAGATAATTAATGGTTTTCAAATGATGCTGAATTTGTTAAAATGCATTTCTTAAATCTATAAAAAAATAAATGCTTTTTATAGTTTTGCATTTTTTTAATTTTCAAACGATGTAAATAAAACTGAATCAAATAGAATTGTTATTGTATAATTTCATAAATTCAAAATAAAATATTTTTATTGTAGAGGCTAAAATGAAAAGTCGCAGCATAGTTGATATGGCAGAGCATCATGTTAAAAATTTATTTCTAGAAAAATCACCTCCGGAAAATATTTATCACGACTTAAACCATACAGTTAAAGTCGTTGAAGCATCAAAAATAATTGGTGAGGCATCTAACTTATCTGAAAGTGAAATGGAGATTGCACTTGTAGCTGCTTGGTTTCATGATGTTGGGTATTTTAATAAGATAGAAGAACATGAAAAAGAAAGTATAAGATATGCCGAGGAGTTTTTAAATCAAGTAGAAGTTGATGCGGATTTTAAAGAGAAAGTCAGTTCATGTATTTTAGCTACTAAAATGCCTCAGAATCCGAAATCTAAAATTGAAGAGGTTGTTTGTGATGCCGACTTGCATCATTTGGGTGATGAAGATTTTTTTAAGAAAAATGAATTGCTGCGTACTGAGGTTGAACAAAAAAACGGTGAGTTTTTCAGCAATAGAAAATGGGTGAAAAACAATATAAGTTTCTTTTTGAATCATACCTTTTATACGAACTACGCACGCAAAAATTTTGAAGAACAGAAAAATCGTCATCTGACAAAGCTTCAGAAGCAATACAGAAAGTACTCTGAAAAAAAAGAAAAGAATAAACTTAAAAAAGATAAAATTGCAATTGATGAAGAAAAATTAAGGAACAAAAAGTCATCAGAAAAAAAAGCTGACCGTGGTATCGAAACCATGTTCCGGAATATTATGAGAACTCACGTCAGTTTCAGTTCCATGGCAGATAACAAAGCAAACATAATGATCAGTGTTAATACCTTGCTGCTTACTGCTATTGTTGCCATACTAATGAGAAAACTTGATTCGAACCCGCATTTGATTGCACCCACAGCCATTATTACAATCATGAGTTTAGTTACACTTATTTACGCAGTGCTTGTTACAAGACCAGTGGTTACCGCCGGTACTTTTACAAGAGAAGATATAGAAATGAAACGTGCGAACCTTTTATTCTTCGGTAATTTTTATAATATGGATCTGAAGAATTTTCAATGGGGCATGCTTGAAATGATGAACGATAAAGATTACTTATACGGAAATATGATCAAGGATTTTTATTACTTAGGACAAGTACTCGGCACAAAGTATAAATATTTGAGAATCTGCTATAATATATTTATGTACGGCTTAATAATTTCAATAATTGCTTTTGCAATTGCAGTATGGGTTTATGAAAAGCCAACCGACTTGGGAATAATAATTGAATAAGAATTGCGATTTAATTTATAAGGATAAATGTGAAAAAATTATTTTTAGTACGGCATGCAAAATCAAGCTGGAAATTTCCGGAGCTTGAAGATTTTGATAGACCCCTTAATAAAAGAGGAAAACGTGATGCTCCTTTTATGGGGAAACTGCTAAAGGATAAAAAAATAAAACCTGATCTTCTATTATCCAGTCCCGCTGTTAGGGCATACGTAACTGCACGCACAATTGCTGAGCAAATTAATTACCCCGCCAAAAAGCTGCAGAAAAATGAAGGACTTTATCATGGGTCAATTAGGGAGCTTATGGTTAGCATAAAAAAAACGGACAAGAAAATAAATTCACTTATGATCTTTGGTCATAACCCGGGGCTAACCGAATTCAGTAATTATTTAACAGCTAAATATTTAGACAATATACCTACATGCGGAATTGTAGAAATTGATTTACGAATTGAAGACTGGAAAGAAATTGATGAAGACTCCGGCACACTTGTCAGCTTTGAATACCCGAAAAAATATTTTAAAAAATAAACTCAATCTATCTTGAAAATAGAACTTCACAATCGAGAGCTTAGCTGGCTTTCATTTAACTATCGCGTGCTTCAAGAGGCAAAGGATAAATCCGTTCCTCTTTATGAGCGAATAAAATTTCTTGCAATTTATTCTTCTAATCTCGATGAGTTTTTTAGAGTACGCGTGGCATCATTAAGAAGTTTGCTTTCACTTAAGAAAAAAACACAAAGCAAACTAAAATTTGATCCGGATCTTTTATTAAAATCAATTCATAAAACTGTAAATGAACAGCAGGAAGAATTTGGAGAAATTTTTAGAAATGAAATTTTAGTTGAGCTTAAAGAAAATAATATTTATCTGCTGAATGAAAATAATGTTTCTGAAGACCATAAACTATTTGCCATAAATTATTTCGAAGAAAATATTAAGGAACACATTCAGCCGATATTATTAATTAAAAATAAAATTAAACCTTTCCTAAAAAATAGTCATCTCTATTTGGCTGTAAAAATTAAACCCAAAAATAGAACCGGCAGGGTAAGGCATACTTACGCCCTTGTAGAAATACCCGCGAACACCTTACCCCGCTTCATAAAACTGCCCTCAAAGTCAACAGAACATAATTTTATTTTTCTTGATGATGTGATTAGAATTTCATTAGATAAAATATTTCCCGATTATGAAATTGTTGAATGCAGTTCTGTTAAACTTACCCGTGACGCCGAACTATACATTGATGATGAGTTTACAGGTAATCTATTAAGTAAGATTCAGAAAGGAATTAAAAAAAGAAATACCGGTGTCCCCTCTCGCTTTTTATACGATAATTCAATTAACAAATCCTTTCTAAGTTTTATTAAAGAAGCACTTGAACTTGAAAATGACGACATGGTTGCAGGCGGAAAATATCATAACTTTAACGATTTTTTTACTTTTCCCAATCCCCTTAAACCGAAATTAGAAAATCCTGCTATTCAGATTTTAGAGCACAGCGAACTAAAAAATATTGAAAATATTTTTGATGCTATTTCTACTAAGGATTTTGGACTGCACTTTCCTTATCAGTCATACAGCTATGTTGTTGATTTTATTAACAAAGCCGCCGATGATGAAAAAGTAAAGGAAATAAAAATAACACAATATAGAGTAGCTAAAGATTCTAAAATTGTAGAAGCCTTAATTAGAGCTGCCCGAAATGGAAAAGATGTAATGGCATTTGTTGAACTGAAAGCCCGTTTCGATGAAGAGCAGAATATTCATTGGGCTGAACAAATGGAAAAGAATGACGTGAAAGTTTACTATAGTTTCCCCGGCTTAAAAGTTCATGCAAAAATTGCTATGGTCGTTAGAGAGGAAAACAATGTGCTTAATAAATATTGTTATCTCGGTACCGGCAATTTTAATGAAAAAACTGCAAAAATTTACAGCGACTTTGGATTGCTGACAAAGGATGAAAGAATTACAAATGAAGTTTCGCAAGTTTTTGATTTTCTTTCGGGTAACGAGCAGGTGCACAAGTTCAAACATTTACTGGTAGCACAGTTTAATATGCGTAAACAATTTTTAAAATTAATTCAGAATGAAATAGATGCAGCAGCTGCCGGCGGTAAAGGCAAAATTGTTTTGAAGATGAACAGCATTGAAGACAAGAAGATGATTAGAAAACTTTATGAAGCTAGCAATGCCGGAGTTGAAATTAAATTAATTGTCCGGGGGATTTGCTGCTTGGTCCCCGGAGTCAAGGGAATGAGTGAGAATATTAAAGTCATCAGTATAATTGATAAATATTTAGAGCATTCAAGATTTTATATTTTTCATAACAACGGTAATGAATTAATTTATGCTGCATCAGCCGATTGGATGCGAAGGAATTTGAGCAGAAGAATTGAAGTTGGTTTTCCAATCTATCAGCAGAATATTAGAGATGAAATTTTAAAGATGATTGAAATTCAGCTTAACGACAATTGTAAAGCCCGCATTATTGATACTGAAAATTCAAATGAGTATGTATCCTCGGATTCAAATAATATAATAAGGTCGCAGGTAGATTTCTACGAGTTTCTTAAAAATAGCAGTTCAAATTAAAACATCATTCCAATAGAAAAATACAAAGCTGTTTTCTCATTTGAGAAAGCTATATTTGCAGAAAGTGTAACCATCCTTTCGAGATAATCCAGCCAAACACCACCTCCGTAAGATGGATGCCACTTATCCGAATTGCCCTCTTCCGTAAATACTCTGCCTGCTTCCGCAAACCCCGTTAAGCCAATATAGCCGGGCAATATCAGCATAACCTCACTTAATCTAATTCTTAATTCACTTTGCCCGAATAAAGAAGCATCACCTGCAAAACGTTCCCGGCTGTATCCCCTTAAATTATTCTGCCCCCCTACAAATGCCGCGTTAAAAAATGGATAGTCGCCCCAAACTTTTTTTCCGCCGACTCTTAAAGCAAGTGTAATATGTGTAAATGTTTTTAGTGATAGATAATTTCGTGCTTCGAACGATGCCGAATACACATTGGATTTGATATTAAATATTGAAGGGGTGAAAGTAAAAGTAGACTTAAAATAAAATCCATCTTTGGCGTTATCTAAATTGTCCCTTGTGTCAAAAATATAATTTGTGTTTAATTCCAACGAACTTAATTTACCAAGTCCATAGAGATTTTGTTTTGCATTATCTAACAATTCTATATTATCGATTGAAAGATTAGAATAATTAAAAGAAGCACCCAAAGTAAATTTATGCTTACTCTTTATCCCGAACAATAATTTAGCAGTCAAATCAAAATAACTATTTTTAATTCTATAAAAATTATCTTCCTCCAACGCTTGATCATAACTTGTTTCATTACCGAAACCGAAATACTTTGTGTATTTAAGTCCGGTATATTCTGCAGCAATATAAACGGCAGAGTTCGGCAGCCATGAGTTAAAGACGCCTTCAAAATTAACCGCACCATTTTTCACATTAGTTGCATAGTGAGCGGTTAGCTCCATATAATAGTCAAATGGGTCTGCTCTAAAATTGTATTTGGTAATTGAAGGACCGCCTCCTAAAATAAACCCGTCATCGGCATTTAAGTTTATTACCGGAACGGGAAACCAATCATGGCTCCTATCACGCAGTTCCGGTTCATATTTTTCTATTTGATTTTCCGGCTCGATAATTTCTTCATCATTAAAGCAAGTGCCTGCACCAAATTTTACTTTTGTTTTTTTTCCGCTATCGTAAACTTTGGTTTTATTCTCCGCATTACTTATCGGTGTTATGCTTAACCAATATCCATTAACTATTGAATTGTCGATAACTTCATCCGCACCGCCGCCGCCTATAATTCTAACTAGCGGACTACAATCTACATCACCGGACAAATAAACTATATCATCATCATCCAAAAGGTAAATTCTAATTTCATTGGTTAATTCATTATTAAATATTTTATGATATTTGATCGTGCCCTTAAAAGAATCATTTTTCTTATCTCTATTATAAATTTTTACTTCAGTTGATTTATCATTCAGTCTATTTACTACAACATAGTCTTTCTTGTCGCTGCCATAAATATCAACTACTTCATTTATTAATTGATAATATTCTTCCGATACTTCTAATAAATTATTTCGTCTCTTTCTCAATTTATATTCAAGTTCATCTTTTGATAACTCATAAACCCCTTTAGGCAGTTTACTAATTGCCAGGTCAATAACTTGGTCGGTTACTTTGTTTTGAACAAACTGGGCAACGGAATCCCACGTTGGTTTATCTATTTCGGTTAAAAAGCGCCGGTCAACAAATCTTCCGCTCCAGGTTAAGTCTTCAACCTGCGGATAGTTCTCGCCGAAATGAACAAATTGCGGAACCATGTATTCGGCAACTCTAACAAGCAATCCATCGAATTTTGCAAAAGGCTGATCACGATCGCGCGGAATGGGAAACCAGATTTTTTCAATTTCAGATTTATACAAAGCCCATTTCCATTGATCGGAATGTCTATCCCAATCGCCGATTAATAGATCAGCCAATCTTGCTTTTAAGTATTCTTCGGCATTAATTTTTTCACTACGCTTATCTGCCAGTCTATCAAAAAGGTCTAGTGTACCTTCAATTTTATCAGCACCTCTAAAACTAATACCTTCATCTTCCTCCACATCCGGATGAATCTCCATCATTCCAACAATGCCTCCAAAATCTTCTCTGAACTCTCCTAACAATTCACTATCCGGCATGTAAAATAGATAAGGTTTATTATGGATGATTTTCAAGCTATCTAAAATGGGAGCTGCTGCTAAAGCTGCAAACGGATGCGAGGAGCTAATTTGATCATTTAAAATATCTGCTGCAATTGTTTCTCTTAAAATAGGCGGAAGTGTTTTTGACGGGTCTTTTTCCATTGAACGGAATTTCCAAAAATTTCCGTCCTGCCCCTTTAATCTTAAAGATAGTGTTTGAAACCCGCCCCCCTTTTTAATTGGTGTAAGTCCGCCGGCAAACTTATTTAAATCTAAAACTTCAACTTCAATCGGCACTCCCCAAACATCCCGCCAATGCTCACCAAAAAATAATTCTTTAAGCCAGCCTGCTTTAAATTGCTCACCCGGAATTATGGTTACATGCTTTTTTTCTTGTCCATTTACCGGCGCTAAAAGAATCAAAAATATTATTGCAGTATAAAGATAATTGACTGCTGACTTCATAAATTAACCTTTCCAGTTGCTATTTATTTGGAGCGGGATAAACTGTAAGAGTAGCATTACCTTTAACGCCTTCATCCGCTATTACCATTGTTCCATCATGCAAAAACGCAATACCTTCGGGCTGCTTATGATATTTACCCTTTAGTTTTTCAACCATCAGTAATTCACCATCAGTGTTAATTTCCACTATAGCTTTTTGCCCTTTGGATGAAATAATAAAAAAGGTATTTGTAAATTTGTTGTACTCAATTCCCGATGGGAAGAAACCTTTATTTTTTAATTCACTATTAATTTTATCAATTTCAACTTTCAAAAATGGTTCTGGTAAAAGTGAATAACTTTCTAATGAAAAAGCATATACGGTTCTGAAGCCTTTATAATTTTTACCCGGATAATCCTTGCTTGCAAAAAGAAGCACGTTGCTCTCAGGATAATAACAGAGACCTTCAATTTCAAATTTTGAACTGAATCCGGTTTTGAAAGTTTTAAATTTAACTGAGGAATTATTGCTCCCCTCACTGAATTCGTAAAGTGTGCCATTGCTCTCAGTCAAATAGAATTTAGAATTTGCAAATGCAAGTCCTTCAAAGTCTCCCGTAATTCCAAAGGTACCTAATTCAAAACGTTTAATAATTTCACCGGTTTTCGGATTGATTTCATAAATAACTCCTAGTTCATCATTATGTCCGAATAATCGTCCGTCATCGGTAACAGCCAAGCCTGATATTTCTTTTAGTACATTTTTTAATTTTGTCTGATAAATTTCTTCAGAATTTTTCACTGAGTTAACTTCTGTTTTTTGCTCAATTCTTTCTTTACTACAACCGTATATTGTAAAATAAATAGTTAAAAAGAACAGAATAAAAAATAATTTGCTGATCTGCTTCATTAAATTTCCTTATGATAAAAGCTAAAAATAGATTGAAAGAAAATACTATTTGTATATGGATGCATCAACCAAATTATTAAATTGTGCATTAAAAAATAAAGGCAATAAGAGTTTTTATCATCACAATAAAAATTGTTATCTTCCTATTATAAAATAAATAACCACAAAACTTCTTTTAATGATAGAAAGTATAATTACACTTACCATAATTGGTTTTACAGCCGGGTTTATTTTTTCGATACCTGTTGCCGGACCAATAAACATTATTATTACAACTAATGCATTAGCCGGCAAATTCCGATACTGCATGCGTACAGCCCTCGGCGCCTGCATTATGGAATTCTTTTATGTATTAATTGTGGTTTACGGAATTACTGCGCTGTACGCACTATACAAACCTTTTATACCTTACTTGTTAATTGCCGGAAGCATAATTCTTGTTTTTGTAGGAATAAAAATTACTAAGACAAAACTTGATGTAAAAAATCTTGAATCCAAAACAATTATGAAGGACAAGATTAGAAACAAAGGAGGTTTTAGAACAGGCGTTTTTGTAAATCTTACAAACCCCTCACTTTTTTTAGGCTGGCTGATTTCTACATTTATCGTTTTTTCATTTGCATCTTCGGTAGGATTAAACACCGGGGGACTTGATTTAATTGTAAATCAAAATGTTGAATCACTAAAAGAACTAACTGGCGATGATGAGTTCGAAGGTTTGAATGATATTGATATTGAGGAGACCGATACAAAAGCAGGCGAAGGGGAAAAGTTATCTTCTATTTTACTTGCCGTTATTTATGCTCTTGCAGTTGCTTTAGGAAGTTACATTTGGCTTTATGTTTATTCAAAATTAATTGTTAAATACAGACAGAAATTTAACATAAATCTATTAACAAAAATTATACAGGGACTGGGTATTTGTTTAATTGGTATTAGTTTTTATTTAGCATACAGGGCAGCAATATTACTATTTTAATCATAGATTTTTGGATTTTATTTCATTCAGATAATAATAAGATTCTTTAGGGATATTAGATTTGAAGTTGATATAGCATATTGCTTATTTTTGACATACTAAAAATTAAAATTCAGTTATAAAAAATTATGGAAAAAGAAATGATTTATCTTGATAGGAACGAAAATAATTATGGTCCTGCACCTGCGTGTTTCGAGGTACTAAAAAAGGCAGATTTGACAAAACTCAGCTGGTACACAAAGGCATATTCCAGAGGCGTGAAAAGTATTTTATCGGAAAGACTTGCAAAAGAATTTGATATACCCGAAAGCAGGGTTGTGCTCGGTTACGGTGCAGAAGATTTATTAAAACAAGCTGTGCAATGCTATCTCGGCAAGGGCGAAAAACTAATGATTCCAACTCACTCATGGTGGTACTACAAAAAAATTGCAGATGAAGTTGACGGTATAAATGTCGAGTATCCGCTGGTTCCTAATGGTGAAACTTTTGAATATGATATTGATGCTTTGTTTGAAAAATATGACAAAGAAAAACCTAAAATGGTTTTTATCAGTTCTCCTAATAACCCTACCGGTAATTCAATTTCGCAGGAAAATTTGATTAAGGTTTTAGAGAAACTGCAGGATGCAATTATAATTTTAGATGAAGCGTACTTTTATAATGTTATGAATGAAACTGTGAGAAACTTAGTCAATAGTTATCCCAACCTGCTTGTTATCCGAACCTTTTCAAAATATTATGCTTTGGCTGGAATGAGAATTGGGTTTGGACTTTTAGGAGAGAATTTAGCACAACTAAACAAATATACTAATCGATATTTAGGCTACCATAGAATTTCAGAAGAAGTGGCGCTTGCTGCATTAGACTCCCCGGATTACTATTTAGATATTGCCGATAAAATGGATTCGGATAGAAAAATGTTCTTTACTGAATTGAACAAAATCCCCGGCTTTACCGCTTATAAATCAAACGCAAATTTTATTCTTGTCGAAATCCCGGATGAAATTCAAGCTGACTTAAAGGAATTCTTAAAATCGAAAGGGCTGGTAGTTAAATTTATGAATGAAGAATTACTTAACCATCACTTGAGGATTACTTTGGGTACTCAGGAAGAGAACAAATTATTAATTGATGCTATCAAAGAATTTGCCGCTAATAATTTATCCTAATGAAATTACTAGAAGATTATAAACGATCATTAAAAATGCTTGAGGTTGAGGAAATCCTCGACCTCATTTTTTATAGACCATTAGCATTTATATTTGTTAAGATGATTATCGGCACAAATTTAACCCCTAATCAAATTACAACCACTGCACTGTTATTTGGAGTTGTAGGAAGTTTTCTATTCTATTTTAATACACCCACAGCACTTTTTACAGCGGCAATTTTATTTATTATTTATGATGTGCTCGATTGCGCCGACGGACAGTTAGCAAGAATTAAAAAAAATGGAACGCCGATCGGCAGAGTGCTGGACGGACTAGCAGACTACATTGTTACAACATTGGCATATCTATTTATCGGAATTGGGTTTGCAAGCAATAGCGATAATCCTTTACTGTATTGGGGTTTAACAATTGCAGCAGGTTTAAGCAATGCTGTTCACTCATCTATATTGGATTTTTACAGAAATCGCTTTTTAGATTATTCACTCAATAGAGAAAGTATTTTGGGCGATAGCTTAAAAGAGTTTCAGGATATGCAGGACGACTTGAAGGACAAAAAAGGACACTACTATGAAAAGAGTATTCTTTGGGTTTATCTTCTCTATTCAAAAGTCCAATTAAAATTTTCTTCCAGTTCCCTGGAAACAGAAAAGAAAAAATATGACGCAAAAGATTTTTATAAAAAACATAAAACTATTATGCACCTTTGGACATATTTAGGTCCAACCACTGAATTAACATTTTTAATTATCACAGCTATGTTTAACCGATTGGATATTTACCTAATTGGTATTGTTACCGTTGGCAACCTTTATATGGCTGTTCTCTACTTTTTCCAAAATAGAATTAATAAATCAACCAAATTAGCAGGTCAAATTTGAAAGCCGTAATTTTAGCCGCAGGTGTTGCATCCCGTTTAAAACCCTTAACAAACAATACTCCAAAATGTTTACTGAAAATTGGTGAAAAAAATATTCTTGAAAGAACAATTGATAACTTAATTAAAAATGATATTAAGGATGTTATTGTAGTAACGGGATTTATGCAGGAACAAATTACAGATTTCATCGGCAGCAATTATCCGCAGCTTAATGTTGAATATTTGTACAACGAAAAGTATGACTCGACGAATAATATTTATTCATTATGGATGACCAAGGAATTAGTTTTAAATAATGATATGCTTTTAATGGACAGCGACATTTTGTTTGATCATAGAATAATTGAGTTGTTGTTAAATTCCGGTTATAAAAACTGTCTTGCAATCCGTTCCGATCATCAGTTGGGGGAAGAAGAAATAAAAGTAACAGTTGATTCAGACCGTGCGATAACCAAGATTAACAAAGTTGTTGATCCTAAGATTGCCATTGGTGAATCAATAGGAATTGAATTATTTAGTTCCGAATACTTAATAACACTTTTTGATATTTTGGATGATAAAATATTGAACCGCGGCGAAGTTAATCAATGGTACGAAGCTGCATTTGAGGAAACGATTGAAGCAGGATGTAAAATTTATGCCGTTGATGTTAATGGATTGAAATGTATGGAACTTGATACAGTTGAAGATATTGAAGCAGCTAGAAAAAATATCGTTTTCGATTTGGATAATTAATCTACCGAAAATCCTATCTAAAATTTTTTTTAACATTCTCTCCTTTAATTAATTTTTATATTATATTTTCTTTCAAATTGATTGAGTAAAAATTTTTTTGCCTTTAATAGTTAGTATAATTTAACCCGCAGCCATAAGAGAAAAAATGAAAACATTAAAATTATTTATAATTCTAATAGCAGCCATTCTCCTAATTACCGATTTACATAAAGCCCAGGAAATAAAATTTGAAGGCTGGGGTGCTACGGGTTTTAAGTATTTTGCACGCAATAGATTAAACGGTGCTAACCAGGAAACCTATTTTGAAGGCAAGCTTCAGGCAGAAATAAAATTCAACAAACAGATCAAAGCTCAATTAGACCTTAGAGGAAATTCCACCGACCGCTCAGTAAACTTTAGAGAGTTCAGTGTAAAGTTTGAGTTTTTTAAATATTTAGATATAAAAATTGGAAATATTAAAAGACCTTTCGGGTATCACTACATTGAAACGAGCAGAGAAGATTTATCTACTATTGACAGAAATCTTGCACTCGATAGATTTAATGAACTAGGGTTTGGAGGAAGAAGTGTCAGCCTAATGGGCTACTACAAGTACTCCGATAAAAGACCCGATTTCCCTTTCACTTATTATGCTTCCCTATTTACAAACAACTCCCAAAACTATGGCTTTGCCGGCAGATTCGGTTTTCACTTTGATGATGATAATGCTTTATCATTAAATTTTTTATTGCAGCAGCAAGGAGGTGAAGAACCCATCAACACAAATGGTTTTGCATTAGATTATGCACTAGACCATAAAGATTACAAAGCTATACTTGAGTTTTACTATGCACAGGACCCTGTTGAGGGTGTGATAAGGAGACTGCAGAATAAAGATGAAGTTGTTAATATTGGAGGTGCCGCTTTAACGGGCTCTTACGAAATTGATACCGATGGTGAAATTGTAAAAAAACTTGAACCAGTGTTAACCGCAGGTGTTTTCCTACCCGATTTTGATAATACTGATAATCATGTAATTCAAACAATAATTGGAGTGAATATTTATTTTCATAAAAAAGTTTTAGCCCGGCTAAATGGTGATATAAGATTTACAAAAAATGAATTCAACACAGACTACTCAACAAAAGAATCAAGAATGATATTAGAAGTTTTGGTAAAATTTTAATGAAAACTTTTAGAATAGTTTTATTAGCCATATCCATCATAACAATCTCTTGTGAGGATTCCGGAATTCTAAATCCCAGTGATGCTCTTGAATCAATTCCACTTTTAGAATTAGAAATTTCTAATGAAGATTATATTAGACTGAAAAACAATAGAACAAACAGTTTAAAAGTACCTGTACTAATAAAATTCAATAATCAAATACATTCAGGGGAAATACGCGCAGCCGGTGCAGGATCACGCTACCATCCTAAATGGTCTTACAACATCAAACTTACTGATGGAATATTAATAGAAGGTTTACCTGAATTTAATTTAAGCGCACAAGTTTTTGACCCCACTTTAATGCACACCACGATTGCAACTCATCTTTACAAGCAATTGGGTTTCACTCTTTTTAACAGCCGGCATCTATTTCTCAAAATAAATAATAATGATGAAGGCTTATACCCAATGATTGAAGTTGTTGATCAGCCGTTTTTTTCTGATCGTGATATTCCGGTTTATCAATTGTTCAAGCTGGGCTTTGATTCCAAGTTTACGTTTATAGGCGGTAACTATCCCGAATTTCATTTTGAAAAGAAAATACCGGATGATGATAATTTTAGTGAATTGTATAATTTAATTTACGCCATTGATACAAGCAGCACTGAAAATATTTTTAATACACTTGGTAAACATTTAGATATAAATCAATATATAAAGTACCATGCAATAACAACTTTAATGAACAGCTTTGATGCGTTTACAAACAATATTTTTCTGCTTAAAAAAAGTTCGGCTGAACCTTTTACTCTTGTACCGTGGGATTTTGATAAAATATTTCAATCAGATAATCTTTCAAAATTGGCGGGTGAAAACTCCATTATCAAAAAGCTATTTCAAAATGATTCAACTTTTAATTTGTACAAGGATGAATTGGAATATCAGTTGAACAATATTTTTACAGAACAAAATATTTTTCCTGTTATTGATTCAACTAAAAATATTATTGAAGACGGCTACAATTTAGACCCATATTTGGGCAGCGGGGGCAGGTATAATTTTTTGACTGAAATTGAAAATTTAAAATCCTATATTTCCCAAAGAAGAAATTACATTAACGATAATTTAAATTTATTAACAAAAGATTATTTTAATAATTGAATAAATTATTCATATCCATAACACTCTTGTTTTCTTTGAATGCGGCTGTATGCAGTCAAAGTTTTCAAGAACAAAATAAGTTTTCATCCACATTCAGCAATCTTTGGGGCGGACTTTTAGAATCAGCCGAATGGTATGACATACCGATTGGAGCAGCATATTTTACAAGAAAATTTTATGATAAAAGTCCTCTTCACAATTCAATTTATATTCCTGCATCAACATTCGAAAAGAAAATAAGCGGCTCGGTTGGTGTAAACAATCGTGAGTCCTTCGGCAGTTTTGATCAAGATTATTATCCAAATCTTTTTTTCGGAGGAAGGCTTCTTGCTGCAGTTGGTTTAGGTTTATTTACTGATACAAAAATTTCAAAAAATACTTTTAGAGATATATTTTTATTTAAGAAAGCAATTGTATATACCTACACTTTAACCGAATACACAAAAACAATTGTTAAACGACAGCGACCGGATGAATCCGATACAAGAAGTTTTTTCAGCGGACACACCTCAACAACTTTTGCTACTTCAACATATTTATTTCTTGAGGTCAATAATTTACTGAATGAATGGAACGTTACAAAGAACGATCAAACCCTTAGGTCTGTTCTAAAATTTTCCTCATTCGGGTTGCTTTACGGGTGGGCTGGTTATGTCGGCTATTCACGTATGCTTGATAATAAGCATTATGTTACAGATGTTCTAATCGGTGCTACGGTTGGTACTTTAATGTCAATTTTTGTTTATAATATTTATCATGAAAAAGATAAAGAAGAAACCTTGCTCGATAATTTTTCATTACTTCCAAGCCGTAACAACGCGCTAAATCTTTCCTTCAATCTCAAATTTTAAATCTCTTTTTTCCCAAATGCAGTTGAACCGCTAAAGCGGTTCCCCTCTTTCAAATTCCACGATACCTACAAACACCTGGCTGCTGTCAGGCAAGTTTTGACCGCGCTGCGGTCAGCCACAACTCCAGCGGAGTTGAATGTTTGTAGAAATTAAATTAGTAGAATTGACGGAATCGCGTTAGTAGTTCAAGGATAAATAAAATATTTTTATGTTTGAATTGCAGCCTCATTTAGGATGTAAATTTTATTAAAGTAATGTTTTTTATTAATGGTAGTTGAACCACTAACGTGGTTCTATATTGTATTGGGTTCATTTCGTGCTACAAACATTTGACCGCGCTGAGGTCAGTAACAACTCCGGAGGAGTTGAATGTTTGCAGATATTGAATTTAATGAATTGATCGAACCCCGTTTGGGGTTCAACAGAATGATTGATCAACTATAAATAATTGATCAAGATTTTGAATGGAAATAATTTGCAATTGAATCACTAACGTGGTTCTTGTTGTATTGGGTGCGGTTAATTCTACAAACACATTACTGCCGTCAGGAAAGTTTAGACCGAGATGCAGTCAACAGCAACTCCAGAGGAGTTGAATGTTTGTAGAAATTAAATTAGTAGAATTGACGGAATCGCGTTAGTGGTTCAAGGATAAATAAAATATTTTTATGTTTGAATTGCAGCCTCATTTAGGATGTAAATTTTATTAAAGTAACGTTTTTTATTAATGGTAGTTGAACCACTAACGTGGTTCTATATTGTATTGGGTTCATTTCGTGCTACAAACATTTGACCGCGCTGCGGTCGGTAACAACTCCGGAGGAGTTGAATGTTTGTAGATATGGAATTAAATGAATTGATCGAACCCCATTAGGGGTTCAACAGGCTGATGCACAATTACAATTATTTTTCTGTCTATTTACCCGTTTTAAAATATTTATGATATAATAAAACTAAAACGCTTCTTCAATAGAAAAATAAACACCAAACCCATTTTTACCAAAACCTAAATCAATCCGTAAATTCAGCTTATCATCTTCATCCATCATATATCTTAATCCGGCACCGTAACTTGGTTTTAGATACTTAAATTTAAAATTACTCACCCTATCGGCAACATCACCAATTCCGAGAAACACAACTGCACCAAATCTCCAAAATAGCTTAACTCTATACTCTGTTTGAATTGAAAAATAATTATTGTCTCTGTATCTGCCTTCGTAATAACCGCGCATTATATTTTGACCGCCCAAAGCTGCTAACGCATAAAACTGAGGATAGCCTCTAACCATATTTAAATAAAACTGGAAAGCCAAATAATGATTCTCGGTTAATGTATTGTAACGCCGAAAATTGAATTCATAATTGTTATAATTAAAATCGCTGCCGAGAGCCTTTGAAGAAAAAACAGCTTTGATTTCATAAAGCCCCCCTTGCGAAGGGAAAAATATATTATCGCGTGTATCCCAAAAAGTTGAGACACCAATTCCCGATGAAACTCCCCCGCCGGAGCCGAGCAAGTTCACATCATCCAATAATTTGTTATCCAACTTGTCTTTAATGCTTCTTCTTTCAAATTGATAAATAATTCCATACTGCAGATTTTCATAAACCTTGTAGCTGATATTTGTAGTGAACCTCAAGTTTAAATGCTCGTAATCTTCAATTCCGTTATCAACAGTTTTATTACCGATACCAAAAAACTTATCAATGGCTTTGCTGTAATTAAATTCAACCGACAAAAAAACTTTTTCGCGCCACAAATAAATTTGGGGAATTATATCAACACTGTACTGCTGATTAATAGTGTAATAGGCAGAAAAAGTAATTTTAGAAGGCTTACCCAATGGATTTGCATCCGCCTTAAAATAAGCTATACCCCCGCCGCCAAAGGCTAAATTAGTTTCGGGTGAGAAAAACACAAAAGGAAATAATAGATATTCAAAGGAATCACTTTCAGTGCTGTCGTTTTTTGCTTCTATATCCGAAGCATCAATTGTGCAGTAAAAAATGAGAACGAGTAGAAAAGTATATTTTAATAAATTCATCCGCTGAATTATTTAACAAGTTTTGAAATTGACCTAAACTCATCAGTTCCGCAAACTTGCAGCAGTTCAAATAATACACATTCCGTCGTGGTAACTTCTGCCCCATGCTGTCTCATTCTATCCATTGCAAAATCGTAATCGGTTTTTCTACGTGAAGAACATGCATCGGCAGTAAGCGTAACTTGAAAATCGTTTTCAATTAAATCGAGCACCGTCTGCTGAACACAAACATGCGATTCGATTCCGCATACTGCAATTTGAGAAAAATTATTTTTCTTAAGTTCTGAAAATAAATCTCCGGCTCCGCTGCAGCTAAAAGTCATTTTGTGAACGGCTTCATTTTTATTAAGAAGATTTTTCAACTCATCAATTGTTTCGCCCAAACCTTTTGGATACTGCTCGGTATAATAAATTTTTATCCCAAGTATTTCTGCACCCTTAATTAACTTTATAATATTTTTCACTAATTCTTCATGATTCTGCATCACTCCGAGAATTCGTTTTTGAACATCAATTATTAAAAGTGCCGTATCTTCTCTTCTTAATATTTTACTGTTTCGTTTTATTTCAGTAGTCATAAATTCTCCTAAATATCAATTATTTTTTTCAAGTAATTCAATGGCATCAATAAGAGTGTCAATTTCAAAATCGGGTTTAACACTAGATTTTTTAGCCATCTCTCTATTTGTTTTACCGGTATAAATTAATATTCCGGTTGAGTTTAAATTTTTCGCACCGAGAATATCAGTTTCCAAATCATCGCCAAGCATTATAAATTTTTCATCTTTATTTAATCCGATAAACTGCAGTGCATTCTGAAAATACAAGGGTGAAGGTTTACCGATAAGCAAAGCTTCTTTTCCTGCTGCATGCTCAATTGCTTTTATAAAAGCTCCGGCATCAAGCAATAGTCCATCTTCAGGTGTGCTCCAAAATTTATTTTTCTGCATAGCAATTAAATCCGCACCGGCTAAAACTTTTTTGAAAATGTCATTCAATATTTCAAAGTTCCAGGCTTTGCCGATATCCCCAACAATAATTGCCTGCGGAGTTTCACTATCAATATATTCATTAAACAAATGCTTTACCTTTTCACCGCAGTGGATTTCAATTCTTTCATAATTATCCTTAACATATTTTAATGTTCCTTCAACAGTAGTTAAAATTGGTATTTTACAATCAATTGAATTCGATTTGAAAAATTGTATAAATCCTGCTGAATCCGCTAAGGTTGAGTTACTAATTATGCAAACTTTCCTTCCGGAATTTTCTAAGTATTCAAAAAATTCCGGGAGACCGGGCGCGGGTTTGTTTCCCAATCTTAATACTCCATCCATGTCAATTAGCAAGGGCTGCTTCATTTAGAAATATTTCTTTGTTTCTGTAAATTAAAGTTCAACATTACAAAATTTTTTGAACAAAAATAAACCCGGCAGAACCGGGCTTATTGCAAGTAGTTTGGAAAATTATCCAAATTGTTTATGCGACCAATATGGTCATACAAAATGTAATAAATTTGTGTTTTATTTGAAAGATCAAATTAATTATATTTGAAAAATGAAAAACAGCAAAAGAACATTAAACAATCAGCAGTTTTTTTTCGATAGTAATAAAGAATGTATCATTTGCAATTTCAGTTAGTTTTAATATATTTGATACAATAAGATTTAGTTATTTTGATTTTTAATACGGGACAAATCACATGAGCGAGAACGAAACAGCCAGACCAAAATTATTAGTAGTTGAAGATGATTATGAAAACCAAAAATTCCTGCAAATTTTTCTTAAAAGGAAATTTGATCTCGAGATATGTGACTCCTCAGAAACATTTTATGAAAAATTAAATGAAACTAAATTTGATATTATTCTTATGGATATTTCTTTAAGAGGCAAAAAAGATGGGTTTCAACTAACCCGTGAAATTAGAGAAATGCCCGAATATCAAAACATGCCCGTTGTAGGGTTATCGGCTCATGCTTTTCAGCGTGATAAAGATAACGCGTACAAAGCCGGGGTTGATGTTTTTCTTACCAAGCCTGTTCAAAATGATGTTCTGCTGGAAACTCTTGTAAAAACTTTAGAGCAAAAATCGGGTATAAAAATAGACTAACATTTTTTTGATCTAACCTTATAACTTTTAATCATTTAACTTGTAACATTTATTAAAATGGGTTCGTCTAAATAATTAGACTTACTAACAATAAATACATTTAAAATGAAAAAACAAATTTTCACAATTTTTATATCGGCATTACTAATTGCCTCAAACATGCTGCAAGCACAAAACAATAACCAATTCGCTCAGATTACAACAAGCTCTGATATTGATTACAATTTTGAATTTGATTGGGATGATTCAGCACAACCGATGATTGAACTTAATTACGGCTTCTCAAATTTTAAGCATAAAAATTTTGGAGAAGATTTTTCCAATGCGGGAATTACAGAAATTAAATTAGGCTATAGTTCTGTTGATGAATATTACAAAGCGCCTATACTTGAATTTCATGATAAATTTCTTTTCGTTTCTCACATCTCCGATGATTTGAGTTCCGCGAGTAAGGATGATAAAACTAAGCTGAGTGCATGGCGTTTTGGTTTTGCGAACAGAAATGGTTACGGTTACCGTGCCGGTAAAATTTCAATTTTACCTTACGACCAGAATGGTTTTGTCTGGTCAAATATTTCATCTGAAAGATTAATGAATTCATCCCCCAGCCAGCTGAAAATTATTGATAGGTATGAAGATACTTTTCGTTTTGGAAGTCAAGCTGAGGGAGGAGTTAGGATTGATTACAACGATTTTATCTCAATAAATGCCGGCTATGAAGCAACAGTAATTTTTCCCCGGCACCTCTTTTGGAAATGGGCAGGCAGCGAAGTAATTAAATATATTGGACTTGGAGCGCTATCATATTTTACTGATGAAATTATTGAATCAACTCCCGAAGCCGGACCGATTATTAATTTTGTACTGCAAAATGCATTTGCGTATGGTTTTTATTCTTTACAGCGTAATAAAATGAACTGGCCCTTTTCAAGTGAAACACCATTGACTTTAGAAACTTTTAAGATTGGAATGAGTTTTACTTTTTAGTTAAAACTAAATAACCTACAACACTTCATAAAAAACCCGACTTCTCTAAAAAGTCGGGTTTTTGCTTTTAAACTATTTGTGTGCAAAGTAAAAAATTAATAATTCACTCTCGAAATAAATTTCGAGTTACATGTAAACCGAAATTCATTTCGGTTGTGATTGGAATAGTAAAATAGATTGCTCGCAATCTGTTTTTTAAACGCAGATTACTACAAAGTGATCCCTTCGGCACAAAAAATACTGGACATTCTAGGGTAAAACACCTTTGATTTTAGAGTCATTTAGAATATAGTTGCATCTTCCATTTTAACCTCATAACTTTTGATAGTAAAATTTCAAAACATTGTATTTGTTAGATGTTATGAATCATTTTTCTTATTACGTAAAAGCTGCTTAGGAAATTTTTAAAATTTAATATAGATCAAAGGATGAATTGTGTACTCATAATATCCTTAAAAGTGTATTATTTATTAAATTAATTCCGGACCAAAACTATGAAAGACCTATTTTCTTTAATTACTTTACTATTATTTTTCTCTACTATTTTATTCAGTCAACAACAAGAAACTATCGATTGGCCATCCTTAGCTGATTCCCCATGGCCAGCATTTAGGGGCGATATGCAATGCACCGGTAGATCACAATTTGTAGGACCTAAAACAGCAAATGTTATTTGGCGTGCAGACCTGCCGCTTGGTATTGTTGATGGACCGGCGATAGGATTTGACGATATTTTATATTTCGGCACAAATTCAGTTGATACGAGCAATCATAATAAATTTTATGCTTATTATCCCTCGGGTGAACCTTACTGGATTTATGAAACTGACTCCTTTGTTCCAAATTGGACAAATCCGATTGTTACCTCAGATAGTACAGTTTATATGGGATCAAATCATGGTTATCTTTATGCCTTTACACTCGATGGGCAGCTTAAATGGAAACTGCAGGTTGAAGATGGACACAGATTTAATTTTGCAATATCAAAAGATGGTAATATTTATGTTGCTGCTGGAACCAGCAAGGTTGTAAGCCCTGAAGGAGAAATTATACTTGAAAAATTAATTTTAGATATTATTACTGATTTTTCCTTCTCACCATCAGGCGATACAGTTTATTATCATACCGGACTTCGCGGGGGTAACATAAAGCCAAGTTATCTGAATGCCGCTGACCTAAACCTAAATCTATTGTGGAGATATCCATTCTACGAATCCAATTATGGTGCCCCTTTGGTAGATAATCAAAATAATATATACGTCTTTGGTGCCGATTCAAGTAACCCTTATGATGTTGGATTATTTTGCCTAAAAGATGACGGGAGTGTTAAATGGAAATATATTGCTCAGAGTATAGCACCTCAATATGCTGCCCCTACTTTAGATAAAAATGGGAACTGTATATTTTATGCATATAATTTTGGTGACCGGATAATATCTGTCAATTATAACGGCGATGTAAACTGGGAATACCTTTTAGACAATCAAACTGATCAAATGGATCACGGGTTAGTTTGCGATGCCGATGGTACAATTTACTGCGGTCCAACCTGGCCCGGCTATTTTTATGCAATAAGCAATGAAGGAGAACTACTCTGGAAATTACTTATAGAAGAATATGAATTTGACGCTTCTCCGGCTATAGGTTCAGACGGTACTTTGTATATTGGTCTTAATGGAAGTACTCTATTGAGTGATCACAAGCAAAATCTAATTGCAATTAAGGATGATCCAACTCTTATTGTTTCAGATGATCCTCTGCCGGCTGAATATAATTTGCACCAAAATTACCCCAATCCGTTTAATCCGCAAACGGTAATAAAATACCAGATACCGAATGAAGGAACGGTCAGTTTGAAAGTTTATGATGTCCTCGGAAAAGAATTAAAAACATTAGTTAATGAATTTCAATCACAAGGCACGTACAATGTAAAGTTTGACGCCTCGAATTTACCAAGTGGAATTTACATTTACCGTTTGACAGCGGGGAAATATTCGGAAAGTAAGAAAATGATGCTAATTAAATAATATGTGGCGTTTGATTTACAATATTGTTAATAGTATGCTTTTTAATATTGGAATAAGTTTTACTTTTTAGTTAAAACAAATAATATTCAATGCTTTGTAAAAACCCGACTTTTTGGAGAAGTCGGGTTTTTGCTTTTAAACTATTTGTGTGCAAATTAAAATATTAATAATTCACTCTCGAAATAAATTTCGAGTTACATGTAAACCGAAATTCATTTCGGTTGTGATTGGAATAGTAAAATAGATTGCTTGTCCTAACGGGATCACTTTGTGACAATCTGTTTTTTAAACGCAGATTGCCACAAAATGATGCCCTTGGCACGAGCAATCTACGTTACTGTACGAAATTAAAAAGCCCGACTTTTCTAAAAAGTCGGGCTTTTGTTCAGCTGTTTGAATAATACAATATTAAATAAACTTATTTTCTCTTCGGTCGGTACAAATGAGTACTCTCACCAAAGTAAACTTCCGCAGATTCCATAACAGTCTCAGACAATGTTGGGTGAGGATGAATACTTAGAGCAACATCTTTAGCAAGTGCCGCCATTTCAACAGCAAGCACACCTTCGGCAATTAGTTCTCCTGCGCCGGCGCCAACCACGCCCATTCCCAATACTCGTTCAGTTTCGGGATCAATTATTAATTTTGTCATACCATCGTTGCGGTCCAAAGTTGTTGCCCTTCCCGAAGCAGCCCACGGAAATCTTGCAACTTCCACTTTAATACCTTTTTCTTTGGCTTCGATTTCCGTTAACCCAGCCCAGGCTAATTCAGGATCAGTAAAAACAACAGCAGGAATTGCATTCGGTTCAAAAGCAACATTATGACCTGCAATTGCTTCAACTGCAACCTTGCCTTCCGCTGATGCTTTATGCGCGAGCATTGCCCCGCCTACAATATCACCAATTGCGTAAATTGAATTATCGCTTGTTTTCCCCTGCTCGTTAACTTCAACAAATCCGCGTTCATTTATTTTTACGTTAGTGTTCTCTAAGCCCAATCCTTTTGTTGCCGGACTACGACCAACAGAAATTAAAACTTTATCAAATTCCTGTTCCGTTTTTTCAATTTTTTCACCTTCAAGTTTTACTTTGATTTTTTTACCGGTATCACTTAAATCTGTTACTTTAGTATTCGTATGTATTGCTTCAAATTTTGGTGTTATACTTCTTGAAAGAACATTAACCAGATCTTTATCAGCTCCGGGTAAAATTCCGGGCATCATTTCAACAACAGTAACTTTACTGCCGAGTGCAGAATAAACCGAGCCCATTTCCAAACCTATATAACCGCCGCCGATAACCAGCAAAGTTTTAGGCACGTCCTTTAATTCAAGTGCATCTGTAGAATCCATAACTCGTTCTGAATCAATTGATAAACCGGGAATTTTTGTTGGGAGTGAGCCGGTAGCGAGAATTGCATTTTCAAATTCAATTTCATCATGGCTTCCATCCGCCTTATCAACATAAATTGTATTTGAATTTACAAACGACCCTGTTCCTTGTATGTAGTTTATTTTACGAGCTTTAACTAATTGCCCAAGTCCGCCGGTATTTTTATTAACTACACCATTTTTAAACTCACGCAGTTTATCCAAATCAATTTTAGGTTTTGAATAAGTTACACCCCAATTTTTAGATATTTCGGTTTCGTGAATTAATTTAGCAACATGCAGCAATGCTTTTGAAGGAATACATCCTCGGTAGAGACAAACTCCGCCGGGGTTCACATCCTTATCAATTAGTGTAACTTTCATTCCGAGATCGGCAGCTAAAAAAGCTGCAGCATAACCACCGGGTCCGCCGCCTAAAACAGCAATTTGAGTTTTTGTTGACATTAATTTCTCCGCATAAATACTTTTTAATTTCTACTATTATTTCAAAGAGATTCTTCATTTCGACAAGATAGGTCTCCATTCAGAACGGCAATTCCAAACTGTCATTACGAGTTTATCCGCCCTGTCTGCCGACAGGCAGGCGCGGCGGAGAGTCGTTTTTTGCGACGAAGTAATCCCAATCTAGAGATTGCTTCATCCGTCAGCCGACGGATTCGCAATGACAAACCACCATTGGGGCAAAAGAATTTTTTATCCTTCTAAACTAAGTAAAAACGGGTTTTCCAAAGCTTGCGAAACCCATCTAATAAATCGAGCAGCATCAGCTCCGTCAATAACTCTATGGTCGTAAGATAATGATAGAGGGAGCAATAGTCGAGGAACGAATTCATTGTCGATAAGTACTGCCTCTTTACTGCCGCGCGAAACACCAAGTATTGCTGTTTCGGGCGCGTTAACAATTGGAGTAAAGTATGTACCGCCAATTCCTCCTAAATTACTAATTGAAAAATTACCTCCCTGCATTTCATCTAATGATAATTTTTTATCACGTGCTTTTTCCGATAACTCGGTGAGTTCTGCAGCCAATTCAATTATATTCTTCTTATCAACATCTCGTATTACGGGAACAAGTAATCCTCTATCCGTATCAACAGCAATACCAATGTTTACATAGCTTTTGTAAATAATTTCTTTATTGCTCATATCAACGCTGGTATTAAACTCGGGAAATTTTTTAAGCGCTGATGCAATAACTTTAAGCAGAATTACAGTTATGGTTAATTTTCCCCCGGCGGCTTCGGCTTGCTTTGCAAACTTCTTCCGCAATTTTTCCAATTCAGTAATATCCGCTTTATCGTATTGTGTAACATGGGGTATAGAACTCCACGCGTATGATAAATGCTCGGCAGTTTTTCTGCGGATGTTAGACATCGGTCTTCTTTCAACATCACCCCACTTTGAAAAATCGGGAAGTGATTCCGACTGAACACCCATTGAAAAAGTTCCGCCTGACTTGCTGATCTGCTCGTTAATACTTTTGGCATAAACTTTAACATCATCAATTGAAATTCTTCCGCCGGGACCTGTACCGTTTACTGTATGAATGTCAATTCCTATTTCACGTGCGAATCTTCTTACAGTTGGCGAGGCGGGAGCAATTTTACTTGATTTCATTTTTTTTCGGAGACTTGCTGTATCACTTCTCTCTACTTCAGTTGATACACTTTTCTCACTTTTTTGCGATTCATCTTTTTGGGTATCGGGCTTCTTAACCGGTTCAGATTTCTTCTCTGTTTTTGATTCACTTTTAGACTTAGCTTTTTTACCGCCTGAAGTTTCAACAACAAAAATTACATCACCAACTTTTGCACTATCACCGTCTTTAACCTTGACTTCTTTAATAGTACCGGCTACTTCCGACGGTACCTCTACCGTAGCTTTATCAGTTTCTATTTCGAGCAGACCTTGGTCTATCTCAATTGTATCACCTTTAGAAACTAAAACCTTAGTTATATCAGCGGATTCAATATTTTCGCCTAATTCCGGCAGTTCAATTTCAATAATACCGCCGGTAGTTTTATTGTCCTCTTCCTCACTCTCTTCTTGGGTTACATTTTCCTGGTTATTTTCATCACCGTTTTTTGAGGAAGTCTCTAAAGTCTCATCGGATTTTTTCTCATCCGCTGTTGATTCCTCAGCTTTACCCGCTTGGTCTTCTTTCGGTTGTTCAGAGTCCGATGTTTCCCCTTCCACTTTTAGAATTACATCACCAACTTTAGCCTGGTCTCCGTCTTTAACAAGAACTTCTTTAATCACACCTTCCACTTCTGAAGGAACTTCAACAGTTGCCTTATCGGTTTCAATTTCTAACACCGATTGATCAACCTTAATTTTATCTCCGACTGATACTAATACTTTTGTGATATCAGCCGTTTCAATATTTTCACCTAATTCAGGAAGTTTAAATTCAGTTAACATTTTTTATCCAAATTAATTTTCAATTATACAGTCCACGGAATCGGTTTCTTGGCATCAATTCCTAACTCTTTAATAGCTTTATTAATTACTTCAACTTTAATTTTTTTCTCTTTGTAAAGGGAGTAAAGTGCTGCATAAGCAATATGTTTAGCGTCAACTTCAAAAAAGTCACGCAGCTGAGATCTGCCTTCACTTCTGCCGAAACCGTAAGTTCCAAGGGTTATTAGTTTTCCCGGTACATATTTTGCGACAGAATCTTTTAATATTTGGACATAATCAGAAGCCGCTACAAACACTCCGCTTTCGCCGCTTGTTAATTCACTTATGTAGGGTACTTTCGCTTTTTTTGTAGGATTCATCATATTCCATCTTTCAATCTCTAATGCGTTTGTATGAAGATTTTTATAACTGGTAACACTCCACACATCTGTTGATACATTATAATCTTTTTCTAAAATATCTTTTGCTTTGATTACCTCATTCAGTATTGTACCGCTGCCTAATAAATGTGCTTTTGCTTTTGAAGTTTTTTTAGTTGATGCTTTCAGTTTATACATTCCTTTTAGAATTTGATCCTTCTTAACTCCTTTTGGCATTGACGGCTGTTCGTAATTTTCATTCATAACAGTTATGTAAAACAATATATCTTCTTGTTTTTCAAACATTCTGTAAATACCGTTGCGTATAATCACAGCCAACTCATAGGCATACGCAGGGTCGTAGCTGATAAGATTAGGTATTGAATATGAGAGTAAATGACTTTGTCCGTCTTGATGCTGAAGACCTTCACCTGCTAAGGTAGTTCTTCCGGAAGTACCTCCAATAAGAAATCCCTTACAGCGCATATCTGCGGCTGCCCAGGCTAAATCACCAACTCTTTGAAAGCCGAACATTGAATAGTAGATGAAGAAAGGAATTGTATTAACTGCGTGCGTTGCATAGGCAGTACCGGCAGCAATAAATGATGACATTGACCCGGCTTCAGTAATACCTTCTTCAAGTATCTGACCATTTTTTGCTTCTTTATAATAAAGAAGACTGTCGCTATCGACCGGTTCGTAAAGCTGACCAATATGAGAATAAATTCCAATTTGTCGAAACAGAGCTTCCATACCAAATGTTCTGGCTTCATCGGGTACTATGGGTACAATAAGTTTTCCAATTTCACGGTCTTTCAATAGCTTATTAAGTATTCTAACAAAAACCATGGTTGTGGAAACTTCCCTGTCACCGGTACCTTTATAAAACTCTTCGAACAATTCTTCAGGGGGAGTATGTATCGGCTGATTGCGAACAACTCTTTTAGGAACATATCCTCCAAGCGCTATTCTTCTTTCTTTCAAGTATTTAATTTCTGCACTGTCTTCAGAAGGTTTATAGAACGGGGCTTTTGAAACATCCTCATCTGAAATAGGGATGCCGAATCTTGTTCTAAAATGTTTTAGTTCCTCTTCATTCAATTTTTTCTGCTGGTGAGTAATATTTTTGCCTTCGCCTGCTTCACCCAAACCGTAACCTTTAACGGTTCTTGCAAGAATAACTGTAGGCGCACCTTTATGCGACACGGCGGCTTGATAGGCGGCATAAACCTTTTCAGGATCGTGCCCGCCTCTTTTCATTTTTTCTAAGGCTTCATCGGAATAATTTTTAACTAGTTCTCCAAGTTCTGGGTACTTACCGAAAAAGTGATCCCGAATATATTTTCCGCCTCTTACAACATAGTTCTGCGATTCACCATCTATACTTTCATTCATTCTCCGCAGCAGGTTACCGGAATGATCGTGTTCGAGCAGAACATCCCAATCGCCGCCCCAAATTACTTTAATTACATTCCAGCCCGCTCCTCTAAATACAGCTTCAAGTTCTTGAATAATATTTCCATTTCCTCTAACCGGACCATCGAGCCTTTGCAGATTACAATTAATCACAAAAATTAAATTATCAAGATTTTCTCTGCTGGCAAGTGAAATTGCACCAAGAGCTTCAGGTTCATCAGTTTCACCATCACCTAAAAATGCCCAAACTTTGTTATCACTTTTTCTAATTAATTCTCTGTCTTCTAAGTATCTGTTAAACCGGGCTTGGTATATTGCCATAATAGGTCCAAGTCCCATTGAAACTGTTGAAAACTCCCAAAAATTAGGCATCGACCAGGGATGCGGATAGGAAGCGAGACCGCCTCCTTTACTTAATTCACGTCTAAAATTCTCTAATTGTTCTGTTGATATTCTTCCTTCGAGATAAGCTCGTGCGTAAATTCCGGGAGATGCGTGACCCTGGAAATAAATTTGATCTCCATCTGCAATATTATCTTTACCTTTAAAGAAATGGTTGAACGCAATTTCGTACAGGGTTGCTGCGGAAGCATAAGTTGAAATATGACCGCCAATTCCGGCTTCCTGCTTATTTGCTCTAACTACCATTGCCATCGCATTCCAGCGTACTAAACTTTTTATTCTTCGCTCTATTTCTCTCCCACCGGGAAATTTAGGCTGCTTATCTTTAGGTATTGTGTTAATGTAAGGTGTGTTTGCTGTAAACGGTAAATCAACACCTGCTTCATGCGCATGGGTATCAAGTTCATGAAGCAGTTCTCTGACCCTCTCCGGTCCTCCGTTTTGAAGCACATATTCCAGCGATTCCAACCATTCTATAAGTTCGATATCTTCTATTTCATGGTCATCATTTTTTCTCAAGTCGTCCATTACAATTCCTTTAATTTATTAATTTTATTATACTCATAAATTAAGATATAGGGTAATAATATAAACCCAAGTTAATAAATTTTTGAATAATTGTTAAATTTTACTGTTTACAAATTTAAATTGCTTACTAATTTGTTATTGTAAGGCAGGCATACTTTGATGGGAATTAAAAAGAATTGATAAGACGCGTTAAAAAGTTTTATTCAGTTTTGTCGTTCTCCAATTATTTTCGATTTTTATGACAGGTAAGGAAAATATAAATTTACTCCCTTCTCCCATTTTGCTTTCTACCCAAATTTTACCGTTGTTTTTATTTACGAACTCTTTACAAAGTATTAATCCAATTCCGGTGCCCATTTCTTTATTGGGTCCAATTCCGTTTTGATCTTCATCAATTTTAAATAAAGCAGCCATCTGTTCAGTCGAAATTCCAACACCTGTATCGGATACAGCAATTTCAACTTTCTCCTCATTTGGTTTTGCAGATATGCCAACTTCTCCGCCGGCGGGTGTATATTTAATTGCATTTGAAATTAGATTACGTAAAATAGTTTCAACCATCTTTCTATCAGCATACACTTCAACACTTGCATTCATTTCGTTTACAAGTGTAATTTTTTTCTTAAATGCATTTACTTGATAAAGAATAAAGGTTTCATCAATCAATTTATTTAGATTAAAACTCATCGGTGCAAACTCAATTCTGCCTGTCTGCATCGAAGACCAATGAAGTAAATTTTCGAGTAAATTAAAAACACCCTGCGCCGATTTGTAAATATTAGTTGAACATTCTCTAACTTCATCCTTGCTTAACTCATCAAGCTGACTTGTCAGATAATCAGCGAAACCAAGCAGTGCGGTGAAGGGGCTTTTCAAATCGTGAGCAATTATAGAAAAGAATTTATCTTTGCTAGCATTAAGCTCTTTTAATTCTTCTGTATATTTTTGAAGCTGTTTCTCGGCTTGTGTACGTTCTTTAATTTCTCTTCTTAAATCTTGCTGCTGTTTTCTTATCGTAAGCTGTGCAGTTACCCTTGCAAGTACTTCTTCCTTCTGAAAAGGTTTATCAATATAATCTACTGCCCCAATTTCAAAACCTCTAAGTCTATCAGCAGCTTCGCTTAGAACACTTAAAAATATAACCGGTACATCTACTGTAGCTTCATTTTCTTTAAGTCTTTTGCAAACCTCAAATCCGTCCATGCCGGGCATCATAATATCGAGCATTACTAAATCGGGGCGCTCCCCTTGTGTAATTAAATCTAATGCAGTTTGCCCATCTTGTGCAATTAGTACCTTAAACTTATACATCAGCAGATAATCTCTTAAAAATCCAAGATTTGCTGCACTATCATCTACAATTAAAATTGTTGAATTACGTACCGGCTCGATATTCATTAAAACTTACTCCAAATCATAGTCTTAAACTGACTTTTATAATTAAAAGATATTATGTCATTTAGTTGGTTTTTAAACTGTCCTAAATATAATGTTCAATTATTATACCATATATAATAAATTTAGGTTAAAATTCACAAGAAATTAAATTGCCGTAAATGAATGTAGAAATAGCTTTCAAATAGGTTAAAAAGTTTGATTAAGGTTAGTTTTCAAATATTTTTTAGTTAATTATTTGAGAATGCTTCTTGTTCATTCAACTAATTAAATTTTTGTTAATAGTAATTTCAAATTAATAATGTTAAAAGTACATGTAATAATCTTTATCAGTAAAACTTAAACGGAAGTTGAACTATAAACGTGGTTCTTGTTATAAGCGGTGTGTTTAATGCCGCAAACATTTGACCGCTCTGCGGTCGGGAACGACTCTGGAAGAGTTGAATGTTTGCAGAACTCGAATTAATAGATTTGATCGAACCGCGTTAGTGGTACAAGATAAATAAAATATTTTTACATCTGAATTGCAGCCTGATTTAGGAAGTAAATTTATTAAAGTTTTTTTAACTGTTTTTTTAAATTATCGTAAAAATAATTTCGTGAATTTGTTTTATACTGGTTTCAGAAAAAACATTTATTATTTTTGCTAGCTAATTATTAAAAAGAAAGGATAAAAAAATGAAGATCAATGAGACCGGCGCAAAATATTCAGCAATTGTTGGGATTGGTGAAAAATTAAGGGAGATGAGTAAAGAATCGGGCAAGGAATATTTATACCTTAATAGAGGTGTAAATGCAGTAACAAATATTAATCTCTCCAAAATTATTCCGCTTATTGATTTTAATTCAAATGACATTCAAGTTTATCCGCCTAATAATGGTCGCCTGGGTTTACGCAATGCTATAAACGATTTTTATTTTCATTCCAAAACTTCTTCGGATAATATTTTTATTACTAACGGCGGAATGGGAGGATTAGACTTAATTGTTAAAACTCTCAAGGTTAATAAAATTCATATCTCAAAATATTATTGGGGCGCTTACACAAATATAATGAAGATTAATAGCACGCCCTTTGATTCCTACAATAGTTTTGATTATTTGGATAAGCATGCTGAGCAATTAAGCGGAGATGCTGTAATAATTTGTGATCCTAATAATCCGGTTGGCGATAAGCACGATGATGAAGAATTATTAAAACTTGTTAGAAAATTGAATGACAATAATGTAGTTATAATTTGGGATAGCCCTTACAGGTTATTGTTTGAAGATAAAACTGATAAAATGTACGAATCTCTGCTGGAGTTCAATAATGTAATCATTTCAGAAAGTTTCAGTAAATCAATCGGTTTAAGCGGTCAGCGCATTGGTTTCATTCATACAAACGATAAAGAATTTAATAAAGAGTTTAACACAAATTTACTTTATTCTACAAATGGAATAAATGCATTTGCTCAAATTTTGGTTGAAAAACTTTTAACAACTGAAGAAGGCATCAAGGCATCGGATGATTTTAAAAGAGATACAAAAGATGGAATAGCAAAGAATATTGAATACTTAGAAGAAAATAATTTATTGGCAAAAGAGTTTTACTCAGATTCGAAACCGATTGGTATTTTTGTAATAGTAAATAAAAGTTTTGATCAACTGCTCGAAGCAAACATCGGCAGCGTTGCGCTCTCTTTCTTTACACAAACTAATAAAGAAGAAGCTGCCAAATTTGCAAGAATTTGTGTATCGGTTGAACACAATAAATTTAAAGATTTTTTTAGCAGATTGGTTTAATCATTTTAGACAGTTATTTAAACAATAAGTCTAAATAAAATTGTATAGGGTATGAATTAGAGAAAGAGAAGTAATGCCTGCAAGTAAAAACTTGCAGGCTAATAAATTTAAACCGCAAAGTTTATTGTTCATCAAACTTACATCATTTGCAGCGATGTAAAATTACGAACTACGATTATTTATTTTTTCTTCTTAGCTGCTTTTTTCTTCGGTGCTGCTTTCTTCTTAGCTACCTTTTTCTTTGGTGCGGCTTTTTTCTTAGCAGTTTTTTTCTTAGCTGCTTTCTTCTTTGGTGCAGCTTTTTTCTTAGCAGTTTTTTTCTTAGCCACTTTTTTCTTTGGTGCGGCTTTTTTCTTAGCGGTTTTTTTCTTAGCCACTTTTTTCTTTGGTGCAGCTTTTTTCTTAGCTACTTTTTTCTTTGCAGCCGATTTTTTTGCTACAGCTTTTTTAGCTGCTTTTTTCTTTGGTGCGGCTTTCTTTTTTGCAGCTTTTTTCTTTACGGCTTTTTTCTTTGGTGCAGCTTTTTTAGCTTTTGCCATTTATGTTCCCCTTGTTATTTAGTGAGCGATGCCAATATATAAATTTAAAGTAATTAAATCAAGCAATTAGAAAACTGCTTTTGTTCTGATGATTTTAAAAATTCAACAAACTCATAAACCTCAATAACCATATACCTTTCAACGAGACTATATTTATTAGTGCAGCTTATACTATTAATATAAAATTTTTTTATTGTTTATGAAATTAAAATTAATTGTCACATTAAATCTATTACAATTAATTAAAAATTTTTGATGTTAATTTGAATAATTATTTTTTGTGTGTAACGTTTTTAAAACCACTTTAAGTTTTATACTCGTTAATTATTAAGAGGAATTGTAAATATAAATTTACTGCCGACATCTACTTTACTTTCTACCCAAATTGTGCCGCCATTTTTCTGAACAAATTCTTTACATAAAATTAGTCCCAGCCCTGTTCCCTTTTCATCGTTAGTTCCATTGGTTGATATATGATCGCCAATACTGAATATTTTATCAATGCTTTCTTCAGGAATTCCACAGCCATTATCTTCAATAGAAATTTTGCAGAAACCATTTTCTTCTGTATATAATATTTTAATTGTGCCGCCTTCATTAGTAAATTTAATTGCATTGGAAACTAAATTTCTAAGTACTGACTCAATCATATTTAAATCTGCAAATACTTCTGTGAGTGGTGAATCGACTAAATTTAAAAAGATATTTTTTCTCTGTGCATTTTCTGAAAATAACCCTATTGTTTCAACTACGAGTTTTTGAAGATTAATATTAACCGGTGAGAACTTTATTTTACCTGATTGTATTCGTGACCATTCTAATAAATTTTCGAGCAGACTAAAAAGATTTTGAGAGGACTCATGAATATTTGATGCAAATAACTTTGTTTCATCCGGACTAAGCTCGTCAATATCCTCATTTAGAATTTCTGTATAACCGAGCAGTGATATAAACGGGCTTCGTAAATCATGAGCAATTACCGAAAAGAACTTATCTTTATTGGCATTCAGTTCTTCCAGCTCTTCGGAATATTTTCTAAAGGAAGATTCCGCTTTTTTTATTTCAGTAACATCAGTAATAATTGCAAAGCTTCCCTGGAACTGCCCTAAGGTTGAATAAACATTTCTTTGTGAAACTAAACTTTTCACAATTGTTTTATCTTTTCTTACTAAGTCTATCTCAAAGGAGGATGCTGAATTTCCCTTTTTCCTTTTCCGCATCATCTCGGCAATTTTATTTTTGCTTTCACTTGCCAAAATCTTACTCGGCGTGCATCCCCACAACTCCTCCTTTGTGTATCCCAAATTTTTTAAGAATGAATTATTTGTAAATTTTATAAAACCTCTATCGTCTAAAATTACTACTCCCTCGTTCATCGCCTCAATCAGCATTCTATACTTTTCTTCACTTTGCTTTAATGCTTCATCCGATTTTTTTCTTTCAATTAAAGAGCCTACCTGTTTTGCAATAAATTTTAATATTTCTAAATCTTTAATTGTGTAAGCATCGGAACTAATATAACTCTGCACAACAACAGCCCCGTTAACTTCATCCGATGCTCTCATCGGCGCTCCGAGCCACACTTCGGGCAAAGTTCCAACTTGATCAATATATCCTTTCTCAACCATCTCTAATATTTGATTTTTGTAAAGCATAACCGATTCGTTATTTTCAATCACATAACCCGTTAAGGTTTTGCCTACAGGAAAAGTATCAAAGCGATCATTCTTATCAATAAAGTATGGCAGCGAAAGTAAGCCTGTTGAATTATCATACAATGCTATAAAGAAATTTGTCGTGTCCATAAATGAACCGAGTATCTCGCGAATATTGTTAAGCATTTTTTCAAGCGTATCACTTTCATAACTGGCTTGGTTTATTCTGTAGAGACTTCTTAAAATAATATCGGAGTGAATTTTTTCATCAGATTGGTATTGCAGTTCTTCCTTCAGTTTTTTAATCTCTGCATTTTTATCATACAGTAAACCCTTCAAATATTCAACTTGATTTAAGTTGGTTTTTTCTTCAACAACGATACAATCTTCTGCTTCGCTGTTTTCCTTGCTCCTAGTTTCTACTTCACTTTTTACATAATCTGAGTTTACTTCATTTATAAACTTCTTCAAGTCGCCATCAACTGAATCTATGCCGCCAAGGTTTTTTTGAATATGTTTTTGAAGTAATGAGTGAAGTTGTTTCATGATCCGTTTTTATTATTCTATTAAATACCAAATATGTTTTTATTAACTGATCTAAAATTTTGAGTAAAAATTAATCCAATCAGCCTATTGTTAGCTCAAATAATATGCCATGCAGCAGCACTCCCAATATGTAATAATTTAGCCTAAATTGGGCGTTTTGTAAAAACAAAGCTTACATTTTTATTAGGGAATTACAGGTACATTTAGCATGTCAAATATTTTTCTTCAATCATATTCTTTATTTGATAAGTGAATTTAAATCAACCGGAATACTTTCCCAATATTTTTTCGATTTTAATTCATCCCAATATAAGATGAACTGCTTGTATTCTTTTTTTCTTTTGTTATTAACTTCCTTTAAAAAATGCAGCAGCCCCCTTTCTATATTTCCAAAGTTTTTTATGTTTCCAAAATATTTTTCTGTTCTTCTTTTTTCTTTGATGATAAACTTTGGAATCAATTCTACCCACATATCATAATCATGAATTCTGCCTAATATATCTTGAATGTTTTTTATGATTTTAATGTGCATTTTAATGCAACCCCCGTAATGGAAATCGAATGTTTCAAGTGTATAACGAAGCTGCTTAATTGCTTTTCGCAACTCATGCAATTCGGCTGTATTTTGCTGATCATAAATAGTTTCATCAAAAACTAAAACGCCTGTAATTTTACTTGATATAATTTTTTTAATTTTATTTATAAATTTTTTATCGTGAAGTTTTTTTATTGTTAACCTTTTTTTATAATTTCTTGCATCAAATATATTTTTAATGTCCCGCTTAAAACTGCTCTCATTAAATTCATATATCGCTTCAACAACTCCTGGCTGTTTTTGATTTCTTCTCTGTTCTAAACGAAGAATTAATCTCTCGATTCCAATTTTATAATTTTTTGTTTTTATATTTTTTCTGTTTGACCTCAAGTATTTAATTTGAACATCAAGATCTCTTGACTTACCTAAAACTCTTACGAGTGACCGAATTTCTAAATTCCATTTATTTAATTTTCTTTTTGGTATCGCTTCGGAAAATGTGCTTAAACCATTTAACAATCTTCTCGAAGCTACTCTCATTCTATGCAGGTATTCAATTTCCGCACTATTCCTTACACCTTCTGCTTGAGCAGCCAATCGGTTCAGATTGGTTTTAAAGAATTTTGAACCAATTAAAAATAGAGTTATTTCTTCTTCCGTTTTCAATTTCAATCTCTTATTAATTTAAATGAACGGACTCATAAAATATAATGAATGTTGTCAAGTTTTTATTATTCAAAAAATAAATAATGATAAAATAATAAATGATTAATTAGAAGGGCTTAATAAATAATGGTTATAATTTGAACTAAAATTTATTCGATTTAGGTAAGAACTTTAAGCACTCAATTCCCGAGTTATTAAATACATCCGAAGAAGGCATGTTTGGTGTTTTGAATCCCAAAGCCTTGCATCCGTAGGGCGATTTTGCATCCCAGGTAACATAAAAATAATTACATTTTCTGCAATTGACCCTCTTACTTGTATAATTTATTTTTTTATACATTAATTTGAATCAAGTAAAATATCTGCTTGGATTGTAATGCTCGACTTAATCTGCACACTAACTGACGCAGTAGTAAAGCCTTGCTTATCAGCGGTTATTGTAATAGTTCCCGGAGCTATGTTTTCAAAAGAATAAACTCCGCTTGCATCAGTTAATACCGTACCGGAACCGGGATTAGTTTTAATGTAAGCTCCGCTGACAGGACTTCCGTCAGAAGCTCTTAAAACTTTTCCTGTAACCGCGCCTGTAGATTTTGTTAACAGCAGGTCTGCTTTCGTAACAGTTCCTGCCTGTGCGGAAATATCAACTGAGAACGAAGTATAGTTTGCTTTAACTGCGTTCACCGTGTATTGACCCGGTTCTACATTTTCAATTTCATAGTACCCGAGTGCATCTGTTAGTACAGAACTTACCGGAGGATCAACACTTACCTGTACATCACTTAATTTGTTTCCGGTGGAAGCATCAACAGCATAACCTGAAATTTTTGCCGTAGTAGGCAGTGCTGAGGTATCTGCTGGTACAATTATTAAATCAGCAAAAACTGTTTTACCCTTAAAAACTGTTACAGTAATTTGAGTTGAGTCGTACCCGATTTTTTTTGCATCAACTAAATATTCACCCGGCTCTACATTTGGAATTAAAAAATAACCGGCAGAATTTGTACTTACCGAGCTTGTCGGCGGGATAGTTCTAATTGATACATTGCTCAAAGCAAGTTCATCAATTGCATTTTTTACTGTACCGGTTATTATGCCATAAAATGCGCTGTTTAAGGAATCATATTGATTGAGAATGAAATCGGCTTTAGTTTCTGCACCTGCTGCAACTGTAACTTCGGCGTTTAATGTATCCATCCCTTCCTTCGATGCAGTAATTGTGTACTCACCCGGTTCAACATTACTTATTAAATAATTTCCGTCTGCATCTGTAGTAACGCGGCTCGTAGGCGGAACAGTAAATATATTTGCTTTAGTAATGCTTAACCCGTTAACTGCCGATGTAACCTGACCTTGTATTGCTCCTACTGTTATTGGTTCGATAGGGTTTTCTTCATCTGACTTACATGCTGAAATTGATAACAATAACAGTAATGTTATGGCAGCTAATTTAGTTAAATAATTTTTCTTGATATTCATAACGATTTAAAATTTAAGTTTTGCATACATGTTATTATCAATTGCTATGCCGTTGGTATTATTGATTTTATTGAGTGTTAACGTATTTTTCAAATATGTTGGAGTTCTAAATTTGGTTATTATTATTCACAATAATATTGGTGAACAATTCATATTTCCGGAAGTTTAATTTTCAGATCGATTGAATAAAATTTTAATTATTGTTCCACTTCCTTTTTCACTTTCAACATCTAAAGTTAAATTATTTAAAGCGCAGTACTCTTTTACAAGTGCAAGCCCTAAGCCGTTACCTTCATATTGCCTGGTATAGCCTTCATCTTCCTGCGTAAACTTATCGAACAAATGAGGCAAATAATCTTTTGAAATTCCAATTCCAGTATCAGCAATCAGCACTGCAAGATTACCCTCTTCATCCTTATCAACAATAATTTCAACTCTGCCTGATTCGGTATATTTTATCGCGTTATCAACAAGATTCGAAAAGATTTCTAGAATTGAATGCCTGTCGCCGCTAATAATTGTATCATCGGTTTGGCATGATAATACCAATTGCAGCTCTTTTGAATTTGCCTTGAATTTATAACTTTCAAATACCTGCTGTAAAACATCTCCATTCAAATTAAATTCTTCTTTTATATATTCATAATTCCCTGTATGAATCTCTGACATGTTTAACAGCAAATCAATTGTTCTTATAATTCTTCTGCCTGCTGAATCTATTAGTTCAAATGAAGTATAAACATCTTCATCAACACTATCTGTCAATTCCTCTTGAAGCAGGCTAGCCGAACTGATTATTACATTAAGTGGAGTTCTGATTTCGTGTGACATTTGAGCAAGAAACTCAGATTTCAATTTATTTGATAGCTCAGCTTTTTCTCTTGATTCAATTAATGCCTGTTCATACTTTACCCTGTCGGTAACATTATGCGCAATGCCTACACATCCAATAATTCGGTTTTCTTTATCCCTTAGCGGTTCAACTTGTGCATCAAATGTTTCACCTTTCCAAAAAAGTTTAAACTGCCGCGAGCTGCCCTTTAATGCATCACAATGGGCTTTAATAGGCGGATACTCTTTATCTTTTGATTTGAAAAAATCATAAACAGTTGTACCCACAACTTGATTCGGTTTTAATCCCATCTGCTTTAAAGCTGATCCTTGTGATGATAGAAATAGTAATTCAGAATCTACCATCCACAAAACTGCCGGTACTTTATCAACAATTAAACTTAACGAAGCCGAGTCTTTTTCAAGCTCTTTTTCTTTTTGGCGTTGTTCTGTTATGTCTTGCTTAATAGCAATAAAATGTGTTATCTCCCTACTATCGTTTAGTATAGGTGTGATAATCATTTCCTCAAAATAAAATGAGCCGTTTTTCTTCCGATTAACTAACTCACCTTTCCATTCACTTCCCGATTTTATTGTCTGCCATAACTTTTTAAAAAAACTTTCATCATGAATTTCTGAATTAAATATTCGTGGTGTCTGCCCCTTTAGTTCACTTAAATTAAAACCTGAAAATTTAGTTACCGCATCATTTGCCCAAACTATTATCCCTTTTGAATCTGTAATTACAATTCCATGTGTTAGAGAATTTAATGCATGATTTATAAGTCCCGAATTGTAATCTAAATTATTCACCTTGGCTAATACATTATCATGATTAGCAAGCCGGTCATCTCCTTCAACTTTTGTCCGGCTCTCAACTGCTTTTTTCGATTTTATTAAAATACCGGCTATCTCTTCCGATTCATCTGTAAATGGAATAAAATTATTTTCTACTGTTGAACTGCCGTTACCGGTACTGCTTAATTTTTGTATTACCTTTAATTCACTGCCGGTTAAAGTTTTGTTTATATTTCTTTCAAGCTCTTTCCTAACACACTCATCTTCGAAAAGATTTATAAATGAATCACCTACTTCAATTTGATTGTTTGTTGTCGTTTCAATCAACTGCTTGTGGGTATCATTAAAATATTTATACCTTTTCTCTCGGTCAAGAATACATAAACTTTCACCGTTGGTTTTTAATACCTTGTTAAGCAATGAATGATGAAAAGAAAGATATCCGTTTTTAGATTTCACTTTGTATTATACGCTCTTTAATATGCTTTGTAAATTTTGCTCGTTATTAAAAATAATGCTTTAGAATAATTCAACTTTACTCTAACATCATCGAAAAAAAAATTAAATTATTAAATGAAATGAACTGTGATGTGATTTTTATTTACTTTGAGTAGTGCAGTTCTACTTAGCCCTTTAAGCTATAAATTTTTTCAATTGTAATGGCATCATAAACTTCAGTAGGTTCAGTCTTACCGCTAATTTCCTGCAAGGTAAGTACTCTTATAAATTCAATGATTGCAAAATTTAGTAATTTAAATTCGTTGTACAGATTGTTTATAATTCCTTCGAGCAGAATGTTGATCAATGATGTATCGTAGCGTGAAATATCACTGCTTATTTTTAGATCTTTGATCCTGCTGAAAAATTCTCTTATCGTATCAAGTTTAAATTTAGGCTCGTAAAGGTTCCTCGGTTTTTCAATTATATCAATAGATACAACCGCTACAAATGAATTTGTCGTCTGTTTATCCTTTCCCATTTGATGAACAGTATAAAGTAACCTGCTTAGTTTACTCAAGTCCCGCAAATCGACATCAACTTTGATCCTAAATTCATCTATCGAAAAATCTAAGTTAAGGGTATCTTCACCCTGGTTTAACTGATTAATAAGCCAATTGGTTTTGCGCAAAAAATTACTTGCCGCAGAAATATCGGAGTAATCGCTATTCTGGTTAAATGAACGAAGTACAGTTTTCAGCGCCCCGCCTCTACCGCGGCGTTTGCTGTTTCCCTGGTAATCGCTTGTAGGGTTTATATGTAGTACTTTTCCTAACATGCATTAGCTATTACTTATTCAACTTTATCATTTTATTATCTGAGGTATAATCAATAACCTCGGGGTTCTGCAGCTGCGTTAAATCGGCTGTAAGTTTTTTTATTTTAACTGCGGATTTTTGAATTACTTCCAAATCATATTTAACATTTTCATTATTTGTAATATCAATTTCATCTTCAATGTTCTGCAAAGACATCATTAAACTGCTTAAGGGATTGTTAATTTGATGACCGATTGTACAAGCCATTTCAATAAGAGCCTTTGTGTGCTCAACTTTTTTTAATTCATTCTGCAAATTAAAAATTCTTACCCCTGCTCTAATTCTTGCAAGTAATTCCTCATTTTCAACCGGCTTAGTTAAAAAATCATCGGCGCCAATATCTAGTCCCTTTACCCTATCCTCAATAAGAACGCGAGCAGTAAGTATTATGTAGTAAACACTTTTATACTGATCGTTTTGTTTAATAATTTTACATAACTCAATTCCATCCATAACCGGCATAGTCCAATCGGCAATAATAACTTTAGGCGGTTTGGTTTTAATTTTTTCCAATGCTTCTTCACCATTTTCAGCCGTAATTACATCAAAGTTATTTTTGGTAAGCAGCCGGTCAAGAATATATCTTGTTTCCGGTTCATCTTCTACTACAAGCACACGCGGCTTTTCCATTATCTTTTTATCAATCCTTCTACTTTATTCAGCAGTTTATTAAAATCTGTAATTGGTTTAATAATATAATCGTCTGCCAAACTTTCTTCAAAGTATTTATTTTCAACTATCGAATCGGAGTATGCTGTAATTAGTAATATTGGAATATGGCTAAACTTAGGGTTCTGTTTTATAATTGAAGAAAGTTTTACTCCATCAATCTTATCACCTTTAAAATATGTATTTCTCAAGTTTATATCCATGATTATCAAATCTACATTACCGTCTTCAATCTCTTTAAAAAGTTTATCCCCGTCTTCTTCAATAATTGGGTTATAACCTCTTTTATCAAAAAGTAATAAATAAAATTCTTGTGAAAACGGATCGTCTTCAACTATAATTATTTTACCGCTCATTTTTAGTAAACTTTATTATTATACTAATTCGTCTATTAACAACATTAAACGGGTCTTGTTCATCCCGGAGCATTTTATCGGCATAACCTCTTATTTCATAAACCCTATCTGAATGCAAGCCTCCCGCAATAAGTTCACGTCTTGCAGCATTTGCTCTATCTGCACTCAATTCATAATTTGAATAATCTTCTCCGGCAGAAACAAATGGTCGGGCATCTGTATGCCCCTCAACAACAATAAGGTTATTAATTTTTGCGAGCTGCGAACCAATATCTCTCAATATTTTTTTAGATTCCGGCTGCATGTTCGAACTTCCAATCTGGAAAAACACATGTTCGGCAGATTCCACCATTTCAATTCTCATTCCTTCATCAACAAATTCAATTTCTATTTGATTCGCTAAATGAACGAACTCTTCATTAGATGAAATTTCATTAACAATCTCTTGACCCATTTCAGCTAATCTTTCACGTTCCATTTCCCGAAGTTTTCTTTCAACGTCAATAGTAACTTCTTGTGTCCCGCTTCCGGGTCCGTCAATTATTTGAGTTGAGTTGTTTGAAAAACCGATCGGGTCTTGAAAGTACCCGGCAACACCTTGAATTACCTCGTCGTTTTGAGATAGCACCCACAGCACAATAAATAACGCCATCATTGCAGTTACAAAATCAGCATACGCAACTTTCCATGCGCCGCCGTGGTGACCGCCGTGACCCTTATTAACTTTTTTAATTATTATCGGAGCAGAATCATTATCTGCCATTATTTATCCTTATTTCTTATGTGTGCTTCAAGTTCCGAAAAAGTTGGTCGTTCATCAGAAAAAATTGTTCTGCGTGCAAGTTCTACAGCTATAATTGGCGGATTACCTTTTGCATAACCAATTATACATGATTTTATTGTATTCATAAATTGTACTTTATCTTCAGCTATATGTTCAAGATTTTGAGCAAGCGGATTTACAAAACCATACGCCAAAAGAATACCTAAAAAAGTACCAACAAGTGCAGCGGCAACATGACGCCCAACTGCCTCCGCTCCATCGTTAATTGAAGCCATTGTTACTATAATTCCCAGTACGGCAGCCACAATTCCAAGTCCCGGCAGTGCATCGCCTACCTTTGCCATTGATGCTGCAATTGGATGAAGTTCTTTTTCGTATGTTTCAATTTCGTTATCAATTAATCCTTCAAGTTCATGCGGGGGTACACCTCCGGAAAGCATTACCTTCATTGTATCGGAAAAGAAATTTATTGCTACTGTATTAGCCATAAACTTTTTATTCTTCGAAAGTATTTCACTCTCTTCCGGATTTTCAACATGAGGCTCAATTGCAAGCAAACCATCTCTCTGTGCAATCAGAAATAAATCGTTAAAAGATTTAAGCAGATCTAAAAAATCTTTTTTTGTAAAATGGTTAGGACTTATAGCTTCGGGTACAGAAGCGAGTAACTTTTTAATTAAGGCAGGGGGTGATGAAATTAAAATACTGCCGATTGCCGCACCGCCTATCACTACAAACTCCGCCGGCTGAATAAGCAGAACCACATTGCCGCCAGCCATCATAAAGCCGCCTATTACACAAACTGTTACTACTACCGCACCAATTATTACAAACATATTATTATTCTTTTATTTCTGCAAAGTGTTAACTATAGTGAATAATTTACTGCTCATTTCTTCAATCTCAGTCCAGTTTACCGTTCGTTCTTCCAGTTTATTTTCAATCACCGAACTTATTTGTGTCAATTCAGGCAATCCAATCACACTGCCTGTACCTCTAATTTCGTGTACAATATTTTTTATCCGATCAATATTGCAAGTCTCAATTCCTCTTATCATCATTGCTTTCTTTTTATGAAAGCTTTCGAGAAAATAATTTTCCAATTTATTTTTTATCTCGTTTACTTCGGAATTTGAAACTTGCTCATTCAATCTTTTTTCATTTGGTTCAATTTTCTTAAAATCAATAAATTCCTTAACACAATCGATAATTACATTATTATCGAACGGTTTTGGTATTATTCTATCAGCACCTGCTTCAGTTGCTGCAATTACATTTCTTTTATTTGTGTTTGCACTTATAACAACAACCGGTATGCTTTTCACGTCATCTAACAGTTTAATAACTTTAAGCATTTTTACACCGTCAAATTCAGGCATCATTAAATCGAGAAGAATTAAAGCCGGTTTATGCTCAAGCACTTTTTTAATTCCTTCAAGTCCGTCATTACAAGTAACAATTTTTAAATTAGTATTTACAAAAATATCTTTGATCAGCTGCCTTGTAATATCAGAATCATCAACAACTAAAAGAGTATCTGATTTTTTCAGAACCATCAGATTGCCTTTACCTTTTATTCAATTTTAGTTTAGAAATGTCGGCAATGCCTTCGGTGCTTTTTTGCGATGCCGCAATTGTTAATTCTTTAACTTTATTGTATAACTCACCTCGTAAAATTTCTACGTTTTTAGGTGCATCAATTCCAACTTTAATTTGATTTTCAGAAACCGACAATATGGTTAATGTAATATCGGAACCGATCTTAATTTCTTCGCCTTTCTTCCTTGATAAAATAAGCATAAGATTCCCTTCTTATTGCTGAACAAATAAGTTATAGTCAACAGGAAATTTTTCATCATCAATAATTTTTTGATATCCTGTTTTCTCATTCTGGTTAATGTAAATCGGTGCTTTAAGATTTACCGTTATTTGAGCCGGATCCGAATGAAGGATAGTCACCCCAAACGGTTCATGCTCTTCTGCGGTTGGGTATGTATCCTGTATCATCCTTAACCCAACTAGGGGAAAAGCTAATTCGGGATTCTCAACCGAGTTTAACCAGAAAAATAATTCATTTTCAGTTTTGATTAACAAATAGTTAGTTAAATCCTCAAAGCCTAATAGACCTTTAGGAAATTTGATTGTGAGATTTTCATCAAATTCGATCTCACCGAAATGTCGAGTTTTTAGTTTCATGTTTTTATTCTTTTATAATTACTATGTCTACTCTTCTATTTAATGCTCTATTTTTTATTTCTTCATTCGGCTGCACCGGTTTATATTCGGAGTAACCTACTATTGATACTTTTTCAGGATTAATGTTTTCATCATTTATTAAATAATATGCAGTGTTCAGTGCACGCGTTACCGATAGATGCCAGTTTGATGGATACTGTGCCGTACTTATGGGAATATCATCCGTATGACCTTCTATTCTAATATCATTAGGCAAACTTTGTATGATAGCGCCAATCTGTTTTAGCACTTGTTTGGAATTGTTACCAAGTTCCGCACTTCCCGATGCAAATAATATTTCTTCTAAAATTCTAATTATAATTCCTCTTTCGTTCTCTTCAACTTTAACCGCGTTTTCATAATCGTATTCTTGAATAAGCTGATTTACTTTGAATTTTAATTGATCAATTTCTTCAACATTTATAATACTTGATTTTTTTTCAAGTCCGATAACTTCACCGCTATTTCCAAAAACATTTCCCATAACTGAAATCATACTTTTATATTTTTCAATATCTACATTAGAAATTGCGTAAAGTATTATAAATAATCCAAGCAGCAATGTAATTAAATCTGCGTAGGTAATTAAATACCTGTCTTTATCGGATGAGTCGGTAAAAGGAGATTCTTCAAAATCTACATTTTCATTAATTCCAACTGTTCTTTTTGAGGGAGCATGCTTATTAGGCGTGCTTTCAGAACCGAGGGAACTTCTCCATTGACTAGAGCTATCGTACCTTCTAGCGACATTTCCATCATATGCTTTTCGTCCATGTGACATTGTTTTAATTTATCCGCAATTGGTAACCAAAAAATATTTGCACTAAATACACCCCAAAGTGTTGCAATAAATGCTGTTGCAATATTATTTATTAAAACGTTGGGATCCTGACCCGCATTTGCGAGTGTCATAATTAAAGCCATTACTGTTCCAAGTATTCCCATTGTAGGGGCATAACCGCCCATTTTACTAAATAAAAATATATTCGAGTAATGTCTATCCTGCATTGCTTTCATTTCTATGTGAGCTAAATTTCTTAAATCTTCTTCATCATTTCCGTCAATAGCATTTTTAATAATTTTCTGCGGAAAATAATTTTCCATTCTTGCTAAATGCTTTTCAACGGATAATAAGCCGTCTCTTCTCGATATTATCGAAAATTCTACGTAAGAGTTTATCATTTCTCTTAAATTATATTCCTTAGAATCATAAGCTATTTTAATAAGTGTAATTATATTTTTGAACTTATCGAAACCGCAGCCTATTATAGCTGCCGAAAATGTACCGCCGAATACAATAATAATAGGTGCAATTAAAAACAAAGCAGAAATCGAACCGCCTTCGATAAGGAATGCACCGAATATTGAAATTACCCCGAGAATAAGTCCGTTTATTGCTCCGTATCTTTTCATTACATAAAATCCATTAAAGATTTTGGCAGTATTGAAGCACTTAATTTATACGATAAGTTCAGTAGATATTCCCGATTCTGAAGTTCCATTACTGCTCCAGCCATGTCAATATCCTTTTCGCGCGAAACTAAATCATTAAGCAGCAGTGCCTGATTATCCAGCAGTTCCATATTATCGTAAAGCCTGTTTTGTAAATTTCCTGCCTCTGATAATTTATTTATTACTTTATCATTAAAATCACTTACTCCCTCAATCAGCATTTGAGGAGGATCAAGCCCGGCTTCCAGTGAATCTCTTATTCCAATTAATGTGTTAAATATATCCGAGCCGTCAACCGGACCGAATAGTTCCTCGCCGGTAATGTTAATTTTTTGTGTTAAATGTTTTGATATCTGAATTTTCTGCTCACCGTCAATTCCCGAAACCTTTACTTCAATTGCAGTTTCCGCGGCGTTATACCCAAAGGGTTTTTCGGAATGGTCAGTTCCGCCGAATAAATATTTACCGTCAAATTCAGAGTTCGCTAAGTCCATTAATGTATTAATTGCCTGATCAATTTTTGCTGCATATTCAGCTTTGTTGTCCTGCAAAGTGCCATTGTTTAAGTCGGCTAGGTTAATCATAATTTTTTCTATCTCTGTCTGCATGCTTTCCATATGAAAAATTGTGTTATCCAGGTAAGCAACACCTGCATCGGAGTTTTTTGTAAATGTTTCGATACCATTTAACTGATCGGTAAGATTAAGAACTCTTGCCGTGCCGATCGGTTCATCAGATGGTTTTCTAATTTTACTATTTAAGGCAATCTTTGTTCTAAGCTCTTCAATGTATGCTTTATTTCTATTTAGGTTATTGATAAGACTAAGTCCCGTCATTGAATCTGAAACTCTCATAGCTACACCATATTAATTATTGTGGATAACATTTCATCAGCTACTTTAACTAACTTAGCAGATGCATCGTAACTTTTTTGATACATAATTACATTGGTCATTTCCTCATCAATCGAAACACCGGAAATTGAAGCTCTTTCATATTGAAGCTGTTCTAAAACCAAATATGTTGAATCGGCAGAATCGGAGGCTGTTTTAATGTCAGTGCCAAGCCTGCTTATTAATCCCGAATAACTTTCAATAAGTGTGTTTCCGTTTAAAACAGATTGATTATTTATTTCGGAAATTGCTAGAGCAATATCTCCGTTGCCGGATGTTCCATCGCTCGAAACAGCAATGTTAGCGGGGTCATCAAGTATATCTTGATTTATGGTTAACACTCCGTTGCTGTAACCGTTAAAGAAGTTAATTCCATTTATCGGCGGATCCCCTAAATTATAACCGGTAGAATGCTGAGCATTTACCGTATCAACCAGGGTAGAAAATATTTCATCAATCTTGTTTATGTATGCCGGAATATCATTTGAATAAACTTTGGAAAGTCCCGAAAGTTCTCCGCCGGTTAATTTAACAGCTGTATTATCTGTACCGCTAACCATCTGAAGTTTTCCATCTTTCAGCTCAGCCTTAAACTCCACTGCATGTACAACATCGGCAGCAAGTGTTCCGCCAATGGAAATATTTGCAGAGTTGCTGTTATCATAAGTTACATTAATATTAACAAGCTCACTTAATTTATCTATTGCCAAATCTCTTCTATCCATTAAATCATTTGCTGTTCCGCCGGTTTGCGTTTGATTTGAAATCTGGAGATTTAATTCCTGTATTTGCTGAAGATAGGTATTAACTTCATTTACAGTTGAATTAAATTCTGTGAAAGTATCTTTTTTTATTGCATCAACACCTGCGTAAACACTTTGAATATTACTTGCCAAATGCTGTGCCTGACTTATTACTTTATTACGCAGCGGTATGGAATTAGGTGAAACAGAAAGCTCACTGAATGAGCTGAAGAATTTTCCGATTGAATCTGATAATCCGGCAGTTCCGGGTTCTGCAAAATATTGTTCTACCCGGCTTAGTACCGATGCACGCTTATCATTAGCCGAATAATTCTGCAGCCCTATGCGCATTTCATTATCCACAAATTTATTTCTAACACGATCAATTCTATCAATTGTAACTCCTGTTCCCCATTCAAAACCATTCAAGTATTCAGGTCGTCCTGTACCCAGCAGCGCACGCTGCCTTGAGTATGATGAGTTGCCTGCATTTGCAATATTATGCGAAGTTAAATCCATGGCTCTCTGATAAGTGGAGAGTCCGCGGCTTGCTATATTTAAAATTCTTGATAAGGACATTTTATATTCTTCTATCTATTATTGATTGTTTTCTTTCACCAACTGCTGCTGTAATAATTTCCTTCAAGAGGCTTTTTGCATTTTCAATTAAGTGGCGGTTTTCTCCATTAACTTTAATAACTTTTTGTGTTAAGTCTTTTACAACTTCCTGTTTTTCTTTAAGCAGCTCAATTTCCCCTTCTTCGGTAATTCCGCTAATTGCATTTATAAAGTTCGGCAGTTTACGCAGTTCCTTTTTGTCATCATTATATTCAATCTCGGAAATTAAGTTATCCATCAGCATTAATCGGTTCTGTTCTTCTTTATCTATTTTTGCAATAAACTTTTCTTCACTTTCCATCGAAAGGCTTAATGCTTCAATATCTCTCTTTATTAGCGAGTCTTGTTTCGATTTAATGATTACTAAAAAGTTTCTTAAGTTATGTATTTGTGTTTCTAATGAATTTATTATTTCATTTATGCTCATTTTATCACCCGTTTAAGTAATTGTAGTAGCTTAAAACTCTTGTTATATAATTTTCTGTTTCTTTGAATGGCGGAACTCCATTATATTTTTTCACATTTCCGGGTCCTGCATTATAAGCAGCTAAGGATAACTTTACGTCTCCATTATATTGTCGAAGCATTTTACCTAAATATTTAGTGCCTCCGTAAATATTTTCTTTTGGATCCCAAACATTCTTAACACCCATATCCATTGCTGTGGAATCCATCAGCTGCATTAATCCTTTTGCATTTGCAGATGACTTAGCCTTTACATTAGCTGCAGATTCTGTAAAGATTACAGACTTAATTAAATTTTTATCTACGTTAAACTTTTTTGAAGCCTCATTAATAATTGATTCATAATTATTCAGCCTGTTTTCACTTCCGCTGCTGGGTTTCAGTTTAGCCGATTCAACTGCCGGATCAACTTCTTTTTTATTTACAGGCATTTCTGCTTTTATTTTTTTTAACTCTAATTCAGCATCGTGTAAACTTTCGCCGGTTAATTTTTTATACATCATATCAGCAACACCCATACTGTTTTTTTCTGATATATAGGAAGAAATTTTCTGCTGGAAAATTGTTTCATAAAAATCACCGCCAAAACTATTTTCACCAAACATTCCGCCGGTAGATTTAGTCATACTCTTCAGCATCATGGAAGTAAACAAACTCTCAAAATCTTTTGCAGCTTTAACCATTTTACCTTTTTCAGCTGCAGAAATATTCTTCGGCTTAATCGGCTGGTTTATATGCTTCATCGAATTCGTTATTTTTAGCTGAAGTTCTTTCATCAGATTATCACCAATTCCGCTACTAAAGCACCTGCTTCTTTCAATGCCTGAAAAATTGCAATAATATCTCTGGGTGCTACTTTTAATGAATTAAGTGCTGCGGCTACTTCCTGAATATTTGAAGCACCGTCAATGGCAATCGTACCGCTGGAATCCTGCGACGCATAGGCAGTTTGATCATAAACCACTTTTGTATCAACACCCGAAGTAAATGGTGACGGCGTTGCAATTATCGGGTATGAATCGATAACAATATTTAATCCGCCGTGAGAAATTGTTACCGGCTGAATGCGAACATGACTGCCTGATACAACTGTTCCTGTTCTTTCATTAAGCACAACTTTAGCAACAAAATCCGGCTCAACATTCAAGCCTTCAAGCTCACTTAAAAAACCAATAATATTATCCTGTCTTTCACCCGGCACAGTAACTCTAATTTCTGAAGCATCGACTGCTTTTGCAGTTTCATCGCCAAATGTTGTATTAACCGCATCCATTACATTGCTTGCTGTTGTTAAGTCAGGTTCCTTTAAATAAATTGTTATTTCACTGGTTGAAATTTCTGACGTACTCAAAGCTTTCTGCAGATTTCCACCTTGCGGTACTCTGCCTGCAAGTGCATGATTTTTTGCATTCCTGCTGCCGGTTCTTGTTCTAACATCAAATCCGCCTACGGAAATTGGTCCTTGAGCAAATCCATAAACATCGCCGCTGATTCCTGATAAAGGACTCATCAAAAGTGTTCCTCCTTCAAGACTCCGGGCATCCCCAAGTGAGGCAACGTTAACGTCGAACTTTGTTCCCGGTTTAAGGTAAGTGTCCAAGGTAGCCGTTACCATTACTGCGGCAACATTGCGGGTTCTTAAATTATTTTGGGGAACAGTAATGCCGAATCTTTTAAGCATACTTGTAATTGACTGTACGGTAAATGATGAACGCTGACTATCACCTGTACCCGATAAACCTACAACCAATCCGTAGCCGATTATCTGCTCCGAGCTTTCACCGTTTATAAATCCCAAATCTTTAATCCTCTGGGCATTTAATTGCGTTAGTGAAAACAGCGTTATTAGAATTATTAACTTTTTCATATTGAACCTAAAATAACCAATGGAAAAATTTTGTTAACCAGCCCGGCTCCTGCGCATTAGCAATCATACCGCTGCCGTCAAAAATAAATTCTGCATCCGAAACATTGTATGATAACACAGAATTATCGGCTCTAATGTCTGAAGCCCTAACTATACCTTTAATAAACAATGTTTGTTCTTCACCGTTGATCGATATTTTTCTGCTTCCTTTAATAAACAGATCTCCGTTTGCAAGCATTGAATCTATTCTTGCACTAATTTTAGTTTTTATCATTCCCCTTGTTTGGGTTGAGCCTGAGCCTTTAAAACCATTTTTAGTATCCATGCCGAAATTCGCCTGCGGTAAATTTGTTTCATCCAAAGAGCCGCCGAAATTTAAACCCAAATCGCTATCCTTACTGGTTGAAGTTTGAGCATTGTTTGATGCTTCGGATGATTCGACAACCCAAATTGTAATTGCATCGCCAACACGCGCCGCTTTCTGATCGGAAAAAAGTGAAGCGTTTGCATTGTTTCTAAAATCCTGTGCGCATAGGTTGTATGCAGATGCTAAAAAAATTATTGTAATTAGTATTCGTTTCATATTTCTACTCAATTATGTTAACATTTTTTGAATCTAAAATTTCTGCTTTAAACTGCTTATTATCTCTGGTTCTTATTTTAATTATGTCTCCAATGCTTCCGTCGTTTCTTGCATAAGCATCGGTGGAAACAATCACATTTCCATATTTGATATTTGCCGTAATCTTATCACCGGAATAAACTGCCGGCAGCAGTTCAATCATATTTTCAGTTAATACATCTCCGCTTTTTATAAAGCATTTTGCTCTGAACGAACTAATAGAATTTAACTCAGTAATGGGTTCGCCTCTTAAAGCAGTAATATCAATTGTTTTATATTCAAAATCCGCAGGATATAATTCAGATTTATTTTCTATCGAATTGACTGCCGCAAGAATTTTAGAATATCTTTTAATTTTTACTGATAAAAGAGAGTTGAATTCTGAATGATTATTTCGGACAGCTTTTATAGGTATGTAGCAGATCGAACCGCTAATTACAAATTCATCATTCTCTTTAATTTTAAAGTCGGAAATATTTTTAGGAATGTTGAAAATTTCAAATTCGAAAGACTCACAATTTGTCAATCGCTGATTTAAGTATTTCTCAACTTTTAGTTCAGCCTCCTTTTTAACCGGAGAAATTAAAAACAATATTCCTAATAAAAATGTAACCACCTTAATTAACCTCTTTTAAGATTATTTGCCATGCTCATCATTTCTTCAACTGTTTTTACAGTTTTAGAATTTATTTCATAAGAACGCTGAGCGGTAATCATAGCAATCATTTCTTCAACAATTTCCACATTGGAAGATTCAAGATAACCTTGATGCAGTTCACCGAAGCCGTCACTTCCGGCAACACCAAACAAAGGCGTACCCGATTCGGGTGTTTCCAGGTAAAGATTATCGCCTATAGGAGCTAAGCCGCCGGGATTCAAAAAACGAACGAGCTGAATTGAATCAACTGAAATTAAATCGCCGCTTGCAGTTTCCAGTTCTACCGTTCCGTCACGTGCAATTCTCATTCCCAAAGTATCTTCACTAAAAATTATATCAGGGTCTAAAGAATAACCTGCAGCAGTTACCATTTGACCGTTTGCATCAATCTTAAATGAACCGTCTCTCGTGTAAGCGTAAGAGCCGTCAGCTTTCCGTACCTGAAAAAAACCTTCGCCTTGAATAGCAACATCAAGCTGCTGATTTGTAGCAGTTAAATCGCCCTGCTTAAACAGCTTCTGTGTTGATGAGGGCTTAACGCCGTTACCTACTTCAATTTTATTTGAAATAGTATCCGAAATTCCGCTCGCCGGTGAAGAGATTGAATTCACCTGGATTTCCTGATACATCAAATCCTGAAACTCTGCTCTGTTCTTTTTGAACGCGGTAGTATTAATGTTTGCAATATTATTCGAAATTACTTCGATGTTAATTTGCTGTGCATTCATTCCGGAAGCTGCTGTACGTAATGATCTTGATGACATTTATTTTCTCCTTAAACTTTTCCTATTTCTTTAGCCATCGAAAGTGACTGGTCTAAATAGTTAACAATCTTTTGTGAAGTTTCGTAGTTCTTACTTGTTTTAATCATCGATTCCATTTCTAAAATCGGATTTACATTTGATGCTTCTAAATAACCCTGCATAACTTTATAATCGGCAGCATCTGCAATTCCAAAATTTCCTTCACGCAAAATGAAATTGGAGTTTTGATCATGGGTTAAAGATTGTTTATCACTTATTTTTGTTATCAATAATTTATCAACAATGTTACTGCCAATTTGAATTTGACCGCTATCATTTATAATTACTTCCGGGTCTTTCTCAAGCATAAATCTTGTAACATTAATTTCTCCGGAATGACCCAGAACTCTATCACCGCTCTCAGTTGTTAAATAGCCGTCATCAGAAATATTAAATTTGCCGTTCTTTGTAAATCTAATTCCGCTATCCGACTGAACGGCAAAAAAGGCATCACCGTTTAACGCCATGTCTAATCTATTTTGCGTGTTAACTAATTCACCTTCCCTAAAATCTGTTAGCTGATGAACCTTGCCGGGCGCGTATTCAGACATGACTTCCGTAAAAGGTACAAGCCGTTTATAACCGGTTGTATTTAGGTTTGCTAAATTATTTGCAACAGCATTCATGTTTTTCATTCCGGCATTCATACTGCGCGATGCGTTGTATATTCCTTTAATCATTTTTCATCCGGCTTTTAGTTTCAATAATATTATTTGTCATGCCGCACTCGATTTTATTTTTTTCAACAGTTCAGCTAACATTACTTCCTCGCGGGAAATTTTTAATTCTTTTGCTTTCTTTAATATTTCTTCTTCACTCAAGCCAATCGACTTTTCAATTTTAGCCTTTTGTTTTCTACCGGTTTGAGCTTCTGCTTTATCATTTTTGTCACTGCTCTTAATTTTAGTTTTTGTCTTTTTCCGTTTTGCAATAATTTTTTCGGCAAGTAAAATTTCACCTTTCGATAATCTGAAATTATCTTTCCCCATAGTTAATTCGTTCGCACTGTCACTCATTTCGGCGGCATTAAGCATAATTTTACGCAGATCTTTTAGTTCATCTTCAGCATTTGTATATGGAGTTTCTTCGCGCATCAGTTTAATATTTTTCTTAAGCTGCCGTTCGCGTAATGTTTTTTCAATTGCTTTTCTTCTTCTGTAAGCCACAACAAGAGTTGCTAAAAATACCGCTGTTAATACTATGTACAGTTTTAAGTAAATGTCATCTTCAGCTTTTACTTCTTGCGTTATTCCCGCAGTATTTTTCTTTGCTGAATTTACTTTAGCCTGTTGCTCGGCTTTATAGATTTCAATTTTTTCTTTCTCTTTTTCTAAAACTTCCTGGGCAGCTTTAATTTGATTTTGAACTATCATCTTTATGTTAACACTATCCGGTGCAATTTGTGCATTTAGTGTTAACCCTAATAAATAAAACATAACCGCTATTGGTGATCTCATAAATTTCATTATCTCAGCTTCCTTCTTAAAGGAAATTCTAATACAATATGCGAACCGGATGAAGGCTGCGCTTTACAGGTTATATTCCCTTCGTGCTTCTTCATTAAATTTTTAATTAATTTAATACTGGCATCACTGCTTTCAGCTAAATTGCTACCGGCTAAACCGGCTATATAATCTGTAGTTATAATTCTAATAATTACTTTTTCCTGCGATTGTTTTGTCTGAACCAGCAATCCGCCGTCATCATTCATGTTTGCCCGTATAATCGAAAACACATGTGTGAGCAATTGCTTTATATGGTCGGGGTGACTAAGAATTGTCGGAAGATTTTCTTCAAGATCGACAATGCATTCGTAATTTTTATTTTTGAAGAATGATTCGATCAATTGAAAATAGTCGGAAATAATTTTATTTAAGTCGCATGATTGTGTTGATTCTTTAGTTCTGTTTCTGCTGGAAAATTTTACAAGTCTTGTTACCATTGCATCAATTGATTTTATCTGTTTTTTTATTGATACAAAATTCTCTTTATCAGTTTCGCCATATTTTTCCTCCAGCATTTCGGTATTGCTAAGTATTATCTGCATTGGTGTTAGTAAATTTTCAACAATACCTTCAGTCAATTCGCCAATTGCCGAAAGTTTATAATCCTGCTTTAGTTTTGATTGGTATGTTTGCAATTCTTTGTAAACTCTGTTCATTCTTTCTTGCTTTCTTAAAAGCTGAATGCGGGGAAACGCAATGCCGATAGCAATTTTTACCATGTGTACTTCTATGGAAAAAGATGAAACTGAGGAAATAGGAGTTATTATTGAAAGCAGTCCTTTGTTCTTATTGTTCTGAATTATTGGGAAAACTAAATAGTTTAACTGGGAGCCTTTAATGCTGTAAGTTTTTGTGTCGGGAATAATGGTCGGCTCGCGATTCTCATATACCCAATCCAGAATACCTTCCTTATTAATATGATTTATAAATCCGGCGGCGGCATCATTTGTTTTTACAGCAGGGTAAAAAGTCTGATTTGTTTTATCGAAGAAAAAGAAGTCGGCTTTTTTTGAAGTGAGTATTCTTTTAATTGCCGCATTGAAAATACTAATTATTGAATCGCTTGAATCGGCATTATTAATTTTATTTTCGAGAAGAGAAATATTTTGAATGAAGTGAGCATACTTTTGAAGCAGAGTATTGGGGTTCTCATTCTCATAATCAAAATTTAATGATCCATTCTTTTTATTTTCTATCTGCCGTTTTTCTCGCAGCGAATCATAAAAAGATTCAAAGGCGAATGTATTTTCTTTAATTAACCTCAATTGAATAACCTTATATTTTGAAGTTGTTCCTGAAACATATTTCTGTATGATTCAATAAATTCATCAACATTATTTTTATCTATTAATTTCAGTTCAGCAATGGCTTCCTCATCAAGTTCAATTTTTTCATCCCACTTAAAATTGCCTATTTCAAATTTCTGTGTCATATAATCAACTAAGTGAATTAGCGATGCTAAAACTTTATTAGCGGACTTACCTGGAGTGTGATGAAATCGAACGGGATCGCATAAGCTATTTGGGAAGTTCCACTTTTCTAAAAGTATTGTTCCAATTTCTCCGTGTGTTAATCCTAAAATTTCTTTCTCAGCATCTAAATGATTCATGCCTTCATTTAATACAAGATCTGTAATTGTAATAAAATTGGAATGGAAATATCGATGCATGACAGTAACACCAAGATCATGAAGGAAACCGGCAATAAAAGCTTCGGATGATTTCTGCAAATTAAGATCATCGGAAAGTTTTTTACACGCACTTCCAACAATATAGGAATGCATCCAAAATTCTTTCTGGTCAAGGTATTTATCTGTTTTATTTTTAAAAGATTCTATCATAGATAAGATCAGCACTATATTTCTTAATTCCGCATAACCTAAAATTGTTACAGCAAAGTCAATTGTCGAAACTCTGCGCTGCAAACCGTAAAGCGGCGAATTGGCTATCGATAGAATTTTTGTAACAAGACTTTGATCTTTAATAATAACCGCGGTTAACTCACGCACGGTAGAGGTTTTGCTATTTAACAGTCTTAACGTTTCATCAATTACCTGCGGCATTGGCGGCAGGTTGTAAACGTTTTTTAGAACTAATTCAGTTCTCTGTTTTTTTTCTAGTATGTCTTCTTCATACATTTTTTATCTCACTTCATATTTTTATAGATTCATATTGATCAACTAATAATTTCTCATAGCTGAGTATCATGTTATTTAAGTTTTGTTCGTCGCCTAAGCGGAGTATATCAACAATATTATCGTCAAACTGCATTCCCTCATCCCAGCTTAAATCTGCAACTTTAAAACGTTGTGTAAGGTAATCTGCCAGGTGTACAATTGAAGCCACAACTTTAAAGTCCTCTGATTCCGATGGTTTATGATGGTGACGAATTGTTTCACCGAGTGATTCGGGAAGGTTCCATCTTTCGGCTAAGTATTGCCCAATCTCACCATGATTCAAACCCATAACTTGTTCCTCTGCATTTATATAACGTATCTTTTGGGTTTCAACCAGTTCAATTATCTCTTTAAATTGTTTTGAAAAAAATCTTTGAATAACCGAAATACCAAGATCGTGCAGAAGCCCTGCAATAAAAGCCTCACCCGATTTTCGATAACCAATATCTTCCGAAATTCTTTTGGCAACGGTTGCAGTCATTATAGAATGAGCCCAGAATTTTTTCTTATCCCACTTCTGATCATTTTTAGAATTGAACGCCTCAAATGCTGAAAGCGCAACAACAATATTTTTAATGTGCGTAAAACCTAAAATTACAATGGCAAATTCTATAGTAGAAACCTTACGCGGCAAGCCGTACAAAGGTGAATTTGCGACTCGCAGAATTTTAGTTACAAGTCCCTGATCTTTACTAATTATTTTACCCAGCTCTCCGGCACTTGTATTTGGATTACCTAATAAATTTGTAACCTCCATCATAACAACCGGTATTGAAGGAAGATTTTGAATACTTGCTAAAAAGTTTCTATTCTTCTCTTTCTTTGCTTCTATGTCAATAGTCTGATTATTCATCAATTGTTTCTAATTTTTTCTTAAGTACTTTTAAAATTTTTGAATGAATTTGTGAAACGCGGGAAACGGTAATTTTTAATATCTCTGCAATCTCCCGGTAATTTAAGCCTTCGTAATAATACAAACTGAGTATCAGTCTGTCTCTTTCTTCCAAAGTTTTCATTGTAGCAACCAGCAGTTCTTTTTCTTCATTTTTCTCTACCGTCTGGTCAGGTATTTCTACTTCATCCGGAATTGTTTCATACAGCATGTAGCCTTCGTCATCGTTATACGATCGGTTTAAGGATACATTACTGTAGTATAAAGCATCGGGGTCTTCAGTAGATTTAATGCGGGGCTTTATCTGAACTTTTCTTAGTTCATCAATTATTTTGCCTCTTATTCTCTGAATGGCATAAGTTTCAAACTTAGTTCCGTATTCAGGGTCAAATCGCTCTATTGCTTCGCTTAGTCCTTCAATTCCAAATTGGTAAAAGTCACCGTCATCCAGTAAATCTTGATTGAAAAATTTGGAATGATAAATTACATAATGAACTAAGTTAGAATAGCTGAGCATTATCTGTTTTTTTACATCAGTTGTAGGCGAGGACTTATATTGTGTCCACAAGTGTAAATTATTCATTATTCGTTATTCCCGCTGTGTTATCAAGAACTTCTTTACTTCTTTTTATTGAAGCTTTATTTATAGATTTTATAAAAACTATGGTAATTATTCCGAGCAGTAATGCTATTGTTATGAAAACTGCAAAAGAGCGGAGGAAAATTTCCTGCAGCGGAAAATCTCTTTGACTGAAAAAGATTATCGACAGAAAAAAGGAAAGTGAACTTATTAGCATTACAATTTTATTCATTATTAACCATTATTTTTATATGTAATTTGACAACATTTATACCAAGGGTTTAATAATTAATTGAGCTATGTTTTGTTTGATTTTAAGCTGTTTGGGGACTTATTTGGAGAAAGTTACTTTTGCGGACTGGCTATTATTAACCACTTGAATGAGTTTTTCTAACTGTGCTGAAAGTGAGTAAATTTGTTTAGAGGTTTTGTTATCAGGGTTTTCTTTTACTAAAATATTTTGGTTGATAATTGATTTATTTACATCTGTATCAAAACCTACTTTACCTAAAAAACTGACTTCTTGTTTAAGAAAGTGAATTGAGGCTTGCTTTAAGTTTTCCTCTGCGGAATCTGCATCGGAATTATCAAAACATTTATTAACTAATATTTTGCTGCTTGATAAAATATTATTCTTTTTCAAAAATTTAAGTACAACATAAGCATCCATAACTGCAGTTGGTTCTGTAGTGGTAACAATTATGTTCAGGTCAGAGTTTTTTAATATTGTTAAAACATCTTCATCAATTCCTGCTGTGGAATCAATTATAACAAAATCATAATCATTTTGGATTTTTGAAATTTGTACAAAAATAAATTTTATAAGATCGATCCTTGGTTTAGGATATTCAGTATTGCCGGAATCGCCAAAGATTACATGAAGATTAGAATCATGCTCGTAAATTAAATCGGAAAATAATTTTTTGCCTTCAAGAAAATTAGCTATTGTATTTTCAGCATAAACATTAAGCAAAATATTAATGTTGGAAAGATTGGAATCTAAATCAACAAGCAGCACTTTTTTACCCTGTTTAGATAGAGCATAAGCCGTATTAACTGAAAGCACAGTTTTACCGGTTCCCCCCTTGCCTGAAGTAAAAGAAATTATATTCCTTTTACCTGCTGAACCCGAGCCGGTATTTAACTTGCTTAGTTCAATTATTCTTTCTGCTTGTCCAATCATCAATTATACTTTCCGCTGTAAATCATATTGGCAATAAAATCTGGTTCAGCCGAAATAATATCATCGGGTATAACCTGCCCGTTTGTTAAATACATAATCGGCTTATTAAAATTAGCCGAAACATTAAGCATGCTGCCGTAAACTACTGCCTCATCAATTTTTGTAAAAACCATAGAATCATAATTAAATAAATCGAATTTATCAGCTACATCGTAAAGAGTGCGCGTAGTACTTGTTGAACTTAAAACCAAATGGGTAGAATCTGGTTTTGCAGCATCCAAAAATTCTTTCATCTTCTGTAAATGCTCGGTATTCTTTTGGCTTCTTCCTGCTGTATCAATAAAAATAATATCCTTCGATTTAAACTTTTTAAGCAATGCGGGCATCTCTTCCGGCTCGTAAGCTACAAGAAGATCAATATCAACTATTTCGGAAAAAATTCTAAGCTGATCAATTGCACCAAGTCTATATGTATCAATTGAAATTATTCCAACATCCAGGTTATGAAGGATTTTTGAAATTGTTGCCAGCTTTGCTATACATGTAGTTTTACCAACCCCGGTTGGACCAACAAAAGCAACACGCTGCGAACCCGATTTTTTTTCAATTTCAAATTCTGCCGTAGATATCATTGAAGAAATATTGGACAACACAAAATTATTTATGTTTGATTCATCTAATACTTCTTCCGATTTTTTTAATTGCTCAATTACTGAAGATACAATATGATCGCTAATGTCATTATGTTTTAATTTTTCGCCGATTAAATTTATTTCATCTTTCAGCACCGACATAACTTTTGCCGATTGATGCGTTCCGCCGGTCTTATTAAGGCTGCCGTTTCCGTTATTTGAATTTTTATTCTTAGCAATCTTCTCTGTCAAAATCTGCATTTCATCTACAAAACTTTTAGGTGGATTTATTTCTAATTTTGGATTTGCCTGTACTTGAACTTCGTCATCAACCATTGGTTCTTCAATACCGGCGGATATTTCAAACATTTTTCTCTGACCTATAGAAGGGTCTGCTTCAATCAATCGTGTGCTTAAAATAATTGCTTCGCCGCCTAACTCATCTTTCATTAATTGCGAAGCCTCTCTAAGAGAAAGTGCACGATATTTTTTAACCTTCATTTCCTAACTCCAATTTATCTATAAATTCTAACTCTGCTGTCGGCGGTAATTCGGAATAAGACAGAACAACAAAATCCGTAAATGAGGAATTTATTAGTCTGAAGAAATAAGGGCGGATTGCCGCTGACGCAATAATAATAGGTGTATAACCTAATGATCTAAATTTATTTTGTACTTCTTCTATTTTCATATTCAACTGGTTTATCTGCACCGGATTTAACCCCAATGTATTTGTAGCTTCCTTCTGCTCTTTTAGAGAATTAGTAATAAGCATTTCCAGTTGATCACCGATCAAACAACCGTGGATGATTCCGTTTGCATCAATGTAAATATTAGCAATGGTATCCCCTATTGAATGACGAACATACTCCGTTAATACATCCACATTTTTTGTTACTTTGGAATAATCAATTAATGCCTCTAAAATCTGCACTAAATCTTTTATCGGTATCAATTCTTTCAGCAAATTCTGCAGCACTTTCTGAATGGTTCCAAGTGAAAGCACTTCGGAATTTATATCATCAATAACTGCGGGGTAATCTTCTTTAAGATTTTCGAGCAATTGTTTTACAGCCTGGCGGGATAATATTTTATCAAAATGCCGTTTTAACGTTTCCTGAAGATGTGTTGATAAAACAGAAACACTATCAACAACAGTGTAGCCAAGCAGTTCGGCTTTGTCCTTCTGTTCCGAAGCTACCCAGCAGCTTGGTAAATTAAATGCCGGATCGGTTGTTTCAATTCCATCAATCGGGTCATCAATATTACCGGGATTCATTGCAAGATATCTATCGGTGTAAAGTTCATGCTGGGTAACAACATTACCTTTTATTTTGATAAGATAAGCATTCGGGTCTAATTGTAAATTATCCCTTACCCTAACCGGCGGCACAAGAACGCCGTATTCAAGTGCAATATATTTTCTGGTTGAGGATATTTTATGAAAAAGATTTCCGCCTTGTTCTTCATCAACTAAATTAATTAATCCGTAACCGATTTCAATTTCTATTGGATCAACTTGTAAATATTGTTCAACTCTTTCCTCTGTTGATGCTGGCTCTTCCTCCTGTTCATCAATAATTACATGGTCTTCACTTTGAATTCTCTTTTTAGTAAAATATGACCCTGCCCCTAATCCAACCGAAAGTATTACAAATGGAACGGTGGGCATACCGGGAATGATTGAAAAAAGAAGCATGATAACCGCAACAGTGGCAAGTACTTTAGGATTTCCGAATAATTGTGCCTTGATCTGCATATCTAAAGCCGAGCCGGAAGTATTACGTGTAATTACCAAACCGGCTGAAGTAGCAATTAATAACGCCGGTACTTGTGATACTAAACCATCGCCAATTGTTAATATTGTATAAGTCTGCAATGCGTCGGATAAAGATAAGTCGCGCTGGGCAACACCAATAACTAAACCGCCGATAATGTTAATTGCATTGATTAACAATCCGGCAATGGCATCTCCTTTAACAAACTTACTTGCACCATCCATAGAACCGTGGAACTCTGCTTCTTTACTTACGGATTCTCGTCTTTGTCTTGCTTCAGTTTCAGTAATAAGCCCTGTATTCAAGTCGGCATCAATTGCCATTTGTTTACCGGGCATAGCATCCAAAGTAAATCGCGCCGCTACTTCCGATATTCTACCCGAACCTTTTATGATTACTATAAATTGAATTATAACAAGGATGATAAAGATTATGAACCCGACTACAAAATTTCCGCCTACAACAAAGGAACCGAATGATTCAATTACTTTACCGGCGAAACCTTCTATTAAAATTAACCTTGTGGAGCTGATGTTAAGTGCGAGTCTGAAAATTGTTAATACGAGAAGCAAACTTGGAAAGACATAAATATCTAAAGGCTTTTGAATATAAAGCGATACAATAAGTAAAAGCACAGAGGCGGTAATATTTAACGCGAGGAAAAAATCGAGAAAACCGGCAGGCAATGGAATAAGCATTAATCCAAGAATAAAAATTATTCCGAATGCTAATAGTACATCTGTATTTTTTCCAAGTTTATTCATATTAAACTATGCTTTTGCTCTTTTCATTTTTTGATTGATAAATAAACGCTAATATTTGGGCAACTGCGTGAAACAATTTTTCAGGAATTGAATCGCCAACATCGCAATGCTTGTAAAGTGCGCGGGCTAATACTTTATTTTCATGAATTGGAACATCATTTTCGGCAGCAATTTTTTTAATGCGCTGGGCAAGTGTATCAACACCCTTTGCAATAACTTGGGGCGCAGCTTCATTATCCATATCATACTTTAACGCAACCGCATAATGGGTTGGGTTAGTAATCACCACATCTGCATTCGGTACTTCCGCCATCATTCTTTTTCTTGCTGCCAGCATTTGTTCTTTTTTAATTCTAGATTTTATTTCAGGCGAGCCTTCTGTCTGCTTCCCCTCTTCCTTTACTTCGTGTTTGGTCATCATCATATCTTTTTTGAATTTGTATTTCTGAAATACAAAATCAGCAATGGCAATAACAGCAAAAGCTAAACTTATTTGCCATAAAAAACTGATGGATGAATCAATCATAAAATCAACAATTTCCGATATTGTAAAACTTACGAGAGAGACAGATTGCAGGAAGAATTTTTCGAGCACGTTATAAACAAATACACCAATAATAATAAGTTTAACAATTGTTTTAGCTGCTTCAACAAATGAACGGCTTGAGAAGAATTTTTCCTTAATTCCTTTTATCGGATTTAACTTGCTGAACTTAGGCTCCATTGCTTTAAAACTAAATTTAATTCCAACTTGCGAAGCCGATGCAGCAACGGCAATTATTACTAATCCGAGAAATATTGGGAATAGTATGAGAGTATATTTTAGAAATCCTTTTGAAGCAAAGGATTGAATTAAATTCTGATCAATTGTTAAAGTATCGAGCTGAGTAAAAATTGTAAAGGCAAGTTCACTTAACAGATCGCCCATAAACTGATGTGCAGCAAAAATAATAAGCAGACCAAAAGTAAAAATCGCAAAGGAGTTAATCTCCATACTTTTGGCTACTTGACCTTTCTCGCGGGCGTCGTCTAACTTTTTACCGGTCGGTTGTTCGGTTTTTTCCTGACCGTCATTCTCAGCCATCGGCTACTCCATTGCCTTAATTAATTCAAATAAACTATTTTCATAAGATTCCAATAAGTTTTTAATTACATGTACATAAATCGGAACACCTATTGAAAGCAGTATAAATCCCAACCCGATTTTTAACGGCTGGGTTACAAAAAACACCTGCATCTGAGGTATAACTCTTGCGGTAACGCCTTCTGCAAGCTTTACTAAAAAAAATGATACAATTATTGGTGATGCTATTTTTACGGCAAGTATAAATACCTGTGCCGAGTATTTTATAATTATAATATTTACAGATTCATTAATTGTTTCGCTGCCGATTGGAATTATTGTGAATGAATACCCTAATCCTTTTAAAACGTAATGATGCCCGTTAACTAAAAAGAATATGAGCATTGCAGAAAAGTAGATCATCTCGCCGACAACGTTATTATTTGTTTCTTCCAATGGGTTCATTACCTGAGCCATCATTAAACCAATATCAAAACCAATAAATGTACCGGCAAAAGATATTCCGTAGAATACCAGGTTTACCATGAACCCAATAATTAACCCCGTAATAATTTCTTTAATTGCCGTGATTGCCAAAAATGAGATAGTAAATTCAATTTCCCATGAGGAAGTATCGACTGCAAGAAATATAATAACGGCAAGAAAAAATGACAGAATCATTCTTGATAGAACCGGCATGGCTTTATTTCCGAATACCGGTGCTGCACTTAGCGCTGCAACTATTCGTAAGAAAATAAAAAGCACAACCACAAAATCTGTTATTTGTATTCCGGTCATTTTATAACTGTTGTTATTAATTCAAAAATTCTTAATGTCATTGTAATCAGCTTATCCATCATCCAGGGCAGCGATACAATTATTGCAATGGCAGTAATTAAAATTTTTGGCACGAATGTTAACGTCATTTCCTGAATAGAAGTTGTTGCCTGGAAAATTGAAATTATTAAACCGACAATTAACGAAACGCCAAGTATAGGCAGTAAAATTAGGAATGATGTAAAAAATACATCTGTTAATAATTCTATAATTAAATCTTCAGTCATTTATGAAAATCCTCTCACTACTGATCCTACAATTAAATTCCAGCCATCGACTAAAACGAAAAGTAAAATTTTAAATGGAAGCGCAATCATCATGGGCGGTATCATCATCATACCCATCGAAAGCAGAACACTAGCAACAATCATATCCATCATTAAAAATGGTATGAATAAGAAGAAACCGATGATGAATCCCGTTCGAAGTTCGCTGAGCGCAAATGCAGGCAGTAAAATATAAGTTGGTAATTCAGATTTATTTTCAGGTCTTTCCAAAGTTGTAAAACTCATAAATAATTCAAGGTCTTCATCCCTAACCTGGCGGAACATAAATTCTCTAACCGGTTCAATACCTTTATCGTAGGCTTCTTCCATTGTTATTTCGCCATCCATTAAAGGTTTCAGCGCAGTGTCGTTTACCACACTCCATGTTGGTGCCATAATAAAAAAGGTAATAAACAAAGCCACACCGGCCAGCAGCTGACTGGGCGGCATTTGCTGTGTGCCTAAGGCTTGTTTTAAGAAGTGAAAGACAATAATTATCCGCAGATAAGAGGTTGTCATTATAAGTATTGAAGGTGCAAGTGATAAAACAGTTAATAGTAAAAGTAGCTGTAAAGTTACTGATATATCTTCCGGGCTGTCGGCAGTGCCTACATCAATACCAATTTTTGGCAAAGGCAGCGTAGTTGTTTGCTGCGCCGATGCTTCAACTGCGAATAGTGTAAGTGTTAAAAAAAGTAGGAGTAATAATTTCTGTTTCATTTATTCGTAATATTTTTACGGAGCATTTCTAAAAAATTCTTCGGGGGCTGCTGAACCGGTTCTTCGATAATCTCTTCCTCAACACTGTCCATTTCTCTCAGAAGATTTATTGAGTTTTCACTTATTCCTAGTACGAGCATTTTGTCATCAACTTTAATAACCGAAACATATTTTTTAGGCAGAATCATTTGAGTATTAAGTACATTAATTCTGCAGGTGCTTGCCTGCTTGCCTTTTAGAGGGAATGAATACTTACGGACTAAAACTAAAGCACCGTAAAGCATTCCAAGAATTAAAACAATTGGTCCCAGCATTTTTAAGATATCTACAAAGCCCATTTAAGAAATTCCCTGCATCATTTTTTTAGGATCAACTAAGTTTACAATTCTTATTCCGAAGTGTTTATCAATTACAACAACTTCACCTTCGGCAATTTTTTTATTGTTTACAAAAATATCCACCGGTTCGCTGGCTAGTTTATCAAGTTCAATAACATATCCTCTTTCCAATTCAAGAATATCTTTGATCTTCATTCTAGTTCTGCCGAGTTCGATGTAAATGTTCAACTGAAGGTCATTTAAGTAATCGAGTTTATTAAGTGTTTCCGAGTTAAAATTAAATGACTCATCAAAATTTTCAAATTCAGCATCCCCGGCTTGTACACTTTCTTCCGGAGTGTTCTCTACTGCATCAGCAGGTTTTTTAGTTTCTTCCGCAGCAGCTTCACTCTTTTTACTTTCTTCATTTTCAGTTATTTTTTTTCCTGTCTCTTCTGTCATGATTGTACCCTGGATTTATAAATTTTCACTATTTACTTTTCGAATAATTTTTACTGCCTTATGTTTGTTTACTACTCCCGGTTTACCGTAAAAAACAACTTTACCATTAAGTTTAACCGGAAAATCACTATCAATTTTATTTTCTAATTTTATTATATCGCCCTTTTCAAGTTCAATTAATTCTTTAAATGATACCTTGGTTTTACCGAACTCCACTGTTACCGGCACTTCGGAACCATTTAAGTTTTCGCGTATCATGTTTTGAGCTGTTGTACCGGAATATTTACCGGGTCGAATGTTTGACATATGCTGAGTTGTAAGCTTGCTTAGAACTGTATCGAAGGCAAAGGTTGCAAAACATAAATTCATAAAAAATGTTTTGTCTCCAATCATCAGCTCAAAAGTAACAAGCAGTACAGATTCACTTTGAGATGTAATTTGTGCAAAGTCAATATCCGATTCAAACCTTTCTGTTCTAAATTCATAATCACCAATTATCTGCCATGATTTTGTTAGGTCCTGCATAACCCTGTCAATTATCACGTTTAAAACTTTTTGTTCAATTGGTGTTATTGGTTTTGCCTTACTTACTGTTTCACCGTTTCCGCCGAGCAGCATATCGATTAAATTCATTACCAGGTCTGGCGAAAGTTCAAATATTCCTTTCACATCTGTATTTTTAATATCAAATGTATGAAGACAAGCAGGGTTGGCAACCGACAGCACATATTCTGAATAATAAATCTGATCAACTGAAGTGACAGTTATATTTACAATTGATTGAAGTTTAGAAACCAGGAAAGAACCGAATCCTTCTGCAAAGGTTTCATGAATGTTGCGGAAGGTTCTTAATTGATTTTTTGAAATCCTGTTCGGCAATCTGAAATCAAACGGAACAACATCTTTATCATTATTAGTTTCCGTAGATGCACCTTCACTTCCGCCTTGAACATTATTCAGAAGCGCATCAATCTCTTTTTGTGATAATACTTCAGCCATAATTATTGAATTATAAATTTTGAGAAATAAACTTTATTAACATTTATGCCTGGCATAAAATTTTTCATATTTGCAGCAATTTCAAATCGCAAACTATCTTTGTAATTCCAATTTCTTAATTTGCTTAAGCTCTTTTCGGATAGAGTTGATATGATCATATCTTTAACTAAAATTTCCTTACTTTCTAATTCTTTCATGCATTCTTCATTTACAACATCAAACCCTACTGAGGTTAGCAGCAGTCTTTTACCATCTGTACCCGCCGGATTAACAATAATATCATCGACCGAGTAGATATATTTTCCTAATTCAACAACGTTAGCAGAATCTTCTACGTCCTCTGTTTCAGGTTTCTCTGTTGCAGCTTCGGTTCCGTATTCATGTCTGTTAATTAAAATATTTGCAGTGATGTAGTAAACGAAAACGAGCTGAAGAATAAACACCGGCAATCCAAACAAAAATACTTTCATATTTATTTTTGAAGATGAAGGCGGCTGAACTACCTCAATTTTTTCGTCAAGTTCCTTTTCGTTTAATTCTTTTTCTTCATCTGGCATATTGATCTCATTTTTTTATTTGCACATGTGAATCAATAGATATGCCATTTACAAAGTGTTGTAAAATAAGGACTTAGGGAGGTGAATTTTCAAGTAGTGGCTATTATTCTACAATTGGAGGATAGACTCAGGTTAAAATAGCTTTCGAGAAGGAGAAGGAAGTATTCAAAAATTAAAATGACAAATGACAAATTCCAAAAAACAAATAACAAAACCCAAATAACAAATTCCAAATAACAAAACCCAAATAACAAATTCCAAAAAACAAATTCCAAAAAACAAATAACAAATGACAAACCTGCCTGCCGGAAGGCTGGTGACAAATTCCAAAAAACAAATCTAATCATCCAGCATCCAACATCCAGAAACCAGCATCCAGTATCCAGCATCCAGAATCTACTGAAGAATCTTTTTTATAAAGTACACTGAGAAATAATTGAGTATCACAATACAAACCGTAAAACAGAGCCCTCAACAGTATCGATGAGTTTGTAGAAGAAATAACTTTGAGTCTTCGTGGATTCGTGGCAAAAACAGAACAGCCGCGAAGTTACCAAGACACAAAGAAAAAATTGGTGAAGTTCAAAATAAACAGCAAGATATAGGCACTAATAACATAGTTGAGTTATTAGAAGTAAAACCTTTGAGTCTTCCTGGCTTAGTGGCAAAAACAGAACAGCCGCGAAGTCACCAAGACACAGAGGAAGTAGTGGAGACTTTAGCTAATCAAAATACGTCAGGGAAATACAAGTTGAAGCAATCCAACTAACGGAGTGGATAAAGTTAGCAGAAATGAAATAAAATGCAGGGAGTACCAGGCTGTACTCCCCGCCATCATAGGAGTGATTTACTATCTAACTAAATTTGTTACTTCCTGAAGCAATTCATCTGAGGTTGTAATTACTCGTGCATTCGCCTGAAAACCTCTTTGCGATAATATCATTTTTGTAAATTCTTCAGATAAATCAACATTCGACTGTTCTAAAACTCCGGCTTGAACTAATGTATCGGTTTCATCACCCAAAGCGCCTATGCGTGCTATACCTGAGTTTGAATAAGCCTGATACATATTATCACCGGTGCCTATTAGTCCATTAAGATTATTAAATGTTGCAACCATAATCTGGGCTAAGTTTCTGGTATCTCCCGTATCAAAAATACCTTGAACAAAACCGAATTGATCGATATAAACATTTGATAAAGATGCGGAAGGTGAACCATTTTGATTTATTGCAGATAGTACAGATGTTGAATTAGTTTGAGTAAGTCCACTAAAACTCTCGCCGAAATTTAAGTCAACTGAAACCACATCCGCTCCGCCTTTAGGCTGAAAAGCAAGTACCGGGTTATTAGGTAAAATTTTTGTCGGGTCTAAAGAGCCGTCCGGTTCAAATTCTACCGAGCCTCTAACTTCAACAGGATTACCGTCACCGGTGGAACTGCCCGGCACAGATGCACTCCAGTTCCAGAGGTTATCTGCTCGTTTAGTAAATTTAAGCGATATTTGATGCGTGTTGCCGAATGAATCATAAACAGTAATGGAACCGCCGATAACATTTGGTTCTCTATCTCCATCGGCTGAAAGACTTAAATTGCCGACGGCAGCATTTTGTGTAACTAATTCAGGGTCAATAGTAAAATCCAAGTTTTCTGATGCAACTTGAATTCCGCCGAAGTATGTACCTGACGTAGGATCAAATAGAGCTTCACTTGCTGCATCCAATTTAAAATTTCCGCTGCCGGGCGTATCTTCTGCAAATACTATTGGTGATACTGTTCCTGTTTGTGCCGGTGCCAAGGCGTTACCATCGGCATCCTGAATTTCCCAATCCATATCATAAGTATTAGGTGCTGTTCTTGTGTAGGTAACCTGCAGTGTATATTCGTTTCCAAATTCATTATAAATTGAAGTATTGGTAACAAAAGGTCCCGCAGCATTGAGATCAATATTTCCTCTTTGGGCAACAATCTCAGACCTGGTTATATTAGAATCACTGCTTAGATTTCCCGCCCATTCAACTTCTGTAGTTGAAATTGCGGGCAATTTCAAATTGGAATCAATAATAATATCTTCCAAACTATTGCCAAGCGGAATATTACCTTCGCTATCAGCAACTTTACCTTGCACAATAGCTCCGTTCTGCGGATTTACTAATTTGCCTTCGGCATCAAAATTAAATGCCCCTGCTCTCGAATAAAATGTTTGATCGCTGCTTTTTAGAACAAACAAACCGGGTCCCTCTAACGCTAAGTCGGTACTTATACCTGTTGTTTCAAAAGTACCTTGTGCCCAGTTTTTATCTATTGAATTTGTTTTTACACCAAGCCCAATCTGAAATGAATTAGTTCCGCCCACACCCTCTCTCGGGTTTGTACCGGTTCTGATAAACCTGCTGAATGTATCAGCAAAAGTCATTCTTGAACCTTTAAAACCGATTGTGCTGACATTAGCGATATTATTACCGATAACGTCCATCATTGATTGGTGATTTCTTAAACCTGATACACCACTAAATAGTGAATTTGAAAGTGCCATGTGATCCTCCAAAGGATTATGTTTTAATATGACCCGGCTTCAGTCAGTCGGCTGGGTCAAGAGCGTCCAAAGAAGGTCCCGCTCTTATGTTATTTAATTATTTTCTTTAAGTTAAAACTACACTGTCTATATTTGTAAAAATGTTTTCATTCTGTTGTTCTACCTGCATTGCTGTTACTACTGTTTTATTAGGAATGTTTACAATTAATGCCGTATCATTCATTAAAACCAATGCATCTTTCGAGCCTTTTAATTCTGCTTTTTCTACTGCGTTTTGAATTTTACCTAATTCTGTTTCATTAAATTTTATGTTGCGTGATTCTAATCTTGTTATAGCATGATTGGAAAATTTTACTTTCTCTAATTCTTCTTTAAATATCGAACCGAAATCCTGCTTGTAATTCTGAACACGATTTTTCGTCGATTCGCTTTCTGTAACAATCGGCTTAAATGGTACTTTAATTCCATTAATTTCAGCCATCAGTATCATCTCCGCCTGGTCCGGGATCAGTATTTGTTGATACCGTAGGGTTTAAGATTTCAGTTATATCGGATAATCTGTATTCAACACCATTAACGAGAATTTTGCTGCCGGAGTTTGTGAATTTCACTCCGTCTATTTTTCCCCATATAAAAGTTTCAATTGCCATTTTCTCGTCTTTATTGTTTTTAGCTTCTACTTCAAATCTATAGTTCGTATTAGGAACCGTGTTACCATCATTATCGGTAAAATCCCAAGAAACTTTAGTGTTACCCGAAGTAGTTGGTGCATTTTTTATTGTTTTTACTAACGCACCTTCTTCATTGTAAATTTTTATATCAACACTTCGTGCGGCAACAGGTAAATTATATCCTAAACTGATTTCACTTTGTCCCTTATACTCAAAATGTGGATTACTTAGTTTAACATCTTTGCCAATTAGTGTTGCTGTCATAGTATTATTGATTGACTGCGTTAAATAATAATTTGCATCAATACTTTCAGTCATTGAATCATTTAGATTTGAAAGCTGTTCTAATGAACTGAACTCCGCCAACTGAGATGCAAACTCCGTTCCCTCCATAGGATTTAAGGGATCTTGATTTTTTAATTGCGCGATAAGTAATTCAAGAAATTCATTTTTTCCCAGAGAACTATTGCCCTGTGCTTGTGTACTGCCTCCGCCTATTGAGCCTATTGTGTTTACCATAATTTACCTCTTAAATTAAATACTCGTATGTGTTGTATCCCATCTTCTTCCCTGAAATAGGCATGTTTTCATTTTCTGTGTTTTCCGGTTCATTATCGCCGGAATCTTTTTTCTTTGAATTAAATGGTCGGTAAGTTTTGTTATTGCTGCTGCTTAGCGAAACTGAATAATTACTAAGCTGTATGCCGCTTTGACTTAATGACTGTTTTAGTGTATCCATATTATTCTGCAGCAGTTGTTTTGCCGATTCATTTTCAACTTCAATTTTTGTCTGCACCATTTGATCAACTATATCAACAACAACTTTTACCCTGCCTAATTTTTTAGGAATTACCTGCAGAGTTATTGATTGATGCTCTTTCTTTTCAATAATTTTATAAAGCTCTTTATATAATTCAGCAGCTTTAACATCTCTAACTATTTCAGGCATTTGTTTAGCCGCAGTATTCAATTCACCGGTTTGAAGCGTTTGCGCGGATTCCAAAGGTTTTGCAATATTTGCATTTTGCAATTCTTCAGAAAATTCTTCACTCGAATTAACAGTTTGATATTTGTTAGACTCCACCGCCGCACCTTTTGAATAACTATTCTGCTCATTCTGCTTTCCGGAAGAACCACTATTTTCATTGGAAGCTGTCTCTTTTTCAGATGCCTGGTTAGCTTCTACCCTTATTTCTTTTTGAGATTCTGCTGATCGCACTTCATTTAATCGGGATGCTTCTTTGATGATAAATTCTTCTTTGCCGGATAAATTATTCTGAACTGTTTTTAAATTTTCTTCAACATTTATCTTTGCAGCTTCATTAATTTTTGCAACATTTTTTTCGGCAGCATTGGTTTTAACCGGCTCAATAACAATTCTCGCTTTTTCTAATTTATCGCTGTTAGAAATAAATTCGCGAATATTTTTACTTCCGCCTTTTTCTTTTACAGCTTTCTCAAATTTTTGAAGCTCCATTTCAAATTGATTGCTGCCTGTTCCCTTCTGCTGAACAAACTGTGCAGCATTCGGTTTTGCGGGTTCAGCAATAATATCAGATTTGATAATGTTATCACTGTTTGCTTTTACCTCAGGCTCGGCAGAAAAAATTTTAATTGATAATTTTTCATTCCTGTTTAAACTCAAAAACTCTTGAAGTTTTTTTATCTCAACTGATTTGCTGCTGCTTTTAATTGTTGTTAGAATTTCCTTACTGCTTACATTAATCTCGTTTTCTGTTTTTGGCTTAATTGTATTTTCAGACTTTGGCAAGGTCTCCTTTACCATTTCTAAATTATTATCAGTTTTTATCCCTGTATTAGGCTTAAGCGCATCCGTTATATTTTTTATGTTTACCTTATTGTTTTCGTCGCCGGCTGAATTATTAATATTCAGTTTAAATGAACTGCCATCAACTTGTTCTGCAATAGGTTTATTTAAACTTTTAATTGTACGCACCGCAGTAGCTAAATTTAGAAATTCAAATTTTTGATTTTTGATTTCATCAACGGCAACTGGACTAAATTTAATTTGACGCGGTACAATATCCTGCCTCAGCATACTGCTTTCAATTTTTTTAATACTTTGTATAAGTTTACTGCTTGCGTTATTTTTTTCTGTATCAGTATTCTTAAGATTTGTGGCAGCATTTACAGAATTATTATTATTTACACCCGCTATTTCAGCAGCTGCTTTTATCACTTTAATACTAATTTTGCTCGTGCTTGTTTCGTTTTCTACTTTTTGTGTTTCAGCCATTAACTTAGCAGAGCTATTAAAAACAACGTCTCGTAGGATAGGCGCTGCTTTTCTTATTTTAACATCTAATTTAATTTTAGAAATAGTAGTACTTACAGAATTTTCATTCACCGAAGTTTTAACAGCTTTAATTTCAGCAGCGGCAGCCGGAACCGTGTTTAGATTTACTTCAGCCTTTTGCGAATTCCCATTCACATCCTGCGGTGCAGCATTTTTAATAATACTTGTTAAATCATTTTTACTTTCGGCAGCTTTATTTTCAATTGGCAGTTCAGTACTAATCGGTGCTTTAGCCTGATTTGTATTCCCGCCAACTATTTTTTCGCTTTGAACAGTAGTTTCATTTTTTACATTTTGAACTTCCGGCTCAGCTGTATTTACTGCTGCATCTTTGACTGCATTTTCTAATTTAGGTTTGGCAATGTTTAAGTCAATCTTCTTACCGCCGACATTAATTGTAACTTGCAGTTGTTTGTCTGCATCAAGTTGATTAATAATTTTTTTCAGTTCGGGTAAAATATTTTTGAAATCGCTGCTGTTAAATTCTTTAATAACATTTTCGGGCTGCTCTGATTTAACTGTCTCAATCTGCAAATTATGTTTTTCGATTAAATTTATTAATCCGCTTAGTAAAGTGCCCGCAGCTTCATCATCCGTGCTGATTTCAATTTTCTCATTATTCAAATTTTCAATTTTTATCGTTTCAGTTTTATCATTCGCTGAAGTATTGCCAATTGCGGATAAAATTGAATTGAGTTCACTAATTATTTTTTTATCCGTTTCTGTTAATTCTATTTCTGTGTTAACCTTTAAATTATCCTTCGCCGAATGAGCTGAAATTAAATTCGATGCGTTAATGCTCTCAATCTCACTTTCACTAACTTGCTTTTTTACACCCAGGCTGTTCTTGATAATATCTGAAAACAAATAACTCAGTTTATTTTGTTTTGTTCCTCCGGTTTCGGGTGTACTTAAAAGCTTTTCCGGATTTATAAATATTGGGTTAAACAACATTATTCTACTCGTGTAATTTTTTGAACTTTTTGCGGACTAAGTGACGCTAATATTTTTGCAGCTTGTTTCGGTTTCATTTTATAAACAATGTCTTTAGCTATATCATCGGAATATCCTACAATTATTTTAGCGGCTTCAGCCGGTTTCATTTTTTCATAAAATTTAACTGTCTTTTTAAGCCATACCTGGTATAGAGAATCTTGATTTACAGTTTCATTTTTTATTTCTGTTTTGAGTTTGTTTTCTTCTCTATTTTTGGTTTTAAGTTTTTCCAATCCTTTTTGAGAGCTTTGTAATTCTGCAATTATCTCACGGATGTTGCTCAAACTGTCAAGTAAGGCTTTATCCTGCACTAAAAACACAGTAGTATCAGAAGAAAATAATTGGCTGTAAACACCGTACTTTACCGAGTCAGGGGCATCTCTTAAATCAGCAATATTCCTATCGGAAAGAACAAAGGATAAATCATCTTCGGGCGGCTGAATTTCTCTAAAATCAAATCGGAAAATGTTATTGAAGTTTTCATTCATAATAATAATTGCGCCCGTGGTTAAAACAAATACGAGCAAAAATGCAGCAGTATATATCAGAGTATTTTTCATTATTTACCTCGAATGAAACTTTGAGTTGCTACTTCATCAACTCTTTCCGCCTCAATTCTATTTTCTTCCTTATTAAAATTTTCTAAATGCTTTTCTTCAAGTTTTACTAAAATTTTCTTCTCTTTCGATTTTTCGAGGAGCTCTTTAAGCTTGATACTTTTTTCTTTTTCCAACTCAGCATTTTCCAAATTGATATTTTCAATTAAGCCCAGCATATATGTTTCATAGTTTTTCTGAAACTGAAGTTCTTTAGCTTTCGCCCCTGCATTATATTTTACTTTTTTGGCGAACATCTCATTTCTAATGCTTACAATTTTTTCTTTGTTCTTCTCAATCAAATCATTAATAACAGCAATTTCCTTTTGAACTTTCTTTTCAAGCTGTTCTTTGATTCTTTTAATCGGTTCATATTTGAAATGAAATTTTGCCATTGATTATAAACTCGCACCGATTATTTCTTCCAACCTGATAAGTGTTTCATCAAAAATTGTTTTTTCAAACATGTCTTGTTTTAAAAATGTTTTAATACTATGAATTTTTGAAAGAGCATAATCAATTTGCGGGTTACTCCCTTTAACATATGCACCAATGTTTATAAGGTCTTCAGCCTCACGGTAAGTTGCAAGAATCTCGTTGCAGTCCAATGCCCTTTGCCTGTGTGCTTTATCAACAATATCAGGCATCACGCGGCTTACACTCTGCAGCGGGTCAACTGCCGGAAACTGCCCCATATTTGCCAGTCGTCTAGAAAGTACAATGTGCCCGTCAAGAATTGAACGGACTGCATCGGCAATTGGTTCGTTCATATCGTCACCGTCAACAAGTACAGTATAAAATCCTGTAATTGATCCGTTCCGGGTTGTACCGGCTCTTTCCAAAAGTTTTGGCAAAATTGCAAATACCGATGGCGTATATCCTTTTGTTGTTGGGGGTTCGCCAATAGTCAAGCCAATTTCGCGCTGCGCCATTGCAAACCTTGTTACCGAATCCATCATCAGCACCACATCCATTCCCATATCTCTAAAATATTCGGCAATGGTTGTTCCAACAAACGCACCTTTCATTCTTATCAGTGCCGATTTATCGCTAGTTGAAACAATAACAACAGACCTCTTCAACCCTTCTTCGCCCAAATCTTTTTCAATAAATTCTCTTACTTCTCTGCCGCGTTCGCCGGTTAATACAATAACATTTATATCTGCATTAGTATTTTTTGCAATCATACCGAGTGTTACACTTTTGCCGACACCGCTGCCGGCAAAAATACCTACCCGCTGCCCCTTACCCACAGTAAGCAATCCATCAATGGATCTAATTCCGGTCTGAAGCGGTTCAGTAATTCTTTTACGCTGTAACGGGTTAGGCGGTTCTCTGTGAATATTTTTGTTCGCAGATCCAATTAATGCACCTTTGCCGTCTATCGGGTTGCCAAGTCCGTCAATTACTCTGCCCAGCAATTCCATACCTACGGGAATTGAAAAACTTTTTCCGGTAGCTATAATTTCACATGCGGGCGAAATATTATTTACTTCACCAAGCGCAATTGAGAGTACTTTGCCATCCTTAAACCCAACCACTTCCGATTGACAAACATGATTTCCATCGCGGTCGCTTATGTTGCATACTTCGCCCAGAGTAACATTAGGTCCGGATGAGATAATTACCAGTCCGATAACATCAGTAACTTTTCCGTTTACCTTTATTAGCTCGGTGTTTGATATTACTCTGCGGAATTGGGAAATATATTGTTCTTGAATATTCATTTATTCTTCATCAACCGAGTAAGCAGCATTTAATTGTTTTTGAATTTCTTCCATCTGTGCTGTAATTCTGCCATCCACATTTCCAATTTCTGTTATAACTAAGCAGCCGCCTTTATCTATTCTCTCATCGGCTTCAAAGTTTATACTCGAAAGTGATTTCCCCGCAAATGAACTGCCGCTTTCCATTTTAATCTGTTCCAGTTCATCCGGATTAAGTTTTACTTGAATATTGTTGGCGCCGACAATTTTATTTAGTGATTCTTTAATTACGCCAGTGATTATTGTTTCCTTTTTAATTTCGCGTCTAACAATTTTTTCAGCAATCATATAAGCTAAATCAGTTACAAGATTCGAGAAAATATCTTTGTACTCTTCTAATTCCTCTTCTATAGAATTAAAAGTTTTAGCTATTTCATCATACCTGGTAAGCAGTTGAGAATTATATTTTTCCTCAATCTCATTACGTATTGCAGCCTGCCCCTCTTCATAGCCAAGTTCATATTTTTGAGTTAGAGCATTTTCCAGATTTAATCGTTCTTTCTCTTTAGCTAATTCCTGTTCTTCATGAATTGTTTTAACACTCGATTCCTGAATTCTAACTTTCAGTTTTTTGGAATCCGATTTCAGTTTTATGATATTAGACATACACCTCATCCAGCATACCGCGAATGTTGAGAGAGATTTCTTCGCTTTCTTCTAATGATTTTATTACATCAATAATCCTTGCCTGTGCTGCTTCAACATCTTTAAGTTTTACCATACCCATATATTGGAGTTCCTCTTTAAGCAGATCAGCAGCCCTTTCCGACATGTTGCCGTAAATTTTTTCTTTCAGTTTGTCATCACCAATTTTTAAAGAAAGAGCTAAATCTTTTCTATCAACTTCCCTTAAAATTCTTTGTATATCTTTATCCTGAATATGAATAATATCATCGAAGATGAACATTAATCTTTTTATTTCCGCTGCAACCTCTACATTTTTCTGTTCTATCTCCTCTAAAATTTCCTTACTTAATGTAACGCTCGTTCTATTAAGTATTGTAGCTAAACTTTTAGTTCCGCCAATTTTTGCCACGGTACTGTTAATTGAAAGACTTGCCATATCATCAACAACTTTTTCAATTTGCTTAAGTGTAACCGGTGAAATTTTTCCGAGCGTTGCAATTCTGTATGATACATCAGCTTTTAATTCATCGGGTAATTCTTTTATTGCATTTGCTGTTTGATCGGGACTAAGATGCGAAAGTATTAGTGCAATTGTTTGCGGGTGTTCTTTATTCAAAAAATTAACAAGCTGACTCGAATCAACTTTTTTAAGAATATCAAAACCGCGCAGTGTGGTTATATCTTTCACCTTCTCAATTATTTCCACTGCTCTTGATAAGCCAAACGATTTTTCTAAAATTGCCTGGGCATAGTCCATTCCTCCTTCAAGCAAGTACTCCCTTGCTGTAACCATGCTATGGTATTCTTCCATAACTTTACTGATTGTATTTGAAGGTGTGTTTTTGACCTGCGAAATAGCCGCTGATATATTTTCAACATCATTTGGGTCGAGGTGTTTAAACACTTCGGCGGCAATTTCAACATCCAGTGCAATCATCAGCAATGCAGCTTTCTGAACCCCGGAAATTGAACCGGTTTTTTTATCTCTTATTTTTAGTTTATCAACTGAGTTCATCTTCGTGTAACCATGCATTTATCATTTTTGCCGCATCAATAGGATTCTTCTGAACATACGAAGCAATTTTATCATGACGCGCTTTTTTAATTGCTGCCTCATCCGAAATTTCATCTTCTAAATCACCTTCGGGCAGCAGCCTTTTCTTCTTTTTAGCTTTTGTCAGCGGGGCTTCCTCAAGCTCCTGTGTTTGCCTTCCCGCTAATTGTCCGCCTCCGCCAACATTCTCATAAGCCAAATCGGATTGATTAAAAGTGCCGATGACGATTTTTTCATTTTTTAATCTGAACATTAATTTTTTAACAATGAAGAGCGATGCTGCAATTGCGAGCAAAACTAAAATCAGTTTTGTAAGTTTATCCCAGTCCTCAAGCAGAGTAGGCGCAGTGGAAAATTCTTCGATATTTTGTGTGCCGTAAGGTTTAGTCTCAAAGGAAATATTAACTATTGAAAACTGGTCCCGCCGCATTTCATTAATACCCACAGCATTTTTAATTATGTTTTCTAATTTTTCTATCTGCTCCGGAGTTCGGGGAACTGTTTTAGTGGTTAAAACTCCGTCAACCATTTCTTCAGTAACGGCATCGTTAATTACAGCAGCAACACTTAGCCTCATTATATTTCCGCTTCCTTCAATAACTCTTTCAACCGTTTTATTTATTTCATAATTGGTTGTACTGTTTTCTGTTAGGGCGCCGCTGGAATCACCGGTGGCAATATTTGAATTCTCTGATGTAATTAACTGCTCACTTATTGCCACTTGAGATTCGGGGTCAAATGATTGAATTGTTTTTTCAACTTGATTAAAATTAAGCTCGGCATTTACTTTAATAATTGCGTTGCCGTAGCCCAAAACATTATCCATCAAACTTTGTGCTTTACCGCTTAAATAATTTTCAACCTTCTGGGTTATTTCGTATTGACGGGAACTGGAAACTGCCAATGAATTTTTTTCTTTTTCACCCGATAGTAATCTTCCTCTATCATCAATTATTGTTATGTTGTCAGGTATCAAACCTTCAACACTGCTCGAAACCAGGTTAACAATTGAAACAATATTATTATTTGATACCGACGCAGCCCTTCCAACTTTTAGAATGACCGAAGCTGTGGTCGGTTTTTGATCTTCTTTGAATAGAGCTTTTTCCGGTGACACAATATGAACACGAACCCCTTCCACACCGTCTATCTGCGATATGGTCCGGGATAGCTCGCCTTCGAGCGCGCGCTTATAATTTAGCTGCTGAAGAAATTTTGACATTCCCATTGTGTTCTTATCAAAAATTTCGTACCCGACAATACCTGAACCGGGAATACCTTTGCCAGACAAATCCAAACGGGTTTCATATAAAATTTCAGCAGGCACTTTAATTGTTCTTCCGTTATGTTCTAATTTGTACGGAACTGACTGCGAGCTTAAATGTTCTACAACTCTTGATGCATCAGCTTCTTCAAGATTAGTGAAAAGTGTAGAGTAATTTGGTTCATTTAAAAAAGTTAAAAGAACGCCTATCATCACTACGGTAACTGCAATACCGCCGCCAATCATTACACGCTGGGGCAGGGTAAGCTTATTAAATAATGCTAATATTTCTGCAAGGGGGTTCTTGTCCATGGTTTAAATTTGCATCCTGCTTAGTTCTTTGTACATGTCAATTGCGTTGTTTCTAATCTGCATAAGTAAATCGAGCGAAGTTTTTGCTTTTTCGCCGGCGATCATAACATCGTGTAATTCAACATCTTCGCCATTAATAAAATCACCGGTTATTTCAGCAGCCTTCATTTGCTCGGTATTTACCGAACCGATAAATTCAGTGAATACATTCTTAAATTTTGCATCATCTTTTTTCGGCTGAAGCTCAATCGCATCAGTAATTTTCGGTAATATTTTTAAGCCTGTATTAATTTCCATTTTAACCTCTTCTATCAAATAAATTTCCAACAGATACACCTGACATAGTACCGCCCTTTTTATAGAAATGGTAATCTGCTACATCAGCTTTATTTTCAGGATACTTCTTTATAAAAAATTCTTTTTCATTTTTTGAAAGTGCAGCCATTTCAGTTTTTTGCACTTCCGGCGCCGGCTTTGGTTTTACAGCCTGGTTATTAGTGTAGCTTGGTACATAGTTCCCAATTGGATTTGTAGAAATTTTCATGTCAGTATTTATCCGAGATTTTGTTTGAAACTCTATTTTGCAAATCCGACTCTTTTAAGGAGCGGCGTGTTTTTATTCTTTTTTCAATCGAGCAAGTTAATTCACTAAGCAAACCGGGATTATCAATACTAACAAAGCCCTGCTTATCCGATGCCGGATGATCCGGTAAAAATATTTTTTCACATTTTGATTTATTTTTCGGAGTATAAGCTGTAGTCCTCATTTTATATCTCCAGTGCATCTTTAGCCATTTGCTTTGAAGCATTGAAAGCGGTAAGATTCGCTTCGTAACTTCTTGTAGCGGCAATCATATCAATCATTTCGTTAATAACATTAACGTTTGATAATTCAACATAACCTTCTTCATTTGCATTCGGGTGTTCCGGCATGTGAACCCAGTCGCCTTCACTTTTATCTTCAACAACATTCAGCGCTAATTCATTTTTATTGCCGGGCTGGGGTGCATTTGTACTTGCGCCGTTAAGGTGGTTTTTATTTGTTACATTCATTTTAATATTTGAACTTGACTTTGCCGCTGCAATATTTGCCTTTGTGCTTTCTTCAACAACATTTAAAAATTTTCTCTGATAAGGCTTACCGTCTTTGCCTCTTACGCTTTCGGCATTAGCAAGGTTTTCAGCAATCAAATTCATTTTTTTTCTATGAATACTTAAACCCTTTGCACTTGCATTCATGCCGTAAAATCCGCTGTTTACTTTCACTTTTAACCTCTACCGTTTATTACTTTTTGAAGTGTCTTATAATACCTGCCGATTTTTCTCGAAGCGAATTTATACTTTAACGAGTTTTCAGCGAGGGACATCATCTCTGCATCCATATCAACATTGTTCATTCCTGAAATCATAGTATCATCTTTATCAACAATTGTTTCAAAGGGAACTGATGTGTTCGGCGTTATATTCAAATGCTTGCTGTCAGTAGTTTTTAATTTTGCAGCCATTTGAGAATTGAGCACATTTTTAAAGTTTACATCTTCGCGCCTGTAGTTGGCTGTTCCGATATTAGAAATATTCTTGGTAACGACTTTATTTTTCTGCGAAAGAAAGTCGATATAATTTTCAAGAAGTTTAATATTTGATCCTGCCATCAGTATTCCTTGTTTATTTTTGAACTAATTTTTCAAAACTGATGCCAGTAAAAAGATTGCTATTATGAAGTGTTTTTAAGGTTTTTTTTAGATGTGTGGCTAAATATGAACAGGTGAGAACTATTATTCAGAATAGTCAAGTACTACTGATTTTGTATTTCCGCATGAACAGTAAAATTTAATTTCTTTAATGTTATCATTCTCATCTTTTTCTAATAAAATTTTTACTCCTGAATGAAGTTCTTCATCGACGGTAATTTTTTTATGACCGATTATTTCAACTTCACTCGGTTTTAATATATTTTTCTTTTTGTTGAATTCATCTTCAACATAAATTTCTTTGTAAAGAGCTTCGTTAAATTCTGCGTCCATTTTGACCTACTTGATTAATAATTTCAGAAATTTTATCTAGCGGAAGAACAACATCGGCTGAGCCGTTTTCAACAACAGCTCTCGGCATTCCGTAAACAACACAGCTTGCCTCATCTTGTGCAACACAATATCCGCCAAGATCTTTTAATTTTTTAATTCCCTCTGAACCATCTTTTCCCATACCTGTCATAATAATTCCCAATGCACCTCTGCCGTAAATATCAATAACCGAATTAAGCATAACATCAACCGAAGGACGATGAAGAGTTGTATCCGGTTTATCGGAAATTTTTATTCTGTTTCCGCTGCTCCCCTTTTGAACCGTCATGTGAGAACCGCCCGGCGCAATGTAAACTGTACCGTTTTTAACAAGTTCATTGTTTTCAGCTTCCTTTACATCCACTTTAGAAAGTCCATTAAGTCTATCGGCTAATGATTTAGTAAATTTGGGAGGCATGTGCTGAACAATAAAAATCGGTAAATTAAAATTATCCTCAATCAATGGAATAACTTTTTGAAGCGAAAGAGGTCCGCCTGTTGAAATACCTAATCCTACAGCTTTAAATCCTGTTGTTGGAATTTTACTATTTATTACACGCCTTGCAGTGGCAGCCGGTTTAACGTTTGATGCTGATCTTAATCTTGCAAATCTGGCTTGTAAAGTTTTCTGTTTATAAATTTCTTTAACTTTATTTATCAAGTCCTGTTTAACATCAACAATACCAATGTTTACGTGCGACATTCCCTTTGGAATAAAATCAACAGCGCCGTATTCAAACGCTTTCATTGTTGATTCTGCACCTTCGGTTGTTAATGAACTTACCATTATTACGGAGGTTGGGGAATCCTGCATTATTTTCTTAAGAGAGGTAAGCCCATCCATAACAGGCATTTCAATATCCAGAGTTACAATATCCGGTTTCTCTTTAACAACAAGCTGATATCCTTCAAGTCCGTTTCTTGCAGTGCCTACCACTTTTATATCAGGATCACTTTCGAGCATAAGAGAAAGTGACTTTCTCATAAAAGCCGAATCGTCAATTATTATTGTTCTAATTACATTTTTCACGTTATGCTGTCAATTGGTTCATTAATTCACTTAGGTCTAATATCATTACAACTGTGCCGTCACCCATAATTGTTGAGCCGGCAATACCTTCTAAATTACCAAGATAGCTGCCCAGCGATTTTATAACAACCTCTTTCTGCCCAATTAGTTCATCTACCTTAACACCAAAACTCTTATCAGCAATTTTTACAACAACCACATTCTGGTAATCACAATTTGCATCCCCGTTGCGGCTAATGTTAAGTATCTTATCAATGCTTACTAACGGCAATGTCATGTCACGCAGTTTTATTACATCCTTCTGATTAACCTTATACACCTCTTTTTTGTGAACACGTAATACTTCCAAAATTGAATTAAGGGGAATTACAACTTTTTCTTTACCAACACGCACAATCATTCCATGAATAATGGCGAGAGTAAGAGGAAGTGAGATTGTTATTTTTGTACCCTTGCCTAATTCCGATTCAATATCAATTGAACCGCGGAGTTTTGCAACATTAGTTTTTACTACATCCATACCTACGCCGCGCCCCGATACATTAGTTACCTTTGCGGCTGTAGAAAAACCGGGCAAGAATATTAAATTGAATGACTCTTTTTCTGTAAGTTCATCTGCCTTCTCCTTGGTTATCAATCCTTTTTTAATTGCATGATTTTTAATTTTCTCGGGATCAATACCCTTGCCGTCATCTGCAATTGTAATATGAATATTGTTGCCTTCTTGTTCGGCATCTAAAACAATTTTACCCGCACGCGGTTTTTCAGCTTTTTCTCTTTCTTCCGGCGATTCAATTCCATGATCTACGGAATTACGAATTAAATGAACTAAAGGATCATTAATTTCTTCAATAAGTGTTTTATCAAGTTCGGTTTCTTCACCATTAATTTTTAACTCAATATCTTTTTCTGTTTCTTTTGATAGGTCTCTAACTAAACGGGGAAACCGGTTAAACACCTTGCCTATTTTAACCATTCTAACTTTCATTACAACAAGCTGCAGCTCATTCGTCATAAGATCAATTAAACGTGTTGCTTCAAAAAGGTCTTTAGAATGTTTAGTGCCTTCGTACTCCATTGCAAATTCAGAGTTAATCTGCGAAAGCTGATTTCTGCCGAGTACAATTTCCGAAACAATATTAAGTAAATCATCCAGGCGTTCTACATCAACCCGGATTGTGGTTTCCTTACCATTGCCCATTACCTTTTGTGCAGCATTGTTCATTGCCTCTTCAGATTTTTTTTCTTCTGCCGTCTGCTCAGATACCGGATGAGTATCTTCAAGAATTTCAGTTTCTTCAATTAAAAATTCTTCGGGAAGTACTTCAACAAGCACGTCTGTATCTGCTTCATTTTCTAGCTGAGCCTTAACTATAGGCTTTTTTCTCCGCGTAGTTTTTTTTGAATCAGTTTTTTTTGCGGGCGTTTTTTTGACTGCCGCAGTTTTCTTTTTAACCGGAGCAGATTTCTTTTTTACAGCTTTTTTCTTTGCCGGAGTTTTGACATCAGCAGTATTACCATTATTCAAGTTCTCTAAAAGCCCGACTAATACATTAACTGTATCATCAATTTCTACATCTTCAGATTTATTATTTTCAATACAATCGGTCAGTTCACCAATTTTATCATAACCGCTAAGTATCCCGTCCATCAAATTTGAATTTAGTTCAGCTTCACCTTTACGAAGTTTATTCAGCAAGTCTTCACACTTGTGCGTAACTAAAGTTAGTTTTTCTAATCCTAAAAATCCCGATGTACCTTTAATTGTATGGAATGCACGAAAAATTTCATTCAGCAGTTCAGTATCCTTCGGTTTATTTTCAAGAGTAACAAGATCTAAATCCAGTTTTTCAAGAATCTCTTTGGACTCTACAAGAAAACTATCAACAATTTCCTTCATATCCGGATCGGTTAACATATTCATAATTTATAATTCTGCTTAATGTTTAAGAAAATAGTTTATCTATTTCATCTTGCGATGCAATATTTTTTTGATCTTTAATTAATGAATCAGCTAAGTCTTGATTAGCGGTCGATTTGCTGTACTTAGCATCTGGATTAAAAGTGCCGTCACGCGGCGTTTCAACTTTTAGTTCGGGTAAATCCTTTTTCAAATCGGCACCGTCAATATCATCCATCAGTGAAGCCAATTTAACTTGAACGGATTCAATAAGATGATTAACCGCCGCAAGCTGCTGCGAGGTAATATCCTGAACTTGAAGTGATAGAGTAATATTAAAGAGATTATCGTTTATTGAACTTAAGCTGTCGGATATCGCACTCATTTTTTCTGAACTGTGATTATACTCATCATATTCAGAAAGCAGTGCTGCAGCTTTTTTATTTCCTTCAAATTCTTTTTTTAACTCACCGATGATTTCTTCTTTTTTAGCTTCCAGTTTTGCCTGTTCTTCCAGCTTTTCTTTGATGCCTTCTAGCGTTGAAAGTGTTGTATCCACAGTATCTAAAATTTCTGTGGTAGCCAGTTCGGTAGCATTTGTAACATCGCTAATTTGATTTGATGCTTTAGGCATTTGGTTTGTGCTTTCGGCAATTGATGCATTAACAGTTTGCAGCAATGGAATTATCTCACCCATAAATTCTATAAGTCCCTGCAGGGTAGGAATTATTTTTTGGCCATAGGTAAAAACTGATTTCAGGTCGTCTAGTTTGTCGAAAACATGCGCCATGTTTAGTTTTTCGTTCATTTTATTCCTATTTAATTTGCAAGAACTTGATCAATTTTTTCTTTAAGTATTTGCGGAGTAAATGGTTTAACGACGTAGTTATTTACTCTTGCCTGCAATGCCTGAATTATATCTTCTTTAATTCCGCGCGTTGTAACCATTAGTATCGGCAGTTCGTTAAATTTATCATCACTGCGTATTGCTTTAGTCAACTCTAATCCCGATACATTCGGCATATTCCAATCGGTTATAACAAAGTTAATATTTTCATCAGTTGCTAATTTAGAAAGAGCATCCTTTCCGTCAACTGCTTCAACAAAATCGTTATAACCTAAATTTTTTAATGAGTTTGCTACAATTCTTCTCATTGTTACTGAATCATCTACAACTAAAAACTTTAAGCTCATAATATTTCTCCTAATTCAAATACTTTGAAATTTCGTAAGCGATCCTATTAGGATCGAATGGTTTAACGAGATATGAATTTGCACCCGTTGAAATTCCTTTTTCAATTTCTTCGCTTGCTCCTAACGACGACAAAATAATTATCGGCATTTCGGAATACTCTTGATTTTCTCTAATTGACCTAATTAACTCGAAGCCGTCTATGTTCGGCATATTCAAGTCGGTAATTACAAGATCAATATTTTCTTTCGGAAGAACTTCTAAGGCTTCCATGCCGTCGTTAACGGCGATAATGTCAAACCCTTTCATCTTAAGAGAAAATGAAACGAATTTTCTTATAGTTGGTGAATCATCCGCAACAAGTATTACTTTTTTCATAATACTTAACTACCCCTTTTTATAACCTATTGTTTTTGGAAAACTGACAATTTTAAATGCTTTGGAAATACCGTGTAAAGTTTCGGCATAACCGATAAACAAATAACCATTTGGTTTTAGTGAATTATATAAATGCTGCACTGTTCTCATTTTCGATTGTTTATCGAAATAGATAAGAACATTGGCACAGAATATTACATCAAAATTATTCATTGAGCGCATCGCAATACTGTTATTTAAATTAAGCTCCTTAAATTTTACCATGCTTTTTATTTTCGGGTCAATCTCGTACCCGGCAGCGGTTTTAGCAAAATATTTTTTAAGGAAATACGGCGATGTGTTTCTGATTGAGTAATCTTTATAAATACCCCGCCTGGCTGTTTTTATTACTGCGTGATTAATATCCGTTCCAACAACTTCTAATTCAATACCGGGAAATTTTGGTTTTATTAAATCATTAAACATAAGAGCAATAGTATAAGCCTCTTCACCCGAAGAACTGGCTGCGCTCCAAATTCTAATTTTCTTATCAATGCTCGATTTAGTTTTAATTACTTCCGGTAATATTTTTGAAATCAGTGCATCAAATTGCGGCTGGTTTCTGAAAAAGAAGGTTTCGTTTATTGTTATAACTTCATACAGATATTTTAATTCATCATTAAGGTTGCCTTTAAACTTTATTAAGTTAAAATATTCCTCGAATGATTTTAATTTTAAAAAATTTATTCTTTTCTGAAGCCTGCTTTCCAGCAGGTATTTTTTGTTATCTTGAAAATATATACCCGTATTATCGTAAATATATTTTCGCCACGTTTCATACGCATCATCAGTCATAGCTTGACTTTTAGCAGAAAATGAGATTACCGGATTTACGGGCTTATTTAGAATAACGCTATTATTAAATGCCATAATGCTCAGTTTGTTATATTAGGATTATTCCTTTGAGTTAATATTTCTTTGGCACGCTCACTGACAAATTCATCAGCATCTTCAGCCAATTTATTTAGTGCTTCATTTACTTCATCACTGTTATTTTCTACAACTAATTCCAGCAGTTTCAGCCTATTCCACATATTATCGTCTTCAACAACTTTATCTATAAACAGAACTGCCATTTCTATATTTAGTTTATACAATATTTCAAAAGCAGCCCGGCGGACTTCTTCATCCGGGTGTTCTATTCCATCGGTTAATGCATCTGTTAGGTTTCTTAATTCCAATATTGAGAGCATATCGCCTATCTGATCCCCTTCAAATTGCAATAGTTCCTGAAGAAGTTCTAAAAGTGCATTTAAGTTTGCCGCATTCGATTTAAGGTACGATGAAATATTTTTCAAAATAATTTTCGGATTTTCCATAAACTTTGGTTTAACAATTTCATCAAGCTCTAAATTTTTACCATAAATTTTTAAGCAGGCTAAAAGCAAATCCTTATCATTAAATGCCGAAGCCAAGTGTATTGCTGCTTCTTTGTATTGATCATCCGCATCAAGTACAGTTTCTAAAAGAGCATTCTTCATAGTTTCATCAAATGGAATATCAAAACCAAATTTGTTCTTGAGCTCGTTTAAAGCTGTTACTATTGGATATAATATTGGTCCGCTTGCAGTATTTAACTGGGAAAGTAAAAAGAAAAATGTCTTTTCATCACCAATTAATCCCAGGCTTTCAATTAATGAAAATCTTGTTAAATCATCTTCATCATTAAAGATACTTATCATAAAATCTAAAGCTTCTTGTGATCCTATTTTACCGAGTGATTCTATTATTGTTGGTTTATAAAGCTCGTTAAGCGGGTATTGCTCTAATAGTTTTTTTACCGCGGGTAAATACTTTATATTTCCTAAAGCTTCCTGGCAGGCAAGCAATACATTTTCGTTTTCAGTTTTGTCAATTTCTTTTAAAATATCTTCGCCGGCTTTTTCATCACCGATTAAACCTAAAACATCAATCACAAATTTTTTATCGTCATCATTTCCGTTGGGTAAAAATTCCAGCAGAGACGGCACAGCGGTACTGCCGTACTGTATAAGTATTTCACCTGCTAAATTTCTAGCCGCAATATCCGAAGATGCTATAAACGGGGTAATAAAACCCGGCACAGCGGAATTTTCATTACTTATCAATAATGCTGAGGCAGCGTTTCTAACTCCTCTATCATTATCAACTATTTTTTCACTGATAACCTTTAATGTTTTTTCATCCAGGTCTTCAAACATTAATTCTTCAATTGCTGCTTTTCTTTCACCCGGATCATTATCATTAATTTTTTCTAAGTGAGTTATTAAAATTTCTTCTGTCATATTTTAATCTTTTTATTCTGGTAAAAGCACTCTTTCTTCATTTATTATCGAATTTTAACATTCTTTGTTTAATTGCTTTTTCAATTTCAGTGCCGTTTTTTAATTTTATTCTTTAAAAAATTATTGCTGTAAAGTGTACTAATACTTTAAACTGTAAGTTTTTATTAAGTTGACATAATTAATCTAACCGCTCGCTTATAAGTGCCTTATTTTATTCAAAATAGAATTTTTTAAAATTTAATTTAAGGGCGGGAAATGAGTAAACCGGATTTTTAGATTAGTTATGCAAACCTTTAGAATTCAAATCAAACAATTATTGGTTACTTAAAATGTATAATATTATTCACTTGGTTGAATTTTGAATTTTTTTATAAAAAAAAGCAAGCTGCGCAAAAAAGGGAAACACAACTTGCCTAAGGAGAATGAAAATATTTATTTGAAACGAATCTTCAGAAGCCCGGTTACTAAATTGAACGAAAGTTTTAGAAACCCAACTTCTTAGATCAGCCAAAATATTAGAAGCCCAACTTCTTGAAGAAGTTGGGCTTCTTTTTATTCATGTATAAGAACTCCATTACCTCTAACAGAAAATTCTGATGCCTCATTGTTATTAAGTTTGAACTGCGAAACCAATTCGCCTAAATTTTCAGTGAGCCTGTTCAAGTCTTCAGAAGCCCGTGCAATCTGCTGAATACCTGATGCCGATTCATTGGCGACAGAACTAATTGATTCTACATTACGGCTTATCTGCTCGGCTGCTGCTGATTGTTCTTCACTGGCTGAGGCTACTTGTGATATTATATCTACAACAGTCTGCGAGCCTTCCAATATTTCATTTAATGAAACAGAAACTTCTTCAGTAAGCTCTTGACCTTTGCCTACAGCCTCACCTGCAACTGCCATCGAATCATCTGCTTCCTTAGCTTCACGCTGGATATCCTTTATTGTTTCAGCAATTTCTTTTGTTGCTTTCGTTGTTCGCTCTGCCAGCTTTCTTACTTCATCTGCAACTACTGCAAAGCCTCTTCCCTGCTCTCCTGCTCTTGCGGCTTCAATTGCAGCGTTAAGTGCAAGCAGGTTGGTCTGGTCGGCTATATCATCAATTACCTGCGCTATTTCACCTATCTGTTCTGTTCTATTTGCTAGTGAACTTATTATTGTACCCGTACCTTGCGCTGAAGCAACAATATCCTTCATACCTTGTTTTGTTTCCTCAACTTTTGCAGCTCCATCTTCTGCTTTACTTCCGGCTTCTTTTGATCTTGCTGCCGCAGTTCCTGCATTTTCGGTTGTTTGAACAATAGTTGCCGCCATCTCTTCAACAGCACTTGCAATTTCTGTTGTTTGAGAACTTTGCTCTTGTGCTCCCGCAGCCATCTCTTCGGTGCTGGCTGATATCTGGTTGCTTGCACTGGCTGTGGCTTGAACTGCTTCAAGAACTTGATTGATCATCGCTCTTATATTTTCTACCGATTTATTGAAGCCTGCAAATAGTTTTCCTATATCATCATTTTCATTTTCTGCTTTAACTTTAACTGTTAAATCACCTTTTGCAAATTTTCCCATTTCCGTTAATAGAACTGTTGCATTTCTTTCTAAGTACCTTTGACTGTTTTGAGCAGCTTCTTTTGCTCTCTCAGCTTCTTGTGCTGCTTTATCAGACATTTCACCTTTTTCTTTTGCATCATGAATAGCAATCTTAAGATTTTCAACCATTTTATTAAATGATGCGGCAAGAACACCAATTTCATCTTTATTTTTCAACTCAACATTCTGATTTAGATCTCCCTTCGCAACATCTATTGCGGCACTTGTAATTTTTTTAATTGGTGTAGATATACGACCGGCAGTAAACCAAACAACTACAAGGGCTAGTAAGGTAATAAATATTCCTAAATAAATATTCTGCCACATTTCAGCATTCACCTCTTCCATTATTTTGGATTTGGGAACATCAACAATCATTAACCATGGTGTGGTTGTTTTCCCAATGTTAATAGGCAGGTAAACTACAAGTTCATCATCTGTATCTTCTACACTTGGTTTGCCTGTATTTAAATATTTTAATACTTTATCCGAACCATCGTTAAAATTTTTTAAATTCTTACCAACTTTTTTAGGTTGATTGGAAATACCAGAAATAACTCCCCCATTACTAATAAGTTTAACAGTCCCTGTTTTATCAAAAATATCTGCTTCGTCGGTTAGGTGTTGAAGAAAATCTAGTTTAATATCAACGCCCACTATTCCGGAAAATTTCCCGCCTTCAATAATTGGAACAACTAAAGAAGTAAGCAAAACATCTACTCCGGCAATGGGATACAGAAATGGGTCTGTTATTACTTCTTCTCGTTTAGTTTTTGGTAATTGATAATAAACTTCAGATTCATAATTTAATAACGGTTCAACAATTACTTTATCACCCGACCTTACCCAATACGGAATAAATCTACCCGTATTATCATGTGCTTTAGCCCCAATAAATTCTTCGTCAAGTCCATCAAATTCATTAGGTTCCCACAATGTATATATTCCAAGATAATCCGGATTTTCTGTTAAAACTTGTTTCAACATTCCGTTCGCTGCCATTCTGGAAAGTTTAACATTTTGAGCGGGTATTGCTTTAAAGGAATTTGCTAAAACCCTAGCAGACTCTAAAGCATCTTCAATATTTTCTTTTAGTTTATTTGAGTTTGATTGACCGATTGACTGAAGTTGTTCTTTTGCATTTTTAAGAGCCGACTTTTTAGCACTATCAGCTGAGTTAAGTATTAAAATTAGGGATAGAACTGTAATAATCATTCCAACCCCAAGAGCTATTTTGTTTTTTAGTGTTATTAATTTCATTCTGATTCTCCAACTGATAAAAGTTTAATATATATTTCGATTCTTTTTATATAGAAATTCCGAATACCAGAAAAGTTTTGCGGGCATAAGGATTCATTATATATGAAGCTGACAAAGTGAGAGAAAAATTATTAGTAAAAACTATTTCTCTGCTCCCTTTAAGTCCGATATTAGTAATTTCAATTTTATCTGTAGAAATGCCGTACCAAGTGCTTCTACCCCTTGTACCTCCTAAAAAAATATCAACCGGTACATCAGCTAAATTCATCGAATATCCTAATTCCATATAAAATGATTTATCAGGATCATTATGAACATTATAGGCTGCAAGGAAATTAAATGGACCGGAGTATGATGCTGAGAGTTCTAATGTATGCGCTCCTGTACCTCCTCCATCCCAATTAGAAAAATCTACACCTGAGTTTGGATAATAAAAGTCTGTCAGCAATAATCCAAAACTGCCTAATTCCGATTCGAGTGTGTATGATAAATATAGGTCATGTTCATTATAGCCTGAGGCAGAAGAAGACAATGGAAATGAAGCCCACGTACCTAATTCAAAACCGGCATAAGTAACCCCAATGTAAGGCTGAATACTGGGCGAATCTCCAAAGTCGCCTCCCCGCCAAACATAGCGGCTGACTATATTAGTTCCAAACCCTAAGCTGACATTGTGTTGTGATTCTTCCGGAATTTGAAATGACTCAATTTCTTGTTCTAAGATTTCTTTTTCACTTTGCTCTTCTAATTTAATTTGAACAAGTTTATTTAAACTGCCCTCCATATTGGAAAGATGATCCAATAATCTCTGCTCGTTAGCATTAGTGTTTGATTCATCTGGAGTAATTTTTTCAACCTTTTCTCCCAAGTTATGTATTGATTCTTGAATGCCGTTAATCAATTCATTGTTGTCCACTCTGCTTGTAATTTTGTTTGTTGATATACTTTTGATATCGTTAAGCTGTGTTTGAAGTGATGTTATTTTTCTTGATATAGCATCCAATAGCTCTTGATGGCTCATTTGCGCATGTGTAATAGTGTTAATCGATAAGAAGAAACTTAAAATATAAAATGATAATGTTCGATAATTTTTTGTAATAGATTGTTTATTCATGTTCCCCTGCTTCCGAAAATTGTTGATATAATCTTTTCCTAATTATCGAAGTTTTATATAATTTGTTAATATTAATTCGTTCACAAATTTCTGTTTTTTTGAAGTAAGTATTTTACGATGAGCCCGGTTTGGCAAATTGAACCCCTCTTCAAAAAAAAATATGAAGAGGGGGATGTAATTTAAAAATGTTTTTTTAAATCTCTTCTAACAACTTCTCTTCTTCAAAATTAAATATCTTATCTAAGTCCAGAAGAATTAGCAGTCTGTCTTCTAATTTTCCAACAGCGGTAATGTAATCGGCATCAACATTCGCAACCATTGATGGAGGTGGTTCAGTAATATCGCGGGGAATGCGTAAAACTTCGCGTACTTCATCTACAATAAATCCTACTGTTCTATTTTCAAGTTCAACGACAACAATTCTTGTTTTAGAATTATGTTCAATACTCGGCATACCCAAACGGCAGCGTAAATCAACTACGGGAATTATTCTGCCCCTAAGGTTAATAACTCCTTCAACAAAAACAGGGGCGTTAGGAACTTTTGTAATTGCCAGCATTCTGTTTATGTCCTGTACTTTTAAAATATCTACTCCAAATTCTTCTTCGCCAATTTTAAAACTTACTAACTGCAGAAGTTCTGTTAAGTCGGTTTTTTTCTCGTCAACAAATTCCATTTTAATTTCCTATCATTTTCTGCTTAAATAATTTATTTACAAAATTTAATTTTCATTAATCCAGTACTCAGAGTCACTTTCAACTTTATCGGCCATTTCAGTTTTTTGTTCTGCAATTTTAAACCTGCTTATCAACTCTTGCAAATTAACGGTCAATCTATTCAAGTCTTCGGAAGCATTAGCAACTTGCTGCACACCGCTTGCAGATTCCTGCGATACTGTAGTTATAGTTTCAATACTTCTGCTTATTTCTTCGGCAGTAGCTGATTGCTCTTCACTTGCAGCAGCCACTTGATTGATTACATCACCAACATTTGTAGTATGCTCAATAATTTCTTCATAAGCCTCGCCCACTTGACGTGTCATCTCTTTCCCGTTATCAACTTCTTCAGTTCCACGGCTTATTGATGTAACCGCACCTTCGGTATCTTTTTGAATTTGTTCAATCATACCGGCAATTTCTTTTGTTGCTTTCGTAGTTCGCTCGGCAAGTTTTCTCACTTCATCAGCCACAACGGCAAAGCCTCTGCCCTGTTCACCTGCGCGGGCAGCTTCTATTGCAGCATTAAGTGCAAGTAAATTTGTTTGATCGGCAATGTCATTTATAACACTAATAATTTCACCAATCTGGTCGCTGCTCTTTCCTAATTCTTTTATTGTTTCTGCAGCTTGATTAACAACCTCTGCAATTTTAACCATGCCGGAAACTGTTTCACTAACTTTTTGTCCGCCTTCCAAAGCTTTTTCTTTTGCAGCGTTTGAAGTCTCGGCAGCCTTGCTTGCATTTTGAGTTGTTTCAATTATTGTACGCGTCATTTGCTCAACTGCTATAGCTACTTCGGCTGATTGCGCAGACTGTTCCTGCGAGCCTGCCGCCATTTCCTCGGCGCTGGAAGAAATTTGTGTACTTGCACTGGCTGTTGCCTGAATCGATTCTGTTACATCCTTAATAAGTGAGCTTAATGAACTGCCGAGATTATTGACATAATCTTGTAATCGTTTAAAGTTTCCTTTATAGCTTCCTTCCATCGTGGCAGTTAAATCTCCGGTAGATAAAATCTGAAGTACAGTTTCTGTTTCTCGTATCGGGGTTTCAATTGCATCGAGTGTATTATTAAAACCTTCAATAATCTCTCTGTATCCGCCTTCAAATTTTTCTGAGTTACCTTTTTTATCTAACTCACCATTTAATGCAGCGGCTGTTAACATATCGGTTTCAACTTTAACTTCTTGTAAAGTTTCTACTGTTTTATTAAGTGCAGGAGCAATTTCATCTAATTCATCAGCGGGAGGAAAATTAACTGTTAAATCACCTTTCGATAATCTATCTATTCCTTTGGTCATCGTCTGTAAGTTTTCGGCAAACCTGTCCATTGTTTCAGCGAGTGCTCCAACCTCATCTGTACTTTTTAAATTTAGTCTGGTACTTAAATGCCCCTTTTCCATTTCTTTAATCATTGCAACAGTTTTTGTTAATGGATTGCTTATCATACGCGAAATGATAAATCCTAATGCAACAGCAATAGCGACTCCTAATATCAAAAACAAAATAAGTCTTATAGTATCGCTATTTTTTCGTTGTTGTGCTTCTGCAATAAATTCATTTGCAACTCGCTGGTTTTCTGCAATAATTTTTTCAAGAACATCATTCGATTTCTCATAAGCCTGGCTTGCCTGCAGAGACATTTGAAAAACAATATCATCAAACATTTGAACTGAGGGATCCGAAGGTGTCAATCCGCCGGAAATCAATTCATCTTTTTCTCTTGATAGTTCTATCAGGTCTTTATCTTTTTCCTTAAAGGCTTCAAAGTCTATTACAAATTGCTCCCAAAGTTCCTGCTCAAATTTTGTTTTTGGAGAAGCATCAAAAAGTGCCCATGCCTCATCAATAATTTTATATTGATTGCTAATACTTTCATACTGTCTTTCCCTTATTACAGGGTCCATCATTTTGGTATTAATTAAACCGCGTTCACCAACAATAATGGCATTTTGTGCAGCATTAATCGTTAGCAGATTTTTTATACTCGGCATTCTCACTAAGCCAATTTCATCCACGGATTCATTAGCCGACATTAAACCGCTATACCCGACAAAACCAATAACAGCAGCTATAAATGAAATTAAACCGAATGAGGATAAAATTTTAAATGAAATTTTTTGATTTTTGAACCAATTCATTGTAATTCCTTTTTTGATTTACCAAAATATTTGTGAGTAAATAAGCAGGTGCTGCTTATTAGACCATTCTCATTCTAATAATCGGAAGTTTCAGTGGAATCTTTAATATTTTTTTTAATTAGTGAGGAGGGACAAACAGGGGTTCATAAAATAATCATTAACCGAAAATAGGCTTACCGGAAATGCAAAATTTATGAATTACTAGGTAAACGAAATTTGAAATTAATTTTCGTCATTATATGCTGGATATTCGTTCTTCCTCAAAAATATGAATATCGATTAACGATAGTTGATTTATGATTTTAGAAATGTGAGCAGTACTTCGAATGTAGTCCAAGATAAATAACTATGGATGAAATCCATAGAAAATAGAATTATTAAAGAATAGCGAACTGCAGCGCAGTTCAAGGGGAAAGACAGCACCCGGAAGTTACTTCAACTACATCCGTAGTTGTAACTTATCTTACTTGATCGTTATCCCCGAATTGCATTCGGAGCTATTCATCTTTGACTGCGTTGCAGTCACAAAAAGCTCAAAGGAAACGAATTTGAAATTTCCTAGAAGTACGAAGTACTTCAAGTTCAATAGCTATGGATGAAATCCATAGAAAATAGAAATGTTAAAGAATAGCGAACTGCAGCGCAGTTCAAGGGGAAGGACTACACCGGGAAGTTACTTCAACTACATCCGTAGTTGTAAATTATCTTACTTGATCGTTATCCCCGAATTGCATTCGGAGCTATTCATCTTTGACTGCGTTGCAGTCATAAAAAGCTCAAAGGAAACGAATTTGAAATTTCCTAGAAGTACGAAGTACTTCAATATAAATAGCTATGGATGAAATCCATAGAATGAAAAAGAAAGCGAATAAGATCAGAACTACGAAGTAGTTCAAGGGAGAATAACAATTCGAAGCTGAAATTAAAAACATATCTTCAACTACTTCGCAGTTGGAAAATCTAATTGCCACATCAGCATTCCAGAATTGCATTCGGAGCTACTCATCTTTGACTGCGTTGCAGTCACAATAAATTAGAGTGCGTAAGAACAAATCAGTATTGTACCGAAGTACGAAGTACTTCAAGTTCAATTGCTATGGATGAAATCCATAGAAAATAGAATTGTTAAAGAATAGCGAATGCAGTGCAGTTCAAGGGGAAGGACAGCACCGGGAAGTTACTTCAACTACATCCGTAGTTGTAAATTATCTTACTTGATCGTTATCCCCGAATTGCATTCGGAGCTATTCATCTTTGACTGCGTTGCAGTCAACAAATTTAAATAAAAAGCGATAGGAGCACCGTTGATTCAGAAGTATGAACCACTAAAAATTAAACAACAATATTTTTCGTTACTTCAATTCCAAGTTGTTCCATTCTGTAGCGCAGTTTGGAGCGTGAAAGACCTAAAACTTTTGCTGCTTGTACTTGATTGCCGTTAGTAATTTTCAATGTTTTTTGTATTAAACTTCTTAAAACTAAATCTATTTTTATTCCTTGCGGAGGAATTTTAAGCACGAATTCATCGGAGTCTGTTTCATCGGATTGTTTGTTTTCAAAGAGAAAATTAAAATGGTGGTCTTGCATACTCTCATCTTCCAAAAGCAGTACTGCCCTTTCCATAACATTTCTCAGTTCACGAATGTTGCCTTTCCACGGATAATTTTCAAGTACTTTTAGGGCTTCCGGCTCAATGCCTTTAATCTCTTTACCAAACTTAACAGCAAACTCCTTAACAAATGCATAAACTAAAAATGGTATATCTTGTTTCCTTTCACGCAAAGGGGGAATAATAACTTTTGCCACGTTTAATCTGTAAAACAGGTCCTGCCTAAAATTTCCGTTTTGAATTTCATCCTCTAAATTTCTGTTGGTAGCCGCAAGTACACGCACATCAACTGAAATTTCCTTTTCACCGCCAACTCTATAAAATTTCTTTTCCTGTAAAACACGCAAAAGCTTTACCTGCAAATCTAAAGTAAGTTCGCCAATTTCATCCAAAAGAATTGTACCGCCGTGAGCAAGTTCAAATTTACCAAGTTTTGTTTTTTGCGAGGCTCCGGTAAACGCTCCCTTTTCATGCCCGAACAATTCACTCTCCGCCAATTCTTTAGGAATTGTTGAACAGTTAATTTGAATAAATGTAGAATCTTTACGGGGACTGTGCTGATGAATATATTTTGCAAATACTTCTTTACCTGTGCCGCTTTCTCCTTCAAGTAATATTGTTGTGTCATCACTTGCTGATAATTTTTCAACCGATTTTAACAGCTTCTGAATTTTCGGGCTTTCACCAAAAAATTCATTTGTTAACTCGTCCTCGGCAGTAAGTTGCTGGAATTTATCTACCTGTGATTTCAGCTTAAGATTATCGAATGCTTTTTTGAGTACTAATTTTAACTGATCAATATCAAGCGGCTTTAGAAGAAAATCAAATGCGCCCGATTTCATTGCCTCAACAGCAATTTTTACATCGGCATAACCGGTAATCATTATAACAGGAATGTGGGAGTAGGATTTTTGAATATCTTTAAGAAGTTCCAGTCCGTTGTGTGTAGTTAGGTAAATATCCAGCAGAATTACATCCGGTTCTGTTTTATCAATTACACTAAAAGCCTCTTCGGCTTTCATGCAAAAATCAGCATCATATTCTAATTTTATCAGCAGCCTTTTTAATGATATACAAACGAGATCATCATCATCAATAATTAATATTTTACCCGTCATTTAAAGTCTCCATAAGCTTTGGATTAAATTTAACAAAAAACACAGTACCCATTCCAGCTTCACTTTCAAAAGAGAGTTCGGCTTTATGGTTGTTTAATAATTTTTTACAAACACTCAAACCCAGTCCGGTACCATTTTTTTTATTGGTAAAAAATTCCGAAAATATTTTCTCTTTGTTTTCTTCAGGAATCCCTTTACCATTATCCCTAACTTCCCAAACAACCAAATTACTATCGGCAGTTTTCTCTTTATAGGAACGCACCTTAACTTCCCCTTTTTCACTGCACGCATCAACTGCATTAATAATTAGATTCATACATACTTGAAAAATATGATTATGATTTACAAAAATATTAGGGATAGATTCATCTAGATCACAAAAAATTGTAACATTTTTTTTGCGGGCTTTTATTTTAAGCAGGTCAATGGCTTCGGCTGTAATTTGATTAAGCGAAACCAGTTCAAATTTCATTTCAGATTTTTTAGAAAAGTGCAGAAGGTTTTCGGTAAATTTACTGATCCTATCAGTTGCCTGAATTGAAGAATCAATAGTTTCGTTAACCTCTTTCGGGAGATCATCTTTATAGAACTGTAAAAACTCTAAATTTAGATTTAATGCCGAAAGGGAATTTCTGATTTCGTGCATTAAACTTGCCGTAAGCCTGCCCATTAATTCGAGCCGGTTGTTTTGTATTTTATCGTCAATCATTGAATCTGTTTAGATTTTATTTTCACAGACCAAATATAAAGAAAAACATTGAGATTTCGGATATCTGTGGCTTTATAAAAATTTAATAATGTTGAATGCGTTAAAGGATATAAAAAAACCTGCCATTGCGGCAGGTTTATGGAAAACCGATTTTTATTCGTTAATATTTTTTAAAGTGTTACTTAATTTCCTTCAATATTTTACCGGCAACTTTATTCAGTACTTCGTCTGAATCATAAAACTTGTCAGCAATTCTTTGTTTAATCACTTCAGGGTCTTTTACTTTATTGCTCTGTAATTCTTTTGCCTTATCCGAGATTTCCAATTTGTCTTTAATAACATTTTGTTTTTCGGATTTAACTTGTTCGTTTTTGGGAACAGAATTATTAACATTAACGTTGTTGTTTACACCTGTAATTTTCACTTTTTCACCTAATATAAGTTGCTATTTTTTTCTTATTATTTATTTTTTCTAGTTCCAAAGCAACTGATTTTTTTTCAGCCTCTCTCTGCTTTATCACATTATCGATACTTTGACTGATTTGTTTAGCGATTATTTTAACTTTTTCAAAATTTTTATCAAGCAGCTCTTTCGGGTATTTACTTTTCAACTCATTTCTTTTTGAATCAATGCTCGAAATTAATCTCTTTACGTAATTAAAATCAACCTCTTTCTCATCATTTTCAATTTCTGAAAAATAATCAGAAGCTTTTATCAACTCCGCTAAAAATTTATCCATGTCATAAATTATGCTGCTCAACTAAAACCCCCCTGATAATTGACTGAAATAATTTTGTGTTGCATAAAACTCAGCCATCTGCATCTGAAGCTGTTCATACCGACCTCTCATAACTTCAGCACTTTTATCTATTCGTGTTTGAGTTGAGCTCATTTTATCATTAAGATATTTTATGTTACTGTCGTAACGTGATTGCGCAGTTGAAAGATAACCGTCAATTCCGAGGAAAGGATCAATTTTGTCATAAATTAAATTTGCAATTCCGTTGGCTGAATTAAAAATATCTTCAACTTGTTCAACTTCTCCCGTTAATTTCTGCTCAAGTAAATTAGCATCTGAAATTTTTAATCCTGTGTGCGGATCAAATGAAATTCCAATATCAGAAAGTTTGTTTAAATTGCCTGCCGGTATTCCTTCAATTGCAGTATAGCCAAAAGTACGGAACGAGCTTAATAATGATGAAGCATTTGAATCACCTAAAAACACGCCTCTAACACCATTGCTCGATGAACTGTTCATTTTAACATAACTGTAAACTGAATTAAATTCTTCAATAAAATTTTCTATTTTAGATTTAATATGATCAACATCATTACTAACCGATAAATCAACAGTCGTATCCTCGGCTTCCATGGATGCATTTAAGGTTAATGTCATCCCGTCAACCAAATCACTTATTACATTTGAACCGCGTGTAATTGTAAGTCCGTTAAATTCAAAAATCGAGTTGAGCAATGTTGTGTTCTGATTTACATCTGAATAAACAAAACCGGCTGTGTCGGGGTCGGCACTCTGATCGAATGAGGGACGGCTGTTGCCAAGGTTAAGTCCGAATGCTGTAAGTGCCGAGCTTCCGCCTGCATCCGATATGTCTAATATTCTGTAATCCAATCCGGTTTTTTTGGCAGTAAGTGATAACTGCGAGGTATCACTCTGCGGAGCAAACATAGATGCACTAACCATGCCTGCACTGCTTTTTTCTTTAATTGCATTGATGTTTAAGCTGCCGGCTCCAAGCAATCCGCCGGTATCGGCAGTTTGGTCAATTGTTAAATACTGATCATTATTTTCTACAGTCAGTTTTAATTCAACCATATTTCCGTTAACCACTTTTTCTGCAGTAAGCCCGTCAACATTGCTGCCGATTTTTGTAACCAGGTCATCTATTACTTCATCGTATGATAAGTTTGAATAATCGTAATCAATTGTTTTTTCAGTTCCATTTAAATTTATAACAAAAGAACCTGTGCCGGTAAAAGTATCGGAAGCATCATGTGCACCGGAAAGGACTTCCGCTTTATCGGCATTTATTGCATTACGAATTTTTTCGAGTGCGGTTTTATTAGTTTCACTCCCGTCAAAAAGTGCACTGATTGTGCTCGTAAATTCTCCACCTTCACCATCGCCCGTTTTAATAGTAAAACTATGAGTTCCGGTTAAAGTATTAGTTGCCGCTGATGAAAAATCTGAAGAAAGCAATACATCACTTTTAGCTAATTGATTTACTCTTAACGAATAGGAGCCGGCAACAACACTGCTTGAAACAGATGCCGAAATAAAATCGGTGTTTGACGAGACAGCAGATTTTGCGGCAAAAATTGATGAGCTTCCGGTTTCTTTAAAACCATCCAGCAGACTTTTTAATGAGCTTAAGTTGCTGCTCAATGCACTGTAGTTTGATGACAAGTTTGAATAGCGGTCTTTCCTATCCTGAAGAGGAATGATCCTTTTATTCATTTCACTAATTGTGTATTGGCTTATGAGTGAATTGATACCCGATGTTGATAATAGATCGAGTGCCATTTTTACCTCACTTTTTTTAACTAATTTTAATCAATTCAACAAAACTTATTTCTTTTAAGTGAAGCACTTGCAAAATTTTCTCTTGTCATTGCGAATCCCGTTGTTTTTCGTGATGAAGCAATCTCCCCAAGTTTAAGATTACTTCCCCGCAAAATAATGCTGCGGGATAAGCGGGAAAAAGCTCCTCGCAATGACCGAGTATAAATAAGGTTATGCTGATGCTTCTATTGTATTATCGGAAAAGAATTGAAATTATTTAGCCATAGCACAAAAAAAACCCGGAATAAAATTCCGGGTTATAATGCTGAAAGATCATAAAACAATATTAGCCAAATAATTGAAGTATGTTTTGTGGAGCAAGGTTCAACTGTGAAAACATTGCAGTAGCTACTTGACCGGAGATTTGACCTTTTGTTGCATTTAATTGTTCAGCAGCCATATCAGCATCAAATAATCTTGATACAGAAGCTTTTGAATTTGTAATAGCCGATGTTAAGAATTCGTCCTTAATATCAAGCCTTTGAACTAAGTTACCGGTACCAGCTAATGCCGTATCAATTTTGCCTTCCATAGCAGTAAGTGAAGTATTTAGGGCAGAAATTGTATCGCTGGCAACACCAGTAATACTTGCTAAACCAGTAGAAACTTCGGCAGAAACACTGCCAACGCCGGTAACTGCTGAACCGCCTACTAAGCCGGATGCGAAATCTACACCAAGTACGTCTGTAAAGTCTGCTCCAGTCTGGAAGGAGAAGGTACCTGTATTTCCTGTAGCTGAAGAAACCAACAACTGCGAATCGTTATATTTTGTATTCGCAAATATACTTTTGATTTCGTTTCCAAGTGCTTTAATATCATCAGCAATTCTGCTTTTGTCTGCAGCAGGGTTACTTGCATCAGATATTTTGGTTTTAATTTGTGTCATTAGATCTTTAATACTAATCAACTGAGTTTCTGCTGTTGCAAGCATATCTTTAGCTGCACCAACGTTTCCTTTAGCTGATTCCATTAGTTTAACCTTACTGCTCAAAGATTTACCAACTGCAAATCCTGATGTATCATCAGCAACTTGATTGATTCTCTTTTGAGTAGCCAAACGAATTTGAGCTTTGTAAGTTTGAGCATTAGATTTTGCTAATGCATTGTACGCGTTAAGCGCACCGATGTTAGTATTGATTCTAAATGATGACATTCTTACCTCCGTGTAATGTGTTGTTTATCCGGAAATCCTTTTCCGGGTTTGTTAAAAAATCTAATTCATTATCGTTTCGCTGTTCAAAATGTTTAGTGACATTCATCATTTTAATCACTTTAGTATAACTGACCAGCTTTCGCGTAATTCTGTTAATATCTTAAGAACACTATCAAAGTTGCCTCTTCTAGTTTGTTCCTGACAATATTGATAAAGGCGTAAAAGACCAATTGAAACTTCCTTGACCTCTTCGCCTCCATCATATCTCAATGCATCTATTAATGTTTGTATTGCCGCATTGGTTTTTGATAATTCATTTTTCTTACAGTTCACAATAGCAAAATCATATACTTTAATTAATAACTGCGCTGGTGTAGCATCCATAATATTATTTAGTAAGTATGGATTCATTGTAGAATTTGATCTGCTTGTATTTGTATTTGTGTACATTAATTAGTTCCCAACATTATTTTGAATATGAGAAAAAAAAGAAGCTGTTCATTAACCGAACAGCTGTAAAATATTTTGCGGAGACATATTTAATTGCGAAAACATTGCAGTTGCTACTTGTCCGCCAATCTGCCCTTTTGTTGCATTTAATTGTTCCATAACCATATCGGCATCAAACAATCGAGAAACAGAAGCTTTTGAATTTGCAATTGCGTTTGTTAAAAAGTTTTCTTTTACATCAAGTCTCTGAACTGAATTACCAACATTTGCTAATGCAGTATCAACATTAGTTTCAAAGCTTGTTAATGCAGTATTGATATCGCCTATTGTAGTTGCAGTTACTGCTGCAATACTTGCCAAGCCTGTGTTAATTTCTTCATTAACACCGCCAACTCCCGCGGATGTATATGAACCGGCTAAAACAGCACCGAAGTCAATTCCTAATACATCATTAAAATCTGCACCGGTTTGGAATGTAAATATTCCGGTGTTGCCTGTTGCAGTTGAAACTAAAAGCTGAGTATTGTTGAATTTAGTATTCGTAAAAATACTTTCAAGTTCTTTACCCATTGCTTTGATGTCGTCAGCAATTCTGTCTTTATCAGAAGCAGCATTAGAAGCATCGGCAATTTTTGTTCTAATTTGAGTTACTAAATCTTTAATACTAATTAATTGAGTTTCAGCAGTTGCCAGCATATCTTTTGCAGAACCAATATTACGGGAAGCAGCTCCCATAAGTTCTACTTTAGATGCAATAGATTTACCAACTGAAAATCCCGATGTATCATCGGCTACTGAATTGATACGCTTTTGTGTAGCTAAGCGTATTTGCGCTTTGTAAGTTTGCTTATTAGCTTCCGCTAAAGCGTTGTACGCATTAAGGGCTCCAATATTTGTAGCAATGCGAAATTGTGACATAATTACCTCCGTAATAAGTTATTTGACTTCTGTCAGTCCGTCAAATTGGAGCGTCCTTGATGGTCCGGCTCCGATATTTTTTTTGATTTGATAAATGATAAGTGCTTTCACTCTCTCATCTATCCTTATTTGATCTAACATATAATCGAACATTTTTAATAATTGTTTAGAGTTTTCGAATTAAATATTCTCTTATTTTTAAACCAGGTTTACAAAAATATAGACTGAACTTTTTTATTGTATTATATTTGTTATTTCTGCTTTTCATCAATACTGTTAACGTTTTTAAGCTGTTAAACATTTTGTTTTTTCTTCAAGTATTTTTAATTTATTCTGAATCACTTCATTATTTCGGAATATGCTTTCAGCCTTTTCCAACAATTCATTTACTCTGATAATTTGAGATGTATTTATGTAATATGAGATCAAGAAAAAATAAGCCGCAGGGTTTTGGGGATTGACTTTTAATGCCTGCCGAAGTTCCGCCTCACCATTTTTATTATCGTCCATAGCCAGGTGTGCATTACCTAAAGTTAAATGGAATAACTCATTATCATTGAATTTTGTTTTTATAGGCGCTAATATTTTAGTGGTTATATTCGGGTCTGCAATGCTCTCAAGTATATTTAAGTATGTAGAAAGTGAAATATTGTTAATGTACGCTAATAGTGAGTCGAGCATTTTCGGCTTTAATGCCCGCAAATTTATTAGTGATTTCAAAATCACTGATTCTTCAAAATCGTTTATTATTAAATTTTCGTTGTTCTTCGCATCAAGCTTCTTACAAAAATGATTGAAGTAACTGCCGTTATTTGCTGCCAGACTAATTTCAATTCCCAGATAAATAATTTTATAGGAATCAATTTTTATAAATATACGTTTGTGTGAATCTGATATTTCATTTTCATTTAGCTCAGATGCATGCATAATAAATGAAAGAGCTGAACCAAATTTTTCTTTTTTCAGATAAATTTGCGCTGCGGTAAAATAGAAGTTCGGATCAAGCGGCTTCAGCTTCAACCCTTGTTCTATATGCTTTTCTGCATTATCAAAGTTTAATTTTTCAAGTTCAAAGCCTGCTAAATTTGCCAGCGATATAACTCTGTATTCTTTTTCAAGTGAAGAACACTTTAAAGCTATACTGAAATATTCAGCAGCCACCACTCTATTTTTAAGAATTGTATAAGAGTTAGCAATTTGAAAAGCTAAGTACCCGGTAGGTTTAATTTTATAATCATCTAATAGAATTGATAGATTTCTTTCGGCTTTCCTTTTTAATTCATCTTCGGGCAGGTTGTATCCGCTATGAAAAATTTTTATTGTCGAGTCAACAAAGGTGTAACTATTTTCAACCAACGAACTTTCAATCTGCTCATGTACTTTACCGCTGAATTTTATAGATGGATTATTTTTAAATAACCGCGGATAGCGCATTGTAACCGGGGAATTATTAAACTCGTTAATGCTTTCTACAACACAACTAACGCTTAATTTTTCATCTCTATTTATGATACTACTTATTTCATCTATGCAGTTTATATCAAGAGTTTCATCTGCATCTAAATATAAAATCCAATTGCCCGTTGATTTGCTTAAAGCAAAATTGCGTGCCTTTGAAAAATCGTTCACCCATTTAAAATCATAAACCTTTGCCCCGAAAGATTTTGCGATCGATTTTGTTTTGTCGTTGGAACCAGTATCGACAATAACAATCTCATCAGCAATCCCTGTAACCGAATTTAAGCATTCAGCTAAATTTGCTTCTTCATTTTTTACAATCATACTTAATGTTAGCTGAGGCATTTTTTTCCTGATTGTTAATTTAGTACAGACAATTTTTCTTTAAGCATATTTAATCTTTCCATTACTTCGGGTAGTGCTGCAAAACTTTTTTCCGCCAGTTCAACTAAAGCGGTTATCTTTTCATACTGTTCTAATTGAACATACGCTGATATCAAATAGAAAATAATTGCCGGTTCGGTAATCTTTTTCTTTATCGATTTTTCAAATACTTCTGCAGCTTCTGCAGTAGCATTATTTTGAAGTAAAGCATAACCGTAGGAATTTAAGTATGCCGTATGTTCCGAAAGAGTATCTGATGATAAATTTAAAAGTCTAAGTTTTATATCAAGGAGAGGATATTTTTCAATTAAAGAAAATAGTAGTTCGCAATTTGCTTCAGTTATTTGTGAGGCATAATCTTTAATAGAATTTTCTTCAATTGGTTCGCCGTTAAAAAGTAATCGAACAAAATTTAATAATTTGTTGCTGCTAAGTTCTCCTGAATCAAGTTTTTTTAACTCACTGAAATAATAATTAAAGTGTTCGGCAGATTTAGCCGCAGATGAAATTTGAAGTGCGAGGTAAAGAACCGATCTAGGATCAATTACTAATTCAAATTCTTTTACCGTCTCACTTTTATTGGTTTGATATGCTCTAAAAATAAACTTGAGCGATTCTTCCATTTGCCCTGTAAGCAAATAAATTTTTGCCAGAAGCATATTCAGCAGCGGCTGATCGGGATCAAGCCGGTTACCTTTACTTGCCAGATTTAAAGCAATTTTAAAGTCGCCTCTTTCAAAAGCCTTTGCAGCTTTATACCTATATGCATGGGCTTTATATAGTTTTGGACTTTCCTTAGTCGATAAAATATAGTCAAAATATTTTATCACATTTGTTGAATCATCCAGCACGCCATAAGATTGAGCAATTTGGAACGCAGCGTAAATTGTCGGCTTTTCTGCAAACTCTTTTAACAACAGAGCTAAATTCCGTTCAGCTTTTTTTTCTAACTCCGCCTTTGGTATATCATAACCTAAATGCAGTATTTTAATATTTGATTCTACCGTTTTATAGTTCAGTTCTTTTAATGATGTAACAATCTGCTCGTGAACTTTACCCTTGAATTTCAATTTGGGATTATTGCGGAACAACCTAGTATATTTTATAACACTTGCTTTATTGTTGTGGTTATCGATACAGTCAATCAGGCAATTCACAGCAAGGTTTTTATCCTTTTCTATTATTTCTTTCAATTCTTCAACTGATGATTCTGTAAGTCTTTCATCTGCATCTAAATACAGTATCCAATTGCCTGTTGATTTTTGCAGGGCAAAATTACGTGCTGCCGAAAAATCATCTACCCACACGAAATCATAAACTTTTGCTCCGTGCTCTTCTGCAATTCTTTTAGTTGAATCGGTAGAACCGGTATCAACAACTACAATTTCATCAGCAATACCTTGCACCGATTCCAAACAACCGGGCAAAAATTGCTCTTCATTTTTTACGATCATGCTTAAAGTAAGTTTAGGCATAGTTCAAATCCCATTAGTTCATAAATGAAGCATGAACGTTTTCCGATTCTAAATTCCTATTTACTTTTTTTAAGCCGGATAAGGCAAATTGGTTTGCGGGATTATGTTTTAAGCCCCACTCAAACATTGTTTTTGCCTGATCATCTTTTTCATCTAAGAATAATATTTCGCCTAAACCTGCGCATGCTTGAGATGAGTTGGGATTTAAGTTTAACGCATTCTCAAAACTAAGTTTTGCATTTTCGTAATCCTTTAATGCCAGGTAATTAAATCCTTTAAAGTTTTCCAGACTCGCAATCTTTGCGGCTGAATCTTTACTGATAAGTGATTTACTGAAAAGTGCATCGGCATCATCTAATTTTGATAAAGCCTCATGATATTCATCTTCGCTAAAAAGCTGATATGCTTCTGCCAACAGCGAGTAAAAATTTTTTTTCTTTTTAACAATCGTGTTTATGTTAAGTGTGTTGTGATTTTCAGGAAGCTGCAAGTTTTTATTTATTTTTGCCAAGCCGGCTTTTGCAAGCTGGTTAAGCGGATTGTTATCAAGCGCCCATTCAAATACTACTTTTGCTTCGTAGTCCATATTGCATAAGTAAAAAACTTCTCCAAGTCCCGCACATGCTTGTGATGAATGAGGATTAAGTTCCAGCGATTTTTCAAAAGCAATTTTCGCCTTCTCTATATCACCTTTACCTAAAAGGTTAAATCCTCTAAAGTTTTCAACACTTGCAACTAATTCGTTTTCTTGTTCTTTTGTAAGCTGCAAATCTATTTGCGGGTTTGTGATGTCATTATTTACCTGCTCTAATATCTCAAGAGCTGGGTCATATTCCTTATCTAGAAACAATTGATAAGCTTTATCAACAAGTTTGTTTAATGTAGGCATTTCGGTCTCCTATAATTTATTTTGTATAGTTATTAAATTTTCGTCAACAATTTTTTCGAGGTTTAACAGATTATCTTTTGCAACCTCATTTTGAGGATCGATATCAATAATTTTTGAAATCATCTCCGCCGCTCTATAAAAATTGCCTTCAAGAATTTCAATGACCGAAAGATCATTTAGAGCATCAACATGTTTGTTATCCTCGTTCAAAATTTCATTTAGAATTAAGCGTGCATCATTGTATTTTTCAGTATTGATAAGACTTTCCGCTCGTTCTATATTTTGAAAATGTCCCGATTTATCGGTACTCATGTTTGTATTCTGCATATTATTTTCTCTATTTATTTTTTGTAATCGTTTTTCAGCAAATTGATTTTTAGTATCGAGCTTCATAGCCCATTCAAACATTTCTTCGGCAGTGTTGTAAATACCCGATTGATAAAAAACTTCTCCTAATCCCGCACAGGCATCACTTGATTCCGAATCGTAATTCAATGAAGATTCAAAATGAATTCGGGCAGATTCGAGATCGCCAAGTGTTAAATAATAGCTTCCGCGTAAACCATAAAGAACTCCCAAATAAAAATCTTTATCAACAATTGCATTTTCATCATTCACCAAATTAATTAGCGTTTGAATTATTGAATCTGTATTGCCGTTAGTTCCCGCACCAAAATTTTGTGAGAATTCAAAAATTTTCCTTTCAAGATGAATTCCATTTTTTCTTTTTTTAAGAAATATGGAATTGCTGGTAAAGTAGAGTTCATGTTTAAAGATTTTGTTGATCTCATTTAGTTTATTCAAGACTACACTATACATCTCATCATTTTTAATATACTTGCAGATGTACTTAGTTTTCACCCTATCGTTTTCTTGCTCGGTTAACGAATTGTCTCTATGTTCCGCGCTATCTTCAGCATAAAGATATAAGCCCAATGTTTCTTGAATATGATGGAAATTAGCTTCTCTGCTTATTCGCAGCCAGAATTCATAATCCCCTACTACTTTTAATGATTCATCAAAATAACCGAACTTGTCATGCAGTTCCTTTTTCCACATCGGCTGCGGACCTATATAGCAGCCGAAGAGCAGCAGGTCTGCATCAAAGTCAATCCAATTTAATTGACTTTTTTTACTGCTGGAATAGTAATCGTCATTTGGAATTGTAGTTTGAAGAACATCAGCATAAACCAGATCAATATTTTTATCACTCTGAAACTGATTTATCATTTTTTCATAAGCATCCGGGCGGTGCCTGTCATCGGTATTGGCATTTGTTATAAATTTTCCCTTTGCTGCTTTTATTCCTCTATTCCACGCCTCGTAAATTGTTTCTCGCTCATTGGTTTTAATGTAAGTGATATTTGAAGATCGAGTTTTGTATTGCTCAATAATATCATCTTCATTTTCTTCTGAACCTGAATTAACAACAACGATTTCAAGCAATCCTTTTTTGTAAATTGTTTGAGATGTTAGATCATCCAAGCAGCCTTTTATAAATTTTTCGGAGTTGTATGTTGAAACTATTGCAGATACAAGTATTTCCCGGTTAGGTATTTCAGCACTTAAAGTATTATGTTGAACAAAATTTTCAGTCGTTGGATTGTTGATTTTGTTTTGCACAATTTCTTCAAGAAATACTTTTAACTCTTGCATCTTTAAGTTATCAATTAGATCCACTACTCTTGGCGCTATGGCAAGCAGTTCTTCAAAACTAATATCGATCTTTCCATTTGATGATATTTCACTTCCCCCGAAGTTATAGTAGAGCTTATTTTGAAATGCTTCCAAATTCGATAATGCTTCCCTCGCTCTTCCGACTTTATCAAGCTGAAATAATTTTGTAAATGCTCTGCATGTTTTTAATTGTGAATCTAATTTATCGTATTCAGTTTGGTATTTATTTAAGGAGAAAGAGCTTTTATATACTTTTAATAATCTAAAAGCATTATCAATACGGAATTCTTCCATTTCATATTTTAGAAGTTTATCAAACACCTCTTCTTCGGCATTAAAACGCTCAATTAAATTCCATAATAGTATTTTCGAATCGGTAGTATTTCCGTTCTTGTATTCTAAATCCGATAATACTTCAATTAAGTGGTATGCATTCGGTTCAATTACCAGAGCTTTTTTCAAATTACTTATTGCATATTTTATTTTATTTTCTTCAATACATTTGTCTACTGAATCAACTAAGCTTACAAGTTCTTCTTTGCTTCCAAATTTTCTAATTGAATTTTCATTCAGTTTAATTAGCGGAACTTTTCCTTTGGGTGTTTTACCGGTCTGATTTATAAAATCAATTTCCGCATCGAGTATATTCTCCGCTTCTTTAAGATATTCATTCATGAATGATGCGGTTTTTTGGTTGGGTTGTTTTCTGAACCCGCCTAATAAGATATCGACTGAATGCAAATATGCATGTCGGAAGAATCTTGTCCAAAGTTCTAAATCTCCTGCAAGTTTTAACTCACTTCTTAATTTTGATCCAGCTTTTTCCCAAAGAACTTTTTTCCAAAACGTACATTCTTGCTGAATAAATTGATAATTTTTTTTCAAATACCTTTCTTGCGACCAAACAGATAAATCGATTCTATAAAACTGTTCGCCCATATTGTTAAACATGGAAGGTCGTCCGGTAATCCATTCAATACTATTATCATTCATAAATATTGAGGCGACTGTTTGAAGACTTTGCGGATAAAGCCTGTCATCTGAATTTATCCAGCCCATTATTTCACCGGTTCCTCTATTCAGCCCCTCTTCAATGGCTGCATATTGTCCGCCGTCCGGTTTACTTTGCCAATAAGCAAGTTGGTCTTCGTACTTTTTAATAATTTCAACTGAGCCGTCAGTGCTTCCGCCGTCCATAATTATATATTCTAAATTCGGGTAGCCCTGGCTAAGTACCGATTTGATAGTTTCTTCTAAAAATTCTGCCTGGTTATAGGATGGGGTAACAATTGTTATTTTTGGGAATTCTTGATTTTCATCCCCTGCTGATTTCTGCTGAATGATAAAATTTAAGTTTTCATGAGCGATTGAATTTTGAGGATCAATCAGCAAAACTGAATTGATATAGGTTTCTGCTTTGCTAAAATTATTTTCCAAAATGTTGATAACAGCTAAATCATTTAATGCTACAACGGATTCGTTATTATCCTCTAAAAGAGACAATAAAATTTTCTTGGCATCATCATATTTGCCTGCTTCAATTAATTCTTCAGCTTTGTGAATGTCTGCCAGTTCATTTTTAACTATATATTTAGAAGAAAGAATTTTAGTATAAAGTTCAGCATATCTGCTCGCCTGCAGTTTTAAAGGATAATTTTGGCGCGCGTTTTCTAAACAATTTTTACTAAGTTCATCCGCATTCAATTTGAATAAAACAGTGGTTATTCCTAATGCCAAATCCTTAATATTTTTTTTCTCTGCCAGATAACCTGTCTTAAGATGTGAGATCATATCCGGAATGCCGCCGATGTTAAAACCAACTACCGGGGTTCCGCACGCCATTGACTCCACAACAGTATTTGGAAGGTTATCTTCCAATGAGGGAATTACAAATACGTCAGCAAGGCTGTAAATTTTAGCTATTTCTACTTCATCACTAAATGAACCAAATCTGATTATTTCAAATTTTGATTCTATTTTTATTTCATCCGGCAGGTTACCAAAAATACCAAGTTTAATTTCCCATCCAGGCTCAACTTGAATTTGTTTAAGTGATTCAAGTAAATACGGAAAGCCTTTACGCATGTTAGTTACACTTTCGGCACCGAACAGTACTAGTTGTGTGTTTTCACTTATTCCATATTTAGTTTTTAATTCTTTAGTTTCATAAGGCTTAAATTTTTCTAATGGAAAACCGTATGGAATTATTTGAACATCCCTTGAAGAGAAGAGTGAGCTTTCCTTAGCACATTCTCCAAGCCACTTACTTGGAGTAACAATGTTGATATCTAAATTTTGATATGCACTATTTTTCGTATTCCAGATTATGCTTGAAGCATCATTTTCATAATCGCTGCCAAGTTGTTCACAATTACTGCACTTTGATAAATAATTTTTACAATCCCCTGCATAATGACATCCGCCGGTAAATGGATTCATATCGTGAAGTGTCCAAATAATAGGCTTGCTGCCGAAAGCCCTCTTCATTGTTTCATAATCAACAATTCCTGCAACCCAATGAAGATTTATTATATCTGCCTCTTTTATCTCCAAACAATTTTCCAATTTGCTTAGCGCTGTTGCATCAGAGAACATTTCTAAACCTTGCGGTTTATTTGGATAATCGTTAAGCATTGCAGTCCAATTTTGCCACTGCTGAAAAAACATTTGAGATCTATGCACATCTACAGCTACGCAATTAAATATATTCTCTTGACCTGTTTCGGGCAGAACTTTAACACTATAGTCGCCGCTATTCTTACTCATTACAACCATTTTGGAATCAATGCCAATTGCATTAAGTCCTAAATTAAGTCTGTATGCCGCTTTACCGGCACCGCCAAAATCTTGTGTACAAATGTGAACTATCTTCATTTTTTCGCTTCCATAAAAAGTGAATCCGGTTTACGTACCGAACCATCGTTTTCAATATCAAGTAAATAACTATTAAATTTTGGTATCATTGAATTATCTGCTTTACAGGCACTTACCTGTTTAAATCCTGTTTGAGTTAATAATCTTCCGAGGGAGAACCGATCATACATCCATTGATGTATTTCACCGGACAGTCTAAAATCGCCAATATCTTTTGGTGAGATATTTATATTTCCTTTAAAACCATTATTCCCATTTCTAACGGTATTTAGAAAGCCCTTTACTTCGGAGCCTAATCTTTCAACCACAAAATCTTCAGCGGGCATAGGATTCTGCTTCCAGTATTCAAGCATTTCACCGCCGCTATAATTTCTAACTGCCTGGTCCAGTAATTCAAGCATTATCCAGTCATATCGGTCTTGTGCTTCACTGTCGCCTTCAACCGCCTTATTAAGATTCAGCAAATATTGATTTGCAATCTCTTCCAAATTTGGTACGGCAATTCTAATTATTCCACCGCGTTTTAAAACCCGATAACATTCTTCTAAAAATTTAGGAGCTTCAGATTTGGGAAAGTGTTCTAATAAATGTGAGTGATATACAGCATCAAATGTATTCTCATTGAATGGTATTCCATTTCTTAAATTATATGCTTTAACATTTTCATTATTGGAATCGAAATCTATATTTGTCCAATCTTCATGAAAACGATTTCCACAGCCAAGATTTAATAATTTCGCTTCATCTTTAAATTCTAATTGGGAACTATCTGTTTTTTGATCAGCAGGTTTTATAAACCAAACACCTGTATTATCAATTATATTTATATCAAATTTTAATGCTCTTTTTTCTTGAAATTCTTCAATGGATTTTCGGCATCCTTCCCAGTATCCAAAATCATCAACCTGGATAATTCCGTTTGAAATTACATTATCATAAATGTTATTAAGAATTGCATTTGTTGATTCATACCAATCTCCATCCATGTGCAGTAAAGCAACTGAACCAACCTTATTTTTATAATCGGGCAAGGTATTTTCAAAATATCCTTTTACAGGCACAACGAATTCAACCACATCTAATTCATTACAAATTCTTATTAAACTTTCTTCGGGTGCTGAGCATGTACCTGTTCCCCATCCTGTATCATTAGCTCCTTGTCCTGCATGAGTATCTTTTGCAGTAGGTTCAGGCATACCCTCAAAAGAATCGAATGTATATATTTTTCGGGGAGAGTTTGAATATTTTTTAATTACATATGCAAGTAAAGCTGATGAGCCTCCGCGGGCAACACCGCATTCAACAAAATTACCCGGTAGGTCTTTTTCGCATACCTTTTTTGCCAGCAGCCAAAGTGAATATAGCCTTTCAAGACTAAGCATTGTATATGGTCGAACCTTTTCAAATACAAATTTGAACTCACTATCATGAATATTGATTTGTTCTGATTTTTCTAACTGGTTTAATAGATTTTTTGCAATCTGATTATTTGGAAAATACGAGAGTTCCTCATAAACTGCTTCACGGGCTGCCTCAATCTGATTGACTTGCATAAAGTATGCAGCGCGTAATAAATCTGTATTTTCAACCGGTTGTTTTAAGCCTTTTACTTTTATGAGTAATTGGAATGCTTCTTCAAGTTTATTTTCTTCCAATTTATCCGCAGCTATTTTTATCATTTCATTTATATCCTCAATTGAGTTTTTTTCCTCAATGATCAATGGTGATTCATCCATATTCTTTCTCTTTTTTTCAAGATTAGTTCTAACTATCTGATCAAATTCTTTAATTCGATTATCCAAAGAATGTTCACGTAAACATTTTTGCTGACCGTTAATTGCTATTTCTGTTCGTTCATTTTCATGAGCTAGGTAATAATTTATTTTATCAAGTAATTCTTTTTCATCCGAATAGGTTTCTATCTCTTTCCCTATTTTAAATAAGCTGTTCAAGTTTTTGTGATATTTAGTTAAAAGAAACACTCCTTCGCCTGTCGCTTCAAAAATTCGCATGTTTGCAGTTTCGTTGTCAGTCAAATCAATTTTTTTATCTGCCATGGAGTAATTAATGTCGCCGCGAGCATCAAATGCGATCTTTCCGCTTCTAACAGCTTTGTGCATATCTATTCCAAACCTTGCCCCCTTATTGAATTGCTGCACACTTGGATCAATCGTATTTATTTGTCCGCTTAAGTAAAAAGCCAGATTTAATTTTCCAGATGATGAGCCATCTGCAATGCTCTTTAAATATGCATTTCTTTGTGTGTGCTGATCTAAAGTCCATTGACCGGCAAATGATAAATCAAATTCAGGCTGAATATTTTTTGTGTGTGCTGAAATCCAATTAGGGTAACCGGGATAAAATATTTGAGAAGACTTTGCACCTAATTCTAAAGCATAGTTTTTTAATCCGTTTAAGCTGGTTAAAATTATATCAAAACTGCTCCAGTCAGTTCCTTCGGGAATTGTAGCTGCCCGCCAGCCGATTACTAATTTTGGAGTAAAGGATAGTTTTCTTAAAAATCTACTGTCGAAGTTTATCGGGTCAGTTAAATACAATACTTCCGGCTTTAGTTCTTCCAACTGTTGAATTACAATATCTTGAACGATACTTTTTTGATCTCTTACATTTAACTTAGCTTCACTCAACCATTTAGATTGAAGAGTGCCGCAGTTAGCAACTATTGTTTCTGTGCGATATCCAATCTCAGCGAGCCCATTACCTAAAAGATGTGATGCGCTAAATCCATCTTGCAATAAAAGTTTTCTTGCTTGGTCAAATGTAAGATTAGAAAGCTGCGGATGCGTTCTTAAAAAGTTTTCCAAATATTGAGGATAAAATGTATGAACTTGAACAAAGTTTACTTCTTCTTTTTTCTCATTGTTTATTTGAGTTGGTTCACTAACCGGAACTGACAACTGGATTTGAGATTTCCTCCTTACCTCATACTTAAAATTATTCTCCCAATAAACCATTGTATTGAACATATCAGGTTTCAGATAGATAAGAGCAGAGTAAGCTCTTTCACGTTCATTTTGCGGAGCGACATGCATGTTCATTAGTATATCGGTCTCAACACCTAGTAAATCAGATTCTTCATACTCATCGAAAATTAGTGTTTCGTTTAAGTATTCAACCGACCAAATATGATTTGAAATTTTGGCACTGTTAAGCCATAAATCTTTTGCCCGTGTTGGCGTTTCAATATAGCCGCGTTTTGCAACTCTCATTAATTCTTCGCATGCTCTTTCCGGAACTTGGGTATGCTCAAGCACATGCGAGCAGTAAACAAAATCAAATTCCTTATCCTCAAAAGGAATTTCTTCTATATTAAACTCATAGCATGGTTTCCCATCTTGAAACTTAAATGGTGCCCCGGCTCTGCCATAGTTGTGATCTTCAAGTGAAATATCAGCCAAATGTGTAGCAAAGGGAAACGGCATATGCCCGCTTCCGATATCAAGAACTTTTTCACCTTCCTTTATATCAAAATCATAAATTCTTGATTGGTAAAGATTATATCGATTTCTATTAGGAAGCATTTTATATCTATCGTATAGTTCGGAGAGCAGTTCCACAGCAGAATCAGGAAACGTCCTTAAAGTCTGCTCATATATATCAAAAGCATCAACATATGCTGCGCTTTCAAAATATTGCCTTGCTGTATTCAAAGCTGATTGATAGTCAGTAATTGAAATATTTTTTTTAACTCGTCTTTTAAGTTTTGATGATGCCATTTACAATCAGCCTAAATACTTATTTACTTTATAAATTTTTTGAATTAGTGAATCCGCAAAGAATTTTACTCCCCAATTTGGAATGTTATATTTCCTGTATTGTCCTTCAACCGGATATGAACCTGTAAATGAACCATATAGATTCTTATCATTTTCGGCAATATCCAAAATTTGAAGATGCTTTAAATCATCGAGCACTTTGTCTGCGCATGCTAAATATTGAGGATACTTAGTTTGAATGTGCATTCTTCTTAAAAAGAATTCCAATTGTGCATTCCCCGAAATACAGCTCCAGTTATCAGTGCTCCTCCAGTTGTTATCAAATGTTCCGGGAAAACAGGGATAGCTTTGTCTTTCACGATTTTGATTATAATATTCGATGAGATTTTCTGCAGCATTAATTAGCACACTCATTAATTTGAGTTTAGACTCTTTATCATCGATAAGTCTATAAATTTCAAGAAGTCCAACTAATGTATAACCAATAAAATGCGTCCAAGATTTTTCGGGATATTCTAAACTAGTGTTATTTATAAACCCGTTCTCTTCAGCAAGACTTAATGTATATTTCAAATTATTATGCGCAGCATTAGAATATTTTTGATCATTGCTCACTTTAAATAATTCCAATAAGGACCATGCTGTTCTGATATGGTATGACTGGGGACCTTTATATGTGTTCTCTTTCCAGCTTCCGTCTTTTTCTTGACTACCGGTTATCCAGTCTCCCGCCTTTATTGCAGCGTTCAAATATTTAATATCACTTGTTAAATCATAGCATGAAAGAAATCCAAGAATCACTTGAGATGTATTAAAAATTATAGGCTTGCGACCAAAGACACCAACGGGTTCTCCGATGCCGCCGTTATTCCATTGTATTGCTATTGCCCAATCTGCCATCTGAATTGCTTTATCTATAATGCTATAATCATTTGTTTGTTTACTAAATTCTATTAGAGTGGGAATTATGTACCCGGTAGTTTCCGGATAAGCCATATTCCATTTTTTATCAATAAGATTATAATTTGCTGAGATTCCTTTACCACCGGCTGCGTCAAATGCTGTTAATATCCAATCAATTGCTTTTCTAAGATGGAACTCATCTGACCGGACTGATCCGTTCAGTTTGTTCAACTTCAAACTTTCCTTTTGGTTCTGCAAAATCTGTTGTTGTGTAGGTTCTTCCTCTTTTAACTTACGCTCAGCTTTGTTTAATAACCTTCGTATTTCTTCGTCATTTGCATTTGCAGATAAATATTTATTGAGCATTTTAATTAAGTAAGACCACTTATTTGTGTTGATCATTAACTGAGCTGCTTTTACTAAAGATTTTTTATCAGAAATATTCTCTTCTAATTTTTCTAATAATGCTTGCCAGTTCTTTTCATTACTCCAATCATTGCTCGAACTAATTTTTATTTTACTTTTATCAAAATCTTCTTTGCATTCTTTAACTGCTTCCAAAAAAAACAATTGTTCCGGTCTATTATCTATCAACTCAATATTTTCAATTTCGCTTTCTCTATACTGTTTCTGTTCTACTTTTTTAAAACCTGCTTTCTTAAATAGAAATGCCAAACTTTCAAAGTCGTAAACATATTTGCAGTGTTTGCCTGAGGAGGGAAAACCATAAAACCACTCATTAAATTTATCTGCTAATGTATCGCTGGGAAAACGATTTGATCCGTCTTCAAGTTTTTCAAAAAAGAATTGTTCATCTTTATCTAAATATTTTTTTGTCAATAACCTTAAATCCTGAACACCAAAGCGAGCTACCCCACCGTCAGTCAATGTTCTAAAAACATCTTTAATAATTTCAAGAGCTCTTGCCCTTGTAAAATAATTTATGGCGGAAATGCAGACCAAGGTTTCAACTGAATTATCTTCAAAGGGCAATAATGATTTTTCGAGATCAAGCACGATATCGGAGTTCGGAGTTATATCAATATTTACATAATCATTTAGTTTCCGAGGTCCGCTGCAAAGATTTACCTTGGATAGATTTACCTCCTTTTGCCGCTCTGGTTTATTACTAATTTTTACTTCCTTCTTCTGGACTTCAGGTTCTTCCAATGCTTTGGTGTACGTCATACAATTATCTATGCAAAAACTTGACGCTTGACCGTCAATAATTTTCCATCTGTATTTTCTATAGTCAGACTTGTTCCAAATTGTTGTCAAGTCTTCTTCAAAAATATTTCCAAAATTTGTTGCTTTATCATAATCATGGCAGCAAACTATTACTGAACCATCAAGATTAATAGTAAAAACCTCTTTTGCATTAACACAATCAGCCATAGCAGTCTTTAGCGAGACTTCATCTTCATACTGTTTTCTTCGGTAATTTGTGTTCGAAGAAAATGAGAATTCCGAATTATTGCTGCGTATATAGGGGGCTTTGAACAAAGGTTTTAATCCTATACTAGAGCAGTATTTTTCAAAGCTTTCAACTTCATGCTCGTTGTGCTCAAATACTATAAACTGAGGTGTGATCTGAACTTTATTACCATACTTTGTATTTACAGAGGCGAGTTTGTGCAGCGATTTAAGAGCCTGTTTAACATCCCCCCCCACTCTATATTTTTCATATACTTCTTGGGAATAACCATCAATTGAAACGATCAGATCAGAGACTCCCGATGTAATTAGTTTTTCTATTTTATTATTATCTAATGATTGTGCATTTGTGCTGATGTTTGTTCGGGTGAACTGCGATGCATAAGATATGATTTTAAATATTTCCTTATTGAGCATTGGCTCCCCCCACAAGTGCAGGTATAGATATTCGCATGATGGTTTGATTTTATCAAAAATCTCTTTGAACTGATCAAATTTCATAAACCCTTTTGCGCGGCTGTTGATCATTCCTCCGCCAATTGCGCATTCGGGACACTTAAGATCGCATGCCAATGCAGTTTCAATGGTAAAGGTTGTGGGTACCATTTCATTGAAATTCATAAAACTATAAAAACGTTTTTGCAGATCACCTTTTAAATTTGTTGCAAAAAATTCTGAATATATTTTTGATTGTTCATCGTAGGGTTCTAACATTAAAAATTCAATAAAATAGTTTAAGGCAACAGAAAGGGAATGTTTTTCAATGTTAATTTCGATTAAATACTTTAACGCAGCCGATTTTTTTTCGCTATTCTTAAGCACATTTTCAAAAAGCATTTCTGCTTCAAGAATATCTCCCTGAAGAAATTTAGTCTCTGCCAGTAATTCTAATACTTTTTGGTTATTTGAATTTTGATCAAGTAATTGAATTGCCAAATTACCCGCTTTATCATATTCCTTTTTAGCAATAAAATTTTCGATTTGCTGAACTTCCGTCAAATTGTTTTCGCTTGAATTATTCAGCCGCTGTTTTATCTCTTGAACAAAAGTTGTACTCGCCTTGCTGTATTCCATTCATTTTCCTGTTCTAAAACTATTTTATTAACACACAGCAAAACTCAACTAATGTGCCTTATTAATAGAAGAATAAAACAGCCAAATTGACTTATTTTCAAAACTTTAGTGATTACTATTGAGGAGTTGGCTAATAACAGCCAACCTATTTTGTTAAGATTCTTTAAGGAAGGGTTTTATTGGTTCCGACTCTTTTTGAATTTTTTCATCTGCTTCTTTTCTAATTTCTTGTTCTTTTTCAATTTTATCATTTTTAAACTTTTCTATCTGGGCTTCATATTCTTTTTTGATTTCTGCAAGATTTTCTCCCGCAATTTTAATATCATGTTCTTTTTTCTTCTCCAGCTCTTTTACTTGTCTTTCACGCTGGTTTTTTACAAAACCTATTCGCTGAACAATTCTCTGTTTTTGTGTCGATCGTTCCATAATTGCCGAGATGGATGAAAATATTGCGAATAAAAAACCAAGTAAAAATGCAATTGAACCCCACTTTACTCCCGGTGCTAAAAATGAGTAAATTGAACTATGCATCTCAATCACGTCTCCGCCTGTTACATTGGAATAGCTTGCCATTCCGGCTACTAAAAAAATTAGAAGTGATATTACAAAACTGTAGGTTAAGGAATTCTTAAATGCGTTAACCGGGTTATAGCTATTCTGCAGATTTAGGTTATTTAATCTGTTGTCCAGCAGGGATAGGTTATGCTCAATTTTTCTTTCAAATTCGGCTATATTTTCTTTTGTTTCATTTTTTATCTTTTCAATTAAGCCTTTTCCTTCCCGGTTATATTTTTCAATCTTTGCTTTAATTTTTTCAATTTCGGCATCAAAGTAATTCAGTTTATCTTCAATACCTTTGTAATTTTTATTAACTATATAATCATAAATTGATTTTATAGTTGTTCGAAATTTTCTTTCGGTTAAATTAACTGACGTATAGTAAAGTAAGTTTTTATGTGTCTGTTCGCTGTGAATAATATTATGAATAAAATTTATTTCAGGGCGAAATTCATCTAAGTTTAAGTCATCCATACGTAAGTTTCTAAATCTGTCAAATTCTTTAACGAACTGTTCTAATTTTTCGTTTGACCCAAATTTTTGTTCAGTAAAAAACTTTTCGATTTCATCACTGTAGTCAGCCAATTCAATAAAATTAAAAATACTGCAAATAATATTGTTGATTAAAAAATAATTGTAAACTGACAAGTTATTGCTTAACAAACCAAAACTAATTCGTTTTAAGTCATACTCAATAATGGATTGAAGGGAGATGTTTACACTTTCGCTGCCGTTTAAATAAATATCGGTAACTGCTTTATAAAACAGGGCACTTATTCCATCTTTGTAATTTAACGCATCACTAAATTTTTGATTCGCTTCCAAAATACTTTTACTTTTATAATGCAAAAAGCCCTGATACAATCTAATTAAATATCTTAACTCCATTGAATATTCGTTAAAATCTTCAACCTCGGTAAGTTCAAATGCTTTTTCTAAAAGTTCATCTGCTTTATTTAGGTCACTTATTTTCGGGTCGAAAATTAAAATTGAGGAATGTATAAAAAGATTAAAAATATCATCGGCAGTAATTTTATTCAAACTGCTTATAATTAAAAGAGCAATTTGCTTTCTCTCTTCGGCGGATTGAATTTTTATCCACTTGTTATAAAGGGTTTTAATGTTTGTCTGAAACTCGTTATTAGCCTTTCCTTCATAATTCTTTTTATAAAATTCTTTTAAATAATTATTAAGTTTGGAATTTAAAGCCCAAAAATAATGAGCCTCCTCAAATTTAATAAAGAGTTCATCAATATCACCGCCCAGATTAAAATGAAAAAACTTTGCCGAGTTCGTAAAATATTTTAAAAAGTTTCCATTTTTATTTTCATCATAGTGAAAATGCTTTCTGCCCAAATTTTTAAATCGAGAAATAGAAAATTCATTAATCAATTCTGATTTGGAATCTGCATCTGATATATGTAAGGAATGAGCCATATTGTTCAATAGTTTTAGTAGTAAAACTCTTCCTTTTAAGAAAACACTTAAAACAAAAGTTTTAAAAAAATTATTAGTGCAGCTTTAAAAGTAATTTCCTCATAAAGCTGACTTCAAAGCGTTAGTTAATAGAAAAAATATTATTAACCTCTAACGACACTATCGAACAAATAGAGTAATTATTTAATGATTTTTTATTGAAGTGTGATTAAGAAAACATATAATAAGGGGGGCAGTTTATGTTTTTCGTTATAAAATAATCCCGTTTATCTTTTTATTTTAATTGCGTCAATTAAACTATCTAACTGAGATTTTTCGTACTGTGTGAGACTATTTTCAACTACATCTAAAACTATTGTAAGCCAGCGGATATTCAACTTTTTTACCGCGGCATCAATTTCATTTTTATATTTGGTTCGGTTTCCGAATGCAACTTCGTAAAACTTAATTGCTGATTTAATGTTTACTAAATTATGAAGCTGATTATTATTAGCAATATTTATAAGGTCTTTAATTGTTTCCCAATCAGTAGCACAAAGTTCAATTGCCTCAAAACCTGCACGTTTAAGCAAATTAATTTTGTTTAAACTTTTTATCTTTTTATCCGAAGCAATTTCTATTAGTCTTTTAATACTTCGGTTAATAAGCGCCTTGTCATTTTTTGCTTCAATTACAGCAATATCAATTGCTCTGTTTATGCATGCATCAATATTGCCCGCAGCTTTTTCAATAACTTCCTTTTCATTATTTATATTTTTTGAAACATTTATTAATGATTCATAATTACCAAAGTAAACAATTTCATCAACATCCTCGGTAGAGACTTTTTTACGAACCGGTTTACGCTCATCAATTTTAATACTGCTATTAATTGCCGCTTGTATTCTTCTTTCTTTTACTCTATTAATTATATCTTTTGTGTTTTCATCGGGCAGTAAAATTTTCATGTCGTTATAAACTAAGGTCTCTATTGCAGTTCTGTAAAAATCATCATCAAATTTTAATGAAATCAAATAATCTTTACCAAGTTTACCAACCTTTGGAGATGTTAGTGGTTTGTGGGAATGTTTTTTTTGAATTATATCAAATATAATTTTAAATCTATCTACATCCTTTTCTCTCACTAAAAGAGATGTATGCCTTGCTGTCATTACTTATTCCTTAATTAATAACCTAACTTGCCGCAGGCAGAGTAAAAGTAAAAACACTACCTTTACCAAACTCGCTTGATGCAGATATTTTACCGCCGTTTTTTTCGATAAACTCTTTCGATAAAATCAGCCCAAGACCTGTTCCCTGCTCGTTATCTGTCCCGCTTTTTGAAATACTGCTGTCAATTTTAAATAGTTCAGTTAATTCCTCTTTTCTTATTCCCGTTCCGTTATCACTAATAATAAATTTAATAAACTTGTTATCTCTGCTTAACTCAATTGCAATTGAACTGCCGGAGTAAGAAAATTTAATTGCATTGGAAACAAGATTTCTAATCACAACATTTATCATATTTTCATCAGCATAAACATTAAACTGATTTTTTACATCAAAATTAATACTAATATTTTTTTTAGTTAATCCGGCACGGTTTATTGCAATAACTTCCATCACCAAATCAGTTAATGAAAATTCGTTAGGTTTTATCTCCATTCTGGCTGATTGGATTCTTGACCATTCCAGTATGTTTTCAATAAAGGCAAATATTCCTCTCACGGAATAATTAATTTTTTCTATCAACTCCTTAGTTTTCGGAGGTGTTAAATCTTCAAATTCATTATTTAAAAATTGCGTTAATCCAATTAAGCCCGAAAAAGAGCTGCGAATATCATGTGCTAAAATCGAAAAGAACTTATCCTTATCTGCATTTGCAATTTTCAAACTTTCTTCAGATTTCTGCAAAGCAACTTCAAACTTTTTTCTGCTCGAATCATCTCTGTTGCTTGCAAAGGCACCTAAAAATTTATTATCACTGTCAAAAAATGGGACCAGTCTATGTTCTATCCACTTTTTTTTGCCCGACTTTGTAGTTATTCGATATTCAAGCGTACTATCGGTTTTACCTTCAAATGCATTTTCAAGAATTTCGGTAATCCTATTTTTATCTGCCGGATGAATTATCTCAAAAAATAATTTGTAGTTTTTATAAAATTCATCTGCATCGTATCCGGTAATACTTTTACAATTAGACGAAATAAATAAAAGTTCCTTTTCAGCATTAATTAAATAAACCCATTCGTTCGTTTGATTAAAAAGGACTTCTAAAAAATCAAATAATTTTTTTTGTTCTTCATCGGTTTTGTATAAAATATTTTTGATGAAGTTTTCGTACTGTTCCATATTCCGCTTTCGCTTAAATAATTGGTAACGATAACTTTTAAAATTTACAGTTTCATACCAAATTGATAAATGGATAGTTCAATTTAGTAATTTTTCTTTAATTATCGGAAAAAGTTACCAATATATTTAGTGCATTATTTTTTCATAATAAAAATATAATTTAATTTTTATCAAATATTTAAAGTCTTAATTATTATTTTCGATAGTTAATTTATTAGTGTAATTATTTTTACAGTTTATTATTTTATAACGATAATATTAAAATCAAGTTTTTCTAATATATATATAGGTTTAATGAGAATTTTAATTGTTGATGATGAAGAAAGTACGAGATTCTACTTAAAAAGACTTATTCTAAAAAAGTTCGGCTTTAAGGTTGCCGAAGCGTCCAATGGAATAGAGGCGCTCGATAGTATTCAGAAAGAAGTGCCCGATATAGTCTTTTTAGATATTAGTATGCCCCAGATGGACGGCATTGAATGTTTGAGACAAATAAGAAGGGACCCTGCAACTGATAGTTTACCGGTAGTAATAATGACGGCTCACAATGATGCCACAACAGTAAATGAGTTTCTTCAGCTTGGAATTTTTGCATATATATTAAAACCTTTCGGCTATTATCAAACATTCGATAAGTTAAAAGAAATTTTAGGCGGGTTAAAATCGAGATCGCAGCAGAAAAAAGAGGAAAAAGTTGAGGATAAACTGCTTGCAGGTATTAAAAGACAAAAAATAGTTCTAGCAGATTCTGACCAAGGTTTTAGAACATTTTTTAAACAGCTTCTTAATAATCAATTTAGAATTGCTGAAGCAAAGGATGAGGTTGAATGCGCAAAAGCCGCCTTGAACACTAATCCCGATATAATAATTATTAGCGATAATCTTAAAACGAAAAATGAAGTGGAGCTAATAAAAAAATTAAGAGAAACAAACACAAAATCTGAACTCAAAATTTTTCTTTGCAGAGATATAAATGAATCGTTTAAAACAAATCAGGATTTATTCGACGGTGTAATTCAAAAATCATTTTTAACTGATAGTTTTATGCGCGAGTTTTCCACAAAAGTTTTGAATTACGGAAGTCTTTTCGGCTACATGCAGCAGATTTTTAAAACATACATTCAGTTTGATGTAATAAGTTCAATCAAAAATTCTCTTCAGTTAAAAGCAGAAAAAGGATTGCAGATAATTGAAAATTTTGATGTGAATACTTTAGAAAATAAAGTACTATCAAAAGCCGAATTGATTGCAGTTGAAGATGACTTTGTATTAAACATTGGTATTGTAGGTGATGAACCGGATGCAAAGAAGTTAGTACAATTACTAAAAGACCCCCCAAACATACTTAGCGATTCATCCCATCCGCACTTAAATTACATTTGCCTCACAATTGCATCACAAATAAGATTAGCAATTGAACGATATGGGATAAAAACCCAAATTGATTCTCCTGCTATTAAAAATGTATTCTTAAATACTTTTTACAGTTACTGGGAAATTGTAATTCCAATTAAAGTTGATGAAAAAACAGTTTTTGTAATCGGAGTTAATTTAGAAAAGAAAGGTTGAGAGCTATTCACCTTTAACTGCGTTGCAGTCATCTAAATACAATTGCAAAAGAAACAGCCTGTTTAATTCAGATGTACGAAGTACTTCAAGACGAATAACTATGGATGAAATCCATAGAAAAGTAAAATGAATAACGAGGGAGAACTGCAGCGCAGTTCAAGTGGAAGTATAGTATTGGGGGCGTACCTTCAACTACATTCGTAGTTGCTAAATCTAATTGTTTCAACATCACCCCGAATTCCATTCGGGGCTATTTACTTTTGACTGCGTTGCAGTCACAGGAACAATTATATGAAATGAAAAAATTCAGTATTCATTCAGAAGTACGGAGTGCTTCAAGACGAATAGCTATGGATGAAATCCATAGAAAAGTAAAATGAATAACGAGGGAGAACTGCAGCGCAGTTCAAGTTTAACGATGCAGCAAAAATACTTCAACTACATTCGTAGTTGGTAAATCTAATTGTTTCAACATCACCCCGAATTCCATTCGCGGCTATTTACCTTTGACTGCGTTGCAGTCACAGGAACAATAATGTGGAGTGAAAAAATTCAGTATTCATTCAGAAGTACGGAGTATTTCAAGACGAATAGCTATGGATGAAATCCATAGAAAAGAGATGCAGAGCGAGGGAGAACTGCAGCGCAGTTCAAGTTTAACGATGCAGCAAAAATACTTCAACTACATTCGTAGTTGTAAATATTCGCGCCACTTCAATATCCCCCGAATTTCATTCGGGGCTATTGATTTTTGACTGCGTTGCAGTCATAGAAATGCAATAGCAAAAGAAACAGTCTGTTTAATTCAGAAGTACGGAGTACTTCAAATTGAATAGCTATGGATGAAATCCATAGAAAAGAAATGCAGAGCGAGGGAGAACTGCAGCGCAGTTCAAGTTAACGATGCAGAAAAAACACTTCAACTACATCCGTAGTTGTAAATATTCGCGCCGCTTCAATCTCCCCCGAATTTCATTCGGGGCTATTGATTTTTGACTGCGTTGCAGTCATAGAAATGCAATAGCAAAAGAAACAGCCTGTTTAATTCAGAAGTACGGAGTACTTCAAATTGAATAACTATGGATGCAATCCATAGAAAAGTAGAATGAATAACGAGGAAGAACTGCAGCGCAGTTCAAGTGGAAGTATAGTATTGGGGGCGTACCTTCAACTACATTCGTAGTTGGTAAATCTAATTGTCGTATATTTTACCCCGAATTTAATTCGGGGCTATTTGTCTTTGACTGCGTTGCAGTCAATTAAAATTTCATCAAATTTTGATTAACTACTTTAATTTAAAACTGATAGTTAATGAAAGCTTAACCTTAACCGGTTGACCCTGGTTTTTACCCGGTTCAAACTTTGTTGATTTTACAGCTTCCGATGCAGCCTCATCACATCCGCCGCCAATACCTTTCACAACGTTAACATCAGTTACATTTCCCTTTTCATCAATATAAGTAAGCAGAAAAACTTTCCCTTCAAGTTTTGCTTTTTTTGCTATTGTAGGATAGGATATTTTTTTGTACAAAGCTTTTAATCCGCCAACAGGAGCAGGCATTTCTTCGGCAAATGCTAAGTATTCATTTGCGCCGGAATTTCCCGGGTTTTCTGAAGAAACGGTTGTAAAAGGAATTACAATAGCTATCATTATGAAAATGTATTTGACTAATTTCTCCATGCTTTCCTCGCATATTTCTTTTTTATTTTTTTAAGTCCTTTACAATTGTATTATCGGAAATGGGAGGTAATTGTTTAGCATGAAATTTTTATAAAAATGAGATTTGCCGACTAATACAGAGGAATTGCCGGAGAAATAATTTTATTGTGAGTGAAATCACTTAAGATGAGGTTGATGCCGGGATAATTTATAATAAAATTAAAACATTACTCTAAAGGTTGAACCAACCGATTTTTTACTTTCGAATTCAATATCGGCATTATTAAGCTCGCAATATTTTTTTGCTAAAGCCAAGCCCAAACCTGTACCTTCGTACCGCCTTGTATAGCTTTGGTCTTCTTGTGTAAAGGGCATAAATAAATCTTTCTGATATTCTTTCGATATTCCAATCCCGGTATCAATAATTTCGACTATTAATCTATTGCTTTCATTTCTGCTAATTCTAATTTCAATTTTACCCTGTTTAGTATATTTAATAGCATTATCAACTAAGTTAGAAATTGTTTGTCTTGCTGAATTAACATCCACAACTGTTTCAAAATCATCTGTTAATTTACTTACATTAAATTCTAATTTTTTATTATGAGCTTTATGCGCAAAAGTTAAATAAACATTTTCCACAATGTCTTTATAAAAATCAGTTTTAATAAGTTTAGTTTTATAACTGCCCGATTGTAATTCAGCCATACTTAAAAGTAAGTCGATTGTTTTTGCCATTCTCTTACCGGCATTATCTAAAATACTAAAATGTTCTTTAACTTCATTGTTAACCTGGTCTTCAACCTCTTCCCTTATCAAGCTAGCAAAACTTAACATTGCATTAACAGGTGTTCTAATCTCGTGCGACATTTGAGCTAAAAATTCAGATTTAATTTTACTTGCAAATTCCGCTCTATTTTTTGCTTCCATTAATTTGCTTTCAATTTCCACTCTCTTTGTAATATCATGAAAGACAAGCACACAACCGCTAATTTTATCAGCAGCATCCTTTATGGGCATAGCACTTATTTCAATATATGTGGAACATTCTGCCGGAACGTTTAAAAATTTTGAACTGCATCTGGAAACACTTTCACCTTTGTGCAGCACAGGGTTAATCAATTCATTAAAAGAGTAACTGGAATTCATTATTTCAATATCAAAAATTTCTGCCATTTTTTTATTCAAGCATGAATCTAAATTTTTACCTGTTAAAATTTCTGCAGATTCATTCATGAATAAAATCTTTCCGAACTCGTCTGTTCTAAAAATAGCTTCATCCAAACTGCCCAGCGTGCTTGAAAGTATTGATTCATTCTCTCTAAGTTTATTTTCCAAATAATATTTGTTAAGGGCTATTTCAATACTGCTTTTTAAAATTACTTCATTAAACGGTTTAATTATATAGCCGTATGGGTTTGTATCTTTAGCTTTCGAGATAGTATCATCATCCGCATAGGCAGTTAAATAAATTATTGGAACATGATACTTTTTACCTATTATTTTTGCAGCTTCAATTCCATCCATATCATCATTCAAAACAATATCCATCAAAACTAAATTAGGCTTAAGTTTGCTAACCATACTAATTGCCTGCTTTGCTTTGTGTGCAATTCCGCAAACTTCATAACCTAATAATTCTAATCTTAATTTTAATTCTTCTGAAATAATGTGGTTATCTTCAACAACAAGAATTTTAGTGCCGGACATTTTCAACTCTATTTTTTTGAAATAAATATGCTAATAACATTAAAATTGAATTGTGATTTAACTCTGTTTACTATCCTTTTGGGGAGACTAAAGTATTATTAAACTGCAAATTATTGTGTGATAAAAAATACCTTCTTCTAATTTTAATCTAAATCTTTGGTGAAGCACATTATTTCAAAGAGGAGCCTATAGGCTCATTTGGAAAGTTTATTTTGGTTTATATGTGGACAAAAACATGTTTTTATATATAACAGGTTAAACAGATAAAAATTAATTGTCAAGTAAATAGCTTTATTCAGAAAATATAATTGAGCAGTTGACAACTGTTATTTATATAAATCAAATTATTTATAGTGCTTCTTCCATTTTCAATTATTTTTTATTTAATTCAGCTTTAAACATACTATTCTTATTTTATCAATAATCTTAATTTAAATAAGAGGATATCAGATGAGCACTTCAATCTCCCGCCGTAACTTTATCAAAACAACTTCAATTGTTGGTACCGGATTATTCTTAGGCATAAGTATGAAACATGAGTTTGACTTAATAATAAGAAACGGATTAATTGTGGACGGCACCGGAAGCAAACCATACATAGCTGATATTGGAATTGCTGATGATAAAATTATTGCAATTGGTGATCTTAGTAATGCAGAAGCACAAACAACAATTAATGCTGCTAATAATATTGTTTGTCCGGGGTTCATTGATATTCACACACATACTGATATTGAACTTTTAGTTAACAACCATGCTGAAAGTAAAATTCATCAAGGAGTGACCACAGAAGTATCCGGTAATTGCGGCTCATCACCATTTCCATTTAATGAAGCAGATGCAAAAGAATACAGTACTTATCAAAATAAAAGATACGGGATTGACATTTACTGGAAAGACCTGAATGGATTTTTTGAAGCAATTGAAAAAAATAAAACTTCTATAAACTATGCTACGTTTACCGGTCATGGAGATCTGCGGGCGTTTGTAGTTGGTAAAAATAATGTTATTCCATCATCCGATGAAATGAGAAACATGCAGAATGTATTACGAGAAACAATAGAGATGGGAAGTCTCGGTTTAGCTTCGGGATTGGAATACGCGCCAAGCAGCTACGGCAATACACAAGAGTTGATTGAACTTTGCAAGATTGTAAGCAAACATAACGGTGTTTATGCAACACACATGCGCAATGAAGATGATACTGTTATTGAAGCTGTTGATGAAGCTTTGGAAATCTGCAGAAAGGCAAATGTTTCATTACAGATTTCACACTTAAAATCGTGTAATAAATCTAATTGGTATAAAACTGAAATATTTTTAAAAAATATTCATGATGCTTATAATTCAGGCTTACCTGTTGAAGCAGATAGATATCCTTATGTAGCATACGGAACGGGTATGTCAACTTTTTTACCCATTGACACCAGGCAGGGTTCAACAAAAGAAATTGTTGAAAGAATAAAAGGTGCGGGCGATCAAGAAAAGATTAACGATTATATTTCCAGCAGAGGAGAAAGAATTGGCGGTTGGGACAGATACATGATCAGCTATTGTGCAAGCGATAAAAATAAAACTTGGGAAGGCAAAACTATTAAACAATGCGCTGAAACTTGCGGTACCGATGAAGTAACATTTGTGAGAGAATTATTAATTGAAGAAAATTTAGGAGCAGGTATTGTCGGTTTTGCAATGGATGAAAATAATCTTCATACTGTGCTTAAAGATCCTTTAGTTTCAATCGGCTCAGACGGCAGTGCTAAAGCGCCCTACGGAAAACTAAGTTCCGGTAATCCGCACCCTCGTTTTTATGGAACACACCCAAGAGTGCTTGGTAAATACTGCCGCGAGGAAAAATTATTTGACATTCAAACTGCCGTTAAGAAAATGACATCAATGCCGGCGGATAAGTTAGGAATTAAAAAACGAGGAGTACTTAAAAAAAATAATTTTGCCGATGTAGTAATTTTTAATCCCGATACAGTAATTGATAACGCAACTTTTGAAAAACCTCATCAATACCCAACGGGAATAAACTACGTGATTGTAAATGGTAAAATTACTATTGAAAAGAGCAAACACACAGGTGCAGTAAATGGGCAGGTAATTAGGCATAATGCCTAAAGTAGTTTTTGAAAAGAAGCCCAAAACCAACCGGATGGAATTGGGCTTTAGTAAACACTTTTAATTTATTACTCCTTCTAATGTTGATATCAATTCATCACCTCTAAGTACCTCTTCGTTCTTAATTATTTTTCCATCTCTATCAACTAAAAATAATGTGGGCCAACGAGAAATTTTGTAAAGCGTATGAAGCTTTTTTTCTGTTCCGTCTAAAATGTTTACCCAGTTCATTTTATTTTCTTCAATAAATTTTTTGAATTCAGATTCCGTTTTAGTTCTCATAATCAGGTCACTGCTTATGCTTATAATTTCAAATCCTTTTTCATTAAATCTATCATAAGCCTTTTTCATGTTTGGTATTTCTTGGAGGCAGGGTCCGCACCATGTTCCCCAAAAATCAAGAAGAACATACTTGCCTTTGTAGTCTGATAATTTTTTGTTTTTTCCATCAATTGTAACAAACTCAAAATCGGCAGCCGGTTTTCCAATGACCTCATTTTTATAATTCTCCGCCTGCTTTGATTTTTGATGCTGCTCATATATTCTGGAAATTATAGGAGCGCGTTTATCCACCGGTATTTTCTCGGCGATTGCTATCACCTTATCCTGGCTGGCTTTATAATCTTTAGACACAAATCCCAGCAGCGCCCCTGAATAAGCAAAGTAGGTTTTGCCTTCAGCATTTAAGAAATTATAATCTGTCTGAAAGTTTTCTTTAAGACTATCAAACTCTTCGACAAATTCTTTTTTTAAATCAACAATTGCATTGTAATTTTCAGCGTTTTCTAATCTTGTTTGCCAGTAAGCAAATCTCGCAATATGGTTTTCAGGGTAATCGATTATCTCTTTTTCTAATTCAGCTATAATTTCTTTGTCCGACTTTCCCGCCATAATCATAAAATCAACAGCTCTAAATCTTGCACCTTTAACCGGTTTACCTTCCTCATTAAAGATATAATTCAAATATGTTTTATTGTCGTTATAATCTGTCTGCTCACCGTTAGTAAAATAGTAAGTGATAAGTGAAACACTATCAGGTATAATTACTTCTGCCTCGTGATAATTAATTTTGTTCACCATAGTAATTTCAAATTTTCTGCCTTCATCCGGACTTAATACATTCTTGAATAAAGCCTCGGCACCTTGAATGGCTGCGGCTGTTGTTCCCCAATAATCATAGGCATAAACTAATATTATCGGTGAATTACCGGTTAAAATTTTTTTTTCATTTGGAAAATATTTAATTGTAAATTTTTCTCCTGTAATCGGCTTATCCTGCGGATAGATAAATGAAACGCTCAACAGCATTATCAATAATATTTTTTTCAATTCAACAACTCTCCTATTTTGATTATTAGTATTTTAAGCATTCACTTAACCTTAGATTGAAACAATAAATTGCTATCATATGTTTATAAAGAGTTAAAAAAAATATTCCGAGTTGACGATGAATCTCTTAAATGAGATTACTTCGTCGTCAAAAAGAACTCCTCGTAATGACAAACCATGAATTAAATTGCGAGGAGTTTTCTTCCGCTTGTCCCGCAGCATTATTTTGCCGGGAAGCAATGACAACTGAAGTTTTGCAAAGCCGCCTATTAGTCAGTTAACTTTATTTTTTCAGTTTAATATTTCATCCAAAGCAGTTACAAGTTTGTTTACTTCATCAAGTGTGTTATAATGAACCAGACTGATGCGTACGACTCCGTTTTGTTTTTCCAATCCTAAATTATCAATTAATCTTTTAGCGTAAAAATGACCGTATCTAATTCCTATTTTATGCTTATCAACTTGTTCAACAATTTCATTGCTCATAACTCCATCAACTATAAATGATATTGTTGGAACCCGAACATCTCCGCTGTAAGAATCCTCACCAATAATTTTAATGTTTGATTTGCTATTGAGTAAATCCATAATTGGATTCATCAATTCTTCTTCATGAACTTTGATAAGATTAAAAAACTCCTTCGATTTATTATTCAAACTTAAGTTGGAAGAAATTCCATGCAGAGAAGCCATTTCGGAAATGTAATCGGTAATACCCAGTGCACCGTAACTTAACTCATAATTTTGATTACCCGGCTGAAACTTATAAGGTACTTCCTCCTCATCAATAAAGTAATGATTAATGCCCGGTAATTTTTCTAACAGTTCCTGCTTGCCGTAAAGCAGAGCAGAATGAGTTCCATAAAGTTTATAGAAACTGAAAACATAAAAATCAATGTCCATTTTCTGAACATCCACGGCTCTATGAGGCACGTATGCAACGCCGTCAACACAAATTAAAGCTCCCCTTTTATGAACATAACCGGTGATCTCTTTTACGTCTATTGTTGTACCAATTATGTTGGATGAATTAGTAACAGCCACCAGCTTAGTTTTGTCATTCATAATTTTTCCAAGATCATCAAGGTGGAGCCGGAAATCATCTAGATTTATCTGCCATTCCCTTATCACTATTCCAAATCTTTCTAACTTTCGCCAGGCACCAATATTAGCTTCATGATCGCAATCCGTTACAACAATTTCATCGCCCGGCTTTAACACTTTGCCAAAGCTTGCAGCTAATTGATTGAGTAGCATAGTTGTTGAACCGCCCATTATTATTTCAGATTTTGAACGAGCATTAATAAACTCACCCATCACTCTATTAGCTTCATCAATATTTTTTCCTGCCAGTTCCGACACTTTATAACTTGCACCTAATTGTACATTAGAGTTCAATAAATAGTCATTCATTCTATTTATCACTTTTTGCAGAATTTGAGAACCACCTGCATTATCCATCAAAACCCATTCATTTTTAAGCGATGGAAATTCTTTTCTAACTTCTTCAATTTTTAATTTCATTTATCCTCTTGCCAAGTGAATAATTTGTATTTAGTAAAATAATAATTTGCTTGAGAAGTTAAAAATTTCAATTTAAATTATTAAATAATATGCTGAAGCAATTATTTTTTTCAATGAGTTATTAGTTTTGAATTGTATCTTAAATTGCTTGTCCAGGATGGAACGCTTAGTGATATTCTGCGTTATTGATAAACAGATTGCGAGCAATCTATTTTACTTAAAAATAACTACATCCGGTTAATACAATTTGTTTAGAACTGTCTCTGTCCAAATTTTTGTATCAATTTTCTTTTCGGTTATTTCATCAAAATAATTATGAACATCATCAAATAATTCATATTCATTATCGTTCAGCATTTTGATAGCAATGGAAGGATTGTTTAATATTTTTTTTGAATTTAGAACCAGCTCAAAATCTTTTGCATTCAAGTAATTTAATTTTCTAAGCTCCTTCACCACGTATGCCAGTTCAAAAGGATTAGTTCTGCCCTCATTCAATTCATCAATAATTTTAAAGACAAATGCCGGAATTAAATCATCGGGTACATTTTTAAGATCGAGCCACATACGTGCTACTTTTCTTTTTTCACCAACCGCTTTAGATGTATAAAAAATATAAAACAATCCGCGCTTTAATTTGTTCAGCTCATCTTTAACCGATTGGTCTTTAATTTTAGAAAAGTGAAAAAAGACATCTCTTCTGTAATTTATACTTGAAAGAAAACCAAAACCTTTATCGAATATTTTTTTTACTCTGCAAAAATCGAGTAATTCTTTTTCGTCATTCATTACAATTAAAAATATTATTAGATAAAAAAAAGCCCCGATAAACGGGGCTTTGCAAAGCTGAAATCTTAATTATTTATGAAATAACTTGGACATCTTTTGCTTGCGGGCCTTTTTCTCCTTCACCAACGGTGAATTCAACTTTTTGACCTTCTTCTAAAGTTTTGTAACCATCGCCAATAATTGATTGGAAATGTACAAATACGTCATCACCGCCTTCTTGCGAGATGAATCCGTAACCTTTGGAACCGTTAAACCATTTTACTGTTCCTTCTTTTCGCTCTGACATTGAGTGAAACTCCTATAAATAAATTAAAAAGAATTGAACAGAGCTTGAAAATAAACCGCATGCTGCCAAGTTTTTCAAAGATACTGTCAATCATTGCTTAAAAAAGAGTTTATTTAATAAACCCTTGCGGAGAGGGAGGGATTCGAACCCCCGGACAGCTTGCACCGTCAATGGTTTTCAAGACCACCGCATTCAACCACTCTGCCACCTCTCCAGAGTTTTAATATCAAGTTTTTAGTTTATGCGTTGGCAAAACCATTACATCCTAAAACTAGATTTCAAAATTTTAAGAACAAAATCTTAATTTGATTAGTAATAATAATTATTTTTTTCAAATTCGCCAAATTATTGTTTCATTTTATAATTTTTTAAATTACAAAAAAAAACGAGTAGAGACGTTCGGGAGAACGTCTCACTTGCTGAATTTCTTTTGAAAACTTTAAATTCGTATATAACTGGCAGTGAAAATAAATAGCCCCGAAGATAATTTGGGGTAAATGATAAGACAATTAAATTTTCCAACAAAGAAGTAGTTGAAGGTATCTTTCCATTTGTAAACATCTTTCTTGAACTGCGTTGCAGTTCTCCCCCGTTCTGCATTCCTATTTTCTATGGATTCCATCCATAGCTATTTTTCTTGAAGTACTCCGTACTTCTGAATAATATTCAGTCAATTTTTTGTACCGAAACAATTCGAACATCTGAATTAATGAAGAATCTTCTCTTATAATAAATTATGTGAGATGACTGCAAAGCAGTCAAATATGAATAGCCCCGAATGAAAGAGGCTGTTTGAAAACTGCTAAAATCGATAAAACGGGTAAGGTAAAATATTCATTTTTTAGTTCTATTACCCACGATTGAAATCGTGGGTTAATGTATTTTTATAATTTTCACACAGCCTCGAAATTCGGGGGAATCGATAAGAAAGATTGCAGCCAACTACGAAGTAGTTGAATAAATTTTGTGTTTTCATAGCCTTGTTTAAATATTCGTTCTTGAACTACTTCGTAGTTCTGACAAAACAATTCTTTTTTCCTTTCTATGGATTCTATCCATAGCTATTCATCTTGAAGTACTCCGTACTTCTATTTAATACGATTTAATTGCTAGATTTCCACTATTTTAAGACTGCGAAGCAGTCGAAGATGAATAGCCCCGAATGAAATTCGGGGAAATCGACAAGAAAGATTGGGAGCAACTACGAAGTAGTTGAAGGTTCGCCTCCAATACTATATTTCCACTTGAACTGCGTTGCAGTTCTCCTTCTGCATTCCTCCTTTCTATGGATTCCATCCATAGCTATTTTTCTTGAAGTACTTCGTACTTCTGATTATTGTCGATTGTTTACACAGATTTTATTGTGCGGAGATTATTTCGCGGTTTGGGGTATCTGCCTTTGGAGACGTTTTGCCAAACGTCTCTACAAAATTTAATAAAAAAGCCCCGCATGAAGCGGGGCTATAAAAAACAGAATAAAATTAATATTATTTCAATAACATCATTTTGTTTGTAATAACAGTTTTACCGGCTCTTAATTCATAAACATAAGTTCCGGAAGCTAAATTTGATGCATCGAATGATACATTAAATTTACCTGCACTCATTTCTGAATTAACTAATGTAGCAACTTCCTGTCCGATCATGTCATATACTTTCAATGTCACATCGGAAGCTTCGGGAATTGTGAATGAGATAGTAGTTGTTGGGTTAAATGGGTTTGGATAGTTTTGTGATAATTCATAATTATCAGCAACAAATCCTAACTCCTGAGCCACTCCGGTCAACCTGTCAAATTTGTAAATTCTATCATAACCAGTACCAAATAGACCAACGTATGCAAATTGCCCGTCTGGACTAAAATCTAATCCGCGTGGATATTCATCTGATGGTTCAGGATCAGGTGATGGCAATGTAAAGCTATCAACCAATGCTTTAGTTGCAACATCATACTCATACCAGGTTAAATGTGTATAAATTGCAACTCCATTTGTATCAACACCTCTTGAATCATTAGATACCCAGAGATTACCTGATACAGGGTCCCAAGCTGAAGATTCAATTGACATACTAAATAAACTTGAATCAGTAAGTTCATAATCCGAGAATTCATCAGGACGTGAATAAATAAATGTTTGAATAGGATTTGAAGTAAACGGCATCCAGTAAATAGTATTTCCGTCTGCAGATACTTCTAAGGTTCTCGCGATATTCGGCGGACCCTGAACAGCAGTTCCTAAATAGTTTAAGTCAGTGTCATAAATTGATATTTCATTTGTACCTCCGCCAACAACAGGACCAACAAAAACATTACCTGCGGCATCAACTGAAGGTGCTGTTGGTGAAGAACCGGTTTCACTAGGTTCAGTTTTAGCAATACCTTCAAGTGTCATGTAATCAATTTTAAACATTTTGTTTGAACCGGATTGAAGATAAAGAATATTCCCATCTTGATCTACACCCATTCCTCTGCAATTTCCATCTAAGGTATCTGTTTCGGTAAGAAATCCTTCACCGGTAGTAACTGTACCTATAATATCTATAAGAGAACCATCAGCTCCGAAAACATAAATTGAAGCAATTCCTGAAAGTGTGTCACCATCCGGTGAAACCCAGCTTGAGCCGTAATAAGTTGATGCAAATACTTTTCCATCAGGGCTCACTGCAATACCATGAGTTCCGCCTTTATAGTTAGTGTCAGGCCATGCGCCTGCATAATCCCACTGCGCCATATTTATTGTTGCAGTGAAAAGTAAAACAACTAAAACTGTAAATAGTTTTTTAAACATATATCCTCCTAATTAAGTGATTTGGTTAATTGTAATTTTTATACTAATCTCTTCCATAATATGGTGCACCGGGCATTTCCATATTAATTCGCATAATTTTTTGAACTTGAGTATCTCCCACAAGTCCACGTACATAATATAAATAATCTCCTGTATCCCAAGCAAATGCTAAAATTGGACCTGTAATAACTCTCGGATACCAAGTGTTAAAAGAACCGTCAGTATTAACAACTATCAACGCATTCGGGTCATCACCCTCGGCGTCAGTACCGAGAAACATTTTACCGTCTGAAGAGAATGTAATTGCATTTACCGAATAAGGGGCAATGTTCGCGGTAACATCAAAATAAACTTCAGCTGCACCAATATTATCAGAATCAATTACCTGCATTCTATAAATTGCTTCAGTGGAATCCATTTTTGCAGCGACATATATATAGCCATCATAAAACCTTAGTGATTTAACTTCCGGTTCAAATGGGAAAGGTTTTTTATCCGAAGCGTCTTCAGTGATTCTATAAACATCTCCCCCAACTCCGCCTGTCCAAATATTATAATTATTATCAAAGTCTAATGAAATAAGTTTTGCGGCACTATTGGCAACCGCGATAGCGCTTGGAGTTCCGCCATCAGCATTTGCAAAAACCGCTCTAACTGTTGGGCTTCTAGTCCCGTAAACTCTGCCGTCTCTTCCATATTTTAGATCAATGTAAAATGATCCGCTCTTCGCTGCAAAATTTTCCAGAACACCGGAAGGTGAAAATCTTTTCAGCCCTTCATTGACACCAAATGCATTATGGTTGAAATATAAATTTTGTGAATTATCGACTGTAATTCCGGAAGGTAAATTATCGCCATCACCAAAAATTTCAATAACCGCAGCTTTTATATTTATCAGAAAAGTTGTTTCATTAAAATTTTCAACTCCCTGCACTGCAACTTTGACTTCAACAGAATCACTAACATAATAAGGAACCTTAACTCTTAACATAGTTGAGGTTGCTTCCAGGAGCACAGCAAAAGTTTCACTTGCGTCTGATGTTGAATAGCCGTCAAAATAAACTATATTATTTTCGAGAACGGGTGAAAAGTCCTGACCATTTACAACGATTTCTGAAATGCCTGCCCAGATTGAATCAGGTGTATCAACACTTGTAATTTTAGGCGTAATTTCGCTTGTATCGTCAGGGTCGGGCAACTCATTTACATCTGTATCGCATGAAATAAGAACAAACGAAAACAATATTGCAAATTGAATTGTAATTACTTTTTTTAATATGGTAAAACTTAAATTATTTTTTTTCATTTCAAAACCTGGCTTAACTATAAATAAAAGTTAATTTATACCTAATAAGAAATATTAATACTAAATCGATTAACGTTATCAAAAATTCCAAAATCCAAGTAGGAGTAATCCACTCCAAAATTGAATCCAACAAACTCGTGCTTAAGACCGGCACCAAAATTTACTCCCTGTTCATCAGTAGGCGAAATATAACCGGCTCTCAGAGAGAGAATATTCATAAACGTATATTCGCCGCCGATATGAATCTGTTCTTTGTAATCACGGGGATGTGCTGCATCAACTGCTAAAAGAAACGAATGCTGATCGTTACCTTCCTCGAGTAGATCAATCAAATTCATTGAAAGCCCTATTTTAAATGTAAGGGGTAATTGAAAACTTTCTTCAATATATTCAATCTCCTCCGAGAAATTTCTGAGAGACATACCAAAGACTAAGCTCTTAAAACCTGTTCGATACTGAATACCGAAATCAAACGCAAAAACATCAGTATCAAATTTTTGTTTTGTATGGGTACTATCTTGTGCAATATTAACAACATGCCCATCTCCTAAATCTTGATAAACAAATTTAACATTACCGCCTACAGCAAATTTATCAGAAAGAGCCTTAGCATAACCAACACCTAAAGCAAAAGCATTCGGGCTATATGTGCCTAAGTCTAAAAATCCGTCTTCGCCTTCATCTCTTATTGTACGTTTAAGTTCGCCGTAATCCACACTGGCAACCGATAAACCAAACACACCGTAAAGTGCATCTTCAGGAGCAACTGATATACTTGCATGCATATAGTTAATATCGGCAATCCATTGAGTATTTGAAAATGTGACATCCACAAAACCGGTTTGCCTCGCCATACCAGAGGGGTTATAAAACATTGAGGTTGAATTTCCTTCAAGTGCGGTAATAGCTTCACCTAAAGCAGCGGCACGTGCATCGCCTCCAACACTTAAAAACTTTAACCCGGTCTGTGCAAGTTTTACCTGCCCGACGTTAACTTGTGAAATAAAAACCATCATTATAATAGTCAATATAACTTGTATTTTTTTATTCATTGATGTACCTATTATAATTTTTATCGAATTATTGTAAATTTAACAATTTCTCTATCACCGGTAATATCATCAGTAATAACAGCAATGTAAATACCGCTTACTATTAGTTGGTTTGACGAAGTTGTCAAGAACCAATCCTGCGAACCGCTTCCGTCCGTATGTTCAATTGTTTGGATAAGTTCACCAAGCTCGGTGTAAATATTTATTGAACATTGACCGGATATATTGAGAAATACTATTTTGTTTTCTTCATTTGGAAATAGCAGCGATCCGCCGGCTGAGATAATGTACGGATTTGGAACAACTCTAACATCACTTGTTATTGTTGGTCTCCCCGGTTTACGTTTATAAGCCGGTGCATAAGTTTGCGTGTAGAATCTTCCGCTTTTTAATTTATGTGCAGGAATACCTAGCGCACCATTTGCAGGCACATCATTACCTAAAGAAACTATGTAATAATAATAGGCAGTATTAAGTACAACCGCGGTATCAGAAAATGATCTTGCATCAGCAGGAAGTGAAGCAGCTAATTCATAGTCTGAGTAATAAGCATTACTGGCATATCCATCAACCGGTGCAACAGTTGAACGATAAATTTCAAAACCTGTTTCAACGGGACCTTTTCCATAAATATCCCAAGATAAATCTATTCGTCCGCCTCTTGAGTTTACTTCAAAATTTTTAGGGGGTAAGGGTGCTTCATCAATTGTCCAGTTATTTTGGTACGCATCAATTGCCCTTAAAAAAGTCTGGTGGAGAGAGTCACGACCGGTCATTACAAATACATTTTTTGCAACAGCGTCAATAGCACCGTCTTTATATAACTTACCAATTCTAATAGCTTCGTCTCTACTAAGCCCTCCGGTAGCTTCTACCAAAACAATTTTAATACTGTCTCCATAGGGAATATTATAAGGTCCATAACCATTTGCAAAAGAATATCCCGCATTATCAACAGATCCTTTTCCGGGGTTTTCTTTGGAACCTGCAAAATCTCCGTTTGTTATAAACTCTGCATGACTTTGAGCCGGGTGACCTTTGGTCATCATATTGTATCTTGCCTGCATCTCAGAGGGGTTAAATGTATTTGATGCATATTCGTATGTTCCGTTTGATGAAATATAATCAGTTGTACTCGGCTGAGCAGGATCATCGCTTCTGTCGGTCACGCTTCTATCGGCATGTAGTGTTAATACGCCTGGGAATTGAGCCGAAGCTAATCTTCCTACAGAATCGGCTTCATCAATACGTGCTCCAAATCCTTCATCAGGTTCCCATATTGGTCCGCCAACATTATTCCAATCACTAAAATCGGAGTAGTAACCATGCCAGGCATATTGATATCGTAAACCTTCCGGATTGTCCGGATCACTTCTATGGGTACCTCTTTCATCGTTTAAGGTGTTTCTGCCCCAGGCTGTAGGGTCGCCAAAAAGTATTCGCGTTTCACGGCAGGGTGCTAAACGATATTGATAATAAAAATAAACACCCTCAAGATCACCTGATGTTCTTTCAATTTCAGCATCTCCATCAATGTTGCCGGTATTAATAAAAGTATTTTCTATTACAATAAAGTCGTTATAATATTCCATACTGTACTGAAATATTTTTCTCTTCATTGTAACACCCATTTGGGTATTAACTGTGTTTATAAGAACTTGATCATACGGCAAATTTTCATCTTCCTCTTCGACGGTATTTTTCACAGAGAAAGTAACTTCGCCATCAACAAGAACCGGAGTAGGATTAAATTTAGCAACGTGCTTGAACTCAATCGGGAAGAATTCTTTATTAATTCCGCCGGTTGTTGGTCTTGGACCGCAATGAACGACTTTATAATTGAAAGTGGTCCCTAATTCAGGCTCGGTGTAATTTTGAGCACCGATCCATATACCTTTTGCAGCCTGCATATCCTGATTTAGATAAGGAGCTGGCCATCGCCATCCGGCTTGCTGCTGTTTTTCAGGTCCGTCCTCTTCACGCTCGCAGCCAATGCTCGAAAACCAATTGTGAAGTTCACCAACGGCAAGCCAGCGTTCAAATTTTGTAATTCCTTCCTGAGCAAAAACCGCACTTGAAGAAAGTATGATTGAAATGATGATTGTAATGATTATACTAAAAGAATTTTTTTTCATGTTTCCACCTAATTGATAAAAGTAAACCAACTAGCAATATTAAAGGGTTATATTAAATCTTAAACCGAAATAGACATCTCTTTTATTTAAGAATGTAAAGAAAGTAAAGTTTGGCATATCAATGTATGCTTTATCTTCAAGAATTTGATTCATTCTGCTGTCAGCAACAGTTTTCCATTCTCCATTTACATATTCATAATAATCTGCTGTGCTGTTATCATAGTAAATTAAATTTTCAACAGGGCTTTCTAATTCACCAATATTCTGGACTGCTTCAATTGGTACGTATGGCACATCAAAATCTCTGTAATCACCCGGTTGATCATCACCCGGAATGTTAACATACTTGAAATCATCGGCACCGCCAACATCAGCAGGCAAGTGAAGTGATTCAAAATAATTTTTAGTGTCAAAATTAGTTCTTGAAAATCCGGTTGATGAGAGTCTTTTTGTATCAAATAAATTATTAACTTGAACAAACAGTTGCATATCAACAGGACCAAAATAGAATGATTTTGATAGCCTAATATTAGTATTGAAATAATCGAGGTACTGTAAATTATTTCTATTTTCGGCAGAAATAGCACCTCCCCCTGCCCAAGTAGTATAGCTGCCAGCTTGCCATGATGAGAGAATGTTAAGCCGTAAACCTTCTAAAGGATAAAATCCGCCTACTTCGGGTCCAAAATTATCAGGGGTAAATATGTCTACATTTAAGCGGGCAAGCGGACGCGGCTTTGGTTTAGATTGACTATACCAAAGTTCACCGTCTGTTCTATTGTAGTTTTCCTGATCTGTACGTGATTCATAATATTCGCCCAAACCAAATCTGCCAGTTGAAGAAACTCGATAATTGTAGTTTATAAAACCGGTAATCCAATCACCGCGGTTTTTGTTTAACTGGAATTCAAATCCTCTTATATCTCTGTACTGCACCGGTTCAGGTCGGCTGTATCTTACTTGTCCGTCACTGCTTATATAGTCAACATCTCTTGATTCGTTGCTGATATCTTTGTAGTAACCTGTTACTCTTAATAAAAACTGATCAAATAAATTATGTTCGTAACCAATTTCATAAGCTATGGTTTTCTCAAGGTCTGCCACCGGATTAGCAATTGAATTAAGCCCGCCGTCGGAAGCATAATCAATTAAATATAAGTCGGATGGGCTTGGTAGTGACTGATAATGACCATAGTTAAAAAACAGTTTACTGTTGACTGATATTGGGAATGCCATTCCTAACCTCGGCATCCAGGTTACTTTTGTAGGAAGATCCGTCTTAGGAATTAAGTCATCTCTTAGGGTTGCATTAGAAGCCATAAAACCGGGGTCAAAAGTAGAATAATCAAACCAAGTTGTATTAGGATCGGAGAACTCGACCCTTAAACCTGCTGTGGCAATCATTGCTTCAAATTCTAATTTGTCCTGCACGTAAATTGCACCTTGAATAGGCTTAGTATCCCATTGAAAATCGCGGTTATTTTGGGAATAGAGTAATGAGCGTAAACCATAATTAGTATTATTATCGGTGTACTTAACAAAAAAGCCAACCTTTACTTCATTGTATTCATCCAACTGACTGGTTAAATCAAATTTTAGATTATAATTTCTAACAGTACTGCTGTCTCTTCCCTGGCTATAAATCGAACCAAGTATCATACCGCTTGGGTTAATTACATCAACAGAACCCTGGAAATATCCATAGGGGTGTTCATCAACATAATAGTTATTGCCGAATTTATAGACTTTAGCTAAATCACGCGGTGTACCGGGATTAGTATTATACTCTGATCCAAATGTACTGAACAGAACTTCATAAAAAGCTGTAGGACTTATTGCATGCGTGAATTTAGCAGCAATGCTGTTTCTTATAACATTGGTAGGTGAAAAGTAGGCATTAGAGAAAAGCACATCTCTTGTGTAACTGCCGTAATCAACCCTATCAGCTAAATAAGAACTAGAACGAAAAATACCCGGTGCGCCGACTGTGCTTATAGATGTACCGGACTGTTCCCCATAATGACCTTCAATCATAATCTTCATACCTTTGGCAAGATCTGAGGTTAACTTTAATGAAGCATCGTAATCAGTGTAGTCATCTGTTGAAAGCGGAACCAACAACATTGTTCTATTTCTTTTGTATGAGGCTAAAAATCTTAAATCTCCAAGTTCATCACTTACTAATGGTACTGGTCCGCCAAAACTCATATCTATATCATAGTCGGGTTTATCAATATCAAATGTTTTTCTGTATTGATGTAAAAATAATCTGCGTGCAGCTTCGGGGGATAAATCATTATTTGGGTCATCATCTTTTAATGTTGATTGAGAAACCGAATTCCATCCTTCAAACTCCGGGTATTGCCTTTGCGTATAGGCATCCCATGCACCATTATTTGTGCCTGTCCACATTACCGCTGGGTCAAGGTATGGTCTCAGAAAGTAAGTGTTCGGATCATTAACGGATGGACCATAATGCTTATTGCCTGCGGGTCTCATCTGAGAATAAAAACTGAAAGAATAATTTTCGGGGCTGCCTTCTTTAGTTACAACTTCAACCAGTCCCGATCTAACCTCGCCGACATCAGCGGAAAAGCCGCCTGTTTGTAATTTAATTTGCTGAACCGAAGTAAAACTAACATTGGAATAGGGTGTATTGTCTCTGCCGTCGCGCATTGTTACACCATTAACCTGGTAAACAATTTCATTGCCGGAACCGCCCCTTATAACTGTTCCACCACCTTCAACACCTGCTTGAAGACCAACGACACTGCTGACAGTAGTTACAGGCAGCGTAGCAATTTCTTCAGCGTTTAAGTTTACCCCGCTTGATGCCACATCCTTTTGAACAATCGGTGTTTGAGCAACAACAACAATTTCACCGGTTTCATAAATCTCCTCAGTAAGTTGAAAGTTTAACTCAGTTGTCTGGTCTAAGTTAACTCTAACATTAACTGTTGTTGATGGAGCATAACCAATCATGGAGGCTCTTACGGAATAAGTTCCGGGCGGAACGTTAAGAATTACATAATAACCTTCAATATTGGTAGCGGCACCAAGTGTGGTGCCTTCAATAATAATGTTGGCTCCAATAGCTGCTTCACCGGTATTTGTATCGGTTACATATCCGGCAATTTTACCTGCTGCACCGTAGGTATGGCTTGAAAAAAGTATTAGGAAGGTAAATACAAAAAAGTTTATAAGCTTCTTCATGTTGGATTTCTCCTAAAAATCAAATGAAAATTTTAGGCCGATTTAATCGGATTTAATATTTTTGAGGGTGTAGTAGAAAAGTGTAAAGATTATTTCAATAGACACGCTCTTTTAGTTTATAAATCATATAACTCTTTTTTTCTATACCAAAATATGATTATGTCACCTTTATAACAATATAATTTGTAAGTATATGTTACAGTTGTATAACAGTTATTTTATAAGCGACATCTTCTTATTTATAATTTTATTTTTTGATCTTAATGAATAAATATAAATTCCGCTTGCATATTTACCTGCATTAAAATTAACCGAATATTTACCCGGTGATAATTCTTCTGAAACCAGTTCAGCAACTTCTCTTCCAAGTATATCATAAACTCTTAGAGATGTTAATCCCTGTTCCACAATAGAAAAAGTAATTGTAGTTGTAGGGTTAAATGGATTCGGATAATTCTGATTCAAAACGAAATCTGTCGGGCTGCCGGTTTCATCAGCAACTAAAGTTGCATCGCCTGTTTTAAAGTTATGAACTTCAGACCAAAGACCATAACCAAAACTATTATATGAACGAACGCGTACAAAGTAAAAACGATTCGGATCAAGTGTAGGAGCGGTTATGGCAGTATCGATAATTCCGCTTGAGTCAATAACCATACTGCTTTGTGTAAAGTTTGCACCTTTTGCAAGCTGAACATGATAGCTGTCGGTAAGCGGTGTAGAATCCCAAACGATATCAATTTCTGTCGGGATACCCGGAGTTACATCAGGGGGATAAACAATAAACGGTTCAATAGGGAAAGCTGTTTGAAAGCTTCTAACATTCGAGTAACTGCTTACGCCTGCGGCATTATTTGCCTGCACTTTCCAGTAGAATGTCTGCTGTCCGCCAATACCGGTAACATTATCAACGGTATCAGTAGTTCCGGATACTTCATAAACCATGTTGTCAAAATTCATATCGGAGGCAACTTGCAAATTGTATGATGCTGATTCCGGCGGATAATTCCATCCAAGTTGTGTTGTATCCCTCTGATTGCCTGCACCATTAACGGGATAAGCTAATACCGGGGTTTGAGGGGGAAGTATCTCAACCAAATTGCTTTCTGTACTTTCATTAAAGTTTCTATCCAGACTTCTTACAGTAAAATAATATTTCCCCGTTGGCGAAACCTCCGGGGTTAATTCACTTACTCTCTCGCCGGCTACATCAAAAAGGTGTGCCGGATCATCATAATCACCAGGCTGAATTGAAGAATTATCAAATCTATAAATTGAATACCTACTTGCACTATCTCCATCAGATGCTGTGCTCGGCAAGTCCCAGGTAAGCCCCGCAATTGATTGTCCGGGCAGTCTGCCGTACTCAACATTCAGAGGCTGATTTGGAGGGATCATATCTTTCCAATTCATTACCGGTGATAAGGATTTGTATCTAAAATAATTCTCACTCAAAGAATCGGCAAAGTTTTTACTGTTTGCAACAACGTTGCTCGCCTTGAATAAAACTATCCCCAGTGTTTTGGGATTATTTCTATTTAATGTTAGTTGTCTCGGCAATTCGGAAGTGGAGTATCCGCTGTTGAATATGTTGCCGGTATATAAGTGCCTATTATAATGATCAACTGAATCAGCCCACCAGGGCATAAGTTTAGAATAGTCCTGACCTCCTCCAATTCTCCAATAAAGCTGCGGAGTCAAGTAGTCAATTGATTCTTCATGCAGCCACGCCATCGGGTCGGCAAAAATTGCATCGTAGGCATTCATGCCCGTAATTCCGGGCGGCACTCCATTTTTCCAAATACCGAATGGACTAATACCGAACTTGACCCACGGTTTAACAACTTTAATGCTGTCGTTAATCATTGCCATCTGTACGTTTACATTGTTTCTTCGCCAGTCTCTAATATTCGTAAAACCGTTTGGATATGTTTGAAATGTTTGCCAATCGATATCTACATCACTAAAGTTATCAGGCGGGTAAGGATAAAAATAATCGTCGAAATGAACACCGTCCACATCATATCTATTAACAACATCCATAATTACATCAGTATTATACTGCTGTACTTCCGGCAGTCCCGGATTAAGAATATTTAAAGAACCTACATCTAAAATCCAGTCAGGATTCTCAACAGCAACATGTTCCGGGGAAAGGCTAAAAGTACCTTCGGAACGAACCGCTCTATATGGGTTAAACCAAGCATGCAGCTCCATTCCCCTTTTGTGCGCTTCTTCAATAGCAAATTCTAATGGATCATAATATGGTGAAGGGGGTGTGCCCTGCGAACCGGTTAACCAGTAAGACCATGGTTCGTATGGTGAATCATAAAGTGCATCGCATTCCGGGCGTACCTGAAAAATTACCGCATTAAAATTTAATTCATGCAGCCTTTCTAACATGTCTATTAAACTTGATTTCTGCTGTGCGACCGATAAATTGGGGCTGGAGGGCCAATCTAAATTTATTACCGATGCAATCCATGCAGCTCTAAATTCGCGCTTCGGCAGCGTTGTTTGTGTATAAATTGTTGTTGTTAAAAAGAGGAGCAGTGTAAATATTTTAAAAATTTTCATAAGGTTAACCGGTATGTTTCTAAGTAGTATTATTTTATTTTTAATTCAAAAATAATTTTGGTTACTAAAATATAAAATTAAACTCACTTTCTCCTCAAATATAAAATTAAATTTTACTCATAAAATGTATATTTAAATACCTATTGATTTTATTTGTTTACTTTTTCTTTAACTATTACAAAAACTAAAATTTTCTTTGGAAATATCTATGAATAAAACATTTCTAATTTTTCTAACAACAGGACTATTATTTGCCTGCTCACAAAAAAAAGAAATTCCGCGTGTACCGGAATGGTCAAAGACTGCAATATGGTATCAGATATTTCCTGAAAGATTTAATAATGCAAATTCGTCTAACGATCCGACTGTTGAAGATGTAGTAAATATTTATCCATTTATCGAACCGGAAAATTGGGATATTATTCCCTGGACATCAGACTGGTTTAAGAGGCAGCCATACGAAGAAAAATTAGATTATAACTTTTATCAGATAAATGGTTTAAGGCGTTACGGCGGCGACCTGCAGGGAGTGATTGATCAACTGGACTATCTAAAAGAGCTAGGAATTAATGCAATCTATTTTAATCCTGTTTTCGAAGCATCCTCGCATCACAAATATGATGCAACAATGTACCGGCACATCGATAATAATTTTGGAACCGAACCTGACAAGGATGAAGAAATTTGGGAAGGTGAAAACCCGCTTGATCCTGCAACCTGGCAATGGACTTCCGCCGATAAAGTTTTCCTGGAACTGATTCATGAAGTTCATAAAAGAGGAATGAAAATTATTATTGACGGAGTATTTAATCATGTTGGAATTAAATTTTGGGCATTTAAAGATGTGGTTGAGAATCAAGAAAAATCAAAGTACAAAGATTGGTTTTATATAAATGAATTTGATGATCCTGAAACAGAAGAAGATGAATTTGATTATGCAGGCTGGTATGGAATAAAAGATCTGCCGGAATTGAGAGAAGATGAAACCGGTTTAATACCGCCAATAAAAAAACACATCTTTAATATTGTTGAAAGGTGGATGGACCCGAACGGAGACGGAGACCCGGCAGATGGCATCGACGGCTGGCGGTTGGATGTGGCTGAAATGGTAAACATTAATTTTTGGAAAGACTTTAGAACACATGTAAAAAACATTAATCCTGATGCTTACCTTACCGGCGAAGTTTGGTGGGAAAAGTGGGATGAAAACAAAATGTTTAATGCAGCACCTTGGCTGCAGGGTGATGCATTTGATGCAGTAATGAATTATAGATTTACTGATGCGGTTAAAAATTTTGTTAGCGATAAAGAGAATAAAATTAGTGCCGATAAGTTTGCTGAACGAATTCTTCAAATTGCAGAAGATTACAACAACGAAAATATGCTCGCTCTCATGAACTTACTTGGCAGTCACGATACGGAAAGGCTTGCAACGATGATTGTTAATCCCGATAACTGGTATGACCATTTGGGGCATGCAGGTTCAAACCCAAACTTTGATGTTAGGAAACCTACAGATGCCGAAAGGGAGAAACAAAAATTGATGGTCGGTATTCAAATGACAATGCCCGGTGCGCCGATGATTTATTACGGTGATGAGGTTGGTATGTGGGGCGGCGATGACCCTGACTGCCGGAAACCGATGGTGTGGGAAGAACTAAATTATGATGATGAAACTCATCATCCATTTAATAAACCAAGACCTGCAGACAAAGTAGAGTTTGATGCCGATTTGTTCAAATGGTATAAAACATTAATCTCTATTAGAAAAAATAATGCTGAGCTTTCTCTTGGTGATTTACAGTTTGATTTTTTAGGCAATGAAAAAAATGTGCTGCTGGTTATTAGAAAATTAGAGGAGAATAAAATTTTTATTTTCATCAATTCTTCAAATACACAATTGGATTTTAATATTGATCTTCAAAAATTCAACAATCAAAAAAAATCTTTTAAAGAATTAATTTCCGGTAATGATATTAGTATTGAAAATAGCACCTTATCATATAGCTTAAAACCGTATCAATTATTAATTTTGAAGTAATTATATATTAAGATGACCCTATAATACCCGGTCATTACGAGTCGTTGCTTTTTACGGCGAAGTAATCTCAAACCAAAGATTGCTTCACTCCGATAAAAAGCATCGGAATTCGCAATGACAGAATGAGGACAGAATGAGGACAGAATGAGGACAGAATTAAAATATTTTTAATGAACTTATAATAAGCTGTCATTACGAGGAATCGCTTTTTGATGACGAAGTAATCCCAATCCTGAGATTGCTTCACTCCGATAAACCTGTCCTCGAATGTCTTAATCGAGGAAGACATCGGAATTCTCTCGAAGGGATTCCTTTGGAAGCAATGACAATTATATTCTGTCATTACGAGGAATCGCTTTTTGATGACGAAGTAATCTCAAATTAAATATTGTTTCATCCGTCGTCTGTCAACTGACGAAGACCGATTTGCAATGACAAATAAGAAGATATAAAAAGGCTCCTAAAAATTTTTCCTTTGGAGGAATATTGTCGTTAAATAAAAAACAAATTGAATGGATTGAAAAAAACAAAAAATTAAAAAGTGCTGAAGAACTATCAGAGTACTTAAATACACCGGTTGATAAAATTAAACAGTACTTATCTGAAAATCCGGTAAAGAAAACACCAAAAGTTTTTTATCTAATTTTGGTATTGATACCTGTTTTGTTTTTTGTGCTGCTGGAAGCGAGTCTGCGCGTTTTTGATTACGGAAGAAATCTCGAGACCTTTATTACACTATCCGAAGAGTATGATAATTTATTATTTCTTAATCCAGATTTACCATTTAGGTATGTATCAAAACTTGAATCACCCCCGGCAATAGTGCTGGATGCATTTGAAAAAGAGAAAAGCGATTCCACTTTTAGAATTTTTGTTCTTGGCGGAAGCAGTGCTGCCGGCTGGCCCTATGCCTACAATGCTACATTCCCCAGGTATGTTCAACGCGCGTTATCATATACTTATCCAAATTTAAATATCGAAGTTATCAATCTCGGTATAACCGCACATAACTCATATACCATTGCTGATATTGCCGATGATGTAATTGAACAAAAGCCCGATTTAATTTTAATCTATGCAGGACACAATGAGTATTACGGGGCGTTGGGTGTCGGGTCAACAGAATCTTACGGCACTTCACGATCTATTTCTAAGTTAATGATTGAACTTCGGCAAATAAAAACATTTCAGCTTCTTAACAATATTATTGCATGGTCAGTAAATCTTTTTAGTTCCCAAAATAATAGCGCAGCCGGCGAAACATTAATGGCTCGTATGATTGGTGAAAATGAAATTCCATTCGGCTCGGAACTTTACCAGGAAGGGATAAACCAGTTTGAACTGAACCTAAAAGAACTGTTGGAAAAAACAAATGAAGCCGGAGTTAAAGTTATTGTTGGAACACTTACTTCAAACCTTATGCAGAAACCGTTTGTATCAATTGATGGTAATGATCAAAAAAATGCCGATTCACTTTTTAATGCAGCGCAGCAAAACATTGTTACTCAGAATTTTGAGTCAGCACAAATACAATTGCTGCTTGCTAAAGAATATGATGCACTGCGATTTAGAGCGCCGGAAGGAATGAATAAAGTAATTAACCAGCTCGGGCAGGAATATAATATTTCCGTTATTGATATTGACAAAGCATTTATGGCAGCAAGCCCAAATAATATAATTGGTTATAATCTAATGGTCGATCATCTGCACCCTAACCTAAAGGGATATGATATAATCGGTAAGATGTTTTTTGAAGAGGTAATTAATAGTTCGTTTATGAAAGCTAAACATGAAAGACCTATTAATAATATAGACCAATTTATGAAAAATACTTTTCCGTTTACTACACTTGATTCAACCCTTTCAGAATTAAGGATTAAAAAGCTCTTAAAAAGTTACCCTTTTATTCCGAAAGAATTATCCGGAAATGTTGTAATTCAATTTGATCCTAAAACTTATTTGGATACGCTGGCATTTCAAATGATCTCTAAACAGATTTCGTGGAAAGTTGGGCACACAAAAGCAGCGGAGTATTATTACTCAAACGGGGATATTAATAATTTTATGAAAGAAATGGATGCGATAATTGCTAATCAGCCCTACGGAGAAGCTGTAGTTGCATTAACTGCCAGCAAGTTAATCAATGCAAAACAGCTTAACAAAGCATTAGTATATCTTGAAAAACTGCACAAACTTAGTCCAAACGATTATACTTATAAATGGATTGGCTCAATTGCTTTGAACAATAATAATTTAGATAAAGCAATTTTGTTTTTAACAAAAAGCGGCGAGTTGAATCCTTCCGATGCACAGACATTTTATAATCTTTCGGGTGCATATTTTAATAGCGGCAATTTGGATATGGCTATTAATTCACTTCAAAAATGTCTGGCAATTAATAATAACTATCCTAACGCAAATGAGTTTTATCAATCACTCCGAAAATTAAAAGCGCAGGAAAATAAGCAAGGCTTCTAAGCAGCCGAACGTTAATAACCTTATTATATTTTGTTCTGTGACTGCAACGCAGTCGAATACAAATATCCCCGAATGAAATTCGGGGATAGCAATGATCCAACACGCCGGAACAACTACGGGTGTAGTTGACGTTGTTTTTTCAATACAATCATTCTTCTTGAACTGCGTTGCAGTTCGGTATCTTTTCCCACTTATATTTTCTATGGATTCCATCCATAGTTATTCAATTTGAAGTACTTTGTACTTCGAACAAATTTAAAAAGAAAGAGCCGGACTTATTCAATCCGGCTCTATCCTTAAATCTTACTACTAACTCCCGCCCAACAAAACGGCGGGTAAACCTAACTACTTGAGCAGCATCATCTTTTTAGAAATGGTAACGTTACCAGCACTAAGCTGGTAGAAATAAATACCGCTTGATAATCTTGAAGCATCAAATGAAGCTTCATAAGTTCCTGCTGTTTGTTCAACATTTACAAGTTCTGCAACTTCTTTACCTAGAACGTCATAAATTTTTAATGAAACATTTGCTTGTTCCGGAACAGTGTAGCGAATTTTTGTGCTTGGGTTAAATGGATTCGGGAAATTCTGAGCTAATGTATAATCACTTGGAATTTGTCCGTCAATCTCTTCAACACCAACCGGGTCTCCGGTTAATGGCCATTCATCAGATAAAACAACAGTTGTGTCAGATGCTTCTAAGAAGAATGTAAAATTTTGACCTGAACCTTTGGCATTATCCAAAGGAGCACTTCCGGATATTGTTGATGCAGCCGGATATTCAGCACCAAATTTATAGATTACGCCGCCTGCTGTAATTGAATCGGCAAAGGTTACTGTACGTGAGAAAATATAATCTCCTGCAACCAAATCGCCATTTTGTCCATCATCATAACAAGCAATTGCGCCATGCAATAAAGTATCACTTGCTACCCAGTCGCCGCCCCATGCACCTATACCGGGATTATCGCCTTTCAAGATTAAGAAAGTGATCTCTTCTCTTGGGATCAATGATGAATCATAACGGTTTAACGCATTATCAGGAACATAGCATTGGAATAAAACATCAACCGGTTGACCTAAAGGACCTTGTTTAGGAACTACATTTGGGACTCTTGCATCTAATACATTAGAAGCACCATTTGCTACAAATGTATAACCAACGGGAGAACCGATTTCCCAGCCGCCGTCAGCCCATCTGTCATCCGGGAATGTTTTAAATTTATAACCTGTTGTAGCGCCGGCACCATGAGGGGCTGGAGCAGTGACAGTAATAGTTGTTTGATAAACTATTCCCGGGTCTAAGTTACGTACCATTTGATTAATACCTGTAAATGTAGCATCAGTATCAAAATTTCCGTCATCAGCCCAGAAACCTCTTACTTCAATACCGTCAATGTCTGGATCAAAATATCCAACACCTGTTCCAAATAGGTCGGTAAGATCAGCTTTGAAAGTAACTTCATTAGAAACACCGGCTACTAACATTTGCATCATTGGAACGTGAGGACCTTCATCAAATGTTGCTCCGTCTGCTTGAACATACATTGGTCTTCCATCATAACTTCCAACACCCGGTTCCCACGCAGGATCAAATCTATTTTCAGGATAACCGTGGAATTTCCAGCGGAGGGAATCACCAACAGCAATATTAGCTGTTGTAACGATTGTTAATGTTGTTTGATATAAATTTGAATTACCAGGATCAACAGTTAAAAATCTGTCGCCTGTTACAGTTACATCTGCACCGTCATCCCAATCTAATCCTCTTATTTCAAGGGTATCTGTAGCAGAATCGAACCCTTGAGAGATCATATCAGTGAGATCAGCAATAAAGGTAACTGTATTAGTTTGTTGTGCATTTAATCCGGAGGCTACCAGAATAAAAGCAGCAAATAATAATGTAAGTTTCTTCATTGTAACACCTTTTGTTTGTGAATTAATTAATTAAAATTTAATTGTTACTGCATATCTAGAAATTTCATCGAAAACACCAAAATCTACATAACTATAATCAACGCCCAGATTGAATCCACCGACGTTGTATTTAATTCCAATACCTGCTGAAAGTCCTTCTTGAGAAGCTTCTTCAAAAATGGAATTATAACCACCCCTTAAATAAAAAATATTATTCCAAACAAGCTCTGCCCCGGCATTTACATAGCCTGTTGTGTTCAAAGGATAAACTGCATCAGCAGCAACTGTTACCATCCAGTCCTCATCATTTATTACATCCATTCCAACACCAACGGTAAATATTAATGGTAAGTCCCAAGAATCGGTTTCAAGCTGACCTGAGATATTTGGATTATTCCCAAAATTAGAAGGGTCAATATCAATCGGCTGAAACAAGTCCGGTCCATCCAACTGCATTTCGGTTCCAAAATTTGAAATATTCATTCCTAAACGCAAGCCATTAAATTGTGTAATAAAAAGTAAGCCTACATCCAGAGCAAAAGCGGTAGCCGATTCATTCCAAATTTTTGAATTGATATACTTAAATGTACCGCCAATTGAAAAACGGTCTGTTAGATTTCTTGAATAAGAAATACCGATTGCTATATCGGCGGCATCCCAATACTGACCGGTACCATTGGGCTGCTGTTCTGTTGTAATTTCTTCTTCACCGTAATCAACTTGATTGAAGCTAATGGCAAATGCATTGTCATTATCTAATTTTATTACTAATCCAGCCCAGTTATGATTTGTACCAAAAATCCAATCTGCATAAGAAGCGGTAAACTCGCTATGCGTAAGTTTTGATAATGCACCGGGGTTCCAATAAGCAGCAGTAACATCTTTTGCATTTGCAACAAATGCACCGCCCATAGCGGTTGCCCTGGCACCAATTGGTATTGCTAAAAAGTCGGCAGCAGTTGTACCAACTTTATTCTGCGCACTAATGTGAGTAATAATTAGTAAGCTAAATAATATCGTCTTATAAAATTTCATAGTTTTCACCATCAAATATCAGATTTATTTGATTATTGCTATTTTTCCTACTTTCTTTTCACTAATTCCTTCGGCTTGAACAATGTAATAGTAAATACCGAAGGCGATATCTAAGCCTTCCTTGGACCTTAAATCCCAGGAGAGTGAGCCTGACCTAAGCTCGGAACTGTTCTCTAAAGTTCGCACATGATTACCGGAAACAGTAAATATTTGAATTGTACTATTCGGGGGCAGGTTAATAAAATTAATTATTCTTTCTCCCCTTCCCCTTGTATTTATACCGGCTAAGGGCTTTTCAAACAGGTTTGTTACTACATAAGGATTTGGTACAACTTTAATATTTTTAATTGACTCTTTAACTTTATTTTGATTGAAACCCGGTCCGTTTGTCGAGAATGTGAATTTGTCCGAGCTGGTGTAAGGTTTTTTGTAACTTAGGAATAAGGTGTCACCCGCTCCAGGCACTACCGTTGTGCTATCAGTTAAGAATGTAATATCCCATGTGAGGAAAGTTGTGTCTGCTGTTGTCATCACAACCCTACTAGCATGTTTAATTGTATCTGTTCTAGAACTGAACGCAAATGGTATATTTTGCGGATTCGATTTATCAGTCACATCAAATATTTCAAAGTTTGCATTTAAAGTTCCCCATGGAGTACCTAATGGTCTGTTCGCTGTAGGCTTATCATACGTATCAGAAAAAACGAATATATAGTCTAATGGGTCTTTGATACCTTCAAAATGTAGATTTAATTGATCTTCATGAAAACTAAATCTCGTGCTTGTAAAAACAGGTTTATTAGGTGTATTCCATTTTGTAACTGCCCAATCAACTTTAATGCTGTCAATATTCTGATAAGTAGTATCAATGGAAATATTTATACCTTCAAAAATATCTCCATTAGAAGGGAGAAGTTTAAAGGGGTTGCGTTTCGTTAAGGTATCGCCGGTTGTTACGTTAACAACATTATAGCCATAAGCCTTACGGACATTAGAAAATGAAGAATCGACAAATGATACTTCGTAAACGGCATCCATAACTTTAAATGGATCAATTACTTCAAAGTAAGGGACAGTTGAAGAATTGCCCGATAACCTTGTTAATTTAACGCCGGATGGCGGAGGAACATATCCAGCTGCTTGTGCATTTGGAACAACAGAGATAACATTAGCCTCGCTTAAACTGCGTCCGTTTTCAGATGGATAAATATCTTTTGTGGGGTCACCGCGGTCATAGGCAACAACGGCATAGTAATATGTTCTGCCATTAATAACATCAGTATCTTCGTAAGTATTTTTAATACCGGTATCATTACCGAGGTAAAACGGCAGTCCTGAAGCACGATCGTTTAATGAAGCACTTGCATTAAAGAAATCTTTAATACCATTTTTCAAGTCGAACTGAACTATTGGTTTCCACCAAGTAGCTTCGCCTAAACCATTTGTAAGAACAAATGCATCGGTAAAGTTCGGATCGGTACCTTTATAAATTTTGTATCCTTCAAAATCTTTTATTCTAGTAGTTCTATCAACTGATTCCTCGGCAACTTTATCCCAATACAAAGTAACTTTGCCATCGCTGGGAACAGCAGTAACAGTAGGCGGATCCGGCGGTTTCGGGAAATTGTAGTTTGCATCATAAATAAATTGCGCAGTTTGTTTTGTTTTAAGAACACCTTTAAAATCATTACCGAATGCCAGAGCTAAAGAAAACCTTTCAATCTCATCCGGCAGCAGCGGAAAGTATCCCGAGCCGTAAATAAAATCCCCATCTTCACCTTTTAATGCTACACCGCCACTAAAAGCTGAAGGCACATCAAAAACTCCCGGACGTAAACGTCCCCATAGGTCGTCCTCCAAGTCCATACGTAAATCCCCGGCGGGAACAAAATATTCAAAACTTGTTAAACCGATCTGGTCGGATTCATCAACATCAGTTTGATCAAAATTCGGTTCACCGGGTGTTGGTATGCCGTCTCCTTCACCAAAATCAAATGTTCCCGGTTTTCCATCTGCTCCAACATCATCAGTCTCTGGATTCCAGTCGCCGTCGTTATCAATAAGATCGCTTCGTGATTCATCAATCATATCGTTATGAGCATTAACGTTCGACATATAATCATTGTACTGAACCGGATTTAATGTATCAATAAGAACAACTCCTGATTTTTCATCTACCTTATACTGCCTATAATGAACTTGATAGTTTTCGTCTATTAAACCGTCTAAATCATTATCTAAATTATCGGAAGCATTTTTATTCAATACCGGACCGCGGCTGGTATTTATTAAATTACCTTCAGCCAGAACAGTTGTACCGGGTATTAGTTCAAATTCCTGCCCCATTGATGTAACAGTTGTAGTAGTTGCCGGCATTATAAATTCGGAACGTTCAAAAGTATCTTTATCGATAAGAATTAATTTTTCGCCCGATTGAACAGTCCTTGGTGCAAAGTCAGTTTCTTCAAAAAATTTAGCGCTTGTAAAATTTACATTATCGCCGTCATTATCAATACCGTCAAATTGGTTGCCCGGTGATTCTAAGAATGCATAGGCAACATAGCCGACATCATTAGGAGTAGGCAGCCACCTTGGGTTAGCAGAAGGTCTAATGTTGCCGTCAAAATCCCATGAGTAAGTTATGGATTCACGAATATCAAAAAATGATGCATCATCATTCCACTCATCGCCATCGCCGCCTACATAAGTACCTACAAGTGTTCCAAAAACTGTCTGGTCATAAGTTTCCGTTCCGATATTATGAATTTCATAAAGCCAAAAAATTACATCTTGAGCAAGGAAGTTATTCCACTGTAAACCTCTTCCTGTAACTCTTAAGGCTTGTCCTTTTCTTGTCGGATCATTAGCATCGGGAAGGAAGCCGATTGTTCTAAACATTTTATCGTCATTATTATCATCCATCATAAAATAGCTTTCCTGGTCGGCATTCAACTGTCCTCTTCCAAAAAAGCCGTTCCACTCTACGTTGCCGTTTTCATCAAGCCAGTTCGGCTGATCGGGCCAAAATGAGGGCCATGTTTCCGGCTGGTGGCTCATGGCAACACCTTTGCCAATAGTATCAATTTGATCATTAAAAAATCCGGGTATCGGTTCAAACCCTAAAAACCCGTCACCATCGCCGCCTGCGTCTCCGCCGCCGGGGCGTGATACCGATGTGATTACAACAGAAACTAAAGTATCGAGAACACCGTTGTTATTATAATCCTTAATGGGAATTCTTACACCAATCAAAGGGGAAATATCACCAACGTAACCATTGCCTTCAAACTTCCATGCAGCACGCGGACCTTCATCGCCCGGCTGAGCTATTACGGCGGAGTTATTAAAAACTGTTTTTACCTGGTTGCCGTCATGTATTCCCGGTCTTCTGGCAATCGCCCGTCCCCGCCCAATTTGGGCTTCGGTTATTACGGGCAATGATAGTAGAATCAAAAGAAAATAACTTAAAGCGTTTCGCTTAATCTTGTTCATCTTGGTTTTCCGTATCATTTAAAAATTTAATATGTAAAAGTAACTCCAACTTCTACTCTTCTCGGTTCTGAATAAAAAGTCGGGTTCCTATAAAATTCATTTATTGAGTTTACTAATTCAAGTTGTCCTTCGGTGCGTCTTAGCTGTTCTGCTAAAGTAAAGTCCGCAGTTCCGCTATCGTTATAAACATTAACTTCATTTCGTATATCGAATAAGTTTTGTATTCGTGCGAAGAAATTTAATCTCGATTCAAAAATTTCTACTTCGTAATAGGCTCTTAGATCTACAACAACCGTTGCAGGCTGCATTAAACTGTTGGTCAACAGTTTTGTAAGATTTTCAGATTGTGACGGAGTGTAGGGAAATCCGCTGCCGTATTGACCAATCATACTAAACCCCCAAGGACCGCCGGAGTAATTGAAAGTTACGTTAACAGTATGTGTCTGATCCCAATTAAGCGGAACTAATTGAATTTCGGGTTCTTGACCGCCGCTTATCTGATTTGCATAAGTAGAAGGATCGGATGCATTTCCTTTTGCCGATTGCAGAGTATAATCAATTGAAGCAGCCCAGTTGTTAGAAAATCTTTTATTCAAACTAAAGATAATTCCTTTAACAAATCCAAAGTCACTATTAACAAATTGTGCATAAGAGCCTGCGCCCCCAAATAGCCTAATTTTATCAGCACGTGTTCCGGTTAAATCTTTAATATCTCTAAAGTATCCTGTTATGTCCAAACTTAATTCATCAGTCATAGCTTGCTGAAGTCCAACTTCACCGCTGATTGTCTGTTCCGGCTTTAAGTCTGAATTACCAACTATTCCAAGGTTTTCACCGGCAACGGCAAGTTTAAATTCAGGGTTTCGATATAGTAGATCGTAGTTAGGCACCTGGAAAAAATGCCCGTATGAAAAGTGAATAACTCCCCTATCAGTAATTGGGAAAGCAACTCCAAGTCTTGGACTAAATTGAATTTTTGCTTCGGCATCTTTATACCAAATTGCTCTTCTTTCATCGATTGACAAAGCCAAATTTTCAACTTTTTTTGGTCTGTAAATATCCGGGTCGCTTGGGTCTGCAAGCACAAATCCATCCGGCTGAAAATAATCGAATCGGATACCAAGATTTACAATCATATCATTCAACTCAATTTTATCCTGAATGTATGCTGAAATCTCAGTCGGTTTTCTTTCATAAACATTTATTGCAAGATTTTCTTTGGGGTCATTTATATCGGGAACTCTCATATCAACAAAAGGATTGCCTGATATACTCGGATCAAGTATTCCGTCTTCACCGGGGTCAAATCTTCCATTAACTAATTCCGGAAGAATCTCACCATTAAAATAGCCGTCAATATATTGAAGCAGGGTAATGTCCTCGAAGAAGAGATTATTGCGATTGAACTCAAAACCAAATTTTATCTGATGCGTTCTGGAAACTTGTGAAGTTATATCGAACTTTGCAGCATAGCTGCCGGATAGACGTTTAAACGTATTGTTATCCTGCCCGCCGGTAGAAAAACTAAATCCGTTTTGAGGCTGCTGTTCACGAAGCCTGTCGTGTACCCAATTAGGATTATTTACATCACTATACACATACTCGCTGAAGCGTTTAAAGAAGTAAGAGCCGCTAAGCTGATAGAAGGTATTTGCACCTATTGTATGGGTTAGTGATACTATATTAGTATTACCCCATTGAAATTTTTTGGGTCTGCCGTTTGGATTAAGTTTATAAAAATGATTGTAATCCTGAAACCGTTTTCTTTCGTTAATATAGTTGAAAGTAACTTTCATGGTGGTTAAAAGCTGCAGTGTTAACTTGCCCTGCAAATAAACTTTTTCATTAAAGTTCATAGCAACTATTTCACCGCTGCCGGTCTGTTCAAAAGTATATTGAGAATCTATAGGAGCGCTTCCATCAAAAGATGTAAGGTCCCAAGGGTTGTAAACTTCTCTGCCCTTCAGCCAGCCGTCAAAAAAGATATATCTTGCATTAGTATAAAAATGAAGCCGGTCTTTAATAATCGGACCGCTTAAACTTCCTTCTAAATTTCTTATAGCAGCAGGTTCGAATTTATCAATGCCTGTAAAAATATCATTTCTTGAGCTTAAATAATCACCGATGTATGATGTAGCGGTAAAATTAAAATCGTTGTCGCCTTCTTTTGTAGATAGATTTATTACACCCGATAAAGCCTTGCCATATTCAGCATTAAACGCACCGCTGATAAATTGCAGTTCCTGAATAGCGCTTGCATTCACATCAACAATGGTTGAACCGTCGTATGAATCAGTAATATTCACACCATCTATTGTGTAGCTTACCTCTCCTCTTCTTCCGCCTCTAACATTAAATCCATCGCGCCCGCTTACAATGCCGGCTTTCAATTGCAGAACTTCAGTAAACTCCGTAACAGGAAGTGATGCAATTTCATCTGCACCAATTAATGCAGTTGAAGCGGTTAGGTCTTTTGTAACAAGCGGCTTTTCTGCAACTACAACAATTTCTTCACCAAGTTCTAAACTTGTTTCATTTAATTTAAAATCGATATCGGTTGTTAAGTCAATTGAAACTTGTACATCAGTAAATGTAACAGAAGTAAAACCTATTGCCGATGCTTTTATGGAGTATGTTCCGGGACGAACATTTAAAATTGAATAATATCCATCTATATCACTTGCGGCGCCGAGACTGGTTTCTAAAATGATAATATTTACGAAAGGTAAAGCTTCGCCCGTAGCTGCATCGGTAACTCTACCGGATATTTTACCTGTTTGAGAAAATAAATATGAAGAAGTGAATAGAATGGAAATGGAAATTAAAATTATAAATCGTAGATTTTTTTTCATTTTGACCTCCGTTGCAGGGAGTGTATTACTAAGTTCAAATACATGACTATTACCTTAATTCTCAAAGTATCATTTTATTAAAAGAATTTAGAAACTGTTCCGAAATATTAACATAAAACCCACAAAATTTTAAAACCTTTTTAAGAAGAAAAAGTTTTAGATACCAAAATGTATTTTTATCATTTTAGTATATGATAATAATAACGATTCGGCATAAGAGAAACAACCTACCTAAACGAGTAGGAAACTGTATAAGGTTAATTAAAACAATCGTTTAGCAAATTTTACTTTTCATTGAAATTTTTCCACAAATTATATGAAAAAATTTTATTTCAAGAAGTTGAGGATAAGAATTTTGTGAATCAAGGATTATATTTTTGACCGGATTAGAAAAGGAATATTCTTCTTGATTGAAGGTGTTTAAATTAATTTTTGTTTAATTGCTTTAGCAACTGCTTCAGATTGTGAGTGCACATGTAATTTTTTATAAATATTTCTGAAATGAAACTTTACTGTATCAATACTTATATCAAGCAAATTTGCAATTGCCTTGTAGCTGTTTCCATCAACAAGCCCTGTTAAAACTTCCCTCTCTCTTTTTGTTAAGAAAATATCTTCCCCTTTTTTGAAGAGAGAATCATTCTCTTGAAAAAAACCTACCACTTTACGCGCAATGTGTGAAGACATAGGCGAACCTCCCTTGAAGGCTTCACTAATTGCTTCGAGCAGACGGGCAGGCGGAGTTTTTTTAACCATATAGCCGCATGCACCTGCACATAATGCCTGAAAAACTGTATCACTTTCATCGTAAATTGTTAGAACCAATATTCTTAGATCAGGAAAAATTTGACGCAGCTGCCGAATTCCGTCAATGCCCGACATACCGGGAAGATCAATATCCATCAATACAACATCGGGCTTAAGTTTTTCAACTTCTTCAAACATGCTCTCACAGGTTTCATAATCACCTACGCAATCATAATCGGATGTGCCGTCAATCAGCATTTTTAATCCCAGTCGTATCTTTTCACTATCTTCTACTATTACTACTTTAATCATAATCAAATATGCTCTTATTATTTAATATAACCAACAAAATGAATTTTGGTACCATGCCCGGCTGAAGAAATAATATTTAAATCACCACCAATTTTTTTTGCCCGTTCTTTCATATTAAGCAGACCGTTGCCACGTGCCTTAGCATCGGTATCGAATCCTTCTCCGTTATCTTCTAAAACCATGTTCAATATTTTTCCTTTTACATCTGCATTTAAGTTTATTTCCGTACAGTTGCTATGTGTTATGCTATTATTAATTCCTTCCTTAAAGATTAAAAATAAATGCTGCCGGTGTTCCATCTTTAAAGTAATTTTTTCGAGCGATCTTAAGTTTTTTGATGTGAATGAAATATCGGTTTGTGAAAGCATCTCGGAATAATTGTCTTCCAATCTTAAAATCAAATCATACAAAGAATCCCGCTTGGGATTTACGAGCCAAACTATGTCGCTCATTTTATCAATTATCTGCCGGCTTTCTGCGCTTATAATATTTAATGTTTTCAGTATATCCTTGTTCTCATGTTTTAACCTGGTTGATAAAACTTCACTTAGTATTGAAATTTCTGTTAATCCCGAACCAATGTTATCATGCAGATCAGCCGCAAGTTTAGCCCGCAGTCTTTCAACTGCAAGCATCTGCTTAAATTGATTTGTAATAAAATATATAATCAGTAAAATTGAAATTATTACTACAAGACTAATAAACCACCAGGCTTTCCAAAACGGAGTTTTAATAATTATTTTCAGCGAACTTCCCTCTTCGTTCCAAACACCGTCATTGTTGGATCCGATAACTTTAAATTCATATTCGCCGTTTTTTAAGTTTGAATAAGTAACGAATCTTCTAGTACCGGAAGGTATCCAATCTTTATCGAAACCTACGAGCATATATTTATATTGATTGAATTCAGGATTAACATAATCGAGCGCAACAAACTCGAATGATAAAACATAAATATCATAAGCAAGTTCTATCATCTTTGTATTCATTATAGATTTTTTTAATGGTGAGTTTTCTGAAGATACTTTAAGAGGTTTATTGAATACCTGAAGTTCAGTAATATAAACGGGCGGAATATGTGGGTTATCCTTTAGCTCCGATGGATAAAATGAATTCAATCCGTTTATGCCGCCAAAATATAATTTACCATCGCGACCCTTTGCACTTGCACCCCAAAAAAATTGATCACTCTGAAATCCGTCCCCCTCCTGGTAATTTCGGAATACTTCGTTCTCAATATCAAACTTCGATAACCCGTCATTTGTGCTGATCCATAGATTGTTTTGATCATCACCTAAAATTCCGTAAATAACATTACTGGTTAACCCTTCTCTTTTTGTATAGTTTTTAATCTCAATAATTTCAGAATTTTCACCGCTAATTAATTTATTAAGTCCGCCGCCGTGAGTACCAATCCAAAGCTGATTAAAATCGTCTTCATAAATTGCTGTTACTCTGCTATCGCTTAAACTGTTAATGTTGTTTGTTTCATTTTCGAAACGGTAAAATTTAAGTTTATCCTCCGCAGCATCTTTGTTATTCAAATCAATTTTATTCAGCCCGTTCCATGTTCCAATCCAAAGATTCCCTTTACTGTCTTGAATAATGCAGTTTGATTGAATTCTGTTATCACTTAAACTGAAAGGGTCTTTGCCATCATAAACAAAATGAATAAATTTATTTTTTGAGGGGATAAAATAATCCAATCCTTTTTCTGTGCCTATCCACAAATTGCCTTTATCATCCTCGTGAATTGCCTGAACGATATTATTTATTAATGAATTTTCATTACCAGGCTGATGTAAATAATGTTCAAAATTATTTGTGTATCGGCTGCCGATAAGTTTATTAAGTCCGCCGCCCCACGTACCAATCCATAAGTTTCCGTTTTTATCTTTGTGTATTGCGGTAATGCCGTCGTTAGTTAAACTATTAGGGTTGTCTGCATTATTCCTAAAGTGAGTAAACTGATTTTTTACGGGGTTATATAAGTTTAATCCGCCGCCTAATGTTCCAATCCAAAGTAATCCGTTTTTATCCTCATACACCGAGCGAATAATATCATGACTTAGTGAGTTTTGAACTGCCGGGTTATGAGTATAATGTTTTACTATCTTAAATTCAGATACGAGTTTGTTTACCCCATTGCCGACAGTGCCAATCCACATGATGCCGGTATCATCAGCATATATTCTTCTGATAATATTTGTTCTTAAACTGAATAGATCTGTTGGGATATTGAAATAGCTTTTTACGACTTTACCTTCCTTAGTTAATTGGTAAAGTCCTCCCTCGGTACTTACCCACATAATATTGTCATCAATAATTTGAATATCAGTTACATTGGCACTTCCCTGCAATAGTGTATTGCTCTTATTAAGTTTTACCGACTGCAGTTTACCGCCGTTATATCTGAAAAGCCCGTTACCGTTAGTGCCAATCCAAATTGTATTATTGTTATCAAACGCTAAAGACCAAATTGATTTTATTAAATCTGTATCGTTAATTTTAACTGAATTATATTTTTCGTTTTCCTTCATCAGTTTAATCAATCCGCTGCCATCAGTAGCAATTATTAAATTGCCGTCATTATCTTCATCAATATCTAAAATGTTATCGGTAAGCTGCGGAAGAAAAACTGAGAATTTCTCACTTGTTTTATCAAGCAAATTTAATCCGCCGCCGCCGGTACCAATCCAAAGTTTACCTGTTTTATCCTCGTAAATAGATCTAATACTGTTATTGCTTAAACCGCCGCCCGCATTTTCATCTACAGTGTAACGTGTAAATGATTCCGTATCGGAATTGTATTTATTCAGCCCGCCGTTATTAGTTCCTACCCATATATTCTCATCGGAATCTTCAAATATTGTCCAAATAAAATTATCCGAAAGACTTGTGGAGTCGGTGCGTGTATTTCTGAAAATTTTAAAATTATATCCGTCATATCTATTCAATCCATCTTCAGTGGCAAACCAAATAAAACCTTTCCGGTCTTGAATAATTGAATGAACAGTATTATGAGATAAACCGTGCTGTATTGAAATGTGTTCGAACTTAATTGATTTAGAGAATGAAAGGGAAGAATAGAAGAATATTATCGCAGCCAATAAAAAATAACTTTTGAGAAGCGGCGAGAAATGTTGTTTTTGTAAACAGCCGATGATCGAATATTTATTTTGCAGCAGTTTTAACATGATTATTTTTTTTGAAGCTATAATAAAAAGTTTACTCGAAATAAAACTATTCAATAATATTCAATTTTAATAGTAAAAAACATTTCTACTCTTTATACTGATAATCACACAAAACTAATTATGTGTTTAATGAAACATTAAAATTTTTATGTTGTTTGATTATTCACGAAAAAAATACTTAAGATAGTTCCTTAATTCTATTATTTTTGTTTTCACAATTATTTATTCATCTTTTAGTAAACCTTACTTAAATGATAAAAAACTTAACCCTGCTATTTTATTTTTCTCTCTGCTCATTTTTTTCGGCACAGCAAGATGTTGAAAACATTATTGCCACGGTTGGCGGAATTGAAATTACCGAAAATGAGTTTATAGAAAGATTTGAATTTACGCCTCAGTTTAACTTGCAGATTAAAACCCAATTGAACGCCCGCAAGCTGGATTTTTTATTCACACTTATTGCCGAAAAATTATGGGCACAGGAAGCTATTAAAAATAATTATGATATCAACAGCAGTATCGAAACTGCCAGGTATGCAATTGAGAAAATGTATGTTAGGGATGCTCTCTATAAATCAGAAATTACAGATAAAATAATTATCTCGGATGCTGAAATAAAAAAGGGGCTTGATCGAGCAGTATTTTCATTAAATGTAAATTTTATTTATTCGCAGGATGAAAATGAAATTTTCAATCTATACAAACTGCTAAAAGTCGGGGTCCCTTTTGATTCCATTTTAGTTGAACGATCTGAATATTTTGAACAGCAAAACTCAATAGCGGTAGAGTATGGTGATTTGCAGGATGATGTTGAAGATTCAGTATTCGCATTAAAGTTAGGAGAATTTACTACTCCTCTTTTAACGGCAGATGGCTGGTACATTTTTTATTTAGTTGAAAAAGAATCTAAGGTGATGGCATCCAGGCAGGAGGAAGAGAATACAATAAATGCCGTAAAAAAAGTAATTTCTAAATCTAAGGAAACAGAACTTTACCGGAATTTTTATATTAACTTTTTTAAGAACCGCCGGGTAGATGTTGATCAAAAATTGTTTAAACAAATTTTTCTAAAACTGCATGCCGCACTTAAAGCAAAAGAGAGTTTATTAAAAGAGAAAGCACCGCAGGATTTAATACATTTTGAGGTTAGTCATCTATTTGAGATAGAGAATTATTTAGGAGAAACACAATTAGGTTTACCTTTTTTACAATTTGAAAAAGACCCGGTTACTGCAAAAGAATTTTTACGCGAGCTGATTTTTGACGGGTTTAATACTACCTCCGGCGATTCACTTTTTCTTTTAGAAAAATTTAATAGAAGGGTTAGAACAACCATCGAAAGAGAACTGCTTGCAAGGGAAGGATATAAAAGAGGTCTGCATTTACTTCCCGAAGTTAAAAGGTCGGTAGGTATGTGGACTGACAATTATTTATTTCAGGCAGTAAAGAGTGAAATACTTGATAGTGTAATTGTTAGTGATTCGGCTGCATTAGCCGAGTATAAAAAAATTAATAAGAATGAAGTTTACCCGGTTCAAGTAAATATTATTGAAGTGTTGACCGATAGCCTTGAACTTATAAATAAAATTAGAAGCGATATTGATGCAGGAGTTGATATAAAAATTTTAGCGGCAAAATATACTGAACGGGAATGGACAAAACCAAAACAGGGCGAGTTTGGATTTTTTCCTATTAACGCTTTTGGAGATATTGGACGGATTGCTGCAAAGATGAATATCGGTGAAATTTACGGACCGCTTAAAGTGCCCGAAGGTTATTCGATATTTAAGTTAATTGATAAAAAAGAAAAAGTTGTTAAAGCACCATTAAAAAGTTTTGAACTTGAAAAGGAAAAAATAAAAAGAAATCTTGCAGAGAATTATGCTTATCATGAGCTGCTGGAAAAAACAGCAGACTTTGCAGGAAAAAATAAAATTCAAATCGATTATAAAAAATTAAAGTCAATTAAAGTTTCAACAATCAACTCATTTGCAATTAGGTATATGGGATTCGGCGGAAAAATAACAGCAGTACCTTTACTTGCGCCATTTACCGAATGGGTTAACAAGTGGCTTAAACAAAAACAAGATTTGCCATAATTAAAACTCTACACATCCCACTTTAAAATTTTATTTATTTATGAATATAAAAGAACAAGCTGAAAAGATAATTACCGATGTTGCGGCTCAATTTAAAGACACTAACTATACTACATCCCCCATTGCAGCCAAACAATACAATTTTGAAGTTTCAATCGGCGAAGGAAAATCGAAAGTGAAACTGCTTGTTTACTTTGGTAAAAAGGGTATTAAAAAAATACTTCAAGGCAACTCCTCATCAGAATTGTATAAGAATGTAAGTTCTCTTATTAGTGAAAACTCAGAATTGGATTTTGGAGAGAACAAAATTGATGAACCGGATGATTACATTGGAACAGACGAATCGGGTAAAGGTGATATTTTTGGTCCCCTTGTTACTGCTGCAGTATATCTTAATAAAACCACAGCAGCAGTATTGAATGAGTTTGGGATACGAGACAGCAAGACAGTTAGTGATAATCAAATTAGTGAACTGGCTAAGATTATTAAAAATACAGTTGGCGATAATTTTGAGATTATCGTTATTAGTCCGGTAAAATATAATGAACTATATCCGAAGTTTAATAATTTAAATGACCTGCTTGCATGGTCACACTTAAAAGCCATCGAGAACTTATCAGAACGAAGTAAATGCCGCGAGGTCATAATCGATCAGTTCAGCAGCAAGGTAAGTGAGATAAATAAAAAACTATTCAGCAGCAATATTAAGGTACTTCAAACACCTAAAGCCGAAAGGTTTACAGCAGTTGCAGCAGCATCAATTTTAGCCAGAGAAAAATTTAACAACTGGTTTAAGTTTAACCCTGCTAAAGAATTAATGTTGAAAAAGGGAGCTTCAAAAAGTGTTCAAACGCAGGCATTAAACATCAGAAGAGATTTTGGCGAACAAAAATTAAAAGAGATTGCTAAATTAAATTTCAAAACCTTTCGATAATAAATTTGAATGTTTATTATTTTATTATCAGAATAATTCAGTTGAGGAAAAATGAGTAAGAATAACGAAAAATTAAAAAGAATTGGAATATTAACCGGCGGCGGCGACTGCCCGGGCTTAAACGCAGTAATAAGAGGGGTGGCAAAACCGGCTCATGATCAAGGACTTACTGTACTTGGAATTCAAGACGGCTTTGAAGGATTGGTTGAAGGTAAAGCCAGGCAGTTATACAACACAGATGTTTCGGGAATTTTAACTATTGGCGGTACAATACTCGGCTCATCAAATAAAGGTGATCCTTTTCATTGGCCTACAGAGTTTGGTAATGAGATTAAGATAGTTGACAAATCGGAAGATGCAATTAGGCATTATGAAGGATGGAACCTGGATGCATTAATTGCAATTGGCGGTGACGGCACAATGCACATATCTAAAAAGTTAATGGATATGGGTATGAACATTGTCGGCGTACCAAAAACAATTGATAATGATCTTTATGCAACCGACCAAACATTCGGTCACGACTCTGCTGTTTATGTAGTAACCGAAGCACTTGACAGGCTTCATACAACTGCATCATCACATCACAGAGTTATGGTGCTTGAAGCAATGGGAAGATATGCAGGATGGCTTGCACTGCACGGCGGATTAGCAGGCGGAGCAGATATTATTCTTTTGCCGGAGTTTCCATTTGAATGGGAAAATATTTATGATAAAGTTATTGAAAGAAATATGATGGGTAAGCGGTTCAGCTTGGTTTGTGTTGCCGAAGGAGCAAAACCGAAAGACGGCGAAATGGTAGTTAAGGCAAAGGATATCAGAAGAACAGACCCAATTCAATTAGGCGGAATAGCTGAATTAGTTGCAAAGAAAATTTCCGATAATACAGGTTTAGAAACTCGTTACACTATACTGGGACATCTTCAGCGCGGCGGCAGTCCTACTCCTTTTGATAGAATTCTTTCTACGAAATTCGGAACCTACGCAATTGAAATGGCGATAAAGAAAAAATTTGGAAGAATGGCGGCACTAAAAGGGAGCGATATTTCGAGTGTGACCATAGAATCGGCAATATCAAAACAAAAACTTGTTACAAAAAAATGTCAAGCAGTTCAAGCCGCAGTAGCGGTGGGAATTGGATTTGGAGTTGATCTGTAATTAGTGCGGCTATTTTTGATGGTTAATAAAAACTAAGCTGTTACGGCGGATTTGGCTGTAATGGCTTTTTTTATGGAAAGTCTTAAAAATTCCGAATGATAGATATTCAACATTAAGGTTTCGATTATCAACTCATTTTTAATATCTCATTATAAATTTTAATATACTTTTGACCCACCAATTCAAAAGTATAATTACTAACCGCTTTTTGCCGAGCAAAGACATTTAGTTCATCACTTAATGAACAATTTTGTAAAGTCCATTTTATTCCATCTGCTAAATCATCTGCTGAAAAGGGCTTAGCTAAATAACCATTTTTTTTATGCTCAATCATATCAGGCATCCCTCCAATATTAAATGCAGCCACCGGCGTACCACATCCTAAAGATTCTAAAACCGTATTCGGTAGATTGTCCTGAATGGAAGGAGCTACAAAAAGATCAGCCGCATTATAACATTTTGCAATTTGTTCATTGCTTGATTTATGTCCCAAAAAATTCAACTTGAACGATAAATCTATTGCTGTGCTATTTTTTAATGACCCAAAAACTGAGAACTCAACTTTATCTCTATATTCAGGATATTTTTTATTAAAAATCTCCAGCGCCGCGATTAGATGGTGCATTCCTTTTCTTTTATCAGACAAATTCATAGTACCAAATAAAACATTCAATTTTTCTTTATTAAGATTTAATTCCTCTTTACATTTCTTTTTATCGCGTGCGCGGAATATTTCAGTGTCTATAGCGGTTGGGGCAACATACACTTTTTTATCTTTGAGCAGTAAACTACTTTCTGCTTCTTCTCCTAACCAATTACTACTGGTGACAATACTCAAATTAATGTTGTTAAACACTTCTTTTTTCTTCTTGGAGATAGAGTTAGAAAAATCACGTTCCCCTTTTATTTTAAGTGCAGGGCAATGACTGCAGCCGCTTATATAATTTTTGCAGTCATTAGTATAATGGCACCCGCCGGTAAACGCCCACATATCATGCAAAGTCCAAACAATCGGAATATTTAATTCGGCAAGTTTTTTAAGTGAACCTAAAGAAATAAAGCCTTCATTAATCCAATGAAGATTTATTAAATCAGAATTTCTAATTAGCGGGTGATCCACGATTGAAGGTGAGAAAATTGGAAAAGAAAACCTTCCGTATTCTTCGTTGCATAATAATTTTGTAGCGGAATAATCTATCACTTTTCTAATGAATCTGGAACCCTTTTCAAATGAGTTATTCACAATAGAATTTACAGTCGGTTCTTGGCTTACCTTATTTTGAACGAGTAATCTCGATTGAATGTTATTTTGTAATAAGGAATTGTGAATTGAATAACATGCCCTTGCGGCACCGCCCACTATATCAAAATTATTTAGATGAACTATTTTCATTTTCTTTGTATGCAAATATGTTTAATTGAAAATCCATATCAGGATTGTTTTTATTTAACTTATTAATAAATGGGTATTTTTTACTTACAGCAGGTTTCATAAAATATCTAAAATCGGATTCCGTTAAAATTTTAAGAATTGTATCCAATTCTTGTTTTCTATTAACGAAAGAATGATATTCAATAAATATATTTTCTACATTTTCTAAACTAGATTTACAATCCTTTAGAACTTCAACCTCTGCTCCTTCAATATCAAATTTTAAAAAATGAATTTTGTTTTCATTCTCAATTAATGATTTTAGTCTAATGCTTTTAACTCTACTGCCATTCGACTCAGATATAGAAGCAGTATCAGCTTTGTCATCTGTAAACTCAACACCATCATTATGAATCCAGACAGCTTCCTCATAAAGCTCAATATTATCAAGCTTGTTTTCTCGAATGTTATTTTTGAGAAATTTCATTATGTAACTATTTGGTTCAAATGCTTTTATTTGAGATTGGGGAAATAAATTTTTAAAGTAGATTAAACTTAACCCGATATTTGAACCGCAATCATAAATTATAGGGTTATCAATCTGGCAATTAAATTTGTACTGACCATCCACAAAAATTTCTTTGAACTGCCAAATAAAAGACAAGCAATCAGGGACTTCAATTTTATGTTTTAATAAATTTATTTTTTTTGGTTCATACCTTTTTACATCCCCGTAAAAAAGCGTCAGCTTCAAAAATTCTCTAAAGAATTTATCTGTAAAAAAATTGTAAGGACCTTTTAATATTTGTTCAAGGAAGAGTTTCATGACGAATGTTTTTCAAGTTAAAATTTTAATTTTCTTTTAATAAACCAAGAAACTCTTTCAAATAATGTATAATTAAAAAAACTTTGAAGTTCTTTGGTAATTAAACTATTTGGGGTTAAATCAATATCCGGTAGTTCAAATTTTTTTTCAGTATCTAAAATTGCTTTATACTTATTTGTTTTTATGGAATGACGTCCTGAATTATCTTGCCCTATATTATGTACTTTAGAAATTTTTGGATATATACAAAATGCATTGTTTTTAAAATGATGATAACTCCACCTTATTGCCCATGAATCAATTTTTCCATTAACTTGTTTCTTAAGCATTCTTGTTAGATCTTTCCCCCCTTTATTAAAGGAGTTTATCATATCCTTATTTTTAATGAATGAACTAAAATCCAACAAATTCCAATCAACATCTTCCCATCGATTCTTCCATGTTCCCCACCCCCAAGATGAAGCACGCTTAGCTAAATATATACTATCGCAATCCGGCGGGAGTTTAATTGGAAAACTATATCCGGAGATAGAATAAATACTCAACATATCATGATATTTATCGAGTAAACAATTCATATAAACAAGAAAGTTGGGTGATGTAATCAAATCATCTTCAACTACAATCACTTTGTCATAAATCTTAAAAATTTCGCTCACACCGGTTATAACTGATCTTGCTAAGCCGTAATTGGAGTCTCTTTCAATTATAGTTATGTTTTTGAATCCCTTAAATTTTCTTATATACTCTCTTAATGAATTTATCTTTTCTCCGGATTCTTCTTTTTTAGGACCATCCGAGAATATAAATAATTCTGATTGATCAGCTTGAGTATTTTGTGATAAAGCATCCAATGTTATTCTTGCATGGTCGGGACGGTTATAAACAAATAATAAAACAGGAGCTAATTTATTCATTTAACAAGTCTCTTAAAATCAATTATGAGTGAGGTATAATTTGGCTTACCTTCAAAGTTCCTTGAATCATTTAAAAATGACCTTCTTATAATTCCGTTATCATCATTTTTATATATTGTATTGAACTCCTTATTCTCATCCCAAAACTCTAATAGATTTGCTTTAAATCCATACTTTTCAAACAATTTACTTAGCGAAATATAATTAAATAAATGTTTGTGGTCTTCGGCTCCCTCACCTTTTCCATTTGGTTTAACATTTTCTATATATTCTATATTTCCATGGTAACCATCTGGAACCGCTATTCTAATATTACAATTTTCATGACAGTAGTTTAGAAAGTTTTGTATCATTCTATCTAATTGTTCACTAGTCAGATGTTCTAAAACATGCTCTGCAAGAACTGCATCAATTTTTTTGTCCTTCAGCAATTTTCGAAAATCTGAACTTGAAGTCACATCAAGATTATAGGTATCCGTGTTGAACCAACCCTTAAATTTTGTTGTTCCAGCCCCGATAATAATTTTAATTTTTTTATGTTTTAATTTGTACAATATCCATTTGAACTTAGAGACCGGTATTATTATAAAATATTCAAACAGTTTACGTAATTTTTGTTTTAAATCTTTAAACAATTATGTTTCCTATAAAATATTGAAGTACAAGAATTTAAAGTAACTATTGGTCCAATCCCCCAAAAATCAATTCTCGAAAAACCTATTTTTTCCAAATGTTTGTGTGAATCCGTATACTCGTCCCTATCCGAATTATCAAATATTATTATTCCATCTTGCCTTAACTTACTGATTGCCTTAATTGTACATTCATTTCTATATCTGCCGTCAATTATTATTAGATGAAATTCTTGATCCATCTCTAATATTGAGTTAACATATCGTTTTTCATCATATAAATCATAATAAATTAAATTTATATTTGTAGGTATTTTTGTTTTAACTATTTGATACCAATCCATATCATGTTCAACTGCGGTAACTGTATTGCAATACATAGCAAACCACAAACTTGAATTTCCGGAGCCATACTCAAAAACATCAAATTCCGTTTTTAACCTCGTTTCAAGAAAATTGATCGATGAATATGTAAACCAAGGTATTGGATTTCCAAATTTATCAATAGATTGCTTTTGCCTAAAACTTTTAAACCAACCCTTTTCTTTTAATGAACTAACAAATATTAATTGTATAGGTCCAGCTAAATGTAAAAAATTTAAGATATCCCAAATTATTTTTTTAATTTTTTTCAATATTATCAATATCTCCAGTATTATCTTTTTGCTTTGAAAAACTTATTCTTTTTTCAAAAACTAAGCTCAAAATTAAAACTAAAATTGAAAGCGAACTCAATACAAGTACCAAATATTTTGTAATAACAAATGTTGTCGGCAAATAAATCAGCTTTAAATTATGCTCCCCTTCCGGAACCACTATTCCATTAAAACCATGATTCACTTTAATTATGTCCGTCTCTTTTCCATCTAAATAAGCGCTCCAGCCAACGGGGTAATACGTATCTCCCCAGAACAATAGATTATTACCGGATGCTTTAACCTCTAGTTCAATCTTTTCATCCGTATAATTTATTATGTTTGCATATACAGTTGAATCAGGTTTATCAATTTCAATTTTCTTCTCAACATATCCGACTTCTGCAGGGTTGAATCCCGGTTTTCCAATTGATTTTATTGCATCAATTCCAGGTAAATCTTGTAACTCATCAATAAAATAAAACCGCGGTTTAGAATTCAAATTTTCAAAAACAAAAGAATTTTTAGTTTGTTCGATCAACGAAAAACCGGGCGAGTTTAAGTCTCTATCTGAAATAACATACTTTACATTGAGCATATTCCATAAACTTTGGTTAACCGGACCTAAAACATCCATAAAATCTTGATATGATCTTGGCTTAATAGCCGAATAACCATAAAAATCTTGAACGAGAAAATAAGTATTAAAGTTGGAGTTATGGTTTAGAGATCCGAAACTTCCATCTTGTTTAATATTTATTACCCTATATGGGTCTGTATCTCTTTGCCCTTTTATTGCAGATATATATTCCGGCTCCCTAAACAGCATTTCAGTATCTACAACCTCTTTATAATCTTCACCACGTTTATTAACTCGTATTAAATCTATTAGAGTTACAGAAATAATAATTAGCACCATTACACCTGCGCCGATCTGATTTTTTAGAAATGCAAATATTGACCAAAAAACAATACTTAAAAAACCGAAAGCAAATAGTGCATCGTTTATAAATAGTTTGGAAATAAAACTGTTCAGAGCATTGAATTGCTGAGCTAATCTTGGATTACTTGATTGAACTGTACTAACATATTCATTTACTCTTGAAGCAAACCAATCAGTAAAAAGGCTGTTGAAAACTAATAACAGCAGAAAGATTAAACTGAAACAAATAGCTGCATATCTCAATATTTTTTCAAATTCAACTTTTTTGGTATCAACTGTTATGATTTTAAAAATTCCTAAAGCAGCCAGTACAGGGAAACTCAACTGAACTAAAACCAATATCATTGACGGCACACGAAATTTATCGAAGAAAGGAAAATAATTAAACATGAGATCGTAGAATAACGGAAATGTTCTTCCGAAAGAGATAAGTATTGAAACAACAATTAGGATTGTTAAAAATTGAACAAACGGCATTTTTCGATTTGCATAAATTGAAAACAAGCCGAGAAAAAATATAATCACACCCATATACATAGGCATATCTACTGTGGGCATTTGTCCAAAATAAGTGTTTACTTTTACCTCCTGCCCCTGTGTCAGCGGACCCGAATATTTAACATTTCCAAAACCGTAATATGAAGGCAGAATAAAAGTTAAAACTTCCCCCGGTGAAAATGACCAGTTAGTTGCATACTGATAAAAATCTGAATCAGACATACCGGAATTTGTATTATCGGATTTATCCAAAACACTCTCAGACCCTCTTGTTGAATAGGGATTATATTCATAGAGTTGTGTTAAATTATCAGATTGTATAGCTAAAGCTATTATGAATGCAATCGCAAAGCTTACACCGGAGAGCAGATATCTCTTTACTGCGTCTCGCTCTTTTCGGTAAAATGATCTGATAATATTATAGAGGAAATAAATAAATACGGAAAATAGAGTATAAAATATTATCTGAACATGAAATCCCTGAATTGAAATTTGAAGTATTATTACGAGGAGAATAAAATCACGAAATTTTATTTTATCTTCAAACTTTAATAGTAATAAAAAGATAAGGGGATAGAACCCAAGAGTAATCAGCTTAGTAACATGACCTATCATTAAGAAAAGCATTATACCGGTGCTTAAAGATGTAGCTAAGCCGCCGAAAAGAGCAACCAAAAAATTTTTTGTTAAATACTTAATTAATAAGAAACTTGTAAATGCCAGAACGATTAAATAAAATGTCCACTGAGTATAATCGACAGAAAAAATAGAAGTAAAAGCATCTCGAACAACTCTAACAGAAACGTATATTAAATTAAACCATTTATAATCTAATGCCCCTGCATAGGCAGGCATTCCACAAAAAATATAGGGGTTCCATAACGTGTAGCCATCTCTATCTTTTTCAACATAAGATTTGGCAGCTTTCGATGTTAGGATATCTCCTGATTCAAATGTTTTTCCATCGAAAAACATCGGTGAAAGATAAATTAAAAATACAATTAGTATTATACCAAGGGCACTTATCGTTTGGTATTTTTCAGGAATGTATTTATCAATATTAAATTCTCGTTTCTTTTCTGATTCTCTTACTTTTTTCTTTTTACTTTTCGTCATTTTAATAACTCAAAAAAATTTTAAATTTTACTAATTCAACTTAAAGAAATTTCTTAAAATATTTACTACGGTTTGTTTTTCATTTGGTTTGAAGAAATTAAGCATCCATAAAATTATTGGATACAATAGAAACAGTATAAAGCTGAAAACAATAAATAAGCTTCCATCGGAGAACAAATTACCGAGATAGTAACAAATAAAAGCGGTAATAAAAAGGAGTGTTATTCGTTTATATTCAAAAGGGATTTTTACAACTTTATTTGAATAAAATAATGAAATAAGAAAAAGACATATAAAGGTGAGTAACTTACTGTAAGCAGCACCCTGGTATCCCCAATTTGGAATTGATATGAAATCGAGTCCTAACAGAACGATTGCACTAAATAAACTAATAATCGCAATCTTAACCGATTTCCCCTCTAAATACATACCCAGTGAAGAAATTTGTGTTAAACCCATAAAAATATTTCCTAATATTAGTATCGGAACAATTCTACTAGATGGATAAAAGCTTTCATCGAGGACAAAAAGTTCAATAACAGGTTTCGCCAGAAATGCAAGTATTAACCCTCCCCATAATAAAACAAAACAAAAATACGTCATTAAATTTTTGTAGTAGTCAATATCTCCATCTGATTTGAACAGCTTATATGCTTTTGGTAAGAATGATAAGCTGAATGGAACTACCAAAAACATATAGTGAATACCCGATATTTTAGAAGCCAATTCAAAAAGACCAACACTAAATTCTCCGGCTAAGTATTTAATTATGTATCTATCTCCAACATTTAGAAGATTTAAAGCAAATACACTAAATATTAAGGGTAACCCAAAACCAAGAGATTTTTTTAGAATTGACTTGTTATAATTGAGTTCAATACTTTTATAAACTGTTGGTATCGCAAATAATAATGATATAATTTCTCCGAATAACTGTGCAATTAAAACTGATTCAATATTAAGATTTATAACAATAATAAAATATAGAGTTAGAATTATTGTTACAGCAAGTTTAATCAAACTCAGAGAAGTATATAATACTGACCTCTCATCTGCTCTAAGTTTATTCAAAATAAAATTATTAATAACCATGAATACTATAAGATAGAGACAGATATGTAAATAGTAGGTATAAGGAATTTCCGAATTGAAATCATTGGGTAAAATAAACAGACTAAACTCACCTAAAATTATAAAGCCGATCAGTAATAATAATAGAGTTACTCCTATGGTAAAAAAAACTTGTTTTTTTTTCTCAATGTATTCAGCAAGAGTAGTAAAACGAACTATAGACTGGCTTTGTCCCAGTATCAAAACTTGGCTGGTAATTAAAGTTGTTGCAAGCAGCAGAGCAAGTCTGCCAAATTCTTCTACCGTAAAATACTTTGTATAAATTGGTAAAAGCACTAATCCAGAAGCCTTAGTAGCGAAATTACTAATGCTGTAAATCATCGAGTGCTTTATCATATATTTCAAATTGGCTATCATTAAGGATTTAAATCATTCAGTTGTTCAATATGGAATCTAATTCTACTGCTATTTGTTTGATAAGTTCTTCTCTGGAATATTTTTTAACATGTTCACAATTCGGTTTTATATTTAGTAAATCTTTAAAATAATCAATACCGGTTTCGGTATAAGAATATAGATTACCGGAATTAGATTCTCTAAGAATTACTTCAACCTCTGATGAATGATCTCCAAAAGCGATTATAGGGTTACCTGACCTTAAATATTCAAAAAGTTTGCCCGGTATATGTCTTTCTTCAGCCACACACATCATTAGATAATCTGCATTTATTATTTCCTGCAACACTTCTTTATATGGCAGATAACCTAAATACTCGGTATGATTCTCTAATCCAAATTTTATTATAGATTGTTTTACCGCAGGACCTTGTGTGCCAATAAATCTCATGCGCAATTTTTCACCGCTGCTGATTTTTTCTTTCAATTGCTGCCAAAATATTTCGGGATTTTGATGATCATATAAATTACCGGCATGAACAATAACTTTATAATTTTCTGATCGCTCTCTTTTTAATCCCTCAAAATCTTTTTCGTTATAGCCCCAATAAATAAGATTTGATTTATTAGCTGCTGCCGGATATTTTTTTGAATAATATTTGACTAAGCCTTTTGTAACAAAAAACATTTTAGAGGAATGTTCTACAACTTTTCTCTCTAAATAGTTATCCAATAAAACTGTCAGTTTATTTCGTTTATGTCCCTTGTAGTATGATATATCGACCCAAGGATCAATAAACATTGCTGCCAAGGGTATCTTAAACTTTTTACTTAATTTTTTACCAATTAAGTGTGTGCTGTGCGGTGGACCGTTGGTTAATATTAAATCGATTTTATTTTTTTTTATAAAGTTTGAAGCCTTTTTTACAGCAGGAAAATACCATCCAATTCTTGCATCCGGAATAAAAAGATTCATTCTAATCCAAAGCGATAACCTTTGTGTAAATGATGCATTAGTATTACTTATTGTCTCGGAAACGGATAAAGATTCTTCAGATTTTTTCCCTATAAACTTTTTATAAATTTTAAACACATCCCAAAAACCGGTTCTTAAAATGGTATTCGTGTCTAAATTACCGCGGTTTTCAATTGCTGAAACAACATCTTCATCAACGGTCAGAATAACCGGTTCCCAGCCAAAATTAGGTAAAAGTTCAGCCATTTTTAAAGGCCAGTGCATTGATGCTTTACTTGAAGGCGGATAATAAAAAGATAGTACTAAGATTTTTTTCATAATTTCGATTGTAAATATAAAGATTATTAATTACTGAAAAAGAATGATTTTTTAATTTGAAATAAAAATTATTTTTTGTTACATTAAAAACAATATTAGAACATTGATATCTAATTAAATAATACTTTTTGTCTTTTTGCAAAGGAGGCGTTATGAAAGTTTTCTTAAAGATTCCATTTTTACTATTATTATCTTTTTCACTTATTACCTGCATATCAAACTCGCCAAATCAAACTCTGGATAATTCAAGCGGGCAAATTTCACTAAAATTTAACAAGAACACAGTGCCTGAAAATGTTGTAACTGTAAAGGCTACTTTAAGTAAACTTAACCATGATCCTATTATTAGTTCACTTAGTTTACTGGATAGTAATTCAGCCGAATTATTTATTGACCAAATTCCCGTAGGACAATGGAATTTAGTTGTTGAAGCATTTGATTCTCAGAATCTGGTTGTTTTCAGCGGAGAAACTGTTTTGGATATTGTTGCCGGTGAGATAACAACCGTTTCATTAACATTGGCTCCAACCGGTAATGGCACGGGATCAATTTACTTATTTGTAAACTGGGGAGATGAAAATAAATTTATTGATTTTCCTGTCAACCCAGTAGTGGAAAGACTTGGAAATAATCATGATCCTTTTGGGATAGCTGCATCCCATGTTGTTAAAGATAATGATTTATACTATATGTGGTATAGTGCAAGAGCGCACAACGGTAAATTTGTGATTTATCTTGCTAAATCTAATAATGGAGTAACATGGCAAATTCATGATCAAGGTCCTGTTCTTGAGCCCGGGTCATACGGCTCTTGGGATGACTTGAGTGTAACCATGGCAGTCGTAATTAAAGACCTGGATATTTTTAAAATGTATTACACAGGATGGCGAGATTCTTACAGTAAATGGAGTGTTGGGTTGGCTACATCACAAGATGGTATCAATTGGGAAAAACTACCTAATCCGATATTAAGTGGAAATATGATAACCAACGATTACAAAATTGCTGCAACTGATATCGTTAAAAGTGATAATCAATACTATCTATATTATACAGGGAAAAATGATATTTACGATATCAAAATTGGATGTGCAACTTCAGTTGACGGGATAAATTGGGAAAAGCAGCCATCTCCAATAATTGAACCTGATCAAGTTTGGGAGGAAAATCTAATAGGGAATCCAACCGTAATAAAGGTAAATTCACAATTTCAGATGATTTACAGTAATGGATCAATTTCTAACATTACAGGATTTGGGATTGCATATTCTACAGATGGTATCAACTGGGTTAAAGATTTAAATAATCCAATCTTTACTGAAGAGCTAACAAATGAGAATTATGCTAATATTGGATATCCTTATTTATTATATGATGTAAATGATTATAAACTTTACTACACCGGCTGGCATGAATCAAATATTACTTCAATCAACCTTGCCCGTAAATTTATTTATTAATTTGACTAAACAACCAAAAAGCTGCTGAAAATCCTTTCAGCAGCTTTTTTTATACTCTTTCACCAATACATTTAATTGAACTTTTCAATATTTTATTTGTTTTAATTTATAAACTAAATTATGTCCTTTTTACTACGTATTATTCTCGCACTGCTGCTCTATTTTGGAGTGCAATATTATTTTCTCAAAAAGTCTTCACTGATATTTAATAGAGTTTTCCCATCTGTCAGTACTAAAAAATTCAAGTGGCTTAAAATTACCGGACTAATATTATTTAATATGTTTCCCCTATCAATAATTTTTATTTGGGGATATTATTTAATCACCGGTGATCGAAGTCTAACTCCGCCTGAAGGAGTTTTAATCGATTATTTAATTATCTATCCATTTTGGTTTTTCTTTACCATCGTTTTGCAAGTTGTAATTTTTTATTTCCTGTCCGATTTATTAAAGCTGATATTATTTCCCCTCTATAAAAAAATTAAAACTAAATGGAAGAATTTTGAAGCAAAGGTTTTACTATTCATATTATTATTATTTATTGTTTACGTTCCGGTAAGAATCATTTATGATTTATCTGCCATAAACTTAAATGAAATCACCTATCAGAAAAGTTCACTAAATAAAGAGTTAGACGATTTTCAAATTGCATTGATTTCAGATGTACAAGTGGATAGATATACAAACGGCGAACGGCTAAATGATTTTATCGATATGGTCAACGCAACTGATGCCGATTTAATTTTAATAGCCGGAGATATTATTACCAGTACGCCCCGCTATATTGAAACTGCCGCTAAGTCCCTTGGTAAACTTAAAGCCAATTATGGGGTTTACGCATGCATCGGCGATCATGATAATTGGGCTTACAGGGGCGATAGTAAGCGGAGTGTATTTGAAGTTACCAGTGCTCTTGAAAAATACAATATCCCGATGATTGATAATGAAACAAAAACAATCGACATAAACGGAGCAGAAATTGCAATAACATTTTTAACAAATACTTACGTCGAAAGAATTTCAGATTCTCTGCTTGACAGCCTTACAAACGGGGGTTCCGAGTATGACTTGAAAATTTTATTAACACATCAGCCGCGCAAATACCTTATTGATAAAGCTGTTAAGAAGGATTATGATTTTTACTTTGCCGGGCATACACACGGCGGACAGATAACTTTATTCTTCCCGTTTTTTAATTTATCACCTACCTTAATTGAAACAAATTTTGTTAGAGGAGATTTTTGGATTGATGATATGCTGATGGTTGTTACTCCCGGATTAGGATTATCATTAGCGCCGATTAGGTATAACTCGACTCCCGAAGTAACTGTGATAAATGTAAAATCTAAATAATAATTATAGACGGGAATTTATTTACAATACCGACATTTGTCGCCTGGTAAAATTTACCTTTATTTATTTGTTTCCGGATTTAGATCATAATACAATTTAATATATTCTTTTACTACTTTCATCGATCTTCCGGTTATTTCTTGTATTG
>JABFGH010000003.1 GCA_013112585.1 Ignavibacteriota bacterium | reverse complement strand
TGTATAGTCCTGAAATAGGTTGACTAAAAAAGTCAACAAAAACCAGGACAAAAGTATGAAAAAACAAAAAAGAAAGTATAGTGAATCCTTTAAAATAAAAGTAATAAACTCGGTTTTAGAAGGAAAATGTACAAAGGAAGAAGCAAGAAGGATTTATGGTATCAAAAGTAACTGTGCAATATTATATTGGATTCGAGAATTTAACGGTATAAAAAATTATCGACAACCGAGTGAGTTTGAAGTGTCAAAAAACAATCAAAAAGAAATAACTTTGCAAGTTCAAAGAAATCGGATAGCAGAACTAGAGGCAGAACTAAGCCAAGAGAAACATCGGTCAGCACTATGGAAAAAAATGGTAGAGATCGCCGAAGAAGATTTAGGAATAGCGATTAGAAAAAAGTTTGGTGCCAAGCAATTATTAGAATTAAAGAAGAAAGCAGAGAAAAGATAAGTATATCAAACCTGTGTCGATTGCTTGGCTATAGTAAACAATCATTTTACAAACGTATTAGAACTGAAGAGAAGGAAGAATTTGAGGAAGCTTTAGTAGTAGATTTAATAAAAGAGAAAAGAAAAATCTGGAAGAAAGGCAGCGGACGAAATTTGCATTGCTCGTTGCAAGAAGACTTTGCAGCTCATGGAATTAAGATCGGTAGAGATAAGTTTTATGAACTGTTACGAAGAAATAATTTATTAAATGCCCGAAAGCGATATAAAACAAGGACAACATACAGTTATCATCACTTTCACAAGTATCCAAATTTAATTAAGGATATAGTTCCATTAAAGCCGAATCAAGTGATAGTATCAGATATCACTTATATTTTGCTTCGAGTATAACTCCGCATTTGGTTTGGCATTTTTCTGCATTTGGTTTGGCATTTTCAAAACCCGCAAAACCGCTTGGATTTCTCCTAACTTAGATCTATCTAAATGACATTTTGTCACACTTTAATTGTTCCCAATTTAGTAATATTCTAATCAAAATCTTTAAATTAAATGGATTGTAACGATTATTTAAAATGCCTTTAAACTACTTTTTAATATCATTAAATTTTTATTGCTGAGTATCAGCTGGGTTTTATATAATCTTCAATTCCTACTCCCATGCTTTTATTTCATAATCATTTTCATGAGTGAATAATTGGACATGACCACAATCCGAGCAAGAAAATATCCTGAATTTCCGAGTTCCGACATTATTCAACCCAAAATTAGAGGTGCTGCTACTGTTATTATCGGATATACAATTGTAGTGTCCAATACCACAAACTTTACATCGTCTGGTAATATCCATAGAAAGTATTTCAGATCCATTTTCCATCTTATAGACAAGTTCTTCTAATTCATAGAGCATTTCCAATGCATTCGGCAAACACTGCTTTTCTCTTTCTACAATTACTTTCTTGAAAAACTTATTGACTAATTTCATTTGATACTTATCCTGAAATATTTTTTCAAGATTAAATTGATCTTCTTCAATATACCAAAGCCTTAATACAGGCAGCCCACTGATCATAGACCATAGAGTTTTTCCCAACGTGAAGACATCAAAACTTGGATTCACTTCATCTATTTTAACTCCCATCGCCCACGCAGGCATCCAATCCCTACTACCCACGTTTTCAAATTCATTAGAAATTCTTGTTTTATCTGCATCGCTAAAATATACTAATCCCATATCACCTAAAATAAGTTCATCGGATTTTGATATGAAAATATTTTGAGGTTTAATATCTCTATGAACCAATTTGTTCATATGCATCATAGCGACACCTTCAACTAGCGGCTTAAAATACTTAATTGATTGCACTATGTTTCCCTTAAACCTACTGATGTTATCACCTAAAGTTCCACCGGAATGATATTCAGATACAAACCATTTACCGGAAATATCTGCATCCAATAATTTCAATAAATTATTATGATCTAATTTTTTCATGGCTTGCATTTCATCCTTTATCCTAATATAAGCAAGCTTATTAGCCCTGGCTACCTCAGGCTTATGCAATACTTTCAATGCTCCTTTTGGAGCTTCATATTCTATCTCAATCAGTTTCTTTATTTCACTTCTAAAATGTTTTATTAAATTATCATTATTTTCATATGAATTTACGGGAGTAATATCACGAATTACCTTCAATAGTTTATTCTTATTTGATTGCAGTGCCTCTCTATCTACGACTAAAAATACTTTTCCTTGACCGCCACTTCCCAATTCCTTTTCAATATACCATTTGGATTCATAGTCCATAATTTAGTTTGCCTCCATTTACAATTGACATTTTCCTTTCATCCAATATTAGCCTATTTGGTAGTTTTATGCATCTATTTTTTTTACAATAATTTCAAATTCTTTTTTTTATCTATATAGTGGCTTTAGCTAAAGACTCATTAAAGAAGTTCAAAAAATAAAAGCATGCTTGTTTGGACATGCTTGCTGAGGTGGATATTATGAAGCAGAGCCGATAAAGTATTTTAAAGTGCTTTTGAAAAACGCGCTAAAATGACCCACGAAGAAAGAGCAAAGCAGGATAGAGAAAACGCCGGATTGTTTTCTAAAATTTAATCTGACGTCGGTATTTATTTTTCTTCTTAAAAAGCTGAGAATGCTTTCTATTAAAGGTGTGGATTATTAAGCAGGCTAGGGTAAAGCTGAACCGGCTTTTTATTAAATGTCTGTATAACCAATTAAATTATTGCATAGTACTTCCTTAACTGCCAAGTAGGTATTCAATTCCAACCTCGCAATTCTTTTGTCGAGATGATCCCTTGAGATGCACTGATAGAGGTGTAATAATGCTTTTGAATCTTTGCTTTTTTCAAATGATTCAATACAGTTCTCAATGCCATGTCCAACAGGAAATCTGTATTTGTCCGCTAATCCCTTTGTAGAAAAAGGGACAATACTAACCGTACAGAGACATTCATTAATTGCATCTTCGCTAGATAATATTAAGCATGGTCTTTTGGGAATATATATTAACCGTTCATGGTCTAGGACAATTTTCCGGCTATCAATATACCAAATTTCGCCAGGGTAAGGGGGCGGAGTGGAGGAATTGGAAGAATCAGTCATAATGTGGTCGTAAATATTCTAAATTCTTAAAGTCTTCATAATCTTCTTTCATTTGCTGAGGGTCCTTAACGGTTGGGAATTTTTGCATGTGCTTTAGAGCCATTTTCTTCCATTCAGGTATTCTTTCTTTTTGTTCCCTTATTTTAATATGTGGACTTTTGAGCACATATCCTCCCTTTTCTTTTACAAATGGGCTAAATGCAGCCGCATCAACATAATTAATTACCGGTTCTGTGGAGTAGACAATTCTTTCCAGATCATCAACTGGTAATCCTCCATATTTATCAACAATATTTCTGAGTAAATTAAAAGCAATAGGGTTATCTAATAAATAATTTTCAGTGTTGTCATTAGAACAAATCGGTATTCTACTAGCAGCTTTATCATCTTCGAGTCTTCGTTTCATTTTCAAAGTTTCTATATCAGTTGTCACATAACCTGACTTAAATAAATAATTTATTTTTTGCTTATAATTTGTTACAACTGGTCCGTGAGTAATTTTTACGAATTGTTCTCCGGTGAATCTACACCCATACTTTTTGATGAAATGATATTCGAGGAGATAAAGTAATTTGTTGAAATGAAAAATGCCTACCTTTCCCATTAAGTAGACAATAGTACATCCTGTTCTCAGAAGAATATCTTCTTTAACAGTGCTGTTGTTATTTGATTTTTTTTCTGGCATTGTACATTCAAATATCTGGCTTCACACTTTAAATATCAAGTATTATTCTTGTAACTTATGTTTTATAGTATAGTAGTAATACTATCGAAAAGTTTCAATAATTATTTAGAGCTTATCTTAAAGATTTTTAGGATGACTCCCTACTCCTTATAAATTTACATTTACCTCGTAACTAAATCCTTTTGTAAAATTAACGGAACTTCTAGGACAATGGACTTCATAGGCGGATAAAGACTGTGGGGTCAAGGAGTAAATGATAGTAGAAGGATGAAGCCTTTTTAGTTTTAATAAGTGTTAAAAATTAGTATTTGTTTATTACTCATCATTTTTAGGTCTGACTCTAAACTTAGAGTACTGTTTAAAAAGTGTTTTGAGCTGTTTAAATTTGATTTAAAACTTAAACCCGATATATATTGCCAACTTTTAATAAAACCGCCTTAAAATTGATTTATGAACGTTTTTAAAATACAGCATGCCCGGAAGAAAGGCATGCTGCATTGATGAAAGACGAAGCCGACTCCATGGCTTCTATTGACTGACCAAATCAAATCAGTCAAACCTATAATTCTTGAATATTTTACTTAACACTTTTACTACGCCTTTTTTTTACTTTTTTAGGACCTCAAATTCTTTATTTAAGGTGCTGCAGCAATTCTCTTTGTATTCCAAAATTCAATTAGACTTCTGGTCTATAGGGACTATACCGCAAATTTAATTCTTGATATTTCTCAAGATCAAATTTTCCATAGAATAAAGGTAACATCTCTATAAAACGTGGGTATTCATGATCATATGTTAAACCCAATTGAAATGGCTGATTAGCATTTTCCCCTATGTAAGTCATTTCAGTTTCGGCTATTGCTTTCAGATCTTTAATTAAATCAGGATACTTTTCTGCAAATATTTTTTTACCGGTATCAACTTCTGCTTTTAATGCTTCCAGTCTTACTAATTGAGCATTTTCCCTAGCAGTTGATAAATTTCTTTCAAGAATTTCAGCAGCACCAAGCTTAGCCTTTAACTCCCTTTTAATTTGCTTGATCTGTTTTTCTATGACGGTAGTCGTCTCTTCCTGGTTCTCAACATCACCTCTCGAAGCTTCGTCCAGTTCAAATGAGACCAACACAACATCAAGCTTTCTATTTTCTCTAATTAGTGATGATTCATGATTTTCAAGCTTCTCTTTTAATTCGGTAATGCCTTCTTGCATTTTATTCAGCTTAGTTTGGAGCTCTTTTACTTTTGGATAATCGACTATTGCTGTTACGGATTTTACTATTTTTTTGGACATTGTACTTTTCCTTTTTTGTGTTATTTGTTATAGTGTGTAATTTCAACCGGAGGCGGATCGTCAAGCACTTGATAAACGAAGCGTTCACTAGCCTCTAATTTTCTTGCTAATTTTTTTACTGGTAGATGGGAATGCTGATGTATATATATTTTCTTTAATCTCGACAATGATTTTGTAGAAAGATAGATCGAAACACGGTTAAACTTTTCATAAATTTTTATGAAATTATCAATGCCTATCAATGAGCAAATTTCTTTATGCTCTTCTTCAAGTAAGTTCTCATCTAGGTCTCTAAGCCACTTTAAATTCATTCTACAAGTTCCTTCATTATTCCATGTTTAATTAAAATTGCTTTAACATCTTTTGTCCTAATACCTAATTGATTTGCTATTTCACTCTTTCTTTTTGTTGAATAATTTTCCACCACATATATTTCCTTTAAGTTTTCAATTACACCATTAGCAACTCTCGGAATTGTGTTATGGAGTTTCGTTAATAAATAAACTATTCTGTCAAGTCCATATACATAAAAATTTTCAAGCTCCTCTTCATCTAAGTAGCATTCAAAGTGTATTTCTTTTATCCAATTCAAATCCATTATAGCTCCAATAGTAAATACATAATTAGTCCGGGTTCATTTTTCTACTTTTCCCGTATTTCGATTTTTGATAATTGGTTATCATTTTTTCTTTTGCTTATATATATTGACTGAAGAGCTTTAACTATCTTAGGAACATCATGTCTTCTAAGCCATTCAATATGATCAACACCAACAATCCGTTTAATAAATTTGTTCAAGCTCTCAGTCGTTTTTTCTCTCGATACTTCCATCCACATGCCTTCAATCATCCGCAGCTGCTTAGCAGTTGCATGCATCAATGAATTTCTTTTTATTGTACTAAACCGTTTTGAACCGATATTTGATTTAGCTGTTTTCTTCGGTATCCATCCAAGCTGCATTAACTTTTTCAGCAGCTGCTCAGCCTCCTTATAGGATAATTCTTTTGAACTGGATGCATTGAAGCTCTCAAGCATGCTTTTATATTCATCACTGCTTAATCCCAACTCTTTTTTGGCAATGTGAATTTTAACTATTTGAATTCTTGTAATACTCATAGCTCACTTTCTTGCTTTTATTTTTCAATTACTTTTGTGGTCCCTTCATAATACTTGGTCTCTATTTCCTTTATCATACGCCGCAGTAATAATAGAGTGTGCATCATTGATGCACTATTATCTAAATTCTCGGCTGCCAAATAAAGCACATCTGTAAGGCTTATTATTTGATCAATGTACATCGATAAATCCGGATACGTTAATGTTATCGCAGTCTCACTTTCACTTTCATTTTTATTTGATTTTATTATATCTGTCATCTTTAATTCCTGTTTTCGGTTGTGGGATTTTTTAATTTTTTAGTTAAACTATTTTTATACATATACTCTCACATCCAATAAGCCTGCGGCTGTTTTAATAACCTGCTTATTTAATTTTGTTACTTCACTCTTTGGTGAAGAAATTATTCTTCTTGAATTATAAACAAGCCCGGAGAGTAATCTAATACTGCCGTTTGAACACCGGTATAACTCTTCCGACATGCCATTTAAACCGGGCCAGTTTGCATTCAATATTAATTTTGCATCGTCAATTGTATAAGGTCTTAGTTCCAGCTTCACTTTTATCCTATCCCTTACCTGCCTTACTTCAGCTTCATTTCCTCTTAACGTTGCTGAGAATGATGGAAGCCCTACAAATACAACTCCCACTCCGCTTGCATCATTCAATGTTCTAAAAATGTCTATTGCCGAAAGATTCAAATAATCTGCCTGGTCAATTACAATAACAATGTTCTTGCCTGTTATCGTATCCACAATGTCACTGAACAAAGCATTCATCGTACCTCTGCCATCCTTATTTATTTTAGGATGCTGATGTATCTTCCTTAAATACTCTACCGGAAATTTGAACGTTCTGTTCGACTCGATGTAAATTACATCATTGTTTTTTGCGTACTCTTTAATGCTCGTAGTTTTACCGGTTCCGGTATCACCAATTATAGCAGCAAGTATCCCGTCTGTATGTGCTGTTCTAAGTACATGAAATACTTTATTTGTATTGCCGATCTTCACAAAATCCAATTCCTTTTTTTGCGAATTAAGTTTTCTGTTTTCAATAGTTAAAAAGCGTTCCACTGCTTTTGCTATCTCATTATTATTCCCCGGGTACTTATTGTTTCTCCACTGGGAAATTATCGATGAACTGAACCCGATTCTCCTTGAAATTTCTTTCCAGGTCAAATCCGATTTTTCAAAGAACCTTTCCAGGTCATTATTTGTTTGTGCATTAATCGAAATTAAATTACTTTTAACTGCTTGTTCCATAATTAGCTCCTTTTGAGAAATTTTATATCCACTATAATTATTCATCTCCAATCCAATCTTCAATTTCATTTACTTTTTTTGTTAATGATTCATAAAGTTCAATATCATCAGTACCGGTACGCTTGTTCTTCTATTAGAGAGACTCAGTACTCCATCGTCGCTAATCATCATCTTCGGTAGGTTCTAAAAGAAGATCCGAGATTTTAGTCAGTGGCTCGACCGGTATTTTAAGGTAATTAGCCATTTTTTCAACTGTACTGCTATTAACATTATGAGATTGAATTATAAAGGTCTTAGCAGTATCTAACACATTATTTGCATTTATTATTTGCAGTCCTTCCAATTGCTTTGCTATGTGAAGGGCTGCCCTATATATCTGTTTCTGTGTTAGTAATTTTATTTTGTCGCTCATTGTCTTAAACTCCTTTTTACGGTTATTCATCTCCAATCCAACTTTTAACTTCTTCTTCTTTCTTTGTCAATGGTCCATAATTTTCAACATCATCAGTTCCCGTACGTCTAAGTTTTTCTTTTGCGTTTGCTTCGCTTATTTCACTTTTGTAATAGGTAACAACTTCTTTAGATGCCGGTATTTTAATATCATCATCACCATTCAAAGCTTTAATTCCCATTGCGTGATGCCTTAATTCTTCTTCAGCCGATATTTGCAAGTCCGATTTGCCTAATGCTTTAGCTATTTTCAGCCCGACATTTTTCTTTTGTATTACATCTTGAAGCTGCTTCTTTTCCAGATCTGTTCTTGCATATGCCGGTGCTGTGAATGCGTTCAAATATGCCTTACCTATAAATGTATTATCCTTTGATCTGAACACCCACGCTTCCTGGTACTTACTATTATCCCTTCGCATATAAACATATTCACCTTTGATCCCATGCATCCATTCACCCCAATAATAAAGGTTGTGTGTTTGACTGAGGCATATTCCATTACGTACTATCTTCTGGTCTTTGCTCATTCGCATGCAGAATAATTTTAAATCATCATCAGTTACTCTTCTTACTACACGCGGTGTGCCGGCTTCGCTAAGTTTGGCAATTTCTTCATGCCAGGCTTCATCACGGCTGCGTCCCTGCAGTACTTTCCCGTTCGATTTATACTTATGCAAAATGTTATCAACAAAAAAGTTCATAAAGGGAATGTATTTACCGATCGATATTATCTTCCCGGTTTTAATTTCACCTGCTAATTTTTCAGGTCTCTCAATAACATTGCCGCCCCGATAACCGGGAAATTTTTTATCCATCCATTCCTTGTAAATCTTAAAATCACGTTCAATCGGTTTTGCCTGGGCGTTATATGGTATAGTAAAAGTAACATCTATATTAAGAAGACTGCAGAGAGACCTAACCTTAGTCTGATGAACCTCTAGCTTATATTTTTTAACTCTTCCCCCTGCAAAATCCTTACTTCGGTAATCCTTCCCATTGTCAATAATTATAGATCTCGGCACTCCATAGCTACTTGCAGCCAACTGAAACGCATGCAGTACATGATCAGTATTCGGTTCTTCAATATGAATGAACCAGCCGAGCCATTTGCCGGTTAAAAAATCTCTCCAAACTGTTAGCCATGGAAAGACCGGCTTTTTGTTTCTACCATCGGTTTGAAAGGCATGTAAATTATGATTAAACCATTCTTTAAGGGATTCACCTCGTTTTCTTTGGTCTAATTCATTAAGCACTGCCTGGTCAATCTGCCGGTGATCCGACACCCAAACTTCACCCGGTTGAATATTTGTATAATCTCTATCAACATAATTATTCCAATGCTTATTCCAGTAGGCATATCCGCGCCGTTTCAAATCTATTACATCTTTCGGTACTTCAGCTTCTAATCTGCGAACAAAACTGCTTACAGATGGAAACTCTTCAACCTTTAATTCGGTATCTAATTGTTTTGCATAACCAAGCGTAGCCATCCAGCATGCTTCTGCAGTTTGCCGCTCTTCATCAAGGTACATCTTACTAAAATATTCAAAGTGGTAATCATCTATTTTACTTATACCGGTGTTCTTTCCATAATTACCCAGCAAACCAACAAGCCCCATTTCTTTTACTATTTTCCTTTTTTTTGAAATAGTGCGAGCACTTGTTGTATTCTCCGGATTTTCATTATTCCATTTTTCAACAAAATCCTCTAACTCTTTTCCTGTTAAAAATTCCGAGTCGTTTAATATTAATCTGTACTTATCAAACTTTTTACGGTTAAACTCCGAGGCGTTCTCATAGGCAATTCTTACAATATCTGCTTCATCAATTTTTTCTTCGGGTATTTCATTATTAATTATGTTGTTAAAATCTATTCCCTGTTCATTCCAGTACTTCAATTGTGCCTCAATCGGAAGCGAAGAAAGTAAAATTCTATATTGTTTGCCGCCATTGCCAGTGTGCCATTTTGTCACATACTTATTTTTCTTAATATTCTCTCTAAAACTTTGCTTCCGCATACCTACTAGCCTGCTACCTTCGGAAGTAGATAACCAGACTTCAGAAGTGGCTAAGTTATTATTTATTATGTCATTACAAGGATTTTGAAGCAGATTTTGGAGCCTGTCACCCTGCCTGCCACCTTGCCTGCCACCTTTTAAATAGGATATTAGGTTTTTAGGCAGCTTATTTTCAGAATTTTCCGGATGTACTTTCATTTGAATTGACCATTATGTGAGTTAAACTGTTCAATAGTTTTTAGCCGGTAGTTATCCATTACAACTCCATCTCCAGCTGTGCAATGTTTAGTTTCTCCGAATGCTTCTCAACAGAAAGTAGCTCCTTTATTGCTTTTCTGATTGTTTGCTTCAATTGTTTTAATTTATCGGTACTCTGAGGATTGTTCATAAAATCATAGTAGGTCATAGATGCATTGTTTAAAATGCCTTGTAGCTCTTTATATATGCACTGTTCATCATTTTTCTTTGCTCTTAAACGTGGTACTTTTACAGGCGGTAGGTGATCAGTATGACGGCAAATAAATTCTAAAATGTCATAATTATTTTTACGGTTCATGAACAGCACTAACCATTCAAGCCCGAATATTCCATCCTCGGTAGGTGATGAGGCTTTATAGATTGTAAATACGGAACGTGCAACAATCTTTGCTAATTCATCAATGCTGCAAAGGTCTTTATCGTTTCTTACTAGCTCACTCTCAAGCTGCTTAAGCTCTTCTAAGTAATCTAATTCAGTTGATTTTGCCATTACAGTAATTCCTTAAAATTGTAGTTCCTTATTTGCAAATTTTAATAGACTTCTCATCATTGCTGTGCTATATTTGAATTGGAGTTATTATTGGATGGAACGGCTGATTCACGTTTCCTTAAAGCAGCTTTAAGCATAGCATTTACAAGTGCAGAAACAGCTCGTCCCTCAGCATCAGCTTTTTTCTTTAGTATGGAGTATATGTTGCTGGGTAGTGCGTGGAATGCATGTTCTGATTCTTTTTTGTAATCGTGAAGGTATGCTGAACCACCTATAGAATTATAGATCGGAAGTTCGCTATTTATAAGTCTGCCCATAAAAGGTGATAAGAGCAAGCACTCATTGCGACCTATTTTTCTTATAACATCTAAGAGATCCTGCTCAATTCTTATTGTGCAGTGTGTTCGTTTACAATTGTTCTTTTGTGCTTTAGTCATTATATTATCTGCTTATTTTATTATAAATACACAATCTTTACAGTCAACATTTTAATAATAAGTCAATAACAGATTAAATGCAAGAAATATTTTTTAAATATTCACTCAAAAACATATGAAATTAAATCGGCTTCTCATTAGTAAACGGCTTAAAAAATTTGGAAAAAGTAAGTACGGTAAGTATAGCGTGTTTGCGCGGGCACTGTTGATGAAGCCGCAATCTATGCAGACATCGTATCTTAGTGGTAGGAGTATTCCGGGTCCGGAACTATTGATCAGGCTTGCAGATCAAGGCTGTGATATTTATGAACTTCTTACCTCTGATTCATGGTTCAAATGCTTTAAATTGTTTAACAAAGATGTTGGTGAACGAGTGAAGGCTATTCGTAAAGAACTAAACTTTACGAAAGCAGAATTTGGAAAACAGATACTACACATTGAAGACGCTGAGTATTCTGAGGCATTATGCAATGCTTGGGAAGATGGCAACTTTGGTGATTTTCAATCCCTTATTAACATTTCACGTATTGGCAATGTTAGCCTGTACTGGCTTCTCACCGGTGAGGATCCACCTTATAAAGAAATAAGCAATAGTACTTATGAACCAAGTCCAGTTGAAAAGGAATTTTTATTGAAATTCCGCCAAGCTCCGGAGGCAGTACCAATAATAAATAAAATGCTTGATGATATAATTTCCGCCCGGGCAGACACAAAAGAATTAATTAAGCAGCCAAGTAAAAAATAGCTTTTAAACAGTAATTAAAACGCATTTAACGGCAATTAAATCTGTGCCAAACCATCTGCAAAAATTGAAAAAATGTAGTAGTTTTTGAAAAAAGTGCCAAACCATTAAATTGCCCTTAAATCGCTCTAACTCCTTATTTTATAGTCGATTATCAAATATTCTCAATATTCTAAAAAGTGTCAAACTTCACAAAGTATTATATCGAGAAACAGAGAATTTTAGTTATTTGTATTTAATAACAGATATGTATTCACGCAAGATATTAGGCTACACATTAAGTGAAGATTTGAAAGCATCTTCGGCAGTAAAGGCATTAAAGATAGCATTAAAAAATATGACTTCGATAAAAGATTGTATCCATCATTCAGACAGAGGAATACAGTACTGCAGTCATCAGTACATAAAATTATTAAAGAAAAATGAGATGTTTATAAGTATGACAGAAAATGGAGACCCATTAGAAAACCCAATAGCAGAAAGAATAAATAGAACAATAAAGGAAGAATTTACAGAAGATCGGTATCTGAGTTTTAGAAATATAACCGAAGGAAAAGAGAAGATAAAGCAATGGGTAAAATTTTATAATGATAAGCGACCTCATCGAAGTATAGAAATGCTTACACCGTCAAAAGCTTATCAGCTAAATGGGGAATTAAAAAGAATGTGGAAAAATTATTATAGCAAAAAAAATTCTATCCATCAGCTAGCTGATGGATAGAATAAAACAATAATCTTGAGTATGTTTAGATTACAAAATAACTTAAAAAAGAGTCAACCTTTTTCAGGACGCTTCAAGTGAAAGAATGCCGCATCCGTCTCCGTCAGCTGACGGATGACGGATTTGCAATGACAAAACATATGATATTCAAACGCTTCTAAAACTTTGTTCATTAATATCAAGGTCTATAATCTTTTTATACTATAAGTTAAACCGGAATTTCCTTCCCTGATTTTTATTACATATCTTACTAAAATTTGATCATTAATCCATCTGAAATATGAGTTAAATTATGAAGCAGTTTTTTGATTAGAAGTACACATACATCGATCAAATGATGCGGCTAATACCTGTTGAAAGTAGTTTACTAATTAGTTAACTTTACCTATGGTAAGAAAAATAATTGCGTACAAAAATTATTTCATCGAATTTTACAAAAAACAAGACAATAAGACTCAGCTAAAAATTGAATATGTTCTTGACCTAGTTCGATTTGAAAATCATGTACCAATTAAGTTCTTTAAATACATTGAAAATAGCGAAGGAATTTTTGAAATTCGTGTAATAACAACTTTTAAGAGTATTAGAATTCTTTGCTTTCTTGATAAAACCGATTTGGTTGTTTTGACTAATTGTTTTTTAAAGAAATCTCAAAAAACTCCCCGAAAAGAAATCAAATTGGCTGAAAAATTGAAAAAGCAATATCTAGTTGAAAAATACGGAGAAAAATAAAATGAAAAATGTTACAAATTTTGAGGACCTGCTTAAGCAAAAGTACGGGAAAAAAGGAACAGCAAGTAGAGATAAATATGATGCTGATTCACTCGCTTTCAGATTAGGCGTAATGTTGAAAGAAGCCAGAACTGAGGCTAAGATAACTCAGGAACAACTCGCAGAAAGAACCGGCACAAAAAAAAGTTATATCTCTAGAATTGAAAGAGGACAGAGTGACATACAGATTTCAACCTTTTATAAACTCATTGAAATTGGACTTGGGAAAAATCTAAATATTTCAATTGGGTAAAAAAGTGAAATTAAATTGAACAATTATGTACCATCAAAATTAAAACTAAATCATTTGCGTCTTTTCTGCCAATCTTCTTCCTCCATTTTTCCGTACATTTTATCTTTTAATTTTAATAATTATTCCATTTTGGTTATGAGTTCAAATTACGAAGCAGTTATTGGTTTAGAAGTACACGCGCAATTATCAACTGATACAAAAATATTTTGCGGTTGTTCAACAAATTTCGGGAATCCGCCAAACACAAATGTTTGTCCAATTTGTTTGGGTCACCCCGGCGTACTGCCAGTGCTCAACAAAAAGGTGGTTGAGTATTCCGTGATGATGGGCTTAGCGACTGAATGCAAAATTAATTCAAGCTCAATCTTTGCACGCAAAAATTATTTTTACCCCGATCTGCCGAAAGGCTACCAAATTTCTCAATTCGAAAAACCCATTTGTGAATTTGGAAAAATAAACATCACAACTGCCGCCGGAATGAATAAAGATATCGGCATCACACGAATTCACATGGAAGAGGATGCGGGCAAGTCTATTCATGATCAAGGGGATGATACTTTGGTTGATGTAAATAGATGCGGGGTTCCGCTGATTGAAATTGTTAGTGAACCGGATATACGAACACCCGAAGAGGCTTACTTATATTTATCCAAGCTGAAACAAATTTTAACTTACTTAAATATTTGCGACGGTAATATGGAAGAAGGCTCTCTCCGTTGTGATGCGAATATTTCGATCCGTGAAGCTGGAGAGACAAAATTAGGAACACGCACCGAAGTAAAAAACATGAACTCATTCCGAAATGTTGAGCGCGCAATACAATTTGAAATTGACCGCCAAATTGATTTGGTGAAAAATGGCGAACAAGTAGTTCAGCAGACAATGCTTTGGAATGCCGACTTGAATGAAGCATACCCAATGCGCGGAAAGGAAGAGTCGCATGATTACAGATATTTTCCTGATCCCGATTTAATGCCCGTTGAGGTTAATGATGAATGGATGACTGCACTTAAAAACAAACTGCCCGAGCTGCCAACCGCTCGCAAGCAAAGATTCATTAATGATTTTTCTTTACCGGAATACGACGCTGAGATATTAACAAGTACAAAAGAACTTGCAGACTATTATGAAAATATTTTAACCGGAACAAAAAATTACAAAGCCGCAAGTAACTGGTTAATGGGTGATACTTTGAGCACTCTAAAAGAAATGAAAATCTCAATTGAGGAATTTCCTATTGAGCCAAATTTAATTGCGGAATTAATAAACTTGATAGACGAAGGAACAATAAGTGGAAACATTGCAAAGAGTATCTTTCCTGATTTGGTTGAAACCGGCAAATCACCTGAAACAATTGTTAAAGAAAAAAATCTCGTTCAAATTACTGACACATCTGCAATTGAGGGAATTGTTGATTCTGTATTAGAAAAAAACGAAGCACAAGTTCAGGAGTATCTTGGCGGTAAGGAAAAGGTAATTGGATTTTTAGTAGGACAAGTAATGAGAGAGAGCAAAGGAAAAGCCAATCCCGGAGCGGTAAACCAGATATTGAGGAAAAAGCTGGAAGGACGACGGTAGTTCTTTCTTTGCGTTCTTTGCGATTTGCTTTGAGCCCTTTGCGGTTAGGAAAAAAGCCTTAAACGCAAAGAACGCTAAGAAAAACTTACGCAAAGGACACAAAGAAAAGATTTTAAAGCTTTCCTATTAAGTCAACCATTTCAATAGCGGTTTGTGCAGCATCCCAGCCTTTATTGCCGGATTTTGTTCCCGCTCTTTCGATCGCCTGCTCAATTGTATCGGATGTGATTACTCCAAAGATAACCGGGACTCCTGTTTCCAATCCAACATGAGCAACGCCTTTTGAAACTTCCGCAGCAATGTAATCAAAGTGAGGAGTTGCACCGCGGATAACAGCACCAAGACAAATTACCGCATCATATTTTTTTGATTCCGCCATCTTCTTGGCTATCAAAGGAATCTCATAAGAGCCGGGAACCCATGCGACAGTTACATCATCTTCGCTTCCGTCGTTTCTAACGATGCAGTCAACTGCGCCGCCTAATAATTTGTTGGAAATAAATTCGTTGAACCTCCCAACTACCACTCCGAATTTTTTACCCTTTGCTGATAAGTGACCATTAATAATTTTCGGCATTATATCTCCTGTAAATTCTTTTTATCAATATTAAATAGATGACCCATTTTTTCTTTTTTGGTACGCATGTAATTTTCATTTACTTCATTCGGACTAACCTCAATCGGAACTCTTTCAACTATCTCAAGATCATAACCTTCAAGCCCAATAATTTTTAAGGGATTATTTGTAAGCAATTTAATTTTTTGAAGTCCGAGATCTTTTAATATTTGAGCACCGATTCCGTAATCTCTCAAGTCCGGTTTAAAACCAAGCTCCTCATTTGCTTCAACGGTATCTTTACCTTCTTCCTGAAGTCCGTACGCAAGCAGTTTGTTTACTAAACCAATTCCGCGTCCCTCCTGTCTCATATAAAGCACAACACCTCGTCCTTCCTCTTCGACCATCTGCATTGCACTTGCAAGCTGATCTCCGCAATCGCAGCGTTTAGAACCGAACACATCACCTGTCAAACATTCAGAGTGAACACGAACAAGCACCGGCTCATCAGAATGGACATCACCCTTTACCAGCGCAATCGAGTTATCACTTGGCTCAAGAAGATTTTCATAAAGATGTAATTTAAAATCGCCATGCTCAGAGGGCAGATCGACAACCACTTTGCATTTAACAAGTTTTTCTCGTTTGCGGCGGTACTCAATTAGATCGGCAATGGTGATGATTTTCATGTCATGCTTTTTTGAAAAATCCATCAACTCCGGTACTCGTGCCATGCTTCCGTCTTCGTGCATAATTTCACAAAGAACTCCGGCTGGCTTTAATCCCGCAAGCCTGGCAAGGTCAATCGCCGCTTCAGTGTGTCCTGCTCTTTTCAGAACCGCTCCCTTCTTGCCGATCAATGGAAAGATGTGACCGGGACGTGCAAAGTATTCCGCTTTCGATTTTTCATCCACAAGAGCGCGAATGGTTTTTGCTCTATCAAATGCCGAGATACCTGTTGTGGTTCCGAATTTATAATCTACTGTTACGGTAAAAGGAGTTTCATGAAGTGCGGTATTTTCATCAACCATGTAATCAAGATTTAATTCTCTAGCCCTGTCTTGAGTAATAGGAGCGCAGAGCATTCCGCGTGCTTCCCGTGTAATAAAATTTACATCTTCGGGAGTTATTAACTCCGCTGCCATAATTATATCGCCTTCGTTTTCCCTATCCTCATCATCAATAACAATTACCATTTTGCCGTTCTTAATATCCTCTAAGGCATCTTCTATCGTATTGAATTTTCCTTCCGCATTGGCGGAGTTTATCTTACTCATTTTAATAACCTATTTTTTTGAACCACTCTTCCGAAAATTTATCATTAGAATTTTCTTTACTGCTAATTAATTTTTCAATGTACTTTGCTATTACATCAGTTTCAATGTTTACTTTATCCCCCACCGATCTCTTTACCAAATTTGTGTTATTCCAGGTATGTGGAATAATTGATAATCCAACCGTAGAATTTTTTAATGATGCAATTGTTAAACTTATTCCGTCAACTGCAATTGAGCCTTCATCAATTAAATATTTTTGAAGATTCTCGGGAACGTTGATCTCGACAAAATAATTTTCACCAAGTTTAGTAATATTAGTTATCGTTCCAATTCCATTTACATGACCTTGCACTAAATGACCGCCAAGTCTGTCTGATAATCTGACTGCTCTTTCTAAATTAACTGTGCGGCTTTGATAAACTTTTGCAAGTGTAGTTTTTTCAAGAGTAGCACCAACAGCTTCAGCCCAAAATCCATCTGCATCAATTTCTACAGCCGTTAAGCAAACACCATTTATCGCAACAGAGTCATCAATTTTAAGATCATCCAAAATTTTTGATGCTTCAATTTTTAGACGTTTGCCGCCGGCAATTTGTGTTACCGTGCTGATCTTTCCTATTTCTTCAATTAATCCTGTAAACATAAATGCTAAGTTAGGGCTTTAAACGAAATAAATCATGATTAAAAATTGGATGCTATTTCCTTTTGTAAATCAGTTTTAAGTCCTCACCAAGTTTTTCAGCCGAGTATAGATCTAATACAATTCTCTTTTTAAGATCGTAGGCATCTAATCCCGTTCCAAAAATTTTAGGTGCTGAAAGGTAGATTATTTCATTAAATAATTCGTTTTCGATGAACTGAGTAAAAGTTGAATTGCCCCCTTCTACCAAAACAGAATTGATATTCTCTTTACCGAGAATTTTTAGAATCCGTTTTAAACTCAGTTGACCATTCTTGTTCAGCGCTAACCGATAAATTTTTGCACTCTTTTTTTCAAGAGTTTTAATCTTGTTTGCTGATACATTCTTGCTTGTAAAAATGTAGGTGTCCGCAAGGTCATCGTTTAAAAATAATTTTCTAGTCAATGGAACTGAAAGTCTGCCGTCAATAATTATTTTCTTAGGGTTTCTTCCTTTTACCAGACGAACATTTAATTGAGGGTCATCAACCTTAACCGTGTTTGCGCCGACTAAAACAGCATCATATATTGAACGTAATTTATGGACATACTTTTTCGATTCTGCCCCTGTAATCCATGTTTGATTTTTCGTTTCGAAATTTATTTTTCCGTCCAGAGTTTGAGCAATTTTTACAGTAACGTATGGCAGTCCGGTTTTAACTGAATGAAAGAAAAACTTATTAAGCTCATTCCCCTCTTCTTCAAGAACGCCGGTCACAACTTCAATTCCGGCAGCCCGCAATTGTTTGACTCCTTTTCCCGCAACTTTAGGATTTGGGTCAAGTGTTGAGATTACAACTTTTGTGATTCCAGATGAAATAACAAGCGGGGTGCAGGGTGGAGTTTTTTTGTCAGTGTGGCAGCATGGTTCTAAATTGCAGTAAAGTGTCGCCCCTTTTAAACTTTGCTTTGCTTTGCTTATTGCATTCGGCTCAGCGTGGGGTCCGCCGAAATAATGATGCCATCCTTCAGCAATTATTTTTCCATTTTTAACAATTACACAGCCAACGTATGGATTAGGATTAACTTTTCCGTAGCCTTTTTTTGCAAGTGTAAAACAGCGTCGGATGTATTTTTGATTTAGTTTTTCCTGGTTCATTAATTCGACTTATATCCCATTACTTCTTTCATCGCTTCCTCGATCGGCTTTGCTTTAATTCCAAATGATTGCAGTTTTTTCGTACTCATCGATACATCTTCAACTTTGTAAATTCCTTCAACATCTTTCATATATTTTTTGATCAATAGGTTTTTATCGAGTCCGGCATTATCGCATAACATTTCACCGATCTCAAAACGGGAAACTCTTTCAAGTCCCCCGAAATTAATGATCTCACCACTAATATCCTTTTTAATTACTTCATTTATCATTCGTGCGGAATCATGCAAGGCAAGCGGCGTTCTCCACTGATCGTGAAATAGATCAACCTGCTCACCGTTTTTTAATTTGTTATACATCCAATCAAAATGACTTGTTGAATGATTTAAGCCAAACCCAATTTGCAGCGCAGTTCTTAGAATCACATAATTATCCATCACTTCTTGAATTTTCACTTCAGCCATTAATTTAGTTTCAGCATAAAGAGAAATTGGAACAAGCTTTGCATTTTCATCAAGCATGGAACCACGGTAGCCGCCGTAAACCATATCCGTTGATGTGTAAAACAATTTTGCAGAATGTTTTTTACAAAGTGCGGCAACGTTTTCAGCGGCGGTAACATTAATTGCGTACACATCTTTCGGACTCATTGCATCAGCCTTTGCAGCATTTGGTACAGCGCTGAGATGAACGACTACATCAGGCTTAAATTCCTTAAATGTCTCTTCCAATGTATTTGTATCTGTAATGGCAAACTGCTTATGGTTGTAGTCAGTACAGTTGCCGGGATTGTTATTGTATAGAGTAAGAATCTCATGATCTTTTGATAATTCAATATTTATATATTGCCCAACGAGTCCGCTGCCGCCGGTAATTAATATTTTTAAGGAAGACATATTTTACCCAATATTGTTGATCGAATAGCTCCGGTAGTTCTCGGAATGTTAGTTGTGTTTCCGCTGATAGTTTCGTTTGCAAGCACAGCAAAACAAATTGCCTCTTTCGCATCTGCGGAAATTCCAATTTCATCAATTATTTTAATCGCAACATCATTGCCGAAGTAGCCATTTAAACAAGCCAATAAAAATTTATTATTTGCACCGCCGCCGCTTACAATTAATTCATCAATAACTGTCTCATCTTTAATGAACAATTTATAATTTTTATAAACAGCATAAGCTGTAAACTTTGTTGCTGTGTGCATCCAATCTTTTTTATCAACGTCTGCAAATTGTTCTAGCAGCGGTTCAATAAACTCGCTTCCGTATAGTTCCCGTCCCGTTGATTTAGGCGGATGCTGTTTAATAAAGCTATCCTTTTCAACCATTGCATTGAAAACATCTTCATTAAAATTACCCGTTGCCGCAATTGCTCCCTCATCATCAAAATTTTTATCAAAATATTTTTTGACTAAAAAATCAATTATCATATTGCCGGGACCGGTATCAAAGGCTAATACTTTTTCTTGATCATAATTTTTATTTAGAATCGTAAAATTTGATATCCCTCCGATGTTAAGCAATGCCCTGTTTTTATCGGGTGATTTAAAAAGTATGTAATCAAAATAAGGAACAAGCGGCGCACCTTGACCGCCAAGTGCAATATCTCCGGTTCTAAAATCGCCGACTGTGATTGTGTCTGTTAGTTTTGCAAGTACCGAGGGATCACCAATCTGTAATGTTGATGAAATTTTTTCGCCGTAAAAATTTATACTGGCAGGCAAATGGTGTATTGTTTGTCCGTGACTGCCGATCAAATCAATATCGCTGAACATAATATTAAGTTCGTTACAGAGTTTGTTTATTCCTTCGGTATAAATTCTTGGAATTAAAAAATTCAACCGGCAAATTTCTTCAACGTTGCTGCTCTCTTTGCGGGAATTATTGAGTATTGCTTCCTTCAATCCATCGGGGAAAGGATATTCTAAAAATCCAACGAGGTCAACTTTTGTGTTAACTCCGTTTCCTTCAATTTCAATCAGGGCAACATCAACTCCGTCGAGTGATGTGCCGGACATCAAACCGACGACATTCTTTTTTTTCTTTTTCGATAATTCAAATAAACTTTGCATTTAATTTCTCACTTCTTAATTTTTAATTACATGTTGATTTCATAATTTGCTTTGTCATCACGAGTCCGTCAGCCGACGGACGAAGTAATCTCAACCCGAAGATTGCTTCACCCCGAAAAACCATCGGGATTCGCAATGACATTTTTTAGATTCTAATGCTTGTTAAGGATATAATTTATCCTTTCCAACAATGGTTTCAACTAGCTATTATATTAAACAAATTGTCAAACACAATAAAAGAGAACAAACTTGAAACAACTTTTAGGTGCGCATACCTCAACTGCCGGTGGTGTTAGTCAAGCGATTAAACGAGCGGAAAAATTAGGTTTCACCGCTATTCAGATTTTTACTAAGAACAATAACAGATGGGCTGCTAAGCCGCTGGATAAAATTGAAATTCAAAATTACAAATCCGAGTACTCTAAATCTAATATTAAATTTGTAGTTTCGCACGATTCCTACTTAATTAACCTATGTGCAAAGGAAGAAGAATTGCTGAAAAAATCAAGAGCTGCATTTATTGATGAGCTTCAGAGATGTGAACAGTTGGAGATACCCTACTTAAATTTTCATCCCGGGGCGCATCTTGGACAAGGAGAAGCAGATGGACTGAAGATCATCGCTGAATCAATAAACTTTGCGCATCAAAAAACAAAAGATTACAAAGTAAGCAGCATGCTTGAACTAACTGCGGGACAAGGTACCACATTAGGTTACAAGTTTGAACACATTCGTGATATTATTGATATGGTTGAAGAGAAAGAGCGAATGTCTGTCTGCATAGATACAGCACACATTTTTGCCGCCGGATATGATATCAGAAATGAAGAGTCATACGAAAAAGTTATTACAGATTTTGATGATATTATTGGACTGGTAAGACTAAAATGCTTTCACATGAATGACAGCAAGAAAGAATTGGGCAGCAGGGTTGACCGTCATGAACATATAGGAAAAGGATTTATCGGGAAAAAAGGTTTTGCAAATATTATGAATGATGAAAGGTTAACTCACATCCCCAAAATATTGGAGACACCAAAAGGGAAAGAACAGTTGGAGGATTTGGAGAATATAAAAGTGTTGAAAGGACTGATCAAGAAATGAGTTTTATGAGATGAGACTAAAAATATTTACAGTGTAAAATCGGGTTCAGTCGCGGGGCGCCCATTACTATCATGGGAAAAACCAATAAAACTTAGGAGCAGCATAAATGACAACAAATGACGTTTCATCAAATGACTATAAATGACAATAGAATAACAACCGAAAATAATTGCATGATTGAATGATTGCATGGCTGCATGAAATAATTTACAACTGAATTCCCACTGAATAACAATTGAATTAAAAAATTAATTTTCTGTAAAACACTTAATTAATCTAAACTACAAACTAAAAAAGCCTCGTCTGCATCTTCAATTCTACACCGCTGAATTCCGGTTCGTAGCGGCAAACACCGCCTATGCAGATGTTGCCTGCTTGTCTGCTTCCCACCAAAATACTAACATCAGTATGCTGACCAAATTTGTAACCAACCTGAACAAAGCTGTAAACTTTTCTAACCGTTCTTCCTTCAGTAGGTTCTTTTGTTTGCATTTCGGTAACGAGCGCAATGGAAAGTTTTGGCGAACGCAAATACTCAAGCAGCAAAACCGAATCATAATATTGTTCTGACGTAGTTCTGTTCTTAGTAAGCTGATGTTCTAAAACAATTTTGAAAGAGTTTATATCATCAAGATAAATTCTGTTTTCTAAAATTGGAGTAATGCTTTTTGTGTTTCCGGAAAGTTCTTCACTATATCCAAATGCGGCTATTGTTGTTAAACTTTCCATCCACTTATGCTGCGCCTGCCCGAAGAACTGTTTTAACTGAGTTTGAATCGGTAAAAAGGAATTGCTGTTCGTTTGAATTTTTCTAATTCTCTGATACAGAGAACTTGAGCTTAGTGTTTTTGTTTCAGCATAGTTTGCCGTAAAGTTTGTGTTCTCACTTAATGAATAACTCGCCTCAACCTGAAATCCCTTTTCATTATTAGGGTTTAATGCCGAAGGATGACGATTAAGAAGCATATATGAATAATCACTTCTTAAAGCAGGTGGTGTGTTGTATGCAATCGTTCCATCGCTCGATGTAAAACTGTAATTGTCATAAAATTTATATTCACCGGAAAACGAAAATGAGGTGAGATAAAAATTCATACTGCCGTATAATGCTTTACCGGCAAGGCTTTCATCACCCTTAAAAATATTTTCTTTAATATCTTCATTCTGCTTAATGCCGTACTCGCCGTAAAAATCAAAATTCCAAATGCTCGGCTCAATTCTAACTGCGGCTAAATGAGTTCTTGCTTCATCACCTTTCGGCTGGTTGGATGCAAATGATGCGCCCATTTTCATTGCCTTAATTCCCCGGTATTCTAAATCCGCAGCGTGCAGTATATCGTTTCTTTCGGCTGACATATTTTCCGCCATGCCGGTTAAAGCAGTCAGCTTAAACTTTGCATAGCTTCCTTCAACCTTAACTCCAAGTAAATTATTATCGATGCGAATATTTCTGTCTTCATAACTTTTTAAAACCATTCCCCTTCCGAACAATTCATAAAAGTTACCAACAGTAACATTCAATCCTTCACGCGCGTTACCGAGTTTTACTCCTAAATATTTGAAGGAAATATCAGCATACCTATCTTTACCCCTACTAATACTGGGGTTTGGATCATTCGGCTGGAATACATCGAGACGAATTCCTGCTGAGAAAATTGATTTTCGGAAATCGAGGTTAAGCCAGTTCTCAAATATTTCCAGCTTTTTATCTACATCGTAGGAGTACTCAAGCTGATTTGCGAATCCTAATCCGGATGGCAATTTAAATTTTGATTGAGAATAAATATTATGACTTAATAAAATTGATACAATAATTACTGATATCGCACGAGAATAATATTTTAACTGCATAAGAAAATTTTTCCGTATAATATTTGAGATAATTAAAAAGCATGAAATGTAGTCTTGTCATTCTGAGGAGTCTGATGTTAATCAGACGAGGAAAGAATCTCGCAAATATAAGTTAGGAGATTTCTCATCCGTAACGGCGGATTCGAAATGACAAATTCATGTATTCCTATATTTCAGATGTAACTGTATTTAACCATCAATTAATTTTGAAATTACTTCTTCTACTTTTATTTCATCACCTTTTCTATAACCCAATTGCTGATAAACAACTTTACCTGCTTGATCAATAATTAAAGTAAATGGAACAGAGCGGACATAGTATGAACGTGCAACTTCGGAGTTTGTATCAAGCAAGACTTCAAAGGTATAATTGTGTGATTTTATATAGGGTTTAACTTTTGCAACACTCTTTTCTGAATCGGTTGAAATAGCAAAAACAGTTAATCCTTTTTCTACATACTTTTCTAAAAGCTCTTGAACGTGAAGCAGTTCCTCTTTACACGGTTTGCACCAAGTTGCCCAAAAGCTTATCAATATTGGTCCTTCGCCTATGTACTCGTTTAATTCAACAATATCGCCTTCAATATTTTCCAATACAAAATTTGTTGCTTCAGGTTCGGTTACCTCTGAATCTTGTGCAGATATTAAACTTGATAAACCTAACAGCATCAATACAATAAATATTCTTCGCATTTATTTCTCCAAAATCATTTTTTTTGTTTGAACAAAATTTTGTGACTCAACCCTGTAAAAATAAGTTCCGCTGCTTAATTCAGATGCATCAAAATTAAAACTGTGCAAACCCGCTGATCTATATTCATTCATTGGTTCGGCAACTACTCTGCCGAGTAAATCAAACACTGTTATACTTACATTGCCTGCTTCAGCCAAATTAAAACTAATATTAGTAGATGGATTAAATGGATTTGGATAGTTTTGATTCAACCAATAGCTGTTTGCTGGGCGGTTGTCACTACCAACTGATGTGGCTAATGTTGTCGGTTCAAGATTAACAAGCACAGATTCTGCCGGATTTCTCGGATCAAAAATATTAATTCCTATATAGCCAATCCCCGTCGTTGAATCGATGTCAACTATTATTTTCAATTCTCTTGTTTCGCTAGGAGCAATTGGAGAACTGCCGAATTCTTGACTAGTCTGAACACTATCTTGTGTCGATTGATAACAGACATCAAGACAAATCGAAGAAGTCCATCCGGCAGGCAATTCATTTTGTGTTCTCACAATCGCAAGTGTAAGGTCACTTCCTGAATTGTTGATCAGATCAATATGGAATGTAACAGTTGACCCCAAATCCCCTTGAAGTGATGTTTCATGCGGTACTACAGAAAAATTTTGTGCGTGCAAATTTGTAATTAAGAATAATAAAAATAATGTGATGATTGATAAAAACTTTTTCATAAAAATACCTTGTATTTATTGATACTACCGGGGTATTCAATAAATAAATACCCCGATTTATTTTAACTTATTTTAAAAGAATCATTTTCTTAACGCTGGTAAATTGATTTGCTTCGAGAACATAAAAATAAATTCCGCTAGAGAAATTTTTAGCATCAAATTGTAAACTATATCGTCCCGCTTCCTGGTGTTCATTAACTAAATAAGCTACTTCACTTCCTAAGGAATTGTAAACTTTCAGCTTAACGTTTCCGGCTTCGGGAATTTCATATTTTATAGACGTAGCCGGGTTAAACGGATTCGGATAATTTTGTAAAAGTGAATATTCAAGCGGCATATCGAACGTTACCTCAACAACATCGCTAAATGAATAGTTACCGCCGAAATCAATCTGCTTTAATCTATAAGATAATTGCTGTTTACTATCTGTTTGAATTTCATCAAGATAGGAATATGCTTGTTCTTCCGTTGATGTACCGGCACCTTGAACCGAACCGATCGTTCTAAATTCACTGCCTTCAATTGAGCGCTGAACTTCAAACATCTGATTGTTCAATTCAGATGCGGTTTTCCAAACCAAGCTTACACCTTTTGATGATGCGGTGCATGTAAAAGAAGTTAATTCAACCGGCAGTGTTGGATCATAAACTGCTTTACAAACCTGCAGAACTTCTTTCGTGTCGTCGTTCTGAATTAGTATTATAAAATCAGTGTTTTGTTCAACCCAGCTTGGGCTAACCGGACAAATCAAATCTTCAGTTATTGATTCTCCTTTTTGAATTGCAACAGGAATTCCATTTGCATCGGGATACATTTTACGCATTACATAATCAAAACTGGTTTCTCCGTTTGGTGCATTATATTGTAAATCATTTTCTATAGCTACAACGCGTAAACTTAAATTACCAGGTATTACTCCTCCAACTGCATCGCAGGTTATTCTTAGGTAAACATCATCTTCTATTCTTAAAAATCCGGCACTCAAATCAAATGCACTGTAGTTAGCAATTCTTGAATCAACTGCAGCTGTCATTGCAGGCGTGTTACCCGGCGAAGGTCCGTTATAGCCGTCAACTACTGCATCAGGCACCGCACTGATTCTGTAATAATCTGTTGCTCTCGCTCTTGCATCAACAGTATTGGCTAAATAGTATGGGTCATTACCGGGAGAGGGCCACCATACATGATACCAGATTGCTAAAATTGCTTCTTCACCATAATTTTTAAGCATTGCATCTATTGCTGGATTAGCAGTAGCACAAGGTCCGCAAGTTGTACTTGTAAATTCTTCCCAAAGTACAATGCGCTGATTGGTATTTGTATCAAAGTATTTTGACAGTGAATCATTTTGATTGTCCATGTCGCCGGTTAATTGCGAAGTGATTTTTATTTCATAAAGCTCATTACTCGTATTAGGTGTAAATGAATCAAAAGTTACAAGCTGTTCTGTTCCTGCTCCTAACGCTGTTACAGTTTGAGTATTGGAATAAACAGATGATTGAGCTTCAAAAATTTCGCAAGTTACGTCGAAGGTTTCTTCATTCAATCCCAGATTAAAAATTGTTGTTTTAGGATCGAAAGATGTACCGGAAGCATATTGATTATTGACAGAAATGCTTATCGGAGCTACATCATGATCATAAGGAATATAAACTCTGATGTCATCTATGTACCAGTAGTTAAGGTTATATGAGCTGCCGGAAAAATACCAGCAAATTTGAAAATCAGAAGAATTGAGATCATTAGTTATATTAACACGAATTACTTCACCGGGAATACTGGCAGGCGGATTTCGTAATGTCCATGCTTCTGTCCAAGCTCCTCCGCCGGAGCGAGTTGCTATTCCGATATTGTATGCACCGCTGTAATGATCTAAACTATGTTTAAATTCAACAGCCAGGTTTTGCACACCGGTTAAGTCAATTGTTTGAGAAATAAATCTTGAATCACCATTGAATTGGGGGCTCCATGAAAATCTTGCTTCGGGTGCAGCGCCGCCGGCATTGTTGCTTGGCTTAGCGCTCCAGTTTGCTGCACGGGCATCGATTGACCAGCCTGCAGGCGGAAATTGACCGCTTTCAAATTTTTCATCAATTACGGTCTGGCTATAAGTTAAAATACTTGTTAGAAAAAATAATGAGAGTATAAAAGTAAATAGATTTTTCATGTGCGCTTCTCCGTGCATTTAGTGGTAAGTAAATTTATTTTCTAAAAAAATATTTATAATTAAAAGGTAGAACCGGCTTGCAGAACTTCCTTTGTGTTTTTGTTTTGTATAAATGCAACGGTATTAATGTTTGAAATACTCCAGTTTGAGGAAATTTGAGTCTGGTAATTAAATTCAATTGTCTGTTCACTAACTAATCCGTTTAAAGTTTCGCCGTTATAGTTTGGAAGCATATCTCTCATTACATTATAAAATTTGGTTTCGCCGTTACTGCCCGGGGGCGATGAAAATTCGATGTTCGTCTCCGTGAGTACATTATGCAGTATAAATTCGTTCATGTCCAGCCCGGTAATATCAATCGCACGTACTTTTGTTTTTATAAAAACTGTATTTCCGTCGATGCTATCGGAAACAGTAATTTCAAATTTTGCTGTTTCATTAAGCCTCTCTGCAATTTTATTTTTAATTTCAGTTGAATCCTGAGGCAGTGGTTTTAAGATCCCATCAACATAAATTGTCGGTACAAATAAAATATTGTATAAATTTATTCTTGTAGTTGAATTTTGTGCGGTTTCAAAAAAGAATGGATCGGAAGAAGATGGAAAATTAGTCGGGTACTTTATAACTACTAATTTTTTTGAGTCGTAAGTGTACTTTTCAATTGAGTGGAGTATTTGATTTGAGACTACACATGGATCGCAGCTTACGTTGGCAAAATCTTCTATCAGTACAATTTTATTTGTCTGCGCTGCTGATAAAATAAATTCCACCGATAGCTTTGCTCCTTTAACAACACTGATGGTTTTAACTGAAGGATCAAAGTTTTCTTTTACAATTTTTATAACTCTTTCACCTACTTCAACACTTACTGTATCGGGAGTAACTTTGCCTGTAGATATATCATCAACAAATATTTCCGCACCATGAATATTTGCGGTGATAAAAACTCGTTCAAAATTCTTAACTTCAATTGGATTATTCGGAGGATTTGTGACACATGAAGTAAAGACGATTAAAGCTGTTAAAAGTAATGTTCCTAATTTCAAGATTTTATTTCCTAACTAATTTATTTTAATACCTTGTGTCTTTTTGTTTCAAACTTAAATAAGCTAAATATTTAACATGTAAATTATAGAAAATATCTTGTACTGCAAAGATGTTTTTGGGATAAAAAGCCGTCTTATCTGAATTAAACTAAATTTGATGTTTATACAATCACTATTTATATTTTGAAGTTAAAATTATAAGAGGAAATAATGGCTGTTGATAAAGATCTGCAATCCACCCAAGAAGCGCGCGACCTTGCAAAAATTTCTAAAGAAGCTCAATTAGAATTCAAGCATTACAATCAGGAACAAGTTGATAAAATTGTAAAAGCAATGGCGGATGCCGGTTACAAGGAAGCCGAGCGTTTAGCAAAATTGGCTTATGAAGAAACGGGTTTCGGTAAGTGGGAAGACAAGATAATTAAAAATCAATTCAGCAGCAGAAATGTTTATGAATATATAAAAGACCTTAAAACAGTCGGTGTGATTGAAGTATTAGAGAATGGTAAAATTGTAAAGATAGCTGAACCAATGGGCGTTGTTGCAGCATTGGTTCCCTCAACAAACCCCACATCAACCGCAATGTTCAAAGCAATTATTTCCGTAAAGTGCCGCAATGGTATGGTTGCAAGTCCCCACCCGAATGCTATTGAGTGCACATCCGAAGCAATTAAAGTTGTGATGGATGCGGCAGAAAAAGCCGGCGCACCAAAGGGACTTTTGCAGTGTATGCAGAACTCGACCTTAGAAGGCACAAGCGCTTTAATGAAGGATAAAAACATTGCAGTAATTTTAGCTACCGGCAGCACACCGATGGTTAAAGCGGCATACAGTACCGGTACTCCTGCTCTTGGTGTGGGTTCGGGTAATGTTCCTGCTTTTATTGAGAGATCGGCGAATTATCATAAAGCTGTTGCTGATATTGTAAGAGGTACTACTTTTGATAATGGTACACTTTGTTCTTCGGAGCAGTCAATGATTGTTGATAGACCGATCAAAGATAAAGTAATTGAAGAAGCAAAAAAGAACGGCTGCTATTTTGTTAATGAAGAAGAAAAGAAGAAACTTGAAAACTCAGTTACAAAAGATGGAAGAATTAATCCTGAAATTGTAGGTAAGCCCGCTGCATTTATAGCAGACTATGCCGGATTTTCAGTGCCCGATTCAACAAAAGTTTTAGTAGCAGAATGCAGTGCTGTAGGCAAACAGGAACCGATGTCGATGGAAAAACTTTCGCCAATGCTTGCGTTTTATGTTGTTGACGGCTGGCTTGAGGGATGCCACAAATGTATTGACTTGCTTAAGTTCGGAGGCATTGGGCATACTATGGTTATCCACTCAAATGATCATGATATTATTTTAAAGTTTGCTTTGGAAAAACCTGCATTTAGAATTTTAGTAAATACTGTCGGCTCACTTGGTGCGGTAGGTTATTCTACATCGTTGGCTCCTTCAATGACATTAGGACCGGGCACATGGGGCGGATCAATTATTTCTGAAAATGTTACTGCCAGACATCTGCTTAACATTAAAACTTTAGCTTTTGAATCAACAGCAGTAAACAGCGGCGAGTCAATTTCATCTTTTAACGAAGGGACAAGGGTTATTAAAAAGTCTTACGCACAATCAAGTTTTGTTGATCAGATTGAAGAACGACTAAGAGCCAGAGCAGGCAATCCGGTATTGAGTTCGGTTCCGAGCAGCAGTGCTGAAAAACCGAATAGCAGTATTAAAAAATCCTACGGTAGCGGAATTTCGGAAGATGAGATTCAGAAGATTATTAATGAGTTTGGGAAATAATCGAAAAATTATTCATGGGTTAATCCCCATAGTATCACATTAATTCTTCCTCCGTCCTTTAGAGGCTGTGTTAAATATTGAAAAACGGATTAACCCCGATTTCCATCGTGGGAATATGAGCAAATAATTAAGATAACCGTTTCAATTTAGGTGACAGGACCAATTCAGTAATCTCATTCCTCATATCTATCCAATTTAAACTTTTCTCCTAGATAAAGTTTTCTAACATCTTCATCCTCTGCAAGAAATTCAGCAGTACCGTCTTTAAATATTGTTCCATCGATAAGTATATATGCACTATCAACAATGCTCAAAGTCTCATGCACATTATGATCTGTAATTAGGATACCGATACCCTTATGTTTTAGGTTGGCAACAATTTTCATAATATCTTCAACTGCAATCGGGTCAACACCGGCAAAGGGTTCATCGAGCAGAATAAATTTTGGTTCCGTAGCCAAGGCTCGCGCAATTTCAGTTCTTCTTCTTTCTCCGCCGCTCAATTGAAACCCAAGACTTTTACGCAAGTGAGCAATGTTAAGTTCTTCAAGTAATCGTTCAGTTTTTTCTTTTCTTTCTTGATTAGAAATTTTCATCATCTGCAGCACTGCCATAATATTATCTTCAACGGAAAGTCTTCTGAAAACGGAGGCTTCTTGCGGCAGGTAGCCGATTCCCAGCCGGGCTCTTTTGTACATCGGCAATGAAGTGATTTCTTCACTATCCAAATATACTTTTCCCCCATTTGGTTTTATCATTCCAACGATCATATAAAAAGTAGTTGTTTTACCCGCACCATTCGGACCAAGCAGACCAACTACTTCGCCTTGTTGTACTTGAACTGAGACTTTATTTACAACGGTTCGTTTTTTATAAATTTTTATTAGATCTTCGCTTCGTAATGTAAGTTGGTTTTTCATAATCTTTTCTATAAGCTTTTAGTGTAATTTTTTAAAGATTGATTTCAGAATATCGATTAACGATTTCTGATTTTTGATGTAAATTATTCTTACCGGCTTTTACTTCTTAAATCTAAAATCAACAATCTTTATTCTTAAATCATTTTTTCTAATGCAACAACATATTGTTTCCTTGATCTCAGAACACCGATTAACGATTTCTGATTTTTGATCTTTATCATTTTCCTTTGGCTTTTACTTCTTAAATCTAAAATCAACAATCTTTATTCTTAAATCATTTTCTCATATTTTTTTGTGCAGTCTCAACACTTTTAACAAATATTGAAATCAGTTCATCATTTTCTTTTATTGCAGAAAGAATTTTTATTTCATTCTTAAATAATTTTGTTCGTTGGATAATCTTCAAACAAACAAAAGTTTCTCTTAACTCTTTTAATACAATCTTTATTTTATGAATAAAATCTTTTCTTGATTCCCCGCTTTGAGCTTCGCCATAATTTAAAGCCGGGGAAGTACCGGAACGGATTAATTGACTGGATAAATGATTACCTGCTTTCGTATTTGGCATTTCATTTATTATATCAATAATCAAAACCGCAAACTCAATTAGCCGCTCTTCTAATTCAAATTTATTCAAGATAACTCCAAATATCTTTGTATTAAATTATTTTTTATTTTTACCAATAGTTAACTCTTTTGATCTCAGAATATCAATTTGCGATTTTTGATGAAAATTATTCTCACTGGCTTTTACTTCCTAAATCTAAAATCAACAATCTTTATTCTTTAATCATTTTTTTCGGGTCAACTCTCTATTTTCTTGATTGAAGAACAACGCCTGCCTGCCGGTAGGCAGGATTAACGATTTTTGATTTTTGATGTAAATTATTCTTACCGGCTTTTACTTCTTAAATCTAAAATCAGCAATCCTTGTTCTCAAATCATAATTCTTTTCAACCATTCAGAATATTGATTTACTGTTACTGATCCGTTTCAGCATTTCTTTTTTATCGGGTCTGTTCTCATAAAGTATAAATGTCGGCAGTGTAAACTCCTTTTCTTTTCCTTCAACCAAATTCTCCGGATGATACTCGCTCGCTGGTGAACCGTACAGTCTTACATCCACAAGTTTTTTGTTATCAAAAATTAAGTCTGTCCTATCGGCACTGGATTTAATCAATCCGTTTGGTTCATCTTCATCAAACATATAATAAATACTGAGCACACTCCCCTTGACATTTGTCCGCTTCAGTCCCTCTTCGCCAAAAAAAAGCTGAATTTTATCACCGGAAATTTGATCGAATCGGAATTCCATTTCTTCATGAACAGAGATCAAAACTGCGTTTTTATCAATATCTATATGCTCTAATCGATTGCCATCTAAATATATATTTACTGTATCACCAATAAGCTGAGAATTTTCATACCATAAAATCGGGGGTTCTTTTTCATTCTCTTTCCTAAATGTTAAAATTCTATCTTCATTTCGGAATAAAACAGAGTTGCTGTTGAAAGATGAAAATGCACCACGCATAATTTTTACAGAATCAGTTGCGATCAGTTTGCTTACCGAATCGGAAACAGACTCAAGTAACCCGGCAGAAAGAAGCAGTGTATCCAGCAATCCATCAGCAGTAGTATCAATCTGAACCAGGAATGGTCTTCCGGTAATTTTTGTATATTTTTCTTTTTTTAGATCGACTAAAGTATCGCCGTAAATAGTTAAGTCATTTTGTGCATCACTAATTTGAACATTAAAAAATGCGTATGAGTCTCCGCTGGTTCTAAAGTGAATTAGGCTGTCGGCAATTATTGTTGAGGTCGAGTCGATAATTTTCACATCACCAACCGAAACTGCTTTATCTTCGCCTTGATAATATGTTAATTGATTGGAAGTTAAAGTACTTACCATATCAACAAGTTTAACATCCTCGTACAGGTAAGCCTTTTCCTCATCAAGGTAATAGTAGCCGTTCATTGCGGCAAGTATCATGTGTCCGTCGTACATTATTAATCCGGTATCGGAAAAAGCAATATTATCATTGCCGTAATAGTATCCGGCATCGGTTATAAGTTTTACCGTATCCTGATTTACCTCTACATCACCAAAAAGTTCAACTTCATTTTTCTGCATGTACTGTACTGCTTTATTGCAGGTAATAATTGTTTCACCTTGTGTAATTACAACATTACCAAAAATTTCTCTAATATTTTGACCATCAACAATTTTACCGGTTAAGCTATCTCCAACTACGGTAACTAAATCATTTTTATTCTGTGCAAATGAATTTGAAAAAAATAATATTAATAGAAGAAGAAAAAATTTGATAATATTTTTCAATTAATTTTTCTCGTTAAGATTTGTGTAATAGGTAATATTATAAATCGTATAAGGATTAAGATCTTGATTTGACTCAAATCCGTATCCTTCAATCTGCTCTTGATCCGAAACTATTTTTACAAATTTATCAGAAACTATTTTGTTGGTCTTACTCTTCCAAATTAGTTCATCGGTATAAAGAGTAACACCGCTATCGCTAACGGCAACAACACTGTCAATTGCATACATATCTTGTGTTAAATCGTCCACCCTTCCTTTTTTTGAAGTAAGCGAGGATGATTGTACGCCTTCATCATTATAAAATAAAATTTTCACACCATCTAAAAGTTTTTCTTTTTCTTCACTCATAACACTTATATGATCGGAATAAACAATTGCTTTTAATACTCCGTCTTCAGTTACAATAATTTCTGATCCCCAGGTTTCCTGGTCGGGAATTTTACCTGTTCCTTCCTCCAGGCTAATTTGCGGTTTTAGTTTTGAATCACCGCAGCCGAAGAAAAAATTTACAATTAGAAAAAGAAAAACTAATTTTTTCATCTGCGTTGTAAACCCAGTTTTACTAAATCATGCAGATGAATAATTCCAACCGGTTTGTTTATTTCGGATGTAACAATTAATGAAGTAATGTTATAACTTTCCATCTGCTGAAGCGCAAATGATGCAAGGTATTCCTGACTAATTGTTTTTGGTTTTGCTGTCATTATATCTTTTGCGGTTAAGTTTTCAATATCCAATCTTTTTTCCAGCAGTCTTCGCAAATCACCGTCTGTAATAATACCAATAAGTATTCCATCACTATCAACCACTGCGGTTGTACCGAATCTTTTTGAGGTTATTTCAATAATTGAATCACGAATAGAGGTATTGGCATTTACAATCGGAATAAATTTTCCGGTGTACATTATTTCGGAAATACGCAAAGATAACCGTTTACCCAAACTGCCGCCGGGATGAAGCTGCGCAAAATCCTCAGCAGTAAATCCTCTATCCTTAAGCAAAGCAACTGCAAGTGCATCGCCCATTGCAAGTGCGGCTGTTGTTGATGCAGTCGGTGCTAAATCATACGGGCATGCTTCTTCATTAACACTAACATCAACTACATAATCGCATTCAGCTCCAATTTGTGATTCCCGATTTCCTAAAAAACCTATCATCAACGTTCCAATTCTTTTCAACATCGGAACAAGGGAAAGCAGCTCTTCGGTGTTTCCGCTTTTTGAAAGCAGAATTACAACATCTTCTTTACGAACCATTCCCAGGTCACCGTGCAGTGCATCGGTTGGATGAAGATAGAATGCCGGTGTTCCGGTTGAGTTAAATGTTGCTACAATTTTACGGGCAATTAAACCCGATTTTCCCATGCCTGTAAAAATACATCTGCCTTTACTTTTTTTAATTGTTTCTACAGCCTTTGCAAACTGTTCGTCAATTTGATCAACTAAATTAGTTACTGCCTCACCTTCTATTCTTAATACTTCCTTTGCGTTTTCTATTATTTTTCTTTCGGGCAAGTTGTCCTCAGTTTTTTAAAAAAATTACAAGATTGAAAGATTACAAAATTAAAAGATTGCAAGATTACAAGATTGCAAGATTGCAAGATTACAAGATTACAAGATTACAAGATTACAAGATTACAAGATTACAAGATTAAAAGATTACAAGATTACAAGATTACAAGATTACAAGATTAAAAGATTAAAGAATTAAAAGAATAAAAGATTTTTAAGATTTCCTACACCGATGGGGTGCACTTGGCACCGGGGGTAGGATTTATTGATTCTTGAAAATATTTTTAATGATATAGTTTTAAGTCTATTTAATATTATTATCTGTTAATCTTGATTTTGAATTTTCTATAAAATTTACAATTTCAGCAAGTGTTTGAATACCGCCGTTATTTTCTAATATCATATCGGCTATTCTTCTTACTTCTCTTTTTGCATCTGCCGGGCAAATTGAAAATCCCGATTTCTGCATTAATGGTATATCAAGAATATCATCACCGGTATACATCAGTTCTTCAAAGCTCATATCGTTATAGTGAAGCATTAATTCTATAGGACTAACTTTATCAATTGATGAGGTATAAAATTCATCGAAAGGCAGTTCACTTAAAAATTCTGTTACATTATCTTTTCCGCGTGCCGTAACAATTCCGGATTTATATCCGCTTACTCTAAAATAGTTTAATGCTTCAATCAGAACATCTTTATAACAGGCAAGGTCTCCGATAGGATTAGCAGCATATCTATTGACGAGCACACCGTCAATATCAAATAACAAAAATTTAATACGATTGAATTTTAAAGTATTATCAGTCATTGTTTTTCACTGCTTCATCTATTTTTTTAACTTCAATCAATAATTTTTTCAGCTCGCTTAACGGCAGCTGACTTTCAGAATCACTTAATGCTTTTTGTGGATCGGGATGCACTTCCACAAAAAGCGCATCAATACCAACTGCAGCAGCGGCTTTTGCTAACGGAGCTATAAATTTTGGATTGCCTCCGGTTATATTTCCCGCGCCCGGCATTTGAACAGAATGTGTTGCATCCATGACAACGGGGTAACCTAATTCACGCATAATTATTAACGCACGCATATCAACAACAAGATTGTTATAGCCGAAAGTAGTTCCTCGTTCTGTTAATAATATTTTATTGTTACCCGTCGATGCAACTTTATCGGCAGCATTTTTCATAGAAGACGGTGCTAAAAATTGACCTTTCTTAATATTTATAATTTTTCCTGTTTCACCTGCAGCAATTAATAAATCAGTCTGCCTGCAAAGAAAAGCCGGAATTTGTAAAATATCTGCTGCCTCACTTGCTTTGTTTGCTTCAGCCGGACTGTGTACATCAGTTAAAATGGGCAAATTCAGGTCAGTCTTTATATCGGCTAATATTTGCAATCCTTCGTCATCGCCCAAGCCGGTAAATGAATTAACATCTGTTCTATTGGCTTTTTTGTAGCTGGACTTAAATATAAATGGAATATTTAATTCTTCGGTAATTCTTTTTATTTCAGCGGCAGTATCAAAAGTTATCTCCCTGCTTTCAATTACACACGGACCCGCAATCAAAACAAAGGGATTGCCGTTTCCAAAGACTATTTCATTCAGCTTAATCATAATTCATCAAACAATGAGTTTTGATTTTTTTGTGTTTTGTATTCTCTGTTAAACTTTTTATAAGCAAGTATTGTTGCTTCTCTTCCGCGCGGGGTTCTTTTAATAAATCCCTGTTGAATTAAAAACGGTTCATATACTTCTTCCAAAGTTCCCGCATCTTCATTAACAGCAACGGCAAGAGTGCTTAGCCCAACCGGACCGCCGTTAAACTTATCGATTATGGCAAGGATAATATCTTTATCCATTTCATCCAAGCCGCCTTCATCAACTTCTAAAGCATCAAGCGCTTTTTGAGTTATAAGTAAATCGATTTTACTTTTGTTTTCATAATCTGCAAAATCACGCGTTCTTTTAAGTAACCTGTTTGCAATTCTCGGTGTACCTCTAGATCTCTTTGCAAGTTCGAAAGCTGCATTTTCTTCTATCTCAACTCCAAGAATACGGGACGACCTTATCACAATCAGTTTTAACAATTCAGCATCGTAATAATCCAGCCTTGATTTTATTCCAAATCTATCGCGCAAAGGAGCGGTTAACAAACCTGCTCTTGTCGTTGCACCAACAAGTGTGTAACTGGGCAATTTTATTTGAACCGTACGTGCATTGGGTCCTGTATCAATCATAATATCAATTGTAAAATCTTCCATTGCCGAGTAAAGATATTCTTCAACTACCGGACTAAGACGGTGAATTTCATCAATGAATAGAACTGAATTTTCTTCCAAGTTCGTTAAGATGCCGGCTAAGTCGCCCGGTTTTTCAAGCACGGGTCCCGATGTTGATTTAAGTTTCACTCCCATTTCGTGAGCAATAATATTGGCAAGTGTAGTTTTACCTAACCCCGGCGGACCGGTAAGCAAACAATGATCAAGTCCATCGCTTCTTTTTTTTGCCGCACCTATAAAAACTTTAAGATTATCGGTAATTTTTTTTTGTCCCTTGAACTCACTAAAAGCATGCGGGCGAATTGCGTGTTCAAATTTTGCTTCTTCTTCAGTCAGCGCGGGATTAGTATTTTCAGAATTTCTCATATTATTTCGGTTTAATTAAATATACGTTAGCTGCGGCAAGTTTATGTTTTTTTCTTCTGCGTTCAAAAACTAATTTATTTATGATAAGAACCATGCCGATCATTAATGAAATCATAATTAGTGCGGCTGTTATTGCTTCAAAAAGGGTTAGACTATGTTTAAAATACCTGCTTACTCCGGGCGACCATGCACTGCCGTAAATAATTACAAGATGCACCACATAAATCAATAAAGTATGCCTGCCGATCAGCTTAATTGTATTCGGAATATTATTCAGCTTAGCTGCGGCAAAACCAATTGCACCGTTTAACATCAGTACAACACCAAGTCTGAAAAAAACTATTGATATTCTTGATGTCCAATAATTTGCTTGAGGTTCATAAATATTTATTATACCGAACAGTAAATAGGAAACAGCAATTAATGATGAACCTATAAGCAATAGTTTAATCATAAAGCCGCTCTCTTTATAAATATCTTTATTACCGGCTAAAATTATTCCCAATACTCCGCCGGCTAAAACATAACCTGCATAAGGGAAAAGTGGAAATATTGATCCGAACTCACGCGTGAAATAACCTGCGGCAAATTGCGGTAAAATTTCGCCCCACGAAAATTCGCGCACGACAAAGAGCATTAAAAAGAAAAATGCAGCGCCTGATGAAAAAACAGTAATACTGCTCACTTTAACTTTTTCGGAAATGTATGTAAGTATTAAAATAAATAGAAGACCGAATGCTATTAAATGAAGTGCATCAACTGCAAAAAATATTTTCCACTGAGTTTCTGAGACATATCTAAAATCGAAAATTTTATAAGTAGGATAACGCAGTAAATATCCTAACCCAAGTAAAAGGAAAAACCTTTTTAAACCCTTTACAACTCTTGGATTATCTTTAAATGGGAGATTGTTAAGTTTAAGCAAGTAAGTAAAAACAACTCCGGCAGTAAACATAAAAATAGGAGCAGTAAAGCCCCGCATTGTATGCCACACTGAGTAGATCACAGAATCAAATGTTCTATATTCATCAGCCAGCAGAGAATCAATAGTATGACCCTGCACCATCATCAGAACTGCAATTGCTCTTAGTATGTCAAGAAATATGATTCTGCTATTATTTTTCATTATTCACAATTATTTAGAAGTATAATTTGTTAAAATAATTAAAGATATTAAGAAATAAAACTTATCCTTTTTTGAATCAAAAACTAAACGATTTTTGACGAGCTATAAAAAACACATAAATGAAACTTTTAAATTAGCAATGCCGGTGGCAATTGGGCAGGTTGGGCATGTAATGTTTGGTGTTGTAGATAGTTTAATGGTTGGCTCATTAGGCAAAGACCCGTTAGCCGCAGCATCTTTGGTTAATGGAATTGTTATTCTAATATTAATATTGGGTCTTGGAATGAGCCTTGCCGCCACACCATTAATAGGCATAGCAAAAGGCAAAAAGAATAATGATGAATGCGGCATTATATTAAGGCAGTCATTAATAGTTAACGGTGTATTTTCAATTCTACTTTCATTATTACTCTTTTTCGCCTCGTACTTTTTGGAATTGCTGAATCAGCCTTATGAAGTAACCTTGATGGCTGATTCATACATGCGAATTATTAGTGCTTCAATAATTCCGTTTATGATTTTCCAGACATATCGCCAATTTGTTGAAGGCTTGTCATTCACAAAGCCTGCTATGTATATAACATTGGCGGCAAATTTAATTAATGTTTTGGGCAACTGGATATTTATTCATGGTAATTTGGGCATGCCTGCCTTGGGTTTAGATGGTGCCGGATATTCTACATTTTTAACCCGTGGTTTTATGGCTGTCTTAATGATGTACTTTGTAATGAATTCGCCAAGATTTAAGGAATATGATCCAACATTAAAATTCAGAAGTATAAATTGGGAGATGATACATAAAATTATAAAATTAGGTTTCCCGATAGGAGTAGCATTTTTCTTTGAGGTAGGAGCCTTTTCTGCATCCGCAGTAATAATAGGATGGCTTGGCAGTGCACAATTAGCGGCGCATCAAATTGCAATTAGCATTGCCTCTATCTCATTTATGTTTATTGTTGGTATTGCCACTGCTTCTACAATACGTGTAAGTACAAAAATGGGTGAAGAAAAATTCATCGAAATGAAGAGAGCAGGTTTAAGCGCATTCGCTTTGGCTTCAATATTTATGGCGTTTTCAGCAATACTTTTTATTCTGCTTAAAGATTTTCTTCCTACACTATTTATTTCGGATAACGAGGTTATACCAATTGCTTCATCCTTAATTGTGATTGGAGCGCTGTTTCAAATCTCTGATGGAATACAAGCTGTTGGATTGGGAGTATTGCGCGGACTTACCGATGTTAAAGTCCCTATGCTTATTACCTTTACCGCTTATTGGGTTATTGGCTTGCCTGCGGGAGGATATTTTGCATTTATTATGAAGATGGGAGCAGTTGGTGTTTGGATTGGGCTGCTGATTGGGTTAAGTGTAGCTGCTTTAGTATTAACGATTAGGTTTAGTATTAAAAGTAATAGAATAAAAAACGAACATTAACTTATTAACTGATAAAACTAAAAATTATTCTCTAGTGAGAGAGATTATATTCCTTAATAAGAAGTGAAGCGGAAAGATTTAATTTATTGGCGAGATTTCTGATCATATCAACATTTAATTTCCTTTTTTTATTTAGAACATCGGAAACTCTACTTTTACCGCCTATTACACCAATTAAATCTTTCTGCTTCAAATTCATTTCTTCCATTCTAATTTTTATGGCTTCAATAGGGTCAGGAGTTTCAATTTCATATTTTTGATTCTCATAATTTTCAATTAATAAACTTAATATATCCGCCTCATCACCATCTTTGGTATTTGGTTTGGCATCAAAAATTTTTTCCAGCCTTCTTAATGCGGCTTCATAGTCTTTTTCATTTTTTATCGGCTTAATTTTCATTGTATTTCCTCATTATCATTAAATACTTTCAGCATTTATTTTATCATACTCGGCATGTGTACCTATAAATCGAATAAACGCCCATTGTCTTTCATAATTAAATTTTACAATCAATCTGTAATCATTTCCCTTTATGTTAAAAACTACTCTATTATCACCAATAATGCTTGCATTTGCATATGTCTTTTTAACGCCCGTAGGAGTTCTCCAATTAGAGCTTTTTGCAGTACTGTACCATGTTTTAAGATACTGTTCACTGTTTGAATACCTTTTCCAAAATTCAATTAATGTTTTTTTTGCTACAATTCTTTTCATCTTTATCTCTATGGATAAGATAGAAAACTGTTCCCATTTTGGCAACTTTAATTTTTGTCGTTTTCAAATTTTAGTAAAAAAAAACCGCCAAACACAAATTGAATGGCGGCTTTGAAATTATTTGTTTTTATGCTAACTACTGGCTCCTAACTCCTAAATTCTATTTTAGAAGCATCATTTTTCTTACTTGAATAAAATCATTCAACTCAAGTTTATAAAAATAAATTCCGCTAGTCAGGTTTTTTGCATCAAAGTTATATTGATGTGATCCGGCTTCAAGTTGATTATTTACTAATGCTGCAACTTCTTGTCCCAATGAGTTATAGACTATCAAACTTGTATAACCTGCTTCGGGCAAAGTGAAACTGATAAGAGTAGATGGGTTAAATGGGTTAGGATAATTCTGACCCAGCTCGTATTCAGTTGGCGTTTCTAAAACCACTTCTATTGTTTTTGAATATTCATAGCTGCCGTCGTTATCAACTTGTTTCAATCTGTAATAGCAGCTGCTTGAATTTGATAATTTAGTGTCAACAAAAGAATAATCTTTTGGTGCATTGGTAGTTCCGTTTCCGCTTACAAATCCAACATTATTCCAAACTTCCTCATCAACAGATCTTTGAATTTTAAAACCATAATTATTGATTTCTGTTGCTGTGCTCCATTTAAGTTTTACGACATTCTGAAAAATCTCTGCAGTAAAACTCATTAACTCAACCGGAAAGGATGAAGTAATATTTAACGCCGAAATTGAATTATCAAATATTCTACTGCCGGATGCACTCAAAATATTTGAGAACTTAACTATATAATTTTTATTAGTACTTAGTGGGTTAACTGTCAGCAGCACCGAGCTATGGTCACCCAAATAACCAAGTTCTGCTAATAACGGTGTGCCTACCGATTGATCAATAAAATAATTTGCAGTGTTTTCTGCTGATGATGCTTCAAGATTAGAATTAAATTTTACAACAATTTGATTTTGAGAAATTACCTGAACATTTTCAACAACTAGCCCATTTGCACAGTAAATACGGTCTGCAAATTCGGGGCAATCAACAAAAGGATTACGGTTATTCTGGAATGCGAAAACAACATTATTTCTATTTCGTTCAAAATCATCCGGCGGGTCAAATCTATTCCAACTAAGCAGCGTGGATAACTTGCCGATTAAAGGAGTACCCGATAAGGTGCCTGTATAATCTACAATCTCTAATCCTTCGCTATCTATATTTCCGTAGCGAGCTGCCATATAAAAAATCATTCTAGCACAATCACCCTTTACCTCATCACGCGGTTCCCATGAATCTGAATCAGTGTAACAGTTTGTAGCGCCATCATCGTCAATAACCTGTTCACCGCCGTTATCATAATCTTTATCACTTCTGCGGGAATTTACAGTTATATCACACGGACGCAGGTGGTGTGCATCAGTATAAGCGGTATCACCTGAACCCGGGAAACCATGCGACTTAGGCCAAATATGTTCCCTGCTCCATCCGCTGCCGTTATTATATTCGGCATCAGCATTTATACTCCAGCCGGAATAAATAAGTATAACATTGCTCGGATTAGATGTGTCTTTATCTGTTTGTTTTAGTATATCCCAAACATCGGTGCCGGCGGAAGAGGTGTAGGGGTATCTAACATGATTGCGAATAATTTGATGAAGGCGGTTTTCTAATTGATCACCGTAAAGTCCGTCAGTTTGTGTATAGTAATTTTCCTGCGGTATTGTTTTTTGAGCGGCGGCTAAAATGAGCAGCAGCAGTAAGTATTTTTTCATTATCAATAAAGGAATTAGAGTAAAAGAATTAACATTATAATTATCGGAAATTTTTTGAATATTTTGAATAAAAAAGGCGGCATTAAAAAAATGCCGCCTTTAAAGATTTACACCGGATATTATTTTAGTAGCATCATTTTTCTTACTTGAACAAAATTTTCTGACTCAAGTTTATAAAAATAAATTCCGCTTGTTAGGTTTTTTGCATCAAAATTATATTGATGAGAACCTGCTTCAAGTTGATTATTTACTAATTCTGCAACTTCTTGTCCTAGTGAGTTATAGACTATCAAACTTGTATAACCTGCTTCGGGCAAAGTGAAACTGATGAGAGTAGATGGGTTAAATGGATTAGGATAATTTTGACCCAGCTCGTATTCAGTAGGCGTTCCTAAAACTACTTCAATTGTTTTTGAATATTCATAGCTGCCGTCGTTATCAACTTGTTTTAATCTGTAATAATAGCTGCTTGAATTTGATAATTTGCTGTCAACGTATGAATACTCTTTTGGTGCATTAGTTGTGCCGCTGCCGTTAATGAATCCAACATTGCTCCAAACTTCCTTATCTGCCGATCTTTGAATTTCAAATCCATAATTATTGATTTCAGTTGCCGTGTTCCAAACCAATTTTACTGAGTTTTTAATTACTGATGCTGAGAATGATGTAAGTTCGACAGGAAGTGCCTGGTTTCCATTCTGACTGCCGGGCGTTGCTGAAGCATCAAAAGCAACCCATGTGAAATCAGAATACTGTGTGCCATTTCCTTCAAGCCCAAGTGAAGAACCTTCACTCGTACCTGATTCTGAAATTCCTATATCAGTTGACATCACACCGTTAGCAGGACCATCTGTTGCAGCGAAGGTACCCTCATAGCTCAAGAATTGGATTAGAGTCCCTTGATAAGAAAGAGCTAACCCATCCGGAGCCCCGTTTTGAATTCCATTTTCCGAAGTGTAATTAAATGAGTATAGGTTGAATGTTTTACCACTCTCATTAATAATATCACCTACAGTATAAGTATCGAGTGTTCTCGAATTATAAGACACACCACCATTTCCGTTATAAAGATTCACTTGAAAATCAGACAATGTATATGCTGAGCCATCTTCGATTATAATTTCAACAAATTCATCTGAGTCAGCACCTACATCATCATAATGAAATTCATTTATCCATGCGTTTGGTAAACTTGGTGCCGCATCTGTTGTTGCGTCATCTTGCGGGACAGTTCCATCCGTTTTGTAATCTATTGTTGCACCTGAATTGGTATATGGGAATATTTTAAAGAAGTATTGAGTAGTTTCGGTTAAACCTGTTATTGTAGCTGCTTGAACACCTTGGGCTACATTTTTAATAAGCCCAGCATCCGCTTCGGGAGTTCCATCCACAGGTGCTGTGATTGCTGCAAAGCTGACATCACTTCCCTTTATTAAATATCCGGCGGGTAGTTGTGCTCCCGTTGCGTCGGTCCAGCTTAAATCAATTTGATTATGACCATTGGAAGTTGCAGTAAAACCAGTAGCATGATTTGTGGGTTCTGGGTCAATTGTTGACGCAGCACCGATCCATGCACCAGGATCAAAATCAGCAGGTGCATCTTGAGGTCCCTCTCCGCCGCCGCTATCATTATCAATATTCCATTCTGCTGTGTCCCAGGTACTGTTACCGCTTGTCACAGTTGCTACTCTTTCTGCCCTTCCATCTTCAAATTCATGTGCAGTACCGGAGCCATCTTCACCTGGAACTCCAAACTGATCAATCAAAGTTCCTGTTCCGTCATAGAGTTCAAGATTATCATCACCATTACTTCCTGCAACATCATTATCTGCGCCATCGAACTGATTTGCATTTACTCCATAAACACTAAAGAAATCTCCATCATCAGTTCCAGTCGCAATAATATAAAAACCTCCAGCAGGAATTATACCGCTTAGATTGAGTGTTTGACTTACAGTAGCAGATGCATTTGTATATTTATCAATTCGCCAATTTGATCCCTCTGTAAAATCAACTGCACTTGCACCTGCATTATATAATTCAATATATCTAACCCCAGCATTATTATTAGGATCGGCAAGTTCTGTTATAAAAACTTGCCCAGAAATTGAAACATTAAGAAGAAAAATTCCTGTAATTATTGTAAATAGTTTTCTCATAATACCTCCAAATAAATTATTATTGTTTGCGCTAATTATTTTTCAATTACTTTAGTACTGCCTAAAATTTAATTCAATAAACAAAGAATAAAATACCCTGCCCTAAAAAGGGATGGACATTTATTCATTTTTTTTGTGCGGTTTTTTTAGATTTTAATAGTGCTTAATGATACCGGATAATGTAACCCGATTTCAATTTCAATATGTTATTAGTTCAAATTATTATCAAGTTAAATTATTTAAAATGTTCTGCACCAAGATAATTATTTTTGGAAATTACCCCGCTGTTTGGGATGTATCATAGCTGACGGCATCTCGATACGTCCCAAAAGGCGGGACTACTCGATAACCTTACATTTCCCAACATAATAGGTGGCTGAGTATTTTCGCAGAGCGGAAAGTATCGAAGCTACCGGCATCTCGATACGTATCGCTTTGCGGGACTACTCGATAACCTTGCATTTCTGGGTTTAATTTGATTAGGTATTCCAACGTACAGTTTTTGTTCATCCACTAAAATGGTTGGATGTGTTTACTATTCGCTCATTCTACAAACATTGAACCGCTAGCGCGGTTTGAAAAGAAACAGAATAATTGAATGAATATTTTACAATGAATTGTTAGAACAATTTGTTATTTGTATTTCAGACGGCAGTGCCGTCCAAACTTGCCTGACGGCAGTCAGGTGTTTGTAGAAATGGAAACAGGCTGTGAACCCAACCGCAGCGCGGTTGAACTACTTCTTTAATGTAACATACAAGATATTTTGTTATTAATGATAGGGTTAAAACTTTTGTTAGATTAGGATAGGTGGCTGAGTTATCCCGCAGTTTGGGATGTATCAAAGCTACCGATATCTCGATATGCTCCAAACTGCGGAGCTACTCGATAACCTTTTATTTTTTTTCATCATGATAGGTGGCTGAGTAATCCCGCGAAGCGCGGGATGTATCGAAGCTACCGGCATCTCGATACGCTCCAAAAAACGGAGCTACTCGATAACCTTTTATTTTTTTCATCATGATAGGTAGCTGAGTAATCCCGCGAAGCGCGGGATATATCGAAGCTACCGGGCAGAGTCATTGAATAAATTATTTGGGAAAGAAACCTTAAAAAATCAAAGTCCAAAGGAGGTAGTCTAAAATTAGAATTAGTGCGGAACTTAACACAAAGGAACGGATTGTTGAATTGCCCACACCTTCAGCGCCGCCTTCAGTTTTAAAACCAATATGGCAGCCGACCAATGATGTCATTCCGCCAAATACAACGCCTTTAATCATTCCAAAAATAAGATCGCCGAAATAGAATGACTGCCTGACAGACTCAAAAAACACATCGAAGGAGACACCGATAAAATAGTTTGAAATGAAGAAGGCTCCCCAAACTGCAATAATATTTGCAAAAACAATTAAAACAGGCATCATAAAAATTGCGGCAAAAAATCGGGGCATTGCTAAATATCTGATTGGGCTGATGCCCATTGTTTCCAATGCATCAATCTGCTCGGTTACTTTCATAGAGCCTAACTCTGCGGCAATTGATGCCCCTACTCTGCCTGCAATAACAATTGCGGTCAGCACCGGACCAAGCTCGGTAATTATAGCTTTACTTGTTGCAGTACCTAAAAATGAAAGCGGGGCAACTCCTTTTAATTGATAAGCCGCCTGCCAAGCTGCAACGGCTCCTGTAAATGCGGCAATAATTATTACAAGCGGCATAGAGTTTACACCGATATGCTCCATTTGAACAAACAGCAGTTTTCTATTTTTAATTATGCGCGGAAAAAATTTTAATATTCTTATCAGCAGCAGGGATATTTGCCCAAACTCTTCTAAAAATGATAATGTTTTTCGTCCAACATTTAGAAAAAATTTTTGAATCATAAAATGAAAATATTGATAAAAATTAACATTCTGAAACTTTAAATTAAAATAGACTTTTTATTACAACCTTTTCATCCTTTTTTCATTGCCTATTTTGGTTAAATTTTTATATTAGTGCATTGGAATACTTTATTAGAGTTCACAATTAAACAAGTTCAGATATTTAATTGCCGGTAAAAATTTTATTTTTCAAAACAATTAGCAAACTGTATTTGGTTAAATATAAAACGAACATTTTTTTCAAACAATAAAGTTTTACGTTATTAAATAATATGCGGAGATAAAATGACAACAATGACTAAACAAGAAATTAATTTTCAATTAGTTGAAAGAGATTCAAAAGTTGTATTACCCGAAAACTTAGTTTTTGGAAGAAATTTTACTGATCATGTTTTTGAGATGGATTACAATGCAGAAGAAGGCGGATGGATTAACCCGACAATCAAGAAATTTGAGGATTTTAAAATTAGTCCCGCCGCAATGGCTTTACATTACGGACAAGCGATTTTTGAAGGGCTGAAAGCCTACAAGCAGGATGACGGTAAAATTGTAATATTCAGACCCGAACAAAATTTTGGTAGATTAAATAGGTCTTCAAAAAGATTGTGCATGCCGGAAACCGATACCGACTTTTTGGTTGAAGCTCTGAAAGAATTAGTTAAAGTAGATCAAGATTGGATTCCGACAAAACCCGGGCACTCACTTTATGTGCGTCCCGTAGTTTTTGCTACTGATCCATTTCTTGGAGTTCGTCCCGGTAATACTTACAAACTATTTATTATGCTTAGTCCTGTTGGTCCTTACTACCCCGAAGGATTTAAACCTGTACCAATTTTAGTAACCGATAAATATGTTCGTGCGGTACGCAAAGGTATTGGCGATTGTAAAGCTGCCGGCAACTATGCTGCAAGTTTAATGGCTCAGCGTGAAGCTAAAGAGGAAGGATATTCACAAGTGCTATGGCTTGATGCGATTGAACAAAAATATATTGAAGAAGTAGGCACGATGAATATTTTTATTCAATTTAAGGATGAAGTTGTAACACCGAATTTAACCGGTTCAATACTGCCCGGTATTACCAGACTTTCAGTATTGGAAATTTTACGCGACTGGGGTTACAATGTAAGTGAAAGAAATGTTTCAATTGACGAAGTTGTTAAATCTTATGAAGACGGAACCTTGTTAGAGCTGTTCGGTGCGGGAACTGCTGCGGTCATATCTTCGATTGGTAAACTTAAGTATAAAGATTTAGTAATGAAGTTTAGCGATACCGAAGCCGGTGAATTAGGTAAAAAACTTTATAAGGAAATAACCGATATTCAATACGGAAGAATTGAAGACAGATATAATTGGTTGACTTATCTGGACTAGAAATAATTTAAATTAGTTTTGAAACTTAGAGCAGCTTTGGCTGCTCTTTTTATTTTAAACAATTTTTAACTGATAAAAATTTAACTTGACATGTGCACACTCGTTCACTATATTTGCAGTGAACAAAGGAACACTATAATGAAAAAACCTCTTACTGATAGACAAAATTCAATTCTCAATTTTATCAAGGAACATTTAGAAGAAAACGGGTATCCGCCAACCTACAGGGAAATCGGTAAACAATTTAAAATCTCCTCGACCTTTGGTGTAAAGCGGCATATTGATGCTCTCGCAAAAAAGGGATACTTAAATTATGAAAGCAATCAGAGTAGGACACTTTCAGTAAATGAAAATAACGGCAATACAAAAGTTCAACCTGATGAATCTATTCAGAGTATTCCAATTGTTGGGCGCGTTGCTGCCGGTTACCCAATTTTTGCAGAAGAAAATATTGAAGGAACTTTGAAGATTGATGCAAGTCTAATTAAAAACAGCAAAAAATGTTTCGGATTAAAAGTCCGCGGTGAAAGTATGATAAATGCAGGAATTTTAGACGGCGACTTAGTTATGGTCAAAACAGAAAATAACGCAAATAACGGTGATATTGTAATTGCTCTGTTAGGCGATGAATCTACTATGAAAAGGTATCATAAAGATAAAAACACACTAAAGCTTTTACCCGAAAATAATGATTTTGACCCGATTGATGTTACAGGAAGAGAGGACTTTAAAGTTGTTGGAAAAGTAATTGGCGTATATAGAGGATACTATTAAGATGAATGAAAGAGATGAAATAATTAAACATGCAATTATAAAGAGAACCAAAATTCGTTTTCGATACGCAATGAAAAATGTAATTATTGAACCTTATTTTTCTAAAGAGAATAATAATGGGAAAAAAATATTGTACGGACGTGCGGTTTCAAAAAATGAAATTGAAAAATTTGACTATGATAAAATTATTGACATAAAATTATTAAATAGCAGGAAGTTTTCTCCGATTATACCAATAACACAATTATATGAGAAGAAAACATGAAAAAGTTAACAAGGCAAGAAAGAGTTGACGCTTTAATTGAACAATTTTGGCGTAAAGGATATCTTACCGTAAGCAGAAGATACGGCAAGTATTTACCCGAACCGAACCCGGTTGGTAAATATGCAATTGATGCCGTGGCAAAATACAGAAGAAAAATAGCCGTCGGTTTAGTTTTAGAAGCAGAGGAACTTAACGATCCGAAAATTATCTCAAAATTAAATTTCCTTGCTAGCCGTAATTCTAATTATTCTAATAGAAACACTACATTATACGTCGGTGTGCCGGAAGACTTAATACTTAAAGCGGAAATGATTGTTGCCGGCTTAGACAGCAATGCTCAAAACAACATAAAAATTATTGGTGTCCCCTCTTCAAAAAATTAATTTTTAGCATTCACTTTTGAAATGTTAAAAATTAATACCTACCGTAAAAGTGTATTGCACAATCAGTTTATTATTCTTTAAATTTGTAGTCAATTACAAGCAGTATTTTAATTTTTGTTAAATACGCTATGGCTATAACAAATCTTGACATTTAGAATCTCGAAGATTATTTTGATAGGTCTATTTTAAATTTATGACAGGATAAAGTTGAATAGCAGACTTAAAGAACCTGATATTAAAAAAATTACTAAATTTGCAGATGAATCAACCGATGTGCCGCGCCATATAGCTATTATAATGGATGGTAACGGCAGATGGGCAAAGCGGCGCGGATTACCGAGAGTAGCAGGACATAAAAAAGGTGTTGAAACTGTAAGGGAAATTGTTGAAGCATGCGCACAGCTTGGTGTTAGTTATCTAACCATATATACTTTTTCTACTGAAAATTGGAAACGACCTAAGAATGAAGTTTCGACATTAATGAGACTTATTGTAAAAAGTCTGCAAACTGAAACAAATGACTTACATGCAAATAATATTAAACTAACTACAATTGGTAATACAGATGCATTGCCCTCCGAAGTTAGAGATGAGCTTAATCAAGCAATTGAAAAAACTAAGAATAATAAAAGACTCACATTAAATTTAGCACTAAGTTATAGCGGAAGATGGGAACTTACTGAAGCGATTAAGAGTATATCAACCTTGTATAAAAACAAAAAGGTTGATCTTGATGAAATTACAGAAAAATTGGTTTCAGAACATTTATCCACAAAAGGGATGCCCGACCCTGACCTGCTTATAAGAAGCGGCGGTGAATACAGAATAAGCAATTTTTTATTATGGCAAATTGCTTATTCAGAAATTTACGTTACAAAAGTTTTATGGCCGGAGTTTAGATATACCAAATTAATTGAAGCTATTAAAGATTATCAAAAAAGAGAAAGACGATTTGGACTTGTTAGTGAACAAATTTCAGAAAAGGATGACATCAATACTCAAACAGAAAAAAAACAAACCGGCAAAGTGGTTAAAGTTTAGTTTTTTATTTTTATTTCTAGCTTATTCAAACACCCTCCCCCAGCCTAAAGTTGCTAATTTTCAGATATTAGGAATTTCGGTTGAAGGGAACGAATCTGCCGATGCTGCTACTATTATTGCTAATACCGGATTAAAAATAGGCAACGAAATCGAAATACCAAGCGATGATACACGAAATGCAATAAATAGATTATGGTCAATTGGAATTTTTGAACATGTTGAAATTCAAATTGAAAAGAAAATTGATAATGGTGTTTTTCTTTTAATTAAAGTAAAAGAACATCCGCGTGTTGAGGAAATTGTAATTATCGGAAACGATGAAATTGATGAAGATGATATAAGAGAAAAAGTATTTTTTAGACGGGGGCAAACTCTTAAACCGCAGGATATTTTTCGAGTCGAATCCAAAATTAGAGACTTATACTATGAGGAAGGTTTTCTTAATACTGAAATTGAACACGCCAAATTTAAGTTTATTACCGCCGATACTACCGAAGAAGAAATTTTTGTAACATGGCAGAATTTAACAGACCCCTCTGATGAATATGAAACAACTTATGAATTTGATAAAGGATTGTCTAATAGGCTTTTATCAAAAATTAAAAACAGACTGCTCCTAATGTACAAAATTGAAGAAGGTGACGAAGTTGTTGTTAGGAAAATTAGTTTTGATGGTAATGCAGCTTTTGATGATGATGACTTGAAAAGTGAATTTGATGAAACGACTGAAGCCAGATGGTGGAAATTTTGGGACGGTGCCAAATTTGACACAAAGAAATTCGAAGAAGATAAAGAACTTTTAGCAAACTTCTACCGGAACAATGGCTATAGAGACTTTCAAGTAATAGGTGATTCGCTTTCCTATTCTGATGATAAAAAAGATTTATACATAAATGTTTCAGTTTATGAAGGACCGCAATACAAAATTAGAAATATCACCTGGGAAGGCAATACAGTTTACGAAGATGAAATTCTAAGAGAACGATTGGATTTTGCCAAAGGTGACATATATGATTATGAAAAATTTAATATGAACCTTAGGTTTAATGAGAGTCAAACCGATGTTTCTTCTCTATATCAAGATATCGGCTATCTTGGTTTTGGACTTGAACCTAAGGAAGAAGTTGTTGCTGTAGATTCAATTGACTTGCACATTGTTGTAAATGAAGGAAATAGATTTAAGGTAGGAAAGATTGATATTACCGGCAATGAACGAACAAAGGAAAAAGTTGTAAGACGTGAATTATTTACAATTCCCGGTGATTACTACAGCCGGAACAATATATTTAGAAGTATTCAGCAATTAGCTAACCTTCAATATTTTAATGTAGAAAAATTATATCAGACCGGCGTTAATCCCCGCCCGGTTAACGACAGCACCGTAACCTTAGTTTACAACGTTGAAGAAAAATCGAGTGACTACCTAAATGCATCTGTCGGTTACAGCGGAAGTTTTGGATTCAGCGGTGCGGTTGGCGTTACCCTCACAAACTTTTCTATCGGCGAGCCTTTTCAGTTGGGCGGCGGACAAGTAATGAACTTTAACTGGCAGTTCGGTGTTGGTAATTTCTATAGAACATTTACCCTCGGCTTTACCGAGCCATGGTTTTTAGATACTCCAACTCTCGTCGGCTTCGATCTGTTTGATACTCGTCAGCAATATATTTACGATCTTCGTCAATCCGGTATAACATTTAAAGTCGGTAGAAGATTGCGCTGGCCCGATGACTTTTTCTACATTCAAGGTAAATTCAGATTTCAATATAATAATGTTATTGATGGTAGAAGTTTTTATGCTGAAGGATTAACAAGGCAGTACACAGTGGGCGCAACATTAAGCCGTGCTGATATTGATAACCCGATATTCCCTTCCCGCGGTTCCCGTGTTTCTTTAAGCGGCGAGCTTTCCGGCGGTCCGCTTCTACCGGGTAATGTTGATTATTATAAACTTGCATTCAAAACCGAAATTTATAAAAGATTATTTAACTCAAACCGTATTGCACTTTATACAAGTGCGGATATCGGTTACATAGATGAAATTGTAAAAGGAACAAACATTAACCCGTTTGAATATTTCTTTATGGGCGGCAACGGTTTAATTATTGCCACCACTCCTTTAAGGGGTTACGACGACAGAACTGTTGGACCTAGAAACAGCAACGGTGATATTATCGGCGGTAAGGTAATGACTAAGTACACAATAGAATTGAGAGCTGCATTAGCTTTAGAGCCAATCCCAATTTACTTATTGGCATTTGCCGAAGCCGGAAATACATTTTTTCAATTTAACCAGGCAGACTTTTTCGATTTGAGAAGATCTGCCGGTATTGGAGCTAGAATTTTAATTAACCCAATTGGATTACTTGGATTTGACTACGGCTATGGATTTGACAGAAATCAAGTTGACGGACAAGATGCACAGTGGTTATTCCATTTTCAATTTGGTAAAGGTTTTTAAAATCAATAATAAAACAATAACTATGAGGTAGATGTGAAAAAAGCATTATTAATTTTTTCGATTGTATTATTCGTGTTTGGAACTGTGAATGCACAGTCTTCACAAAAAATTGGATTTGTTAATTCACAGGTAATCTTTGCTCAGTTGCCTGCTGCAATAAAAGTTCAAAGCGATTTAGATGCTATGATTCAGCAATGGCAAAATTCATTAGACAGTATGACACAAGATTTACAAGCGGCTTATGCTGATTACCAGCAAAAAGAAGCTACTATGGCGGCTGATAAACAGCAGGAAGCTCAGCAATTATTAGTAGGACAGCAGCAGCGTATGGAGCAATTCAGACAAGAAAAATTTTCACAGCCTAATGGCGAAGCTTTTGTTAAGCAGGAAGAAATGCTTGCTCCTATTAGAACAAAAGTTATAAAAGCAATTGATGATATTGCTGCCCAGGAAAAAATGAATTTTGTATTTGATAAAAGTGAATCAATTCCTCTTCTTCTGCATGCAGATGATGAGTTCGACATAACTTTTAAAGTTTTGGATAAACTTAAAAGAGGTAAATAATTACTTTCTAAAAGGTGACTAAAATGAAAAAAATATTTTTTCTCTCAATATTATTATTATCCTTCAGTGCAACTTCGTTTGCGCAATTGAATATAGCTTATGTAGATTCTGATACAATAATGAAGGAATACGCCGATGCACAAGATGCTCAGCAGAAAATTGATGCAATCATTCAGGAGTGGCAGGAAGAAATTGCCAAATTAGAAGGTGAATGGAAAAAAAAATACGATGATTATGAAAAGAGAAAACTAATTTTAAGTGACCAGAAAAGAGTAGAAATTGAAAAACAGCTTGTTAAACTTGAAGATGAAATCAGCAGCTATAAACAAACTAAGTTTGGAGTTAATGGTGAACTTTTTCAAAAACAAGATGAAATTATGAAACCCATTCAAAACAAAGTATTTAATATAATAAACGAAATTGCTGCTGAAGAAGATTATGATTTTGTTTTTGATAGAAGCGGTGATATGATGTTTGTTTTTGCCAAAGAGGAATACGATATTACAGCTTTAGTTTTGGATAAGTTAAAAAATTGATACTTTAATGAATGGAAATAAAAATTAAAGATGCCGCCGATCTTATCGGCGGCAAAATTTTTGGTAATGAAAACTCCCTGATCCATAATGTAGCTAAAATTGAAGAGGCATCGGAAGGCGAGCTTACATTCCTATATCACCCTGCTTACGAAAAATATTTCCCCGATACAAAAGCCACTGCTATTATTGTTAAATCCGGATTTGAAAAAAGCCGTGATGATATAAACTACATCGAAGTTGAAAAACCGAATATTGCTCTCCATAAAATAATTATGCATTTCTTTAATCCCGAATTTAAGTTAGAAGGAATTGATGATACCGCATTTATTGACGAAAGTGCAGAGATAGGCAGCAATACTGCAATCGGTAAAAATGTAGTTGTTTCAAAAAACTGTAAAATTGGGAATAATGTTAAAATTTTTCATAACACGGTTATTAGCGAAAATGTAATAATTGATGATGACTGTTTGATCTTCTCAAATGTTTCAATTCGCGAAGACTGTAAAACTGGCAAAAGAGTAATCATTCATTCCGGCACTGTTATCGGATCCGATGGCTTTGGTTATACTCCCGATGAAAATGGTATATACAATAAAATTCCGCAGATTGGTAATGTAGTGTTGGAAGACGATGTTGAAATCGGTTCAAATGTTTCAATTGATAGAGCTGCATTAGGTTCAACAACAATAAAGAAGAATGCTAAAATAGATAACTTAGTTCAAATTGCACACAATGTTACAATTGGCGAAAACACAGTAATATCAGCACAAACCGGTGTATCGGGCAGTACAAAAGTTGGTAATAATAGTATATTAGCCGGTCAGGTTGGTTTAGTCGGTCATATTGAAATTGGGGATAAAGTTATCGTAGGCGCGCAAGCCGGAGTATCAAAATCATTAACAAAACCGGGCACATATTCAGGCTCGCCTGCTCAAGAACTTAAAGACCGCTTAAGACTTGAAGCCCAAGTTAGAAACCTGCCCAAATATGCACAGCGGATCAAAGAACTTGAAAAGAAAATTGGTGAACTTGAAAAATTCATCAATGATAAAAATAATCTGGAGAATTCTTAATGCTTGAATTACAGCATACAATATCAAAGTCAGCATCAATTTCGGGTGCCGGGCTTCATACCGGACATTTAACAACAATGACGTTCAAACCTGCTCCGGAAAATTTTGGAATTAGATTTGTTAGAACCGATTTAGCAGAGAGAATTGAAATACCTGCTAATGCAGATTATGTAGTTGATACTTCGCGGGGCACCACAATTGGAATTGGAGATACTCGAGTTCATACAGTTGAGCACGTACTCGCGGCAATTGTAGGTCTGCAGATTGATAACATAATAATTGAAATTGATGGGATCGAGCCCCCGATTGGAGACGGCAGTGCAATGCCCTACGTTGAAAAATTGCTGGAAGCCGGAATTGAAAAGCAGGAAGCACCTAAGGATTATATAATAATAGATGAAACAGTTATGTATCATAACGAAGAAGAGCAGGTTGATATTGTTGCTCTTCCGTTAGACGGATATAGATTAACAGTGATGGTAGATTATCAAAACCCTGCGCTGGGAAGCCAGCACACAGGTTTGTTTGATTTAGGAAAAGAATTTGTAAGCGAATTTGCACCTGCAAGAACTTTCTGCTTTTTAAGCGAAGTAGAAACACTTGCTGAAAAGGGATTGATAAAAGGGGGAAATTTAGATAACGCTGTTGTTATAGTTGACCACGATATGTCGGAAAATGAAATTATCCAGCTTAAAAATAAGCTCGGGTTAAATTCCGATTTATCTTTAGGCACTAGCGGTTTTTTAAATGATAAAACTTTACGATTTAGAAATGAACCGGTAAGACATAAATTGCTGGATCTTATCGGCGATCTTGCATTAATTGGAGTTCCCTTTAAAGCACAAATACTTGCCGCAAGACCCGGACATAAAGCAAACGTTGAGTTTGCGAAAAAAATTAGACAGCTATACCAGCAGAAAAAACTTGTTAAAAAATATCAGCATGTAAAAAAAGAAGGGGTAGTATTCGATATTAATGCTATCAAAAGAATACTCCCTCATCGTTACCCGTTTTTATTAGTCGATAAAATTACACATCTCGAAATGGAGAAAAAAGTTGTAGGCATTAAATCAGTTACCGGCAACGAACCATTTTTTGAAGGACATTTTCCTGATGAACCGATAATGCCCGGCGTTTTAATAATTGAAGCAATGGCGCAATGCGGGGGTATTTTATTATTAAATTCATACATGGACCCCGCCAGCAAACTTATGGTGTTTATGGGAATCAATAAGGCAAAATTCCGCAAGCAAGTTGTTCCGGGCGATCAATTAGTACTGCAGGCAGAATTGGTAAGCAAAAAACGAAGCGTTATGGTAATTAAAACAGAAGCATATGTTGATAATAATTTAGTTGCCGAAGCTGAACTGATGGCGGGTATTGTTGATAGAGAAAAAAATAATGGACAAGAAGATTAAAATATTATGACAGATATTCATTCGACAGCTATTGTAAGTAGAAAAGCAAGAATTGGCAGCAATGTAAAAATAGCTCCATACGCAATTATCAAAGATGATGTTGAAATTGGCGATGATTGTATTGTCGGTCCGCATACCGTTATTCACGATGGAGCAAGAATTGGAAACAGGGTAAAGTTTTCACAATCTGTTTCTGTGTCTGATATTCCGCAGGATTTAAAATTTAAAGATGAAAAATCTTATTTCCATATTGGCGATGATACAACAGTCCGTGAATTTGTAACACTGCACAGAGCATCAATTGAAGGAGAAAGTTCAAGAGTAGGAAAAAATTGTTTGCTGATGGCTTATGTTCACATTGCTCACGATTGTATTATCGGAGATAATGTTGTTATAGCTAACGCTGCCCAATTAGGCGGGCATGTAGAAATTGATGACTGGGTAGTTGTTGGCGGTGTAGTAACCATACATCAATTTGTTAAAGTTGGCAAGCACTGCATGATTGGCGGAAGTTTTAAAGCCACGCAGGATATTCCCCCATTTGTAAAAGCTGCCAGCCACCCTATTAAATATTCGGGAATAAATTCTATCGGACTGAAAAGAAGAGGATTTACGAGCGATGAAATTTTTACTATTAAAAAGGCTTACCAAATTCTTTATAAATCAGGGTTAAATATCAGTCAGGGTAAAGCTAAAATTGCTGAAGATTTTGCAGGCGATCCGCATGTTGAACAGATTTTAGAGTTCTTAAACAAAAGTACGCGGGGCGGATTTAATTAATGGAGTGGAAATTAATTAATAGCGGATCAAATTCCGGTAAGTATAATATGGATTTTGATTTGAACCTTGTTAATTCATGCAGTAACGAAACTGCATATTTAAGATTCTACAGATGGAAGCCATATTGTATTTCTCTCGGCGCAAATCAAAGCTATGACGATATTGATTTGAATTTTGCCGCAGCCGATAATATTGAAGTTGTTTCAAGACCAACCGGCGGACGGGCAATACTTCATGCCGAAGAACTTACCTACTCGGTTATTATGCCTATTGATAAAGATAAGATGACGGCAAAAAAATTGTACGAAAAAATTTCACTCGCGCTTGTAGCCGGTTTAAGAAAATATAGCCCAGCATTAAAAGATGTAGAATTGGAAAATCAGCAGCCTCACTTTCCGAGCCTCTTAAAAAAGCAATCGGGTGTTTTATGCTTTGCCAGTACGGCAAAAAGTGAAGTCAAATTTAATGGCAAAAAAATAATAGGCAGCGCTCAAAGAAAAATCGGTAATAGAATTTTACAGCATGGCTCAATTCTCTGCGGCAGTTTTCACAGAAAACTTCCTGAATATTTGAATGTAAGTGATGAAGTGAAACCTATGCTGTTGGAAGAACTGCAAGACCACACAATTGAAATAGAAGAAATTACAAATGAGCAGACAGATTACCGCTTGCTGACCGATTGTATTATCAACTCATTTGAAAAAAATTGGGGTATCAGTTTTTTAATTGAAGACTCCGTTGAGCTTAGTAAATAATTCACCCCCATTACCATACTTTGATATGATGCCTCTAAACTTTAATTTTAAATTCAAATAAACTTTTTATAGGTTAACCGATAAACATAAACGTTCTCTAAAAGAATTATAAATAAATGAAAAACCAATACTCCATATTTTTATTATTTCTTCTGATTATAATTTTCAGTTCGATAACCGCGGCTCAAATTAATTTAGATGTAACTAAATTTTTAGAAGGTTCAGCAATTGAAGATATTACCGGAGACGGAGAAAACATTTGGGCTGCAACAAACGGCAGCGGGGTTTATCGTTATAACATTAAAAATAATAAATGGACAAACTATTCGACCTCAAAAAATAACTTACAGAATGACTTTGTTTACAGCATTGCCGCAAACAAACAATACGTTTGGGCAGGTTCTATCGATGGTTTGATGATTCTTGATAAAAAAAGAAACAGATGGATGAAAAGAAAATTTGCTAAAGGGGGGCAGCTTAGCAATTGGATCCGTTCTCTTTCGTACGATGCCTCATCTGATCTGCTGTGGATTGGCAGATTTAAATACCTTACAAAATATGATATTAAAAAAAGAAAATTTATTGATTACGATTTAACAACCGGCGGTGATGAAAAAACAAATACAATTAAATCAATTCAGGTGGACGGCGACAGCTTAGTTTGGTTTGGAACAGAAGCCGGTTTACATAAGTATGATAAGTTTAGAGACCTTGACGAAAAAGGCGCGGTAGAATTTTACAACAACCGATTAAACTTTTTCAGAGGTGAAGGTGACGAGGTTTCAATAAGCTCGATACTTTTTGAGCAGAATAATGTTTGGATTGGTCTTGATGAATTTGTGACACAATATAATCCAAATTATAACCTCGGCGGCTTATATAAATTTGACAGAAGAAACGAGTGGAAAAGATTTGATACAGAGACAGGATTTGCAGCTAACGGCATTTATGATATTGAACGTACCGGTAATTTCTTGTGGGTTTCACTTTATCAATTCGGTGATAAAACAAAAGACCAATACGGCAGAGGTTTAGCATTACTGAATATTATAACCAATGAAGTAAAAATGATATACGATGAAAGAATTCCAAATACAATTAACACACTTTACTTTGATGGTAAAAATATGTGGCTCGGCTCAAGCAGCGGAATAATTAGAATTGAATTAATTAACAAATTAGCACAGTGGCAAAAATAGGAATACAGATGTTCCAATTATCTAAAAATGAATTAGAAAATATTAAAAATAATTTTATCGGAAAAAAAATAGCCATAGTTGGCGATATGATGCTCGACTGCTACTATTGGGGCGAGGTAAAAAGAATTTCACCCGAAGCACCGGTACCGGTTGTTGAAATTGATAATGAATTTTTCAGATTCGGCGGTGCCGCAAACTGTGCTTATAATATTATTAAACTCGGAGGCATTCCCTTACCTATCGGCGTTATCGGCAGCGATAATGACGGCAGAGAGTTTAATTCTTTAATGAAGGAAGCAGAAATAAATTCCGAAGGAATTATTATAGATGACCAAAGACCGACAACTGCAAAAACAAGAGTAATAGCATACAACCACCACGTTGTAAGAATTGATAGAGAAAGCAAAAACAAAATTTCTGTAGAAACTGAAAATAAGATTATAGAATATTTCAGAAGTAAAAGTGAAAGTTTAGATGCAGTAATACTTCAGGATTACAATAAAGGTGTTCTAACTAAACGGGTGATAAAAGAAATTATAGAAATAGCTAATAGTAAAAATATTATAATTACAGTCGATCCGAAATTTGATAATTTTTTTGAATACAAAAACGTAACTGTATTTAAGCCCAATAAAAAAGAAACTGAAGATGCTTTTGGAATAAGAATAGAAAGTGACGAAGAAATAGCAAGAGCCGGTAAAAAACTTATCGAAAAGCTTAAACCTAAATACGCCCTATTAACATTAGGCGAAGCCGGTGTTGCACTTTTTAAAAGCAGTAACGACATAAAAAGAATTTCAACCAAAGCGCGGAAAGTGCGTGATGTTTCCGGCGCAGGTGATACTGTTATTTCAACATTAACAATGGCTTTAGCAGCTAATGCCGATATTGCTGATGCAGCTTGCCTAGCCAACTACGCCGCGGGAATTGTTTGCGAAGAGGTTGGAATTGTACCTGTTGAATTGAATAAATTATTTGATACTGTTAACTCGGTTATTAAATGAACAATATTATTAAAGATAGAAACGAACTGATTGAAATTAGAAAACGACTGAGAGAGGAAAATAAAAAAGTTGTTTTCTCAAACGGTTGTTTTGATATTTTACACGCCGGACATGTTGATTACCTTAATAAAGCAAGGGCATTTGGCGATGTGCTGATTGTTGCACTTAACACCGATGCCTCCGTTAAACGTCTGAAAGGAAATAAAAGACCGATTGTTAAGGAAGAAGAAAGAGCTTTTGTTATGGCTAACTTAAAGGCGGTAGATTACGTAACTTTTTTTGAGGAAGATACCCCTGCACAAATTATTGATGATATCATTCCCGATATACTTGTCAAAGGTGCCGATTGGAAAATTGATAATATTGTTGGCAGAGAAACCGTTGAAAAAAACGGCGGTAAAGTAGAAAGAATAGAATTCGTAAATTTTCAATCAACATCCGGTATAATTGATACTATTATTAAAAAATTTAAAGATTAGTTTTGAGCGACAAAAAGCAGAAACAAAAAAAATCTCTTTTCAGAAGAATTGTAAATATATTCTTAGGGTTTTTTATAGCTGTTTTTATTCTCCTGATCATTCTATTCGGGTTTACCCAAACCTCTACATTCCGTGATATTTTAAGAGATGAGATTGTTGATGCCGCCAACGCCGGTTTAAATGGTAAAGTTTCAATCGAAAAAATAGACGGTTCAATTTTTACTTCTCTTATTTTGCGTAATATTAATGTTACCGTAGAAGATGAAAATTTACTCTCCGCAGAAAAAATCGATATAAAGATAAGCCCCCTTCAGCTTTTGGTTAAGCGTATCTATTTTAGAAGTATTCAACTGCAAAACGTTGATATTTCAATTTTAGAAAACCAAAATAGAGTAACTAATTTAAACAGATTATTACAGCAGTCTGAAAAAACAACCGAGGATACTACCGCGGTAGAAGAAGCTGAAGAAAAAGGTAAATTTCCCTTTGCTATACAAGTCAATAATCTTAATCTTGAAAATATAAACCTGGTAATAAGGAGTTATGAAAACCTTAACTCAAATAAAACTTATCCCTACTTAAACTTAAATGACTTCCACTTAGAAAACTTTAATCTTGCCGCCAAATTATTAATCCATAATGAAGAAGAGATATATCAGCTTGTATTCAATGACTTTTCCGGTAAAACAAATATTTCAGATTTTGAAATAAATAAACTTTCAGGAACATTTGAAATTACCGATAGATATGCAAATGTAAAACAATTGAATATCCAAACCGACCGATCAGATATAAGTATAAGTGCTTTTTTAGGACAAATTAATTTACTTGGCGATATAGATTTAGAGAACTTCCAGAAATATCCTTTGCAATTAGAACTTGATGCCTCCCCTTTTACTTTTGATGATCTATCGGTATTTCTTTCGGGGACACGAATTCTGTACGGCAGCCCAAGTGTAAAATTAAAAGCTGACGGACAATTCGGAAGTTTTAATGTTGATTATTTAATTGTTGATTACGATAAAACTCATCTCGACTTAGCAGGCAGATTAGAAAACCTGCACACTCCGGAAAACCTTTTTTTAGATGTAGAAATTAATAATTCCTCTGCCGATTATTCAACTGCACGCAAATTGCTGCCTGATTTAGATATACCGCAATTTGAAGATTTACTTGTTACTAATATGAATATGAATTTTAGAGGTCAGCCTACTATATTTCATGCAAATATGAGTGCGCAAATTGGAGATGGTTTTTTTCAAACAGATTCATACATGGATGTTGAAGAAGATATTTTGCGTTATGATATAAATTTTGAAACGAAGAATTTAAACCTGACTAACATTGTTGACGTACCAACCATTCTTACATCAAACGGTAAAATACAGGGGGTTGGACTCTCACCCGAAGAATTAAATGCAGAACTTGAAATATCAATTGATGATTCGAAATACAAGAACCTTGCTATCGATTCGCTTCGTTTTGAAACTCTCGCCCGCTCCGAAGTGATTGAATTTATTTTAGACGGCAATATAAATTACTCCCATACCTACTTAGCCGGAATAATCGATTTTACATTACCAACAGCGCCCGAATATGAAATTGAAGGTAATCTTGATAATTTAAATTTAGCAATGCTTTTAGAACAGCCGGATATGTTCAGCGATTTAAACTTTAAGCTGAATGCCGAGGGCAAAGATTTAGATATTGATAATATGACAGGCGAATTGACAATTGATCTCGAACCTTCATTTTTTAGAGATGAAAAAATTGACAGTTCAAGTGTTTCCCTAAAGTTAGAACGGGATGGAGCTTTAAGAAAAATACTGCTGAACTCTGAACTTGTTGATTTAACAATGAGCGGAGAGTTTTCCTTGAAGCAGGCAATTGATTTACTCTCCTATGAAAGCTCAACTATTTCTACTATTGTTACTGAAAAATTTGAAGGGTTTAATCCTTTAGGCGAAGAAATTTATGATATTGAAACTGATTATTTAGATATCCCATCTATTGTAGATTCCAATATTGTTATCAATTACGATTTTGAATTTAATGATTTCAAACTAATTGCAGCTATACTCGGCGATGATAAATTAGATGTAGCCGGCACAGGTTCAGGTCAAATAACAAACAACTCCAATAACTTCTCAATCTCCACAAATATTGTTTTAGATTATTTTGTTAAACGGAAAGATGATGATGTTTTTTATCTCTCCGAATTTGAATTCGGATTAAACTTCAGCAGGGATAACAGCCTGGTTTCTTTTGAAAATCTATTCGGTACAGTTTCGGCTACCGGAAGCAGAATGTTTGCAGGCGATAACATCACTAATATCTCTGCAGATTTAATTTTTAATGCTGATAAATTATTTTATAATCTTTACGGAGAAATGGAGCCCGATGTTAAAGCAGAAGCGGAAGGAACTTTTGAATTATCACCCGATGAACAAATTTTTAATCTAAATACACTTTGGGTTGATTATAAAAATATTGAATGGGAAAATGATGAACCAATTAAAATTGAATTTTATTCCGACAGCACGCACCTGGCAAATTTAAATTTACGTAATCAAAATGCAGCATTTACTGCAGGTGGTTTTTTGCTCGATAACGGAAATCAGAATCTGAGTCTTGAGATTACCAAACTGCCCGGTAACATTATTGATAAATATTTGCTTAACACCGAACAAGGTAACTTAAACTCTGAAATAAACTTAACAACAAGTGTTGCCGGAGATTTAGAACACCCCGTAATTGATTTCAATATGGAGGTATCCGATGTAACTGTTTCGGGTATTAACTTCGGCAGTTTGCTCTGTAATTTTAATTACGCTAACAGCCGTTTAAATACCGACTTAAATTTTATTAATTCGGAGTTCGATCTTCAAAATCCTCTATTAAAAATTAACGGATACTTTCCTGTTTATTTAGGTTTTAAAACGGTTGAAAACAGAGTAGCTGAGGATGATAGTTTAAGAATTAATTTAAAATCTACAAATTTTAATATTAGCACTTTCGGAAATTTACTGCCATTCATTATTAATCAATCAGGCAGTTTTAATGCCGATTTAGTTGTTGATGGAACCATAAAGGATTTAAGCTATTACGGTAATTTGTCATTACCCGAAGCTGCATTTACTGTTGCAGGTAACAACCTAGATTATGTTATGAATATTTCAACGGATTTTAAAGGCAGCACAGGCACTATAACAAATTTTGATATCAGTAATAGAGGCGGCACAAATTACGGCGGCACTTTATACGGTAAAGGCAATTTTATTCTTGATGGATTGCAGCTTGATGAGTTTGAATTAGATTTAAACGGTGAACTTGCAATTCTCAGTGATCGTTCAAAAGGAGTTAGTCCCTCATTGTACGGGGATCTGGTAATTGCATCGGGAAGTGATTGGAAAATAATTCAATCGAAAGATCAGCTAACCTTAAAAGCCGATGTGCTTATTAAAAACAGTGATATAAAATTTATTCCGCCTAAAACTTCTTATTCAAGGTCTGATAGAGATTTTGTTTATAAAATTTTAGTTGATTCTTCAAAACTTGATGAAGAAGAAGTTAAGTTTGAGAGATTAGTATCACAAGAAAGATTTAGGCAGGCATTTTCATCATCAAACGAAGACAGTAAACTGAACTTTAATTATAATGTTGGAGTTAATATTGTTGATGAAGCTGAGCTGTCGTTTATTTTTGCTAAAGCAGTAAACCAGGGCTTAGTTGCTATTACAAGCGGTCAAATGAATTTTGAAAGTAAGGACGGAAGGTCGAGTGCACAAGGTGCGTTTACTCTTTTGGAAGGTTCTAAACTTGAATTTTTTAAAACGCTTGATGCGGAAGGAACGCTTAGATTTGAATCTGATTTAACAAATCCCTACATGGATATTGTTGCAACTTATACCGGCGAATATGATGAAAACCCCTTGAATGAAGAAGTTGAGGAAGTAGCAGTTAAAATTAAATTAGTTGGTCCGGTGGATGAAATTGCAAGTAATCTAACAGAAGAATCGGGTAATATTTCAGTTTATAGATCCAGAAGAAATATTGATAATAATATTCCCGATCAGCAGCTTGATGCCGCCGATGCAATTGTATTTTTGATTTTGAATAAGTTTAAAAAAGATTTGACAGGTGCGAGCAAACTATCGGTAGCAAGCGAGGTTGCCAGTACAGCAACTTCTCTTGTTGGTCCTGTTCTTACAAATTTTATAAATTCAGAAATTGGTGATATTGTTAATGATATTCAGCTTAGCAAAACCGGGCTTTATACACGATTTAAAGTTTCAGGGCGTTATCAAAAATTCAGATATTCATTCGGCGGCACCGATCAGGTTTTTCAGAATATTCAAAATGCTAATCTGAAGGTAGAATATTTATTTACATCAAATTTTTTAGTTAGAGCGGAAAGGAAAGACCCGTATATATCATATACTACCGATAGTGAATTTGAAAATAAAATTAATGAGTTAGCACTAAAATATAGGTTTGTATTTTGATCAAGAAAAAAATTAAAGCTTTCTTTAAAAAGAATTCCAATTTAAGTATTAAATCAAAAGTACTTGCAAAAAGATTGAGAATTAATGATCTCGATCAGTACCAGCAAATGAAAAAAATACTGCATGAGCTTACCGATGAGGGGTTTTTATTAAGAAAGGGTAAACGATTCATATTTAATTATTCAGGCGATGGAAAGATAACCGGCAAATTACAAATTGTTGACGACGGAAATTATGGTTTTGTAATCCCCGGCAACTCAAATTCAAAAGATGTTTTTATTTCTGAAAGAAATTTGGGTACAGCATTTAATGATGATATTGTTGAAGTGATTCTTCTTGCTAAGAAAAAAGGTAAAAATGTTGAGGGAGAGATAACAAAAATTATCAGCCGCGGAAGAGAGGAAATTGTTGGAACTCTTAAAAAAACAAAATCATTTTATTTTGTTGAGCCTGATGATCCTAAAATTCACCGTGATATTTATATATCGGCAGAACATGTTAACAAAGCTAAAAATGGTGATAAGGTTGTTGTATCGGACATTGATTGGTCATCGAATCAATTAAACCCCGAAGGAAAAGTAAAAGAAGTACTTGGTAAAACCGGCAGTTATGATACTGAAATTTCAGCACTTGCAAGAGAATTGAATCTGAATTACAAATTTCCGGCAAAGGTATTAAATGAAGCTGAAAAAATTTCGGAGGAGATACCGGCAGAAGAAATTAATGAAAGATTAGACCTTAGAGAAGAAGTTATAATAACTATTGATCCTGATGATGCAAAAGATTTTGATGATGCCGTTTCGGTAAAAAAGTTAGATAATGGTAATTATCAAGTCGGTATTCACATTGCCGATGTGAGTCATTATGTATCCAAAAATAAAGCAATTTTTGACGAAGCCTTTAACAGATGCACAAGTATCTATTTTGTTGGCAAGGTAATTCCAATGCTGCCGGAGCGGTTATCTAATACTGTTTGTTCACTCGTGCCGAATAAAGATAGGCTCACTTATTCAGTAATAGCCGAGCTTACAAAAAGGGGAAAAGTTGTAAACTACTCTATTAGAAAAAGTGTGATAAACAGCAAAAAAAGATTTACTTATAAAGAAGTGCAAAAAATTTTGGACGATGGAACCGGGGATTACATAGAAGAGTTAAATTTGCTAAATAGAATTGCTAAAACTCTTAAGCAAAACAGATCACGAAAAGGAAGTATCAATTTTATTACTCCCGAAGTGGAATTTAAGCTGGATGATAAAGGAGTTCCGATTGATATTAGTGTAAAGCAGATAACCGAAAGTAATAATTTAGTAGAAGAACTAATGTTATTAGCAAATCAAATAACAGCGAAACATATAGTATCGAAGAAGGACAAAACAAAACATGTTCCATTTGTTTATCGCGTACATGATTACCCCGAACCGGAAAAGCTGCAGGAGTTTGCTGCATTTGTTAAATCTTTAGGGCACTCTTTTGATGCAAACACAGCTAATCAATCAAAACAGCTTCAGCATTTATTAGATCAAGTTAAAGATACAAGTGAGGAGTCATTGATAAATGAAGTTGCTATCAGGTCAATGGCTAAAGCCGTTTATTCAACATTTAATATTGGTCACTATGGTTTAGGTTTCGGTCACTACACACATTTCACATCGCCGATACGCCGGTTCCCCGATTTAGTGGTTCATGACATTTTGTTTAATTACGAAACTAAAAACGGCAGGCAGGTTTATGATGAAAACAGATTGAATGAAATTTGTGAAAGAGCATCGGATCAGGAACGCAAGGCTGTTACTGCCGAACGAATTTCTGTTAAATTAAAACAGATGGAGTATTTAAGAAATCATATTGGTGAAGAGTTTGAAGGTGTGATTTCTGGTATAACTAATTTTGGAATGTTCATTGAGCTGTCGGATATTCTTGCTGAAGGACTTGTAAAATTAAGGGATATGGATGATGATTTTTATTTTCATGATGAAAAAAATTATGCCTTGCTTGGTCAGCGTAACGGTAAAAAATATAGATTAGGCGATAAAGTTAGAGTTCAGATAATTAGAATTGACGAAGAAAAAAGGGGTATTGATTTTTTACTTTTGAATGATTAATAAACTTTTATATTAAAGTTAAATCAAAATTGGATTTTATATGATCAAGAAAACAAATAAGTACTTATTAACCGCAATATTGTTTTTGCTGGCGGCAGAATTATTTGCACAGTTTGGGCGAAATAGGGTGCAGTATAAAGAGTATGATTGGTACTACATTCAAACAAAACATTTTGATATATACTTTTCGCCCGAAGGTGAAACAGCGGCGGAGTTTACAGCCCATGCAGCCGAAGAAGCACTTGAACAGTTTCAAACTGATTTTAATTACAAAATAAATAATAGAATTGCTCTTATTGTTTATAACTCACATAATGATTTTCAGGAAACTAATACAACGGACAGCTACTTAAGTCAGGGCATAGGCGGCTTTACAGAGCCATTCAAAAACAGAGTTGTATTTCCCTTTGAAGGTGGTTTTCAAAAATTCAGACATGTAATACGTCATGAATTAGTACATGCAGTTATGCGGGATATGCTTTACGGCGGAACGGTTCAGAACATTATTTCAAAAGGGATTACACTTCAGCTTCCATTGTGGTTTCATGAAGGGATGGCTGAATTTTTATCGAGCGGCTGGGAAACTAATTCCGATATGTTTATTCGCGATGCGATAATTAATGAATATTTACCCGATATAAATAGACTGGGCGGTTATTTTGCTTATCGAGGCGGTCAATCACTTTTCTACTATATTGCAGAAACTTACGGCAGAGAAAAAGTTGGTGAACTTCTTAATAAAATTAAAGGACTGGGAAATGTTCAAGCAGGAATAAAATCATCAATAGGTTTAAGTATTGAAGAATTGAACGACAGATGGAAGAAGGAATTAAAACGTGAATATTGGCCCGGTATAGCGGAACGGCAAGACCCTGAAGAATTTGCTAAGAGATTAACAGATAATAAAAAAGTCGGCGGATTTTATAATACTAGTCCGGCTATTTCTCCACAGGGAGATAAGGTTGTTTTTATATCTGACCGTGATATTTATATGGATGTTTATGTAATGAACACCTTTGACGGAGAAGTAATTAAAAAGGTAATTGCGAGCGGAAAAACTAATGACTTTGAAGAACTGAATGTTTTATTTCCGTCGTTAACCTGGGCACCCGATAATAAACGAATTGCACTTAGCAGAAAAAGCAGCGGCTACGATAGAATATTTATTGCTGATGTTGAAGATGGTGACGGAGTAGATTTACCATTTAAACTTGACGGTATTGAAAGTGTAAGCTGGTCGCCCGATGGAACTAAATTAGCTCTGAACGGAAGCAACACAAAGCAATCGGATATTTATGTTTATAATTTTGAAACAGAAGAACTAACTAATATTACTAATGATATTTTTTCTGATTATCAACCGGTATGGGGCTCCGATAGTAAAACAATATTTTTTTCATCTGATAGAGGTGAGTTTACTAACCCGCAAGAGCTGTCCGAAAACTTTTTTATTTTTAATCATGATTACGAACATAATGATTTATACAGCGTTAATATTGAAAGTGAAGAAATTATAAGATTAACCGATTGGGAATTGAGTGACGAATCATCTCCCGTAATTTCTCCTGATATGAGTGAGATTCTATTTATCTCGGATAAAAATGGAATTGACAATATTTATAAAAAGAAAATAAATTTTTCTGACGATGACCCATACACAACAGTTTTAGAAACACCTGCAATACCAATCACAAATTCATTAAACGGAATAAATGGTTTATCACTTTCTAAGGATGGTAAAAAATTAGTTTTTAGTTCCTTGTATAATGCCGGTTATAATATATATCTCTTGAACAATCCATTTGAAATTGAATTAGATGACCCCAATATTAAACCTACGAATTTTATGGCTCGGCTTATAAAATCATCTAATGAATCAACGGATGTTGTAATTAAAGATGACAATAATGTTCTCTCAAATTCTATTTACGGCGATATTCTTCCTGTAACTGAAGTTGTGAGTCCGGAAAACATAGCAATGAACGAAATTGATACTGATGATGTTGAATCTGTTGAAAATAATAAAGCTGTTGAAGACAGCGCAGGTAAGAGCAGCAGCAAAACCCCAACAATAGTTACCGGACAAATAATAATGGACGATGAAGTTGAGCGGGATACAAACAAAACTGACTACAGCAATTATGTTTTCGGCAGCGAAATAAAACAGAATGATTCTACCAGAGCGCAGGAAAGAGAAGAACTGTTTACCGAAACTTTAGATTCAGACGGTAATTATTTAGTTAATAAATATAAAATTAGTTTTTCGCCGGATTTAATTTATGCCAATGCAGGGTATAGTACTTTTTATGGTTTGCTCGGTACAACTGTTCTATCGTTTAGTGATGTTTTAGGAAATCACAGATTGGTTGGTGTTACCAGTCTTCAAATTGATCTCAAAAATAGTGATTACGGTTTAGCATATTATTATTTACCTAAAAAAATAGATTACGGAATAGAAGCATTTCACACCGCCCGATTTTTATTTGTAAACCGGGGCGGGTTTTCATCAGAGCTGTACCGCTACAGGAATTTCGGCGGTGTTCTATCTGCCCGGCTTCCAATAAGTTCCTTTTACAGAGTTGATGCAAGTGTGAGTTACTTAAATGTTTCATCTGAAAATTTAGATAATCCGGCGGTTCCGACAGAAAAAGTATCTTACGTAATTCCATCAATTAATTTTGTTCATGATAATACTTTGTTTGGTTATACATCTCCTATTGAAGGAGTTAGATATAGATTTGGACTTTTCGGTAATCCGGGTATTGGTGATACAAAAAGAAGTTTTTATTCCGTGACCTGGGACTACAGACGGTATATGAGATTCTGGTTCGACAATTCATTTGTCTTTCGTTTTTCCGGGGGCTATTCCGGCGGGGCAAATGCTCAGCGCTTTTTCTTAGGCGGAACTGAAGGCTGGATAAATAGAACATTCGCAACCGGTGATATCCCAATTGACGGAGCTTCGGATTTTGCGTTTCTTTCACCTGCACTTCCTTTAAGAGGCTACAACTATGCTGAAAAACTTGGAACCAAGTACGCCTTAATGAATCTTGAACTCAGAATTCCAATAATTAGATATCTTGTTACAGGCGGTTTACCTTTATTCTTCCAAAATGTGCTGGGTGTAGCTTTTGTTGATGTTGGTTCGGCGTGGGATAAAACGGAAAAACTTCAGTTGATAGGTAAAAATGAAAATGGAAAAACTGTTACTAATGATATGCTTTTAGGACTTGGATATGGCTTTAGAGTTTATTTCATCTTCTTATGGAAATTTGATATGGCTTACTCTTACGACCTTGATAAATTTTCCAAACCGAAATTCTATTTATCTATTGGATTAGATTTTTAATCTTCGAGCCGGAAATTACTTCCGGCTTTTTTATTTTTTATCCTTTTTTGTGCTGTCGGATTTTCCGGCTGAAGAATTTTTACCCCCGGAATTATTTTTATAATCTGTTTGATAAAAACCGGTACCTTTAAATATCGGACTTAAGCCGGCTCCAATTAATCTTCTAACACTGCCCCCGCAATTTGGGCATTCAGTTAAAGGGTCGTCAGTCATCTTCTGAAAATATTCAAACTGATGATCGCATACCATGCATCTATAATCATAATTCGGCATTTTGTAAATCTCTTTATTGTTATACTAATTACTTTTAAAGATGCGAAAGATAGAGAGTTATAAAATTAAAATAAACAACATTCTTTAATTAAAATTTTGGATATTTGTATATTAAAATAAAAAAAACTAGTCATGAGAAAACTTCAGTACTACTCCATCATTTCACTTTTTCTGTTTATTACAAGTTCCTGCTTAAATTATGAACAAGTAACAACAATAAGAACAGACAGTTCCGGTGAAATGTTTATTCATTATTATACTAATCTAAATAGCTGGCAGGATACATTAATTCTTTCAAATCTAGGGCTGTTTAATAGTGATTCGTTACGAAAACAATTTACATCCCATTATGCAGTAATTGAAAGGATTGATGTTTTTGAAGATTTTTCCGACAGCACAATTCATTCTCAAATTGAATTAACATTCAATAATTTTGATTCACTAAAACAAACCAACACATTCCGCAATGCCGAATTTTCAATTAAAGATGGACCTGATAACACAAAAATATTTTCTCAATTTATTCTTCCTTTCGTTACAGGCTTCGGTTTTAATTTGAAAGATTACAAGATTAGCTACACATATTATCTCCCCGGAAAAATTCTTAATCACAACGCCACCGAAAAATCAAACAACAAACTTATTTGGAGTTTTTATTTAGACGAGATTGGTAAAGGTAAAACAATTACAGCCTCCTATCGACCATTCAGGTTGAAAGAAACTCCAAGTTGGATTTACTATTTAGCTTTATTAGTTGTTTTGGTTGTTATAATTTTTCTATTTAAAAAGAAGCGTGCTTGATTTTCGGAATGTTAATCTTGCTAACTTGTTAATTTGACTTGCCTTAGACTTTTACTTATATTTGCAATCTTTTAATAAATGAAATAAACCGTACGCCACGGCGCAAAAATTAAAATGGTAATGAGCGGACCAATAATATTTTCCGGCAGTTCCAATACAGTTCTTTCAAATAGAATTGCTGAATACTTAAACTTGCCACTCGGTAACGTTAAATTAGAACGATTTAGTGACGGTGAAATTTGGGTTAAGTACAAAGATAATATTAGAGGCAGAGATATTTACATAATTCAATCAACCCAGTACCCTGCTGAAAACTTAATGGAACTGCTGATAATGATTGATGCTGCTAAAAGGTCTTCTGCAAAAAGAATTACTGCGGTAATACCTTATTTCGGCTATGCAAGGCAAGATAGAAAAGACCAGCCGAGGGTATCAATTACTGCAAAATTAGTTGCAAACTTACTAACGGTTGCCGGTGCAGATAGAGTAATTACCATGGATTTACACGCTGCACAAGTTCAAGGCTTTTTTGATATTCCTGTAGATCACCTATATTCATCACCGGTTTTTTCAGGCTTATTCAAAAAAGGAGAGGAAGATTTTGTAGTTGTATCGCCTGATATGGGCGGTATTAAACTGGCTCGCTCTTATGCTAAAAGATTAGATGCCGGCTTAGTTGTTATTGATAAAAGAAGACCCCAGCACAATCAAGCTGAAGTGATGAACATTATTGGGTCTGTTGAAAATAAAAATGTTTTGCTTGTTGATGATTTAATTGATACTGCAGGTACATTTGTAGCTGCTGTTGATGCATTAAAAAAATTAGGTGCAAAGGAAGTTTACGGCGCCGTTACCCATGCAGTATTATCGGGTGAAGCCATTAAACGTATTGAATCATCACAAATAAATAAACTTTACGTTACCGATACAATTCCTTTAGGTGAAAACTTTAAAAGTGATAAAATATTGGTTCGAACAGCGGCAGAATTATTTGCCGAGTCGATTATAAGGTCAAATAATAATGAGTCGGTTAGCTCATTATTTGAAATAGATAAAAGTTAGATAATAAAATATAATTTCGGAGAAAATAAAAAATGGCAGAGATAGTTTTAAATGCTGAAAAAAGAGAAAAGTCAACCCAAAGTGTGTTGAATGAATTAAGAAAAAATGGATATGTACCGGGTACTTTTTATTCTAAAGAAAAGGAAGCATTTTCATTTGCGGCTCATAATGTTGATGTAAATCGCTTTGTATTCACAAGTGAAACAAACATCATAAATTTAAAAATTAATGATGATAAGGAAGAATTACGCGGGATTATAAAAGATGTACAATTTGATCCTATAACAGATAAGGTAACCCATATTGATATACTTGGTTTAACTGCCGGGCAAACTCTTCAACTTGAAATTCCTGTTACTTTAACAGGCGATGCGGTTGGAGTTAAAGAAGGCGGAAGCGTTCAGCAAAGCACACATAAACTTGATGTGGAATGTTTACCAAGGCACATACCGGAACAAATTGAAATTGATGTTACAGATTTGAGTATTGGTGATTCGATTCACGTAAAAGATTTAAATCTCGAAAATGTAAAAATACTTAATGCAGAAACAGTTATGCTTGTTTCAGTTATTGCTCCGCGTGCCATCGAAGAACCTGAAGAAACGCTTGAAGATGAAATTCTTGCTGACGAACCTGCTGAACCGGAAGTAATCGGTAAAGGAAAATCTGAAGACGAGAATGAAGGAGATCAATAAAAAGTTTTGCGTGTTATATTCGGAATAGGCAATCCGGGTAAAAAATACCTGAGCACAAAACACAATATTGGTTTTACAGTATTAGACCACTTCGCAGAAAAATATAATCTGCAATTTGAACCATCCCAAAAAGATTATTATATAGCGGGAAGCGAAATTGAAGCTTCCCAATTTTTTTTAATTAAGCCTGCTACATACGTTAACTTGAGCGGAATTGCGGCTAAACAAGTTTTTGAGGATATTAATATTACAATTGATAATTTTTTGGTGGTTGTTGATGATGTTAATCTTGATGAAGGAAAATTGAGAATTAGAAATGCCGGCGGAGACGGCGGACATAATGGTCTTCACTCAATAAATTACCATTTGGAAAATGACCAATACCCTCGTCTTAGATTTGGAATTGGGAAAGATTTTAAAGAAGGCAGAATGGCTGATTATGTTCTAAGTGAATTTAATGATTCATCAATTCCACTTTTAAAAAAATCAATTGAAGATTCGGGGGAATTAATAAGTAAATTTATTACCGGCGGAAAAAAATCTATGCTGGAATATTATAGTCAATTAATAAATAAACTAAAATCTAATCAAATAGATGATCATCCAGGAGACTAAATATGGATTTTGACTTCATACTCTACCTCATCCCTATTGTAGGTTTGTTAGCTTTACTTTACGCCTTCACAAAAAATCAGTGGATAAATAAACAAGATGTCGGCACTGACAAAATGGCAGAAATTTCAGCGAATATTAAAGATGGAGCAATTGCATTTTTAAAAACTGAATATAAAGTTCTTTCGATTTTTGTTATTGCTGTTGCATTAATACTTGGATTTGCAAACGGTAGTAGAGCTGATTCATCGTGGATGATTTCAATATCGTTTATAGTGGGTGCGTTTTGTTCCGCACTTGCCGGATATCTTGGAATGATAGCCGCTACTAAATCGAACGTACGAACTACCAATGCCGCCCGTAAAAGTTTAGGCGAAGCACTTAATGTAGCCTTCTCCGGCGGTACTATTATGGGTATGAATGTAGTTGGATTAGGATTACTTGGTTTAAGCTCCTTATTCATATTTTACGGTAATATGGATTGGAGCATTTCAAAAGTAATTAATGTGTTATCCGGTTTTTCACTCGGAGCTTCATCAATTGCATTATTTGCCAGAGTGGGCGGCGGTATTTATACAAAAGCTGCTGATGTTGGAGCCGATCTTGCAGGTAAAGTTTATGAGGGGATACCGGAAGATGACCCCCGTAACCCAGCCACCATTGCCGATAACGTTGGTGATAACGTTGGTGATGTTGCAGGTATGGGTGCCGACCTGTTTGAGTCCTATGTTGGAGCAATTATTGGAACAATGGTATTAGGCGCAGTCTTTATTGCTGAAATTGGAATTGATGCAGTATTACTACCTTTAATGATTGCCGGTGCCGGAATTCTTTTATCGATCTTCGGTACATTTTTCGTAAAAGTTAAAGAAGGCGGAAACCCGCAAACAGCTTTGAATATTGGTGAATTTGGCGCTACCGGATTAATGTTTATTGTCTCATATTTTATTATCAATAACATTCTGCCCGATAGCTGGACACATAATGGCATTGAATACACAAGCAGCGGAATATTTTATGCTACTTTAATAGGGCTTGCCGCAGGAACTCTTATCGGATTAATTACTGAGTATTATACCGGATCAGATAAAAAACCTGTTAGAGGAATTGCTAACCAGTCTGTTACCGGTGCTGCTACTAACATTATTTCCGGACTGGGAGTAGGGATGAAATCTACAGCAATTCCAATTTTAATAATAGCATTTTCAATTATCGGTGCATTTGAATTTGCAAATTTATATGGTATTGCAATTGCCGCACTGGGTATGCTATCAACAACCGGTATTCAACTTGCAGTTGATGCATACGGACCAATATCCGACAATGCAGGCGGCATAGCAGAAATGGCAAACCTTCCAAAAGAAGTTAGAGAAAGAACAGATAAACTTGATGCAGTAGGAAATACAACTGCCGCAATTGGTAAGGGGTTTGCAATTGGTTCGGCTGCACTTACCGCATTGGCACTGTTTGCCGCTTTCCGTGAGCAAGCCGGTATTACAACTATAGATTTAACGGAACCTGTTATCATGGGCGGACTTTTTATAGGCGCAATGCTTCCGTTTTTATTTTCGGCAATGGCAATGGATGCTGTTGGAAGAGCTGCTAAAGAAATGATTATTGAAGTTGGAAGGCAATTTAGAGAAATTAAAGGACTGCGTGAAGGGACTGCAAAAGCCGATTACAAAAAGTGTGTTGAAATTTCTACGAAAGCTGCAATTAGAGAAATGGTATTGCCCGGTTTAATGGCAGTTTCAGTACCGGTTATTATCGGTTTTATTGATTCACATATGCTGGCAGGTTTATTAGCCGGAGTTACAGCAAGCGGTGTACTAATGGCTATATTTCAGTCAAATGCCGGCGGTGCGTGGGATAATGCTAAAAAACTAATTGAAAGCGGAATTAAAATTGACGGATTTATGTACGGTAAAGGCTCCGAAGCTCATAAGGCTGCGGTTGTTGGTGATACGGTCGGCGATCCCTTCAAAGATACTTCAGGACCCTCCCTTAATATTCTGATTAAATTAATGTCGGTGGTTTCTTTAGTTATTGCACCGCTTATCAAATAGTATTATATTTATTGATGTATTTTTAATAACCCTGCTTCTAAATAAATTTAGAAGCCAATTGACCATAGGGAGGATATGACATGGTTAAAAACTATGAGAGTGTTATTATAATTAATGCAGCACTCGAAGATGAACAAGTTGAAACAGTTATTACAAAAATAGTTGATAACTTAAAGCTTAACAGCGGCGAAGTTATTGATGTTGACAAATGGGGGCGCAAAAGATTAGCTTACCCTATTCAAAAATCTAAAAGCGGTTACTATCTTTTATTAAGATACGATGCTCCGACCGATTTGATTAAAAAGTTTGAAAGAATGCTTAGGTTTGATGAAAATGTCATCAGATACATAACTATTCTTTTGGATAAGGAAGCACTTCAGAATTACGAAAACCTAAAAAAACAAAAAGCAGAAACCCTTGCTGAAAATTCCGAAAACGAAACGAATGAAACTGTTGTTGAAAAAAGTGATAACGCAGAATAAATAATTATTAGATTGATTGGAGGAAATAATGGCTGATTTGAAAATGCCGGAATTAAACAGTGTAATAGTAGCGGGAAACTTAACTAAAGACCCTGTATTTAGAGAAACTTCAAATAATACCCCAGTCGTCAACTTTCATGTTGCAGCTAATAGAAGATACAAAGACAGCAGCAACCAGTGGCAGGAAGATGTTTGTTATGTTGGAGTTGTTGCATGGAATAAATTAGCTGACAGCTGTAGAGAAAGGTTAAAAAAGGGTAGTGCAGTTTTGATTGATGGTGAATTACAAAGTAGAACTTTTAAAACTGAAGATGGTAAAAATAGAACCATTGTTGAAGTAAAAGCAAAACGAATACAATTTTTAAATAAATTTTCTAAGAATAGCGATACTAGTACAACTAATGCTGCTTCTGATTCAATATCAAGCAGCGAAAGTAATTCAAGTTATGAAGAAAATTCTTTTGATAAATTTTTAACTGATGAAGAATCAAATTTAATGAATGAATAATTCATTTTAGGAGTTTAATAATGAAATCTAAAAAAGTAAGACGCGTAATTGATGAATATATTGATTATAAAGACGCAAAAAAATTACAGAAATTTATTACTGACCAAGGTAAAATTATTCCACGACGTATTACCGGGTTAAGCGCAAAACAGCATAGAGAATTGGTTAGAGCAATTAAACGTGCCCGCCAAATAGCAATAATGCCTTATATATCAGAAGCAGTTAAATAAGGAGAATATGATGAAAGTAATATTAAGAAAAAATTATGACCAGCTTGGTAAAGTAGGCGATATTGTTGATGTAAAAGACGGCTTTGCCAACAATTTTTTAATACCACGTTTAATTGCTTACCAGGCTCAAGCCGGTAACATAAGAGCTCTTGAAGAAGAAAAAAAGCAAATGGCTAAAAAGCAGGCTAAAGAGTTAGACCTGGCTCAAAAACTTTCTTCCGAATTAGAAAAATTATCTATCACTATTCCTGTTAAGGTTGGTGAAGAAGATAAATTATTCGGAACAGTTACTACCCAGATGATTGCCGACGCAATTAAAGAAAAAGGTTTTGATGTTGATAAACGCAAAATTGAAATTACCGAACCTATAAAATCACTTGGTATTTATACAATTAGTGTTAAACTTCATCATGAAGTTACATCAAATATTAAAACATGGGTTGTAAGAGAATAGAAGTACAATTATAATTAGTTTAACCCCGCAAATTTGCGGGGTTTTTTTATTTAAATTTTAATCGAAAAAATCTCTTTCAATCGGCAATTTAAAGCAGTAAATACGGCGTAAATGCCTGTGCAGCATATACTTTTAATTGCTTTTGGAGGAGTGACTATTTATATTAGTAGTCTTTAATAAAATTAAACAATAACAATTCCTAAGACTGTGTAATGAAAGAATTTAGGTTTAGAATCATCTTAATTGCAGCCGCATTTGCGCTCAGTGTTTATCTGCTTTATCCTACTTATTCCGATTATCAAAACAGTAAATATATTACTGAAAAAGTTGGTAAAATTGCAGATAGTATTAATGCCTCAAGTCCCCAAATGTCCGAGGCTGATATGGAAGCTATTCTCGAAGCAAAAGAGGATAGTATTTTCTCAAGTGATCCTTCCTTCAAAAGTGATCGTGAAAAAAGAATTAAACTTGGGTTAGACCTTCAAGGCGGAATGTACCTTGTTATGGAGGTTAATACAGCTAAATTATTTGAAAACCTTGCAAACGACCCCGATGAAGTTTACCTGGAAGTACTCGATGAAGCAAAAAGAGAATCGGAGCTTTCTGATGAAAATGTAGTTTCGATATTAACCCGTAAACTCCAGGAACGAAATATTAGATTAAGCAGGTATTTTGGATCGAGACGAGATGAAGATTCCGATATTATCGATAATCTGCTTGAGCAAGAATCTGATGCTGTGACCCGTGCTATTGAAGTATTAAATAATAGAATTAACCAGTACGGCGTTTCTGAGCCAAGCATACAAAAACAAGGCTCGCGTAGAATTATTGTTGAACTGCCCGGCATTGCTAAAGAAGAAGAAGCAAAGCAATTACTTCAAGGTACGGCTTTACTTGAATTTAAGTTTGTTAAAGACCCTGAATTTGCGAACCCAATATTAAATAGAATTGATGAAGTTCTCGCAAAAAGCTTAGCAGCCGACTCCACCCTGTTAGCCGGATTGAAAGCTGAAGAGGATTCACTTGGGTTTGAACAAATGAGTGAAGAAGAAAAACGTATCCTTCATCCATTCTTTACATACGGCAGGTTTTCTCAATACACAGGTGATATTTATGTGGACAGCGAAGATAGAGATATTATTACAAGCTACTTAAAAAGAGTCGAAGTTGAGCGGGTAATTCCCGATAATGTTGAGTTTAAATTCAGTGCTAAACCAATCATAAATGAAGAAGGCAAAGAATTTTATACGCTTTATCTTCTCAATAAAACCCCGGAACTTACCGGCGGCGTTATTGAAAGCGCACAAGCCAATATAGACCCCACCACTTCGGAACCTGTTGTTTATATGTCGATGAACTCCGAAGGAACAAGAGATTGGGCAAGAATAACAGGAGCAAACATTGGAAGAAGAATTGCAGTTGTACTTGACGGATTTGTTTATACAGCTCCTAATATTCAAGAAAAAATTCCTTCCGGCAGCACAAGAATTTCAGGTATGGATGATAACAGCGAAGCAAAACTTTTAGAGATTGTACTAAAAGCCGGTGCTCTGCCGGCACCTGTTGATATTATTGAAGAAAGAACTGTCGGACCTTCCCTCGGTCAAGATTCAATTAGCCAGGGTTTTAATTCAACTCTATTTGGATTTTTATTAGTTGCCGTATTTATGATCGTTTACTATAAAAAAGCCGGTACAGTTGCCGACTTAGCATTGTTTTTTACAGTTCTTTTCATACTAGGAATATTAGCTGCATTTCAAGCAACCTTAACCTTACCCGGTATTGCCGGTATAATATTAACCATAGGTATGGCGGTTGATGCCAACGTATTGATATTTGAAAGAATTAGAGAAGAATTAAGAACCGGTAAAACAGTTAAAGCAGCAATTGAAAGTGGTTATTCACAATCTTACTCAGCTATATTTGACTCGAACATCACAACATTTTTTACCGGTATAATATTGTATCAATTCGGCAGCGGACCAATACAAGGTTTTGCTCTAACATTAATGATTGGTATTGCCTCATCACTATTTTGTGCATTGGTAATTACCAGATTAGTTTTCGATATAATGGCTGCCAGAGGCGCTAAGATAAATATTGGTTAATTGTTAAAGGAGATTTTTAATAAATGCAAATCATTGATAACTTAAATATTGATTTTATAAAAAACAGAAAAATTGCATATATAGTTTCTTCTGTTTTATTGATTTTAGGAATTGGAAGTTTAGTATTACGCGGATTAGAATTAGGTATCGACTTTAAGGGTGGTTCCGAGATAACCTTAGAATTTGAGAACCCTATCGATATTACTGATATCAGAGAAGATTTAAGCAACATAGGCATTGGTAATGTTGAGGTTAAAACATTCGGCGGCGAACAAGGTGTTTTAGTTAGAACAGAATTACAGAACATTCCACCTGAAATTTTTCCTAGAATTGTAGCATCGATAACAAACTTTATTGATGCAAGTTTTGAAGGCATACAATATTCCGTAACTGATTCCAGCAGAGATCATGTAACTTTAAGATTACCTGATCCTGAAACTGCAAAAAATGTTTCTGCAAAATTGCTTAGGCATGGCTTTCAGTCAAGCTTAGCTTCACAAGAAGCCAATAACGTTGACTTAGTTGTTCGAGTAACCATATCTGATTGGATACAAGAAACACTTAGAGAAAAACATGCAGATAACAAATTTTCGGTTTCGAGCGAAACTTTAGTGGGACCGAAAATTGGCGATGAACTGAAATTTGATGCTATTATATCTATACTTTTAGCACTTCTGGTAATCTTGATATACATTGGTTTCAGATTTAAGTTTGCATTTGCCGTAGGCGCTGTTGCAGCCCTATTCCACGATGTTATTATTACTCTCGGTATTTTCTCCCTGCTTTATGATGTGATACCCGGTTTAAATTTAGAAATATCAGTCAGCATTGTTGCTGCTTTTCTAACCTTAATCGGTTATTCTATTAACGACTCTGTTGTTGTGTTTGATAGAGTTAGGGAAAACCTAAAAATTCATAAAACCGCTGCACTTGAGCAAAACATTAATAGAGGAATAAATCTTACTATTAGAAGAACTCTTGTAACAAGTTTAACAACACTATTTGTTGTTACTATTCTTTTATTCTTCGGCGGCGAAGTGCTAAGAGGATTTGCATTCACAATGTTCTTCGGTATTATTATAGGTACTTACTCTTCAATATTTGTAGCAAGTAATTTTGTTTATGAATATGCCATGAAAAGTAAAAAGAAGATTCAGTTTTAATAAATTTTAATATTTTGAATTGAAAAAACCGGTGAAATGTTCACCGGTTTTTTTTTGCTTTAAATTCATTTATATTTTGATACTTAAGTAAAGGGTACTTTAGAATTATCATAATAAATTCACAACCAATAGATAAAATATGGAACTCAAAGAAATTAAGCAGATATGTGACAAGAGAATTTTTGAACCTATTAATAGAAGTGATAGAGGATTAATTTATCGACACTATGAAAGCTTTCTTAAATGGTTTGGGATGTATTATAAAAGAAATTTTAAGGTATTAAATAAAGTAGATTACCAACTGAAAAAACACAACATTACTTTATGGGCTGGTAGAGAAAAGAAAAACTCTATCAAGGATTTTACACGAGAAGATAGAATTACTTTTAAGTTGGATGGTAAAGTTAAAACCAATAATAAATTTACTAATGAAGGGAAAAAAAGAGTAAGACATCAAAACGCAGGTACAATTAAAATAGCAGCTCAAGAGAGTGGACTAAAACTTTACAAACACCAGGAAGACGCAATTGACAGTCTGCAAAATAAAATTATTAATAATCATAAAAATCCCTTTGAAGGACTACTTGTATTACCAACGGGTGGGGGAAAAACTTTAACAGCTGCTCACTGGCTCGCAAAAAACTTTTTGGATAAAAATAAAAAAATACTTTGGATTGCTCACAGGCATGAATTATTAAATCAGGCAAAAGCTACTTTTCATGAAAGACTTGCGTATAGTGATATATTTGGCAGTAAAAAATCATTTAATTACCGGATAATTTCAGGAATCCATGATAAGCCTGTAAATATTAAATCAACAGATGATATTATTATTTCGAGTAAGGACAGTCTTAATTCAGGATTTAATTATTTATATAAAAACTGGCTCAAAGGAAGTGATGAAATATTTTTGATTGTTGATGAAGCTCATCATGCAACAGCGAAAACTTACAGAAAACTTATTAATAATTTAAAAGAAAAGGTTGAGCAATTTAAGATGCTTGGATTAACCGCAACTCCTTACAGGACATCTAAATTTGAAAAGGGACTTCTTGCAAAAGTTTTTCCCGATGATATTATTTATAAAGTTGATTTAAGAACCCTTATTAGTAGAGGAATTTTATCCGAACCAATTTTTGAAGAAATAAATACTGACTATGATATAACTAAAGATTTAACCGAGGAACAACTTAACAATATTAAATATTTTGACATTAGTTCAATAGGAAAATCAACAGCAAAGACAATAGCAAAAAATGCTAATAGGAATAGTACTATTGTTAATAGGTATAAGAAATTTAAAAGCAAATACAAACAAACAATTGTATTTGCCCTAAACCGAGATAACGCATTTGCCCTTCAGAAACTTTTTGATAATTCAGGAATAAAATCAGAATATATTTTATCAGATGTTAGAGATGAAGCAACTGGTGTAACAATTTCGAGCAGGGAAAATAAAATTAAAATTGACAAGTTTCGGAAAGGTGATTTTGACGTGCTAATTAGTGTCAACATTCTTACCGAAGGCATGGATTTACCGAATGTTCAATCAATTTTTCTTGCTCGTCCAACTATTTCCACAATACTGATGACGCAAATGATTGGGAGAGGACTGCGAGGTGAAAAAGCCGGCGGGACTAAAGAAGCATTCATTGTAAGTTTTATTGATGATTGGAAAGATAAAGTAAACTGGGTTAATCCTGAAAAATTAATAATCCAAGAAAAAATCGATTTCCCTGACAAAGATTATGAACATAAAAAACATATTATCAGACTCGTTGCTATTAGTAAGATTCAGGAATTTGCGATACTTTCAAATAAAACAATTGATAAAGCCACAAAGGATGAACTAGAAAGATTAACCTTCATTGAGCGTATCCCACTTGGTCTTTATCACTTCTCGATATTAAATAAATCTCCAAATGAGATCGAAGTTGAAAAAAATTGCGAAATTTTAATTTATGACAACCTCAAGCAATCATATTTAGACTTCGTAAACGCATTACCTTTCTTTTTTGAAAAACATAAACTAACTGAGATTGACAATTTATCAGAGGCTGAGCTTAATTATCTTAGCGAGGAAATTGATAATGAATTTTTCTTTGGTTGTGTGAAATATCCAGGTTACAGCAGACAAGATATTAAGGACATTCTACAATACTTTGCGCAAAAAGATATTGAGCCGAAATTCATTGAACTGAAGGAAAGAAAGAAATATGATCTTGTAAAAGTATCAGAAGAAATATTAAATAAAAATTTTGGACGAAAAGATGAGGCAAATTATAAGAATAAACTCTGGGAAAGCAATGTGATCGAGTGGAAGGCATTTTTTGGTTATAATAAAAAGTATTTTCTAAATGAAATAGATTTAGCAATTCGTAAGTTGATTAACCCAGACTTGTATAAACGACCATCTGTTGTTCCGGAAGATGAGAAAGAACTTCGTAAACTAGAAAATATGTCGATGCAGGAAATAAGAGAAATTAACCCTCAATACTGGAAATGGTTAAGCGATTCAGTTTATGAAAAATATAAAGATGAAGATGGATTTTATTTTAGTGCGACTAAAAGATATAAAAGTAAAAACAAACTTAATTTTCAGATTGATCATATAGTATCAAGAAGCAACGGTGGACTTACAAAGGTTGAGAACTTGCAATTGCTGACTCGAAAAGAAAACGCAAGGAAAGGAAGTAACTAAACCAGTAAAATTGTGTGCATTATTTTTATTTTTCCATAACAGATGATTTACTTTATTCAATAATATATATTCTTATTACTCCTCACAATACTTAACTATTACAAGAGTTATATCATCATTGTGCGGTTGTTCAAGTCTAAATTTATCTAAGGAATTAAGCACATTTGTTAATGCCGATGCCGCTCTCATTTGAGATGTTTTAAGCAGCACCTCCTCAAAACGTTCCATACCGTAAAGTTCATCACTTTTATTCATCGTTTCATTTACACCGTCGGAAAACAAAACATACATATCATTATTATTAATCGGAATTTCAATCTCCTCGAGAGATGAATTAAAGACGGCGCCGCTTTCCAAACCGAGACCTATTCCTTGCGGCTGAATTACTTTTTTATCTTCACCGTTTAATATAATTAAGGGAGTATGACCGGCACGGCAATAGCACAATGATTTTTTTTCTGTATCGAACAGAGCAACGGAGGCAGTAATAAACCAATTTCTCTCAATGGAATTATATAGCTCCTTATTAACATTAATTAAAATTTCTTTAGGCGACTCCCCTCCTCTACAATGAAGTCTCATCATTGTTTGAAGCTTTGTCATATAAAATGAAGCTGCCATGCCTTTACCTGAAACATCGCCGATAATAACAAAAAGTTTAGTATCGCTAACTGCTATTAAATCATAATAATCACCGCCAATATGCATTGCGGGAATCATCTTACCGGCAATATCTAATCCTCTAACTTTAGGTATAAATCCGGGCAGCAATTTTTCCTGAATTTTTCTTGCGTTATCTAAATCAATTTCTATTTTTAATTTTTCCGCCTCGGAATTATAGAGACGTGCATTTTCTATTGATGCTGCCAACTGATTTGATGATGCAACTAATAATTCTAAATCCCTGCCGGCAAATTTGGATCCTGAATATTTTAATCCGAACAGCAGCAAACCAACAACTTTGGATTTTATAATTAATGGAATAATTGTAAATATTTCTTCCTTCAATAAATTGTTTGCACTTTCAGGTAATACTTCTTCAAAACTTGTATGATCAATTACAGGGAGTTGACGTAATTTATTTCTCTGAATTATATATTTTTGAATTTGATTACCGCTATTGTAAATAGCTAAATCAGATGTTGTGAAACCTTTTTCCCTAACTAATTTAAATTTGCTGTTGTCATCAACTTTAAGTACTATCGCAAATTTATCCAGCTTTAAAGCTTCAACAAAAGTAGCTTGTGCAGAGTCTAATATATTATCAATACCAACAATAGTAGCAACATCATTACTAAATTTTACAAGTACTTTTTGATAAGCAAATTGCTCCGGATAAAATTTTCTTGTTATTACTTCCTGAAACCTATCTTTAGTTGATTGGAAAACTATTGCGAAAACTATAAATATTACTCCCGCAGTAATTCCTTGATACTCCGAACCAATAACAGTGCTTAACCGTTGACCAATTAAATAAATTATTAGAAAATAAATTGCAGCAACAGTAACAGTAGCGGTACCGTACATAATTGCATTTTTCACTACATCGCTTACGTCCATTAAGGAATAACGAAATATTGAGTAACCAAACGCTACCGGTAAAACTGCAATTAAAATTATCGGCATAAAATGTTCGGGAGAATTAAACACAGTATCTGCAAATACATTTGCCAGTGTGCTTGAATAAAGTAACCCTAAAACTCCCAGCGAATAACTTATTAAGATCACAAATATTGGAGTTCTTTCACGCGGAGTTTTTAATCTTACATAACTTATAAATAATGAAACCAGCCCGGTTGCAAGTCCCCAAAAAAATAAAACCCCAAGAAAAGCTGCGTAAATATTTATGTAAAATAATGGATTATAATCTGAGTTATAAATGAAAACATGCTTGTATATAATAGATAAAACGAAAAGAATTACGGGGGTGGCATATAATACTTTTGTAGTATATTTTTTTCGAATAATTTTTGTTTTTTTAGGGAATTCCCAAAAAAAGTGAACTAACAAAAAGGGAGTGAATACACCGCCTAACATATAGGTATAATCAAATAATCTTAAAAGAAATGGTGATTTGAATAAAGGATTAGATAAATAATTTGGGAATGACCCAAAAAGGCTGAACGTTGAATAAAGGATTAACATTGCCCCAACCCTGTAAAATAGTATTTGAGCAATGCCGTCGGGCTTTGCTTTTATAACAATAAACCCTACTAGAAGCCAGCCCAACGCTAAGAACACCATTGCCATAGCACCAAAATTAAAAAGTTTTTTGACCTCAACCTTTGTCTCAAAAGGACTTCCGTTTCTGCTTACTAAGTAAGTGGCGGAATCACCCCAAGCTACCCGGTTTAGTACATCCTGAAAAATTATTGTATTTTTAGAAGAAGTACCATTAATTTCCAACAAAATATCACCGTCTCTAATTCCTGCTTCCCAGGCAACTCCTTCAAATTTTACAAAGTCAAAAACTACAACGTTTTTTTCACCGCCTACTTTTTTATTTTCCCACAAGCATTCATCATTAGATTGAGGTGTAATAATAAAAACAAAAAATAAATTTACAAGCCCTATCAGAAACAGTAATAAGGTAACAGGCAAAATTAATTTCTGCCTTCTTTTTGCAAGAAAGTTTCCTATTATGGTCATAGCTATAATACCTTAATTACTAATGCTGTAAGATCATCGGATTGCTCCGCATTTTGTGTAAACTCTAATACATCATGCCTAATTGTTTTTAAAAGTTCATCAGCACTTTTTGAATAGTTTCTTTTTAGAAGTTCTTCAAATCGTTCATCTGTATATTCTTGATTTAATTTATTCATTGCTTCGGTCACTCCATCAGTAAACAAAATAATTGTATCATCCGATTCTACTATTATATTAGTCGCTTCATAGGGTATAGTTGTTTCCATTACACCTAAAATCATTCCCCCTTTTTTCATTTTTTTAATTTCACCATTTCTTATTAAAAGCGGCGGATTGTGACCTGCATTAACAAAAGTGACTTTTTTTTCTTTTTCATTAAGCACTGCCCAAAAAAAGGTAATAAAATTTCCCATCACAGTATTTTCAGAAACAAGGTCATTTATCAGATTGGTGGCTTCATCCAGCGGTATATTCTGTTTACTTATAGATTTTAAAAAAGCCTGTAAATTTGCCATCATTAAAGCTGCCTGAACTCCTTTACCGGAAACATCAGCAATTGCTACTAAAGTTTTTCCATCATTTAATTTTATCACATCATAATAATCGCCGCCTACCTGCCTTGCCGATTCATTGAAAGCGGCTATTTCAAATGATTTTAGTTTTGGTATTTTATTCGGCAGCAAGTTCCGCTGAATGTTTCTCGCAAGTTCAAGGTCTTTTTCCATCCGCTGTTTTTCTACAGTTTCTTTAAATAATTTAGCATTTTCTATCGAAATTATTGCAAGACTTCCAACCGATGAAACGAATTCTATATCGGAACGGGAATAAGTTTGAAGGCTGATACGAGGACCTAATAAGATAATCCCTTTAGATTTACCCTTTATTATCATCGGTACTAATAACTCTACGCCTAAATTACTAAATGATGGGAAATCCTCCTGCAGCTTTTTACCTTTTACTACTTCTGTTAATTGAGATGCCGAATACTCCGTAAGTGCTTTATCCAAAAGTTTGTAATCAAATTTTGAATCCAATATTGTACAATTGCTATTTTCATCACAAGTAAGCACTGCATACCTCGAAACCAGCATTTGACCAATGATTGAATAAACTAAAAGTTTACCCACCATTTCAATTTCCAAAATACCGCTAAATTCTTTGCTCAAATCAAATAAGGAGCTTAATTGATTTACTTTTGAATCAAGTTCACGGTTAAGAGTTTTTAATTTTTTTACTCCAATGGAATTATCAATTGCAGTAGCGGCAATACTTAAAAGGGTGTTTATAAATTCATTGTCATCGTTATCAAATTTTCTGTTTACTAATCGCTCGCCTAAAATTAATACCCCAATTGTTTTGTTCGAGGACTTAATTTCACGGCAGATTGGAAGATTAAACTCATCTAAAAATTTTTTCAGTTCTTTGCAATTTTCAATTTCCGCAGCATTAACTTTCGGGAAACTGTTTTTTACTTTATCAGAAAATCCTTTTGAAGCGATAACTTTCAATTCATTATTACCATCGGTAAGTGCTACCAAACCCTTTGTGGTATGGAACTTACCAAAACATGTCAGCAGTAAATTATTTAGCGTAAACTCAATATCCAAAGTGGAATTAATGAGATTACTAAAATCTACTAATGCTGAAAGATTGCGCTGTACCGAGTTGTGATCTGTTAAAAGCATTTATTAAATACTTGGTTTAATTATTTAATAAGTTAATTACATGAGTAATAGTTTTGTAAGTAATAACCAAAATAGAATTCAATTGATCTCAGAACAAGCCTGCCTGCCGGTAGGCAGGGATTAACGATTAGCGATTTTTGATTTATTTATTATTTCACTTACTCAAATTCTTTTGTGCAGTTTCAGCACTTTTTACAAATATAGAAATCAGTTCATCATTCTCTTTAAGTGCTGATTTTATTTTCTCTACCGTTTTATATAGTTTTGTTCGGTCAATAATCTTCAAACAAACGAAAGTTTCTCTTAATTCTTTAAGCATAACTTTGATCTTGTGAATAAAATCTTTCCTTGATTCGCCACTTTGAGCCTCTCCATAATTTAAAGCAGATGAAGTGCCTGAACGAACCAGTTGACCGGATAAATGATTACCAGCTTTTGTATTTGGCATTTCATTTACTATTTCAATTATCAAAACTGAAAATTCAATCAATCGCTCTTCTAATTCATATTTATTCATTTGTAATCAACTTATCAAATCAAAAATCGTTAATCCTTGTTCTTAAATCATTTGTTTATTCCTAATTGCAGATGTGGTTAAGGTGCAGTTAATAATTTCAAAATACCGAGTGAAAAACGAGTGTCTTGATCTGCTAATAAGTTTTTAACTTTTACTTAGCTTTATTTAAACAAAACTACTTAATATATTTAACTAAAACGACTTGATTTCTATCTTTGGAAAGGGTGTGATACTTTACTTCATCCATAAGTTTTTTCATAAGAAACATACCTAATCCGCCAACTTTCCTTTTTCTGTGGTATTCACTTAAGTTTGGTTCTTCAATTTCGTTAGGATTAAATTTTGAACCGGAATCGGTTATTGTAATTTTAAATTTAGATTTATCTGAATCAATATTAATGGTTATTTCACCATTGGGGTAGTATTTATAAGCGTGTTTAACAATGTTAGTGCAAGCTTCATCCACCGCCAAAATAATTTTGCCGATAGTATCATCGTCAAAACCGCTTTTGGCTGCATTGCTCCTTGTGAACTCCCTTACCTTGGCAAGGTTATCCGTGGAGCTTTTCACAGTTATTTTTTTCTGAAGCTTACCCATATTCCTATTTATTAAGCCCCTGTTCGTTAAACTTTTCAACAGCTTCGCTTTCATCTTTGAAAAATTCGTATAACATAGGAAAGCCGAGTAAATCAAAAATATTATAAACGTTATCCTGCATGTTAGAGAATTTAATATCCCCTTTATTATCCCTCATAGTTTCTACATAAGCCATAAAAACGCCAAGTCCGGCACTGCTTATATAGTTAAGGGTTTCAAAGTTTACTACAACTCTAAAATTATTTTCTTCAATTAATTTATTGAAGGTACTCTCTAACATGGGAGCTGTGTGCGCATCTAAATAGCCGTTCAGCTCGATTACGTTTACAGATCCAACTCCGCGTACATTGACGTTGAAATCTGCCATCAATTTTCTCCATTTTTATTTTTACTTAAATTCCATTTAAATATAACCATCGTTATATCATCATGCTGTGCTTTATTTTTTGAAAATACAGTTATCTCTTTCATAATTTCGTTTGAAAGGTTTTCAATCCTTTTATCGGAATTTTCTACCAAAAGTTTATCTAACCGGTCAGTACCAAAATCATTATTATTTTCATCCTGCGATTCGGTTACCCCATCAGTATAGAACACCAAAATATCATCATTAATCAAATCAAATTCCATTTCTTTTATTGATTTACTGAATTTATCGGTATAGTCTAAGCCCAAACCTATACCGCCCGGTGTTAATCTTTTAACGTTATTATTTCGTAATACGTGAACCGGAGTATGACCTACACGTGAGAAAAGAAGTTTTCCTTTTTCAGTATCGAAGACACCGTAAATTGCAGTGACGAATGTTTTTGAATCGAGAGAGTTTTTTAAAATCTCATTTGCGTTAACTAATAACTCTTTCGGGCTATCGATTAAGCGTGAAAGCGATTCGAATATTCCTTTCACTTCGGCCATAATAAATGCCGCAGAAATTCCTTTGCCTGAAACATCGGCAATTACAAATCCCATTTTATTTTTATCAACTTCAAAAAAATCATAATAGTCTCCGCCGACTTCAAAGGCTGGAATAAATAGTGCCGAGATTTTAAGCTTTTCAAATTCGGGGGTTTTGCTCGGTATAATTTTATATTGAATCTCCCTTGCAACATCTAATTCTTTTTCTAGCCTTTCTTTTTCAATAGATTCCTTAAAAAGTTTTGCATTCTCTAATGCCACCGCGGCATAATCGGCAAAGGCGCCAATAGATTTTTTATCATCGGAATCAAATTCATAATTATCTTTTCTTCCTGCCAGCAAATAGCCGCTAAGTTTATTATGAACTTTGAGAGGTGCAAGAGCAATACAATCAAAATGATTTTTTTTTAATGCAGCCCCCTTAGCTTTGCTGAAATTGTTTTTCTTTAATAACGTAACTTCATTATTATTATCAAATTTCGACCAATCAATTGCATCAATTATTTCATCTGCCTCTAAGTATCCTATATTATTTATTGATGCAAGTTCAAGACTGCCATCCTTACTAATAACAAGCCAGGCTGAATCGGAATTACTGACTTTTGTTGTCATCTTTGTTACTGTATCTGCAAGTTCTTTAAAATCAAAAACTTGTGTAATCAGTTTGCTTAAATCAATTAGTGAGGAAACTTCTTCTGCCTTCCTGTCAAATGCTTCGGCGGTAGGCAAATGAAATAGTGTAGTGAAAAATATAACCCCGAAGTAGATTAGTCCGTAAAGCATAATTAGATTTAAGAAGGTAAGCAGTGAAGGAGAAAATCCGCTTAGTACTCTAATAATAAAAACATCGCTGATAATAAGTGCAAAGTTAAAAGCGAATAATGCGGAGAGAACAATTGAAATAATAAGCAGATATAATTTTTGTTTCTTTATTAAAAATGCAATCCACGAAACACGAAGTGAGTTAAAGGAAATTAAAATTATCGAGAGCACATAAAATGTATTATAAATATACTCTGTTGAAGAATCCATTTTAACAATTGCGCTTGAAAATGCCGCAAGAAATATTAAGAACATCATAATGTTAAATAATTTCTTCGGTTCTTTTTTTTGTCTTAAAAAAAATAAAGATCTAAACCCCGAAAATATGTAGGTGAGTGAACCTACAAAAACGAATGCCAGCAAAGTTAATAGAATGGTTATTATGAAATCTGCGCCTTCAGTCAGCGCGGCAGATTCTTCAAAGAGTGCTGATGATAGTGAGATTATAAAAAAGAGTACTGCAGTTAGTATTCCAACATTCAGTACAATTGCAATAGGCGAATCAATTTTATCGCTGATAAAATCATCTGTGTAGGCAATAATAAAAAAAATAACAGAGAGTAAAAGCAGTTCGTTAACTATTAAGATTGGTACACTTGAAAGTGTGGGAAATATTATTTTATAAACGAACAAGACTATAAGAAGAAAAATTGAATTTTCTAACTTACGTGCTCTGCTTAGCTGACTAAGTAATTTTATCATTTAATTTGGTTTGTAGTTGAACCGCTAATTGAGGAAAGTAATGATAAATAGATTTTAATTATTGCAATTGCAAAGGTTTTAATATTCCTCTTTAGCTTTAACTTCCTGCTTAATTTTATCTCTGTTCTGCTTTATTACTTTCTTAAATTTTTTCATATCAACTTTAAATTTGGAATAATCAAACCCGCCCGAAGAATCACTAAAATGAAATTCAAAGGAATTTGCAAGAGAGTCAATTCTTAAACCAAATTCTGCCCACTCTTCTAAGTTAAGGTTCTCATCAATATTTAAATTCTCAACAGATAAATCTGCTAGCTCATCGATATTAAAATCAAATTCAAACTTTGTTTCTATTGCTTCATCAATTCCATTTGAAATACTTATAACTAAACTATTAAGCAAGCTATCTGTTTGAACGGTTAATCCTTCGGGCAGTTCTGGGTTTTTAATACTGCTTATTCCAAAGTTAATATCTCCTACTTCGGGTATTGAAATTGAGGAGGTATAAGATTCCGGCACATATGCTTTTTTCATTTTGCTGCTTATCTCAAATAAAATTTCATCCTTAGCGTCTCCGGATTTAGCTATAGCTCCTTTTAGTTTATCCCCGTTAAATATCCCTTTCGATTTAAATTCAGCGCGCAGTTCATCTAAGTTACCTTTGGCTGCGGTAAGTTTTTCTTTAATTTTTATTTTGTCGTAATCACAAACAGTTTCGAACACTGTATCTTCTGCAAAGACAATAAATTCATTACTTTTATTTTTTTCATTTATCAAGTTCATAACTTTTTCATGGTTAAAAACTTCTTCATCCTTTAATGATACAGTGCCATTATCTATTCCTAATAATTCTGTAAATCTTAAAATATCACCGTATGCCGCTTTCTGAAGATGGTAGATGTTCGGGCTTACGGCAATAGTATTGCTGTCATCTAATAATATCGACGTGTATATGTCTTCTTTGTACAGTTCTAAAATCGAGTCAAGCTCTACAATTTGTTTTTTATTCAACTCTAAATAATTTACATATTTTTCAAAATTGTTAGTTGCACTTTTCCATACACCCGGTTTTATCGTAAATGACTTTCCGCTTTCTTCATCACTATTTATCTGAAGCAATTTTTTATTTTCTTTATCAACGGGAATGTTTTTATGAAGTGCAAAGTTGAAAACATCTTCGTTTGTAATTTCTGTTTTAAAAAACAAAGGTTTAAGATTTTCAGTATAATATTTTACTAAACTTGATTTACCCTCTACAATGAATTCATTAAGCGTATTGTTCTTCTTAAAGTAAAGCATTAGTGCAGCAGCAGCAATAAGCAGAATTGCATAAGGAGAAAATTTTTTTATTAAATATTTTGATTTACTTTCCATTTCACTTTTTTCAACTACCTGTTAAGCTCTCTATAATAAGGTTCTAAAATTACTCTTAAACTTTCACGCGCTCTAAATATTCTCGACTTTACCGTACCAACTTCGCAATCAAGTTTATCGGCAATTTCCTTATAACTGAATCCGTCAATATCTCTTAATATTAAAGGCACTTTAAGTTTATCAGGCAGCTTCTCAATATTTTTTCGAACAAGCTGCGGTAAATCTAAATTTTCAGAATGTGTTCTAACACTAATATCATTGTGCGAATCCTTTATAGGCACAAAAATACTACGTACCTTTTTCTTTCTTAAATAATCCCTGCATTTATTAACTGTAATTCTGTAAAGCCATGTAGTAAATTTCGATTCAAATCTAAACTCAGCCAGTTTATGATAAACACTAATAAAAACATCTTGGGAAATATCATCAACATATTCAGAATCACCCAGGGTTAAATAAACTAAATTTCTCACTTTTTCCTTATGCAAGCCAACTAATTTAGCAAATGCCGTTTCATCACCTTCAATAAAATCCCTTATAATGCCAAAGTCCTTTTCACTCTGCTCATCTGTAACTTTTGCTTTGGGGGTATTTTGTTTTTTTTCTGTATCTGACATTTTAGACGCTAATCAAAATAGTATTGTTCCGAATATTATAGTATAATCAGATTGTTCATTGAGGATTTAGAACTTTTTTTTTTGGAATAGATTATATAATTTAACACAATATAAATATTTATCCGCATTTATAGAAAAATTCAATACTAATTTAATTTATAATTGTTGCTAAAAAAAGCATATATACTTAATTTAACAAATAAATTTTGGGAGAGAATATGAAAATTAAAACATCGGAAAAATACGGAGCAGTAGTAATTGAATTGAAAGGTAATGTTATGGGCGGACCCGATGCTCAGGAGTTTAGCTCTTTACTGCATAAACAACTTGAAGATGGTAAAAAGAATATTGTTGTAAATTTAGCTGATGTGAAATTTATGAATAGCTCCGGACTAGGTATGCTTATTAGCGGTTTTACTACAATTAAAAATGGCGGCGGTTCTTTTAAGTTAGCTAACGCAACCGATAAGATTAATAGTTTATTAGTTATTACAAAATTGATTACAATTTTTGATCACTACACTTCAGTTGATGAAGCAGTTGAAAGTTTTAAATAAAATTAAATTTATTTATTAATAATTAGGTTAATTACTTTGCTCCGGTTTTTTACCGGAGCTTTTTTTGCCCGCCTTAAAACAGTTCTATTAGGAGAAAATATTAAATGAGTGTTTCCATTTTAGTTGGCAGTCAGTGGGGTGATGAAGGAAAAGGAAAAATTGTTGATATACTTAGTGAAAAGTATGATATAGTTGTTAGATTTCAGGGCGGTGCGAATGCCGGACATACAATTCAAATTAATGACAAGCAGACTATTCTACACCTGATTCCTTCGGGAATACTGCGTGATAACGTTGCATGCGTTATTGGCAACGGCGTTGTTATTGACCCAAATGCCCTGCTCGATGAAATTAAACTTTTGGAAGAAAGCGGCATAAGCATGAAGGGCAGATTGTTTATTAGTCATAATGCACATTTAATTATGCCTTACCATAAACTGCTAGATAGTATTAGCGAAAAAGGCAAACAAAAAATTGGAACTACCGGCAGAGGTATTGGTCCATGCTACATTGACAAATATGCAAGAAAAGGAATTAGAATTGTTGACCTGCTGAATAAAACTGAACTTGAGAAAAAAATACGTTCCAACATTGAAGAAAAAAATAATATACTCAGCAAACTTTATGATCATGAAAAATTAAATGTTCAAGAAATTGTAGATGAATACCTAAAATTTGACGAAGCAATTGATCAATATATTACTGATGTTCCGCATTATCTTCATACAGAAATGGCGAAAGGAAAATCAATTTTATTAGAAGGTGCTCAAGGAACTCTATTAGATATTGACCATGGAACTTATCCATTTGTAACATCCTCAAGTCCAACCTCCGGCGGTGCATGTACCGGTTCAGGAATTCCGCCGACAAAAATTGATTCTGTAATAGGTATTGTAAAAGCTTACACAACTCGTGTCGGCAACGGTCCTTTTCCAACAGAATTATTTGATGACGATGGTGAAAATTTACGCAAGTGGGGAGCCGAATTTGGAGCTACTACAGGCAGACCAAGAAGGTGCGGCTGGTTTGATGCGTTCATGCTGAAATTTTCGACCATGATAAATGGAATTGACGAAGCAGCAGTAACTAAAATAGATGTTTTAAGCGGGCTTGATGAAATAAAAGTTTGTATTGGTTATGAACTAAACGGCAAAAGTCTTAAATCATACCCTACCGATGCAAAAAAATTAGAGATGGTTAAACCTGTTTATAAAACTCTTAAAGGATGGAAAAAAGATATTTCAGAAATAAATGATTATAATGATTTGCCACAAGAAACAAAGGACTACTTAAAATTCATTTCAGAATTTTGCGGCTTTAGAATTAGATTTGTATCTGTAGGCCCGAAACGAAAACAAACAATGGAAATTTAGGCGCAGTATAATTATTTATTCATTCCTTTTTTCTGCTGAATGTATTTGTTAGTTTTCGTTTATCTCAAAATTGAATTACCGGTTTTTATAAATGAAACTTAATAGCACCACAACCTCACTAAATATAAAATTAGTGCTGCTTGTACTTGCGCTTGCAATTGCATCGGGCACTGTTTTTTACACACAAAACCTTGTTGAAAAATTACAGCAAAAAGAGAAACAAGTTGTTCAGCTTTACGCAGACGGCTTTGAGTATATCGTCAATACTGATCTTACTGATTCCGACCTTACATTCATTTTTACAAATGTAATTCAAAGAATTGACTTTCCTTTAATTTTAACAGACAATAGCAACAACGTAAATTTAACTGGCATCGGCGGCGGAATACGCAATCTTGAAATAGATTCGACCTTAACACCCGAAGAGACAAAGGAATTTTTAGAAAATAAAATAATTGAATTGGCAAAAATTAATCCCCCCATCGAGGTTACTCACCGCGATTCTATTGTATTAGCAAAAATTTATTACGGCGATTCTGATCTCGTAAAAAGGCTAAAGTATTATCCCTATCTACAAATTATTTTTGCAATACTTTTTATAATAATTTTTTATGTCGGCTTCAGTCACGTTAAAAAAACCGAGCAGAGCAATATTTGGGTCGGGATGTCAAAAGAGACAGCACATCAGCTCGGCACACCAATTTCCAGCTTAATGGGCTGGTCTGAAATGCTGAAAATAAATCATAAAAATCCTGATAAAGTTTTAGATACTGCCGAAGAAATTAATAGCGATTTGGAAAGACTTAATAAGATAGCACAGCGATTTTCAAAAATCGGCTCTAAACCTGAACTCAAAAAAAAGAATGTTTATTCAACAATATCAAATGTAGTAGCTTATTTTGAACGAAGATTACCCCAATCGAGACGGAATGTTATGCTCTCATTAAAGGGTAATAAAGAAATTGAGAGTGAGTTAAATACTGAGTTGTTTGAATGGGTAATAGAAAATTTAATTAAAAATGCTTTAGATGCGATTGAAAGTAAAAAAGGTAAAATATCAATTGAAATTATTGACAGTGAAAAATGTGTTGATATTGAAGTTGCCGATAATGGTAAAGGAATTGATTTGAGAAAGCGAACAGAAGTTTTCAGACCCGGATACAGCACCAAACGGAGGGGCTGGGGATTGGGTTTAAGTCTCTCTAAAAGAATTATCGAGGAATACCACAGGGGTAAAATTATTGTAAAAAACTCGGTTATAAATGAAGGGACAACATTTAAGATTTCATTAAAGAAATAATTCAATCTATTTCTCATTTTTGAAAATTAAATAATCCTAATTCTCAATTAAGATATTTAGATAAACTAGTTCCTTTATTAAGTTAAAATTTGTAGGAAACTTTATTGGCACACAGGTTGTATTACTATTAGTGGTTTGTGGTAAAGTAAATAGCTTTATAACCCCCTCCTCAATTATACTATCCAGCTGCTAAGGTTTTGCCCTCTACCTTAGCAGCTTTCCTTTTTTAAAGCACTCTTTTTTAATTTAACTTCAAATAAAATTTTCTTTCGATTAAACCAGTTTATCAATGTTTCTTCTATACTACATAATCATAAAATTTAAAATATAGCCGCCTATTTAAGGAAATTCATTTTCTTAATAATAGTTTTATCGGATTGCAATCTATAAAAATAAATCCCGCTAGATAAATTACCTGCATCAAAATTAAATTTATAACTTCCCGGCTGTAAATATTTATTGACAAGAGTGATTATTCTTTCACCCTTAATATCATATACATCCAGAATTACATTTTGCGCTGACTGAACTTTGAACTCGATATTAGTTGATGGGTTAAAGGGATTAGGGCTATTCTGGTATAAAACTGTTTCGTCAGGCTCGGTAATATTTAGCTGCAGAACATCGGAAAAAGTGTAACTGCCGTCTAAATCAATTTGCTTTAATCTATAACTGTAATTTCCGCTTAATAAATTTTTATCATCAGTAAATGAATAATAGTTAGCTGCATTTGAAGTTCCTTTACCCGGAACAAAACCTATATTTCCCCAATTATTTTTCATTCCAACAGAACGCTGAATTTCAAAACCTAAATTGTTTTGTTCACTTGCTGTCTGCCAGGTAATTAGTGCATAACCATTTACAGTTTGAACACTAAATGATGTTAACTCAACAGGTAAAGCTTGTCCGGCATCCAGTTCACCCGGAGTAGAATTAGCAATTGAATTTTCGGTAATCCAGCCGCCCACAACATTCTGATAAGATCTCTTTCCGCTGCCTGCAACTGCCGTTTGAGTATCATCAATCAAAGTTCCATCGTTTGTATTTGCCGTTCCGCCTGTTTTCATTGCCCATCTGCGCGCTGTTCCCGAACCAAAATATAGATTGTCGTTACCCTGAAAATATGCAACGCCAGTTGGTAATACTCCCCACTCGCCTTCAAATGCTGCTTTGGATGAACCTCTTGCCGTAATTAAAAATCCATACGGCTGGATCTGTGTATCACCTGAACCGTCCGATGCAAAATCAAATACGTAGCCGTCAAATGTGCCGTTTCCATTAAGTCTTATAAGTTTAGCACCAGTCAAATCAACAACTTGATCTGAATTGTTAAATATTTCTAAAAACTCATTTCCCGTTGCCAATGCATCAGAAACTTCACTAATATAAAATGTACTATCGGCAGTCGGGTCGGGTGTTGAACTTGTATCGCCCCAAATTTTAGCAACAAATTCCGGATGATCGACAAATGGATTGCGGTTGCCCTGAATTGCATAAATTTTTTCGTGCCTGTTTATTTCAAATGTATCAACGGGATCACCATTATGCCACTCAATTAATGTAGAATCAACTCCGAGAAAAGGACCCGTAGTACCTGCAAAGTTTGTTAATTCCAGATCATAATTACCGGTCTGCTCGTAACGTGTTGACATATAGAATACCATTCTCGCAACATCACCTTTAACTGCATCTCTCGGTTCCCATGAGTCGCCGTCGAAATAATTACCAGGTGCTTCCGGAACTTCAATACCGCCGTTATCAAAATCCAAATTGCCTCTTGCACTGTTTACCGTAACATCAGTCGGACGCAAATGATGAATATCTGTGTATGCCGTGTCACCTTCATTCGGAAAGCCATGCGACTTAGGCCAAACATGTTCGCGGTTCCAATTATCTACTCCCCCGCCAAAATTTGATTTAGGAGATGACCAGCCCGTATAAAGCAAAAGAACATTGCTGGAATTGTTCGGGTCTTCATCGGTTGTCTTTAAATCTTCTCTTACCTGGCTGTATGATCTTCTTATATGATTACGGATGATTGCATGAAGCGCTGATTTTAATTCCTCACCGGTTAAATTTTCTGTGCCGCTATAATAACCCGGCGGTATATCCGATATTTTATTCGCAGATCTATTTTTAAAGTTGGATTGTGCAAAAAATGTATTACTCAAACCTATCAATAAAACGAAAAGTAAAACTCTCATTCAAACTCCCATAAAAGTAAATAAAGAAAAAATGTAATTTAAAACTTATTAAATAAAGAATCTTGATAATTCTTGATAACTGTTTAAAACAAACTTATGTAAACCGATAGAACTTACGCATGTCAATAAAAATCATTAAATTTACAATTCTAATTTTTATTACAATCGGGAAGCAAAATGGCTGAGAATAAAAACTTACGCCCCTCATGGGATGAATATTTTTTAAAACTTGCAATGCTTGTAAGTGAAAGAGCTACCTGCCCCAGAATGCACTGCGGCTGTGTATTAGTAAAAGATAAGCGAATACTATCAACCGGCTACAATGGTTCAATACCCGGCGATGTGCATTGCGAAGATGCAGGCTGCTATATTGTTGATAATCATTGTATAAGAACAATTCATGCAGAGATGAATGCAATTTTACAATGTTCGTCTCATGGAATAAACACTCAGGGAGCAACCGCATACGTTACAAATATGCCATGTACTAACTGTGCTAAGGCACTCATTACAGCAGGTATTAAGCAGGTTGTAATTTTTTCGGATTACCATAACACACAAGCTGAAGAATTTTTTAAGGTGGCAAATGTTGATATTGTTAGATTACAGATACCCGGCAATCTTATTGAATATAACATTGATAGTTACTCTTCAGCAAAAAAAATAAAAGCTGAAACAGTTATAAAATAGAATAGCAATATGGATCTGGAGTCACTAAAAAAATACCTTGAACCCAATAATTTTTTCAATAGGGATTTAAGCTGGATAGAATTTAACAGACGAGTTCTGGAAGAAGCTGTAAATCCCGAATTGCCTTTATTGGAAAGAGTAAAATTTATTTCAATATTTTTTTCAAACCTTGATGAATATTACATGATAAGAGTTGCGGGAATTAAAGAACAAATTGCCGCAAAAATTATTGAACCAACAATTGACGGCTTAACTCCGCATGAAGAAATTCAGGAAATTGAAGCAGAGGTTCAGCCGATGATAAAATTAATTTATGATTACTGGCACAACGATATTGTACCGCAATTACGCGAAAATAATATTCATTTTTTAGATTATAATGATCTATCGGATAGAGAAAAAAAATATTTAGCAGATTATTTTAACAAAGAAATTTATCCCGTACTTACACCACTTGCTTTCGATCCGGGACGTCCTTTTCCATATATATCTAATTTAAGTTTAAGTTTCGCTATACTTGTAAAAAAGCCGAACGGCGAAAAACATTTTGCGCGAGTTAAAATTCCAAGTATTCTATCGAGATTAATAAGGATAGAAAACATTGTAAGCAGCAGAATAAAATCAACTGACACTCAATTTTGTGCAAAATATATTTGGCTTAGTGATTTAATAAAACATAACCTGCCCGCACTGTTCCCCGGTCTTGATGTTATTCAAGCATATCGGTTTAGAATAACACGAGATACCGATATTGAAATTCAGGAAGATGAAGCTGATGATCTTTTAGAAGTGATAGAAGAAAATATTAAACAAAGAAGATTCGGTTCGGTTGTTAGACTTGAAGTTGAAAAAGATATGCCTAATTACATGGTGGATACACTGTTGGAAAATTTGCGGCTCACCAAAGATGACATACATTTTATAGACGGCAAACTGGGCTTGAGTGATATGATGACATTGTACGATTTACCCCTCCATCACTTAAAAGAAAAACCATTCTACCCGGTACTGCCTAAAGTTTTTGAAGAGGATGAGAATATATTTTCTTTAATTAAACAGAAAGATGTGTTGCTGCATCATCCCTATGATTCTTTTCAGCCGGTAATTGATTTTATTAAGTCCGCCTCAAGAGATCCCGATGTGCTCGCAATTAAACAAACATTATATAGAGTCGGTCCTAACTCACCAATTGTAAAATCATTAGTTGAAGCTGCAGACAGAGGAAAGCAAGTTGCCGTGCTTGTTGAACTTAAAGCCCGTTTTGATGAAGAGAATAATATTTATTGGGCACGCGAACTTGAGAAAGCAGGTGTGCACGTTGTGTATGGTTTAGTCGGACTAAAAACACACTCTAAAATGTGTTTAGTTGTACGTAAGGAAGGTGACGGAGTTAAAAGATATGTGCACCTGGGAACAGGAAATTATAACCCCAGTACCGCAAAACTTTATACCGATATTGGATTATTTACAGCCGATGAAAATATTTGCGCTGATGTTTCTGAAATTTTCAATTACTTAACCGGGTATTCCGAACAGAAAGATTATAGAAAACTATTTGTAGCACCGGTTAACACACGTTCAAACTTTTTAAGACTAATTAGAAGAGAAATTGAGAATGTTAAACTCGGCAAAGAAGGCTATATAATCTGTAAATTAAATTCACTTGTAGATCCGAAACTAATAGCTGCCTTTTACGAAGCTTCTTCAGAAGGAGTGAAAATAGATTTGATTGTTCGGGGTATTTGCTGCTTAGTTCCATCTACGCCCGGACTAAGTGAAAATATAAAAGTAATCAGCATAGTAGGCAGATTTTTAGAACATAGCCGCATTTATTATTTTTACAATGACGGTAATGATGAACTCTATTTAAGCAGTGCAGATTTGATGCAGAGGAATTTAGATAGGAGAGTTGAAACTACTTTTCCCGTTCAAGATGAAAACATCAAAAATGAAATTAAAACTTCAATACTTGATAACGCATTGCAGGACAATGTAAAATCACGTGTGCTGCAGCCGGGCGGAAAGTATCTTTTTAACAGACCTGTTATAGGAGAGGAAATAATAAATCATCAAGAGTGGCTGATTGAGAAAGCTGTACAGAAAAATATAAATGCTAAAAAGCCGTAAAGTTTTTACTCTAATTATTTTCAGCTTACACCAAGAAATCTTAATCCGTTAACAGTAATAAAAGCAAGCAGATAAGCAGTTGAAGTGAATACGATTATTTGCAGTATGGGGATTCTCCATCCGCCGGTTTCTTTTTTTGAAACGGCTACCGTTGATAAGCACTGTAAAGCAAACATAAAAAATACAATTAGTCCTACAATTGTTGCCGGTGTAAATAGTTTCTCACCCGTACTCTCAATTTTAGCATCCCGCATAGCCTTTAATATTGAACTTTGAATTGCATCTTCATCGCTATCAGTAACTTTAAATATTAATGCAAGCGCACTAACAAAAACTTCGCGTGCCGTAAACGCAGCTATTAACGAAACTCCAACTCTCCAATCCATTCCAATTGGAGTCATTATCGGTTCTATAATCTTTCCAATATCTGCTGCATAGGAATCTGCTAATCTTTCGGCATTTACAGCAGCTTCAATTTCGGGTTCCGTTAATCCTTGTGTGTTTATTTGAGGATTTGTATTTGGGAAATAAGTAAGCATCCAAAGTATTATTGAGAAAAATAAAATTATTGGACCGGCTTTTTTTAAGTACATTTTAGAACTGTAGTAAGTATTATTCAAAACAACTTTAAGTTTTGGAATTCGATATGCCGGTAATTCTAAAATAAAAGATGAATCATCTTCCTCTTTTAATATACCTTTGCTGAATTTATTTATTATACCGGCAACAACTAATGAAGACACAATAGAAAAAATATAAATTGCCGCTAATGCAATTCCCCCTGCCCAAATGGAATCGCGCGGAGTTAAATAAGCTATAAGAAGAGCATAAACCGGAAGCCTTGCGCTGCAGCTCATCAAGGGTATAATAAATATTGTAAGAAGTCTTTCACGTTTATTAGGAATTGTTCTAGCAGCCATAATTGCCGGAATTGCACAAGCAAAACCTGAAAGCATCGGAACAAAAGACCTTCCGTTCAGCCCTATTTTTGAAAGAGGTTTATCAATTAGCATAGCTCCGCGGGCAAGATAGCCGGTATCTTCCAGCACGCCTAAAATTAAAAACAAAATTATTATCTGCGGAACAAAAACTAAAACACTGCCTGCGCCGCTTATTATTCCGTCAGAAATTAAATCACTGAACCAATTTGAGCCTAATGAATCCTTTGCTGCCCCAGCCAAAAATCCGAATGCACTGTCAATTAAATCCATTAAAGGAATTGCCGCCCAAAAAATCGATGTGAATGTAAGCCCCATTATTAAAAAGAAAAACAACAATCCCCAAACTCTATGCAGCAAATATCTATCAATTAACAATGTGTTTAAGTCGGGCTTAAAAGTTTTAATTTTTGGGGGAACAACTTTTCCTATACTGCCGGTTACAGCAGATGGTTCTGTATCTTCATCTTCAATATCTTCAATTACTAAATCTTCAATACGCTCAATTTCTTTGAAAGAGCTAAGCAGATAATCATTGTCAAATTGCGGGACTTTAATCTGAGAAGAATCATAAGAATCATCGTTTAGGATTTCGTCAGTTTTCTGTATTAAGCTGTCAACTCCGCTGCCAAGCCTTCCATCAATACTAATTACCTCGCAATTCAGTTCTTCTTTTAATTTAGAAACTGAAATTTTCATTCCTTTTTTAATTAGAATATCATTCATCGTTAAAGCTAAGATTACTCTAAAGTTAGAATCAATTAACTGCTTTACGAGAAGTAAATGGCGGGAAAGCTGACTTGAATCGACAGTGACAATTACTAAATCGGGGTGTCCGAATTCGGGATGATCATAAATTGAATCTATTGCAACTTTTTCATCGGGGGAATTTGGTATTAGACTTATTATCCCCGGCGAGTCGAGTAACTCAGCATTCAAATTAAATTTAGCTTGAATTTTACAGGAAGAATATTCAACAGTAGAACCGGGGTAATTTACGGTTTTACAGTTTTTACCGCTTAAAAAATTAAATAGAGTGGTTTTGCCCGAATTAGGAGGACCAACTAATGTGATAAGCTTTTTTAGACCAACTTGCTGCATACTCATGCAATTTCTATTGACTCGGCTTCCTTTTTACGTATTGCAATCAATGCACCGCGAAGTGAAAAAGCTAATGGATCATTAAACGCTGATTTATTTATTAATTCTATTTCCTGACCGGGAGTAAACCCAATCTCCATTATTCTTCTTGACGACGGATGGCTTGGATTAACATTGTTGATTGTTGCTCTTTCACCAAAACTTAATTCTGCTGCCGTTCTCATAATTTTACCTGCGATTATTCTTATTTAGATTTAGTCTATCTAAATATAAGGGTGTTTTAAAATAATATCAAGGAATATTTTGGTCTTTTAAAATATTTTTTTCCTTTCTATGATCTAAATCATAGGCAAAATTATTGAAATCTTTCTTTTTACTCTAAATTCGCAGTTTCAGAGTAAAAACTCATAAAAGAGAAAAATTTGTCTCTAAACTAATTCTACTAATTTTTTTACGGTATCTTTAATATTATTTCTCACTTCGGTAATTGATGCTTCCATCATATAGCAGGGTGCAGTTACTATTTTATTTTTTTCATCAATTAATATTTCTTTTACTGATTTCATAACAGCAGTTGCACCGGTTTTTTCCATTCCTTCGCTAATGGCTTTTATATCATAAGGTGAAGTTTCCTCAGTTGTGCCTACAGTTAATTCACTTTTAATTCCGCTTCCTTCTAAAGCTTTGGCAATCACTGTAGGACCCATACACATACCGGCTAACGGTTTACCTGCAGCAATAATTTCATTAATTGCTCTCCTTACATCATCTAATATTTCACCATCGGGACCACTGAATGCCCACTTTGTTAAATTTTTTGCCGCACCAAATCCGCCGGGAATTGCGAGTGCATCTACATTGTCCGACTTGAATTCTGATAAAGGTTTGATATTGCCTCTTGCTATCCGCGCCGATTCAATAAGCACATTTCTCGTCTCGTTCATTTCCTCGCCGGTAATATGGTTTACTACATGATGCTGTTCAATATCCGGTGCGTAGCAAACAGCTTCTGCACCGCTTTCTTCAATCGCTAAAAGTGTAAATACAGCCTCGTGAATTTCTGAACCATCATATACGCCGTTGCCTGAAAGTATTACTCCAATTTTCATTTCTCCTCCAATTCTATTGAAAAATATTTATGTTTTTTCTATGTAATCGAAAGTTGAAAGAACCTCTGCTTTACCGTTTCTAATTGCTACGTTATGTTCAAAGTGTGCCGATGGCATTCTATCAAGAGTTACAATTGTCCATCCGTCGGAAAGCTGCTTCACTCTTCTCTTACCGCTATTAATCATCGGTTCAATTGCAAGTACCATATTGTTTTTAAGAAGCACACCGGTTCCCGGAGTTCCGAAATTAGGCACCTGCGGTTCTTCGTGCATATCTTTCCCAATACCGTGACCGACTAAATCCCGCACAACGCTAAAACCGTTACGCTCTGCATGCTTTTGTACGGCAAAGCCGATATCACCAATTCTATTGCCTGCTACGGCTTTTTCAATTCCTTTGTACAAACATTCTTCGGTAATTTTTATCAGCTTTAATATTTTATCATCAACTTCACCAACGGGAAAAGTATAGGCATGATCACCGTAAAATCCATTTTTAACCGCACCGCAATCAACCGATACAATATCACCGTCAACTAATTCTTTTTCATTTGGAATACCGTGCACAACTTGTTCATTTACCGAAGTACATAGTGTGTTGGGGTAACCGTTAAATCCTTTGAAACCGGGCACACCGCCGTTGTCCCTAATATACTCCTCTGCAAGCGCATCGAGCTTTAAAGTTGTTACTCCCGGTTTTATTTCTTTAGAAATTAAACCCAGTGTTCGTGAAACTAACAGTGCACTTTCTCTTATCAGTTCTACTTCTTCATCTGTTTTTATGTGTATCATATTCTCTTTCTTTTCTTAAAACTTTAATTCAATTCCAACGGGACAATGATCGGAACCCATTACGTCTTTCATTATGAATGCTGATTCAATATTATTTTTTAAACTCTCGCTAATGAAAAAATAATCTATTCTCCAGCCGACATTCCGATCGCGCGCACGCGTTATCATATCCCACCAAGTGTAATTCTCCGGCTCATCATTAAACATTCTGAATGTATCCAGATAACCGGAATTAATAAATTTGTCAATCCACTCTCGTTCCTCCGGTAAAAAGCCGGATGTCTTTTGATTTTGTTTCGGTCGCGCTAAATCAATTTCTTTATGTGCAGTATTTACGTCACCGCAGACAACTATATTTTTACCTTTGCTTTTTAATTTATTCGCGTAATCTAAAAAGGCTTCATAAAAATCCATTTTGTACTTTAACCTCTCCGCCCTTGCTTTACCGTTAGGAAAATAAATATTAAACAGTACAAAATTTTCATATTCTAAAATTAAAAACCTTCCCTCACTATCAAACTTTTCAATTCCGATTCCGGTTTTTACATCAATAGGTTTTTCCTTTGAATAAACAGCTACACCGCTATACCCTTTTCTTTCAGCGGAACTGTAAAATGTATAGTATCCCTCAACGTCTTGAAGCTCGGGAGGCAATTGCTCTTTCATCGATTTGGTTTCCTGCAGGCACATTATATCGGGCATTTCTGAATTAAACCATTTTAGAAAACCTTTTTTATATGCTGCCCGCAGTCCGTTTACATTCCACGACAATAATCTTATTTTTTTCATACAGTAAACTTAGTATAGTTAATTAATAAGTGCCAATTTTTAATAAAATTATTTCTGATAGTAAATTTAAGCAGCAAACAGATACCAAATTTGAGCAACTAAAAATGTTAAAGCAAATCCCATTGCAACCGGCAATAGTGTCGAAATTAAAGTCCACTTAGCACTTTTAGTTTCTTTATAAATGGTATAAATTGTAGTTGAACAAGGATTATGAAGAAGACTGAAGAGCATTAAATTAATTCCTGTAAGTAATGTCCATCCTCCGGCTTCAAGAATTTTTGCAGTATCCGCTGCAGAGTCCAATTCAAACATCACGCCGGAACCCTCGCCAACTCCAACCATACCGGCACTCATAACCGTAAGCATTAAAATAGTGGGAATAACAATTTCGTTTGCCGGTATTGCAATAATGTAAGCAAGTAGAATTACTCCGTTAAGTCCGAGCAATAGCCCAAAAGGATTCGACCAATTAATAAAATGTTCACCTATGCTCAAATCGCCAATATAAATATTGCCGACTAACCAGATTACAATTCCGGCAGGAACAGCAAAAACAATTGCTCTCCAAAGCACAAAAATTGTTCTATCAATTAGCGAGGTATATAAAGTCTGTAAAATTCTTGGCGGCCGATATGGCGGCAGTTCTAAACTAAATGCCGATACTTCACCTTTTAATACCGATTTTGATAATCCCCAGGAAACAACAAGACTTAAGAAAATTCCGAATAAGGCAATGGCAACAACAGCACCGGCGGAAACTAACCCGGCTAAGTGAGAAGGCACAACGGCACCAATAAAAATAGATGCAATTAATATTTGAGTAGGCCACCTTCCGTTACAAAGTGAAAAATTGTTTGTAATAATAGCTATAATTCTTTCGCGCGGGCTGTCGATAATTCTAGTTGCAATTACACCTGCTGCGTTACAGCCGAACCCCATACTCATTGTTAATGCCTGCTTGCCGTGTGCGCCTGCCCGCCTGAACAAATTATCCATATTAAAAGCTACCCGCGGCAAATATCCAAAGTCTTCCAACAATGTGAATAGCGGAAAAAATATTGCCATTGGCGGAAGCATAACACTGATAACCCATGCCATAGCAAGGTAAGCTCCATCGATCAAAACGCCGTCAATCCACCAGGGCACACCAATACCGGCTGAAGCAGATTTTAAGATTGGATGAATTGTATCAATTAGTATTGATGCCAGAAATGCTGAAGGAACATTTGCCCCTTCAACAGTAAGCCAGAATACCAATGCCAGCAGTAGAAACATAATCGGAAAACCTAATAACTTACTCGTAACAATACGGTCAATTTTCTGATCCCAATGATAGATTTGTTTCTCATCAGTTTTCGTTACAGTTTTCGCGGCAATTTCCGCTGCATCACTGTAAATAGATTCCATTAAAGTATCGTGAAAATCTTCACCGACTTCCCATCTCATAGAATTTGCCGAAGCAATAATTGCCTCGCGCGAACTTGAGTTTATTGTTTCATTCTTATTCATTTAAACTTTCCTCTATAAAAACTTCTTCCTCTTTCTTATCACCCGTCCTCGTAAGTTTACCCAGTTCATCATCTCTAATTGCATCAATAATTTTTTGATCTCCTTCAAGAAGCCGCAAAGCAACCCAGCGTGAGTTAGGTAAGCCGGGGAATTCCTTATCAATCATTTTTGAAAGACTACTGACCGCCCTGCTTAAATCTTTTAATTTATTTTTTGTTCTAAATGGCTTGCACACAAATTTGCCTGTGGCAACTTCATCAATGTATTTAAGAAGATTATCCATCCCCTCTTTTTGCCGGGCAGCAGCCGGAACAACCGGTACACCAAGCTCTTTCATCAGAGTGCGTTCATCAACAGATAGATTATGCCGCCTTGCTTCATCCATTAAATTGAGGCATACAACTACCCTGTCGGTAATTTCTAAAACCTGCAGAACAAGATTCAAATTCCGTTCAAGCCGTGTTGCATCTACAACAACAACAGTAACATCGGGCTGACCAAATAAAATAAAATCACGGGCAACTTCTTCGTCTGTACTGGTTGATAACAGCGAGTATGTACCCGGCAGATCGACTAGTTTGTATTTACTATTGTTGAATTGAAATCCGCCTTCGGCACGTGTAACTGTTTTCCCGGGCCAGTTTCCCGTATGCTGGCGTAAACCGGTTAAGTTATTAAACACGGTACTTTTACCTGTATTCGGATTGCCCGCTAATGCAACAACGTAATCAAAATTTTCCATATTAATACCCAGCTTAGTAAGATTTGAAACATTGTGCACCGGGCAGGTTTCGCAATTATGTGTATTCATTTTTCTACTTTTTTCTATTTAATAAAAATTAAATCAGCTTGTGATTTTCGTAACGCAATAGTAGTTCCCCTTAATTGAAAAGCAATTGGGTCTCCGCCAATACTTTTCATAAGTGTGGATATTTTAGTACCGGGAACAAATCCCAAATCCATTAAACGTCTTCTCTGCTTGCCCCTGCAAGCTTTTGATATCCCAAGCACCGAAGCCTCTTCACCTTTATTTAATGATGATAATAATTTAAAATCTTCATAAACCTTTGCGGTTTCGGCAGTGGGCTGAACGGATATGTTTTGAGCGAACAAAGGTGTTAAAACTTTTTCCTCGCTATTAGCCTCAAACACAACTCTCTCGTTAGATGCACTGATCATTCGCACTTGCATACCCGGGTATAAACCCATTGCTAATATTTGCGCATAGATTGAATTCGGTTCATCTTCCAAGTGAATAATATGTGCAAATTCACCGGTCTTTAAATCTGAAATTGGGATTCCTATTTTTTTAGGCAGCTGCCCTGTTGATGAGGGAATAGGATCTCCGTGAGGATCAAACAGAGGATTATTAAGCCTTTTAGCGATATCGTTAGCTTCATCAATTGTTAAAGTATGTTCCTTAATTTCAGCTTCGTCATGCCAATCCATTTCCGAAACCCCTGTTTCCTCGGAAAGATACTTTTCCCAAACTCTGTGAATTCTTATTACTCTAAGAGCATAAGACCTGCCTTCAGCAGTTAAATTAATAGAGCTCGTTTCTGAAACTACCAATCCCATTTCTTCAAGACGCGAAATTAATTTTGCTGCCGCATCGGTACTTATATTCAAGTTGCCTGCAACACTGTTTATCGAGGAGTGAGATTTGTTATACTCACAATCGTAAATATGTTTTAGTGCATCTTCAATTAAAACACGCTTGCTGTCTAATTTACTTCTTCGTAGTCTGGCAGCAATTCCTTTTTTAGGCAGAAACAGAACTACCAGTACTGCCGCCGACAAACCTGCAAAAATTAATGCAGTAATTGGATCAACCAATTTATCATCTCACTTTTATTTAAATTTTATTTAAGAAAAACACTTTGAGCAGTTTTTTCGCTCAGACTTATACTGCTATTGTTCAGTTCAATTACAATCGAATTATCAAATGTTAATTTCTCAATTATTTTTATTTTTTTATTTAGTGTCAAACCTATTTTCGTAAAATACTTAATCAACTCGCTGTTTTTATCGCTTACCCTTGCAACCTTATATGTGGCGCCCTCCTCACCGCTTAAAAGCGGTTTAAGTTTAGGCATTAATGGCAGTTTACCCTTTTTGTTAGGTATGGGAGAACCGTGCGGATCAAACTCCGGAAAATTCAAGTATTCATCAATCTTATCAATTAAATTTTCTGATGTTTGATGTTCGAGTAATTCCGCTTCGTCATGAACTTCATCCCAGGTAAGGTTCAGTACTTCCATTAAAAATAATTCCCATAACCGATGTCTTCGCAGTACATTCAGGGCAATCTTTTCACCACGATTAGTCAGCTCAATTCCTTTATACTTTTTGTAATTAACTAAGCCTTGATTAGATAATTTTTTTGCCATTTCGCTGGTGGCAGCGTTGCTTACATTTAAACTCTCTGCTATTTGCGATGTTGTTACAACAACATTTTCAATTTTATCTTTTGTGTATAAAGTCTTTAAATAATTTTCTTTTGAAATTGTTGACATATCTTATTTATTAATGTTTACGAAACTTTAGATTAAAGTTAAGCATGCCTAACAAAATTATCAAGCTAATTAAAAGTAAACTTATCAGCCGTTCAATATTCGTTTTTTGGTAAAAATTCATAACTTGGTTAAAGTAGTAAATATTTGTTATTTTTGTTGTTTACAAAAGATAAGATTATAAAGAAAGGATCAAGTATGAGTGAAATTAACAAAATGGATGTGATAAGCTATTTGAATGAAATTATTGAACCGAGTTCTAAAAAGGATTTAATTTCTTTAGGTGCGGTAAAAGATATTATTATTAGCGGAGATAAAATAAACTTGCTAATTGAATTACCCACAACAGCGCAGCACATCAAGGATAAAATTAAAAATGATGTAATTAATTTATTAAAGAACAAAATTTCTAATGATATTGAAGTGAAAATTGATATGGCAGTTAAAGGTGCAAGCCAGGGACCACCAAAGCAGAGCGGAATTTTAGACGGTGTAAAAAGCACCATTGCTGTTGCAAGCGGTAAAGGCGGAGTTGGTAAAAGCACCGTTGCCGTTAATTTAGCTGTTGAATTGGCTAACCAGGGTTTTAAAGTCGGTTTGATTGATGCTGATATTTACGGACCAAGCATACCGTTAATGTTAGGTGTTAATCAGAAACCAAAAATAATACAAGATGAATCCGGTACAAAGATAACCCCGGTTGAGCATCTTGGCGTAAAGCTAATGTCAATTGGATTTTTAATTGATGATGAAAATCCCGTAATTTGGCGCGGACCAATGGCAAGCGGAGCAATAAAGCAATTTTTGACCGATGTTGTGTGGGGCGAGTTGGATTATCTTTTATTTGATATGCCTCCTGGAACCGGTGATGTGCAGTTGACATTAGTTCAAACAATTCCTTTAACAGGTTCAATTATAGTCACAACCCCGCAGGATGTTTCACTAATTGATGCACGCAAGGGATTAAAAATGTTTAACCGCGTTAATGTACCGGTATTCGGTATCGTTGAAAATATGAGCTATTTTGTTGCTCCCGATACAGGAAATACCTATGATATATTCGGCACCGGCGGCGGTGAAAAACTTGCCGATGAACTTGAAACATCCTACTTGGGCGGAATACCGATTGAGCCGAAAGTTCGTGAAGGCGGTGATACCGGCAACCCCATAGTAAAAGCTCATCCTGAAAGTGAATCTGCGAAAATGTTCTCTCAAATTGCAAAAAATTTAGCGGAACGAATAAGCAGTGTTGAAAGCGGTTCCGGCAATGTAGAAATTATAATGAGTGACAATTAGATTAAGGAGTTATTATGGAAACAATTCCATTTGATAAGGTAAAAGATGCGCTCGAAACAATACGACCCTACTTAAAAGCAGACGGCGGTGACGTAGAATTAGTTCAGATAACAGATGAAGGTGTTGTAGAGGTTAGGTTAACCGGGGCTTGCGTTGGATGTCCTATGTCTCAAATGACTTTAAGAGCAGGCGTGGAACGGGCGCTTATGCGTGAGGTACCGGGTATTAAAAGAGTTGAATCAGTTAGTTAATTATTAGTTAATTGAGTATTTAGTTGAAGTATTAAAATTTAAGGAGTTATGATGCGTAATAATGTAGTAGCCGGAAACTGGAAAATGAATAAAAATTTATCTGAAGCAGTTGCTCTAATTTCCGATATAAAAAATGGTATAAATAATTTAGAAGTAAAAACTGAAGCGATAATCTGCCCGCCGTTTGTAGTGCTTGAAACCGCAGCAACACTTCTTAAAGAGTCAAATGTAAAGCTGGGTGCGCAGAATATGCATTTTGAAGAGAGCGGCGCATTTACAGGCGAGGTTTCCGCAAGCATGCTGAAAAGCGTTGGCTGCGAATATGTGATTTTAGGTCACTCTGAAAGACGTGCAATTTTTAATGAAACAAATGATGTTATAAACAAAAAAAACAAACAGGCTTTGAAGTCCGATCTCAAACCGATTTTCTGCGTTGGTGAAACTTTAGAAGAGCGGGAAAACGGCACAATGAAGAGTGTTCTGGAAGTTCAAATAACCGAAGGACTGGCAAATATAACAGAAGATGAGTTATCTAAAATAATTGTTGCTTATGAACCGGTTTGGGCGATAGGCACCGGCAAAACCGCTACTCCCGATCAAGCACAGGAAGTTCATTATTTTATTCGATCACTAATTGCAAATCTTTATACCCAAAATGCTGCCGAAAAGTTGATTATACAATACGGCGGAAGCGTTAAACCCAATAATGCGGCAGAGTTAATTTCGCAGCCGGATATTGACGGAGCATTGGTTGGCGGTGCTTGTCTGCAAGCTGATTCATTTTTAGAAATCATTAAAGCCGGCGGTTAACAGCATTTTTTAGAAGATGCGTTTTTAGGCTGAAAAACAAATATTTATCGTAGTTTCATTAAGGCGGGCAGCATAATAATCATTGATTACCCGCCTTTTTTGTTGTATATTTATTGTCTTTATTTAATTAAATTAACTACGATAGCGGATGGGTTCGAATAAATATTTTTTCTTCTTTTTCATACTAATTTTTCAATCCTTAGTATTCTCACAAATTAAGATAAAAGAATTGCCCCCTTACCGTTTGGAGGAAGTTGATTCTTCTTTTTTCGGGATAAGTGCAACAAGAAAAATAATTCATCTTAATGAAAACTGGCTGGTTTATACCGATAAAGCCTCTACTAAAAAAGTAAAAGTTTCCGTACCCTCAAACTTTACAGGCGAAAAATCACTCTTTTATGAAAAATCTTTTGACCTTACTTCAGATCAAATTACTGATTATGAAATTGATCTTACTTTTTTAGGATTAACATATTCTGCGGAAATAATATTAAACGAACTGCTGATATTTAAGCACCCCGGCGGAGAATTTCCCTTCACCTTAAAAATCGATCCTGAAAATCTGCTTATAGGCGAAAATAAATTAATTGTAAAAGTTTACTACCAACTGGATTCCGAATCAACAATTCCGCTCAAACAAAGTTTTATGTTCCCAAAAACTTTCGGCGGTATTACTCGTGATGTTTTTCTTCATCTAACTCCAAATTCAAGAATTTCTACAGCTGATTTTAATTACCGCTTCAACTCTACCCGTTCATTAATAAATGTTGAATTTGAAACCGAGTTTGTGATGAGCGATGAATTACTTGACATGAAAGATGAAGATGATAAGCGGATTGAAAAAACCGTATTTTTTGAATTCTGGGCAGAGGGAGATACCAGCGCAATTTATTCGCGCGATAGGTCATTAAGATTTCGGGATAATAAATCTTCAACTACTTTTAAGTTTAGGGTGCGCGATTTAAGATATTGGACATTTGAAACTCCTCAAAAATATCTCGTAAAAATTAAATTGGTTCAAGGCGAAAAATTAATTGATGAAATAGAAAAGCATTTTCCGATATATTCAACAGCCGATCAAAATGGTAAAAAAACATTTTTGAAAGATGAATTAAATTTTAACGGCACAACATATATTTATTCCGACAGCAGTTATATAAATTTAATTGAATATCAAAAATTGAAATCTGACCTTGAGTTTATTAAAGATTCCGGATTTAATTTTGTCCGCTTTGCAAAAAAACCGCCGCATCCTTACGCATTAGAAGTCTGCGAACAACTTGGACTTTTAGCCATGATTGAACTGCCGTTAAATTCTCTGCCCGAATCAATAGCAGAAAACCCCAGCATGGGCAAACGTGCGGAAAATTATTTAAGATACATTATCGACTCGTACAAAGATTATAATGCATTAACCGCTATTGGGCTTGGCAGCGCATATTTACCCGAATCCGAGACTCATAAAAATTTTATTCAAAAACTTGCTGCAATTGTTAAGGAAAATTCTAATAAATATACCTACGCTTCTTTTGTTGGTTTTCCTAAAATAAAAATCGATAGCATTGATTTTTACGGCGTTGAACTTTATTTGAATAATACAGAAGATTTGGCTGCGGAATTTGATGAAGCAATAAACTTACTTGGCAATGAAAATTTGTTTATAAGTGAAGCAACATACCCTGCTTATAAAGGAGCTTCAAACGGATACTTGAATGAAAGAACATTTGAAGCCCAGGCTAAATATTTTGATGAAATTATTAATATTTCATCCGATAAAAAATTAAAAGGATTTTTCATTAACTCCTTTTCCGATTACACCGGAACCTTCCCGTCATACTATGCGGGCTATGCAGAAGATGCATTTTATCAAATAGGGTTAACGGGAGCCGATAGAGGAACAAACCGATTATCTTACAAATCTGTTAAATCCAAAATTACATCGGCAAATAAAGTAACAATACCAATCGGTACATCGAGTGATGATTCTGCAATTTTATTTATACTCACCGGTTTGGGACTTTCAGTATTTTCTGCTCTGCTTATCAACTCTAACAAAAAATTTAGGCAGGATGCCACAAGAGCATTACTTCGCCCGTATAACTTTTTTGCAGATGTACGTGATCATCGAATCCTTTCCGGTTTTCATGCTTCGGTTTTAATGTTCATATTAGCGGGTGCACATTCATTACTGCTTACTAATTTATTATACTTTCTGCGCACAAATATTCTTCTTGAAAAAATAATACTCTCTTTCGGTGAACTTTGGATCGTTAAACTTATCGGTCATTTAGCATGGAATCCTCACGAAGCATTAATTTATCTTTTTGCTTTTTCACTGTTAATTTTAATTTTAGTAACGGCAGTAATTAAAATCAGTTCCTTGTTTATTAGCACTAGAGTTTACTATTCAAACGTGTTCTTTGTTGTTATTTGGTCGTTTCTGCCTCTGGCAATTCTTTTACCTCTCGAACTGGTACTCTACAAACTGCTCGAAATAGAAACATTTAATTTTTATCTATATATATTTTTATTCCTTTTTACTCTCTGGGTTGCTCAAAGATTAATCAAAGGCATATATGTAATTTTTGATATCAATCCGGCAAAGGTTTACCTGAACGGCTTTTTATTTGTACTGCTAATTATTGGCGGATTTTTACTTTACTTTCAATTCACAGAATCTTCTGTTTATTATATGATCAACGCACTTAAACAATATCAATTCATGTTTTAAAAGAGTTTCCATTTGTATTTATCAAAATTAGAAATATTCGGTTTTAAATCGTTTGCAAATAGAACGACTATAAAATTCACAAAAGGTTTAACAGGCATTGTAGGACCCAACGGCTGCGGTAAAACTAATATTGTGGATGCACTGCGGTGGGCACTTGGTGAACAGCGCAGCAGCACTTTGCGAAGCGATAAAATGGAAAACGTAATTTTTAACGGCACACGCAACAAAAAGCCGATGGGTATGTCAGAGGTTTCACTTACACTTGTTAACGATAACGGACAATTGCCCACCGAATACTCCGAAGTTACAATTACGCGTAGAATTTTTAGATCGGGTGAAAGTGAATACTTGCTAAACAAAAATATCTGCAGGCTTAAAGATATTACCAATCTATTTATGGATACCGGGATGGGCACAAACGCCTATTCGGTAATTGAGTTAAAAATGGTTGAAACTATTTTAAGCAACAAAGCCGATGAACGCCGAAGAATGTTTGAAGAAGCCGCCGGAGTTAATAAATATAAATTAAGAAGAAGATTAGCTCTTAAAAAATTGGATGATGTAAAGCTTAATTTGACACGTGTAAATGATATCGTCTCCGAAGTTGAAAAGAAAGTGCGCTCACTTGAGCGGCAGGCAAAGCGGGCTTCAAAATATAATCAGCTTCAAACAATTTTGCGTGAAAAAGAATTAGACCTGTGCGAACGGGAAATGTCGTTGTACACTTTACAGATTACCTCCATTGCCGAAAAGCAGAATGAGTTGAAAGAGCGTAAAAATAATGTTGATAAAGACATTAGGGAAATTGAAAATAAACTTATTTTATTCAGAGATAAAACTACTCAAGTTGAAACCCAGTTTAGAGAAAAACAATCTTTATTAGCCGAAGAAACAAACCGGCTGCACACAGTTCAAAAGAATATTTCTGTTGCACAAGAGCGCACAAGATCGCTCGAGGCAAACTTGGAGCGTTTTAATTCTGAGCTTGACGATCTCTTTATTCTGCAGGAAGAGAATGAACATAAACTGCACGACAATCGTTCAATTGTTGTCTCACTTCAAAATCAAATAGATAAAAAGTCGTCAGAGATTTCACTCTCGGAAGCAAACGTAAATCAAAAACGAATTGATGTTGAAGAACAGAAAAATAAGATTAAAGACTACAAAGATAATTCACTGGAAAAGTTTAAGGATTTATCGAGCAAAAAAAGTAAACTAACGAATCTTCAAAATGATCTTGCCCGGAACAACAAAAACTTAAACTCGTTGAATGATAAAATTCAAACAACAACAAACACAATTGCAAAAACTGTCGGCTACCTTGAAGATTTAGGCAATGAACGAAGTGAGATTGAATCAAAACTTAAAATTTCCGAAGAAGCCTACACTAAAAAGAAAATTGAAAAAGAAACATTAGAGGCTGAGTTATCGGGGCTGAAAGTAAAAGAGCTTGAAGATAAGAGCGCAATAAATTCACTCAAGGATAAAATCGATTTTTTCCAAACACTGATTACTAATCTCGAAGGTGTTTCAAAAGCATCCAAATTGCTACTGGAAAGTGACGGCTGGAGTGATAATGAAAAAACACTTTTTGCCGATGTAGGCAACCCTGATGAAGAATACCGCTTTGCTCTTGAGGCTGCATTAAATATTGTGCTTAATAACTTACTTATCGAAAATGTAGATGATTTAACAAGAGCCGTTGAATATTTGAAGAAAAACGAGTTGGGGAAAGCATCATTTTTTTTGCTTAAAGAAACTTCAAATAATAAAAAATCAATTCTTAAAAGACTTAATGATTACAGCTTAAAAAAGAAACGCAAAAAATTGGAAAGTGAATCTAAGTTTATAAAGTGGGCGTATGAATTAGTTGAAACGGATGAAAAGTGGAAGCCTTACTTCAATAAAATTCTTTACAACACGGCAATTACGCAGGATCTAGATACAGCATTAGAACTAAGTGCTAAATACCCAGAATATGAATTTGCAACAATGATCGGTGACATAGTAAAAGTAAACGGTATTGTTGAAGGTGGTTCTGAACCGGCTATCGATGACACACTCTTCGGGCGTAAACAGCTTTTAGAAAACTTAAAAGACGAATACCCAAAACTTGAAAAACAGTTAGCCGAACTTAGAGAACAAATTGTTGAAACAGAAAACAAGGTAAGCGGAATTGATTTAAATATTCTCTCCGAAGAGGGGAAAATATTAATAAATGAATCAACAAATATTGATAAACAGATTTCGCAGCTTGAATATGAAAAGACAAAAGCCGATGAGGAAATTGAAAAAGCTCAATCGGAGATTGACGAATTGACTGGAAGCACTTCGCAAACTGAAAATTTAATTTCTGAATTGAATGAACAAATTGAATTAGAAAGTGCCGGTAAAGAAAAATTTGACGAAGAGATAACAATTTTTGAAGATGAGTTGAAATTATTAGAAAACAATTTTAACTCCGCACTTGAAGAGCACAACGGGAATAAGGTAGAACTTGAAAGACTTAACGGACAGCTTCAAAATGCCGATAATGAAATTGCAAGAGCAGAAAATTCTTTAAGCTCAATTTCAAATTCAATTCGTAAAAATGAAACATCTATTGAAGATTCCAAAAGTGAATTAGAAACGCTTACCGGAATTATTGATGAATACAAAGAAAATGTCGAGGAAATTGAAGTTAGAAGAAATGCTCTGATTGCCGAAGCTAAAGAAATTGAAACTGAGTTGAATAAAATAAAAAATGAAGCTGCGGAACTAGAACAAAAAGTTAATTCACACCGTTCCGAAAGAGAAACAATTTCAGAAGACTTACATCAATTTGATATAAACAGCAATGAAATAAAATACAAACTGAACTCCCTTAAAGAAACTATACTTGATGAATACTCACTCGAACTGCAATTAAAAGAATTCGACGACCTTGATCATTTTAACTTTAAGGAAACACGGACCGAAGTACATAATCTTAAAAATCAAATTAAAAATCTTGGACCAATAAACCTGCTGGCATATTCTGAATTTGAAGAAGAAAAAGAACGGTTCGAGTTTTTAAGTAAACAGCGTGAAGATTTATTAGAATCAGAAAAAGATTTAGCAAAAACAATTAAAGATATAAATGCCTCGGCACAGGAGATTTTTGCTGAAACATTCTTAGAGATCAAAGCGAACTTTCAGAAAATTTTTAGAACATTATTCGACCCCGGTGATGAAGCAGATTTAATAATGGAAGAAAATGCCGATCCGCTTGAAGCAAAAATTGAGATTGTTGCAAAGCCTAAAGGTAAACGCCCTACATCAATTGAATTACTTTCCGGCGGTGAAAAAACATTAACCGCTACCGCATTGCTATTTGCAATTTACCTTGTTAAGCCAAGTCCCTTCTGCGTATTAGATGAAGTTGATGCGCCGCTTGATGATGCTAATATTGACAGATTTACAAAACTGCTTTTAGAATTTAAGACCAATACACAGTTTATTGTTGTTACCCATAATAAACGAACTATGGGCGCAGTTGAAAATATGTATGGAGTTACTATGCAGGAGGAAGGAATTTCTAAATTAGCAGGAGTACAATTTAACGAGGAAATTAGCGTAAACTAATTGTGCACTATGAATTCAACTAAGCGAAACTTTAAACTATTTATTGATTTTGACGGGACTATTACCAATGTAGATGTAGGTGAAGCTATGTTTCTTAAATTCGGCGACCCGGAGGAAAGCAACAACATTATTGATAGATGGATTAAAAAGGAAATTACCTCGGTACAAACCTGGCAGCTTTTATGTAAAACGGTTGAAAACTTTGATGCTGAAATATTTGATGAATTTTTAAGCACTATTTCAGTTGATTATTCTTTTTTTGAGTTTGATGAATTTTGTAATGTTAACAATCTTGATAGATGGATTTTGAGTGACGGACTTGATTATTATATCGAAAGAATTTTAAGTGCGAATAATCTTCGGCACATTCCGCTTTATTCCAACAAGCTTGGTTTTGATGAACACAATAATTTGGTTCCCGAATTTCCTTACACAGATGAAGAATGCAGACAATGTGCAAACTGCAAACGTAATCATATTATAAATAACAGCAGCGATACTGATTTTACTGTTTATATCGGCGATGGCTATTCCGATACATGCCCCGCACAATACTGTGATTTTGTATTTGCAAAAAATTCACTTTTGAAATATTGTGAAGTAAACCGAATCACTTACTTCCCATTCAATAATTTTTCTGATGTTCAAAAAAAATTAAAAGAGTTAATGAATAAAAAAAGATTAAAGAAAAGACATCAGGCAGAATTAAAACGAAAACAAGTTTACCTACAAGGATAATTATAAAATGGCAAGTCTTTCAGATAAAGTTTTTAAATATAGAAGTTATTCACCAATCCCGTTTGTTATTTTAATGCTGGTTTTCCAAAATGCCGATGTGCAGAGTTTACTGATTGGATTTGCAATAACATTAACTGGAGAACTAATAAGGCTTTGGGGTGTATCATATGCCGGCAGCGAAACAAGAACAACCGGCGCTGTGGGCGGAACATATTTAATTATCAGCGGTCCATTTGCGTACGTTAAAAACCCATTATACCTTGGTAATATTCTAATGTATTTCGGGTTTGGTATAATGTCAATGGCTCTGTTTCCCTATCTGCAAATTTTTGCATTGTTCTTTTTTTATTTTCAGTATCATGTAATTATTAAGCGCGAAGAAGGATATTTAAGAGAACAGTTCGGTGAAGAGTATTCAAAATATTATAAAGCAGTACCTAAACTTATACCAACAATTTTTCCTTATAGAAACAAAAATTTAGAACAGCCTGCTTTTGATCTTAAAGCCGGATTGAGATCGGAACGCAGAACTCTGCAGGCTTTTGCAATTACAACTTTACTGCTGCTCGCAGTATGGTATTTTGAATTAAATAAGTTTTAATTGATGAGCTTAGAATCTAACATACTTATAATTGCCGGTGAAGCATCAGGTGATCAGCACGGAGCTTCATTGATGGAAGAGATAAAACTTATCGCACCCAATTTAAATTTGTTCGGAATCGGCGGCGATAAAATGATTACTCAAGGACTTAATGCTGTTTACCATATTAGGAATATGGCTTTCCTCGGTTTTACCGAAATTATTCGTCACCTGCCATTTATAAAAAAGGTTCAGCGTGATATTGTTAAAACTGTAAAAGAGAAAAATATTAAGCACGCAATTTTAATTGATTATCCGGGATTCAACCTAAGCATTGCCAAAAAACTAAAGAAAATTGGTATTAAAATATTCTATTACATTTCACCCCAGCTTTGGGCGTGGCGTAAAGGCAGAATCAACAAGATCAAAAAACTTGTTGATAAAATGATTGTGATTTTTCCTTTTGAAAAAAAAATGTATGATGAAGCAGGAATTGATTGTGAATACGTTGGTCATCCATTAGTTGAGCAAATTTCTGAATACCCTTTTTTAACCAAAGATGAATTATTTGCAAAATTAAATTTAGATACCAATAAAGAAATACTTTTGATAATGCCCGGAAGCAGAAAGCAGGAAGTACGAAAAATTTTTCCCGAAATAATTAATGCAGCAGAAAAATTATGTGTAAAGTATAATATGCAGCCTGTTATCGCACGCGCAGGCAACATAAGTGAAAGTTTGTTTTTTGAAAATCATAAATTTGAAAATATTAAAATTGTTAAAGGCTATACCTACGATTTACTAAAGCATTCAAAATTTGGGATTATTAAATCCGGTACATCCACACTGGAAGCCGGCTATTTTGGTTTGCCGGGTGTTATTGTTTACATAACAAGTAAAGTAACATACACTATTGGCAAGGCGCTCATTAAAATAAATAATATTGCCCTGGCTAATATTGTTGCAGGCGAAACAATCTATGATGAGCTGATTCAAAATGATGTGAATGAAAAAAATATTTTTGAAAAGAGTGATAGAATTTTAGGCAGTGAAACAATTTATAATTCTATTAAAAACAAACTTGAAATAATAAAAGTAAAATTAACTAAAGAAGAAGCTTCAAAAAAAGCTGCTAAAGTTATTGTTACGAGTTTAAATGAGCTTTAAAAAAATTAAGCAATCTGCTTTGCAAAAAATTGGACTAATAATTTTGAGTCCGGCAGTAAATGTTCTTTGTAAAACTTTAAGGATTGAGTACCAAAATTATTCCGCAATAGAAAAGTTGATGTTAAATAGTCAAAATTTTATGACGGCATTTTGGCATGGCTCAATGTTGGTTCCATGGTTCATTTTCAGGAACAAAAACTTTTCTGCGCTTGTTAGTCAAAGCAAGGACGGAGAACTGCTTACAAAATTACTAAAGAAGTGGAACTATAGTGTTGTTAGGGGTTCGAGCAATGTCGGCGGTAAAGAAGCCTTGCAGTTAATGATTGATGAAGTTTCAAAAAATAAAAATTTGGCAATTACACCGGATGGACCAAAGGGACCTGAATTTAAAATGAAACCCGGAACTGTGGTGCTATCAAAAAAAACCGGGGCGCCAATTATTCTTATAGGTGTCGGCTATAAAAATTATCGCCGGTTAAAAAGTTGGGATAACTTTATAATCCCAAAGTTTTTTAGCAGAGTAGTAATAAATTTTTCCGAACCATTATTTGTAAATAATGATTTGAGCTATGATGAAGTATCGCAAATGATAATTGATACAGAAAAAAAATTGACAAACATTCAAAAAGAAGCAATTAAAAGTTGTTAAAAATTTTAAGACTAATAATATCACCAACAGCAATAGTTTATTTGCTAATTATAAATATTAGAAATTATTTTTTCGATAAAAATATTTTTAAGTCGAAAAATGTAAATGCAAAAATAATTTCAATAGGTAATTTAACAGTAGGCGGCAGCGGCAAAACTCCCGCTGTTATTGCTGTTGCGAACATATTAAAATCGAATAATAAGAAGGTTGGAATTTTAAGCCGCGGTTACGGAAGAAAATCGAAAGGGTATCAGCTGGTATCCGCCGGCACCGGACCCGAAACAAGTGTTGATGAGGTTGGTGACGAAATTTACTTAACAGCTATGGAAACACTTGTACCTGCAGCAGTATCGGAAAAAAGAGTTGAAGGAGCCAAGCGTTTTATTGATGATGTAAAGGTAGATACAATTGTACTGGACGATGCTTTTCAGCATCGATGGATTAATCGTGATGTTGATATACTTATTTTTGATCAGAGGTTTTTACTTGAACCCGCCTGGCTTGAAAAATACATACTGCCGTTAGGTATGATGCGAGAACCGTTCAGCTCAACCAAACGTGCTGATATTGTAATAATAAATAGAAAGTTTTCAGATAAAAAAGAAATGACGACTAAGGTTAAAAAGTATTTTGATTCAAAAAAAATTTTTTATGCGTGCTACAAAACTGCCGGTTTGTATGATGTTAAATCTCAGCATTATTATTCCTTAGAAGAGTTTAGCGGGCAGAACAGTTTGGTTGTAAGCGGAATTGCAAAACCATTTTCGTTCTTAAATGCTTTGAAGAAAAATGATATAAATACAAAAAATCATATGCTCTTCCCCGATCATAAAGATTATACCCTGAAAGAGGTAGAAGCAATTAGAAAAAAATTTTATGATACAAATAGTTATTCAGTTATAACCACCGAAAAAGATGCGGTTAAGCTGACAAACTATAAAAAAGAGTTAGACGATATAGATATTTACTACTTAAAAATTGAAATGAAAATTGATAATGAAAAAGAGTTTCAAAAAGAATTATTAAAAATTTACAATTAACTAAAATAAAATCTAAACATTAAATTAAAATCGGAGGTAACATTAATGGCTAAGAGTAAAACTCCCAAACACGTTTATTTTTTTGGCGGGAAAAAAGCCGAAGGTAAAGCAGAAATGAAAAATCTTTTAGGCGGTAAAGGCGCTAATTTAGCCGAGATGGTAAACATCGGCTTGCCTGTACCTGCTGGCTTTACAATTACAACTGATGTTTGTACATACTACTACAAGCATGGTAAAAAATATCCTAAAGAATTGAAGAAGCAGGTTTTAAGTTCGCTTAAAAAAGTTGAAAAGGAAATGGGTGCTAAGTTTGGCGATAAGAAAAACCCTCTGCTTGTTTCAGTTAGAAGCGGCTCGCGAGCTTCAATGCCCGGTATGATGGATACTATTCTTAACTTGGGATTAAATGATCAAACAGTTCAGGCTTTAATTGAAAAAACAGGCAATGAAAGATTTGTTTATGATTCTTACAGAAGATTTATTCAAATGTATGGTGATGTTGTTTTAGGATTACAGCCCGTACATAAACATGATTCCGATCCTTTTGAAGTATTAATCGAAAAGAAAAAGAAAAAAAATAAAATTGAAAAAGATACAGAACTGACTGCCGCTCATTTAAAAGAATTAGTTAAAGAATTTAAGGCGGAAATTAAAAAGCGCAAGAAAGTTGACTTTCCTAATGATCCAATGGAACAGCTTTGGGGAGCTATTGGTGCAGTATTCGGCTCCTGGGAAAACGAGAGAGCAAATGTTTACCGTGCGCTGAATAATATTCCTGCTGATTGGGGAACTGCGGTAAATATTCAATCGATGGTATTTGGTAATATGGGCGAGGACTCCGGCACCGGTGTTGCATTTACAAGAGATGCAGCCAGCGGCGAGAATATATTTTACGGAGAATATCTTTTCAATGCACAAGGTGAAGACGTTGTTGCAGGAACAAGAACCCCTCATCCGATTGCTGAATTAGAAAAAGATGATAAGAAGATTTACAAAGAACTGCTGGATATTCGTAAAAAACTTGAAAAACATTATAAAGAAATGATGGATGTTGAGTTTACAATTCAGCAAGGTAAGTTATGGATGCTTCAGTGCCGTGTTGGTAAAAGAACCGGTTTTGCCGCAATAAAAATTGCAGTTGATATGGTTCGCGAAAGACTTATTCCAAAAGAAGAAGCAATTAGAAGAATTGACCCTGAACAGCTTAACCAATTGCTAAGACCAATTTTTGATATTAAAGAAAAGCAAAAGGCGATTGACGAAGGTAAACTTTTAGCAAAAGGATTGAATGCCGGTCCGGGTGCAGCCTCAGGCAGAGTAGCATTTTCAGCACAGGATGCAGAAGAAATGGCAAAAAAAGGTGACAAGATTATTCTTGTTAGAGTTGAAACTTCTCCTGAAGATATTAAAGGTATGGATGCTTCCGACGGTATTTTAACTGCCCGCGGCGGTATGACATCGCATGCAGCTTTGGTTGCACGCCAAATGGGTAAGGTTTGTGTTGCAGGCTGCGGCTCATTACATATCGATTATAAAAAGGGTGAAATGAAGGCAGACGGAAGCAGCCAAATTGTTAAAGAAGGTGACTATATTTCAATTGACGGTACAACAGGCGAAGTAATTGTAGGCAAACTTTTAACCAAGCCATCCGAAGTTGTTCAAGTATTAATTACTAAAGAACTTAAACCGCAAAAATCTGATGTATTTAAAACTTATAACGATTTAATGAGATGGGCTGACCAATTAAGAAAGCTTGGTGTTAGAACTAATGCCGATCAGCCTGATCAAGCAATCAGTGCAATTGCGTTTGGAGCCGAAGGTATTGGTCTTTGCAGAACCGAACATATGTTTTTCGGCGGTGATAGAATACTTGCCGTTAGAGAAATGATTTTAGCCGATGATGAAGCAGGACGCAGAAAGGCGCTTGCAAAACTTTTACCTCATCAGAGAAAGGACTTTGCAGGTCTATTCAAAGTAATGGCTGGCGAACCAGTAACTGTTAGAACTCTTGATCCACCGTTACATGAATTTTTACCCCATTCAGAAAAAGAAATAAAAGAAGTAGCTGCATCACTTAAAGTTCCAGTTAAAAAAATTAAGGAAAAAATTGAAACCCTTCATGAATTCAATCCTATGCTTGGTTTCAGAGGATGCCGATTGGGTATTCAATATCCTGAAATTACTGAAATGCAGGCTCGTGCTATTTTTGAAGCCGCTGTTGATGTTGCAAAAAAAGGTATAAAAGTGTTTCCTGAAATTATGATTCCGTTAGTTGGTCACGTAGAAGAGTTAAATCTGCAGGAAGATATTGTTCGCAGAGTTGCCGAAGAAGTATTTGCTAAAAAAGGTAAAAAGGTAAACTACTTAGTTGGCACTATGATTGAATTACCGAGAGCTGCTTTAACCGCTAATGAAATTGCCGAAACAGCAGAGTTCTTCAGCTTTGGTACAAACGACTTAACACAAACAACTTTCGGTCTTTCTCGTGATGATTCGGGTATATTTTTACCTGCTTATGTTGAGAGAGGGATTTTACCAAAAGATCCATTCGAAAGTATTGACAGAAGCGGAGTTGGTGAATTAGTAGAAATTGGAACCAACAGAGGACGTTCGGTTAATCCAAAACTAAAAGTTGGTATTTGCGGCGAACACGGCGGAGATCCTTCCTCGGTTGAATTCTGCCATGAAGCCGGTTTGAACTATGTTAGCTGTTCACCTTACAGAGTACCTATTGCAAGATTAGCAGCTGCCAGAGCCGCGCTAAATGATGCACCAAAATCTAAAAAGCGTTCTAAAAAGAAGGCTAAGAAAAAATAATTTTTTGAACCTTTAGCTTTCGTGAAGCATCTCATTAGGTCTGCGTAAGATTTAAATTTTCTTACGCAGACTAAAATTTTTGTTTAGATATAAGCAAATAAATATGTTACGATATAGGAGAAATAATGAAGTTATCAAACTTTAAATATAATTTACCTAAAACTGTAATTGCAAAATTTCCGGCAGAGCCGCGCGATGCTGCAAAAATGATGGTTTTAGATAGGTCTAATAACTCGATTGATCATAAAAAATTTTCTGATATTACTGATTATATGAGTAAAGGCGATGTATTGGTTGTAAATGAAACAAAAGTAATGCAAGCCCGATTATTCGGCAAAAAAGAAAGAACAAATGCCAAAATTGAAGTTTTTGTTTTACGTGAATTGAATGGTGAAGAAAACATTTGGGATGTGATTGTTGACCCCGCGAGAAAAGTTAGAATTGGAAATAGAATTTATTTTAACGACAAATTTTGGTGCGAAGTAATTGACAATACAACCTCACGCGGAAGAACAGTGCGGTTTAACGATGAAGCCGGTGATGTTTATAAGGCTATTGAAAAAATCGGCAACACTCCCCTTCCGCCATATATAAAAAGAGATACTGTTCCGGATGATAAAGATAGCTATCAGACAATGTTTGCTAAAATTGACGGCTCGGTTGCAGCACCCACAGCAGGACTGCACTTTACACCCGAACTAATTAAAAAACTGAAAAAGAAAGGTGTTAAAATTGCACCCGTTATTCTCCATATTGGTTTAGGTACATTCCGTCCTGTTGAAGTTGAAGACTTAACTAAGCACAAAATGGATTCAGAGTATTTTGAAATTCCCAGTGAATCTTCCGAGATTATTAACAAAGCCTTAACAAGTAAAAAGAATGTTTGGGTAACAGGAACAAGCGCATGCCGGGCGTTGGAAAGCAGTGTTACGGCAGATGGGCTATCAAAACCAAATTATGGCTGGACTGATAAATTTATCTTTCCGGATTATGATTTTAGGATAACTAAAAAACTAATTACAAATTTTCATCAGCCGGAATCGACATTACTAATGTTAGCCGCAGCTTTTGGCGGTTACGATTTTGTGATGAAGAGCTACAAAAAAGCAATGAAAGAGAAATACGGCTTTTTGAGCTACGGCGATGCAATGCTGATTTTATAAATGAAAACTTATGCTATTATCCCCTCCGCAGGGAGGGGAAAACGCGCGGGAACTTTCCTACCCAAACAGTATCATCTTTTTAATTCAAAAGAAATGATTGCTTATACTCTTGAGACATTTCAAAATTGTGAATTAATTGATGAAATTATTATCTCTGCCGATAGTGATTATTTTGAATTACTTGAAAAAATTAAAAAAAATTATAAGTTTAATAAAGTAACTAAAATTGTAGAAGGCGGAAAAGAAAGACAAAACTCAGTATCCAATGCGCTTTTTGCTATTGATGCTGAAGATGATGATTTGGTTGCGGTTCACGATGCAGCAAGGGCATTAGTTCCGCCAAAAATTTTAACAAATGCTGTAAAAGCTGCAAAAAGGTTCGATAATGTTGTAGTAGCAATTAATGCGCGCGACACTTTAATAAAAAGTGGGAATGCAGGAATAGTTGAAGGATACGTTGATAGAAGTGAAATTTATTATGCTCAAACACCGCAAATATTCAGATATAAAAATTTGACTGACGCTATCAAAAAAGCAGACAGTGATGGTTTTATCGGAACGGATGAATCAATGATTGTAAAAAAAGCCGGATATGATGTACGGATTGTTGAAGGTTCATCATTAAATTTTAAAGTCACATCTGAAGCAGACATTAATCTATTTGAGATGATATCACATTCGCTTTAGTATCATTAAAATGTGATTGTATATGAATTATAAAAATTTTAACTTTAATTTCATTTAAAAGAGTAAAAAATGTTGAATTTAATAGTAATAGTAATTCTTTCATACCTTGTCGGTTCAATTCCTACTGGAATACTAATGGCAAAAAAGGTGAAAGGAATAGATATAAGAAAACACGGAAGCGGAAATGTAGGCGGAACAAATGTAATGCGTGCACTCGGCTGGAAGTATGGTGTGTTAACAATTATTATTGATGCCTTAAAAGGTGCAATTGCCGTTGTGCTTATTTCAAGATTGTATCTCGGTGCATTCCCATTTCCAAATGCAACTCCTTTTGATGACTTTACACTTGTACAAATCATCGCCGGTCTTGCTGCTGTAATTGGTCATATCTGGACTATCTTTGCGCAATTCAAAGGCGGAAAAGGTATTGCAACTGCACTTGGGTTTTTAATTACTATTATTACAGTTGATATGCTTTTAGCACTCGGTGTTTTTATACTGGTAGTCTCTTTTTCCAAATATATTTCTCTTGGTTCAATAAGCGCTGCTATTGCAGTACCCCTAATTTTAATTATACGCGAAAACATATTCCATGTTGATATACAAGGTTACCATATTATACTGCCGTTTGTTATCGCGGTATCATTATTGGTAATTTACACACATCGTTCAAACGTCGGCAGGCTTTTACAAGGGAAAGAAAATAGAATTTCCTTAAAAAAATCTAGATAATTAATATGCGTGTTTCCGTACTTGGTGCCGGAGGCTGGGGCACCACTCTTTCATTAATATTAAATCTTAATGCCCATGAAGTAACTTTATGGGAATACAAAAGAAACTACGCCCGTACACTTCGTAAATCCAGAATAAATAAATTATACCTCCCCGGTATTAAAATTCCCGATGAAATAAATATTACTAATTCACTCTCTGAAGCATGCAATGATAAACATATGATTATTATTGCTATTCCCACACAGTTCATCCGGCCTGTAATGCACGAACTAAAAAAAGAAAAATTTAACGATACAATATTTGTAAGTGTCTCTAAAGGAATTGAAAAAGATACATTAATGACCGTATCCAAAGTACTTAAAGATGAATTACCTTCTATAGATGAAAATAATATTGGTGTCCTCTCAGGTCCAAGTCATGCCGAAGAGGTAAGCAGAAAAATTCCAACTGCACTTGTTGCTGCCTCCTTAGATGAAAATACAGCCAAGCAAATTCAAGCAGCTTTTATGACCTCTTACTTCAGGGTTTATTCTTCAACAGATGTTATTGGTGTGGAGCTTGGCGGTGCCCTTAAAAATGTTATTGCCATTGGTGCAGGTATTGTTGATGGAGCAGGTTTTGGCGATAATACTAAAGCATTGATTATGACACGAGGCATCGCTGAAATTTCACGTCTCGGTATTCAGCTTGGCGCTCAGCCTGTTACTTTTTCAGGCTTATCAGGTATGGGTGATTTAATAGTTACCTGCATGAGCAAGCACAGCCGAAACAGATTTGTTGGCGAACAAATCGGCAAGGGAAGAAAATTGAAAGATGTACTTAAATCAATGAATATGGTTGCCGAGGGAATTGAAACATGCCGTTCTGTTCATCAGCTTTCTGAAGAATTGGATATTGAAACACCTATTGCAAATGCAGCTTATAAAATTTTATTTGAGGGGAAAGACCCTATTAAAGCTACTTATGAGTTGATGACAAGAGATATGAAATCAGAACATTAGTCTTAATTCAATTCTTCCAATTGTAACTCCTTCTTTTTATATTTCACTTCAAAACAATCTCAATTCAAAAAAATATTAATGCAAAGCAAATTAGATAGTTCTGTTCAATACTTAAAGTCTGTCGGACCAAAGCGGGCAGAATCATTTCAGAAAATTGGAATTAATACAATTTGCGATCTTCTATTCTATTTTCCCACACGCTATTTGGATAGACGTACAATTATCAACTCTGTAAAAGCTGCAAAATACTTAATTGACGGGTATGAGGGTGAAGTTACAATTTTAGGAAAAGTCGTCAGTTCCGAAGTAATACGGTACGGCAAAAAACAATTGTTTAAAGTATCTATGAAGGATAATTCAGGTTTCTACGAGTGTGTATGGTTTCAGGGAATAAAGTTTTTCAAAGACAAATTTAAACCTGGCGAACAGTATGCAATCTCGGCTAAACCGGTTTTAACAAAGTATGGTAACCTTCAATTTGCTCACCCGGATTTTGATAAACTCGATTCCGAAGAATCCCGCGAGTTTTTAAATACCGGAAAAATTATTCCATTTTACAGATTGCCCAAAGAATTAAAAGCAAAAAATATCGGCGATCTTAGCTTGCGTAAAATAGTAAGCTTTGCAGTTGAAAATTATTCGCAATATTTAAAAGAAACACTGCCGCAAAATATTATAAGCGAACAGAGTTTGCTAAATATCATCGATGCTGTAAATACAATACACTCCCCTAAAAACAATGAAGCACTAATTGAAGCAAAAAATCGATTTGTTTTTGAAGAGCTTTTTTACATTGAAAGTTTAGTTGCAATGCGAAAGCATTCATTTAAAAAAAATATTAGAGGAATTAAATTTAAAGTTGCCGCAGACCCGATAAAAAAATTCCTTTCAAAACTGCCGTTTGATTTAACAGAAGCGCAGCTAAAAGTTCTGAGCGAAATTAGAAAAGATATGGAAAGCGGCAAGCCAATGAGTAGAATGCTGCAAGGAGATGTAGGCAGCGGTAAAACTGTTGTTGCACTAATTGCAATGCTGATTGCTGCCGATAATGGTTATCAGGCAGCATTGATGGCTCCAACCGAAATTCTGGCAAATCAGCATTTTAAAAATATATCTAATCTGATAAGTCACACTAATCTAAAAGCAAACCTTCTAATCGGCGGACAAAGAAAATCTGAGAAGCAAAAAAATCTTAATGAAATAAAATTGCAGGAATCAGATATAATAGTCGGCACTCATGCATTATTCGAAGACACAGTTGATTTTAATAAACTCGGATTAGTTATTATCGATGAGCAGCACCGCTTTGGTGTTGAGCAGAGATTCCGTTTAATGAAGAAAGGTACATCCCCCGATGTGCTTGTAATGACCGCCACTCCTATTCCGCGTACATTATCAATGACGGTTTACGGCGACTTGGATTTATCAATAATTGATGAAATGCCGAAGAATAGAATACCGATTATCACCACTCTGCGAGGTGAGGGAAACTTACCCGATATTTATCAATTCATCAAAGATAAAATCAGCGATGGCTATCAATCATTTGTTGTTTATCCGTTAGTTGAGGAATCTGCAAAATTGGAACTAAAAGCCGCAGAAGAATATTATGAGAAATTAAAGTCAACACACTTTAGCGATATAAAACTTGGGATGATACACGGCAGAATGAAATGGAAAGAGAAAGAAGAAATTATGCTCAAGTTTGCCGCTAAAGAGTTTGATGTGCTGATCTCCACAACAGTAATTGAAGTAGGCATTGATATACCTGATGCAAACATCATTGTAATTAATGATGCATTCCGTTTCGGATTATCACAGCTTCATCAATTAAGAGGAAGAGTGGGCAGAAGCGATAAACAGGCTTACTGCATTTTGATTTCGAATAAGCCGGTAAAAAAACAAAAGAGTTTATTTGAAAATAACTTTGAATATATGTCCAAAGCACAAATTGAAAAATATAAATCACAGATAAGAATGCAGGCAATGACAGAATACACAAGCGGTTTTAAACTTGCCGAGATTGATTTAAAGCTCCGCGGACCGGGTGATATTTTCGGTACAAAACAAAGCGGTATGCCGGAATTAAAATATGCCGATCTTGCGAGAGATTCTGAAATTTTAATTGAAGCAAAAAAGTGTGCGTTTGAAATTATTGAAAAAGACCTAAAACTTGAATCCCCTGCTAATCAGCTAATTAAAGAGCAGTTGAAAAAATACTACACCGAGCAATTAAAGTTCTCGTTTATTGGGTAAAAACTAATCAACTACTTCATAAAAATCTTTTACTTTGTGTCTTTGAATCTTCGTGGCAATTTGTTTTATGTTCGCCACAAAGGCACAAACAATGAAATTTTAAATTTTATTATTCCTAATATCCAGACCCCAGAACAATTTATTACGAAGAGTTTCAAAATAATTCATCTTATCAGTATGCACTAATTTCAGGGGGTTATCGCTTTTATAAATTTCTATGGTCAGCGGGGGTTTGAAATATTGCACTCTTTGCCCATCTGTATTTATTTGTACTGATTTATAAGGTGAATCAACAGTAACAATAATTTTTTGTTTGCTTGATAGAACCAGCGGACGCATCGTTAGCGTATGAGGTGAAATCGGATTAACAACAATTACATCGGCACTTGGGCTTACTATTGGTCCGCCTGCCGAAAGCGAATAACCTGTAGTTCCTGTTGGAGTAGCAATTATAATCCCATCTGCTGTAAATGTTGTTACGTAATCATTATTAACTTGCAAAGTAAGCTGAATCATTTTTGACCAGCCGCCTTTATCGATGACAATATCATTTACTGCAAACAGCTTATCTGATTTTACATCTCTGCATACAGCTTCTAAGGTTGTACGCTCTTCTATGTAATAATTTTTATTTTTTATATCAGTCAGTAATTCATCTAAATCTTTAATTTCAAACTCAGCTAAAAAACCAAGCTTACCAAAGTTTAAACCAAGAATAGGTGTGTTAGAATTCCTCGCTTCATAAGCAGTGGTAAGCATTGTACCATCACCGCCGATTGATATCACAATATCACTTTTGCTGCATAATTCTGCATGCGGTAAAAATTCGCAGCTCATTTTTGATGAATCAAAATCTTCTTCAAACTTAAGCAGCGACTTACTGAGGATATAATTAAAACCATGTTCGTCTAATTTATTAATTAGAGAGTTAACAATTTTAACAACTTCTTTTTTTGTGGTATTGGGTATTATTCCGATTCTCATATTATTTATTTTGTTTTTGGATTTCCCAAAGTTTTAAGTATTTAACAAAAACATATGTTGATGAAAATACGGCAAGAATAAAACCATGAAGTCCGTCAAGAAAACCTCTCCGTATAAAAAACATTTTAATAAAAAGAAAAGTCGGACGCAGCAACAGGTCGGTTAAATTTGCAGTTTTATTTGTCTTACTTAGCTCCGCAGCTGCCAGTGTTGTGTATATATTAAACTTTTCGAAGTAGTGATGAATATTAGGATCGGTATAATGATTTATATCATTTTTCAATTTACCGGTTTCGCCGTCAACCTCTAAAAACTCATGCACATCATTGCTGCTGAATTTAGCCTTATTTTTATTAAACAGTCTGACTACCCTACCCGGATACCAGCCGCTGTGCTTAATCCATTTACCAAGGAAAAAAGCCCGCCTTGCCAATGAGTAGGCACTAAATGAAGGAGTTGTTTTTTTAAATGCATTCAATTCTTCACACAATTCTTCTGTAATTTCTTCATCTGCGTCAATCCAAAGAACCCAGTTGTACTTAACTAATGTTAAAGCAAATTGCTTTGTACCGGCATACCCTTGCCACTCGGCTATTTCAAATTTTACTTTCTCATACTCTTTAACAATTTCTAAAGTTTTATCAGTAGATTTTGAATCAATAATAACTACAATATCATCAATGCATTTAAGCTGACTTTCAATACATAGCCTGATGTTATCTTCTTCGTTTTTTGCTATTATTATTGACGATATGTGATTTGGGTTAGTCACTTCATATTTCTTTTTTTTCATTATCAAAAATATAATCTATACATTTCTCTTATGAAATAGAATATTATTTTAGGGTTTTCAAAATATTATACTATATTTCAATAGTTACTTTAAAATAACGGATATAGTAATAATAAATGATTTTGAGTAACTTTATATATATTTTTTCACTTAATTAAATAATAAACGATTTCAATATTAATTATTCAACTTTAGGAGGAAACATGAAAAAATCAATTTTTATTTTAACGGCATTATTATTTATAGGATTTATTTCCACTACTTTCGCTCAGGAACTCAGAACAGGCGAATTTTCTGCTAAGTCTAATAGAGCCGGTTATACTCTGCATAAAAATGATGGGGACAGAACTTACACAATGGAAGTTACATTTGATAACCCATTTGAAAAACGTCCGGAAATCATTTTGTCAGTTAGCCAGATTGAAATTGCTGACGGAGCAAATGTTAGATATAATGTTCAATCGAGTGCAGTTTCAAGAGACGGATTTACAATTAGAATTTCAACATGGGGTAATACAAAAGTCCTATCAATTGCCGGTAAGTGGATTGCTATTACTCAGTAATCAGATTTAAATATTTGACAGTTTAATTTCTTAAGGCTGCATCATTATTCTAATATGTGCAGCCTTTTTTTTACGCGCACCAAATACTGCTTCGTCGTATTCTCCTTGAATTGAACAATCTCTTGCCGATTTAATATTCTGTAAAACGTACTCTGCAGTTTTTTAAAATTGATAAATATTTTCTAAGCTACTCTTGAAGGGCAATTTTGCAAAACTATTAGAATGTAGTATAAATTTAACTTTGCAATTAAGTATATTTACAATTCAAAATAACTTATTCGGTTTTACATCCTTCGTGAAAAAATTCTTCGACAAAAATATTAGATCAAAAACTTCTTACTTAAAAAATTTCTTCTGGCGTGCCTTACAAATGATAAGTCGGCAGGGAATTGGTTTAGCAATTTTACTTATTGCAGCAAAATTACTACCGACTAAAGAGTTTGGTATTTATAATTACCTGGTTGCGTTCGCTTTCCTTTTCACCCTACTTGCAGATTTTGGAATTTCGAGAGCAGTAACAAAATTTACAGCCGAGTATAATCTTAAGGATAATGAAAAAGTTAAAATTATTTTTTTCAATTCAGGAGTAATTTTATTTTCACTTATTTTTCTATTCACAATTATTCTTTTTCTGTTTAAGGAATTTCTGATCGGTGAGTTTCACTATTATTTGATCCACTTAATACCTGTGTTTATTTTTCTACCGCTAACTTCACTTTACGATGGTATTTATAACGGACTTAAGCAATTTAAAACTATTTCTAAAATCTATTTAGCTGCGGGAATAATAGCATTAATATCATCCTACTTTTTGATTGTTAAGTTTCAAACATTAGGAGCATTCTATGCGTTAGACCTCTATTACTTTTTACTTTTTATTTTTTTGGCTTTCAATTTTAAGCAGTATGGATTTAAGTTTGATAAAGTATTATTTAATTCAATTGCTAAATACTCAGTTATACTTGGGGTTTCCAGCCTTGGTCATTTTATGTACGCCAAAGCTACAGTTATAATATTAGGTAAGTTTAATTACTTTACCGAAGCAGGTTATTACGAACTTATTGATAAAATATTTATGCTGATTACTTTTGGAGTAATAATTTTTGGACAGGTAATTGCACCAAGAGTAACTGAGCTATCTGTTGAAAATAAAAATGAGATTGTTCTTTCATACTTTAAAAAAATTGTATCAATTGTTTTTACTGCGGGAATTATATGTTCAATTTTACTTTATTTTATTTTTCCATTCATCATGGAAATTTTTCTTGATAAATACTTAACCGATGATTTTCTTAAAATGTTTAACATTCTGTTAATTCATTTACCTTTAATTCTTATATCGGGCAGTATTGCGCAGCCTTTTGTAATTGCAACAGGTTTTGCAAAATATAGTTTACTTACAATACCTTTCGGGGTGTTGAATATTATTTTTTCAATTATAATGGTTGAGCAATTAGGCTTTATAGGTGCGGTATATACAGTGCTCGTTATTTCAATATGCAGTAAGCTCACTCTTTATTATTTAATTTATAAAAAATTAGGAACCAAAAATTGAAACCTCAAGTTGATTCATCGACATATAGATTTGAAGATTATGTAAGTAAGGAGTTGTTTCTTTCTTATTATAATCAGATTAAAATGATCAGTAAAATTAATCCGCGCAACATGCTTAACATTGGAGTAGGCGGTAAAGTAATCGAAAAATTAATTCCCGATTCGATTGAATGCTTCGGGTTAGACCATGACATTGAGCTTAAACCAACCGTACAAGCAAGTATTGAGGAATTGCCCTTCAAGGATAATACATTCGATCTGGTAACATGTTTTGAAGTTTTAGAACATCTGCCATTTGAAAAGTTTGAATTCCTGTTAAAGGAATTATCGAGAGTGAGCAGAAAAGATGTGCTATTAAGTTTACCGTTTGCTAATAATAAATTTAAGTTGTCAATTTTTCTTCCCGTCATTCATGATATTACTTTCCAGTACTTATTACCGAAGTTTTACCGCAAACATGAATTCGACGGAATACACTATTGGGAAATAGGAAAAAGGAATTTTCCGATGATAAAAATTACAGATATTATTAGCGGCGTTTTTGATATTGAAGAACGATATACATTGAACGATTTTACCTATCACACATTTTTTTATCTTCATAAACGAAAATAGAGTATGGCAAAGAAAATTTTAATGGCAACTGCTAATCATTGGAACTCGCCCTTCAAAGTGGGCAGCCATGAAATTGCCAAAGCCTTTATTCATGATGGCTGGGATGTACTTTATTTGTCCGATCCTATTTCCCCCTTTCATAAATTAAAGTCGAAGAATGAACTTATTGCAGACAGAATTGAGATTAATAAATCCGGCGGCAAAAAATACTTTGATGATAAATTGATTTCTTATGTTCCCTACTCCTTATTTACTCCTTACCCGCTTCCTTTTTTTAATTCTAAATTTACCTATAAGAATTGGAATAAATATTCTTTGCCTAATATCAGCCGCAAAATTAAAGAGTTTGGTTTTGATAAAGTTGATGTGCTTTATTTTGACAGCATCTATCAATCATTTCTTGTTAACTCCATAAATTTTCGTAAGTCTGTTTTCCGGTTAGCGGATAACAATTCCGGTTTTACACGGTATGGTAAAAATTCAATGTCGGTTGAAAAACTTTTAGCCGGAAAAGTTGATTTAGTTTTATATACTGCAAGAAATTTGAAAGAATATGTCAATAATCTGAGTCCGCAAAAAGCCGCATATTTTCCTAACGGGGTGAACTTCGATAATTTTAATAAGGGCAGTAAAAGTTTACCGGATGAATTTAATTCAATCCCGTCACCCAGAATTTTATATGTAGGAGCAATTCATGAATGGTTCGATTTTGATTTAGTAGAAAAAACTGCAAAGGAATATCCAAATTACTCATTTGTATTAATTGGAAATAAGGAATCTGCAGCTGCCCGCTTTTCTCATTTGAAAAATGTTTACCTGCTTGGGATAAAAAAGTATACTGAGTTAAGTAAGTATATTTATAATTCTGATGTTGGAATTATTCCCTTTAATAAGTTAAAATACCCTGACTTAGTTAACAGCATTAACCCATTAAAACTTTATCAATACTTTGCCTGCGGGCTTCCGGTTGTATCAGTCAGTTGGAATGAAATTGAAATGCTTAACTCCCCTGCTAAGCTTTATTCTAATCCAAATCATTTTGGTACACTTTTAAAGCAAACTATTGAAACGGAGAAAAACCCCGAATTCTTGATGGAATATGCTAAGCAATTTGACTGGAAAAATAAATTTCAAAACTTAAAAAGTCTTTTAGAGATTTAATTTATGATGGATAGGAATATCAAAAAGCGAATATATTGTTTGTCCGTTATGAGCGAATGGGGAGGGGGTGAAGAATTCCTTAGAACAATATGCAGTAAAATTTCTGATTTTGAATTTAAAATTATTACGCCTCCCGGTGATTCACTTAACCGTTTTAATGAAAGTAATATTGAAACGATTATTGAAAATGACTTGCAGAAGATGAGACAAAATGGAGAAGGCTGGAACTACTTTGATTCTTTTAAACTACTGATTAAAATTTTGAAAGCATCAAGAAGAATTGCACGGATTGCAAAGCGCGATAAATGTAAACTTATTTTAGCCAATGGAAATTATGCCGGTTTGTATGCATTATTTATTAAGTTTTTTACCGGAATTGATTTTATCGTTGTTCAGCATCTGCTATATAAAGATTCCTCGTTTGAATCTAAATCAATTAAACTGCAGTTAAGGTTTGCAAAATTATTTGTTTGTGTTTCAAATGCAGTTAAACAGAATTTAATTTCTATCAGCGGAACTAAAAAATATGTACATAAATTTGAAGTATTACACCTTGGAATGTCACTGCCGGATTCCCATAAAATAAATACCAAAAAAATATCTAATGAAAAAATGAACATTGCACTCATTGGAACTATAATTAATATTAAAGGTTTTCATTTGGTATTTGAGGCAATGAAAATTGTAAAGCAATCTAAAAATAATTTTCATATTCATCTTTTTGGAAATCCAATTGAGACTGATGAATCAAAAAAATATTTACAGCATTTAACTGATTTTGCTCATAATAATCTAAATGGATTTGTTTCTTTCCATGGATTTCAAATTTCGAAAGATAAAATTTATCTTGATGCAGACATTGTAATTAATTACTCTACTATTCCGGAATCGTTTTCACTGATTGTACTTGAGGCAATGGCGTACGGAAAAATTGTGATCTCTGCTGATGAAGGCGGTCCGAAGGAAATTATTGATAATAATGTAAACGGATTTTTAGTGCCGCCGCGTTCTCCTGAAAAATTAGCGGAAATAATTAATATGTGTTTAGAAGATAGCAGTAAAAATAAATTGGAAGAAATAAAAATTGAGGCAAGAAATTCAGTTGCTGAAAATTTTACTGAGACTAAATTGCTTCAAAACTACAAATCACTTTTACATAAAATGGTTTCTTAGATGATGCATAAAATTGCTTTAGTTCACGAATGGTTTGTTAATTATATGGGCTCAGAAAAATGTGTTGAGTCTTTCGTAAAGTTATACCCTGATGCAGATATTTTTGCGCTCGTTGATTATTTAGATAAAGAAAAGCGAGATATTATTTTAAATGGTAAAAATGTTAATACCAGCTTTATACAAAAACTGCCGTTCTCGCAAAAGAAGTACCGCAGCTATTTGCCATTTTTCCCTTTGGCAATTGAACAGCTTGATATATCTAAATATGATATAATTCTTTCAAGTTCACATGCTGTTGCAAAAGGCGTGCTGACGAATGCTAATCAAATGCACGTTTGCTATTGCCATACCCCTATTAGGTATGCGTGGGATTTATATTTTCAATATCTCAAAGACTCGAACTTAACTAGCGGTGTTAAATCCTGGGTAGCAAAATACTTTCTTCATAAAATTAGAATTTGGGATTTTACTACTGCAAACAGAGTTGATCATTTTATAGCAAACTCAAAATACATTGCACGTAGAATTAAAAAAGTTTATAACCGAGAGGCTGAAGTAATTTATCCCCCGGTTGATATTAATAATTTTTCTAGCAGTGAAAAGAAAGAAAATTTTTATTTAACAGTGGCGCGTTTTGTTCCGTATAAAAAAATCGATCTGGTCGTTTCGGCATTTTCAAAAATGCCGGATAAAAAACTGATTGTAATCGGCGACGGACCGGATACAGAAAAAATAAAAGCATTAGCCTCATCAAATATTGATTTAATAGGCTACCAGGAAACGGAAACATTAAAGGATTATATGCAGCGCGCTAAAGCATTTGTATTTGCTGCTGAAGAAGACTTTGGTATTACCACAGTTGAAGCACAAGCCAGCGGAACACCTGTTATTGGCTTTAACCGGGGCGGCACTTCCGAAATTGTTATTGAAGGAAAAACAGGAGTTTTATTTGATCGGCAATCAGTTGATTCAATAATAAATGCAGTTAATGATTTTGAAAAAACTGAAGATAAATTTGATACAAGTATTATTAGAAATAATGCAGAACAGTTTTCACGCAGCAGATTTGAAAATGAAATAAATAATTTTGTTAATTCAAAATATTCCGAATTTTAAAATGGTAGTTAATAAAAAGTCATTAAAAAGTTTACGGCTGATTACAGATTTTTTATTCTTGAATATCTGTTTTTTACTTGCCGCTTTTATCGCCCAGCCGATTGAATTATTTTTCACAAAAAACTTTCACATATTTTTACTTCCGGTAATAAATATTTTATGGTTTGTTTCTGCAAGTATTACAAAAATGCACCGTGAAGTTTACACGCAATCAATTGCCTCTCTAATTTTTAAAGTTGTCAAAAATGTTTTTGTGCAAATCGTTTTTACAATCATCTTTTTATTCTTCATCAAAGAGGACTTATTTACAAGAAACTTTATAGTTTTATTCGGTTTGTTCTTAACAATTATAATTTTTTTGAAAGAATTAGTTTTAAATAAAATTATAACTTCACAGCTAAAAAATAAGGTGAACAGACGAAAATTAGCTATTGTAGGAAGCGGTGAACTCGGACAAAAATTTAAGTCGCTGATTGACAAAAATATTACAAGTTATAATTTTGAAGGCTTCATTGATGAAGAGCAGAACATTTCTAATTCAAATTATTTGGGCAGCTTAAATAATTTTGAAAAAATAATTACGGAAACCGGAATAAGAGATGTTGTTTTTGCTATGCCGCTTTTAAAATCTGATAGATTAAAAAATTTATTAAGAGTTGCAGATAAGCACGCAGTTCAAGTCTCAATTGTTCCGGACTATATGCAGTTTGTCTCAAATAAATTTCAGATAGACTTATTTGAAAACTTTCCAATAATTACCGTGCGTCCAAATCCGCTTGATGAACTGCAATGGCGTTTTGTTAAACGGAGCATTGATATTGCAGTAAGCATCTTTACATTTTTAATTTTACTCTGGTGGTTAATTCCGCTCATTTCAATTATCATAAAAATTACTTCCCGCGGTAACATATTTTTTATTCAAGACAGGGTTGGTAAAAACAACAAGTATTTCCGCTGCTATAAATTTAGAACCATGACAATTGAAGCCAGCAGTAATACTTCATCCACGCAGCCGGTTACTACCACAGACAGCAGAATTACAAAGATTGGAATGCTGCTCCGTAAAAGTAATCTCGATGAAATTCCGCAATTTATTAATGTTTTAAATGGCACAATGTCTTTAGTAGGTCCGCGCCCCCATGCAATTCCTTTTGAAGAGAACTATACTGAAATGGTTGAGGAAATAAAACTGCGGCACAGGGTTAAACCGGGTATAACCGGATGGGCGCAAATTCATGGTTTACGCGGTGATGTTTTTGATTTTGAGGAAAATAAAAAACGTACTCAAAAAAGAATTGATTACGATATTTGGTATATCGAAAATTGGTCGCTTAAATTGGATCTGCAAATTATCATTGAAACTTTTCTTCAGATTATTTTGGGTAAAAACAAGGGAAACTAAATTGATTTGGGGTTCTTGCTTAATCGGGTTTATCAGAGTATTTATAATAGATACTTGATTGAAGAGAAATTATAAATGCAAACACTATCGAAAGAATTGGCGAGAATAAAAATCCAGCAGTTAAAGAAATAATCAGCAGGCTAATAGTTGATATCAGTACAGACAAGGATACTCTTTGAATCAGTTCACTATTATTTTTAACCTTAAAACTTTTATACACCAGCAAAAGAACAATATAGATTAACGCAAAGAAACTAAGTAGCCCAATTACCCCCGATTCAATATATATTTCTATATACAAATTGTGCCAGCTTCCAACGCCCTTATCTGCTAATTCATCAAAAAAAGGAAATACTTTTTTAAATGTTAAAGGTCCAAAACCAATAATCGGATACTCACCCAAAACTAACTTAAATCCTTTAAGCAAAATGTCCCTGTCGGATAAGGCTCCGACATTGCTGATTCTGCTTTGTATTGATGTACTATTAAAAAAGAAAGAACCGATTGAAAGTGCCGCAGATGAAAAAATAATAGCGGCTGCATATTTAAGTTTAGTTTTATTTAAATATGTAATAACGATAAAAGCCAGTCCTGCAATAGCAATGTTTGCTCTACCCTGGGATACAATAATTCCGGTTAAAACAAATGACACCGAAGCAATCCAAATTAATTTTAACTTAATATCATCAGTATTAATTTTTTGATAGTACAAAAAGATAAAAATGATTATTAGATAACTTGAGAATGTTGCATACCCCGAAGTAATTGACTGAGCACGATGAACATAATTAAATACAAACTGGAAAATGCCGATGAGTGAAATTGCTACGCCGGCATAAACAAAAATATTTATTATTTGGTGTAATTTTTTCTCATCAAAACTTTTTAAGTAATAGTTGAGAGCAAAGAACGATAAGTAAAATAGAATTTCCTTGGTGAAAATTAAGACGCTCTCTGAGGGATATTCCGAGAATATTAGTGCCGCAATTCTAACAATTCCAAAGGCTAATATAGCCTTACCCAATAAATCAAAGCTAATTTTTTTCTGATCATTTTTTTCGAATAGCCATAAAATAAATAGCAAAGCTGAAAATATTTGAAGGAGGAATAATGAAAACAAAAAACTGCTTACAATAGCAGCAGTTAAATAAAACGCAATATTCGGAAATCGTGCTTCGGGTTTAATTTTCATAAATAAATATTTTAATGGATTTTATATTAAAGCAGATAGAGATTTTTAATCTCTAAATTGCAGTTCGTATAACCTTCTATAAATTCCTTTATCATCGTTTAATAATTCATCATGCTTACCATCTTGAACAATTTTACCTTTTTCCAAAACTAAAATTCTATCGGCGTTACGAATTGTGCTTAGTCTGTGTGCTACAACAAATGTTGTTCTATCACTCATAAGTCTTTCAATTGCTTCCTGCACCAGTACTTCCGATTCATTATCGAGTGCCGACGTAGCCTCATCTAAAATCATAATTGGCGGATTTTTTAAAATTGCACGGGCAATTGAAATACGCTGCCGTTGACCGCCGGAAATTTTTGTCCCTTTTTCTCCAATTACTGTATCGTATCCATTCGGTAACTCAAGAATAAAATTGTGTGCGTTAGCAGCTTTACTTGCTTCAATAATTTTTTCTTCGGGAAAGTCGCCCAAACCATAAGCAATATTTTGCCGCACGGATTCATTAAACAAAACTGTTTCTTGTGTTACAATACCCATTAGTTTTCGTAAATCGGTAAGTTTAATATTTTTTATATTTATTCCGTCAAGTAAAATTTCTCCTTCAGTCGGGTCATAAAATCGGGGTATCATATCACTCAGGGTAGTTTTACCCGCACCGCTGCTGCCTACTAAAGCAATTATTTGTCCCTTGTAAGCAGTAAAGTTTATGTCGTCTAAAATAGTTTCATCAGAATCTGAATAGTGGAAGGATAATTTATTGAATTCAATTTTATCATTAAAATCATTTATTGACTTAGCGTTTGGCACATCTTTAATGCTGGGATGAATGTCGAGAATTTCAAAAATTCTATCACCGGCTGCGCTCGACTCCTGAATTCTATTATTCAAAGTTCCAAGTTCTTTAATTGGCGGCATCAACTGAAATATTGCAAATAAGAACCCGAGGAATTCACTTGCTTTAATAGACTGCTCTGTTAAAACCAGCTGCCCGCCGTAGTAAATAATGATTACGCCTACAATTACACTCAAAAATTCGGTAATGGGACTGGCAGCATTTCGGATTCGAACCATCTTCAAAATTAATCTGAAAAACTTTTTAGTTTGATCTGCAAATTTTTTATTCTCATAACTTTCCATCCCGAATGCTTTTACAATTTTAACTCCGGTAATTGTTTCGTGCAGCACAGTTGTAATGTCGGACATTTTTGCCTGCAGCAATGCACTCTGCTTTCTCAGCTTAAGTCCTATCCATACAATAATACCAATTGAAAATGGAAGAATAACAAGTGAGAAGAGGGTGAGCTTAAAACTTATTGAAATTGCAATTCCAAGAAATACAATAATTGTTAAGGGTTCTCTAATGAGATTAAGAAATACTGCGGAAACACTTGCCTGCACTACTGTTACATCATTTGTAATTCTTGAGATTAAGTTGCCGGTTTTTTCTCCCTTAAAAAAACTCATTGGAAGTTTATGAAGGTGGTTGTAAGCTTGATTCCTTATATCCTTTATTACTCCTTGTTCAACATAAGCTAAAAAGTAAGCCTGCAAATACCCGAATAAATTTTTACCCAAAAAAGCCAGCAGAATTAGAATACAAATTTTTAACAGAATTTCATTATCGCTGCCTTCAAATAAAAAATCATTTACAGAATCTGAAACATTATCAATAGCTGATTGTGCCCAATCGGGTAAAATTGATTGAGAAATTGAATCGTCTATATTCGATTCAACTTGTTCAGTACCGGCGGGTTTTGATTTTTGATCTTCTTGAAATAAAGTGCTGAGAAGGGGAATTGTTAAATAAATTGAAGCTCCATTAAGCAGTGCAAAAATAATTGTACACATTATTGAAGCAGCCAAATGCTTCTTATATGGCTTCACATATGATAATATTCGAAGATATGTTTTCACACAATCCTAATTGTTAAATTCAAATAATTAATAATAATTATGCTGCCAAATTTACAAAAATCATAAATGTTAATTGGAATTAAATTTCTATCCTCGCGGATGAAAATCTCTATGCATCTGCTTCACATACTCACGATCGATATGAGTATAAATTTGCGTTGTCGAAATATCGGAATGTCCAAGCATTTCCTGCACGGCGCGTAAATCTGCACCCCCTTCCAAAAGATGTGTAGCGAAGGAATGCCTAAATGTATGCGGATGAACTTCTTTAATTATATCTGTCTGCCCGGTATATTTATTTACAATTTTCCAAATACCCATGCGGGATAACTGCCCGCCCCTGCTATTAAGAAAAACATACGCATGACTAAGTTCACGCTTTTCCAGTAATGGGCGGGAATGAACAAGATAATTTGTAACCCACTCAATAGCACTGCTGCCAACGGGCACAATTCGCATTTTTGAACCTTTACCGGTAACACGAATTACTTCCTCATCGAATAGCATATCCCCAATTTTAATATTTAAAAGTTCAGAAACTCTCAGTCCGGAAGAGTACATTAACTCTAAAATTGCTTTATCTCTTAAACCAAGTGTGGTATTGGTCTTTGGCATGTTAATAATTTTATCTACTTCTTCAAAAGTTAATACCGTGGGCAGCCCGCGCGAAATTTTTACGGAAAAAAGATTGTCGGTTGGATTTGATTGAATGTATTGGCTTTTATGACAGTACTTAAAAAATCCTTTAAGCGCCGACATATACCTCGCTAATGTTGTACTGCCCAACTTTTGCTTTTTTTGAATATTAAAAAACTCACCGAGCAATGCTGAAGTTACATTATTTAAGTCGGTTACTTTTTTTTCATTCAAAAATTCTAAAAACTTCTTAGTATCGTTGGAGTAAGCCTGCAGTGTGTTTTCGGAGAGATTTTTTTCTAGTTTAAGAACACCTAAATACTCTTTAAGAAAAGCATCCATCAATCTTCTTTTTTTGGTGTTTCATTTTCCATTTCATCTTGCTTAGGGTAACGTATTCTTTTATGATGCTGCCCAATTAATATCTTCAAGAATGATTCTTTTATTTTCGAAATATCCTTAAAAGTCATCGGTGATTCATCCAATTGGCGGTCTTCAATTCTTTGTTTTACCAACTTATTAATAACATTTTCAACTTTCTGAGTATCCGGGTCATTCATTGAACGTACAGTTGACTCGCATGCATCGGCAAGCATTACTAATGCGGTTTCTTTTGTATTCGGGCGGGGACCGGGGTAACGGTAATCATCGGGATTTACATTTTCTTCACCTAATTCTTCTTGTGCTTTTTGTAAAAAGTACGATACTACCATTGTGCCGTGGTGCATCGGAATAAAATCAACTACCTCTTGAGGCAGTTTGTATTCTTTTGCTAATTCAATTCCCTGGTTTACATGGTCAATAATTAGTTCGGCACTTTTACCGGGTTTCATATTTTTATGAATGTTCACATTATTCATCTGGTTTTCAACAAAAGTCTCCGGGTCTAATGATTTTCCGATATCATGATAATAAGCTCCTACCCTTGCCAATAGAGGGTTGGCATTAATTTCTTCAGCAGCACTTTCTACCATCGACCCAATTGTCATTGAGTGCGTAAAAGTACCCGGTGCTTTACGAGCCAGTTCTTTTAATAATGGATTATTGAAATCTGTTAATTCAAGCAGTGTTAAATCGGTTGTAATTTTAAACGCTTGTTCAAAAAATATAATTAAGCCAAAAGCTAAAACCGGACTAATAAAAGCATTTGATGCAGCAAAGGCTCCATCTATTAATAGCTGAATTGGTGATGCAAATCTTTCTAAGCCGAATGCTATTATGCTTAGCCAGTAACCGATGAGAATAAAAATGAAGGAACGGAAAATTTGATTTCTATTTTTAATATCTCTAACAGTAAACGCAGCAAGTGCCCCGGCAATTATATGCATTACGGAAAACACATAATCATTTCCTCTTAATCCGCCGGCAATTAATGCAACAATAACTGTAGTGTAAAATCCAATTCGGGAATCGAAAATTATTGTAATTAAAATTGATGCAACCGGAACAAGCACAAGAAATTGAACGGGGGAATCGACATTTAATTGTTCAACTAAAAATGCGAAAAAACTAATGAGTAAAATGACGATTGCAAGTAATAGAATTTTATAATTGTCATAAAAAATATGTTTACGGAAAAAATAAATGTAAATTGAAAGAAGTGAAAGAATCAATATAATGTGCATTACTTTTCCTAATGCCTGCGCAAACTTTGTCCAATAACTTGTTATCTCTCCCCTTGCTTCCCGATAGGAATCAATCTTTCTTTTAATCTCATTGCTTATTCTATTATGTTTAGCAACTATAAGTTCATTTTCATTTACAATATCAGTGTTGCGCGAAACTTTTTCTCTAGCTGATTTTTTAGCTTCGATGGTAAATGCCTCGCTATAGTTTATACTTGGCAATAAAAAGTTATTAGCTAATTCCGTAACAGCATTTACAATATCGGGATTGGTACTTAATACATTCTTAACATATCTCTCAATTTCTTTAGAAGCAGCTTCGGTATCCCAATACCTCGATTTAGAGAACTCACGTTCAAACTTACCTTCTCTTACCGCAATTGTATCGCCTTCAATATCATCGTAGCGGACATTAAGTACGCCTCTTTTGTAAACTCTATTAAGAGCATTCTTTGCCGCATTAAATATATCTGCCAGCGTGCGGTTATAAATTTTTAAAAGCTTAAACTCATCTTTGCGTATAGCCCACAAAGTTTCTAAAGATTTGTTGGAGAGAAAATTATTGAACGTATAAACTTCTTGTGTAATTGATTCATTGTCATCAATTAAATCAAATAAATCAGCGCGATAGTTTTTAAGTGAATCAAAAGCTTTATCGGAAGCATTTTTATCATAAACAAAAATGGGCTTCACTTCGGCGGCAGCGTTTACCTGTTCTCTTAAATACTCTTCATTTGGTTTTAATACTTCAAAAGTAAACTGAGCGATTAAATCTTCTTGAATCCAGACAGTTCCAACAGTCACTTCCGATTCTAAAGATTCCCCTTTTGGAAACATTAGAACAATAAGTCCAACGGTTATAACTGCAATTAAAAGTTTCAACCTTCGGCTTTCTTTAATCTTATTTTTAGTTTTATCTGAGATCATTGCTTTAATGTTTTTGAGTTAAGAACTATTTCTAAAAAATCTGCGGCTGCATCTTCATCATTATTATGTTTTGTAATAAAATCAGCCAGCCGTTTTAATTCGGGTACAGCATTGGCAACGGCTACCTTTAAGGCATTAGTATTGAATAATGATATATCGTTATACCAATCACCCATTACAGCAGCATTTTTTGTTTTAATACCAAAATGTTTTGCTAATCGTTTAAATCCTAATCCTTTGTTGTTTCCTTTTTTTCTTATCTCAAGATAATAAATTTCCTGTTTGCGGTGCGATTTATAAAACGAGGTTGTTAAACCGAAACTATAAGGAAATGAAAGTTCCTTATAAACTTTTCTAATTAATTCTTTGTCGTCACCGGCTAAAACAATTTCTAAAACATTATTCTGATAATTTTGATAGGAGTGAACCATTTTATACTTTGCGCCAAACTTTTCGAGCATCTGCGGTATTGTTGAATTCTGCTCGGTAAAATAAATTGCTTCATTGTGGCAGAGAGCTATTTTTAATAAATTTTTATCTGCCAAACTAACTGCTTTTTTTACCAGATTTTGCGGCACATAAGATTCATAAATCACTTCATTTTCGGGATAACTTTTTATAATTGCACCATCTAAAGAAATTAGCGGGGCTTTAATATTTAATGTTTCAGCATGATTTATAATTGCGCTATGAAGTCTTCCGGAGGCAAATGAAAATTTAACCCCTAATTCCCTTAACTCCTTTACATAATTTATTGTACGTTCGCCAATTGTGTTATCACTTCTTAGTAAAGTTCCATCAAGATCAAATACAATTAATTCAATTCTATTTAGAATTTTATTTTCAATCATATCAAAAACAAATTTGCCATTCTATTTGATAAAAAAAACAGCCTGCTTAATAACTTATAATATAAGCAAGCGGCTGTGCATATTTATCAATTTTCTCTTTTGGATAATTTACTTAAAAAAGCGCCTATTGCAACAGTTGTAATTACACCAACCAGCGTGTACCAAGTCCATGCAACCAGGTTAAGACTAATAACAGTAATCATTACAAAAATGCCTGAAGTGAAGCCGGCTAAAGCGTCTTCTTGAGTAGCATTTTTTACAAATAGTCCGAGCATGAACGTACCCAGCAAACCGCCGTAAGTAAATGACGCAATACTCAAAGCCAACTCAACAACTGTCTGCGGCGAGTTCTGAAAGAAGATTGCGGCTCCCACTAAAAGTACTGCCCACATTAAAGAAAACATTCGTGAAACTTTTAATTCCTTTTGGGGATCTTCCGTTTTCTTAAATGGTTTATATAGGTCTAACATTGTTGAGGAAGATAAAGAACTAATTGAACCGGCAAGGGTTGACATAGCCGCTGCAAATAAACCGGCAATTATAATTCCGGAAACACCGACCGGCAGATGTTCAATTATAAACTTAGGAAAAATTTCATCTGATTTTATATCGAGCTGACCGTAGAATGCGTACAATGCAACTCCGACTAATAGAAATATTGCAAATTGAATTATTACAATTACTCCACTGCCTATAATAGCTTTTCGTGATGAGTTTAAATCTTTTGTTGTCAGCAATCTTTGAACGATTAGCTGATCGGTTCCGTGTGATGCCATAGAAAGAAAAGCCCCGCCCAAAATACCGCCCAGCAATGTATAAGGTTTTGCAAAAAATCCTGCAATCCCGTCTTCAAATCCTAAACTAAATATGCTTAATTTATTTGCAGGTTCTGCTGCCGCTAATACCGAATCGATTCCATCGGGCAGGAAATTATTCAGCAGAAAAATTCCGGCAATAATTGCACCGCCTAAATAAATAAACATTTGAATTACATCGACCCAAATTACACCCCGAACTCCGCCTGTAATAGTATATATCAGAGTTATTACTGCAATAATAATTATTGCTGCCGGGTAGCTGATATCTAACAAAAGTTTTAATGGAATTGCAGTTGCAAACAACCGTACACCATCAGCAGCAGTTCTAGTAAATAAAAACACTACAGATGAAAATGATCTGGTTTTTGAACCGAAACGATTTTCTAAAAATGCATAGGCAGTGCTAAGCTCGCCTTTGTAATACTGGGGTAAAAAATAGACGGCGACAATTATTCTGCCAATCAGGTAGCCGAATGTAACCTGAAGAAAATTTAAGTTTGTTAAGTAAGCTAATCCGGGTATTGAAATAAAAGTAAGCGTACTGGTTTCGGCAGCAACAATTGAAAAACAAACAGCCCACCAGGGAACTGATTTTGCGCCGAGGAAATAATCTTTAGCACTTTTTTGTTTTCCGCCTGATATAATACCAAATACTGCAATGCCCAATAGATAAGCTGCAATAATTACAAAATCGAGAGTTCTGTCCACAATAATACCTATAAGTCTTTAAGTTCGAGTTCTGCTTCTTGCACGGTGTCGCAAATGGGAAGGATTCTATTAAGTTGTGAGATTTCTATTAATATTTTTACATTTTTTGTTGGTGCGGCTAATCTGATATGACCATTACTCGATTGCAAAATACGAAACGCCAATAAAATTGCACTTAATCCCGAACTGTCACAATATTCAACTTCTGATAGATCCAAAATAAGTTTATTGATTTCTTCGGAATGCAAAAGTATTGTAAACTCACCTTTTACTAACCCGGCAATTTGGGCATCAAAACGTCTTTCATTTAATTTAAAGACGGCAATATCGCCGTTTCTTTTCAATTCAAAATTAAAATTGTCACTCATAATCGGCTTCTGTTTTCAAGTTACAAAGAGTAATTAAATCTATATATCAATTAAAACATCTTAAGTGAATTTAACAAATTTCTATATGATATTTCAGAATTTATTTCACTGCTTTCTATCTGAAAATTATAGTATCTGTCAGAATTTGCTTTTGAAAAGCCTACTTTATACTCTGCATCAATCACCTTTGCCAATGCACTGCAGAATAAATTTTCAGTTTTATTTAGATCGATCAAAATATCAAAAGATTTGCTGCCGACTTCATCTAATAATTTTTGCGACGGCAAATTAAAATAATTTTGGTCTTCACTGGTAAAAGTTATTGATCGTAGTTTGCTTTTATTTTGAAGAAGGCTGTATTTATGCTCGGGCACTATTACAGTAAGTAAAATATCCTTTTTGGTTAATTCAGTTACCACAATCATCGAGTTATGAAAATCGGTATCATCAGTAGGCATAATAACCGTAAAATCAATTGCATTTGAATAGAAATTATTGAAATCAACTTGACTGGTTTTTGGTGCCAGATATTTATTGCTAAGAATTTTTTTTGCAATTTTATTTTTAATTGATTTCAACATTATAAACTTTCTGCCAATATTTTTTTAAACTCATCCTCATCAATAATCTTCACATCCAGTTTTTCAGCTTGTGTTAATTTCGATCCGGCTTTTTCACCGGCTAATAAATAATTGGTATTTTTACTGATACTTGAAACGACCTTTCCGCCTGCTCGAATTATTTTATCTTTTGCCTCTTCTCTGTTCATGCTTGGCAATGTGCCGGTTAAAACAAATGTTTTTCCATCAAACACACTTGATGTTTTTACTTTTTTTTCAGCTTGAAAATTTAACCCTGCTGCTTTTAACTTAGTAATTATTATTTGATTTTCTTCTTTACTAAAAAACTCTTTTATACTTTTGCTAATACTGGGACCAATATCGGGTATGCTCTCTATCTCTTCTTCGTCAGCTTTGATTAAATTCTCCAGCAGTAAAAAATGATCGGCTAATTTAACAGCAGCCCCTGCTCCAACAAATCTAATTCCCAGTGCAAATAATACTTTGGCAAATGGTCTTTCTTTACTCTTGTTTATTCCTTCAATTAATTTATTGTAACTTTTTTCTCCATAACCTTCAAGTTCCTGAATTTCATTTTTATATTTTTCTAAAGAATATATGTCAGCGTAGGAGTTTAGGAAACCTTTTTCAACAAATGTATTTATTGCAGCTGTACCTAAGCCTTCAATATCCATTGCTCCGCGGGATGCAAAGTGTTCAATTTTGCCTTTTAGCTGTGCACCGCAAAGTGCATTAACACAATAGATAGCAACTTCATCCTCCGGGCTAATTAATTCAGCATTACAAACGGGGCAGTTTTTAGGCGGCTCTGTTGGTTTACTTCCGGCTGGTCTCTCATCTAAAATTACTGAAACAACTTTTGGTATTACATCTCCCCCTTTTTCAATAAAAACAGAATCACCTACTCTAATATCTTTACGCTCTATTTCTTCCATATTGTGTAAAGTGGCTCTGCTGATTGTTGAGCCTGCTAAAAAGACAGGCTCAAGATGGGCTACGGGAGTAACGGCACCGGTTCTGCCCACTTGCCAATTAATTTCTGCAATTTTTGTTTTACTTTGTTTTGCTTTAAACTTATAAGCTATAGCCCAACGGGGTGATTTTGCAATGCTTCCCAAAATTCTCTGCTGCTCTAAAGAGTTTACCTTAACTACCACTCCGTCAATTTCGTAAGGCAGTTCATCTCTTCTGGTTTCCCACTCCCGGCAATATTTAACAACTTCTTCAATACTTGAACATAGTTTACTTTCAGGATTGGTTTTGAATCCTAATTCTTTGAGAAGTTTTAAGTTTTCAAAATGTGAGTCTAATTTTTCGTTTTCGCTCAATAGGTAATAAATAAAAATATCTAAGGGACGGGAAGCAACAATTTGGGGATCCTGCATTTTTAATGTGCCGGCAGTTAAGTTTCGGGGATTTGAAAATAATTTTTCGCCATCAGCTTCACGCTGTTTATTGAGCTGCCGAAAGGCTTCTACTTCCATAAATATTTCACCGCGCACCTCAAAACTGTGCAGCTCATATTTTTCAATTATCTTTTCATTTAATTTTAGCGGCAGTGATCTAATAGTTTTAACATTATTAGTAATCTCCTCGCCGGTAACTCCATCACCTCTGGTTGCGGCAATATTATATAAGCCCTTTTCATAAGTTATGCTTACTGAAGCACCGTCAATTTTAAGTTCAACAGCGTATTCAACCTTTTCATTGCCCGGCAGTCCTTCACGGTTTCTCCTGTCAAATTCAAAAAGTTCGTTTTCATTATATGAGTTTGTTAAACTTAGCATTGGTGATTTATGACGTATATCGTTAAACTCTTTTGTTAAGTCTGAACCGACACGCTGTGTGGGAGAGTTGGGTGTAATGAGATGCGGATTTTCCTTTTCAAGTGTTTCAAGCTCTTTTACAAGCTGATCAAATTCATAATCCGAAATTACAGGCTGGGCAAGCACGTAGTAGTTATACTCATGCTCGGAGATTTTATCTCGTAATTCTTTTAATTTTTTTTCAATTAAGTTAGCCATTAAATGAACTAATTATTTTTCTGACTTAAAATACCGTTCTCATTAATTTTAAGATTTCTTACCCTGCCTTTAGTACCGCTGAAATTTAATTTCTCTTCGTTTAAATAGAGGGTAATACCGCCGGAATTACCAAGTGTTAAATTAATTTCAGAATTTGCCTCAAAATTTTTTGTTGATCTTGGATTTAAGATGTATTCTTTTCCGGCATCATTATCAACAATAATTTTAATCCATGAAGTATCGGCAGCATCAATTCTTAATACAAATTGCTCATCATCAAGTTCTGCCGGCGTCTCTTTTTTTAATTCCTCTTTTACTTCGTACCGCGATTCTTGATCTTTGATAATTTCTTCATACGGAGTTTCAATTATTATTTCATCGGAAGTACTGCGGATAAAAAAGAAATAAACTGCAACAATAATTATTATAACAATACCAATAATCACAAATACCAGGTTGTTATTTTTTTCTTGTGTTGAGCTATAATTATTAGGAGTAAAATTTTCTACCGATGAATCAAAAACCTTAGATTCACTTTCAGGTTTGGCTGTTTCCTTTTCCTCTTCATCAGTTTTTATTTCTTCTTCATTATAGTTTTTACCCTGTCGTGCTAATTCAAACTTTCTTAAAACAGCATCAGCGTCCAGGTCAATAAAAGCCGCATATTCTTTTATAAAGGCTTTCATGTAAACTTCGGGCATAATATCAAAATGCCCTGTTTCAATTGCCTGGAGAAATTTTATGTCAATTCTGGTTCTTCCGTAAATCTGCTCTAGAGTAAAACCTTTTTCAACACGGGCTTCTTTTAACTCTTCGGATAATTTTTTTAAGAATTCTCGTGACATATTCTACTTTTATTTTTATTAACTGGTTTTTATAATTTTTGCAGCGAATGCTCCGTCAATTCCGTTAATATTCGGCATTGTCTGTATGCATCCATTTTCATCAATTACAGCGCTGTCAAAATCATCTTTAGCACTAATTAAACTAAAATTTTTTTGGTTAGATAAGAACTTATTAACCACTTCAATATTCTCTTCCGGTTCAATTGTGCAAGTGCTGTAAACAATAACACCATTAGGCTTTAATAATGACGCACCCTTTGCGAGCAATTGATACTGCAATTCGGAAAGTTTTCTGATATCACCTAAATCACGTTTCCATTTAATATCCGGTTTCTTTGTAAGTGTACCGATACCTGAACATGGGGCATCAACCAGCACTCTATCAAAATACTCTCCCTCAAATTCATTAGCATCAATAATTTCTATTCTAACATTTGCAGCGCCTAAACGATCTAAATTTTTCTCTAAAATTTTAGCCCGGCTTTCAAACCTATCAATTGCAACAATTTCGCCTTCGTTTTTCATTATATCGGCAATTAAGCCTGTTTTACCCCCGGGAGCTGCGCATAGGTCTAATACTCTCATTCCGGGTTTTGTGTCAAGCAATCTGCACGAAAAACCTGTACTTTCATCTTGAATACTAAAATAACCTTCTTTGAATTTTTCCCAAGAGGCAATGTTTGTTAGGTTATTTAACTTAATAAAATTATTAAGGTATTTAGCATCGGTAAATTTTAATCCAACTTTATTTAGTAAAGCTTTAAGCTCATCAGAATTGGTTTTCAATTCATTTACTCTAAGATATAATGTTGGTTTTTCGTTATTAGCAATAAGCAGTTTTTCAGTAAAATCTTCACCATATCTTTTAACCCATCTTTTTACCAGCCATGATGGATGCGAGTAATAAGCGCTGAAATAACTGATTTTATCTTCATCTTGATTAGGATATCGGATTCCATCTTTATTGCGAATTATATTCCGCAGAACAGCGTTTGTTAAATCCGCCGGTTTTTGTCCCTGCAGTTTTTTTACAAATTCCACAGCTTCATTAACTGCTGCATGATGCGGTACTCTATCTAAAAATAAAATTTGATAAAGTGCAACACGCATGGCATTTTTAACATTCGGAATACATTTTGAGAATTGACCCCTGTAAAAGCCATTTAAGATCCAGTCAATTCTGCCCAGCCATCTAATAACTCCATGAACAATTTCAAATAAAAGAGCTTTATCGGGTCCTTCAAATTCAGAATGCTTTAATTCAATTTCCAATAACTTATCTAAATATGCATCGGTTCTATCAACTCGATTTAAAATTTTTATTGCTAATCCTCTAACACCTTGATATAAATTCAAACCGCTGTATTCACGTACTTCGTTCATAATAAATAATATAAATTTAAAAAATGATTAATTGAAAAGCGCATACTTTAAGGAACGTAAAATACAAAAAATGAATAATATTAAATATTAATTTATTGTAAGCAGGTTACAGTGATTTTTTTCAAAAAAAAAGCCGCATAAATTATGCGGCTGTAAAAAATAAAGTATAAACTTTTATTTTGTTTTTCTTCCGTATCTTTTGTTAAATCTTTCAACTCTACCGGTTGAATCAAGTAATTTTTGTTTACCAGTGAAGAAAGGGTGAGACATATTTGAAATTTCTAATTTTACTAGCGGATAAGTATTTCCATCTTCCCATTCTATAGTATCACTTGTTTCAACAGCAGATTGAGTAACAAAAGCGTAGTCAACTGACATATCTTTGAAGACCACTGGTCTGTAACCTTTAGGATGAATTCCTTTTTGCATAATGTCTTTACCTCATAAAAATTAGACCCTTAAGTTAGGGCATTAATTTTCAATATACAAGCCTTTTTAAACTTTTTTGAACATATCAATTATTTGGTGCTGAATTATTTAATGAATCTTTAAGAGCATAGTACAAAGAATCCATTTTTGCTTTTAATGCTTCAAGAAGTTGTACATCATTTTTTTGTACCATAAAACCATCAAAGCCGGAGTTATAATTACCGCCCCCAACAATTAATGCTCTATTATTGGCTGCATTTGAACGGCTGCCTTCAGTCAGGTAATTATCTAAATCAATTGCATCTTTATCGTTATAAGGCAGCACTTTTTTGTATGGTTTTGCCGAAGTAATTCCTCCGCCTGATATATTTCCGCCAATACCGCCTTTAACATTTTCCTTTGCTTTTTTCTCAGATATTGAACGTTCGGATTTACCTACTTCTTTTTCGGCGTAATCAGAAACACCGGGATTCGATAAGGCTCTATCTCTATTTTTTTCTAATCCCGAAGTTAATTCAGCCCTTGTCTCCGGATCAAGCATAAGCAAATTTTCCGGTTCGGCTGTTTGAAAATCGAAAACAAAAAATAGAATTACCACAGAAACGGCAACAACTGCGGCTGGTGCAAATATCCATGAAAATTTGGATTTGGCGGTAGGCTCGTTTAATGAATTTCCAAAATTCTCATTTTTAATTTTGGTCATTAAATTGAGTTCAAAATTATCCGGTGCTCCTATTTTAGGTAAGTCACCGAGAATTTTTTCGATACTGCTTTTATTATTGTAGAGTTCTTTTCCCATAATCTCACTCTTTGTAAATATTTTTTAATAGTTTTTGAAGTTGGTTTCTTCCCCGATTAATTCTTGATTTTACGGTACCGATTGACAATCCGGTAATTTCAGCAATTTCTTCGTAACTCATTCCTTGAACATCTCTTAAAATTACAACCTCTCTGTAAACTTCTTTAACTTTCATTAAAGCTTTTTGAATAATTGAAGCTTTCATTTCATTATCAGCAGCTCTATCAGGCGAAATAAATTTTTTGTCTTCTATTTGAAGAAAATTATCATCATCATTATTATGTATTGAAAGAACAGTTCTTCGCTTTCTTCTCTTTAACTCATTTTTTGCCAAATTGCCGGCAATTGTATAAATCCAGGTTGAAAATTTTGCAAATGACTTATATGAGTCCTTGTTCAAGTAAAATTTTATCATCGTATCTTGAACAATATCAGTACTAACATCCTTATCGCCAACGAACCTATAAACAAAATTTGTTAAAGGATCTTTGAAACGTTTAACCAAAATTTCGTAAGCTTCAATAGTGTTGTTATCTTGAAACTCTTTAATTACTTCTTCATCAGTTAATTCAGCCAGCTTGTTTTTCAATGTCATTTATACTCTTTATGTTTTCAAAATGTTTCAATTATTATTCGAATTATTTTAGCCAATGGCTCAATTAAAATCAAATTTTATGGTAAAAAGGAATCTACTTTAAATTATTTTTATTTTTGAAAAATTTCCGCAATTAAATTTGCTGCTAATGCTTTGTCTTCAACAGCGGATGTTTTTTTTGTTAAGTCTGCTTTTAGCAATGCACGTAAAGCATTAGCCAATTTAACTTCATTTAAAAAGTATTTAGCTTTTTTACAATTGATATAATAATAATAAGATGCATCCGATAATTTAGCAGCCTCAGCATCTGATATTCGATTTTTTGTATGTTCTAAAGATTGCAGAATTGTTGAGAAATATTTTGTCAGCATAACAATTATGTAAACTATTTCGGAACCGCCATCAATAATATTAAAGGAGATATCAAGTGCTTTAGCTTTGTTTCCTTTTGCTAACTCATTTTGCAAATCAAATATTGTGTATTCTTTAGTCCGCGATGATAAATTTTGAATTGCATCAAGAGTTATCTCTTTTTCATCTTTAATGTAGTTAATATACTTTTGCAGATGCATCGAAAGCATCGATTTTTCATCCCCAACAAAATCAATTATTGCATGCGCGTTTTCTGCGGTTAGTTTGTAGCCGAGTTTAACCGCCTCATTTACCAGCCAGCCCGAAAGTTCACGCCCTTTTAGTTTTTTTGCTTCAAAAAAATATTTACTTTTTTTAAGCGTTGCAAAAGGCTCTGACTTGAAGGCTTTAATATTACCATAGTTGGCAATTACCAGCACGGTAAATTCCGGGGGTGAATCTAGGTATTCTTTGAGATGTTTTTTATCGTTCAGCTTTTCAAAATTTTTAAGAATGATTAATTTCTTTTCAGAACCGAATGGGAATGCCGATGCTAAATCAAGTGTAGTTATTAAAAGCTGACCTTTTTCGGCGGAAATTTTTTCTTTATCAAAATCGGATGCGATATAGGGATTGCAGGCATTTTCAATTTTTGTTATTGTTTCATTAATCGTATGTGTGTCTTCGCCGCAGATAAAATAAACACTTCTTAATTTTCCTTCGGATAATTCTTTATCAAGAATATTTACATGCGGTATTTTATAGCTGTCACTCATTTTTAAGTTTTTCATTTTTAATTGCTTTAAAAAGGAAGTAAGTAAATCCTCCCCAAACGATACCGCAAATTACAAAAAATGTTAATACCTCGTGTAGTTCCATTTTCAATTAATTACCTTTTTTGAAAGATATTTATTAAAAATTAAGAATAAAGAGATAACCAGCGCCCATTGGAATAAGCATGTTCCGGCGTTTTCGGTATTTAAAGGATTCCACCATTCGGGGTCCCATGATGCTGAAGAAACCAACCACCAAATTAGTAAAACTATTACCTGAAGAGGAATTAGAAAACCGATAATAACATTGTACCACTTACCAATTTTTATCTCACTACCTTCACCGTTAATTATCTCAACTCTAAATTTATTTATTCCATACTTAATAATTGAAAAAGAAATGAAAGCCCCGCTTAAAATTAATCCTACCCCCCATACCCAGTCCTGATTGGCAAAAAAATTAGAGCTAAGTGCTGATGGAATTCCCAGCAAGAATCCTAAAGCAGCTACAAAAATAATTGCTCTTTTTCTCGGCAGTCCAAAATCAATAAAAGTTCTTGTAGTTAATTCAATCATTGAAATTAAACTGGAGGTTGCGGCAAAGGATAATGCTAAAAAGAACAAAGCAGCAAAAATACTATTAACAAACATGCTTTCAGAAATTATTGCGAATAGCTTCGGCAGATAAATAAATGTTAGTCCGGTATTTGCAGGACCCGATTGACTAATTTGCTCCATGGCATCTATTGAACTTAAGGAAAAAACTGTGGAGAAAATTATAATGCCTGCAATTAAGGAAATTGAATTATTCCCAAATCCGATTAGTGCTGCATTAAGAGTTATATCCTCTTTCTTTTTCATGTAGATTGCATAGGTTAAAATTAATCCCCAGCCGGCGCCGGTATCCCAGGCGTTTTGTGTTAGTGCATTAAGCCAAACTTTTATATTTAACATTTGATCGAGATCTGCTGAAAATAAATACTTTATTCCTTCAATTGAATTAGGTAAAGTTACCGACCTAATAAGCAGGATTAACAAAATAATTATCAGTGATGAAACTAAAAATTTATTTACTTTTTCAATTCCCTTAACAATTCCCCGGTATACTACTATTGCACCAATTGAAATTGCAATAAAATGAAAAAGAAGCGGTAAGTACCCCGATGAAAAGTTATTCCAATAAACTAAGTGATCATTTGCATTAAATAAATTGCCCGAAACTGTGGAATAGAAATAATAGATGCACCAGCCTGTAACTACCGAATAGTAGAACATAATTGCAGTTGGAACAAACGCTACAAACGCGCCCATCCAGCTATACTTTTTTCCTGCTGTTTTTGTTATTGCACCGATTGGACCTGAACGGGTTGACTTTCCGATCGCAAATTCTGCAATTATTAGAGGGACCGACCATACAAGAAGGAAAACCACCCAGGGAATTAAAAATGAACCGCCGCCGTTTTGCGCTACAATTCTGGAAAACCGCCAGATATTGCCCGTACCGATAGCAATACCCAGCGTGGCTAAAATTAATCCCCAGCGTGACGTAAAAAACTCAGCCTGCTTCATAAGCTGCTATTTTTTTTATTTAGTTCTTTTTTCTATTGTTACTTTTTCCATCACTACTTCATTAACCGGTCTGTCTTGCGCACCTGTTTCAACTTTACCTATTTTTTCCACTACATCCATACCGGTAATAACTTTTCCAAAAACTGAGTGTTTGCCATCCAGCCAGGGAGTTGCTGCCAATGTTATAAAAAACTGGCTGCCGTTTGTATTGGGACCGGCATTTGCCATTGATAAAATTCCCGGTTCTGTATGCCTTAGATCAGGATCAAATTCATCTTCAAAAGATTTACCATAAAAACTTTCACCGCCCATTCCTGTTCCGGTTGGGTCGCCGCCCTGTATCATAAATCCTTCAATTACTCTATGAAAAATAATTCCGTCGTAATAATTTTTTTCAGCTAAGCCGACAAAATTACCGACAGTTTTAGGTACTTTATCTTCATATAATTCTATTTCAATTAAACCCATATTTGTTTGAACTTTTGCAACAGTCATTTCCATATCTGTTTTATCCTCCTTGGTTGTTTTTTTATTTGTTTCATCTTTGTTTGCTACTTCAGAACTGCAAGCGAAAGCGAACAATGCTAATAAGCCTGCAATAAATATCTTTTTGATCATAGTTTCCTCCTACGGCATAATAATGTTAAACCAAATTAAAATAAAAATTCCTACTCCAATTACTATTCTATAAAAAACAAACAGGTAGGTAGTGTGTTTTTTAAGAAAGTTTAGTAAAAAAGCTATTGTTAGATAACCGCTTATTGCAGCAAAAATTGTAGCAATAATCAGATTTGTTAATTCAGATTGATCTAAGTTTTTGTACTCTTGAATGAATTGTAGAACTCCGCTTCCGAGTATTGCCGGCACACTTAACAAAAATGAAAACCTTGCGGCTGTTTCTCTTTTTAATCCTAAGAATAATCCTGCGGTAATAGTTGTACCAGAGCGTGAAGAGCCGGGAATAAGAGCCAGGCATTGTGCGAGACCAATTAACAAGGCGTCTTTCATTTTAATACTCTTCAACTCTTTTTCAAATTTACCAACTTTTTCTGAAAGGGCTAACAAAACTCCCAACCCGATTAAGCTAGCTCCAATTACCCGTAAATCCTTTGTGAATGCTCCTTCAATTATATCCTTAAATCCTAACCCGATTATTACTACGGGAATTGTACCAAGAATAATATACCATCCTAATTTGGAATTAAAATTCTGCTCGCTGAATTTTTTGCGTTTAAAAATATTGTCTGTTAAAAAATCGACACTAATATTCCAAAGGTCTTTCCAAAAATAGATAAGTATTGCAAGCAAAGTACCCAATTGAGTAACTGCAATAAATGCAGTCCACCATTGAGCTGCAGCGGGATCATCTATCAAACCCATAAGTTTACCGGCAACAGTTAAATGCCCGGTACTGCTTATTGGCAAAAACTCAGTTAAGCCTTGCAGAATTCCTAAAAAAATTGCTTCAATTATTGTCATATTTTTTAATTAAGTATATATGCAATGCCTAAGTGAAAACCGAAGGCAACCGAGTTAACATTTACATTTTCATCAATAGTTCTATCAATTATCGGAGTACCGTTATTTGTCGGCTCGCCCGGCAAGTCATATCTAAGGTCACCGCCAATGTTTGCATAAAAATTTCCCGAGAGCAAGGTGTAGCCCTGTGCTTTAAGTACTATTCCAAATCCGGTTGTTGAATGTGATGTTGAAACGGGACTGTTTGGAAGCTGTTCTTCGAAAGATAAAAACCGGATACCGGCGCCGCCGCCGAATTTTAATTTATAACCCGTTCCGGATATAACATAATACGCAATAGCCGAAGGTTTATGATGAGCATACGATGCCTCGTAGAATGGTACTTTACCGGAAGCAGGAGTAATAGAGTAAAACTCGTAAACATATTCTCCGGCAATTTGAAAGCTTGGCGTTAATGTTACTGCACCTTCGCCCATAAAATTAATTGTACTGTTAAAAGATGCCAGTTGTTCATCTGAGTTTATAAAATTTATATTTAAGTAATCATTGAACGAGGGCGAATTAACAAAATTGATTCCCATTGCTGCGGTTAGATCAATTTGGGCTTTACTTACTGAAACTGAAATAAACAAGAATAATATTAAGAATAGCTTTTTCATTTTGGCTCTGTGTTTAATTTTAAAACCGAAAAAAATGTTTCAACACTTTTTCCTTTTTTTGCTCTGCTTTTATTAACAACATAAACTGATAAAAATGTAGTTATAATAAAAATAATTGTTGAAATAAGATGAGTTAAAATTGCATACGCCGCTGCGGCTTCGTTGCTGAAATTAAAAATTGAAACTAAAACTAATATTGTAATTGCGTGGTATGAACCGGTTCCGCCGGGTGTGGGAATGATAACTCCAAATGCAAGTATGGTCATTGATATCCACGCCATCGAAAAAGTAACAGGCTGAATCTCATCCATACGAAGAAGATAGAAGCCGAGTAATGAATTGACTCCGTAAACAACAAGAATTACAATCGTTAAGGCAATTGTAATGATATAATTTTTCTTTCCGGATAAACTTGCAAATCCGTCAGTTAGCATATGGAAAATGTAACCAAGTTTGCCTGCAACTTTTTCAGAAAATTTTCCAATCCATTTTAAAATTACATTGTAAAATTTTTCCTTAAAACGAACTAACAGAATTATGAACAGGATTACCCCAAGTATGCCGGTGAATACTATAGCCATTGCTGATTTTAACCATACAATTTCTTCTAACAAGTTGCCCGGAAAAATTAAAATACTTAACAGCACGGCAAAAAATAATCCTATTATATCTACAACTCTTTCAACTACAATGGTTCCCAGCATTGATGATCTGGAGAGATTCTCCCATCTGCCGAGAAACAACGCACGGTACAGCTCGCCTAAACGCGGCACAACGCAATTGATTCCGTAGCCTATCATTGTTGCACCGAACAAATTTTTAATTTCAGTGTTTGGTTTAACTGTGTTTAGAATGTACTTCCAGCGAAGTGCACGTAAAAAATGGGAAAAGAAAAATACGCCGACAAATAAAAACAGCCACGGTATTGAAAGCAATGCAATCCGATCGAATGCTTCTTTAATATCTACATCCTTAAAAGCGAAGTAAAGAAAAATGATCATCAATGCAAACGGCAGCATGTAACCGAATGTTTTTTTTATTGTCGAAATATTTGATTTACCTGAGGTCAATAATTCGGCTTCCTTTAGGGGGATTGAATTCGAAATGATTATCCGTGAAATTCACATCAGTATTTACATTTTTAAACTCAAATTTTATTCCCGATTGTAAATCATTATTCAGTTCAATTTTTTTTAACATATAATTTTCATCAACAAATATTTTTGCTGAACTGAATCCAAGTTCATCGGTACGGGGAATCAACTCTAAAATTTTTTCATCGGGTTTAGAATCAAGAACATTTATATCACACTCTTCGGGGTATTCAAACAAATATTGCTGGAGCGAAAAACCGGAAGGCTCATTATCAATATTATTGATCACAACTCTGTTTAGTTTTTTATCGTAATTCCAAATTATACTTCCGTTGCTTGTAATCTCTTGTTTTGAAGTTTTTATTTTAAACCGGTTTTCTTTTTGAAAACTAAAATCTCCCTCTGCACCGGAAGTTGATTCAATAAAGTCGGCAGAAAAACTTTTAATAGATTCAAATTTATTCTGTATGATTTTTAAAATCTCATCTGCGTTCTGCTGATATGAAAATGAATGCAGAAATATTGTAAGGCTTAATAAAATTTTGGTTATCATATTTATAGTGACCTTAAAATAGTTTCTAATTGTTCTTCGTTTTCAACAAGTACCTCTCTGGCTTTGGAACCCATGGAGGCTCCAACAATTCCTGCTTGCTCAAGCTGATCGACAATACGCGCTGCGCGAGCATAACCCAGGCTTAAACGGCGCTGCAGCAATGAAACAGAACCTTGCTGATGCCTTACAATAACTCTTGCAGCTTCTTCAAATTCAGGATCAACATCGGCTAAAAAGTTGCCTCCGGTATTCTTTTTCTTTTCGAACATTGAAGGAAGAAGATAGCGTTTAGAGAAACCTTTCTGGACATAAATACTATTTGTTAATTCCTCAACCTCTTCGGTAGTTATAAATGCATTTTGGATTCTAACCGGTTTCGGCAGTCCGCCGGGTAAAAAGAGCATGTCTCCCCTTCCTAAAAGCTGCTCCGCACCATTCATATCAAGTATAGTTCGTGAATCGACTTTTGTTGCAACTTGATAAGCAATGCGTGCACTAAAGTTTGCTTTGATTACACCGGTAATAACATTTACTGATGGACGCTGAGTTGCCACAATAAGATGTATGCCCACCGCACGAGCTAACTGAGCTAATCTGGCTATTGGTGCTTCTACTTCTTTTCCGGCGGTTATCATTAAGTCAGCTAATTCATCAATAATTAAAATTATGTAAGGCAGCTTATGATGTTTCATTTCGGGGGTATCTTTAACTCGCTTAGCGGGGTCTGCAACTTTTTTATTATAATCGATAATATTACGGACACCCATTTTTGCAAGCTTGTTATAGCGTTTATCCATCTCGTATTCAACTGCTTTTAGTGCGAGCAGTGCGTTGGGCGAGTTAGTAATTACTTCTTCTTCCAAATCAGGTGAAACTGCTAAAAAATGTTTCGTCAATTTCTTATAAAATGACAGCTCAATCTTTTTCGGGTCAATCATAACAAACTTTATTTCGGATGGATGTTTAGCATAAAGTAGACTGGCTATCATCATATTGATACCAACACTTTTACCCGACCCGGTTGAACCGGCAATAAGTAAGTGGGGCATTGTTGAAAGATCTGTTATATAAACATCACCCGAAATCATTTTACCCAATGCTAAAGGCAGCACCGCTTTTGATTCTTTTATTTTTGAAATTACTGTTCGAGCGTAAACAGTTGCGGCTTCGGCATTTGGTATTTCTACACCTATTGCGCTCTTGCCGGGTATGGGTGCAATTATTCTAATTCCCCTTGCTGCTAAAGCTAATGCAATGTCATGTTCCAAGCCTACTATACGGCTAATTTTTACATCGGGTGATGGAACTATTTCATAAAGGGTAACAACCGGACCGGGTGTTACGGATATATCATCAATTTTAATATCAAATAATTTTAGTTTTTCTTTAAGCAGTTCGGCATTTGTTTTTAATTCATCTTCTGAAATTGCAATATCTTCTTGTGCCGGTTTATCAAGTATATCAATTTTAGGTGTTTTATAATTAAGTTCCTCCTCCCACTGATCCGGCAGTTCCGCTTCTTTATCCTTATCAACTGCATCAATAATAATATCATCCTTGGGTTGAGGTTTAACATCATCAACCAGTTTGACATCGGTTTCAAACGGTTCCGGCTCAACTACTTCTTCGGGTCCTTCCTTTTTTACAATTGTTATCCTAGTATCTTCATCTAATTCATCAGTAGTGCTTTGTACTTTTTCCGGGTCAGTATATTTTTCCGCACCTTTTGTAATAGTTTTTTTACGCTTCGGTTTTTTATTCAGCTTTTTAATCTTCTCAATGTTGTCATCGGGTTTAATTGCAGCAGCTTCTTTAGCTTCTTCGTTTTCAGTTTCATCAAACGCTTCTTCCCAAAAGCCTTTAATGAACTGTAATACTTTACCGAACTTAATATCAAATGCAATAATTAAAGAGATTATAAATAGAGTAAAAAGAAGCAGTAAACTTCCAAGTCCGCCAAGGAACCTGCCGAGACCTATACCAAAAAAATCTCCTATTTTACCTGATAGCTCATTAACATTTAAGAATACTTCATATTCATACCTAAGCACGCCAAAAATTGATGAAAGAATTATTGCTGCAATTAAAAGAAAATTTGTAAGGTAGATAGGCAGTTTATAATCTTCATCTTTTATAATAGAATAACCCCAGATAAATGAAATTACCGGGAAAACAATTGCAAAAAATCCAACGGTGGAATTGATAAGGAAATTAGAGATGTATGCGCCGAATATACCAAGCCAGTTTTGTGTTTGTTCGGCACGACTAATAAAATCGGGGTTGCTGGAGAAAACTTTAAACAAATCTGCAAATGGCTGTGACAGTCTGGAGCTATCGGAACGGGTGTATGATAAAATACTGAGCAATAATATTAAGGCAAAAACACCCAAAAATATTCCTGCAATCTTTTTCTTTTTATCGATCGATAAAATAAAAAAGTTATCGCTATTATTTTTTTTTACGGGAGTTTTTCGAGAAGCCATAATATCTTTTTTTGAAAATATATGTAGTAAATTTTAATTAATTAATTTTAACAAGCCGGAGTTATAAAACGGGATGGTGCTGATAGTATTTAGCTTAGCGCAATAATCAATATCTTTTTCAAAACCGTTTTCTATTAATTTTTTACCATGCTCACAGTTTATCATCATTTCTTTAATGCTGTTAAATGATTTACTTAATATCAAGGCAGCAGATGCTGAATCGGTTAGCTCTAATCCTTCAATTTTCTGTTCAATCATCTCAATTATTTTTCCGGCACAAACTGTGTCTTCAATACAAAACTTTCCGTTTGAACCGGAACATAAAATTTCAAAGTCTTCATCAAGTTTAATAAAATATTCAGCAACAGCTTTAAGATTATTAAAACACCCGACAATTAGTTTTTCGGAATACTTAGATTTTACAATTGCTTTTGAACCATTGGTGGTATAAATAATAACAGTTTTACCGGCAACTAATTCTTCCGAATAATCTTCGGGTGAATTCCCCAGATCAAACCCGTCAATCTTTATTGTGTTTCGTTCACCGCCAAGCAATGTTTGTCCGCTAAAAGCACCGCCGGATACCTTTAGAGCAAAATCTACAGAGTCAACCGGAATAACTTCTTTTGCGTTATTGTTAAGCGCGTTAACAATAACCGTACTGGCGCGCAGTACATCAATTACTACTGTGTTTTTGCCGGTAAAGTAAAGTTCATCGGCATTATTCGGAGAAAGTAAAACGTTTATTTTCATTTTATTTATTCACAAATGGCAGTTTAATAATTTCAGCAGGAATTTCTTTTCCCCGAATGTTGAAGTTTACAACATTTCCAATTGCAGAATGTTCCTTTTGAACATACCCAAGTGCAATTGGTTTTTCTAATATTGGGCTTACGGTTCCGCTTGTTATTTTACCAATCGGTTTACCGTTTTGTGAAATTTCATAATCTTTTCTCGGAAAAGATTTTTCCTTAGATAACATGGCAACTAATTTTCTGGTGATACCTTCCTCTTTAATTTTAAGCAGAGCATTCTTGCCGATAAAACTTTCTTTTTTAAGTTTAGTTATCCATCCTAATCCTGCTTCCAACACGTTTGTTGTGCTGTCAATATCATTACCGTAAAGGCAAAAACCCATTTCTAACCTAAGTGTATCGCGGGCGGCTAAACCAACCGGAGCAATATCAAACTCTTCTCCGGCTTTAAATATTTCATTCCATAATTTTTCAGCGGCAGATTGATCACCCTTAAAATAAATTTCATATCCTAATTCGCCGGTATAGCCTGTTCTTGATATAATTACATCAATGCCGGCAGCTTTTGTTTTTATAAAGTGATAATATTCAAGTTCAATATCTTCTTCTAATATTTTCAGCATTGTTTTTTGCGAGTTAGGTCCTTGAACCGCAAGCAGGGAATACTCGTCACTTTCATCAACTATATTTACATCAAATTTGTTATTCTCATTCATCCACTTAAAATCTTTTTTAATATTTGAGGCATTAATAACAAGCATATATTCCGTATCTGAAAATTTATAAATTAGCAAATCATCAATAATACCGCCGTCTTCATAACACATCGCAGAATATTGCACTCTGCCTTCACCTAATTTTGAAGCATCATTAACTGCAATATGCTGAATAAAATCCAATGCTTTTTCACCTCTAACAAAAATTTCGCCCATGTGCGAAACATCAAATACACCAACTGAATTTCTTACTGCTTTATGCTCGCTAATTATTCCTGAATATTGTATCGGCATTTTAAAATTTGCGAAATCAACAATTTTGGCACCAAGCTTTTCATGAATATTATAAAATTTTGTCTTTTTCATTTTAGTCCTATTGATTTGATTTTTTCCAATCGCTTAAAAACTTTTCTAACCCAATATCCGTAAGCGGGTGATTAAATAATTTATCAATTACACCAAACGGCATAGTAGCAACATCTGCACCCATTTCGGCAGCTTCAACAAGATGAAGCGGGTGACGAATACTTGCTACAAGTACTTCTGTTTCATAACCGTAGTTATCGTAAATTGTAATTATCTGGCTTACCAAATCCATACCTGCGTTACTAATATCATCCAGCCTTCCAACAAATGGACTTATATAGGATGCGCCAGCCTTAGCTGCAAGCAGTGCCTGCGTTGGTGAAAAGCAAAGTGTAACATTTGTTTTTATTCCCTCTCCGCTAAATGTTTTTACAGCTTTTAAACCTTCTTTTATTAACGGTACTTTTACAACAATGTTTTTATTTATTGCTGCAAGTTCACGTCCCTCTTTTAATATGCCTTCATAATCGGTCGAAACAACTTCGGCACTAATTGGTCCATCAACAATTTGTATTATTTCATCGAGAAGTTCTCTAAAGTTTTTACCTTCTTTTGCCACTAAAGAAGGGTTAGTCGTAACTCCGTCTAAAATACCCAGTGCTGCTGCTTCTTTAATTTCATCAATATTTGCAGTATCAATAAAAAATTTCATTTACATCTCCTGGCGAATAAAAATTATATTAAATGTATTACAGAAACTTATAAAAAATAGATGAATATTAGTAATTAGAACTGTAATTAATTAAGTAAAATCGGCAGTAATATCTTCACCGGATTTAGCTGAATAGAATTGAAATGTCTGCGGACTTATGCGTTCATCGAATTCTAATTTCATTCTAATAAAATATTTAAGTTCTAGTTTAGTTAGAGTAGATATTTTTCCATTTTTCAAATTACCTTTTAGGGATGGATGCACTTTTAAAATAAGTGATCTTCCTTTTCCGGTAAGTTTAAATCTTTTTAGCCACTCTTCAATTTCGTGAACAATGTTGGAACGTTTTGTAAGCAGCCCTGAACCATTGCAGTATGGACAGTCTTCATGCATTGATTGAACAATATTCTGGCGAATCCGCTGACGTGTAATCTGCATTATTCCAAAATCCGTCATAGGCAGCATTGCAATTTTTGCTCTATCTTTTCTAAACTCTTTTTTAAGTTCGTCGTAAACTTTTTTACGATTTTTATCATCTTCCAAATCAATAAAATCAACTACAATTAGTCCGCCTATGTCACGCAATCTAAGCTGCCTTACTAATTCTCTAGCAGCTTCAAGGTCGGTTTTTAGTGAATTGAGTTCCTGCTGTTTTTTAGCTGCGTACCTTCCGCTGTTAACATCAATAACCGTCATTGCTTCGGTATGTTCAATAACTATATGACCGCCGCTGGGCATGTGCACCCTTCTGCCCATTAAACTTTTAATTTGCTCTTCAATTTTAAAAGCATCAAATATTGAATCGTTATATTTGTAATACTCAATTTTTTCGAGCAGTGCGGGCTGAATTATTTTTACGTATGATTCAATTTCTTTGTATAATTTTTTTGAATCGACAAAAACTCTTGAAATATCGGGTGTGAATAAATCCCTTATTACACTAATTGTTGTTCCTAAATCATTGTAAACTACACTAGGCGGGTCTTTCTCTTTTACATTTTCTTGAATGCTATCCCAGGTATTTATCAGATATTTTAAATCCGCCAAAAGTGATTCTTCCGATTGATTCTTGGCTGCTGTACGGATTATCAGTCCGCAATTTTTAGGAAGTATTCCGCGTGCAAGTTTTCTAAGCCGGCGTCTCTCTTTAAAATCAACAATTTTTTTTGAGATACCGATTTTATTATCGAAAGGAAGGAGGACACAGAACCTGCCGGGAATTGAAATAGATGAAGTAACGCGGACGCCTTTATCTTTAACAGGTTCTTTAATTATTTGAACAAGTATATCCTGCCCTTTGTGTAATTTAGGAATAGCATTGTTTCTAATTTCTTTTTTTTGTGCTTGAGTATTGGAGTCGGAATCATTGTCATCTTCATCATCAGCAATTGCATCTTCATCAATATCATCAGCTTCATCATCATCCAAAAGATTCTGCAAATCTTTTAATGTTTCGCCAATATCCGAAAAATGTAAAAATGCATCATGCTTTAATCCAATGTTAATAAATGCTGCCCTAATACCCGGCAGCACTCTTGCAACTCTACCCAGATAAATATTACCAACCATTCTCTTTTTTTCTTGATGGTCGATAAAAAAATCAACGAGGTTTCCATCTTCTGTAATTGCAACTCTATTTTGAGTTGAAGAGGAATTAATAATTATTTCTTTTTGCATAGTACCTTTTAAAATTTCTAATCTATGTGTAAGGCTTTTTTAATGGCATATTATGCCGAGAGCCAAAACAAAACTTTGTTTTTAAACTTTGAGTTTATTTCAAAAATATTTTCTTGTTCAAGTTTATTCAGTTTGATATCGCTGCCATGCTGCATTATTAGTTCTTTTAGTTCGGCAACAGTTTTTACTTTAAATATTGTATCTAAAAGAACACTTATACCGGGATAATTTTTCAAATACCAAACTGTATGTTTTTTTGCTTTTTCAAAAGAGCTTATTTCACCAAATTCCTTTGCCAGCAAATCAACATGTTCAATTATCGTATCAATCACAGTATCAATATGCGGCATTCCCGGGTCAAATCCTTGTTCCATAATGGAGTTAAATCTTGAAAAATAAAAAGGATTACCCAGCGCCCCTCTTGCTACCATCACAGAATCGCAATTTGTATGATCCATTAAATTTTTAGCATCCTCAGGATAGAAACAAGACCCATTGCCGACAAGCGGAATTGACACTTCTTTTTTTACTTTTTTAAGCCATTGCCATTGCGAATCTGTTTTGTATGAATCGACACTTGTACGCGCATGAACTATAACTAAGGATGCACCGTTATCTTCAACAATTTTAACTGAGTTAAGAATATTAATATTTGAGTGATCATTACCAAGCCTAAGTTTAACGGAAATAGGAATTCCGGCAGATGCGTTAACCATGCTCTTAACAATTTCTGCTAATAATTGAGGTTTATCACTTAGGCTTGCCCCCATACCCTTACTTGTTACTTTTTCCATCGGGCAGCCGCAGTTTAAGTCAATTAGATCGGGCTTGTTTTTAGTAAGTTCACTAACTGCTTCGCCAATTATTACAGGGTCTTTACCCAGAAGCTGCACACCTATAGGTTTTTCATCCCGGCTAAATGAAAATAAACGAAGAGTGTCAAAATTATTTTTAATAACACCTTCGGCACTAACCATTTGAGTAAAGGTTAAACCTGCACCATGTTTTTTACTTATCTTCCGAAAAGCTGAATCACTTATATCTGCCATCGGAGCCACAAGTAATTTTGTTCCTATATCAAGTGAACCGATCTTCATTTATATTCTAACTATACTTTTTAAAATGAAAAATGCTGAATGTTAACAATTCAGCATTCTCCTTCATCAAATAACTATTTTGTTTCTTCAGCTTTTTTGTTTTCAATTAAAGCTTTGCGCGATAAACTAAACTTACCGTTTTCAATTTTAAGAAGTTTTACTTTAACCATATCACCTTCTTTTAGTACATCGGTAACTTTATCAATACGCTTGTGGTCTAATTGAGAAATATGAAGCAGCCCTTGCTGACCGGGCAGTATTTCAACAAAAGCACCAAAATCCATTATCTTGATAACTTTGCCTTCATACTCGGCGCCAACTTCAGGCTCTGCTGTTAATCCCTTAATAAACTCTTTTGCTTTTTTTCCCATTTCAGAGTTTTGAGCAGCGATATTAACAGTTCCATCTTCTTCAATAAAAATTTCAACACTGAAATCTTTCTGAATACCTTGAACCATTTTTCCGCCTGGACCAATTAAGGAGCCAATTTTTTCGGGATTTATTTTAATTGATATTAAACTTGGCGCATATTGCGAAATGCTTGTACGCGGTTCTTTAATAGCTTCATTCATCACATTAAGAATATGCATTCTGCCTTCTTTAGCCTGGGCTAATGCTTTTTCCATAATTTCGAATGAGATGCCTTGAATTTTGATATCCATCTGAATTGCAGTAACACCTTTATCGGAACCGGCAACTTTGAAGTCCATATCACCAAGGTGATCTTCATTTCCGAGAATGTCCGATAGAATTGCATACTTTTCATCTTCTTTAACCAATCCCATTGCAATACCGGCAATAGCACATTTTATAGGTACACCGCCTTCCATCATTGCTAAAGAACCTGCACAAACAGTTGCCATTGAAGAGGAACCGTTTGATTCGAGAATATCAGAATTCAGTCTGATTGTGTAAGGGAATTTGGATTCATCCGGAATAACAAATTTAAGAGCTCGCTCGGCTAAATTACCATGTCCAACTTCTCTTCTTCCGGGTCCCATATATCTTCCTGTTTCACCAACAGAAAATGGCGGGAAATTGTAATGAAGCAGAAATCGTTTTTTGTATTCTTCATTCAAGCCGTCAATAATTTGCTCATCGTTTTTTGTACCGAGTGTTAATGTGGTTAAACTTTGAGTTTCACCTCTCGTAAATAATGATGAACCATGAGTTCTATCAATCAATCCTAAATCAACAGAAATAGGTCTAATATCAACAGTTGTTCTGCCGTCAAACCTAGTTCCATCTTTAAGAATTTTAGCTCTCATTAATTCTCCTTCATAATCATGAAGAAGATTTTTAATATCCTTAATTTCATCAGGATATTTTTCTTCGAGCTGTTCAACTACTTCTGTATAAACATCACTTGTTTTTTCCGCTCTTTCTTCTTTTGCCATACTAGTATTTACAAGTTCTTCAAGTTTGGCATAACCGAGTGAGTGAACTTCTTTAACTAATTCTTCATTTACTTCTTTTGCAAGTACTTCCATTTTTGGTTTACCGCATTCGGCTCGCAAATCATTTTGTACTTGAACAAGTTTTTGGATTTCTGTATGGGCAAAATTTAATGCGCCGAGTAAATCTTCTTCACTTGCTTCTTTTGCTTCACCTTCAACCATCATAATTGAATCCATTGTGCCGGCAATAGTAAGCTCCATTTCGCTTTCTTGAACTTGGCTGTAGGTTGGGTTAACAATATACTCACCATTAATTTTTCCGATTCTTACTTCGCCAATCGGTTCGAGAAACGGAATTTCGGAAATGGCTAATGCTGCCGAGGCACCGACTGCGGCTAATACATCCGGGTCGTTTTCGCCGTCGTATGAATAAACGAATGCAGCTACTTGAGTATCGTTTCTATATTCTTTAGGAAACAAAGGTCTAATCGGTCTATCGATTAACCTTGCACTTAGTACTTCTTTCTCAGTTGGTTTTCCTTCGCGCTTAAAAAAACCGCCGGGGAATTTACCCGCAGCAAATGCACGTTCTCTATATTCAACTGAAAGGGGGAAAAAATCTATATCTTCTCTAACATCTTTTGAAGCTACGGCAGTAACTAAAACCATAGTTTCGCCGTACTTTATCATTACCGAGCCATTAGCCTGTTTAGCCATTCTGCCGGTTTCGATGTATAATTTTTTACCGCCTATTTCAACTTCTTTGGTAATTACCATTAATAAAACCTCTTATTTTCTTATATTTAATTTTTTGATTATAGCTCTATATCTTACAATATCTTTGCTTATTAAATAGTCGAGCAATCTTCTTCTTTTACCAACCATCTGCATTAACCCGCGTCTGCCTGCATGATCTTTTTTATGCTCGCCAAAATGGGATGTAAGCTGATTGATTCTTTTTGTTAATAGAGCTATTTGAACTTCGGCTGTTCCGCTGTCATTTTCGTTTTTACCGTGTTCCTTAATTATTTCTTTCTTTTCTTCTTTTGTTAAATTCATTTGTTACTCCTATTGGTTTCGATTGAACCCCAGAATTAACCGGGATTAATTAATTTACTTAAAATTTCTTCTGCTTTATTTTTGTCCTTTGTAATTTGTTCAATTAAAGATTCTCTGCTTTCAAATTTTTGTTCATCTCTTATTCTTTCTACAAATTCAATTTTCAAAATTTCATCATAAATAAATTTATTAAAATCTATTAGATGTACTTCAATAATAATATAATCAATATCGTTAAATGTAGGTCTATTACCGATATTCATTACGCCAAAAATTATCTGATTATTAAGACTGCATTTAACTGCATAAACACCCGATTTAGGAATTACTTTATTTTCATCAAGCAGTTTAATGTTAGCTGTGGGAAAACCAAGCAGCCTGCCGCGCTTTGCGCCTTTTATAACTTTGCCGCTGAAATAATAATTCCATCCTAAAAATATGTTAGCTTCTTTAATTCTTCCTTCGGTTAATGCTTTTCTTATTTTTGTACTGCTAACAACTTCGCCATCAACTTTTTTTGCTTCAACTGCACTTACTTCAAAATTCATCTTTTCTGCCAGTTCACGTAATTTTGTTTCATTTCCGTTTCTATCTTTCCCGAACTTGTGGTCATGTCCTATAACAACGTATTTTGCATTAACTTTATCCACTATTATTTTCTTTATAAACTCTTCGTATGTTGTTTGAGCAAATTCTTTTGTAAAGTTTATTACAAAAACTTCATCCACACCAAATTTTTCCATAAGCTCAATTTTTTCATCCAGCGTTGTTAAAAGCTGATTTTTGAATCCGCCCGAAACAACTGTACGCGGATGAGGATCGAAAGTAATTAAGATGCTTTCACCATTAATTTCTTCAGTTTTCGAAATCAATAAATCAATAATATTTAAATGACCTTGATGAACACCATCAAAAGTACCTACGGTAACAACTTTATCTTTATCGGTTTTTATATCAGAATTATCAGTATATATTTTCATCAATTAAATTTTCAACAAACTTAGTTAATAGTTTCAGCAGTAAAATTTTCGGCAAATTCTTTTGTAGTTAAAGCATCGGTAACAGAGTATTCACCAATACGTGTTCTTCTTAACTCTTTTAAGTATCCGCCAACATTAAGTGCTTTTCCAAAATCATCTGCTATTACTCTAATATAAGTCCCTTTTGAACAGCATATTTCAAAATGTACATCGGGATTTTCAAATTTTGTAATTTCAAATTTTGAAATATTCACTTCTCTTTCGGCTCTTTCAATTTCAACACCTTTGCGTGCATATTTGTAAAGTGCTTTTCCTTTATGCTTTAGTGCCGAATACATTGGCGGTGTTTGCAGAATTTTTCCTACAAAATTCTTTTTTACAGCTTCTAAATTATCGAGTGTAATTTTGCTGCAATCTATTTCCTCAATAAAATCGGTTTCCGCATCCATCGATGGGGTTCTTTTTCCAAGCCTGATTATTCCGGTATAGGTTTTATCTAAATTTTGATAAAGATGAATTTCTTTTGTCTTTTTACCGGTGCAGATAATCAGCAATCCTGTTGCAGCAGGATCTAAAGTTCCGGCATGACCAACTTTTTTAATTCCAATCGTTCTTCTAATATTGCCTATTACACCAAATGAGGTAGGACCTTTATCCTTATCAATTAAAATTGTTTCACCTAATTGAAAGTCGAATGAATATTTTCCTATACTATCCTTCGTTATCATCTTTTATCTTCTTAAATAAATCATCCATCTTTTCAACATAATCCTGGGTATCATCAATAAAAAACTTTAACTCGGGTACCCTGTTAAGGTAAACCTTTTTTGCAAGAAGCGTTCTTATCATGCTGTTTATTTCATTTACTTTATTAAGGATCTCTTCACGATTCTCTCTTTCAAATACGGAAAGATATACCTTAGCAATTTTCAAATCGGGCGAAAGCTTTACTCCCGTAACTGTAACTAATCCCAGTTTTGGATCGCGTAATTTATGAAGAAAGACTAAACTCAGTTCTTCCTTAATTAAGCTCTCTATTTTTTTTATTCTGTACGAAGCCATTACGATTCAAGTTTCTTTTTAGTTGATTTAATTTTGTAAGCTTCAATAATATCGCCTACTTTAATATCATTATAATTATTGATGTTCAAGCCGCATTCGTAGCCGGCGTCCACTTCTTTTACATCGTCTTTAAATCTTTTAAGTGTTGCAAGCTCGCCTTCGTAAATAACAATACCATCTCTAAATAATCTAATTTTATCATTACGGGTAATTTTACCATCCTGCACATAACACCCGGCAACAGTGCCAACCTTAGGCACTTTGAATGTTTCTCTAATTTCAATAGTAGCAACAAGTTCTTCAGATAATATTGGAGCAAGCATTCCTTCTAAAGCTGACTTCACTTCATTTATTGCATCGTAAATTACATTGTACTGCCTTATATCAACTTTTTCTGCTTCAGCCAGCTTACGCGCATTAGTTGAAGGACGTACATGGAACCCGATAATAATAGCCCGTGAAGCTGCCGCAAGCAGAACATCACCTTCGGTAATTGCACCCACGCCTTTGTGAATTACATTTACCGAAACTTCTTTATTTGAAAGCTTCATAAATGAATCCGACAATGCTTCAACTGATCCATCCACATCACCTTTTACAACAAGCGGTAGTTCCTGAACAACGCCTTCACTAATTTGTTCTGCAATATCATCCAGTGTAATATGGCGAACTTGACGAAAATCTTGTTCTCTTTTAAGCTGCATACGTTTAAGTGCAACTTCTCTCGCTTCTCGTTCAGTTTCAGTAATTATAAATGAATCACCCGCCTGAGGTGCGCCTTCAAAACCAAGTACCAGCACAGGTGTTGATGGAGGAGCCTCTTCTACTTTATTACCCCTTTCGTCAAACATTGCTCTAACTCTTCCGTGATGGTTGCCTGCAACAAATGGGGAACCTACTTTTAATGTTCCTTTTTGAATTAAAACAGTAGCCGTAATACCCTTACCTTTATCAAGCTGCGACTCAACAACAGTTCCGCGTGCAAGTCTATCGGGGTTAGCTTTTAGTTCAAGCAGTTCAGCTTCGAGACTAATTTTTTCGAGCAGCTGATCAATGTTAGTTCCGGCTTTTGCAGAAATTTCAATTGACTGATATTTACCGCCCCAATCCTCTACAAGCACATTTCTATCGGCTAACTGCTGTTTAATTTTTTCGATGTTTGAACCGGGTTTATCAATTTTATTTATTGCAATTATTATTGGTACACCAGCCGCAAGCGAGTGGTTAATTGCTTCTATTGTCTGCGGCATAACTGCATCATCGGCAGCAACTATAAGCACAACAATATCAGTAACTCTTGCGCCCCTTGCACGCATTGCAGTAAATGCTTCGTGACCGGGAGTATCTAAAAATGTAATATATTTATTATCGGCAACTTTAACTTTGTAAGCACCAATATGCTGTGTAATACCGCCGGATTCTCCGGCAACCACGTTTTCTTTTCGTATGTGGTCCAGCAGTGAAGTTTTACCGTGATCCACATGACCCATAATAGTAACAACCGGGCTGCGCGGTTCAAGTGTATCTTCCGGATCTTCTGTATCTTCAAGCAGTTCAGCAGCATATTCTTCCTGAAAGTCAACTTCGAAACCGAACTCATCGGCAACTACTGTAATTGCATCTACATCAAGTCTTTGATTTATCGAAACCATCATTCCAAGACTAATACATTTTTGAATTACATCGCTTACCGGAACTTCCATAAGATTAGCCAGCTCATTAACGGCAATAAACTCTGTAACTTTTATTTTACCTTTTTCAAGTTCAACTTGTTCTAAACGTTTTTCTTCCTCTTCTAATTTCTCTTTTTTCTTTTTCTTACGCGCGCTTGCTCTTTCACTTGATCCGGAATCATCCATACTCAATAATGTTCTTTTAATTGCAGCTTCAACTTCGCGCTTATCAACTTCAAGTTTTTTAATTTTTCTTTTTTTCTTACTCTTAACATTTTCTTCCGGCGCACCGTCTGCTGGTTTTCTTTTACTCTTAAGAACTTTTTTCTTTTTCTTTTTAGAAGCCTTATCAGTTTCTGTTTTATCGGCGGCAGCCGGTTTTGGCTGACCTTTACCAACTTTAGCTTCTTCAACTTTTTCTGTCTTTTTAGGAGTTTTCTTTTTGGCAGGCTTTTTAGGTTCTAAATCTATTTTGCCAACTACAGTTAAACCTTTTTTCTTTTTCGTTATATCAATTTCGCTTTGAGTCCTAAAGGTTTTATTCTCTACTTCAGCAGGCTTTTCCTCCTTTACCTCTTCAGCAGCAGTATCTGTTTCGGTTTCAGTTTCCTGTTCTTCTTTTTCGTCAGGTACTTCAGCCTGTTTGGCATCTTCATCTACAACTGATTCATCAACCCGCTGAATTGCTTCTTCAACAATTTCTTCAACAGGCATCTTTTCATCGTCCTCTTTTTCTTCAGCCTGAGCTTCAATTTCAGCAGTCTCTACTTCCGGTTCAGTTTCAGATTTTTCATCCTCTTGTTCAACGGTTTCTTCTTTCGGTACTTCTTCCGCAACAGGTGCTTCATCTTTTTCATCTTCCGACTTATCTGACCTAAGCTTTTGGAAATCGGATATTTTTTTGTAATGCTTTTCAGCCGATTCAATATCTTTTTTGAATTCTTCATGAATATCTGCAAGCATCTCATCGGTTAAAAGCGACATATGAGATTTAACCTTGTGACCTTTTTCAGTTAAAAATTCAACAATCGTTTCAGTTGCTAAGTTATACTCAGATGCAAATTTGTAAATTCTTAATTTTTTCTTTTTCGAGGTTTCGGGCATAATAAAGTTACCTGCTTTTAGCGTTTTTTATTCTTCTTCTTCAAATTGATTTGTCAAAATCTCAATTATACTTTCTGCTTTTTCTTCATCTAAACCATCAATCTTTTTCAATTTCTCTATACCTGCAGTTAAAACTTCAACGGCTGTATCAAATCTGTTTAGAATCAGCAATTCAACTATTTCCGGAGTCAATTCTTCTTTCAATTCCATCAATTCCAAATCGTCTTCATATTCTTCAAACGGTTTTTCTTCTCGTATAACTTCAATATCGTAACCGGTTAACCTCATTGCCAAGCGAATATTTACGCCGTTTTTACCAACAATTAAGGAGACCTGATCATTATCGGCATAAATAGTGCACTTCCGATTTTCCTCATCAAGCTCAATTTGTTTTAATTTTGCCGGTGATAATGACCGCTGAATAAAGATTAGCGGATCATCACTGTAGTTTACCACATCAATATTTTCATTATTTAATTCGCGTACAATTGCATGAATTCTTACACCTTTCATTCCAACGCAGGCTCCAACAGCATCAATACGCGTATCGGTAGATTCCACTGCAACTTTTGCTCTTTCGCCAGGCTCGCGTGCAATTGCTTTTATTTCAATAATTCCATCGTAAATTTCAGGTATTTCAATTTCAAATAATCTTCTTAAAAAAACATTGTCGGCTCTAGAAACAATAATCACCGGTCCGTTTGGTGTTTTTTTAACTTCTTTAACAATAGCTCTAACAGTATCACCTTTTCGGTATCTCTCACGCGGAATTTGTTCAATTCTTGGTAAAAGTAATTCGTTTTTGTTATGATTTACGAGTAGGTCATTTCTACGAACCTGGTAAATATCACCTACAACAATTTCGCCTTCCATTTCAATATATTCATTGTAAATTAGGTCTTTTTCAATTTCTCGTATTTTTTGATTAAGACTTTGGCGTGCAAGATTTATTAATCTTCTTCCGAATGTTATCAGTTCAAGTTTCTCAACAAAGTCCTCGCCAATTTCAAGTTCTTCCTCATTCCCTCGTTCATTAACTTCATCAATGCTTATCTCTAAGCCGGGGTCTTCAACTTCTTCAACAATGGTTCTTTCAAGAAAAATTTCAATATCCCCTTTATCCATATTTACAACAACATCGTAATTAGCATCGGGTCCGTATTTTTTCTTTACCATTAGACCGAATATTTCCTCAATAATACCGCCCAAAACATCCTTATCTAATCCTTTGGCGCGAACCATTTGAGCAAACGATTCAACAATTTCGGTGTTCATATTATATTGCCTCCATAATCAAAAACTGATTAATACTTTAGCTGTTTTAATGTCATTCCAGTTTATTAAATATTCTGATTTATCAAATTCAAAAAGGAGTGATGAATTTTCGATATTTTTTAACACGCCTTCTTTTCTTGTTAAATTTTCATCTTCTAAAAACTCAACGCTGAACTTTCTATTTACATGTTTATGATATTGATCTAAAAACAAAAGAGGTCTTTCAACCCCCGGAGATGAAACATCTAATCTATATTTTGAATTGATAATATCTTGCTCTTCAATTTGAGAGATTATCTCTCTACTTATTTTTGCACAATCATTGGTATTTACGCCCTCTTTATTATCAACAAATAATTCGATAATAAGATTTTGAGCATCACCGCGGAAAACTGCATCAATAAGCAAATAACCGTTTTGGTTAATAATTGTTTCTGATACTTCTAATATTTGTTTTTTAACTGTTTTCATTCAAATTCGTACAAATAAAAATCGCCCTCAAGGGGCGAAATAAGAATACTTAATGTAACATTATTTTGTTCAATTTACAAGGGTTTTTAAAGATTAATCCAAGTGTTTGATGGATATTGGAAATTAAAGGCTCACGGCTTAAGTTGAAGATTCTTTGAGTTCAAGGTTCAAATGGAAATGACAAAGAGCAAATAACAAATAGCAAATAGCAAATAACAAATAACAAATAGAAAATAACAAATGACAAATGACAAATGACAAATGGTAAATGACAAATAACAAATGACAAATGGTAAATGACAAATAACAAATGACAAATAACAAATGACAAATGGTAAATGACAAATAACAAATGACAAATGGTAAATGACAAATAACAAACCTGCCTGCCGGAAGGCGGGTGACAAAAAAAATAAATATCGAATGCTGAATAACAAATGATGAAGTAAGAACTTGAAATGCAATCTTAAAAATTAAGATCATATCTTCGCTTTTTGAAGATAGGATCTTTGGAAAGCGAATTAATTTATTATTGATTATTGATGATTACAAATTATCGATTCCCACCTGCCTGTCCCAAAGGATACCTATGGTACCGGTAGGCGGGATTATCGATTCTTCGATTAAATCGATATTCAAAGTTCGGCATTCATAATTCGTTATTGCTTTATATTCTGATTTCTAGCTCCTAGCTCCTAACTCCTAAATCCTAACTCCTATTTCAAAATTATCATTTTACGAGATGCGGAATATTCACCTGCTGTTAGAGTATAAAAATATACTCCCGAAGAAATTGAATTCGAAAATTGTTGAGTATCAAAGATGAATTCATGTTCCCCCGCTTCTTTCGGCTCGTTTATTAAAACGCCTACAACTTCCCCCATCAAATTGTAAAGTGTAAGTTTAACTTGCGCGTCTTTCTTAACGGAATATTTAATTTTTGTTGAGGGATTGAAAGGATTTGGATAATTTTGCTCCAAGTTATACGTAATATTTCCTACAAAATTTACTTCTTCGGTTGCAATAATTTTCTCTGTTCCGTCAAAATCAATTTGAGTTAATCTGTAAATGGATTTACCCCGGATTGGTGTTGCATCTGTGTAATCGTAGCTTTGAATCTCAGCAGTTGTGCCTCTTCCATCAACAAAAGCAATCGTTTCCCACTTTTCACTTTTCACGTTTGACTTTTCACATCTCTCAATTCTGAATCCATAGTTATTTAATTCACTTGCTGTTTTCCAGTTAAGATTTACAGATAAATTTTCTACTGATGCATTGAAGGAGATCAATTCAACGGGAACTACTCCGTAAAAATAAATTTTAATATCATCAACATACCAGCCGTCCTCTTGAACAGAAGTATCAGACTTAAACTCAAATCTTATTAAAATTTGCTGACCAACATAAGCCGATAAATCAATTTCTTCATGAGCCCAATTTGATTGTGTACCTTCATAAACAGGCTGACCGTTAGCTTGTGTACCATTACCCGAACCGGCAACTGTGAAATTTCCTTCTTGCGGTATCCATGTGCTGCCCCCATTTGTTGAAATAAAAACCTGTCCGCAATCCCAGTTATCTTCAATAAAATATTTTGTCCAGAAAGTTAAAACCGGTGAATCAGCCGAGGTTAAATCAATTGCGTCTTTTAAAGTCATTTTAACATTTGCATTGCTGCTGTAATTACCAAGCCTACTTTCAGTGTATGAGTTTGGTGCTGAATAAAATGATGATGTTGTTGCTTCCCATGTTTGCGTTCCTGTTAAATTCCAAAGCACTGCGGGGTCATCACTATTATCTTCAAATAAATAAACCGGTGTTCCAATTCTAATTGTTGTCGTATCAACACTCATTAAAACAGAGTTTGAAGTAACACTCCAAACTAATTGAACTTCACTGCCTATTGCAGCAGACCCGGATATTGATATTTCTACCGGTGCAGCAGAGGTATCGGCAGTTAATGATGGAATTGATGTTAAATTTGTAGTACCAGTAACCACTGTTACATCGGGACTCAAACTAATCAGCTCAATAGTTAAATTTTCTGCATCGCCCAATCCCTTGTTTTTTACAATCGGTGTAAGAAAAACATCATCACCAGGGTTGTAGTGTTCAACATTTGCTGATATGCCGATTATTCCCGCATAACCGCCTGCAACCCAGGTTTTGTATAAATTTGGACGAAGATTTCCTTGAGCCAGCGGAAAGATTCTACTTTGACTTGGCCAGAAACCATCTGATGAAGCTCCGACTTCAAAGACATATCCGAAAATTTTATTCTTTACTGTTTGCTCGCCGTAACTCCAATCACGCACAGTTCCATTTGATTGATAGCCGATTGTATTAGTACTGTTTCCGTAGCCATAGCCATTCCAAACACTCATATCGGCAGTAAAGCTATTATAAATATTTGAATCGGGTGTCTGCTCATCTGTATAACCCCATGGATAAATCATAACATTGCCGTATGAATGGTAGTTAATATGCGTTTTAATATTTTTGGAAAGAATAAAATCACGAATTGTTTGAGATTCCGGTTCAGAAAAAGCAGATGGACCGCGGTAAATTTCGCTGGAAGGATCTGGACTTGAACCTATATTATCGTGTCCCCATTCATAACCGAAGTTTCGATTTAGGTCAACTCCGTAATCTCCGCCGCCGCTGTTGCGCCTGTTCTTACGCCACATTCCGCCGCCGCCCGGACTGTTAGCTCTGTTATACTCATAACCATCGGGATTAAAACAGGGCACAAAAAATATTTCTCTATTATTTACCAGGTAAGTTACTTCGGGATCAGTTCCATAATTTTCTAAAAGGTAGTACATATAATAAAACAGTGTCGCCATCGATGCAGGTTCGCGGGCATGAATTAAAGATTCAAACAATACTTGCGGCTCATCTTCAGCCACATTCGGATTGTCGGAAATTTTAACAGCCCAAATCGTTCTTCCTTCGTGCGAGGTACCAATTGAATATTTTTGTGTAATAAGATTAGGATAATTTGCAAACATTGAATCGAGATTTGCAGTAATTTCAGCAAAGGTATAAAAGCCTCCCATAGAACCGAAAGTTAATCCTTCGACACCAAAATTTTCTTTACTCTCTTTAATAATTTCACTTTTGCTTTCGGCACTTAATGTTGGAAGCTTAGCATAATAATCATTCCAATCATCAATAATAATTTCATATCTGAACTGCATCATTTTTAATTTTTCAAAATCTGAATCTGAGATAAAAGTAATAATAGAATTATCTTTTTCAATCGTTAAATGATCAAACTCCAAGCCTTGTTCAAGCAGTGTGTTAATCTGTTCGGAATTATCAATAAATATTTTTACTTGTTTGTAGTTTTCACCAAATACTGCTGATACTAAAGTCAGCAGCAGAATGATCGTATAAATTTTTCTCATTGTTTTTACCGGTTTTGTGGTTGTATATAAAACTTAAATAATTGCTGGAAAACAAAATAGTTAAAATTTAATTAAAGTGAAAAAGGGATTGCCGCTTAACGTTATTCCTGCCGGTATCTCGATACGCCCCATAAATCGGGGCTACTCGATAACCTTACATTTTCTGCATCCAAGGTGGCTGAGTAATCTCGCGAGAGCGAGATATATCGAAGCAACCGGCATGGGCAATACGCCCCATAAATCGGGGCTACTCGATAACCTTACATTTTCTGCATCCAAGGTGGCTGAGTATTTCCGCGAAGCGAAATGTATCGAAGCAACCGGCATGGGCGATACACCCCATAAATCGGGGCTACTCGATAACCTTACATTTTCTGCATCCAAGGTGGCTGAGTAATCTCACGAGAGCGAGATATATCGAAGCAACCGGGCATATCTCGATACGCACCAAACAACGGCGCTACTCGATAACCGCAAATTCCTCTTCACGATAGGTCGCTGAGTGTTCCGCAAAGCGGAACGTATCGAAGCCCCGGCATATCTCGATACACTCCAAACAACGGAGCTACTCGATAACCGTACTTTCTCACACTTGATAGTTGGCTGAGTAATTCCGCGAATGCGGAATGTATCGAAGCCCCGGTCACCGGCTTACCACCTATAAATATATTTCTTCGAATAAATAAAAAGTGCAGCCCCGCGTGCAACCATAAACAAAGTCATTGCAAGCCACAGACTATGATTACCGATGATGTCATTTGTTAAATAAAATGTGGGAAGAAAAACAATCAGTGTGCTGAAGAGAAGAGAATTACGCATTGGTTTTGTTGCTGTCGCACCGATGTAAATTCCATCCCATATAAAACAAAAACTATTTATCAACGGTGCAAAAATTGTCCAGGTATAAAATTGGAGTCCAATTAAAATTACAGCTTTATTATTAGTGAAAAGTTTAACAATATGATCGCTGCCAATCCAATAAATTAGTGACAAAACTGCTGCCATCCCTAAACCCCAATAGAATGAGTACCGAATCACCTTTCTTAATTTTTGATTATCTTTTGCGCCGATAAAATTGCCGACCAAACTTTCCGCCGCGTAAGCAAATCCGTCAACACCATAAGCGATTATCATCCACAGATTTATTAGAATTGTATTTGCTGCTAAAATATGCTCTCCAAACTCGGCAGATTTCGCGGTAAAAAAACTGAACGCAAAAATTAATGCAAGGGTTCTTATCAGTATATCTAAATTTATTTGAAAGAATTTTTTGAGCGGCTGTAACTCAATTATTTTTTTAACTATGATATGCTTTAGGTAATACTTGTACTTATATAGAAACAAAAATATTGCAAGCAGCAACCCGAGATACTGAGCAATGACAGTTCCAAGTGCAACACCATCCGATGCCATTCCGAATTGATAAATAAAAACCAAGTTGAATATGATATTTGCAATATTTACAAATAGTGATAAGTATAGCGGATACTTTGCATTCTGCATTCCCAAAAACCAGCCATGAAAAGCATAAAGCGAAAGTGTTGCCGGTGCAGCCCAAATTCTAATGAAAAAATATTCACTCGCAAATAATTCAACCTCTGCGCTGCCTTTTACAATTGCAAAACTAACTGAGGCAATTAGCACTTGAGCAAGCAGGAATATAACCGCAGATGCTAAAGCAACTGAAATTGCCCTGCCGAGAACTAGAATTGTTTCCTCTTCGTTTTTGCTTCCGTTTGCCTGGGCAGTTAAGCCTGTTGTGCCCATGCGCAAAAAGCCCATACCCATGTAGAGGAAATTAAATATCATTGAACCGACAGCAATAGCACCCAGGTATGCTGCATTATCGAGATGCCCGACAACAATAGTATCCACCGAGCTGAGAAGCGGAATAGAGAGATTGCTTAATATATTTGGTATTGCAAGACGAAGTATTCTTTTATTCATCGTTCGAATATAAAGTTCTCGCCTTTTCCGCTGAAGTGACAATACCGCGAATCATTGATGAACTGAATCCCGAATGCTCCATTTGGTTTAAGCCGGAAATTGTGCATCCCTGCGGAGTGGTTACTTTATCTACTTCATTTTCAGGATGATCGCCTTCAGCGAGAAGCATTGCCGCCGCACCCTTTGCAGTTTGTGATGCCATAAAGAGTGCATCGCTTGAATGGAATCCGATTTCAATTCCCCCTTGCGAGGCTGCACGGACTGAGCGAAGGAAAAACGCAATACCGCAGGCGCACAAAGCAGTGGCAGGCACCATCAACTCTTCCTGTATCACAATTGTTTTGCCAAGATTATCAAAAATCTGTACCGCTAAATCCATTGCTTTTCTATCTTCATCATCGGCGCTTATGCATGTCATTGATTCTTGAATTGCGATTGCCGTATTCGGCATAACTCTAACTACCGGAACATTTTTACTAATGTGAGATTTTATCTGCTTAACCGAAGCACCCGAAACGATTGAGTAAATAATGTGTTTTTTCGGATTGAGAGCGGGGGCAATTTCTTCCAGCAAGCCGTTTAGCTGCTGAGGTGTAACAGCAATTATTATTATTCCGCTTTCTTTTACAGCGGCTTTATTATCAGTTGTAACATTATAACCTAGTTCATCCCATTTCTTCAAGGCTGGTTCTTGTCTTCTTGTTAAAGAAATATTTTTTGATGAATATTTTTTCGATTTTACTAATCCGCGTGCAATTGCACCGCCTATATTTCCGCAGCCAAGTACTGCAATTTTGTTTTTCATTACTATCTCCTATTAATTTAGTTCTGCGAATATAACATAAAATTAAAAAGATGAAAGGGCAGGGTTTGTTGGGGGATTAAATTGCTTTTACGGATTAACAACACATAATTGCCACAAAGTCTCGAAGACTCTAAGTAAATCTTTGTGGCTTTGAGGCTTCGTGGCTATAAAATAACCACCATCATTTGATGACAGCGGATGTGAAATATTTTCGTTTAGATTAATAAGTTTTTTTATTCTAAATTCTAACTACTGTCTCCTAACTCCTATTTTAAAAGCATCATCTTTTTCGTTTGAGAGAATGAACCCGCATTTAATTTATAAAAATAAATTCCGCTGCTTAATCCCTGTACGCCGGAGGTGGAAAACTCAACTTCGTATGTGCCAGGTGATTTTTGTTCGTTAACCAGAGTTGTGACTTCGTTGCCGAGTATGTCGTAAACTTTAAGAGTTATAAACCTCTCCCTATTTCCCTCTCCTTGGTAACCTGCCTGCCGGACAGGCTGGGGAGAGGGATTTAAGGGTGAGGTCGGAATTGTGAATTTAATTTTTGTTGTCGGGTTAAATGGATTTGGATAGTTTTGAAACAAATTAAATTTTTCCGGTATTTCAGGATCAATAATGTTTACCCCAACAACTGCAGTTGTATCAATAGAAAAATTATTTACAGTTGAACTCCATAATGAATCTCCGCTAATATTTTTTGCAAGTACTTTCCAATAATAAGTTTGCCCATTAGCAATTGAATCTATTTGGAATGTGGAATCTTGAATGTCTGGTTGAATAATTGGATTGCTAAAACTAATGGCAGTATCAATGTATAAATCGTAAGTTAACTCCCAAGGGAAATTTATGTGGACATTGGATGCATGGTTCCAACTAAATTTTGGATTAGCATGATCTACATTTGAACTTGATTCAGGCTGCAAAAGTTCGTAAGGAATTAAGTTGTGATTTATTGGTTCGCTAAGATAATTTTTTGCTATTATTCCAAATAAATCACCATCTTGACCAAAACTCTCCCAACAAATAAATAAATTTCCATTTGGTAAACCGATCATACTTTGATTAAACTGTTTCTGATATGTGTAATCATTAACTCGAAATTCATTACCTACTTTATTAAGATCAATATCAAATAGTTGTGCATAAACACCCTCCCAACTTCCATCTTGATCACTAAGCCAAGAAATAAAAAAGCCCCCAGTTGAAATACTGGATACAACTGGATTTTCTTGACGACCATAAGTGTAAGTATGAACTTGAAATTCATCACCGATTTTTACTCCATTGCTATCGAGCATCTGAGCATAAATACCTCCTGATGATGAGTCCTGCCTCCAACTATCCCAACATACAATAAGACGCCCATCCATAAGTCGGCATATACTCGCATTACCCTGACGGTTTTCTGTATATGTATTCATCTGAAACTCGCTTCCAACAGGTGTTCCAGTTTGATTGTAGATCTGAGCTTTGACTTCACCATAGCTATGCGAAAGTAGATCACCATCTTCCCAACAAATAATAAAGCCACCTGTTATCAAATCACAAATGAAAGGATTTAATAAATTGACCGCTGGAATGGTGTTTACTTTAAATTCAGTTCCGACTTTGTTACCCTCATCATCATACATCTGTGCAAAGATTCCATGGCTGTTTCCATTGTTTTCTTCACGGCTCTCCCAGCATACCACAAAGCCGCCTCCATTAAGACCGGTAATAGATGGGTCCATCTGCCAATCTTCAGTTGTTGTATTGACTTTGAATTCATCTCTTACTTTTTTTCCATATTCATCAAACATTTGTGCATATATTCCAAACCCGCTTCCATCTTGATTTCTACTTTCCCAGCAAATAACAAAGTCACCGTTATTCAAATTAGCTATAACAGATTTTGTTTGAGCATAATTTGAATCTGTGCTAACCTGAAATTCATCACCAAATGCTTGTCCAAACTCATCAAAAATTTGCGCAAAAATACTATAACCCACAGGTACTTGGGCTAAACTTTGCCAACTAACTATAAAACCGCCATTAGTTAAATTACAAACCGAAGGAACTGATTGATAGTTCTCAGTATAAGTATTTACTACAAATTCTTTATTATAGTTAATTCCTTGCCCAAACATATTGGCTGATAAAACAAAAAATAAAAACAAAAGACATGAATTTTTCATAGTCTTATTTCCCATTTTATTTTAAAAGCATCATCTTTCTATTCATCACAAACCCATTTACTTGAAGACTATAAATGTACATTCCGCTTGCGAGTTTGGATGCATCAAATTCAAGTGTGTATTTTCCTTCGCTACGATATTCATTCATTAGTGTCTGTACTTTCCTTCCGAGAATATCATAAACTACAATATTGACAATACCCGCGTTGGGCAATTGGAAATTTATTTTTGTTGTCGGGTTAAATGGATTCGGATAGTTTTGTGAAATATGATAATCGCTTACTACAAGATTATCTTTTACTGAAGTTACAAAACTATCATCCGAAGTAAACCTAAACACATCATTATTTTGAACCGGCTTATTTGTTTTTATAAATAATGTATCTCCATTGCCTGGCTGGATGCCTGAGGAAAAATCCAAACTTGTTTCATATATAGTTTGAAAACCGGGGTTTTCATTCGGCTGTAGAATTATAATTTCACCGGCATCCCATCTGCCATTTTGAGTAGCAAGACCTTCATTAATTAAGAAATTAGCATTTAAGTTTTCCGGTAAAAAACTAATTGTAAACGGACAAACAACATCTGTCAAAGTTTGATTAATAGTTGTATCGCCGGGGAATAAGTATGAGCCATCGCTCGCAGTGTCTAGGTCATTAAAAATAATTGCCCAATCACCTCTGTAATCTTGCTGCGCTCCTAAAGTTGCATCACGTATAAATAAAATTGTTGTATCCAAAATGCTTCTGTTAAATTTTGATAATTCAGTACTTACTTCAAGTTGTTTATCAAAAACTTTTACTTTTAAGCCTTCAAACAAAGGTGTTGATAGATGATCTCTCAGAGGATACGAATCAATTTGAATAACACCCGAATTAGTATTCTTAATTGAAAATGTTTTGTTCTCTTCATCTGTTACATCAAAAGTGATCTCATATTCGTCACCGGTTATTGCGGTGGAGTCTATTACCACAATTTCAATTTCCGGTGTTCCGTTCCCGGTAATATGATTAATTGCCGGATCAACATAGACTCCTTGATTGTAGCTTATTTCAAATTCACCGCTAGTAATTAAGGTATCTGAATTACCGTCTGAAGCAATCAAATTGAAATAGTAAGAATTTGCGTTCGGTGTTTCGGATAAGTCCCAGTTATACTGGAAATTTCCATTCGCATATTGCACATCATCAATTAAGTAAAATGGTCCCTCTCCGGCATAATAATATTCAAGCGTGATTGATAGATTTTCATCATCCGCATCTTCGCATGTCCAGTTAATTTGAAGCGGAGACCTAACCACTGCTGATTGTGTGAATGTGAGATCGACTGATAATTCCGGCTGAGCATTAACAGCAGGGTTATCAACAGTGAATCTCGAATCAGCCACATCGTAATAATAATTGTCCTGCTCGTTCGGATCATACGAGACTACTCTAAGTAAATAATTTACACCGTCTCTATTTTCTTCAGTATTCCATTGATAGCTTGATGCAATTGGAATATTTTTTTCGAGCATTATCCATTCTTCGCCAAAGTTTGATGAATACTCAACCGCTGCAACAGCATTTGGGTCAGTGCCTGAGTATTGCCAGGTTACATTAACAATTCCGCTGACCGAACTTGCAGGTTCATCCAAGGAAACCTCGTAATCACTTGAACCGCCCGCCATTGCTGCATCATCACCAATATCTCCCCAATTATGATGGTAGTAAATGTAGTCGGCATCTTTTATCATGTCCATAAAATCTTCCGACATGAATATTGCGAGTTTAATTTCTGTCTGCTCGCCCGCCGCCAAACTAAACGGTCCGGTTCCGAAATTCAAAACATTGTCGCCGGCAATTGTAAATAATCCTGAAGTTGAATCAATATCACCGCTTAATAATTGCCACATTAATTCATCGTTAGCGGGCACATTTGGAAAACTATTAGTATAAACTAAAGCATGAGCAGATGTGAGTCCGGCTGAATTAGGGGTATCTAAAAGTTTGAAGCCCATATATCCGGTTGGTTTTCCGGCAAAGCCAATTCCATCATCATCCCAAGAATAGAGTGTATGCTTAGAACCTTCATAACCTGCAACTCCATTTTCACCAATTATTCCCGTTCGATCATCTGCGTAGTCAGAAGGTCCGCCAATGTGCGGATCACCATGAAATCCGAAATAAACTTTATTGAGTGCTTTCGGACTTTCATTAGTTAAAATATATTTTACTATCATTGCATCTTTCATTCCGCTGCCGAATTGATAAATTCTGACTTCTGCGCTTACACCCAAACCTCTTTTTGTTGTATCGGGAAAAGGGTAATAGGGAAACTCGGCATTCGAGAAATCATCCATTACGTAATAGATTTCGTTCAATCCAACAGTTACTCCATCGCCATATTCACCGGGCCATTCTGACCATCCGGGGAACCATGTACTTGGATCAATGCTTGATGCAATTCCAGCTTGATTTTGATTAGCGTATCCTTCTCTTGGAAGCCATCCCCACTTTGTGGTTCCGTCAGGGCTGTAATCCCCTTGCCCGGTTCTGATGTATGAATCGGATACAATATGAAGTGTATCTCCATTTTCACCTTCTACTTCAGCGGCTAATAGTGGACCAAATTCAAACATATTTCCCATTCCCCGCCAGACAAAGTCAGCAACATTACCAAGTCTATTTGGCGCTCCAATTGAACCGTAGTTAAATACAATACTGGTAATATTGTTCTCACCCATTATTGATTCTTTAATGAATTCACTGCTGCCATCAATTGGCTGTGCATTAATTTGTAAAATAATTGGAAGTAAAAATACTGAGGTGATAATTTTTCTAAACATGTTTCCGCCCTATTCTAATTTCTATAACTTCGTTGATTAAAAGAGTTTTTTAGCCGCTATTAATATGTTAAAATCTATAGTTAGTTTCAATGGAATTTTTGGGTGGTGAGTTAAATTAGTAGAAATGTTCCTCTTCGAGGTCTTAGCGTGATGAATTTTTTAGTTGATCAAGAAAAAGAATTTCACGCAAAGTTCGCAATGAACTGCCGCAGAGATCGCAAAGGCATGCTATAATTTTTCTAATGATGTTTACAGTAATAACTAAACGAATCTATTCAAGATCATATCTTCGCTGTTTGAAGATAGGATCTTTGGCATTGACTGAAAATTTAAATTGATTAAAACTTGTAGGTATGTTTGAATTGAACTAACACTTATAAATAGTTAGCGTTTCAATTTTATTCTACATGAAATCTTTTACGTCGCTCCCAAAAAGAATTTCACGCAAAGTTCGAATTGAACTGCCGCAGAGATCATAAAGGTAAAACTATAATTCTTTGCGGGGATGCTCTTTTACCCAGTTTTTTAGATTTTCAACAATTTCGGTCGTTGGTGCGCCCGGGGTGTATAATGCCCCAACTCCCATTGCTTTAAGTTCTTTCAAATCTTTATCGGGAATTATACCACCGCCGAAAAGTAAAACATCATCCAATTCTTTTTGTTTCATCAAATCTAAAATTTTAGGAAAGATCGTCATGTGAGCGCCGGAAAGCAGACTAACACCGATTGCGTGAACGTCTTCCTGCAAAGCAGCTTCCACAATCATTTCGGGAGTTTGACGAAGACCTGTGTAAATCACTTCCATTCCGGCATCGCGCAATGCAGCTGCTACTACTTTTGCTCCCCTGTCATGTCCGTCAAGTCCGGCTTTGGCTACTATAACTCTAATTTTATTTTCCATGGTTTTCCTTGTATGTTTGCTTTGGTTCTAATTGGAGATTGCTTAATCCGTCCGCCGACGGATTCGCAATGACAGAATTAAAGCCTTTTCCAAATGACTTATTTTACTCTGTCATTATGAGGAGTCCGTCGGTGGACGGACGACGAAGTAATCTCACTTCAAAAAATAAATATTGCCAAATGAAATGACAATATACAAATCAAATTCCTAAATACTTTTTACGTTTTGCAAAAACGCCGAACAAACCGCCGGTATGCAGAAACAATGTTTTTGTATTTTTCTTCCCAGCCAAAAAGTTTTCGTTGAATGCATAGAAAGCTTTACCTGTATAAGCAGGGTCTAATAAAACACCATTTTCTTCTGCCAATTTTTTGATCAACTTTAATTTTTTCGGCTCAATATTTTTATACCCTTCGGTTGAATAGCCGTCCATCACTTCAAGATTTTTATAATTTAATTTTTTATTGATCTTATATTTTTTCAAACATTCTTCTGCAACAGTGATGATCATTTCTTCCATTTCAGCTTTATTGTTGAAGACATCAACAGCAAATATTTTTAAATTCCAATTGTTAATCGCACTGCCTATAAGCATGCCCGCTGCAGTACCGCCGCTGCCTGCTGCACTTAGTATTGAATTTATTGACCGTTTGTTAATTTGATTCAACAATTCCGGAATAAAATTAATGTAGCCCCAAATACCTAAAGCCGAAGACCCGCCGGATGGAAAAGTATAAACCCTTTTATTCTTTTTGGTGAATTGTTTCTCTCGGTCTGCCATAATCTGCAATACATTTTTATATTCTTGCTTATTAAAATATTCAGTCTCAGCACCGAACATTTTATTCAAAAACAGATTACCGTCTTTAAGTTTTTTTTCTTTTCCCCACAAAAATAATCTTGATTTAATACCTAGCTGTGCTGCAGCAATTGCTGTTGCTCTGCAGTGATTCGATTGATCACCGCCGCAGGTAAAAACGTAATCGGCTTTTAATCTTTTAGCTTCGTGCATCAAGTATTCAAGTTTTCTAATTTTGTTGCCTGTTAATTCTGTCCCGGTATAATCATCCCGCTTAATTAAAAAACTGCAGCCGTTAAAATTTAATTTTTGAGTTGGGGTTGGTAAGTTTGCGAGATTAAGTTTTTTTGGTTCTTTCATATTACATCCTTTTATGACAAGCAAGAAGCTAACAACGATGAATCAGGATTGCACTTCTTAATTATGTAAAATCTTTTAATAAAACTACTTGGTGTCATTGCGAGAGGTTTTTCCCGAAGCAATCTGCCCAAAAGTCAAAGATTGCCACACTCCGATATAAAGCATCGGAGTTCGCAATGACAATACAAAGGTTATTCAAAGGTTTCTAAATATTTGGTTTAATAATTCTACTATAATATTTTCTTGCAAGATTTAAGTCTTCCGGTGTATCAACGGAAAGACTTTCAAATTCGGTGATTACAATTTTAATGGGGATTCCATTTTCAAGCATGCGCAGCTGTTCTAGTTTTTCAAATCTTTCCAAATCTGTTGGCAGTGAAGATGTAAACTTGAACAGTGCATCCCGCCTAAATACATACAGACCAATATGTTTATAGATTTCTCCTTTTTTTATCCGCTCCAAATTTGTTCTCGCTTCACGTATGTATGGAATCGGCGAGCGGGAAAAGTATAGTGCCATATTGCTGTAATCAAATACAACTTTTGGTATTGAAGGGGATTTTAATTCATCAACAGTTTCAATTCTTTTTGCCAGTGTTGATACTTCAACTTTTTTATCGAATAGTAAAGGTTCAATCGCTTCATCTATCATTTTACCTGGAATGAAAGGTTCATCACCTTGAATGTTAACAATTATATCTGCATCTGCATAATCCTCGGCAACCAAAGCAATTCTATCTGAACCGGTTGCAATTTCTTTGGGGGTTAATTTTACATCGGGGCAAAAATCATTAACTATTTTATAAACTTTGTCATCATCAACTGCTATAACAATTTTATCCAGCAGTTTAGATTTTTTTGCACTTTCATAAGTTCTCTGAATCATCGGTTTACCGCCAATCTTAGCAAGCGGTTTACCCATTAAACGGGTTGAAGCAAATCGCGCGGGTATTATTCCTAATATCATTATTGTGCCGTGGAATATAGAACTGTGTAATTTATTATTTGGACTTTATAACTTTTGGAACCTTAAAATATTCGTCGCTGCTATCTGGTGCATTTTTTAAAGCCTCGGGTCTGCCAACTGATTTTATATTTTCATCTTCTCTAAAAACGTTTGATTTTTCAACTGGATGAGATAAAGGTTCAACATTTTCAGTATCCAATTCGTTCAGCTTATCTATATAGTTTAAAATTTGATTGAACTCTTTTGTAAAATCTTCTAATTCGCTTTCATCAAATTCTAACTTTGATAATGATGCTATATATTTTACTTCATCTTTCGTTACTGCCATTTTTATCTCTAAGGTTTATTCAATGTTTATAACTAATATTTTTTGAAGACCATTATTAAGGTCTGTTAATACCAACTCTGCTTCATCACCTACACTTCCTACCGCTTCTATTTTTGCTCTATTATTATCATCAGTAAGTGTAAGTTCAATTATTTTATTGCCTGCAACATACCATGTATAATTTGGTAAAAAATCTCCCCCAAACGTTGATGCTGTTAAGGTTCGTGTTAATCCGGGGAACATTCCAAGTGTATCAATCCCCGCAGGGTTGGATGATGTGGCGTTAATATATAGCCCGGGTTCCGCGTTAAAAAAATCATTGCTCAAATAAAACGCTTCTATAAGTCCCGCAGTGCCCGATATAGGATTATTTTTAACTGTTACCGCCAATGTATGAAAATCGAAATCTCTTTTAGGACTGTCGTAAACTAACCAATAAAAGCTGTCCTCTATGTCGCTGATATAATTACTGACATTGTTCAATTTATCTACAAGGGCTAAGTACTCAAAAGTAAAATAGTTTTCTCTATTGCCGAGCAGACTTACCGAAAATGGGTCATCAATATTTCCAAATGCAATTAGGTAAGTTCTTTTATTCTGAATTTGCTGAAGTACTTCGTTTAATCCTCTTTCGCCTTTGCTGTCACTGTGGGTGGTTATCAAAATCAGTGCCGTTTGCTCAATTGATTCATCGCTGTAAAAATCATTCAAATTGCCCGCACCAACAATTGCTGCTTCATAAAGATTAGTTTTACCTGGTGATGGTTGTATGCCGTTTATTGAGGAAGTCACTAAACCTTTATCACTAGTAAAATCCTGAACAAGTTCCACTTCTTCAGCAAACTTAAAAACTTTAAAAAACTTGCTGCCGCTAAAACTGTTTATAAATTCTGCCGCTGCATTTTTTATTTGATTAAAATCAACATTTTCATTTGCACTGTTATCAATCATTAAAACAATTTTTTGAGAATAGCCAAAACTAATTTTTGATTTTAATTGAGCAAATTGATCAGTAGGTGCAACTGTATCTCCATCATCTCTTAAATTAAAATCATCAATCGTGTAGCCGGTAATTCCCCTTTTATTACCGTCATAGCATTCAAACATTACATTCACATTACTTGGCGGACTGCTGCTTACCCTTAAACTTTTCAGCATTGTTCCATCATCAAGGGTAAACTCAGGCATGGTGGAAAAACTCCAAACCTCCCCAAGAATTTCTGTATCCGCATCTTGTTTAGCAAGCACCCTCCAGTAATAAGTAACTCCGGGATCAAGCCCATAAACAGTATATCTCGAAGTCATTAAATTTTCCACAAGCAGTTTTTCGGGGGGATTCTTGATGTCAAAGTAAACATCAAAATTTAGGATTGCCTGTGAGTTCCAATCCAAAAATAACAGCAGATCATTATTATCACTTTCGTTTGCAGGAGATGGGGCTGCCGGCACTTTTGGATTTGCTTCACGCGGATCATAATTGCCGTCTAATGAACAGCCATTTTGTATAAAGAGAAGAATCGTTATTAATAATAATATTCTTTTTATAAATGCTGCTTCGTTTAGGTTATTATTGAATTGAGTTCTCATTTCGAGTATTAAAATAACTCTTACAATATCAATATTAAAGAAAATTTATTACTTCTTTTGCTCTAAGGATAAAATAAACTCAGAGCGTTTTTTAATTGATGGATGACTGTATGAAAACCACTCAACTAACGGATGCGGTTCGCGGTCGCCTAAATTTTGGTCGGTCAATTTATCCAATGTGTTTATGAATGCTTCCGTTTTGCCGGTTGAATTAATTGCGTATTCATCTGCTTCGTACTCAAACTTACGTGATATTGAATTTGATATCGGTGTTTGGATCAATCCGATGAGCATGCCCCACAATGATAGTATTGGTAAAGCGGCAATTTGGGTACGGCTTGTAAAGTCAAACCAGGAGAGTGATAAGTCATATAAAAGTGCAATTAGAAAAAATGTTAAAAAGCTGAATGCTGTACTGATGATTATATTTTTTACAATGTGTTTATGCTTGTAATGACCAAGTTCATGTGCTATCACAGTTTCAATTTCATCATTTGAATAACTCTCAAGCAGGGTATCGCCAAGCAATATTTTTTTTGATTTGCCTAAACCGGTAAATGCTGCGTTGGCTTTTTTAGTATTCTTACTCATATCAAACTGAAAAACATTTTCTACTTTCATTCCAACATTTTTTGATAACGCTAAAATTCTCTCTTTTAGATCATCATTATCTAAAGGGCTAATTTTATAAAATAACGGCAGAATAATTATTGGAACTATTTTAGCCAGCAGCACCGAAATAATAAAAAGTATTATTGAAAAAGGAAGCCACCAGAGTCCACCAAAAGTATTTAGGGCATAATAAAAAAGTAATAGTATGGGCAGCCCAATAACCCCGCCTATCATTGTGCCTTTAAGGTTTTCCCAAGTCCATTGCAGAAATGTTTGATTAGATAAATTGTATTTATGTTCAAGAAGGAAACCGGTATAAAAATTTACCGGGTAAAATAAAATTGACGCAGCCGCACCGCTCACTACTACAAACAAAATAAAAAGCAAGTAATTGTTAGAAGTAAATCCCGATAAATAATTTGTTAAGGCGCTGCTGTATCCTAACCACACAAAAAGTAAAATTAAAATAAATGATGCTACACCTTTCCCAATTCCAAATGCGAGTTTAATATTGTTATATTTTTTTGCGTTCATATTTCTCTAATTTTTCGTTCAAAAAAAAAGGCAGTCATAAACTGCCTTTTACATAATTCAAATATAATGAATTCAGGATAACTTTATTTTTTGCTCCGCTCGTTTTTTATTCATCTCATAATAAATTTGTTTTTGTTTTTCTTGGAATGGACAGGCATCATTTTTTTCAATTTTAGATTTTTGTGATTTAATGTAAGGACATTTCGTTCCGTCCGTAGTTTTTTCAGCAGATTCAGCATTCAAATGAATTTGATTTAAATACGGACAATTAGTTAATGCACTTTTTGAATATTTACTGTTCTCAAATGAATTAGAGCTATTCCCTAAAAGAATAATTGAAAATGCTGCTAAAGCAATAAAGGCTGCTATTTTTTTCATCTTTTTCTCCTTTTATTTTAATAACACGTTTCATCTTAATATAATTCCAAGATATCATTTTTTTTGAAAGAAAAAAGGGGGGGGCAAAAAAAAGAATTCAGTAGTCAGTAGTCAGTAGTCAGTAGTCAGAATATAGGAGAAAAGATTTAATAACAGTAGAAACAACTTAGCGGCTTGGCGACTTAGCGTGCAATGTTTTTTCAAGAAGTGAATACAGAAACAACATATAATGCAAAGGCGCAGACGCAAAGGAAATAAATTATTAGAATCGGTAGATTAAACCAGGAGCCAGCATCCAGTAACCAGCCTGCCCGCTGTCTTTCTGGCGGGAATCCAGAATCCAGCATCAAGAATCAAGTATCCAGAATCAAGCACTGCCGGTAGAATTGAGATGAACCGGTTTTACGAATATTGGTAAAAAGCTTCTTCACGCAAAGCCGCAAGGACGCAAAGAAAGCAAAAATTTTTAATAAAGACACAAAAACCAGAAGCCAGAAGCCAGTAGTCAGAAGCCAGTAGAAAAAACTTAAAAACCAGTTAAAACAAATTAGCGGCTTGGCTTGCAATGATATTTCAAGAAGTGAATTCAAACACAACTAATCACGCAAAGCCGCCGAGACGCAAAGAAAGCAGATTCAAGAATCAAGAATCCAGAATCCAGCACCCAGTATCCAGTTGCTAGATCATTTCTAATGCTGTTTTGTTTAACCAGCCTACTTTGCCGTCAGAGAGTTTTATTCGAGCCCATTCTTGTAATTCATCTTCCACTTCAAATTTTAATCCTTCATGAATTACAAAAGCATCTTGTGCTTTTTCATCAGGAGAGACTTTTACTGAAATTGTATCGGTAATTAGAACTCCGTAATCTTTTGATGTCTCGCGATTGACACGTGCAATGAATAGAAACACGATAAAAATTAATGCAATAAAATTCATCGAGCCGAAATAGAAAGAAAATCTTTGAAGTCTGCCGCTCTTTGTTAAAAAGTAAATACCAATAAAAATTAAAAGTGAGATATAAAAAATTATTACAACCGCAGCCCAAGCACTAACAGATAAAAAGGTCAGCAGACTATTCCACCATTCAACAAGGAATATTTGAGGGACATATTTTATCCTATCAACAATTCTCGCCTGTGCAATTCGCAGATTATATTTTATATCTTCATCGGAAGGTTCTAATTTTAAACCGCGCTCATAATTTAAAATCGCTCTTCCTATCTCTCCGGTTCGGTAGTAAGAGTTTCCGATATTAAAATATAAAGCTGCGCTTACATACCCTTGATCAGTAACCTGTTTATAAACTGTTAGCGCACTATCGTATTTACTTTCCTGATAAAGTTTATTTGCCTCGATCATCATCTCATCAATAGATGATCCATTCACTGTAAATGTAACAGCAAATAATAAAATAATATTTACAATAAACTTTTTCATTCTCTCTTTTCTTTAATTTTTCCTTTTTACTTTTTCCTTTTCACTTTTTACTTTTTACTTTTTTCGTTCCTATCAATGAGTTTTCCAATTCAATAATAACACTAAGTGCTTCGTCATACATGTTTTTTTCTGCGTGACTATTTTCCGCTTTTGGAGCAAAGCGTGCAAACTCGCATTTTTCAGAAATTGATTTTACTCTAGAAACCAATTCATCAGCAATGCCTTGATTCAGCAATTCTGAAATTGCCCGTTCCTGGGTAAACTCCGATTTTTGAATATTCAATTTATCTTCAAGATACCCGAAAACAGCCTTTGAAGTTTCTTCATAAAATTTCGGTTTATCCCCTGCATCATATGCTTTCTTAGCTATTTTAAGTTTACCTCTTGCAGCCTTTTCAGCCTTACGATACTTGGATAATTGAATATTGCCGGTTAATTTATCCTGGCGTTTTTTTACACCAAGTGTAACAAGTAAAATTAAAAGCGGGGCGATTGTAAATATCCAGAACCAGCTTGCAATTACCTTAAACTCACCTTTTTTTCTCAAATCAAAATTGGATGTTTTAATGAACCTGATATCCTCGCTTAAAAGTTTGATATCCTCTTTCGAAAAACTGCTGACATTATTTTCAAATCCGCCTGCACCTTTTTTTACATCAATAGTAAAGGGGGATGATCTTTTTGTAACGTATCGTTTTCTTGAGGGATCAAAGTAAGAAAATTCTACCGGCGGAATTTCTTTTACTCCGGGAATTCGAGCAATAGCAAGGTATTCAACAGTTTTGTTTCCACTTACAATGTTTTTTCTAGAAATATTTTTTGATGATTTAGGATCATACTTTTCAAAGCCGTTGGGTAAGTCAACTTCGGGCACGCTTATAAGCTGAATGTTTCCTTTTCCGCTAACCTTTACCGTAAAAGTGATGGCTTCATTTAACTCTACATCAGCCTTATCAAGGGTTGCGGAAAAATCAAATTCACCAACCGCACCTTTAAAAGTAGCCGGCACATTGGTTTTGGGCAGTGCCTTAACATTTATATTTATTGTGTTTGATGTAGCGACAAACTCAATTGTTTCGGAGCCGAAAAAAGAATCGTTAAAAAAGTCATCAAAAATATCTCTGCTGCTCCTTCTCTTTTTAATTATCACCGGCACCTTTAATTCAAAAGGAGACACGGTTAGTTTGCCCGATTTAGTTGGGAAGAGTGCCACTCGTTTAATTTCTGCGGCTCTAAATCTTTCGCCGTTATACATTTCAATATTAAATGAAATATTGTTCGAGGTCTCTAAATCCTCCGCCCAAAAACCTTCGTTTGCTGGCAGCTTATTAATTTGCGGGGATGAAATATTTAGTTTTGTATATAGTTTATAAGTAACGGTTACTTGTTCGCCTTGATAAACATTTGTTTTACTTGGTATTGCTCTAATAAAAACATTTTTTGCTAACTCTTCGTTGGAAATTCCCCCGGTGGTATTGCCGTTGGAAATTTTTCCCGCTGCTTTTGTCACTTCAATTGTAATTGGTTTTGAACTTAAAACTTTATCTTCAAAATAGATTGAAGCCGGCTCAATTTTAAACTTGCCAATTTTTGAACTTGCCAGAATATAAGAGTAAGTTACCGAAGCTGACATTTTGCCATTAATAAACTGCATGCTTGTTGACTGATTTGGTCCGCCTAATACTTTTAAGCCTTCAAAACTCGGCGCTCTAAAATTTTTAACTTTGTTATAATCGCCGCCGGAAAATTCAAAATAAACTTTAAACTTTTCATTTTGCCCGACAGTTGTTTTATCAACACTAGCCTTAAATTCTTGCGCCGATAAATTAACCGAACCGATTAACCATCCGATTAAAACAACGCTCACAATATTTTTAATTTTTAATTTCATTATAAAATTATCTGCTGCTTCCCTTACCAATCTTTCTCTTTTTTAACAACTTTTGCTTTTCTTTTACGAAGTTTTTTCTGAAGATCAGATTCATCTTTTTTCAATGCCTCTAAAATTCGCTCGGCTTCTTCTTTTGATATTTCATCTTTCGGACGAGGCTGCTGTTGCTGCTGGTCTTGGTTCTGATCTTGTTTGTCCTGTTGATCTTGATTTTGCTGGTCCTGCTTATCTTGATCCTGTTCTTGATCCTGCTGCTGCTGGTCTTGATTTTTCTTCTGATCGTCTTTGTTCTGATCTTTATTTTTATCTTGATCCTGCTGCTGATCCTGCTGCTGCTTCATCTGGTTAAGCGCATAAGATAAATTGTATTTCGTTTCAAGATCGTCCGGATCAAGTTTCAAGGATTCCGCATAAGCGCCAATGCTTTCTTTAAATTTTTGCTTCTTCAAAAATGAGTTGCCGATATTGTGCAGAGCTTTTGATTTTCGATAATCATCTTCGGTTAAAGTGTAAGCATTTTTGAAAGCCTGCAGTGCTTCATCATACCTGCCTTGCTTGTAATAAGCATCACCGAGATTAAAATGACCATTAAAGGAATCCGATTTTTTTTCAATCCCTTTTTTAAAATTAACCTCAGCTTCCGGGAACTTGCCTTCTTTGTATAGATCAACACCTTCATTAACTAATGATTTAGTGCTTTGTCCCGCAACTGCTCCTGCGCAGACAAATAATACAACAGTGCAAAAAATATTTAACTTTTTCATTTTCATAGCTTTCTGTTACGTTTCCGATCTTTCAATTTTCATCAGCATTTTTGATTTGTTAGATGATAACAACAACTCAAATAATAATAATAAGATTACCGGAATCAGCAAATAATGGAACCGGTCTTCATACTCAGTAATTTTTGTAGCACCGAATTCTGATTTTTCAATCTTAGCAAGATCGTTATAAATTTTATCTAATTCATCAGATGTATTTGTACCACGATAATACTTTCCGTTTCCAATTGATGTAATTTCCTGCAGCGTTGCTTCATCCAGCTTAGTTAAAACAACCTCACCTTTATTATCTTTTTTAAAATCTGTGCGCACACCGGCTGCGTTATAAATTGGTATCGGTGCACCGGATGGGTCTCCGAGTCCGATTGCATAAATGTTTACTCCTTTACTTGCAGCATCTTCAACAACAGATTTTAATTGACCTTCATGATCTTCACCATCGGTTATAACAACAATTGCTTTTTTTGTTTCAGCTTCTTCCTTAAATGATCTCATTGCAAGTTCAATAGCAGAACTTATTGCAGTACCGGGCTGGGGAACAGATGTAACATCAACGGCGGAAAGAAATAAATTTGCAGCCGAGTAATCCGTGGTCAGCGGAAACTGTACGTATGCCTGTCCCGAAAAGACAATCAATCCAATTCTATCACCCTGCAGTTTTCTAATCAATTTTGAAATTTCAAATTTAGCTTTATCAAGCCTGCTCGGTTTTATATCCTCCGCAGTCATGCTCAAGGAAACATCAAGCAAAATGTAAACGTCAATTCCAACTTGTTTAACTTCCTCTATTTTAGAGCCCACTTGCGGATTTGCCAATGCAAATATTAGCAAGACTGCAGCAATCAAAAATGAAATAAATTTTATTCCCGATTTAGCTCTGCTTCTTTTAGGAAATAAAACTTTATGCAATTTTGAATTTGCAAATCCTTTTAAAAGCTTTATCTGCTGCCGCTGGGTAAACCAATAGATAAAAATGATCACGGGTATCAGATACAAAAAATATAAATATTCACTATGTGCAAATCTAAACATAAGTATTCTGTTTTTTAAAATTTACGGCAGTCTTCTTAAATAAGTTCTTGCCAATCCAAATTCAAAAAATATTAAAAATAATCCGGCACCTGCCCAAGCATAGAACAACTCTTTTGCCTGGCGGTATGAAGTTATCTCGACTCGTGTTTTTTCAAGCCTGTCAATTTCAGTATAAATTTCCGCAAGCTTGTTATTATTTTCGGCTCTAAAATATTTGCCGTCCGTAATTTCCGCTACTTGCTTTAATGTTGCTTCATCAATTTCCACGGGCACGTTTTGGTACCTTTTACCGAATGGTGTTTGAAACGGATAAGGCGCTTCACCTTTTGAACCGACACCGACTGTATAAACTCGTATTCCAAATTTAGCGGCAATTTGTGCTGCCGTAATCGGGTCAATTTCGCCGCTGTTATTCACACCATCTGTAAGAAGTATCATCACCTTACTTTTCGCTTTGCTGTCTTTCAATCTGTTTACACCATTTGCCAAAGCGGTTCCTATGGCAGTTCCATCTTCTATCATTCCGCTTTCAATCTGTTTTAATAAACCGCGTAATACAAAATAGTCAACAGTAAGCGGGCATTGAGTAAAACTCTCTTTTGCAAAAATCACCAAACCAATTTTGTCTGATGTACGACCGGAAACAAATTCGTCAATTACAGCTTTTGCAGCTTCAAGTCTGTTTGGCTTAAAATCTTCCGCAAGCATACTGCCGGAAATATCAAGCAGCATCGCCACATCAATACCTTCAGTATAAATATCTTCTCCGGTTGAAAATGTTTGCGGTCGAGCTAAAGCAATTATTAAAACTGTTAACGCCAGCAGTCTTATAATAAATGGAGCAAAACGGAGCCGCTCTTTTAATGTCGGCTTAATTCCATCAAACGCATCCAAGCTTGAATAAGCAATATTTGGAGTAGAAGTTTTATTCTTCTTCCAAAACCAAAACACCAACAGCGGTATGGCAATTAGCAGGTACAACACATAAGGATATGCAAATGTAATATCACTAAGCATTTACATTCTCCTCTTCCAAGAGTTGTGATTCCATAGGTATAGTTTGGCGTACAATTTCGTTTGCCTGTTTCATCATCTCTTCATTTACAGATGGCAATGGTTGAAACTTTGCGAACTTTACTAAATCTGCATTACTTAAAAAGTCGCGCGTTTTATCAAAAATTGATTGAGCTTCCTTAACATTTTTTAGTTTATCCAGCACTTCAGTTGATGTCATTTCTAATGCGTAAAAGTTAAACCTTTCTTCAAAATATTGACGTATAATACCGGTAACTTCTGAATGATAATCCTTAACCTTGCCCTGCTGCCAAAGTTTTTTCTCTTCTAATTCGCTTAAATGTTTAAGCGCAATTTTGTGCGGCGGAATTTTTACAACAACTTTCTGAACCTCTGTTCCGGCTCTTTTCTTTTTGTAATACCCATAAAGGAAATAGAGCCCGATTAAAACCAGCAGAATTATTAAAACTATAATTAACCAGAATAACCAATCAACCGGATACTTAATTGGAGCTTTAACATCCTGAATATCACCTTGCGGATTTACTTCAAGAGTTCGTACTACAATTTCAACTTCGTTAGTTTTTATCTCACGCGGATTCTCATCACCGGCAACAAAATATTTTATTGGAATCGAGGGAATTGTAACTCCGGCAGAATCATATTTTGAATAAACAACATGATAGAGTTCCTTCACTTCTGAGTCTTTCTCTTCACGTTCAACCGGATATTCTTTAATAAATTCGAGTACCGAAATTGTATCTTTGAGTGAAGGCATTTCGGTGGTTATTTCTTTATCGTAGATAACCTCAAGTGTGTAGTGAATATAATCGCCGACAATATATTCGGTTGTATCCGTTGCGGCAAACACACTAATTGACTGCGCTTGAAATTGAGCAGAAAAAATTAAAATGAGTATCCCTGAAATAAAAAATAATTTTCTTACCATCTCTTCTCGCGCATCTTAAAAAATTTAACCAGTGGTGTTACATACGATTCACCGGCATTAATCTCAATTGCATCCAGCCTGCTCGTTGAGAACAATGACTTTCTAAATGCTTCCCGCTCTGCTATTGTTTTACTGAACTGTTCTTGAACCATTTTACTATTGCTGTCAACATATCTTATTCTGCCGGTTTCTGTATCCTGCAATTTCAAAAGTCCTGCTTTAGGAATTTCAATTTCGCGAGGATCTTGAAGTACCAGTCCAATCAAATCATGTTTTCTGCCGACAATCTTTAAAATTTTATCATAACCTTCATCAATAAAGTCGGAAATCAAAAATGCAATACTCTTCTTTTTAATTGTATTATTAAAATACTCCAACGCTCCGCGGATGTTGGTCTTATTCCCTTTCGGTTCAAATGAAAGTACTTCTCTGATAATTCTTAAAACGTGACTGCGACCTTTTCGGGGCGGAACAAATTTTTCAATTTCGTCAGTGAATAAAATCAATCCCACTTTATCATTATTGCGCATTGCAGAGAAAGCAAGTATCGCGGTAAGCTCTGCTGCTATTTGCTGTTTCGTTTTATCAACACTTCCAAAAAATTGCGAACCGCTCATATCCACTATCAGCATTGCGGTCAGCTCACGTTCCTCTTCAAAAATTTTGATATAAGGATGCCCGAATCTCGCAGTAACATTCCAATCAATACTTCTGATATCATCGCCGATTTGGTATTCCCGTACCTCGGAAAATTCCATACCTCTTCCTTTAAAAACGGAATGGTATTCCCCTGAGAACACCTCGTTAACAATACCGCGTGTTCTAATTTCAATTTGTCTTACTTCTTTTAAAAGTTCTCGTGTTGTCATCAATCGTTTTTAGTTATTACATTCACACATAAAGTATCTCATTTGAGTCATTGCGAACCCGATGTTTTTTATCGGGAGAAGCAATCTCATTATTCACAATATCAACATAAATGGAGATAGCTTCGGCGATAAAACTGCCTCTCTATGACATCGCAAAAATTCTGCAACAGCCGCTTAAGGCAAATTCAGCATGACAATTTATTACTCTATAGATATTTAATTAATTGCATAAATTTTTATTTTATAAATCACTACGGTACTTCAACTTTATTTAAAATTTCCTGAACTATATTTTCTGAAGTTATATCCTCAGCTTCAGCTTCGTATGTTACTGCAATTCTGTGTCTCAATGTATCCATACAAATTCCGCGCACATCTTCGGGAATCACATAACCTCTTCGTTTGATAAACGCCATTGCTCTTGCGCCCAGTGCCAGGTTAATTGTTGCTCTCGGCGATCCGCCGTAACTGATCAGATCAGTTAAATTATCCAATCCGAATTCTTTCGGCTGGCGAGTGGCAAAGACTATATCGAGAATATATTTTTCTATTTTTTCGTCAATGTAAACTTCGTGAATGAGCTTACGCGCATTTAAGATTGCTGCCGGCTCAATTACCGGATTAATTTTCTGTACAATACCGCTGATGTTCTGCTGCATAATTTGCAATTCTTCTTCTCGACTCGGATAAGTGATCTTCACCTTCAGCATAAAACGGTCAACCTGTGCTTCGGGTAAAGGATATGTTCCTTCCTGTTCAATCGGGTTTTGTGTAGCGAGCACAAGGAACGGTTCTTCCAGTTTAAAAGTTTCCTTACCGATAGTTACCTGGCGCTCCTGCATTGCTTCAAGCAAAGCACTCTGTACTTTTGCGGGCGCTCGGTTAATCTCATCCGCCAAAATAAAGTTAGAAAAGATCGGTCCCTTTTTAATTGAAAAGTTACCGTCCTTCTGATTATATATCATTGTACCAATTAAATCCGCGGGCAGCAGATCGGGTGTAAACTGAATTCTTTGGAATTTTGCATTCATTGAAGAAGCAAGTGAATTGATTGCAAGGGTTTTTGCTAAACCGGGTACACCTTCTAAAAGTATATGCCCGTTGGCTAAAAGCCCAACTACCAGCCTTTCAACCATTCCCTTTTGCCCAACAATTACTTTACCGATTTCACGGAAAAGTACATCAATAAATTCACTCTCTCGTTTTATTTTTTCATTTAGTTCGGTAATTTCCAAGTCATTCCTCTTTGTTTAATTATTTAATTCTTCCAATTTCAAATGGATTTAACAAATCAATATTTAATATGTTTCAATAAAGATCTGTTAATTTTTGTTAATTTCTAATGATTTTTAAGTTACAATTTAACCAGCAACAAATATAACTTTTTTTGAATTTTATGGGAAATTTAAATTAGGAGAATTAAACTCGGTTAGCCAAACCGATCTATTAGAAATATTTCGTGCGCTTGCTTACAGTAGGCTGGATTGTGGTAAATAGCTTATGACCACGAATTACAGAATTTTTCACTGATGAGAATAATACCGTACAAAAATATTACGTAAAATGCGTTACGAAAATTACGTAAGATTTGTTGCGTTTTTTACGTAATAGATTCTTGTTCAGAAGAACATCTTCGCAACTTTAAGTATTCCCTGCTTCCAGGGTACACGATGCGAGATACCGGATGAATTTTCAAATGTGTGAAGATTATCAAGATACCATTTGTAATTTCTAACAAGTGCATCCTGATTTGAAAATTTTGGTTTATAGCCAAGCTTTTCTTCCGCCTTTTCTATCGAAACAAAGGAATCTTTGGAGGCTGTTTCGTAAACCCATTTGTAAAGTGGAGAAAGTTTTAAAGCTTCTAATATTCTTAATGTATAAATAATTGGTTTTTCAGGCAGACCTTTAATCTTTTTTCCATGCCCTGCATAATCAAGCACAGCCTGGTAATCTTCTTTCATGGTTGCAAATTCTTTTGCGCCAATGTTAAATATGTCATTCACTATTTCTTTATCAAGCTCAACGCATTTATAAATTGCGTCGCAAAGGTCTTCAACATCGAGTAACTGATAACGGTTTTTCCCGTTCCCTATCATAGGAAAGCCTTTGCCGTCTTTTGCCCAATCATAAAAAAGTGCAAACACGCCTAACCTTTCGGGACCAATAAATGATTTAGGACGAATTATCGGAACGCAGAAACCTTTTTCTCTCAATTTCAAACATTCCTCTTCAGCTTTAATTTTTGCCTTTCCGTATGGTCCAACACCGTCCAGTTTGTCATTTTCATAAAGTGGATGATGATCAGGGATGCCGTAAACAGCCGTGGATGAAATGTGAATAAATCTTTGGATGTTATGTTTTTCGGCTGCCTCGCATAAAATTCTTGTCCCCTCAATATCGGTGGAAAATATTTCTTCGGGTGTATAAAGCGGCAGCGCCGCCGCTGTGTGAATTACAATATCAATTCCTTCCATTGCCTTGTTAACATCTTCAGGGTCTCTGATATCTCCAACTATAATTTTAGTTTTATCTTTAACATCTTCATACGTAAAATCTGCAATATCCAGTGAAGTTACTTCATGACCTCTCTCCAATAAATGTCTAACTAAATTAATTCCTAAAAATCCTGCTCCGCCGGTAACTAAAAATTTCATTATTCATTCCTGTAAGTTTTTCAAAATTTTGAATACAAATTTAGCAAAATGAACTAAACAAATGGAATAATTAAATTTGAATTTGCAGCATTCTAAATTGATTTTTTATATTATATTTACACATCGATAGTATAACACAAAAATTTTTTTCAATAAAAACGGAGGCATAATGTTATTAAGAAAGAGAAATTTACCGGCAATACTTTTTATACTGTCACTATTTTTTACTTCATCTTTAACCCTGCATGCACAAAATGCATTTGAAGGAAAGGTTAAATTTAAAGTTAGCGGCGGTGATGGTGATGATTCTTCTTTAATAGATTATTTTGTTAAAGATGATAAAATTAGAATGGAAGTTAAAGACGCAATGGGCGCCGTAATTATTTTTGATCAAAAATCAGTTAAAATGATAATGGAATCCCAAGGCATGTATATGGAATACCCGCGTGATATGATGATGAGCGACCACAATGAAGAGTATGAAAATATGGATGAAGGAAAGGCTCCGAAGATTACCGACAAGAAAAAAGATATTTTGGGATACGAGTGCACACTTTGGACTTTTGAATCTGACGAAGGCTTAGTTGAAATGTGGGTCACCGATGAATTAGGTTCCTTCGTTCCTATGCAAAGTCCAATGGGCGGCGGCGAGATTCCGGCTTGGCAGCAGGAAATTGCTGACGGCAACTTCTTTCCAATGTCGGTAATTGTTAATGATGATGGAGATAAAGTAAACGCCTTTGAAGTTGTAGAAGTAAATAAACAAGATTTAAATTCCGATCTATTTACTGTACCAAAAGGTTTGAAGAAAATGGACATGCCATTTAAAATGAATTAGTTTATTAAAAATTATTGCACACGAAATTATAAAATCACGTTAAATATTAATTCATTTTAAAAAAATATAAGGCGGATTTTTAACCAAGCTATATTCCGGCAGGCAGGTTTGACATTTGAATTTTGTTATTTGTCTTTTGCTATTTGCCACCCGCCTTCCGGCAGGCAGGTTTGTCTTTTGTTATTTGTTTTTTGTGATTTGTCATTTACTATTTGTCTTTTGTTATTTTTTGGAAATTATCCCTGATATATGGTACAGCTTAAAAAAACGTTTCTGTTGAAAAAAGAACTAAAATTGCTCGACGTATTTGCAATAGCAACCGGTACAACACTTAGTGCCGGTTTTTTTCTTTTACCCGGAATTGCAGCACAGCAGGCGGGTCCTGCCTTAGTACTTGCATATTTAATTGCAGCCGTACCTTTAGTTCCGGCTATGTTCAGCATAATTGAACTTGCAACCGCGATGCCGAGAGCAGGCGGGGTTTACTACTTTTTAGATAGAACGCTCGGTCCTCTTTTCGGTACAATTGGCGGGTTAGGCACCTGGTTTGCGCTAATTCTAAAAGTTGCTTTTGCACTGATAGGGATGGGAGCTTACATTTCGCTTTTTGTTCCGGAACTTTCCATTACTCCGGCTGCAATACTTATTGCAATTATACTCGGTTCAATTAATGCTTTCGGTGCAAAAAAAAGCGGCAGACTCCAAATTCTTTTATTGTTCGGACTATTATCTATCATAGCAATTTTTATAGCCGGCGGATTACCGGAAATTTCATACTCACATTTTGATGGGTTTTTTGACGCGGGAATGTCATCAATTTTTGCAACTGCCGGATTGGTTTACATCAGTTACGTTGGTGTAACAAAAGTGGCGAGCCTTTCAGAGGAAGTGATCAACCCCGAACGCAATTTGCCTCTTGGAGTTATCCTGGCTCTGACAACTTCAATTTTAGTTTACGTTATCGGAACTTCAATAATGGTGGGCGTTTTGCCTATGGAGCAATTAGCCGGCGATATTACTCCAGTTGCCAGTGCGGCAAGAGTTTTTATGGGCGAGGCAGGAGTTATCATCTTATCAATCGCAGCACTGCTTGCGTTTGTTTCTGTCGCAAATGCCGGTATAATGAGTGCATCGCGATACCCGCTGGCAATGAGCCGCGATCATATTTTACCCCCTATTTTTAAAAGGCTTGATAAACGAAGTATTCCAATAATAGCTTTGCTGTTTACAATTTTTACAATTGTGCTGTTTCTGGGTTTCTTGGATCCCGCAAAAATTGCCAAGCTGGCAAGTGCTTTTCAATTACTAATGTTTGCATTAGTTTGCTTTGCAGTTATTGTAATGCGCGAAAGTAAAATTGAATCTTACGACCCCGGATATAAATCGCCATTTTATCCTTGGACACAAATACTTGGTATAATTTCTCCCCTTTTTTTAATTTTCAAAATGGGATGGCTTTCAATTATTTTTTCAATTGTATTGGTTTTATTCTGTGTCCTTTGGTATATCTACTATGCAAAAAAACGAGTCCGGCGTACCGGTGCTATATACCATATTTTTGAAAGATTGGGTAAATCGCGCCATGCCGGACTTGATGTTGAACTACGGGGAATATTAAAAGAGAAAGGATTGCGCAAGGAAGACCAATTTGAAGAGATTGTTATGCGCAGCCATGTTATTGATATTGAAGATTTTACCGACTTTAAAAATGTTGCTCACCAGGCATCGGAATACCTTTCTACTTTTACCGGTCATTCTTCCGAAGAGATAAAAAAACAATTTCTTGAAGGAACAAGAATTGGCGCTACCCCGGTTACCCGCGGTGTTGCATTGCCTCATTTACGAATTGAAGGAATTAAACAACCGGTTATGGTACTGGTACGCTCTAAAAACGGAGTGCATATTTGCTTTAATAATCCTTTAACAGATCAGGACAAAGAGGAAGAAGAAATTGTAAAAGCTGTTTTCTTTTTGGTTAGTCCGCAGGAAAACCCCGCACAACATTTACGCATGCTTGCACAAATTGCCGGCAGGGTAGATGAAGATACCTTTTCGATTGAATGGGAAAAGGCTAAAGATGGTGTTGAATTGAAAAAGGTTCTTCTGCATGATGAAAGATGGCTCTCTTTATCAGTAAACTTAAAAGATCATGCTGAAAATTTAATAGGCAAACAGCTTAAAGATCTTAAACTTCCGCCCGATACATTAGTGGCAATTATTAATAGAAACGGCGTTAACATAATACCAAAAGGTAAAACTATTGTTGAGGTAGGAGATAAATTAACTATTATCGGCGAAATCAATTCGATTAAAAAAGTAGAGAAGGAATTTTTGCCTAAATCCGCTTTCTCGTGAATGTAATACTTTCCAATTAAAAAACAAATGTTCTTACATATTGTTTGTTCAATTAAAAATTTTTAGGTTGATTTTAAGGTTAGCACAACAAAGAGAATAAGTTTTAATTTTTATTTAAGAACAAAAATAAATTAATGGAACTTTCTCGTATATGAAAAAAACATCGCTTCTTATATTATTCCTAATTTCCTTTTTATTGTTATCATGCAATGAAAGGAATGAAAGCAATAACACAAAGCCCACAAAGAGAATTTCAGATTTAGATCAGATAAAAAACCGGGGTAAATTAGTTGCACTTACCGGCTACAATTCCTACAGCTATTTTGTTTACCGCGGGCAGCCTATGGGATTTGAATACGACCTGGTCAGTCAATTAGCCGAAAGTTTAGACCTTGATTTAGAGATTGTTATTGTTAAAGAAATAAACAAGATGTTTGAAATGCTGAATAACGGTGAAGGGGATATTATTGCATATAATTTAACCGTTACAAAAGATAGAGCCGAACAAGTAAGTTTCACAAAACATCACAATACAACAGTGCAGACATTAGTACAGCGTAAACCGGATAACTGGCGTGATATGAAGCTGCACCAAATTGAAGAAACATTAATTCGTAACCCAATTGAGCTGGAAGGCAAAACTATTCATGTGGAATCGGGCTCAGCATATTTATCACGATTAGAAAATCTATCGGAAGAAATTGGCGGTGATATAAATATAATTGAAGCCGAACCGGAGCTTTCTACGGAAGAATTAATAGAAATGGTTTCAGCAGGTGTAATAGATTACACAGTTGCTGATGAAAATATTGCACGTCTCCATCAAGCCTATTACTCAAATATTGATACAGGCACAAAAGTATCGCTGCCGCAGCGTATTGCTTGGGCAGTGCGTAAAGACAGCGATGATTTGCTTCACACAGTAAATTTTTGGCTTGAAGAGATGCAGAAAAAACCTGCCTATTTTGTTACTTACCGTAAATATTATAAAAATAGAAATGAATTTAGAAGCCGAATTAAAAGTGATTTTTTTCTTAGCCGCAGCGGAAGAATTTCTGAATACGATGATTTGGTTAAAGATAATTTAGTGGACCTGCCATGGGACTGGCGGTTAATTGCTTCTCAAATTTATCAGGAATCCCAGTTCGATCCCTCGGCTAGGTCTTGGGCAGGTGCAGTTGGCTTAATGCAGCTTTTACCTGAAACTGCTGAAAACTTCGGCGTAAAAGATCCATTTGATCCTAAACAAAGTGTTGATGCCGGAATTGAATATATGGCTTGGCTGGATAATTATTTTACACAATATGTTGATGACCCTGATGAGAGAATTAAATTTGTGTTGGCTTCATACAACATTGGTTTTGGTCATGTTGAAGATGCGATTAGACTTGCAAAAAAATATGGTGCCGATCCTCAAAAATGGAAAGATAATGTTGCCGAGTATTTGCTTAAAAAATCTAAAAAGAAGTACTACAACGATGAAGTAGTTAGAAACGGATACTGCCGCGGTGTTGAAACTGTTAATTACGTTGAAGAAATATTCGAGCGGTTTGAGCAGTACAAGCAATTCATCTCCGCCTCCAATGTACACATCCAGAGAAAACTTTTCTCTTTTGTTTTGCCTTTTGGTAAGCGCTAATCGAAAATCGAATTAGAAGCTAACCCCGAATCCAAATCAACTATTCAGCTTTTGGTAACTGCATATTCAAAAATGCCTCATTCAGATAGCGCTGTTATTGTATTGACTAAGTCAATTGAGAAGTATGAAAAGGGACTTGCAGAATTTTATCAGGCAAGAAGTATGAATTATTTCATTTTAAAGAATAATGATATGGCGATCGAAGATGTAAAGAATGCTATTGAATATGATCCATCCAATACAATACTTTACAAGCAGCTTGTCTTTTTAACTATTTACAAAAAATTCAACACGCCTAGCGGTTGGCTGGAGTTTGCCGAAAAAGATATTGCCAAAATTATTGATGATGTTTATCCGGATGAAATGGAAAAACCGACAGTTGATGAATTTAACGATGTAACGAAGAGATAATTTTTTCTTGGTGTCAGAGTCCGCACCTGTCGCCCATTAATGTTGAATTTATTTTAATAGAATAGAAGAAAGTGATTATTGTGAGACTAAGAAATTAGTACTATTAAAATAGATGATTGAAATATATTTCCTCGAGGTGGTTTCTCTTTCTTATTTTAAGCGCATCAATTTTTAATACCTCGCATCTTTTTTCTTTGTTTTAATTGAATTGAAATCTATATTTAACCTACTTTGCCTTTGTGCAGTATCGATCTAATTTTTCAATTATTTCAAATGGACAATAAAAGAGGCGGCAACATGAAATATAAATTATACATTTTATCTTTTCTCAATCTAGTATTTTTCACTCCGCAAATTTATTCACAGAATATTCAGATCAACAACATCACACCTTCAATAAACCAAAATAATGTTAATCTAAATTCAAACATTATAATCGAGTTTGATCAAAACATAACTGCCGCCTCATTAAACGAAGGTACATTTATAGTAAGAGGCAGCCAAAGCGGAAAACTAAGCGGCGTATTTAGTGGTACCGGAGGTCAGACAATTACATTCAATCCGGATAATGATTTTAGGTTAGGCGAAATAATTTCATTTACTATAACTACAGCATTAATGAGCGATAGCGGATTTACATTATCACGCGGTCATACTTATTCTTTTACAGCAGTAAGCGGACCGCCCCCCTCAAATCCAATCACTTTTGCTCAGCGCAATTTAGCCGGGGCAAGCCCGGGCGGAAGAGATATTAAAGCTCTGGATTATGACAATGATGGCGACCTTGATATTCTTACATCAAACGAAGGTTTACCCGAGCAGATAATTGTATTTGAAAATGACGGCAATATGAATTTTTGCAGTTTTAGTACCGGCGGTAATTTTAGATATATTGAAGTTTATGATATTGACGGCGACGGCGATTACGATAATTTTGGTGCCACAGGAGCCTTTGATACAGAACTAAACTGGTTTGAAAACGAGGGCACTACTCCATACACCGAAAGATTTATTAGCAGTGATGACCCATGGACACTGACCGGCGGCGATTTAGACAGTGATGGAGATATTGATGTTGTTGCCGCGGTTTTGCGTATTAGCCCGGTCTCTCATCATCTATTATGGTTTCCTAATGATGGTAATGGAAATTTTTCACCTGCGTTGGAAATCCCTTCCACATTTGGCGGCGGTTCCGAATCATTTTTTTATATCAGAGATATTAATTCCGATGGAGCAATGGATATTCTGGCATTTCATAGAGACGATTATAATTTGGTTTGGTATGAGAATAATGGCTCGCAAAGTTTTACCGAACATTTTATTCAAAATTCTGCTGATAGAAGTCGCCTTGCAAGCGGAGACCTGGATGGTGACGGTGATATTGATATTGTGAAAGTATCGGTCGAGAATGGACCAACAGCACCTATTTCATGGTTCGAGAATGACGGTATGGAAAACTTTACAGAACATATAATTTCATCTAGTTCAACGGGAAGAATATATGTTGCCGCTATTACAGATTTGGACGGTGACATGGATATGGATATTCTTGCCGGCGGATACTGGTTTGAAAATAACGGCTCTCAAATTTTTAACGAAAAAATTTTTAGTGAGGGTTTAGGAACTGGGAATAATTATTTTTCCAACGGAATTAATTACGCTGATATTGATGATGATGGAGATATGGATATTTTGACTCAAGGACTACACACAACAAGTTGGCAGGAAAATAGCCGGTTTATGAATATAACCACAACCACACCGCCTAATGCCGAAAACAGTTTTATATTGGATGGAAATATAAATATTACATTTGATCAGCCAATAAACATATCAACAGTTAATGGCAGTACAATAAGAGTTTACAGTCAAACAAGCGGACTGATATCCGGAAACTTTAGCGGTGGTGGAACAAACACGATAACTTTCGATCCCGCAAATAATTTTTTACCCGGTGATATAATCGAAGTCTCAATAAATGAAAGAGTTTTAAGTATTTCAGGACATAGCCTTTCTTTTGCTTATGGATTTTCATTTCAAATAAAAACTTTTTCAAGTTCGCAGCCGAATTTTTTAACACACCCTATATACATTCACTCGAACAATTCAAGTGGATTGGACGTAGCTGATATGGATGCCGATGGGGACCCGGACTTAGTTTCGAGTTCATGGTCAGATCTCCTTTGGCACGAAAACGACGGTTCGGGAAATTTCACGTCACACCCCATAACAATAACTGATACACCGGTTGGTGTATTTGCCATCGATCATAATGAAGACGGGCACATGGATATCCGTGTAGATAACGATGGTTTCGCTTCAAATACACTTTATACAAATGACGGCAGTCAAAATTTTACTGAGAGTACCGTTTCAGGCAGCCTGCGCTTGAAACAACTTACCGACGTTAATCATGATGGCGATATGGACCTCGTTTCTTTGAATTCAACAAACGACTGGATTTCCTGGCTTGACTTTCAATGTGATGGATATGTCGGATTTGGAGCTATACCCCATATTGCCAGTAAGGATGTGCAAGCAGCTGACATGGATAATGATGGCGATAATGATTTTATTACCGCAAGTTCACTTGGTCCTGAATTTTATATGAATAACGGATTTTTCAATTATTCAAATTCTAGTATTGATAATAATAATACAATCAATGTCTATTTATCAGACCTCGATGGGGATAATGATTTGGATCCGCTATTCGTTGAAAATTTTTCAGCAATTATCTGGTATGAAAATCGTTTGAATGAGGTCACTCAAGATTTCGGTCCACGACTAGAAATTGCCCCTCTTACAATGGACCCCCGAGATGTTATTGCTGTTGATATTGACGGGGACGGTGATAACGATGCAGCTGCAATAAGCAGAAATGATGATAAAGTTGTTTGGTATGAAAATCGTTTAAATGAAGCAACGGCTGATTTTGGACCGGAACAATTGGGAGTAACTACTGCTGATGGACCAATTAAAATTTTAGCCGCTGATTTGGATGCAGATGGCGATATGGATTTGATTACAATATCAGATAGAGATGACGAACTGATTTGGTTTGAAAATACAGGCAGTACTGTTGACATCCCGAAAGATGAAATTGAGGCGCCTCTAGTATTTGGGTTGCAGCAAAATTTTCCTAATCCTTTTAATCCGGCAACAACAATTAAATACTCGATTGCACAAACTACGCACGTAACAATTTCAGTTTTTAATCCGTTGGGACAAATGGTTGGTGTGATAACAAATTCTGTTAAATCGCCCGGCAACTATACTGTAAATTTTAATGCCGAAAATCTTTCAAGCGGAATTTATTACTACACAATTTTAACTGAAAATTTTGTTGATACAAAAAAGATGTTATTGATAAAATAACTGTGTTGAAAACGTTAAGATGTAAAAACGTGGCGAACAATTGAATTGTCAATAACATCCTTTTAAGCATTTCTAATTAACTCAAAAACGTAACACTGTTTTATTTTCTATAAAAATTATCATAACTTAAAAGTGATAATATCATGGTTTTATAAGACGGGCAATCACGCCCCGGTGCGCAGGTTTCTCAGTATGATATTTTGCATTGGAAAGTATAATTAGATGTTTGTTAGAACGATAGTATTGTTTTCATGTTAGACGGAAAATTTATTCCGAATAACAAACCGTTAAATTATTAAAAAAAATTTAATGAATAATTTTAATAAAATAACTTATGGCGATAAACAGAAGAATAGCGTGGAATGTTAGACGGAAATAACGTCGGTCTAACAATCCTAAATACCTCTTCACTCGTCGGGTTAACTAATAGTTATAAACTTTGTGGAATACTTAAAGTAACTAGTAAAAATAATATGTGAATTTAAGCTTTTAATAACAGTAAATAGAAAATGATATGGAGATAACTGCAAAACTATTAGTCGAATTACAAAACCGATTAAAAGTTGGTAGTCGAAGAGGTGTCCATTTAAATGCAATCCCTGCACGTTCAAGGTATAAATTTGACCTTACAAGATTATCACATATAGATGAAAATTTACCCCAAAACTTCATAAATGCACTTCTATCCGAACAACCTTTAAATTTTAAAGTAAGTTGGAAAGACAATGTGCCTGATTTGAATTCACTTTTTGAAGATGACCAAGTTCAATTAGTAAAAATCACAAAATCGTTTGAAAACTTAATCAATCAAACTGATGCTATTGAGTCTGAAAAAGGAATAAATACGTTTGGATTTGGGTTCCCTCTACTCGTAAGAAGGGACCAAACTGATAAAAAACTAACTGTTGCACCAATACTAATTTGGTCATTGAAAATAAAAAGAACTAAGGAATTTAATACTTGGGTTATTATAAGAGACGAAGACGACCCTATTTATATCAATGAAGTTCTTATTAATCATTTACAAAGTGATTCAAAAATAGAAGTTGACCCAATACCTCCTGAATTGTTGGATGATGGATTAATAGATAAAGGAGAGCTAATAGATATTTGTGTTGACTTAATAAAAACAGTTAATAGCTCGACTTCAAACGACTTACGTGATACTTTCAAGCAAAAAATTGAAAATATCAAATCAATTTCAGACAAGAAACATTACGAAAAATTACCGCTAACATCTAATAATTCATTTATTGAATTTGGCGGGTTATTTTCAATTTTTGAAGTTCAAAAACAAAATATTATTCACGATTATGTAAACTTACTTGATCTTGAAGGAACTACAATTGACCTTGAAGATATGGATGAACATTCTTTTCAGCCAATATCATCTGTTGAAACAGACCCTTCTCAACAAAGTATATTACATTCCTTAAAGAATACAAGAAATATTTTAATTCAAGGACCTCCAGGAACAGGAAAAAGCCAGTCATTAACAGCTATTTTAATTAATGCTTTAGAAAATCATAAAAGAACGATTGTAGTCTGTGAAAAAATTACTGCTTTGAATGTTTTAAAAGAAGCTCTTGATAAAAAAGGACTTTCGAATTTAAATGTACAAATAACCGAAGTTCAAAAGTCCGGGAGAAGAAATGTTGTTTATTCTGTAAGAGATAGAATTGAAAATACTCAATACCGTAGGTACAGATATACACATTCTAAAGAAACATTAGATAATATTATTGATAAAGCAAAATCACTCATTGATTCGATTAATAAAAAGCATCTAAAATTAGGCGAGAAATTAATTGGGAATAAGAATTGGACACATATTGTTGGCTCATTCTTGTCTCAATTAAAAGGGAATGAAGAAGATTACAAACTTGACATTGAAAAAGGAGCTTTTAAATATGACTCAACTGAATTAAATGACTTTCTTGAGTTTATAAGAAAAGGTAATAATCTTTATAATGACTTCAAGCCGAATAAAGAAATTTCCTTCTTAAACTCCTCAAAACTACTTGGTGATAATCCATATTTAATTGAACAACAATTAAAAGATGATTTTGCAGATTATAAAACTGAATTGGCATCTATTTCAAAAAAAATATCAAAATATGAAAGCGAGTATAATCAAATAAGAAATTCACAATTAAAAGAACAGCTCCAATTAATATTTGAAATTGATGGCGAAATACAGAAATTAGTCACTAAAAACAAAGGTAATTTAGATTTCTACCAAGAAGAAAAAACAAATGGAATTTTCTATAAAGTTATTTCTTTATTCTCAAAAGAAAAGAAGCAAACAAGAATTGACCAACAACTTATTAATTCCTTGTTTTTAAAGTTAGAGACAAGTATTGAATGCTGTAATGATGTAATTTCAATTAAATTATCTAATGAAATTAAAAGTAAAGTATCAAACTTTTCATACTATAAGGAATCTTTAAAAGAGATAGAAATAAATTTCAAAAGCAAAGTAAAAGATGAATTTGCAAATTTGAATCTAATCCAAGAAATTAATCAAGATTTTGATACACCAACGTTACAATTAATAAAAGAAAAACTTAAATCTTTAAAAAACAAAATTTCTGCTGATAGTTGGTCAACTACTATTGTAAAAGGAAAAACAGAAGATACTTTAATAGATAGCATTCAAGAAATAATTCAAGAGAAAGAAGATTATTTTTCCAACGATAAAGATTTGTTCTCCTCTGAATTTAAATGGTTTCAATACTACAACTCACTTTCAAAACAGAATAAAAAAATAATCAACCAGCTATTAGAAAAAGAAAATTGGAAAAAAGTCTTTCTAATTTACTATTTAAATTCTATGCTTGTTAATTCTGCAAATATTAATTTGCCAACAGACGATAAAGACCACCAAGAACTAACTAATTCATTGGCTAATCTTGAAGATGAACAATTAAAATATATCCGTGAATATTGGTTTTCAAAACAAATAGATGCAACAAGAGAATTTGACGTAAGAAACCAAAACCTATCAGTAGAAAATTTATACAACAAAAGAAAAAGTAACAATCATCAAAGGTTATCCCTCAGACAAATAGTAAAATATGATTTAGACCTATTCACAACCTTTTTCCCAATAATTTTAACTACACCTGATGTTTGTAGTAACTTATTTAAAGGTAAAAATCAATATTTCGACATTGTAATGTTTGACGAAGCAAGTCAATTAAAATTAGAAGATAATTTACCTGCCTTGTTAAAAGGAAAACAAATTATAATTGCAGGAGACGAGCATCAAATGCCTCCTTCAAATTACTTTAGTAAAATATTTGATGGTTCAATTGATGATGAAGATGATTTTGAAGATGATGATGAAATTAAAGTTGATAGAGATAATATTTTATTGTCTTGTGAATCTCTCCTTGACTTTGCTTCAGAACTGAGCTTCGAGAAAAAACATTTGGATTTTCATTATAGGTCAAGACATCCTTATTTAATTGACTTTTCAAATTATGCTTTTTACAATCAAAGATTAAAACCTTTACCAAATGGATTTGAATATACTCCAATCAAATATATTCAAGTAAATGGCACTTATTCTAACCACACAAATGAAGTTGAAGCAGAAACTGTTTTGTCTATCATAGAAAATAATATTAATCGTTTACCAAATGGTGAATATCCATCTGTTGGTATTGCTACATTTAATATTCATCAGCGAAACCTTATTTTAAGTAAAATTAACGAAAGGCGTAAATTTGATAGCTATGAGGAGTTCAATGAAAAGATATTGGAACTTGAAGAGAATGGCTTATTCGTTAAAAACTTGGAAAATATTCAAGGAGATGAACGAGATGTAATAATTTTAACCACGACTTATGGCATAAATAAAGACGGTAAGTTTGCACATCGTTTTGGCTCAATAAATCATCAAAAAGGATACAAATTATTAAATGTAATTATAACAAGAGCAAAATATAAAATATATGTATGTTCTTCTATTCCAGAGGAAGTATTTCTAAACTATAAAGAATATTTATCAATCGAAGATTCAAATAATAGACGAGCTGTTTTCTTTGCTTATTTAGCTTATTGTAAATCTGTGAGCGATAATGACAAAGAACAAAGATTAGCAATTCTAAATACACTCTCTGACAATACAACTAAAAGTTCTACACTCGGTATTTTAAACGAAGACCTTGAATCTCCATTTGAAGAAGAAGTCTATGAAGTATTAACTGACCATTTTGATGAAACTAAAATAATTCCACAATTGCAATTTGCAGGATTTAGAATTGATTTAGTTTATGATTCAAAAATTATTGGAGTTCCCAAAATAGCAATTGAATGTGATGGAGCAACATATCACTCAAGTCAAGAAGCATATTTATATGACAGACATAGACAAAAAATACTTGAAGGACACGGTTTTGTTTTTCATAGAATATGGAGCACAAATTGGTGGAGAAATCCCAAAAGAGAAACAAAAATATTAGTTGAATTTATTAAAAACATTGAGAATAATGGCAAATCAGAAATTAAAGAGAAATCCGATATTGCATTAGCATTTACTGATAATATTTCGATAATTGAGAATGAAGATAAGAAAGTAGCACCGAGTCTTCAAAAAGATTTGAAAGAAACTGTGGAAGCGATTAGTGAAAAGAAAATTGTGCTACCAATACAGCGTAAAGATATCGTAATGTCAAATAGTATAGTGAAAGTTAAGTATATAAATTCGGGGAAGGATATTACCGTGCGGTTGGTTACAAATGTTCGCAAAAATTATGATATGTCAAATGGTATTAAAGAAATTAGTTTACAATCACCATTAGCAATTTCCTTGAAAGAAAAATCAGTTGGTGAAACTGTTAAAGTAGGTAATTTGGATAAGTATGTTGAAATATTAGAAATTAAAAATTTGACTTGAGTAAAATAATAAATCGCTTATAACCAGTTGCTCAAAGCGCCAGCGTTTACGCTTGCACCATTTTGAAATTCTGAGGTTTACAGTACCGCTTCGGCATTGCTGTTTAGCTTTTGTAATGTGTGTAAGTTTTTTGTAAATATAAATTTTAATAATCAATATGGCAGTGTTGTTATGGGCTGCGCTTTAGCAACGACGCCGTTATGCGTTATCAAATGGAGTTATTATGGTCATTGGATTAAGGTGTAGTAACAAAGATTATTCTTTTGCAATCGTTGATGGTAATAAAAACTCTCCAGTTTTAGTTGATTCTGGTACGATTCACTTCCCAAATGGTTTTTCAAGACCAGCTGAATTAAAGTGGTTTTATCAAGAACTTGATGAGTTATCCAGAAAGTACAAAATTGATAAATGGGGAATTAAGGGTGCAGAAGCTATGGCCCAAAAAGGAAAACTCTATACAAGTCGTGCTGAAAATGAGGCAATCGTTTTTCTTCTCGGAGCTAACAAAGGAAATGAAAATGTTTTTAGAAAAGTTAAAGCAACTATTGCTAAAGATTTGGGTTGTAAAGGAAAGGCAAAATATTTGGTGACTGATATTGATATAACATCAGTTGTAAACTATGCGAAAACATCTGAGAAAATAAATGAAGCAATTTTAGTTGCTTGGAGTTGTTTATAGTTATGGCTGTTTCCTTTGATTTTTTAGATAGACTTGGTTCTGGGCATTTCGGTGAAGTATGGAGAGCCGTTGACATTGGTTTGGATTCTGAATGTGCGGTCAAACTTATTCCTAAAGATAAAGTCATAGACCAAAATAATTTTTATTCCGAAGCCCAAACTCTACAATTAACTGAGCATCCAAATATTGTTAAAGTACTTGATACCGGCGCAATGAACGATGATAGAATTTATGTTAAAATGGAATATCTTAAAAATGGAAGTTTAGAAGATGAAGTAAAGGGGGCATATGTAAAACTTTCACGTGCTAAGAAGCTTATGATTGATGTTTTAAGAGCCCTAGAATATTCTCATTCAAAAGCTATAATTCATAGAGATATTAAACCTGCAAACATAATGATTGGAAATGCATCTGAAGGCAAACTTTCAGATTTTGGACTTGCCTTGCCAAGTATTGCCGCTCTTGATTTATCCTCAATAAAAGATTACCAATATGTTTTACATTTGGCTCCCGAAGTAACATCCTTTGAAAAATTTTCAGCTCAGTCAGATATTTATGCTTGTGGGGCAACTCTTTATCGCTTGGTAAATGGGGATAGCTATATTTCCAACGTTCCGTTTAGTGAAGTAAGGGACAGAACTATAGCGGGGACATTTCCTGACCGAACTAGTTATCGCTTTTTTATTCCAAGGTCTTTCAGATTACTTATCAACAAGGCGCTCAATATAAATAAAAAAGAGCGTTATCAAACTGCTCTTGAAATGCGTCACTCACTTGAAAGACTAACAGTTGAAGTAGATTGGGATGAAAGAAAAATATCTAATGGAATAAGGTGGTATGCTATAAAAGGAGATATGAATATTAGTGTTTCTTTATTTGAAGGAAATAATGGTAAATGGAATGTAAGGTTTCGTAAAGGCAGAGATATTGATAATCTTCGACAATATAATTCACAATCACTTTATAATGCAAGCAAAACTAAAGCAGAACAAACTGCTAGGAAAATATTGCAAGACTATGTGAACGGAAATACATAACCTCTTAAATAAGTAAATAGTCCCCGAAAATACTCGGGGCAGGCAAGAGGACAAAAAGATTTATGGCAAAATTACCCAGGTGTCACGTTCCGCAGTCCACATTCAACATCATTCTAAAACAAACCATCATAAACTGCTTGAATTACATCTCAATATGAGATATATTAAACTATGCATATTATCTCCCGTAAACGGTTATTAGAGTTCAGCAAAAAACATCCCGATTCACAGGAGCCATTAGACAGATGGTACCGCATTGTTAAACAGAGTAATTATAGTTCATTTTCGGAGTTAAGAAAAACTTTTCCCAAAGCGGATCAAGTTGGAAAATTTACGGTATTTAATATCGGAGGTAATAAATATCGACTAATTGCTTATATAGTTTACCATGCAAAACGAATTTATATCCGGCATATTTTATCACACAAAGAATATGATAAAGGAAAATGGAAGGAATAAAAATAATGATAAAAGAAAAAAATGAAATAAGAAGAACAATTAAAGTTTGGCAGACAGTTTCAAAAGTTGTGTCAACAATTCATACTGAACGGCAATATAAAAGAACGGTGAGAATGCTGGATCAATTAATTGATGAAGTAAGTGATAAAAGTGATCCGGTTAAGGAATCATTAATTGATACTCTTGGAACTTTAGTAAAAGATTATGAAGATAGAAAAATTGAAGAGCCAGCCGGCGACCCAATTGGGGTATTAAAATTTCTTTTAGAAGAACATGGATTGAAGCAAAGTGATTTAAGTGAGATTGGAAGTCAAGGTGTTGTTTCAGAAATTATAAATGGGAAAAGAAAGCTAAATTTGAGGCAGGTAGTAATTCTTAGTAAAATGTTTTCTGTTTCCCCTTCTGTGTTTATTGAGAATAAGTGATATTATATGAGTAACATATTAGAAATAAGACTATTACAAAAAACTTGCTATGAAGAAACTAAAAAAAATACCGAAACTTAATACTGAAAATGAAGAAAGAGAATTCTGGTCAAAAAATGATTCAACTGATTATTTAGATTGGAAGTCTTCGAAATCAGTGTCATTCCCAAAATTAAAGCCTTCAACTAAAACTATTTCTTTAAGGCTGCCGGAGTTTTTATTAAATGATATAAAAATAATTGCTAATAAGCGTGATGTCCCCTATCAATCTTTAATAAAAATAATTTTAAAGGAAAGAAGTGATAGTGAACTTAGACATAGTATTTGAAAAATATTATTCAAATACATTGCAGTGTGTAATTTCTCAAATAAAATTTAACAGCGCAGATTGCAAGCAATCTACGCTACAGATTCTACTTATTAGCGACCTGAATTCCAAGTCCATGCTCTCTAACTGCTATCTCAATCAAGTCTTCAAGCTCGCCTTCAATGTGTACAAAAACTACTTCTTGATCGGAGACGGCAACAACGAACATTTCGCTTAGTTCATCAACTTCTTCACTTCTTACAAAAACTGTTGCTATCTCGTTTCTATCGCGGCTTTTAACAATGTATTTCCAGCCCTTTTCACTCATCAAATCTGTTAGCTCGGATACAACCGAACTGCTTACTTTTGCGTTATGAACCTTTTTTACTTCATAAATGCCAACCTGAACACGCTTAACCTGCCGCATCATTTCATCAACGGGTTCATCAGTTTCGGCAAAGCTTACAAAAAGCGAGGCGAATGAAATTAATGCAGGACCAATGCTTAATTCAATATCACGGTTTACATCCATATCAATATTTCTTAGAACATGATTCCGCACGGTTCTAAACTCTCCGTTTACACCAAGGCAGCCGGTAAAAGAGAGACTGGCAAGGAGAATCAATCCAAGCGCTAAAAATCTTTTGATATTCATTTTATCCCCGTTCTATTATTTGCCATTAATTTGATCAAGTGCAGGAATATCGAACTTAGCGCCGAGTTTGCCGATTGTTTCCAAATTTATATCGCCTACAATATTTACAAACACAGCTTCCCCGCTGCCATCAATAGCCATTACTACTAAACCGTAAATATTATCCGTTCCGTCAGTTTTAATGTAAACGTAAGCCGATTCAGATTTACTTCTCGATTTCACAATTCTATCCCAGCCTTCTCCCATCAAATCTTTATCAACTGATTTCACTTTATCGAATAATTCACTTTCATTTTTTGTGTTCACTTCAAAAGCGTTTACGCGTATAAGTTTTAATCCGCCTATAAGTTTTGAAAGGTCTTCATCTTCACCCTTGGTAATTTTTGAAACCATTCTTAAAATATGGTCTTCTAAAATTACCTCGGTTACCATTTCTTCAGTTTCAAAATCTGCAAGATTACCAAAGTTAACATAACCGGGTTCATCCGAGTAGTCTTTGCCTTGTGCAAATGCTGCCGTGCTTAATAATAGTACGAATATAACAGCAAGTTTAGTTAAAGTTTTCATTTTTATCTCCTTCAATAAATAAGTCGTTTACTAAGTTAATTCCCTTTGAAATTGGTTTAGCCACGCGATCGGTCAAAATTTCATCGGTTAAATTTGTTTGTGCTTTATTAAAAATTTTACTCACAAAATAGAGTGATTCTTTTACCTGCTTATCAGCTAAAGCTATCTCTTCAGGTGAGTAATTGTATTGATATTCATTTTTGTTAAAAATTATTGATGTAACAATTGCGATAACCAAAATGGATGCAGCCGCGGCTGAAACTATTGGTCGGGTAAACAATGCCGTGTACAAATCAAATAAAAATGATTTTTTGTTTTCTCTTTTAACTCCAATTTTACTCCCGACAGAGTTCAGCAATTCATCCGGACATTCCTCCAATTTAATTGAATGGGCTGCGTTTGCCGTGGTTGAATATTCGTCGAAAAGAATTTTCACTTCAGGGTATTTTGCAGCAAGTTTATTGATCTTAATCTTATCAATAAAACCCGCATCGCCATAGGCAGCGGAAATTATTTTATCCCGCAATTCCTCTGTTATTTCAAATGACTTCTTGGCGTTCATAATATTTTAATTCCTCTTGTAATTTTTTTCGCGCACGCATTAAATAAACTTTTACCGTGTTTATCGGAAGATCGAGCGCTTTACTAATTTCTCTATATTTTAATCCGTGTAATTCATAAAGAACAAAAATGCTTCTCAGATTTTCAGGCAGAAGTTGAATCTTTTCCTTTATTTTATCTGCCATCAAATTTTGATGCGTTTGATTATGCGGATTGCTTTCATTTTCGGCTCCCGCTAAATTTTCTACAAACTCTTCATCAATTGAATAAATTCTTTCCACGTTTATTTTTCTCTTTCTTAAATAATCAATACAAAGGTTATGCGTTGTTCTCATTATCCACGTTTTTGCCGATGTTAACTTAAACCCATTAATATTCTTCCAAATTTTTATAAGAACTTCCTGCGTAACATCATCAGCGTCCATTCTGTTTTTCAACATGTAAAAGGAATAACCGTAAATGTTATTTTTGTACTGCTGAATTAAAAAATTGTATCTCGTTTTCGTTAACATCTATTCAAATTTTGTTTTCTGCTTTAAAGACGAAAGTTATTGGGAAATTGTTACAGAGGTTTTACAAAATAATTTTGGTATAACTGTTTTATTAATAATACATTTAATTTTGAAATTCACATTTACCCCTACGTATTGCTTTGTTATTAAGGGCAGCATTTTTTAAATTCAAACTATTGCTGCAAATCTAAGCAAAGTGAAATATTCACTAAGTGTTTTTAATAAGAATATTTAACTTAAATAAAAATACACATAACTAATTATGAGGTTAGTATGAAAAAATCTTTACTGCAATCCATTTTTATTTTATTAGCGCTCCTATTATTTTTTAACACAAATATTTTGGGGCAGGACAATTATGTTTTCTCTTATGCGGGTTCAAGAGTTTGTTTTAATGTTAACGACGATGCCGCATTAGATTTAACAGGAGATTTTACAATTGAAGCATGGGTTTATCCAACTGCTGCTTCAACATTTTATATTGCCGAAAGACCCGATGTTTTTAGATTTTATATTTTTAACAGCGGCGGACCTGTAGTACGATTTGATACCGGGGCTGGCGCAACAATAAGTATTTCATCACCGGTTTTAACACTTAATACTTGGAACCATGTTGCGGTTTCCAGAACTGATACTGTGACCACTTTCTATACAAATGGAATTGCCGGTTCAAATGCTAATATTCCAATTGCTGCCAGTAACGTAGGTGTAAACATAGGCGCTGCTTCATCTTGGTCATCCGGTTCTGTACTGAATATGTTTGATGAAGTTAGATACTCAAACATAGGTCGCTATACTGCAGATTTTACAATTACAACAGCTCAAGCATGGTTAGGCTCTGATGCTAATACAGTTTTCTACTTCACTTTTTCAAACAATACTCTACTGCCTCCTGCCGATGAAAGTCCTTTAGCTTTGGCTACCTCTAATGGTCCCACTACAGGTACAGCCGGTATGATGACTCTTGACAACTATGTTTTAGATAATACTTTACTGCCGGTTGAACTGACAAAATTTGCCGCAGTTGTAAACGGCAATAGTGTTGTATTGGAATGGGAAACTGCCACAGAGCTAAACAATTATGGTTTTGAAATTGAAAGATCAATGGATGATCAAAGTTTTGAAAAGATTAGTTTTGTTGAAGGAAATATAAATAGTACATCTGCAAAATCTTATTCATACACTGATAAGTTGAATACCGCCGGAAATTATTTTTATCGACTAAAACAAATTGACTTGAATGGAACCTTTGAATACAGCAATACAATTGAAGTTTCAACAATTACTCCGGATGATTTTGATATTTCTCAAAACTATCCTAACCCATTTAACCCATCTACTAAAATTGAGTTTAAGCTTCCTCAGCAATCGAATGTAAACATTAAGGTTTATAATACAATAGGCGAAGTAGTTGCAGTATTGTTAAATGACAATGTTGAAGCAGGTAATCATACAGTTTCTTTCGATGCTTCAAATCTGCCAAGCGGAATTTATATTTATAGAATTGAAACTGAGAATTTTTCACAATCAATGAAAATGACTTTATTGAAATAGTAGTAAGGAGTTAGTATTTATTAGAATACTAAATACACAGAGCCGTCCTTCAATTATGATTGGCGGCTTTTTGTTTTCATTAAGATGGAATCTCTGAAAGAGATTATATCTTTGGAAAGCATTGTCTGTCAATTTTATTTTAACTCATACTTCTGATGAAGAGTGAATCAAAATCAGTAATATTTGAATCCTTTAAAAATGATTTACGATTGCTGATTATAGATTTTAGATTTGAGAAGTAAAAAAAGATCAAAAATCGAAAATCGTTAATCGGTGTTCTTAAATTAAAATCAGTAATCCCTATTCAGGCATGGTCACAATGTCAATCATCAATAATAACTAATCAATAATAAATTAGTTCGCTTCCCAAAGATCCTATCTTCTAAAGGCGAAGATATGATCTTGTGTTACTTCAAGATGGAATCTCTGGAAGAGATTAGATCTTTGGAAATCATTGTCGGCAGCGTTGGATAAGGGGACAAGAATGAAGGGGTAATTATGAATATTAAACAAAAACTTGTAAACTAATTTTGGGACTTGATAAACTAATTAAAACAATTACAAGATTTTTAATTATTACTTTGTTATCAGTAAATTAATATTCATCAAAGCCCTGCGATAAAACCGGAACTGACAAGAGCATTATCTCAAACCCCATTTAGCACAATTTGTCTTAAAATAAAAGTGGTAAACTTAACCTTTACAAATAACCGAATTGGCAAAAACTCATTTTTGAAAGTGCGAAAACAGACTGAAAACGAAACGGCATTTAAGTTGTGCCACACAGCACAGAGTAAATTATTGTTTTTATAGGGTTTTAAAATGCACTACAGAATATGGGAAACAATTAAGAAGCACCAAATATTAACAGGGCAAATAAAAATTGTAATACTTAAGTTTGATGAAGTAAAAGAAAAACTTGAGGCGGCAAAATGAAAAAATTATTAACGACTTTATTTTTAACAATAACAATATTTGGATGCTCATGCGATTCAACAGAGCCACCTATTGTTGAAGAGCAGCCAGGAAGAAGAGATTATACATGGACAGTTGATACTTTGAACTATCCATATAATACAATTTATAGAATTTGGGGTAGCTCACCGGATGATGTTTGGGCGACTAGCCCTGGTGGTGATCTTGATAAAACTATTTTTCACTTTGATGGGGTTAGCTGGAAAACTGATAGTACTGTGCGCTCATTTTCACCTAACTCTGTTTTTGGATTTGCACCAGATAATGTTTGGATGGGAGGTAGCGGTGGAAAAATATGGAGGTATAATGGAGTTGAATGGTATGAATTTGCAACACTAGTAAAAAATGGACAGAAAAACATTGGTATTAATAACATCTGGGGTGAAGCACCTAATGATATATATGCATTTGGAGCCTATCCAGATGCTAATTCATATTACACAAATAGTGTGATTGCACATTTTGATAATAGTTGGAAGATGCTTAATACTGATGGAATTAGAGGTGTTATTGCACACCTTTATAGGGACGAAGTTGATGGAAAAATATACTTACAAGTACCCTTGCCTGGAGAAGGAATAAATTTCGACAGTACTCAAATCTTTGAATATTCTCCTGAGACGAGCAAGTTGTTATATAGAAGTGTATGGACGAGAGGAAAGGAAGCTGGCATTAGTTTAATTGATGGAAGAGTACATTTTATTTTAGGTCAAGAAGTAGCTCTGCGTAATAACAATCAGTTTCAAACATTTTTAACAATTCAAAATCCGAACTTTTATCAAAGGATATGGGGAAGAACTAATAAGGATATATTTTTACTTATGACTGATGGGCTTGTTCATTACAATGGATCAAATCAAGAATATTTATTTTACTTCAATAAAGCCAGAACGCAAATTTTTGGAGCTGCCCTATTTGAAAAAGAAGTGTTTTTTATAACGTATGAATCTTCAACAAATTTAAATTTAATTTATCACGGAGTGTTAAAAAAAGGAGGTAATTAGCTTTCGAAATTAAAAAGGCGGTGCTGTAACACCGCCATTGAAATAGCCGGTTAGGTCAGCAACCTATTTAATCTTTCATGAGAAAGAAGTGGCTATTCCTATTTATAATATAATAATTTCTCTATTCGATGGAAATTATTCATTTTCAAAGAAAATATTATTCAATAATCAAAAAGAGGTTAAAATGAAAAGATTCTCTTATTCTGCCATAATACTCCTTTTATTAGGAGCCGTAAGTATTATCACAGCTGAAAATTTCACAGGAAGTAAAGAAATAGTTGTGATTTATGTCCCTAAAACTGGTACTGACTATTATACCTACGGTACCTTTTCTCACGACATTGGTTATAAACGAGAAGGAGATGATGTTGAATTTGCAAGAACAAAGTATGAATTTAATTTAAGCACATTGCCAAGCAATGCTAATAATATAACCAGCGTTTCTCTTGGATATAGTTTTTCAAATTATGGTACTAGTCCTCATAAGTTTAGTATTACGGATATTGGCAGCAAATTTTCAATCAGTAGGAAGAGAAGGACTAATTAACTACAACCAAAGTGTATTCTTCTTTGAACTAAATGACATAATGATTGATGGAGAAGTAATTGAATTTGAACCACTTTCAGACACGACAAACTTTACTGATCTAATTTCATTAAACAGCTATCTTGAATCATTACCATTCGAAGTAAATAATAATTCTCAACTTGCATACTCAGTAAAATACGGTGTAGTATCAGAAGAAGAACAGATACTGGAAGAAGGAGATTTTATTAATTACAAAGTACAGTTGGTTGATAATATAAGCGGTGATGTTCTCGGAGTATATGACAATGTAACTTTTGATGAAAACAATCTTGAAGTATATGATAATATTAACTACATAATTGAAACCGATGGCATAGGCAGCAGAACAGTAAAAATGAGACTTGTAGTTGATTACAATGTTGAAGCGGATCCAAACTTAGCAACAATATTCTGCGAAAGTAATTTATTGGAAAAATCCGGAGCAGTTACCTTAAACTATAACGGAGCCGGAGAAATAACTACTTATGATTTATCTCAGAATTATCCGAATCCGTTTAACCCAACAACTACAATCAAATATCAGCTACCAAATGCCGGTAATGTAAGCCTAAAAATTTACGATGTGCTGGGTGCAGAGGTAATGACACTTGTAAATACAACACAAGCAAAAGGAAGATATGAAGTGAAGTTTGATGCAAGTTCCGTCAGCCGACGGATTTCAAGTGGTGTTTATATTTATAGAATTCAGGCAAATGACTATGTTGCCAGTAGGAAGATGATGCTTCTAAAATAAGAAGCCAGTAGTCAGAATTCAGTAGTCAGTATAAAAGAAAAAAGAGAATGATTAGAAAGCCGCCTTTCAATTATTGCTTGGCGGCTTTTTGTTTTCATTAAGATGGAATCCCTGAATGAGATTATATCTTTGGAAAGCATTGTCGATCATTTTTTTAATCATACTTCCGATGAAAAAAAATCAAAATGAGCAATCTTAGAAAACATGAATTACGATTTTTGATTATAGATTTTAGATTTGAGAAGTAAAAAAAGATCAAAAATCGAAAATCGTTAATCAGTGTTCTTAAATCAAAATCAGTAATCCCTATCCTGGTATTGTCAAATTATCAATCATCAATAATAAATTAAAACTTTTTCCAAAGATCCTATTTTCCAAAAGCGAAGAAATGATCTTTATTTTGATTCACGGGCAAGATGCCAACTCTTCTTTTTAGAGTTGACATCTTTTGATGCATTGACGATAACTTTTTGAAATGATCAACAATGCAAATGGTTTGCTTTTGCTGCTTGGAAACTGCCATTGGTTTTAGATTTACTATTCAGCCTCAACTCATTTTTTAATTGACCCGCTCTTATTGCCTCACTTAATATTTTACTTCTTCCATCTAAATAAAAATATTTGTATAATTTTTTATCAGATAAACTATCCTTTTATAAAATTGAAACTTAAAATTCTCATATCGATTCTTTTTCAGCTTGCAGCAATCATGCTTGTTGCTCAGGAAAACAAATTTGATTTCGAACATATCTCACTCGAATCAGGACTTTCCCAGGGAACGATAAATACAATTTTTCAGGATAGCAAAGGTTTTATGTGGTTCGGTACTGAGGAAGGGTTAAACCGATACGACGGTTATGAGATGAAGGTCTTTAAAAATATTCCCGGCGATTCAACTTCTCTCTCTGCAAATTATGTATGGTCAATCTGCGAAGATTCACTCGGTTATATTTGGGTTGGTATTTATGGCGGTGGATTAAGCCGGTATGATCCTGAATATAATAGCTTTAAAAATTATTTTCACAATGAAAATGATTCTACCAGTTTAAGCAACAATGTGGTTGAACGAGTTCATGTTGATAAGAATAATAATTTATGGGTAGGCACTTATGGAGGAGGATTAAATAAGTTTGATTATTCAACCGACAATTTCTCAAAAATTATTCTGCAAAAATTAGGTGAAAATAATTTAGCCAAAGAAAAGATATTTAGTTTGTGCGAAGATGCTGATGGAAATATTTGGATTGGGACAGATGGGGCGGGTTTAATTAAACTTAACCGGCACGGCAAAGTAATTAAGCATTATTTTAATGACCCTCAAAATAAATTCTCATTGAACAATGATATTATTCCGACCATGCTTTGCGATGATAATGGAATACTTTGGGTAGGCACTTACGGAAACGGATTAAACAAATTTGATCCACGCAAAGAGAAGTTTTACAACACCAATAATTCCGTTCATCCATTTGATAACCTGAGCGGTAAAATTATTTTATCTTTATTACGAGATTCTCAAGGTAAAATTTGGATTGCCACATTGGCTAATGGAGTGTACTTGTATGATACTATTTCCGAAGCTCTACATCACATAGCAGCTGATCCAGTAAATTCAAAAAGTCTTAGCACGAACAATATTCGCTCTATCTACGAAGATAAATCAAATAATATCTGGATTGGAACCTTAGTTGAAGGGATAAATAAAACCGACATAAAACCTAAAATGTTTTTTCATTTGAAGAATAATCCGAATAATGAAAATTCATTAAACAATAATTTTGTTTTTTCAATTACGGAAGATAACCGGAGCAATATTTGGATTGGCACTTATGGGGGCGGCTTAAACCGACTAAATTTAAAAACCGGCAAGTATAGTTTTTATCGGGAGAATAATAATATTAAGGGTGCAATATCAAGTAATACAATTAGATCATTGCTGGTTGATCACAACGATGATCTTTGGGTTGGCACTTATTACGGCGGGCTTTGTAAGTATAATAGAAAACGGGATTCCTTTACGATTTATAAAGAGGGCAAGGGTAAATACGATCTTCCGTTAAATGATGTAAGAGCAATTTTTGAGGATAGTGAAAACAAATTATGGATAGGAACAAATGGCGGCGGATTAAGTTATTTTAATCGAGAAGAAAATAAGTTTATCAATTATATGTTTGATCCAACTGATGAAAAAGGAATTAGCCATAATAGTATTTTATCAATCTGCGAAGATAGTGCCGGGTTTATATGGATTGGAACCTACGGCGGCGGATTAAATAAATTTGATAAAACCACACAAATTTTTACCCACTTCAAAAACTTAAGTAATGATAAAAATTCAATTAGCAGTGATCTTGTTACAGAATTATATTTATCAAAAAAGGGTGAATTATGGGCGGGTACCTGGGGCGGAGGATTGAATAAATTTATCCCTGAATCAAATTCGTTTATTTCTTTTTCTGAAGCAGAAGGATTTGCCAGCGCAATTATCTGCGGCATACTTGAAGATGATAACGGTATGCTTTGGATAAGCACGCTAAAAGGAATTACCAAATTTGATCCGAATAATTATTCGATAAAAAATTATAATTTTAATGATGGGTTGCAGAAGGGAGAATTTAATCCTGATGCTCATTTTAAATCTGCTGATGGAACAATGTATTTCGGCGGAACTTTGGGAATTAATTATTTTCATCCAAAAAATATTTTAGAAAGTGACTTTGAACCGCAAGTTGTATTTACATCATTTAAAGTTTATAACTCGGATGTAGAACTTGAAAAAGATATAGAATTTACTGAAATAATAAGCTTATCGTACAAAGACAATAATTTTTCTTTCGAATACAGCTCGCTCGATTTTACGAGTCCGGCAAAAAACAAATATGCTTATATGCTGCAAGGATTAGATAAGAATTGGATTGAGGCAGGCAGCAGGCGTTTTGCAAACTATACTCATCTTGATCCGGGTGAATATGTATTTAAAGTTAAAGCAACAAACCATAGCGGAGTTTGGAGCAGTAATACTGCTTCCATAAATATCATGATCTCTCCCCCCTTCTGGTCAACTTGGTTATTTAGAATTTTATTTACTCTTCTTCTAATTTCAATTGGGTTTTATTTTTACCGAAAACGAATAATGAATTTAGAGAGAGAAAAAAAAGCACAGGAAGTTTTTTCTGAGAGACTTATAAACTCACAAGAAGCTGAGCGTGAAAGAATAGCTTCGGAGCTGCATGACAGCTTCGGGCAAAATTTGCTTATCATTAAAAACCGGGCTCTGCTTGGTTTAAAAACTAACGACAATGAAAATTCAAAACAGCAGTTTAATGAAATCTCCTCTTCCGCATCTTCCGCACTTGATGAAGTACGACAGATTTCATACAACCTTCACCCTTATCAGTTAAAGAGATTGGGCTTAACGAAAGCGATTAAATCAATAATTACAAATGTGGATGAAATACATAATGTGAGTTTTGAAATTGAGGATACAAATATTGATGATCTTTTTTCAAAGGATAATGAAATTAATGTTTATCGTGTAGTGCAGGAATGTGTAAACAATATTATTAAACATTCCGAAGCGAGTGAAGCATCGGTCAGCATAAGCCGTTTTAATGAAACAGTGACTATGAGTATTTCAGACAATGGGAAAGGCTTTAATACTGATGAAGCAAAAAATAAAAATGGTTTTGGAATTCAAAACATTGAAAGACGGTTACAACTGTTAAAGGGAAAGGTTGAAGTTAAATCTGAATTGGGTAAAGGAACAAAAGTTAAAATAATTATTCCGGTTAATAAAAATGAGTGATAAAATAAAAATAATTGTAGCTGATGATCATCCGCTGATGCGCAAGGGACTTAAAACGGTTTTAGAAACAGAAGAAAGATTTGAAGTAATTGCACAAGCCTCAAACGGAATTGAAGCATTTACAGCTTTACAAGAATCACCTGCTGATATAATTACACTTGATGTTGAAATGCCTGAAATGAGCGGTATTGAAGTTGCCAGAAAAATTATTGAAGAACAAGTTGAAATAAAAATTGTTTTTTTAACCATGTACAAAGATGAAGACATGTTTAACGAAGCAATGGATATAGGTGCTTCAGGCTATGTTCTAAAAGAAAATGCTGTTGATGATATTGTTGACTGCATCAAGGAAGTTTCAAAAGGCAGCTACTATATCAGCCCGCTTATTTCTAAATACCTGATTAACCGTCAGAAAAAAATGCAGTCACTCTCGGATAGCTCCCCTTCAATTAATGATCTTACTAAAACAGAACGTAACATTTTACGAATGGTTGCTCAAAACAAAACAAGCAAAGAGATTGCCGAAGAATTATTCATTGCTTCAAAAACAGTTGAAAATCACCGCACGAATATCTCACGAAAATTAAATTTAAGCGGATCACATAGCTTAATTAAATTTGCTCTTACTAATAAGTCAATTCTATAATTAAAAGCAAAATCTTAAAGTTTATCACAAACAGAATTTATTTCGAGCACGAGGTAATCTCAACCCGTTAAATACTTTCTTAATTTTCCAGTCATTACGAGGAGTCCGTCGGCTGACGGATGACGAAGTAATCTCATATTTAAGTATTCTTCAAGCCGATAAAAGGAATTTGAATTTAAGATAACAAATCAGCGATTACTCAACTTAACTACTTATCAATTCATTACAACTAGGGGTATTCACCTATAAAATATGAGTGGATGTCCTCATTTACCTCCCCTCCTTTATCAGCTATTTTGATTTCAAAAAAAAGAGCGCAGAAATTGAAATTGATGATAGTTGATGATAACCCCAGAATACGAAAAGTGATAAGAGAAATTCTATCTAATACTTTTGATGAATTTCTTGAGCACAATGACGGTGAGGGTGCTTCCTTGCTTTATCAAACATTTAATCCTGATTGGGTTGTGATGGATATAAAAATGATTGAGGTTGATGGAATCGAAGCAACAAAAGAAATAATCAAAAAACACCCTGCTGCAAAAATTGTAATTGTATCTCACTTTGCTGATAAGGAGACACAAAATGAAGCACTGATGGCAGGGGCAAAATTATTTATCAGTAAAGAAAATTTAACAGAACTAACTGAAGTATTCTAACAAAAGGAGTAAGCTATGCATAAATATAAACCACTAAGCTACACAGCAGTAATACTATTATTAATTATGATTACTGCAACAATTTGGGGACAAAATGCGCCTCAAAATATTTATCAAATCAATCTTAAAAACAGAAGTTTTACCCCGGCAAAAATGATATCGATTTCTAAGGAATCTTTTCAGGGTAAACAAAATCTTCTAATTCAATTTGAAAATATTTTAAGCATCAAGCAAAAAAGTGAAATTGAAAGCTTGGGATTTATTATTAACGGTAAAGTATCAAGCACAACCGTTTCTGTTTCTACAATCGATATTAATAATCTTGATAAACTTCAAGGTATTAGATGGGTTGGAACTCTAAAAGCTGAAGATAAACTAAGCAGCAAAATAAATTCTATGCAGGATGATTTTTATGTTATTACCGTTCTGCATCGTTCCTTAAATAAAATTAAATATGAAAGTAACCTTACCGCAGCCGGTGCAGAAATTATTTTTAATCCTTATCTGCCTCCACATTTTTTACTGCTAAAAGTTAATCAACAAGCGGTAAATGAAATTTCTCAATTAGATGAAGTCAGCTATATTTTTCCAGCCGATGATAAATTAGTAAACGCAGAAAAAGTATACCATTGTCCAGGTCCTCTAACCGGTTTTGGGTTTGTACCGGAGTTCGTTACAAACGGACAAGGATGGGATGGACCGGGTTTAGGCAGTGCTGCGCTAAAATATCATTTCGAAAATGGAACACCGGATGTGAGCGGGGAAAATGCTGAAGTTGTTGCCGCTCTTGAAACGTGGAGTCAGTATGCCGCAATCACCTGGACTAGCACATCGACAGCAGGACAAACAAAAGCTCTAGATATTTCGTGGGGTGCAAATTCACATGGTGACCCATTTCCATTTGATGGTCCAAGTGGAGTTCTTGCACATTGTTTTTACCCCGGCGATCTTGTAAGTGAGCCTCGTGCAGGTGACTTACATTTTGACGAGGATGAATTTTGGCAGATTGGAACAGGAAAAGATGTTTATACAATTGCTCTCCATGAAGCTGGACATGGATTAGGTTTGAATCATTCCGATGATATAAATGCCGTAATGTATCCGTTCTATGGCGGTCCTGTTTCGGATTTGCGTCAAGACGATATTGACGGTATTAGATCCTTATACTCAACAGTAAATACAAGTATTACTTCATCACCAATTTTTAATCCGCCAAGCGGCACTTATCCTTCACCTTTGGAAGTCCGACTTGCATATGGCAGCGGTTCCAACAGCAGTAATACTAGGATTTATTATACTCTAGACGGAACTGAGCCAACCCCTTATTCATTCGAGTTTATTCCCGGTACAGACTATATATTTCAAAGATATTCCAACACAATTAAAGCAAGAGCATTCCGGCAAAACCATACACCAAGTAATGTAGTAACAGCAAATTATGTTCTACAGCAGGCAAACCCCACTGTGACTAATCCGGTGATAACACCGAACAGCGGCACATATAACAGTACAGTTAGTGTTTCAATTAGCTGTGCTACTGATTTTGCGGTTATTCGATACACCACGGATGGAAGTGAACCAACACAAGCATCATTTGCATACGGCGGTCCTTTTAATGTAATTCAGTCTTCAATAGTTAAGGCAAAAGCATTTAGAGCTGATTATTCTCCTAGCCAAACTGTTTCTGCCAACTATAATATATTAACACAAGTTTCTACTCCGCAGTTTTACCCTGCGCAGGGTGGGATATTTTCAGAACCTATATCCGTTACTATATTTACAGAAACACAGGGGGCACAAATCTACTATACTACGGATGAATCAGAACCTACAACTTCTTCTACTCTATACACGAACCCTTTTACCGTCAGTTCAACCACACGAATAAAAGCAAAAGCATTTTTGGGTCAAAATTCATCTACCACCGCGGACGCTACATTTAACATTGCAATAACTCTTCCTTCGCCGGTTCTATTCCCAAATGGAGGTTCATTTACTGAGTCGGTTACAGTTTACATTGGTTCAACGGTTTTGGGTGCAGTAATTAGATATACAACAAACGGTGCTGAGCCAACATCCTACTCTGCTATTTACACTGACCCTATTACTCTTGGAGTAGGTGAGCACACCATTAAAGCAAAAATATATTTAGATGGTTATAATCCAAGTCAATCAACAACTGCAGAATTCATTGTATATACTCCAAATCTTGTTACTGTTGCAACCCCTGTAGTTTGGCCAAGGACGACTCAAACTTTCACTGTCCCAATTCCTTTAGATATTACTTGCGCTACGGAAGATGCTGTTATTCGTTACACTGTTGGGTTTGGTCAACTACCTGCAGATCCAACCGAGACTGGCGGTGGATCTATTACTTATACCGGACCGGTAAATATCGGGGCACCTGGATCGAATATGTTTTTAAAAGTGCGGGCATTTAAATCCGGTATGGCTGCCAGTGAGATTGTGCAAACCGGTCAATTGTCTGTTGTTGCACCGCTAGGAGTAGTAGAAAACCCAACTTTTAATCCACCTCCCGGTGTTTATAATAATACAGTTCAAGTAGCAATAACATCCGGAACACAATTCGCGGGCATAATTTATACTAAGGATGGTACTGAACCGGATACATTCTTACCAATAACATCACCATCCGCTACTTATAGCAACCCAATTAGTACTTTTAAATCAACAACATATAAAACAAGAGGACGCCGAACATTTTTCTCTGATAGTGAAATTGTTACCGCTGAATATATTTTTGCTTGCGGTGCGCCAACAATAACACCTGACTCCGGAAGTTTTATTGATACTGTTACAGTAACAATGTCATCATTGACTGATAATGCAAAAATCTATTATACTCTTGATGGCACAGAACCGGGTGATTCCTCGTTTTTGTATCAGCAGCCAATCCTATTCAATTCCGGTAATTATGTGTTAAGAGCAAAAGCATTTAAATTTGGTTTTGAAAACAGCATAACTACATTCGCTGAAATAAATGTTAATGCACAAAGTACTCTGCCTACAATAACAACTCAACCAAAAAATGTAACAATTGAACAAGGTGAGACAGCAGTACTTTTTGTCTCGGCTGTTGGCACGCCAACACCAAATTATCAATGGAAAAGAAACGGAGCAATTCTCCCTGGTGAAGTTAACGACACACTAAGATTTGAAAATGCTCAGTTAGGTGATGAGGGTATGTATTCTGTGACAGTCTCAAATACTGCCGGTAGTATAAATTCTCTAGTAGTTAATCTTACTGTTAATTCTCTTACATCTGTGGAAGACATACTATTAAGCGGCATACCAACAAACTTTGAACTATTGGGTAATTATCCAAATCCTTTTAATCCATCGACAAAAATAAGATATGCCATTCCCGAACAAAGCAATGTAAAAATACTAATTTACAACGCCCTGGGCGAAACAGTTGCGGTGCTTTCAGATCAAGTTAAGGAAGCAGGTTATTATGATAAAAATTGGGATGCAGGCAATTTAGCCTCGGGAGTTTATTTTCTAAAAATTAATGCAGCCTCCACTAAATCAAATAGAAAGTTTAACAGTGTTCAGAAGATGCTGCTAATCAAATAACGACAAATGTCGCCACGGAAGCAGTTAGATTTCACGAAGCAACTGAGGTGACAAATGAGAAAAAGACGAGGTTTATTAGAAAGGTTGCAGATAAAAAGTTCGGTAGGAGAGTTCATATAGGAGTTGCGGCATTGCCTGCCCATCGCAGATAACTCCAATGAACTCTCCTCGATATTAAGTTCATTGATTTTATTGACAGCTGAAGATATACTTCAGAAAGATTATCAGTTAAAAAACGAACAATAACGCTGCGCCCAGATTACAATAAATAACCAAAGAATTTTTGCCGAATAATTATTCTCTATAGAACTCCCGCGGAGAATCACAAATAATTCTATTAAAATTTAAACTCACTCCCAACACTCATTTCATTAGCCTTTTTATAAACAGCAAGTGCTGTGGAAATATCCTGAATTGCCAAACCTACACCTTTAAACAGTGTAATTTCATCATCATTTTCTCTTCCGGAAATTTTTCCGGTGATAACATCTCCAAGAGAACCATGAGCATCTTCCCATTTCCACTCACCCTGTTCAACAGGAATAATAAAATCGCCTGCTTCCGGTTTACATGCTTCAATCAAATCACAAACGACCTTTGCATTTTGAATCGTCAGCGTGTCAATCTCGCGCATAGAAGGGGTATGAGAGCCGTTACCGTTTACGTGAGTTCCCGGCTGCAGCCAGTCACCACTAATAATTGGATTTTTGGCGGTAGTAATTAATGTTACAATATCAGCTTCTCTAACTGCATCCTCGGCGTTATCGGCTAAAATAATTTCGCAGCTTATTTTTTCATTTAATTGATCTTTAAATGCTTCCCGCTTTTCAATCGGGTCTAAGGAAAAAATAATTAGTTTTTCCAATGACCGCACTGAATCAACCGCCAGTGCGTGTGTAAATGCCATGCCGCCGGAACCAAAAAGTGTATGTACTTTCGCATCTTTACGGGCTAAGTATTTTGAGGCAAGTCCTGCGGCTCCCCCTGTTCTCATTGCAGTTAAATAACCGCCATCCATAATTGAAAGTGGTACTCCCGTTTTTTCATCCAGCAGGGTAATTGTACCAATTATATTCGGCAGGTTGTATTTAGAGGGATTTTCTTTGTAGGTGGTTACTACTTTAATTCCCAATGCCCGCATAGATTTTAAGTAAGCAGGCATAAACAATGCAAGTCCATTATTGTCACTCACTGCAATTTGAGTTCGCACGGGCATTTCTGTATTTGCGTTGGATAATTCACTGAAAGCCTCTTCGAGAATTTCAATTGTATCTTTTATACTTAAAACTTTTTTAACATCATTTTTTGAGAGTAGTTTTGTCATCCTAATTCTCATCTTATTTGGAAAGACTAATTTTGTATGAAGAAATATCCAATTTGAATTTTTAAGATACAGCAATCACATGGCTTGAACAAAATCAAAATGTTTTGCTGCTTAAATAAATGATGCAATTTCTGAAAGAGATTTTCTTTTAATATTGGGTACAGTTGCTTCATCAGCAGGGTAACCGGCAACTAATACTAAGTACGGTTTTTCATTTGCCGGGCGTTCTAAAATAGCATTTAAAAAATTCATCGGGCTTGGAGTATGCGTTAATGTTGCAAGTCCGGATAAATGCAGTGCGGTGATAAGTATTCCCGTTGCAATGCCTACCGATTCCTTGGTATAGTACTGCTTAACTTTTGTACCGTCCGGCAGGTTTTCAAATCTCTTTTCAAAAATTACAATTAAGTATGGCGCCGTTACTAAAAATGGTTTATCAGCATCCGTCCCTATTGGTTTTAACGCATCCAGCCACTCCTGTGGTGCGCGTGAGGAATAAAACTCTCTTTCTTCTTCTTCAGCGGCGGCACGTATTCTTGTTTTTGTTTTGGAATTACTTACAACTGCAAAATGCCAAGGCTGCATATTGGCTCCGCTTGGTGCACTGCCGGCTGCCAAAATGCAATTGTTTATTATTTCAAGCGGCACCTGCCTGGCAGAAAAATTGCGTATGCTTCTTCTTCGGGAAACATTTTCTAAAAACTCTTTCGAGTTATAAATCATTTTATCAACAGGTATTTCCTTAAAGTCCTTATATGGTATATGCTTTGCTTCTTCCATTTTACTCCCCTTTAATATGGAATGATATTTCGATTTTAAGATGAGTGATTAAGTCAATTAAAATCTGAACAAAATTAGTTGCCCTTTTCCCTATACTCTTTCATTCCGCCAAGAACATTTTTTGCCTTAAAGCCTTTTTCATTAAGTATTGAAGCGGCAATGCCTGAGCGCCTGCCGGTACGGCAGATAACATTAATTTGCTTGTTCTTAAATTCATCAAGTTCATCCACTCTTTTATCTAGTTCCTGCAGCGGTATATGGATAACTCCATCAATATGCCCTAAGGGACCGCTTAGTTCGGGCGCAGTTCTTACATCAAGAATTATTGTTGATGAATCTTTTTCCATTGCCGCTGTCAATTCATCGATGGTTATTACTTTATCTTTATCTTGTGCGTTACAGCTATTAAAAATCAGCAGTAATAATATCGTCATCCAATAAATCAGTTTCATTTATTCTCCGGTTAATTCAAATAATTTTATTTTCTAAACTTGCAATATTTTCAATTTCCGCAGTTAAAATATCGCCGCGGTTTACTTTGCCTACACCCGCCGGAGTACCGGTAAAAATCAAATCACCTTTCTCCAGTGTCATTCTTGCCGATATATATTTTACTAATTCCGCCGGTGAAAAAATCATTTGGAAAAGTGAAGCATGCTGTTTTTGAATTCCATTTACACTTAGTTTTATTTTTTCATCACCGGTTAACTTATACTCACTTTTAAGTTTAAAGTCTGAAACAACCGCCGAAGTATCAAAACATTTTGCCAGTGTCCAGGGGTGTCCTTTACTTTTAGATTTACTCTGTATATCGCGTAAGGTCATATCCAACCCAACAGTATAAGCTGCTATTGCATTTTCAGCACTTTCATCATCGGCGTTTTTTATATCGCTGCCGATAAGTAGCACGAGTTCAACTTCATTATGCATTTCATCTGAATAGCTCGGATGGATAATATTATCGCCATTAAAAATTAATGATGATGCAGGCTTAAGAAAAATTAAAGGGAATTCGGGAATTTCGTTTCCTAACTCCTCTGCATGTTCGGCGTAGTTTCTGCCTACACAAACTATTTTTCCAACCGTTTCTGTTTGACTGCTATTTTTAAATTGAATTTTTTTCATAATAGATAAATTTTTGATTACAATAATTGAATAAATATAAATGATAAAATGATTAAAATAAAACACCCAAATGATGCATAAAAAAACCCGGCATAAACCGGGTTCAAAATAATCTATTTAAATATTCTATGCTGATTTTCTATCAGCTTCAATATAAACCGGCGGTTCACCTTTTTCTATTGTGTCTTTAGTAATTAAACATTTGTCAATGTCTTCAAGGTTTGGAATTTCATACATAATATCCAAAAGGGTATTTTCAACAATTGATCTTAATGCACGAGCACCGGTTTTTCTTTCAATAGCGGTCTTTACTATTATGTCAAGTGCACCTTCTTCAAATTCTAAATCAATACCTTCCATCATAAATAATTTTTTGTATTGTTTCAGTATTGCATTTTTAGGTTTGGTGAGAATGTTCTTCAGAGCTTCTTCGTTAAGTGAGTGTAAAGGTGCTGCAACGGGAAGTCTTCCTACAAGTTCCGGTATAAGACCGTATGAAATTAAATCTTCAGGCTGAACTAATTGAACGAGATCATCCTTCTCAATAATTTTTTTATCTACTTCAGTATCAAAGCCCATTGTATTTGTATTAATTCTTGAGGCAATAATCGGATCGATGCCATCGAAAGCTCCGCCGCAAATAAACAAAATATTTTTTGTGTTGATATTAATTAAACTTTGCTCAGGATGCTTTCTGCCGCCTTTTGGGGGAACACCTGCAACAGTGCCTTCTAATATTTTTAACAATGCCTGCTGAACACCTTCGCCGGAAACATCTCTGGTTATTGATACACTTTCACTTTTGCGGGCAACTTTGTCAAGCTCATCAATGTAGATAATCCCTTTCTGTGCTTTCTCAAGATTATAATCGGCAGATTGTAGCAGCCGTACTAAAATAGTTTCTACATCATCACCAACATAACCGGCTTCTGTTAATGTAGTAGCGTCGGCAATAGCAAAAGGTACATCTAAAATTTTTGCTAATGTTTGTGCAATTAATGTTTTTCCAACACCGGTAGAGCCGATCATCAGAATATTACTTTTTTCAATTTCTACATCATCAAGTTCAAAAAATGAAGTGTTGGAATTAATTCTTTTATAATGGTTATACACAGCAACGGATAAAACTTTCTTTGCTCTATCTTGTCCAATTACATATTCGTCAAGACTTTTTTTAATCATATCCGGTGTTAATGTTGTTTGCTGATTTGACTTTGTATTGTAAGCAGCTAAGTTGTTTTTTAAAATATCCACACTAGTTTTTATGCAGATATCACAAATATAAACATCGGGACCAGCAACCATGCTGTTAACTTCGTTCGCTTCTCTGCCGCAGAATGAGCACTTTACGGCTTTTTGATCTGTTGTTTCATTCATATATTTCTGTTCTCTTTGGTTATTATGCCATTAATAATTTGTCTTGACTTATCAAAATATAAGGAGTTTGGGAATAATTCAAGCAGATTCTCAAATGCTTCCTTTGCTTTATCAATATTTTTAACTCCATATAAAAATGTATTACCTTGCAAATATAGTGCCTTATCAGAATAAGGCGATTTTAAGTCACTATAAGCAATTTTTTCCAAATTTTCTAATGCAAGCGGTAAATTGTTCATCGCTATGTGAATTTGAGCTTTTCTATACTTTGCAAGATCGTTAAGTAAAATTAAATTCGGGTTTTCTGCAAGTAAATTAAATTGCTCTATGGCTTGTGCAAACTTTTGCTGTACAAGCAGTAAATCAGCCTTTGCAAAAATACTTAAATTTAATGAATCGGTTTTAAGTGTTCCGAGCATTAATGAAAGTTCAATTGCATCATTGGCAAAATCATTCGATAGATCCTCTGTCAGTTTATTCAAAATGTTAATTGAGCTTTCAAATTTATTCTGCCAAAATTCAATTTTAGCCAATTGAAATTGCGTTCTGATTTTAATGTTGTTATCTGCCCGTTCATTTTTAATAATTGCTTCAAAATAATTTTCTGCATCAGCCAATCTATTTTTTCTAATTGATATTAAACCGAGCTGTTCATTTGACAAGGGATGAACTTTTGAAATAATCGATCCATTTGCTAATTCTCTGAAAATGTTTTCAGCGTTTTCAAAATCATTAAAAATGTTTTTATAAATTAGTGCAATTGCGTACTTGGCAGCGGATGCCGTTTCCGTATTTGGATAAGCCGCAATTATTTCATCATAAGCATTTATGATTGCCCTGTATTTAAAAGCTCCGGTTGTATCGGTTAACTTATACGGTTTCCAATCATCTCCTTTACTTAAATACTTTTGATCCAAGGATGCTTTTAATGTTTCGGCATAACCAATTTTCACACGGGGAACTAACAGGGAATTAGGATAATTAGTGAGAATCAGATTGTAAGCATCTGAGGCTATCGCAAATTCTTTCTCCTTAAACGCATTATTGGCGAATGAATAAAGTGTTGTTCCGTTATCACTTTTTTTGTCGTCAAGTTCCTTTATGGTTTCAAAAGCTTCAGCAAAGTTTTTTGTTTGAATATAAATTGATGAGAGCAAATCGAGAAATAATATTCCGCCCTCATTTTCAGCATATTTTTTTACAACATCAATAGATTGATTTTGAAATTCCTTTGTGTTGAGCAGCCTTGTGATTCTTCTTTTTATGTTATCCAGCTGATGGGGTGAAGTAATCAACAATTGGCAATACTCATCAATCGCTTTGTCGTAATTCATAGTAAGTGCATAAATGTTTGCTAAATCGAATGAAAATATTTTGGGGTCGTTTGTTTCCTTTTTACCGCGATTCAAATATTCCACAGCTTTATCAAAAGCTCTGTTCTGAATGGCATAATTTGCAATCATTTTATACCCGGCAATACTATGCTTAACTGCAGCAAGTGCATCCTCCCAAATTGAAAATGCTTTTTCATTATCACCCATTACATAGTAAGTACTGCCTAATAATCCGTAGGAGTTTAGATCCAAAGGCGCTTGTTTAATTTTTTCACTCAGCAAATTTATTGAGGACTCATAATCCTTTTGACTTAAATACAATTTATTAAGTGATTGTAGAAAAAGATTATTCCAGGGCTGTGCTTCAATTAATTCATGATAAATCTCAATTGCCTTCTCAGTATTTCCGCTTTGTTCATAGCTCTGCGCTAACCGGAACTTGTTATTTAGATTATTTACCTGAGCAAAAGAACTTATCTGCATCAAAAATAACCCGATTAGTATAAGTACAATATTTTTCATTTGTAAAACTTCAATTATAATTTTTGATCGATTAAATATTTACTGCTAAAAATATTCCCAATGCATAGAATAAAATTCGGATCAAGCTCTTTTTTAATTTTTGCCATCTGCTTAATTGCGCTTCTACCATACATCATTTCTAAATATTCATGCTTCAATTTACCAATACCATGCTCTGCTGAAATTGTTCCATTAAGATCGATTGCTTTTTGGCAGATGAGTCTGTAAACATCTCTTGCAATTTTATATTCATCGTTATTTTTAGGAAGCAAATTTAAATGAACATGACAATCGCCAAAATGTCCGTAAACCAAATAAGCAATTTTACTATTGATTGCAAGCCCTTTAATGTAATCATAAAATATTCTAAAATGTTTTACCGGAACAGCCGAATCGGTGCCGACTTTTTGAACATTTTGTTTTGTAATATATTCAGATACTTTCCATGATACCGCATGCCTAAAATCTTGAAAACCTTTACGGTCTTTTAAATTTAATGCGAACCATGATTTCTCATTATTGCCGTTATGTTTGTTTATTGATTCGGCAATACTGTTAAAAATCCTTTCTTCACTCTCTTTGTTTGTTTCGTGCTCAATCCACACTGCGGCATCTGCTTCATCCGGAATTTTAGGATAATCGCTTTCTAAAAATTTCAATGAGTTTTTATCAAAATATTCCAAACCAAGTACATTTATGTTTTCAGAGTTGTTAATTTCTTTAGGGTTTAAAGATGAGAGCCGCAGATCATCAATAAAATTCAATGCGCTGCTTTCATCATTAAAAAATATCACTGCTGATAAAATATTCTCAGGTTTGTCAATCAGCCTGATTTTAATTTCCGAAAAAATACCAAGCGTACCTTCGGAACCGATGAACAAATCAATTGCATCCATATCCGGTTTGCTGAAATAACCGGCTGCATTTTTTGTTGAGGGCATTTTGTAATCAGCCAATTCAATAGTTATTTTTTTCGCGGATTCTGTTTTCAAAATTAGTGTATTTCCATCTGCGAAATTTTCGCCCCTCACTAAATTAAGCTGTTCGCCATCCGGTAAAATAATTTTTAATGCTTCTACAAAATTTCTTGTTGCATCATACTTGAAACTTTTTGATCCCGAAGCATTAGTTGCAACTGTTCCGCCTATAAAGCAATTTGTTTCCGTTGGATCGGGCGCGTATAATAATCCATGCTCACTAACTTTGTCCTGCAATTCGCTCAACAAAACTCCCGGCTGAACAATTGCATATTTTTTATCTTTATTTATTTCAAGTATTCTATTCAATTTTTCCGTTGAAATAACAATGCCTTTTGATGGAATTCCGGAGCCTGTCAATCCCGTTCTGTTCCCGGCAACAGTAATTTCAGTTTTATTGTTATTTGCTTCCTTAACAATTTCAACTATATCATCATGCGTCTCAGGAAAATATACAGCGCTGCAATTGCCTTTAAAATTTGCAGCATCCACAAGGTAGCTTTGTATCTCATCGGGATTAGTTTTTGTAATCATTTTTTCTAGAGGGAAATAATAATGAGGGGAGCGAAAATATTATTCTGCAGCTTTCCCATGTTTCAGCATAATTTCATTCCATGTCTGCTCATCCAATTGCTCTGAATCATCAATCAGCATAACCGGAATATTATCCTCAATCCTATATCTTCTCCTGGTAGCTTTATCAGTCGAAACAAGAAACTCACCGTCCAAAACTAAATCGGCTTTGCTTTCCGGGCAGCAAAGTATATCTAATAATTCTTTGTCTATCATCTTAACCTCAAATGTTTTTTTATATATAACAAATCTAACAGTTTATTTTACTTTAATCTATTACTTAATTTTTAACTATAGTTAATTCAAATTTGCTAATACTTGCAAAATAGTTTTAATCTACTTTATTTCAATCTATAATTAAAAGTTTTAAGCGGAGGAAAAATTGGCAAGCAGATGGAGTCTTAAAGATAAAAGAGCAATAATTACAGGCGGGACAAAAGGAATTGGAAAAGCAATTGCAGATGAGTTTGTTTTACTTGGTGCTGAGATATTTATTGTTGCCAGAAATAAGGCGGAAGTAGAAGACTGTGTTGGAAACTGGAGAAGTGAGGGATTTACTGCTTACGGAGTTTCTGCTGATATTAGCGAAGCTGGCGAAAGAGCAAAAGTGATAAGTAAGGTAAAAAACAATTGGGATAAATTTGATATTCTAATTAATAATGCTGGTACTAACATCAGAAAAAAAACAGTTGAGTATTCCGACGAAGAGTATGAAATAATATTTAAGACTAATCTTCAATCTGCATTTGACATGTGTAAAAGATCATTTCCGTTATTAAAAAAATCAGGCACGGCTTCAATTATAAATATTTCGTCAGTGGCGGGACTCACACATCTGAAAACGGGTTCACCATACGGCATGACAAAAGCGGCGATGAATCAATTGAGTAAAAATTTGGCAGTTGAATGGGCGGCAGATGGAATTAGAGTAAATACAATTGCACCCTGGTATATTGAAACTCCGCTTGCTAAACAAGTTTTATCAAACCAAAATTATTTAGATGAAGTTTTATCAAGAACACCAATGAAAAGAGTTGGCAAGCCTGAAGAAATTGCCGGACTTGCATCATTTCTCTGCATGCCCGCCTCATCATATATTACAGGTCAGTGTATTGCTGTTGACGGTGGATTTACTGCTCTCGGGTTTTGAGTTTTGTTAAATGAGGATAGATTTATTTTTATACTTATATTTGAAAAACATTTTTTGAATTGATTGAAATTTTATGAAAGATAAAAAAATACTTATCGCCGGAAGTAAAGGCATGGTAGGCTCTGCAATTTTCCGAAAGTTTGAGAGTGAGGGATATACTAATTTATTATCTGCTGATAAAAAAGATTTAAATTTAATCCGGCAAGATGAAGTTGAAAATTTTATTGCAGAAAATAAGCCGGACCAAATTATTGTTGCTGCTGCAAAAGTCGGCGGCATACTTGCCAACAACACTTACCGCGCCCAATTCCTGTATGAAAATTTAATGATCCAATCTAATTTGATTCATGCCGCATACGAAAATAAAGTAGATAAATTGTTGTTCCTCGGCAGTTCATGCATCTATCCTAAAATGGCACCGCAGCCAATGAAGGAAGAATATTTACTTACCGATACTTTAGAATACACAAACGAGCCTTATGCAATTGCAAAAATTGCCGGTATAAAATTATGCGAAAGCTATTACAAACAATACGGATCAAATTTTATTAGTGTAATGCCTACTAACTTATTTGGACCGCATGATAATTTTGATTTGGAGACTTCACATGTGCTTCCAGCATTAATTAGAAAAGTACATGAAGCAAAACAAAATGGTGATGACTACATTGAGGTTTGGGGAACAGGCAAACCAAAACGGGAATTTTTATTTGTTGAAGATTTAGCTGATGCGGTGTTCTACATTATGCAGAATGTAAATGCCTCTGACTTATATGACAACGACATAACTCATATAAACATTGGTACGGGAGAAGACCTATCGATTGCAGAATTAGTTGAGACCGTAAAAAGAGTAATAGGGTTTGATAAAGCAACGGTATTTGATACTTCCAAACCAGATGGAACACCAAGAAAATTACTTGATGTAACTAGATTGCATGAACTTGGCTGGAAACACTCTACCTCTCTGGAGGATGGGATCAAGAAGGCGTATGAGTGGTTCGTGAAGAATAAGACGCAAGGGTGAGAAAGAATGCATGGGTGAATGATTGCATGACTGCATGGTTGCATGATTGAATGAAAAAGATGGTCACCGAAGTTTCTGGTTGAATTTAATTATGAATAATTTCATAGAAAAGAATAGAAATATTAACCGTGGTTTTAGAAAATTACAAATTTGGCAATTGGCTGTTGACCTTTATAAATTAGTGAGCACAATAATTACAGAGTTTGATAAGATACCATATAAAGTTCAAGCACAAATAAAAGATGCTGCGCTATCTGTATCAAGCAATATAGCTGAAGGTTATTCAAGAAGGTCATTAAAAGAAAACTTACGATTTAATGAAATTTCTTTAAGTTCATTAGCAGAAAACTATTCTCAATTATTCACCTTATTAAATGCTAATGAAATAAGTGAAGAAGCATTTAACAAATTTGATATAAAAGCATACGAACTTGAAAATAAATTAATAAGCATGAATAAAAAGTTGATCACTAAATTAAATAACAAAGCAGAATGGAAATCAGAATACATATAAATGTTTTCATGCATCCATTCAATCATTCATCCATGCATCTTTTCCCATGCTTAGTAAAACAACTTTTTAATTTTTAATTGGATTTAAATATGAAACGAGCACTAATTACCGGTATAACCGGACAAGACGGAAGTTACTTAACAGAAATTCTTTTAGATAAAGGATATGAAGTTCATGGTGTGATTAGAAGAAGCAGTTCTTTTAATACTAAGCGAATTGATCATCTTTATAATCAAGAAGAATTACTCGATCACCGATTCTTTTTACATTACGGCGATTTAGTTGATACCAGCAATTTAAATAGACTGCTTGAAAAAATTGAGCCGGATGAAATTTATAACCTTGCCGCTCAAAGCCACGTAAAGGTTTCGTTCGAAATACCGGATTACACGGCACAGGTAGATGCATTGGGAACACTCCGCTTTCTTGATGCAATTCGTGAAACCGGGTTGAAGAGTACAAAGTTTTATCAGGCTTCAACAAGTGAACTTTACGGCAAAGTGCAGGAAGTTCCGCAGACAGAAAAAACTCCATTCTATCCACGATCCCCATACGCAGTTGCAAAGCTATACGGGTATTGGATTATTGTGAACTATCGCGAAGCTTATAACATTTATGCAAGCAACGGAATTTTGTTTAATCACGAATCGCCGCGTAGGGGTGAAACATTTGTAACACGTAAAATTACAAGAGCCGCATCAAGAATTTTGATTGGTACTCAAGATAAACTTGTGCTCGGTAATCTTAGCGCAAAACGCGACTGGGGTTACGCACCGGAATATTGCGAAGGGATGTGGCAAATTCTTCAGCATGATAAAGCCGATGATTTTGTTCTCGCAACAGGTGAAACTCATACAGTGCGTGAATTTGTCCAGCATACATTTAGTAAACTTGGTGTTGAGTTAGAATGGAAAGGTGAGGGAGCGAAAGAAACCGGAATTGTAAAATCGATTGATCTTGAAAGAAATAAAAAGGTATTCGCAAAAAAGGATTTGGTAAATGGAATTACAGTCGGTGATACAGTTGTTGAGGTTTCCCCAAATTATTACAGACCAACAGAAGTAGAACTGCTTATTGGTGATTCATCTAAAGCGGAAAAGGAATTAGGCTGGAAAGCAAAAACAAAGTTTGAAGATTTAGTCGGTATTATGGCAGATGCAGATTTTGATTTGGTAGCAAGGAAAGGGTATTGAGTTAGTTCAATACCTTTTAATGTATTTATCACTTCCTAAATAAGTTGCTATTATTATTTACAAAAGGTAACTTAAATCAGACAGATAGTATTATAATAATGGGAGTAAACTATGGCGGAATATCCAATACCATCATTTCATTTTCAAGTTGAGTGGGGCGGAACAAGAGTTGGGTTTGCGGAAGTATCGGGCTTATCAATTGAGCATCAAGTTATTGAATATAGAGAAGGCAGCAGTCCAATTTATTCGTCAATTAAAATGCCGGGAATTCCAAAGTATTCAAACATCGTAATGAAAAGAGGAATTCTTCCCCATGACAATGAATTTTTTGAGTGGCTTAATACAACAAAATTAAATAAGGTTGAACGAAGGGATATAGTGATCAAGCTGCTTAATGAAGAACATGAACCGGTTATGATTTGGAAAGCACGAAATGCGTTTCCGGTAAGGGTTGAAGGACCAAGCTTAAAAGCAACCGGAAATGAAGCTGCAATAGAAACATTAGAAATTGCTCATGAAGGTCTGACAATTGAAAATGATTAATTATGAAAATTTTTAATTGTTTAAAAGAATATTTGTGCGGAAGACCTGAAGTTATTCTCGATTTTATATTCGAAGATGGTTTACTTTATATTGCAATTAAAAACATTGGGCGAAAACCGGCTTATAAAATTTCCATAAATTTTGAGCAGAGATTTAGAGGAGTAGAGGGGGGAAAAATAATTTCAGAATTACCTCTTTTTAAACTCATTGAATTTATGCCGCCCGGAAAAGAAATAAAAACTTTTCTTGATTCATCATCCGCTTATTTTGCCCGTGAAGAACCGGAACAAATATCCGCCGAAGTAAATTATCAAAACATAAAATCTGCCAAGTATAGAACTACAATTGTACACAATCTGGGTATTTACAAAGAGATTGGGTACGTCACCCGGAATGCTAATCAACAGAAAGTATAATCTTTAATAATTCCTTTTACCAGAAAGGATAAATCTCTTCATTACTTTTATTTTTACTCTTTCCTTTTTTATAAAAATAAACTGTTAAAACTACGACCAATAATAATGCTGCACCGCCCACGATGTACCACATACTCTTACCGTTATAATTTTTATTAAATTATTTACTTAATAAATATATGAACATTTGAATTATATTATTTAATTTCCTCCTATAAAAATCAAAATTAACGTAATGCAAAAAGTAACTCGGCTTTTAGTTCTTGGCGATTCAGTGTTCTCCGGCTTTGGCAATTGCTTCGATAATGCCTTGGATATACTATGTAAAAATTCTAGTTTTTCTTCAAGAGTTCAGATCCAAAATTTATCTGCAATTGGTATGACGAGTGCCGATGCATTATTACATTTTAAAGCAGCAGTTAAAAAAGATAATTATGATGCGGCAATAATATATCTCGGTAATTGCGATGCATGCGGATACGGTTATTTAAAACCTTCAGTTAAATTTTTCCCTCGTAAAAAAATTTCCTTAACAAAAAATGAAGCATATAGAAGTAAGAATCCTATCTCAATACGAAATAAGCCTTTTAAGTTTACTAAATATAATATTTCCCAAAACAGTTTACAGAGTTGTGTTTCGATTGAGGATTTCAAATCAAACATTGCACGGATAATTAAACATGCTCAAAAAAATAATATCAAACTGATTTTAATTAATCCATCTTCCAAAGCAAATTTTCCGCCGGCTAATAATATCGGAAATTTTATTTTTTATAAAATTGTAAATGCTGCTAATTGTTATCCGCATTGGAAAGAGGAAAAGTCATCTGAATTAATTGCGGCGATAAAACTTCAAGAAGAAGGCAGGCTTAACGATGCATTAATTCACTACAAAAAAAATATTAGTAAGATTGAAGATGGAGAAACAAAGGGAATAGCTAAAAATAATATGGCGGTGATACTTGCCGAACAAGAAAATTATAGTGATGCTATAAAAATTATTGAGGAACAATTAAATTCAAAGACACAAATTACTGATATCGCAGCGTTTAATTTAGCAGTTATACTTAGTATTAAGGGTAATGATAAAGAAGCAAATAAATTATTTAGAGAAATTAAAGAAAGAGATAAAGGAACATACCGTATTACTCAAGCTTACAATAAAGCTATCTACGATTTTTCTATTCAAAAAACTGCAAATGTATTTTACATTGGTATGGATGAATTTACTTCAGATGAGGACTTTATTGATTATTGCCATCCTACCGACAATGGTCATAAAAAATTAGCATTAAAAATTAGCGGTGAACTGAAAAATATTTTGAATTTAGCTGAGGGAAAAGTAAAACCGGAATTAAAATATATTCCAACTAATCCTGATAAGTATGTTTCAGACAAAAACTTTTTTGAGCACTTTAAAATAATTGCCGAGCCTGAAATTGATTTTTCGAATAGAGTAATTTCTGAAGCTGAAAAAAAATCTTATCAAGAAATATTAAACGAAATTTTTAATTACGAATTGAGTAATGAAGTTAGAATAAGAAACATAATTTTAAGTCACCCGCTTTTTGGATGTACTGATTTTCTAAAATTATCCCCGCCGATTAAAAGTGTTGATCAAGGACAATTACCGGAATTTTATTTTATGCGCCATATGATGCCGGTATATAAGATGATAGAAAATGAGGAGAGGTTTTATTTTATTTTTAACAAGGACAATGACTTGCTCCCGAATTTAAAGAAGATAAATAGTTGGTGGTTTAATCTAGAACTCTTTTTTGAACAGGCGGATGATAATAAATTAATTGATTTTGCTCTTCATTACTCCGATCAAATTATTAAGAGAACAATAGAACTATTAAAATTTAATGTCTCTAATGAGCCGATTGTTTTTAATAAATATAGAACAATTACTTATTGGTTTTTCCGCGAGTCCTTAATTTTTGGCAGCGCATCTCATTATTCAATGTTTTTTGATCGAGTATCTCTATTTAATATTATAAATACATGCCTCTTCATGATTTATTACTTACCCGCCAAATCCGAAAAAGCAGATGTATTTATTGATATATATAATACAGTAACTGAATTAATTAATATTCACAAAAAACATTTGCTGCCCCACTCCGATAAAATATATCTTTTCCGGGAAGAGGAAGTGAAAGAATATCGAAATGAGTTAGATGGATTTAACAAAAAGATAAAAGTTTTATAAGTCAGAGTTCATTTTAGTAATAAACTTTACCGCAGTTTCCCCAATAATTCTATGTGCTGTTTCCGAATAATTTCTGCCTGAAAATAGAATGTTAATGTTTTGTACGCTGCTATGATTTTTAAAGGCATCTAACATATCAATAAAAGGCAGGTTAACTTTATTAAAGTGATCTAACATTGGCTGCCAAGGTTTAATTCCATTTTTAAAATAATTTCTCAAATCATTTTTTAACGGAAATAATATGATAACCGGTATGGAACTATTTGCTTTAACATCAATACAATTTTTTTCTAAAATTTTTAGCGTTGTTTTATATGCAAGAGAATCAGTACAAAATTGGCTGTGCCGATTAAACACTTCTCGTAATCTTTTGTAAGAATCAATAATAATTTTAAAGAATTTTACTGAGGGAAGAAAATCAAGAGAACTGCTTCTGTATGTTGTTTTAAAATAATGATCATGAGTTCCTATTCTAATTAATTTCTCCTCCTGATTTTCTAACACTGTTTTATATTTGATCAAATCATCAATTGGATTATTAACAAGCTCAAGAGAGTTACCCTGTAAAACGTATCCCGGCTTAGAGAGCTGCAGTCCATGATCAAAAGAATAAAATGGACGAAACATATTTATTGGTTTATAAATATTGGTGGAGACAAAAGCGATCAAAACAAATTTCTGATCTGTATAAACATTTTTATTTTTAAAGTAATGCAAATAGTTCTGTGCCGGTCCAAATCCTTCAACACCGAAGTTTATAACTTCAAAATTTGGTTTAATGTTTTCCATTATTTTCTGCCAGCATTTTGAGTGAGCCATTCCTTCACCAAAGGTAACACAATCACCGAAAGTTGTGATACGCGTAATTCCCTCTTTCGGTATTTCACTATATTCTACATTAGACCTTGCGCCCTCGGAATTTATTTTATACAGCCCATCTTCTGAAACGCTATTTGGTCGAGATTTCCAACCTAAAACTTTATCAAATTCCTTAATTGTACCTTTGCCCTCTCGTTCAATAAACCGGCTAATAAAATCAACTGTTTGCCTGCTAAGTATTGGTTTATCTTTTGGGAGATAATACACCCGCTTCTTTTTATAGATAAGTTTAATTCCAACGAAACAGATTATTTCGAATATTGAATAAATTAGCAGTGCTGAAAAAGTGTAGATAATTAAATCCATATTTTAACAGTATTTTTATTAAGAATTTAAGTTCAACAATTTTATTCTCTCTTTGATTATTTCCGCCAAGTGTTTTGGCTGCATAAGCAAATTGAGTGATAAAAAACATTCTTGAGTACAAATACATTTTGTGTCTTCTATGTTATTTCTAATCCAATCCCCTTGCGGTGAATTCCATAATTTCGGCAAGTCGTAATTAAAATCTCTAATATTACCAAATGAATGCTCGAGCATTTCACATGGATAAACGGAACCATCATTATAAATTACTCCGCCAAGTGAACCTGCGGAACATGCACCGCCTCTGCATTTACCCTCAACTATATTTACAATTTTATTTCTTCTAACAATATTTTTTGCTGTTAACCAGGGTGCTAAAATATGTCCGCTATGACCTTTATAAGTTCCGTTTTCAATTCGTGAGTCAATATGCTTATGGGCTTTAATATAGTTATTTAAATCTACATCAATAGATTTTGGAGCTCGAGTTTTACCCCGCACCAAATTAACCATCCATTCACCATCATGTTTAATATCTTCAATAGTTTCAGCAAGTCTATCAACAATATTTTGATTTTGATTTGAGATTGTGCTTATAACTCCAACATCAAAATAGCTGTATTGGTGCTTTAGTTTATTTAATCTTTTAATAGTTTCAACGGCATTTGCAAAACTCTTTTTCCTGTTTCGTATAAAGTTATGCGTTTCTTCATCCCCATCAAGCGATACATCAACTCTAAATGGAATGCCCGGATTATTTTTTAATATTTTTTCAGTTTTAGAAATAATGTCATCTGTCAAATAGCCTGATGTAGGGATTTGATATCTGTTTAGTTTTGTTTTCTCTGCAAACATATTTGCTAATTCAACAATATCATCACGGCTAAATGCCTCGCCGCCGGTTATGCTTAAAAAATTAATTCTTTTAATTGATTCTGCAATTTTTTCAAATTCTTCAAATGTAAGACTCTGCTCATTCAGATTGCTCTCTTTCCATTCTTCATTGAACCAGCAGTGTTCACATTTCATCCAGCAATTATTGCTGACAAAAAGTATTAGATACTGCGGAGTTCTAAGAATTCTTGCAAATGATTTGTTTATTGTTTTATACATACTCTTCAAACATATTTTTTGGTTCATTAAAGTATTCAAAAAAACTACGTGCAGTCATAGGCTCCACTTCAGAAAAAGAAATCATATACTTAATCAACTCCAAATTTAATTTTAATCTTTTGTTCCTATCTTGATGATAGATTCTATGAAGCAGTTTTTGCTTGGCTGAATTTTTTGTGTCTGTTCTATTAATTTCACAGAACTCATATGAATGAAATAAATAAACAATCGGTTTATTTGATTTTTGAGATTCTTTAAAAAGTAAATTGAAAAACATTTTCATAAAATGTAACCCGAATAAATATAGTGTGCCTGAAAGAAAAGGTAATCCCATACTCCTTAAAGGAACAACTAATAATTTTGAATTTCCTCTTTTAAATGGTGAACTTTTACTTGGATGATACGGAATACGAGGAGCAGTTAGCCATCCGGCACTACCCCCTTTCGAATTAAAAATATCAAACCGCTGTGAACAAACTGAAAAATCAGTTTTATACCCGTTCTCAACCAAAGCATGCTGAGTATTGGAGGATGTTCCCATGCTGGGTCCTCTAAAAGCTGTTGGTCTCATACCAATTATAGATTCAATAATTGTTGTAGCTTTATAAATTGCATCACTTGATTCGGCAATTGTCATTTTATTAAAATTTTCACTTTCAGAATGATTTAATCCGTGACAGCCGAATTCATGAAATGTACTATCTAAATTTTTTATTTCATTTGAAAATTTTTGAGCAGCATTTGCAGCTGTAAATATTGTAATTGGCAGTTCAATGTTTTTATTCAATTTATTTATTATTTGTGCCTGCTGTTCCAAATTATGGTCTTCAGCAATTTCAAGATCCATCGTTATCAGCAATGGTATTTTATTTTTAATTCTACTTTGCATAGTTTTAGAGATTATCGGCATCCAGCTTTCTTATTGCCGGTTTTTGAGATTTTGTATTTCCCCTTCTACTAAAAAAATATTTTAATCTAAAACCAATAATGTTAAAAATAAAAAGAGGAGCGGCAATAATATTTCTGTACCACATTCGCCGTGGTTCAATCAAAAATCTAAATAGCCATTCGAGTCGCAATTTTCTAAAAATGAGCGGTGCTCTCGGAACAGTTTCTGAAATAAAATTATACAGTCCGCCTACATTCCATATTAATGAAACATTCAACTTTTCTCTATGTCTGAGTGCAAACTCCTCTTGCTGTAAAAAATTTCTTCCGATTAATAATATTTGTGCATTAGAATTATTTATGTCATCAACAATTTTTGCTTCATCTTTTTTATCAAAATATCCGGAACGAAACCCTGTGATTCTAACCCCGGAATAAGTTTTTTTGATATTTTTAACAGCGGCATCTATTACATCTTCCTTTGCACCAAGGCAGTACAAACTAAGTTTCTTTTCAGAGGCTTGTTTCATTACTAAAGGAAATAAATCTGTCCCGTTTAAGTCAGGCAGCCAACCGTAGCCAAGTATTGCAGATGCAATTTTAAAACCAATCCCATCGAATAATAAATTATTATTTATTTTCATTTCATCCGCCAGCTCAGTATTCATCTGCATACGGTTATAATTAAATACATTAATATGGCTAATGATTTGCGGATTAGAATTCCTATCTGATTCCGCAAGAGAAACAATCCAAGCGGTTATTTGGGGGAAAGTTCCTGTGATAAGATTTAGATCATTTTTGAAACAAATTTTTATTAATCCATTATCCATATAAAACTCAGTTACGGTTAGAAAATACTTTTGAATAAAAATTGAGATATTTCATTTTTTCATTTTGCCATGATAATTCTTTTACCACTCTCTGATAACCAAATTCAGCCATTTCTTCTCTTAACATTTTTTGATCAAGCAAATAACAAATTTTATCTGCAAAATCATGTAGGCTGCCATTTTCTGCATACAGTGCAGCTTTCTGTGCTGAGTATCTGCCCTCTTTCAAATCAAACTGAACAACAGCTTTTTTTAGTGCCATATATTCCATGATCTTTACCGAAGTGCATGTGTCATTGAACTCATTGTACTCATCAGGATTTACACAGATATCGCATGTACTTATAATCTCGGATAGTAAATTGTTATCTTTTACCATTCCGTAAAAGGTTACGTCGTTTTTAATTTTAAGTTTTGCTGCAATATCTTTAATATTCTCAAGTTCAAGCCCGCCCCCAATAATTGCAAATTGTACATCATCTCTTCTATCTAAAACTAATCTGATTATCTTCATCAGCAAATCAACGCCATCCTGCTTTGAAATTACACCTAAGTATCCAACAAGAAATTTTTTATCGTTTTTATATTTCATATTCTCTTTACAAATTTTTAGTCGTTCTAAATCCGGTCCACTCCTTACTATACTTACATTTTCGGGATTCATTTTTCCCCTTTCAATTGCAATGTTTTTATAAGAGGAGTTCATTGCAATGGAAAAATCAGCGGTTCGGAAATTCATTTTTTCAAACAATTTCAGCAGTTGATAGAAAAACCCCTTTTTATTAAACTTCGATAAATATAACTCTGGATTTAAGTCGTGATGATCAAAAACATATTTTACCCCGAAAAGTTTGAAAGGAAGAACAGGCAGAAACATTAAGTCCGGAGGAGTGCAGCCTTGTATTACATTAATTTTCTGCTTCAAATAAATTTTAACCAATAAAGCAAACTCAAATAAAAGTGCGGTTGAATATTCAAGTAAAAATCCTACTGCTCTCTCGGCTTCAAATGGAATTGGATGCCGGTAAATCTTGATTCCATCAATTACTTCATAACTTTTATTATAACCTTTCATTTTCGGACAAATAATTGAAACAGATGAACCTTTCTCTTTTAACGCAATTGCTTCCTGCCAAACTCTCCTATCAAGCGGTGCAGGCATGTCCTCAATAATTATCACAATGTGCTTGTCTGTAAAGTCACGCATTATTTAGAACTCAACTTAGTATGTATCTAATTATTTTTTCTAACCCGGTGTGTAATTTTATTTACAAAATTGCGGGGTAGAATCTTAGTTAAAAATAGAATTACTTTATTACGTAAGCCTTGCACTGCTACTACTTTTTTATTCATCATCGAATTGATTGAAAACTCTGCAACAGTTTTAGCGGATGCTAAATTCATTTTTTTAAAATAGAATAAGTTTTCCATGCCGGCTGCTTTTGCAAACCCGGTATCCGTTGCTCCGGGGCAAACTGTGGTTACTGATATTCCGGTTCCTTTTAATTCTTGAGAAAGCGCTTCTGAAAAAGATAAAACAAATGCCTTTGCGGCACAATAAGTCGCCATAAGAGGACCTGCTCTAAATGCAGCTGTAGAAGCAATATTAAGTATTTTTCCTTCCTTATCTTCTATCATTTTCGGAAGGAGTAATTTTGTTAGCTGGACAATTGAAATAATGTTAAGATGCAGTAGATTGGTTTCTACCTCAAATTCAGTTTCAGTAAATTTACCATAGCTTGCAGCTCCGGCATTATTTACTAGCGTGTTAACTTTTATCTTTTCTTTATTTAATCGATCAAAAATATCTTCTGACGCTCCAATAATTGATAGATCAGCAGCAATTATTTTAACTGAGACATTGTTTTGAGTCTGAATGAAATTTTTCAGTTCTTCTAATTGATTTTTCTTCCTCGATATGAGTATTAGGTTTATGCCTTTGCTTGCCAGCTGTTTGGAAATCTCTTTTCCAATTCCACTACTTGCCCCCGTAACTAATGCGAAACTTTCCTTATTCAAAACCCGATTAACCCTGTATTAAATTCTAAATTTATTTGAACACTATTTCCCGATTAAAGTCTATAAAATATTTTCAGATTTTCAGAACTAAATTTTGAAAGGTTAAACCTATTAAAAGGATACCTACATCTGCTAAAATCAATTTAGTAAACTTGTTTCTCAAAATCAACCATGTGCCCATTAGAGGCTCATGGTCTATGACTCTTGACGTTGATAAAAGGCATTTTAGAATTTCAAAAACTTTGCTGCTAATTTTTTTTAATTTCAATATCCTTTCCTATTTTAAAACACTCAAATAAATATTCTACAATTAAAACAAAGCTACTCGCATGAAAAGAAAAATAGCATCCTTCATATTACTTTTTACATTTGTATTCTCATTAACAATCACTGCACAAAAAACTTCCGAACCGGATTCCCTTAAAAATATTTCTTTAGCCGGAATAAAATTCAGAAGCATAGGTCCGGCAATTACCGGCGGAAGAATTTCTGCAATTGCTGTAAACCCTAATAATCATAGTGAATACTATGTTGCTTCAGGGCATGGCAATTTGTGGAAGACAACAAATAAGGGAATTACGTTTGATCCGGTTTTTGATAACCAGGATTCATACGCAATCGGGTTTGTGGCTGTTGATCCGACCAACACAAATATTGTGTGGGTTGGAACCGGCGAAAATAATAATCAAAATAATGTTATTTATGGCGACGGCATTTACAAAAGCGAGGACGGCGGCAAGAGTTGGAAAAATATGGGACTTAAAGATTCCGAGCATATAGGCGGAATTGAAATTGATCCGAACAATTCAAACATTGTTTATGCCGCAGCCTACGGATCACTAAGAAACCCCGGCGGTGATAGAGGAATATTTAAGACAACCGACGGCGGTAAAACTTGGGAGCGCAGTTTATTCATTAGTGAAAATACCGGATGCTTTCAAGTTCACATGGACCCGCGTTATTCAAATATACTTTATGCAGTTGCTCATCAGCGAATGAGAAATTTGTATACCGCAGTTTCCGGCGGACCCGAAAGCGGAATTTACCGTACAACCGACGGCGGAGCAAATTGGGATAAGATGAAGAGCGGCTTACCTTCTTCTGATATTGGTCGTGTTGGAATGGATATCTCACCTGTTAACCCCGATATTCTTTATGCAGTTGTTGAAGCCGATAAAGATAATTTAGGTTTTTATAGAAGTCTTGATCGGGGTGTTAGCTGGACAAAGCAGAGCAATTATAATTCTGCTTACAAATTTTATTTTCAAAAAATTGTTGCCGATACAAAAGATGCCGATAGAGTTTACAGCATGGATGTATTTATGAAATTTACCGATGACGGCGGCAAGACTTTTGAAAATGTCGGCAGCAAATTTAAACATGTTGATGATCATTGCATGTGGATTAACCCGGTTAATAATAAACATTTGATTGCCGGTTGTGACGGCGGTGTTTATGAATCATACGACCAAGGGAAAAATTGGGACTTCAAAGCAAATCTTCCTATCACTGAGATTTATAAAGTTGCCGTTGACAATGCAAAACCATTTTACAATGTGTTCATCGGAACACAGGATAATAATAGTTTGACCGGTCCCTCAAGAACTATAAGCTCGGGCGGAATAACAAACCGGGACTGGCTTTTCACTAACGGCGGTGATGGTTTTGAATCGCAAGCAGATTGGAAAGACCCGAATATAATTTATGCAATGTCGCAATTTGGCGGTCTCGTTCGCTTCGATAAAAAGAGCGGTGAAAATTATTATATCAAACCATACGAGATTGGTGATACTGCATACCGCTTTGATTGGGATGCTGCACTGCTGATCTCTCAACATGATAATAAGCGATTATATTTTGGCGCAAATAAATTGCTTAGAACCGATGATCAGGGAAGTACATGGAGGGAAATTAGTCCCGACTTGACAAGAGGTGTACCCCAAGAAATGCAGAAACTGATGGGGCAAAGTTGGAGTATCGATCAGTTGGCTAGAAAAAGTTCCATGGCTAACATCGTAACTATTGCAGAATCTCCGCTTGATGAAAAAATTCTTTTTGTCGGCTCCGGTGATGGTTTTATCCACTATACCACTAACAGCGGTGATAACTGGATAAAGGCAGAAGTACCCGGTATTCCTAAGTATGCGCGTATTCACCACATCATAGCATCTAACTTTAATAAGCAAATCGCTTATGCTGCAATTCATAATTTTATCGGCGGTGATAAACTTCCGTACCTTTACAAAACTACAGACGGCGGCGCTAATTGGTTTTCAATAAATAGCAATTTACCTAAACGAGGCAGCACTTATTCAGTTGCTGAAGATCATATTGATAAGAACTTACTTTTTGTAGGAACTCAATTCGGAGTTTACTTTTCCAACAATGGCGGTGATGAATGGATAAAATTAAAAAATGGAATTCCTAATCACTCTGTAATGGATATCGAAATTCAGCGTGAAGAAAATGATCTGGTAGTGTCCACATTCGGAAGAGGAGTTTTTATTTTGGATGATTACTCACCGTTGCGGAATCTCTCATCCGAAACACTAAAAAAGGAAGCCGTTATTTTCCCGATTGAAGATGCATTGATGTTCATCCCCTCAAACCCATTTGGATTTAAAGGAATTGGATTTATGGGCGCTAGTTTTTATTCTGCTCCTAATCCAAAAGTTGGAGCCGTATTCACTTATTATCTTAAAGATGGCTTCAAAACTCTAAAAGAAAAAAGAAGAGAAGAGGAAAAAGAGTTAGTAAAAAAGGGGAAGGATATTAAATATCCCACCTATGAAACTTTAAGAAAAGAGAGCGAAGAACAAGATTCATATTTACTTTTTACTGTTATGGATATGCAGAATAATGTTGTTCGAAAAATTAAAACAAGTCCCTCAAAAGGAGTAAACAGAATTGTGTGGGATTTCAGGTACAGCCCATTTACTCCGATCGACTTGACGCCCTTTGATGATAGCGTGCCGTGGATGTCGGAAGATCAAGGCTACATGGTAGTTCCGGGTAAGTATAAAGTATCACTTTCTAAATTTGATGACGGCAAGTTTACCGATATTGCAGGACCTGAAGAATTTATTTGCAAGCCGCTAAACAACATCACACTTCCTGCACTTGATAAAATTGAATTAGATAAATTTAACCAAAAGGTTGCAGAACTTACACGAGCAATAAGCGGTGCTGATTCCTATAGAAAAGAATTAGTAAAGAAATTATCTTATCTGAAAAAAGCAGTGGTTGAAGCTGCCGATGTTCCTCCGGAAACATTCAATAATATTGTTGAGGTTGAATTGGAATTAAAAAAATTCAACCGTGACCTTAATGGAGATAACCTTCGCGCCAGATATGAAGGGGCATCACCAACATCAGTTAAAGGAAGAGTTGAGTTGATTACTTATTCATTATGGGGGACTACCGGTGCTGCCACCAATACTTTAAAAAGAGCGTATGATGAAGCATCCAGCAGGTTTACTGATTTACTCATGAATCTAAAATCAATTGATACAAACATAAACGGGATTGAATTAAATTTAGAAAAACTCAGTGCTCCGCATACTCCGGGTCGTTTCCCTATTTGGAATAATAAATAGAATAAATTTTTGTAGAGACTAAGGAATTACGTCTCTTTTTTTAGAATTAAAAACTACTCTCAAACTTCCCACTTTAATATTTAATTTACTAATTTTAGATAATCGAAAAGATTAACACTTCAACATGAGGTAAATATGTATGCAAAATTGATAACCACATTCTTAGTATTCTTAATGGCTTTACCAGTAATGGGGCAAGGCAATCCCCTAAAACGAGAATTTAGAGGTGCATGGATAGCACTTGTAAGGAATGAGGATTGGCCATCACAGCCGGGTATTTCAACCGCTGAACAGAAGCAGGAGCTAAGATTAATTTTAGATGAACTGCAGGCTAATAATATTAACTCGGTAATTTTTCAAATTCGTCCTGAGTGCGATGCAATTTATCAATCGAATTACGAGCCTTGGTCATATTGGTTAACGGGAGTGCAGGGACAAGCGCCAAGTCCGTTTTACGATCCGCTCCAATTTGCAATTGATGAAGCACATAAACGGGGCATGGAATTGCATGCATGGTTTAATCCTTACCGTGCTGAAAGCAATGCAGGTGATTACCCGACAGACCCAATACATGTTACAAATACTCAACCGGATTGGGTGCTTGATGTTACCGGATTTAAATTTCTGAATCCCGGCTTGCCCGAAGTTCGAAATTATATTATCGATATTATACTTGATGTTACAACAAACTATGATGTTGACGGTGTACATCTCGACGATTATTTTTATCCATATCCGAGCCACCAAATTACAACACAAGATACCGGAACTTTTAGTTTGTATCCTCGCGGCTTTAGTGATATTGAAGATTGGCGTCGTGATAATGTGCATCTATTAGTTGAGGCAATTAGTGATACGCTTGCAACAGAGCTGCCTCATATAAAATTTGGTATTAGCCCATTCGGCATTTGGAAAAATGGAGTACCGGCAGGAATAACAGGAATGGATGCATATAGTGTAATTTACTGCGATGCCGTAACCTGGATTGAAAATCAATGGCTCGATTATTTAACACCTCAATTATATTGGGCTTTCGGCGGAGGACAGGATTACGGCACTCTCCTTCCATGGTGGTCAAGTCAAATTAATGGCAGGCATCTCTATTCCGGTATGGGATTATATAAAGCTTATGCCCCAACTGAATACGGAGCTCAGATCGATTTGAACAGAACTGATCCAAATACACAAGGAAGTATATTTTTTAAATCATCAAACTTTTTAACTAATACAGGTTTTACGGATTATCTGAATTCAAATCATTTTAAGTACAAAGCATTACCGCCGGTTATGGATTGGAAAAATATGGATGTCCCAAATGCACCATCAAACTTACGTTATGAAAGTTTGGCGGGAGAACGCGGTGATGGTTTAGTTTGGGATGAACCCGGTACATCAGGCAATGCCGCTGAGGCATTTATGTATGCAGTTTATCGACTTCCCTCAATGACATACACGCAAGCAGATCTTGATGATCCCGCAAATATTGCAGCAATAAGCGGTACTAACTTTGCCTATTTGCCGGAACCGCCGCCCGGGGAATCTACATTTTATTTTGGTGTAACAAGTTTAAGCCGAAATTATGTAGAAAGCGGATTGAGTGAAGTTATTCAAGTGGAAATTGTACCGCCGGGAAAAACCTATCTTGAATTTCCGGAAAATGGAAACAGCAGTCAGCCCGAAGAAGTACTGCTTCGTTGGAGAAATGTTGAACATTCTTCAACAAGTAAAATTCAAATTGCAGAGGATAATTTATTTACCAACATAATTTTTGAAAAAGAGGAAATTAGAGATACGTTTATTGTTGCATCAGGCTTTACAGGACAGACCGAATATTTTTGGAGAGTGAGCTCATCAAATTATGCCGGCGAAGGAGAATATTCGGATACATGGAGTTTTACTACCGGCTTCCCAATTCCTCCGGTATTAAGCGATCCGCCTCATACAACAACTAATGTTTCAATTACGCCAACATTAACTTGGTTTTCAGCCCAGGGTGCAACTGATTATAATTTGCAAGTTTATCTCGGTACGGCAATTTCCCCGAACTTATTACAAGTTGACACACTTGTCACCGATACAGTCTGCACAGTTACAACACACCTTCTTAATAATCGAATTCATTCATGGAGGGTAAGCTCCAGCAATAATTTAGGTTTTGGCGGCTGGTCGGAATCTTTTGGATTTAAAACTGAAGTAACAACTGACATCAATGATGACATGGGATTACCTAATGAGTATAGTTTGAATCAGAACTATCCTAATCCGTTTAACCCTACTACAAAGATCACTTTTAGTATTGTGGAACCGGGATTTACGGAACTGAAAATTTATAACTTCCTGGGTGAGGAAATTGAAACGTTGATAAAGCAGGAACTTGGTGCGGGGAAATACTCATTTGACTGGAATGCTAATCTTTTGCCTAGCGGAATATATTTTTATAGAATTAAGAGCGGAGAATTCACTCAAACGAATAAAATGATATTGCTGAAGTAGGATTGGAATTTAAAAGGCAGTCACAGTTAGAGTGTGACTGCCAAGAAAATTTGGAGTAGTAAATGGGATTAAGGCAGCAACTAAGGTTTGAGTACAAAGAAGATGACTTAACTAAATTATTAAAAGATATTGGTTATGTGAAAAGCGGTTTATTATTTATTAAGAAGGAAAACAATTTTGAAGTTGAATTAGGTATTGAACCTTACGGTTTATACATTCATCGTTCCGGAAATTATTTTGAGGAGTTTGGTTTCTTGATTGAAAGTTTGGGAAACATAACTACTGAAATTGGAATTGTAGATCAATGATTTCATATATTATTGTTGCAATCACGGTTGAACACTGACCGCTTAGAAAAATTAAGGAATTAAAATGAAAAGTAGAATTACTGATTTAATTTGTATTGGGCTAATTTCTTTATTTATTATTTATACACTTTTTTTACCCGAGCATTTAGGTGATACTTTAGGCAAAATTATTGTAGCAGCATTAGTTTTTCTTTCGTTTTTCCTTAGTTGGAAATTGGCAATAGGACAAACATGGATCGTAAAAGTAATAATCTACTTTTTCCAGTTCTCACTAGCCTATTCACTTTCAACAATAATCATTGAAATAATTATTGGAGTTTCTTCAGGAATGATAATGAATATCTTTATATTTATAATTGTGTTTATGATTTATTATTTAGTAATACTAAAAAAGCTAATCGCTTCATTAAAAAAAGAAAAAGTAAATTAAAGGTTGGCAAAGTCCAACCGTAATGATAAAAATTGTTACCTATGGATCATTTAAAACTTACTCAGAGAAAACTTTTCAAAGTAAAATATTTTGAATTAAGAGATGATAGTATTGACATTGAAGAAAGCATTTTATTCAACACCAAAAAATTCATTATCAATTATGAAGATATCACTGCTAATTCTATTGAGACAGTAGTTTCAAGTAAAATTAAATATTGGGTAATGATTGTTCTATTCATTGTTTGTTTATTCACCCTTTACAACTCAATCACTACCCCAAAAAGTTTTGAAGCATTCTTCTTTTTTGCTGCAATATTTTTAGCAGTGACTGCATCGTATTTTTTTACTAGAGAAAAAGTCGTTGTTTTCGAATCAGCCCCCGATAATATTGTATTATTTCCTAATAAACCAAATGTAAAAGAAGTGAATAGTTTTTGTGATTCCCTAATTAAAAATCGAAAAGATTATTTGGTGAATTATTACCATGAGAACTATACTGAGAGTACAAAAGTAATTGAACTAGCAAAACTAAATCAGCTGAAAGAAACCGGAGTGATTACAGACAAAGAGTTTATAAAACTGAAAAATGAAATTATTAATGGGAGAGCAAGTGATAATAATTTCTCTTCAAATTAATTTATATCAGTCACAATTCGACCGTGACTGCCTAGAATATGAGAATATCATGATTAATATTTACAAATATTTAGTTTTTCTGCTCATTCTTTTTTCTCTACAACCTATAATGATTTATGGGCAAGTTGATCGGAATGATATTAATGTAGAACAAGGTAAGTTGTGGACTGACTCCAATATTGTAAGAATTCTGGATTGCTACGCTGAATTACCAGAAGTAAATATGAAACGCAATAATTTAAATTTCCTAAATATCTCAAATAACAAATCAATAATCATTGCTGAATATTCAGCACGAAATACAAAAGGGGGAATGATTTATTTTTATAGGCTTTTGGATGGGAGACAATCTGAATTAAGCTATTTGGGGAAATCTATATGGATAAATCATATGGTAATGAGTCATAATGAAGATTATATTATAGTTGCAACGTTCGAAAGAAAATCAAGTCGGCTACAATGTTATTCGTTGGAAGAAGAGAGATTGTTTTGGGAAAATAAGCGAATTGATGATTATTATTTTGGTGTTTGGTTTTCTGAGGATAACAATGAGATTATTGCTTTTGGAAGTGATGCCATATACAAAGTTAAAATTCAAACTGGTGAAGTAATAAATGAAATGGAAGTAATACATGACGAATATAGCTTTGACGGACATAAAGAGACATGGGTTAATCATAGTACAAGCGGAAAATATATTGTTATTTGGCAACGGCAAGCAAAGTTTGCATTGTTAGATTTTTTTCGCAAGTCAGCTAATGAAAATATAACAGTATGGGATATTGACAAGGGTAAAAAAATTGTTTCGATGCCCCTTGATGAAAAATATTTTAGAACTGCTGTGTTTTCACCTGATGAGAAATTTGTTTTGCTTGGAGGTTATGATAGGTTTATTCATTTTTGGTCTATCGAGAAAAATGAAATAGTCAATAAAGTTCCCGGAGAAGCTATACATATGGTATTAAATAGTAATAATAATATGTTGGCTATAAGTTTAATGAATGACGAAGGGAATTTTGAAGTAAAAATTTATGAGTACCCTGACATGAAATTAATAACTAAAATTTATCCATTTACAGATAGTTATACTATCGATGGAATAATGCCAATTAATTTTGATAAGACAGGAAAATATTTTGCAATTGAAAGAGACGGTAAGCTCTTTCTATATGACACATCAGACTGGAGTGTATTATGGTGCATAGAAACTGATCCCTGACAAATTAAAATATATAAATTACTACTGCTGTAGTGGACGAATTCCCAGACATAACTTTCAAAACATGTTTTAATTTGTAAATCTACAAGCATTAAAATATTGTTTATATTTACACCTCATTTTAATATCAATTTTAGTAATAGATGAAAAACAATGTAACTCCGGTAATACTAACCGCAATGGAATTGGATGTTCATTTTGGCGAGCAGATCATTCTTGATAATGCATCGCTAAGTGTACATGAAGGAGATCGGATTGGACTTGTCGGTAGAAACGGAGTTGGTAAATCAACATTCTTAAAAATAATTTCCGGCTTAATGGAACCCGATTCCGGTAATGTGGCAAAGAAGAAAGAACTCGTTGTAGGATTTTTAACTCAAGAGTTCACACTTGATGAATTTAAAAATGTTTATGAAAACGTTTTAGCCGGTGCCGATAACATTCTTGTTTTAATTGATGAATATGAATCACTTCCATTTGACTCACCTAAAAGAAATATTCTTGAGGAAAAAATTCAATATCTCGACGGCTGGAATTTAGAGAAGAAGATCAATCAATTATTAAAATCGTTAAATGCACCTGAGGCTGATAGAGCAATCGATACCTTATCCGGCGGCGAAAAGAGAAGGGTGGCGCTTTGCAGATCAATAGTTTCTCAGCCCGATCTGCTTATATTAGATGAACCGACTAACCATCTTGATACTGAATCGATCGAATGGATTGAAAAATTTTTAGCCGCATACAAAGGCACATGCATTTTTGTTACTCACGATCGATACTTTTTAGATAGAATTGCAAACAGAATTGTTGAACTTACGAATGGACAGTTCATTTCGCACAGAGGAAATTATACAGATTACCTGGTTAACAAAGCAGAGCGGTTAGCAATAAAAGAAGTTGAAGAGAGAAAGCGTCAGAACTTTTTAAGACGGGAACTGGAATGGGTTGTAAGGGGACCCAAGGCTAGAACTACAAAAGCAAAGAGCCGGCTCGATACATACTACGAAACAGCGGCTCAAGAAAATACTGAAGTTGAACTCGATGTAGAAATGGTAATCCCTCCTGCGGAAAAGCTGGGTAAAAATATTCTTGAATTAAAAGGAGTTGGAAAAAAGCTTGGCGGTAAAAAATTAATTGACGGCTTGCACTTTGTTTTTACTCCCGGCAGAAGATTAGGTATTGTTGGTAAAAATGGTGTTGGTAAAACTACATTGCTAAAACTTCTACTCGGTGAAATTACTCCGGACGATGGAATAATTGAGATCGGTGAAAAAACTGAATTCAATTATGTTGATCAATCGAGATTATTGCTGAATGATGAAGATACGGTGATTGAAGCGATAGGCGAGGGAAATACATTTATCAAATTCGGCAATCAGCAAATGAAAGTTTGGAGCTACCTAAAAAAATTTCTTTTTACTGATGAAAGAATAAATACAATTGTTGGCAGGCTTTCCGGCGGAGAAAAAAGCAGACTTACACTTGCCCGCATACTAAAAAACGGCGGCAACTTTTTAATGCTTGATGAACCGACAAACGATTTGGATTTACCGACATTGAGAATACTTGAAGAAGCGCTGCTCGCCTTTGATGGGTGTGTTGTTGTCGTTTCGCATGACAGGTATTTTTTAAACCGCGTCTGTAACGGCATTTTAGCTTTTGAAGGTGACGGTGAAATTTATTTTAGTGAAGGAGATTACGATTACTATATTGAAAAAAGAAAGAGCCGTAAAAAGGAATTAAAACCTGCTAATAGCAAAAATAAAAAAGGTGATACCAGGGTTAAAGAAAAAGTAAGGAAATTAACATGGAAAGAGAAAAAAGAACTGGAAACAATTGAAGAGAATATTTTGAAAGCGGAGGAAAATGTTGAAAGGATTGAGTCGATATTTTCATCAAAAGATTTTTATGATAAATATGCTGACAAGACAAATGAACTTAATTTGGAATTGGAGCAGGCAAAAGCTAAAGTTCAAAAACTTTATGAGCGATGGGAGGAGTTAGAGAAAATTGCTGAAATGCAGGGATGAAAAGATGCATGGTTGAATGATTGCATGAATGCATGCTTGCCATTTCACCTTTGCCATTTCACTTCTCACTTCTCACCTTTCACATCTACACTCTTCACTTCTTTTACATTCGGCGGATTCCAACCAACGATCGATCCGGCTTTTATTCTAGAAAAATAAGGAGAAAGAGTCGCACCCGGCAAAGTTCTTACATTATCTTCTATCAGTATTGGTCCCATTCCCGTTCCAGCTCCCATTTTACAGTTATTACCAATTTCAATTAACCCGTAACGAAACTTGCCCGATCCTTCGTAGGCGTGCACTGTTAGTTGAGTGAATGCACCAAGCAAAGCATTCTCACCGATAAAAATTAGTTCCGGTCTAAAGTGATCGAGCCAGACCATCTGCATAATTTCCGCACCTTTGCCGACATGTATTCCCATCCATCTGTAAAGCTTGTTTTTAAATGGCGTGCCTTTTAAAACGAATGAAAGTAAAACTTGAAACACTAAAAGCATCCTTCTACCAAACGGTAAATTTAAAATTCGCCAGTTTATGGCATCAGGTTCTTCAGGCGAACCTAATCCGGAAAAAGTGTAGTGCCTGCGGGTAGATTTGAAAAATTGTTCAAGATTGATTTGCCCTTCTTTAGTTTTAGGATTAAGGGTATTAACATCAGTACCTTTACCGCCCGATGTTTTGCTGATGAAGACAGTTCTGTTTTTCTTTTTGCCCAGTTTAATTGCACGTTCAATAATTTCAATCGTTACAAGTTTAATAACCTCTTCGGGCGATTTATCTCTATACTTTTTCACTTTTCAATCCGGACAAATATGAACACTTATTTAAATACATTTGTATCACCTTTGGTTTATCATTGTGAATCCGTCAGCCGACGGATGAAGCAAACCCTACTTATTATCACGCTATTCAAATCCTTTATTTTATAAAATAAATATACTAAAATGAATATCGAAACGTTATTGCTTAGACCTTCCAACATCCGCCTGCTATAAATTGAACTTTTAAGAAAATTATACTACATTCAATTCAAACAGTAGTAAAAATTTTTTAATAATTATTAGATTTTTTTTGCTGCTTACTAAATCTTAAAAAAATAATTCTATTAAATAGATTCGTAAAAATTCATAACCGGTAACCAAACAATTTGGAGGCATTATGAAAAGGATTATTTATTTTAAGAAATTTTTGTTTGCTATAATTTTCATTCCGCTCATAAGTATTAACTCTCAAGACTTAACCGCTTTTAATATGATCGGCAAAAAACTATCTGCCGTAATTGCTGATTATGGTAAGCCTGTGCATCATGATAAAAGTAATTTGGAAATGGAATGTGTTTTCTACAAAGAGAAAGATTATCAAATGGTTTTTGTCGCAAATCAAAAAGGAGTTTATCACGTACAGGGGTTTAAAATTTTTAATGATAAAAACAGCGCACATAAAACAATGAATAAGCTATTAGCTGACTGCAGCAAGAAAGGATTTAAAATAGATACCTTAAATGTATCGGAATTTGATCTGCGGGCAAAAAATATTGAAGTAAATATTTCGATGTTTGAAAACCCTCATTCACATAAGTATGAAATAAAAATTGATGCGTTTAAAAGAGAGGGATAAGGTATGTTTAACATTTCCTTTTTCAAGAAACATTATCATGCCACATACAGTAATATTTAGGTTATGCAGCTTAACTAATCATGCCTCAATTATTTTTTGGGAAACAAATAATCTTTAAGCTCTTCTTCAATTTTTGTATTGTTTCTTCTTAGCCATTTAATAAGTGTTGCATAGTTTTACTTTCCATTATGAATAAGTACCACTATTTATTTATCATTTTGCAAACATCTATTCACTGATTATACCAATCAATGGCTTCTAACTCTCTCATAAGTAAATTTTTGAGTTAACTTGAATTTTAATAAGTCTATGTTAACTTTGAGACTTAATTTTATAAAATAAATACCGAGTTGAGATGATAAAAATTTTATTTGTATGCCTGGGCAATATTTGCCGATCCCCCAGCGGTGAAGCCGTTATGAACGAATTAATACGACGTGAAAACTTACAAGATAAAATAAGCTGCGACTCAGCAGGAACAATTGCTTATCATGAAGGAAATCCGGCTGATTCAAGAATGAAGACTCACGCAATAAAAAGAGGCTATAACTTAACAAGTATGGCGCGTAAGTTTAATGAAGCTGATTTTGAAAAATTTGATTATATAATTGCCATGGATGAAAGTAATTATAATGATCTGTTATCATACGATATAAACAATAAGTATAAAAGTAAAATATTTATGATGACTGATTTTTCGACTAACAATAATTTTGCCGAAGTCCCGGACCCATATTACGGCGGACCTGAAGGATTTGAAACTGTACTTGATATTCTTGAAGATACGTGTGCCGGTTTGTTGGAAGATGTAAAAACTAAATTAAATAATAATTTGTTATGAGCAGTATCCAAAACAAAGTTGAACAAGCCTTATCAAAAAAGATAACCGGTTTAAATTCTATCGGCGGCGGATGTATTGGTAATTCGAAACTACTGACGGTTCAAACCGGAGAAAAATATTTTGTAAAGGAGTATAGCAATAGCAGTATTCATTTTACTGAGGCAAATGGATTACGAGAATTAGATAAAGCTTCGGCGATTAGAGTGCCGAAGGTAATATTTGTAAGCGGCGATTTCTTATTATTGGAATATATTAATTCTTCGAGTAAGACAAATAACTTCAGTGAATTATTCGGGAGACAATTTGCAAGGCTGCATAAACATCACTCATCGGAATACGGCTTTTATGAAAATAATTTTATTGGCTCAACAGATCAAATAAATTTGCCGCAGAAAAAAAGCTGGGTTGAATTTTATTTTGAAAATAGAATTCTCTATCAATTTAAACTTGCTGAAAAAAATGGGCATTCAACCGGAGAATTAAGAAACGGAATACAAAAAATTGAATTATCGATAAATGATATTCTTGCCGGCAGTGATGAACAGCCGTCATTACTTCACGGTGATTTATGGAGCGGGAATTATATGCCGGATGAAAATGGAAATCCCTGTTTGATTGACCCTGCAGTTTATTACGGTCACCGCGAAGCTGATTTAGCAATGACAAAATTGTTCGGCGGATTTGATTCAAATTTTTACGCAGCTTACAATGAAGAGTATCCATTAAAAGAGGGCTGGCAATACAGGGAAAACATTTACAAACTATATCACGTACTAAATCATTTAAACCTTTTCGGCAGCGGATATTATAGCCAGGCTATATCTTTGATAAGTTTTTATAAATAATTTATTATGAAGATTGAGGTACGTAGTTAAACCAGCCTATGAATAAAAATAATAGCCTCCCGATTAAGGGAGGCGTTAGGGAGAGTGTAACAGAGTTTTAGTGAATGCCGTGGGCATGACTATGCCCGCCGCACGCACTATCCATAGTTAGTTCAGAAAGTTCTTCGCTCTGAAATTTTTGCAATGCTTCTTCCACAGTTTCTCCTTCAACCAAAAAAACTTTAACTCCGCCGTCATTCAACTTTTGAACAGCACGCTTACCCATTCCGTTTGTTAAAACAGCATCAACATTATATTGTGCAATTTGAGCAAGAGGATTACATTGCCCATGCTGATGATGCTCATTTCCGTTTTTAAGTACGGAAAGTGTTTCAAGCTCAGTATCGTAAATAGTAAAAAAGCCTGCGCTGCCGAAATGATTGTAAACAGTTTCCTTCATTCCTCTGTCGCCTGTTGTTGGTAAACATACTCGCATTTTAAACTCCTAATTGTTTTTAATCTTAATTGTTTTATTTGATAAAATTGCATCCATAAGTTTTGCTCTGCCTGAAATTAAAAGCCGCTGTACGGTCCCCCGTGAAATTTTCATTTTTTCAGCAGCTTCAATTTGACTTTTACCATCCATATCGCATAAACGCATTGATTCAAATTCATCAGGTTCAATTTCATTGGTTAAAAGTAATCTAGCCGGAATTCCAATTGGCTTATATACTAATTCATCTTTTAACCTTCTGCATTTACGTTCTTTTTTGCAGCGTCCCATTATATTCCAAAATTTATTATGTGCATATGCACAAAATAATATAATAGATAAATATTGTCAAATAAAAATTATCAGTCTTCGCAAAACCTTTGCTTTAGGCAAGCAAACTCAGACCGACTGATAGAAATTTTATATTGGATAAAACTCACTATGTCACACTGAGCCCCGTCGAAGTGTGAGCCCGATGGAAGCATTATCATGTCGCACTTTGATCGCCAGTCTTCGAGAACCTCAGACTGACTTCGAGACTCCGCAAATAGAATCAAAATTCATATGTCACCCTGAGCTCGTAGAAGTGTGAGCTATTTTACATTTATTACGTTGCTTTTATTTTTATATAAAATATTTGCAAATTATAGATCACAAAATAATATTAGCTTTATGAAATCTTACTTCGTTTACATTCTAAAATGTAGTGATAAATCTTATTACACCGGTATTTCAAATAATCTTGAGAAACGAATTGCTGAACATAATTTTGGGGAAGATAAAAATTCTTACACTTACAGTAGAAGACCGGTTGAATTAGTTTATTCACAATATTTTGCTGAGGCTGCTATTGCTATTCAAAGGGAAAAGCAAATTAAAGGATGGTCGAGGGCAAAAAAGGAAGCTTTAATTAAAGGGGACTTTGATGAAATAGTCCGGTTGTCAAAAAGAAAAAGCAAATAGGTGTTGGTAACCCTCAGTCTTCGAGAGCCTCAGACTGACTTCTATATTCTCTCAAATTAGAATATATATTCATCGTCACACTGAGCCCCGTCGAAGTGTGAGCGCGTCAAAATGTAAGACTTTCGAATAGTAAGTTTCAGACAGGCTATAATCTATTTTCTTTTTCTTCTTTTATATTTTGGGCGGGGTTTAGTACTTTCTTTCTTAAAACTTCTTTTTCGTTTACCTTTATGCGAATCTGAACTTGATTCTCTTTTAGTATTTTCAGCTACTTCAACATTAATTTCACGTTTCTTAAAATCTTTTTTCTTAAAACCCTTCATAATCTCTTCAGTATATGTTTGGTCTGCTTCAAAGAATGAAAAGTTTTTCTTAATATCAATTTCGCCGATATCAATATCACGAATATTTGTGTAATCGTTAATCATCCCAATTATATCAACCGGACGAAGATCATCGGTCTTGCCAAGGTTTATAAAAAATCTGGTAAAACCATCTGCTGCTCTTTTGCCTGCCGATCTTTTCTGATCGCCCCGTTTTCTTTCCGCAGCAGGTGCATTTAAATCCGGTGTATTTTTATAGTAATCTAAAAACCTGTTGAACTCAACTGAGACAAACCTTTTAATTAATTCTTCTCGATCAAGCCATTCTAGCTTTTGCATTATGGCGGGTAAAAAAGCATTTATCCTTTCGTTGTTTACTTCAACTCTTTCCATTCTATCTACTAAATGAAATAGCTGTTTTTCGCAGATGTCTTTTCCTAAAGGAACAAGTTTGTTGTCAAACTTTTTATTAATCTGTCGTTCAATTTGTTTTAGTTTATTCTTCTCTTTCATATTAGCAATAACTATTGAGGTACCTAACCTTCCGGCACGCCCGGTTCTACCGCTTCTATGTGTGTAAACCTCCAGATCATCGGGTAAGTTGTAATTAATAATGTGTGTTAAATTATCGACATCCAATCCTCTTGCAGCAACATCGGTGGCAACTAATAAACTAATATTTTTAATTCTAAATTTGCCCATCACTTTATCTCGCTGCGGCTGAGATAAATCACCATGAAGCGAATCTGCATTATATCCATCCTGTATTAACCTATCGGCTACCTCTTGAGTCTCTTTTCTCGTACGGCAGAAAATTATACCGTAAATATCAGGGTAATAATCTGCAATTCTTTTTAATGCTAAATATCTATCGCGGGCATGCACTATATAACTTTCATGCTTTACATTTTCGGCGCCTACATTCTTTTTCCCAATTGTAATTTCAATTGGATTATTCATAAACTTGTTTGCCATTTTACGAACTTCTGACGGCATAGTAGCAGAAAATAAAAGCGTGTTTTTTTCTTTCGGTGTTTCTGCCAGTATTGCTTCAAGTTCATCTCTAAAACCCATGTTAAGCATTTCGTCAGCTTCATCAAGTACCACAGTTTTAATTTTAGAAATCTTCACTACTTTTCTTTTTATTAAATCCAATAATCTGCCGGGAGTTGCACTGATTATATGCACGCCTTTTCTAATAATAGTTATTTGTCTTTCAATGCTGGCTCCGCCGAATACTGCGGTTGATTTAATTTCTTTATCGTATTTTGAATACTCTGCTAAGTCATTAGAAATCTGCAGGCAAAGTTCACGTGTTGGGCAAAGGATTAAATGCTGAACATGTTTTGTGCGGGGGTTTGATTTTTGAATTAGGGGAAGTCCGAATGCAGCGGTTTTACCGGTACCGGTTTGCGCCAATGCAATTATATCCGGACTGTCATCTTTTATAAGGTGAGGAATAACTTTTTCCTGAACAGGCATTGGTTTTTCAAATCCCAATTCCTCTATTGCCTTTATATATTTGCTCTCAATTCCTATCTCTTCGAAGGTCATAATATCAATTCCTAAATAATAGTTTCATGTTGTAAAAAATTAGATGCACAATTTACGGAATATAATTTTGTATCCCTATTTAATTAATGGTCGGCGGGTATTGAATAGATGTATAAAGACTTATCCTAAACTGTAGCGGCAAACCTTCTAGAAAACTCACCGGCATCTGAACTAATCAATTCTTGAACAATCATTCGCTGTCTTAATGTATCAAACTCATTTTCAAGCTCTGCTAATTCACGCAATACAATACTATCTAATTCAATAATATTATTTTGGGAAGATGTAAAAAGCATTTTATAATAATTTATTCCTTCGGCAAGATTTGTCTGGAATGTGTCGAAATATTTAATTTGGTTTTTCGTAGGCGCTTCGTTCAAGTCTTCAACTTTTTCTTTTAAGTAGTTGATATAAAGATTCAATTCTTTCAGGAACATATTCGGTCTATCTTTTCGGCTGATTAAATTCATTCTTCCGTAAATGTGATCGGTCATTTCTTTTAACGAAACCACCGTTGAAAAATATGCCATATTTGGTCCGGGACAAACAAGCACTCCATCACCATCAGCCTTAGCGGCAGCATCATTAAGTTTTAATACAGCGATAGCTAATCCAACGCATAAACATGACTTATCAATAATTCTATCATATTCTTTTTGAAAATCACTTTTAGATTTATTTAAAGATTTTAGTTCAGTGATTTTTTTATTCTGATAAGTTATTGAAGCCGTGCATATTGGCTTTTCACTAAACTCCGAATTTGACTGCAGGAATTTTTTAGGGCATGGGCTTCCAGGTTTGCCCTTTGCCGCATTCTCAAGTTTTTCAACATCCTTGGAATTGCCCCTTAAACTATTGAACGGAACTCCAAGCGGAGAAATTTTACTTAGGTACAAATCTTTTTCCTTAGCGGCACAAAGCAGTGATAAAGTATGTTCATCAACATTTGTGGCTTCAGGCACTAATAAAAAGGGAGTTCCCCAGCCAACAGAATCAACTTGATAATAATCGAGTAAAAAATTTTGTTCATCAACTGTCCCTACTCCGCCTTGAGCAGTTACAATCAGTTTATGCGGTTTATCCGAAAAGTTAATACCTTTTTTGCTTAATGCATCACAATAGATTTCATGTGTTGTATCAATTAGTGTTTGTCTATTTTTCTTAAACTCTTCTAAAATTGGACCCATTAAATAACCGTCGGTTGCAAATGCATGTCCGCCGCAATTTAGTCCCGATTCTATTCGATACTCCGAAACCCACAAACCTTTTTTTGCAAGAAATTTTCCTTGAATAAGTGCCGACCGATAATCACTTACTTTAAGAATTATTTTCTTTTTAAGATTTCCATTTTCATCAGGATAAAAATCAGTAAAGTTTTCAAAGTATGTATAAAGCCGCGGATTCATACCTGCAGATAATACAATTGAAGAGGAAAGATCACTATTTGCAAATCCTCTTAGAGCGGCATGAGCATCATTATGGATTACCGGCATCTTCTCATTCTTATCATAATTTGCTTTATCCAATTTCGTCATTATGTTTACATCAATACTGCCCTGCTTTAATTGCGAAAAAGCCCACTCTTTAATTTTGTCGGTGCTGTTAGTTTCAACTGCTTCTAAATATTCTTTTCGTAATTCAGAAGTTTCGGGAAGCATATTTATATATTGTTCAAACAAGCTATCTTTTTTTCCATAGCTGTTCTTTAATTCTTCAAAATTTTCATTAACAATTTCATTCACTAGATTTAGGTAGGCGGATATTCTGCGGGCGCGGTAATCTTCTTCGTTCATACCGATAGGGTTAAATTCTAGATTTCTTTTTCGTAAATATACCCCGCGCATTTTTTCAATTAAGTCATCATCAACAATTGAAATTACAGAATCAATTCCAAAGTGAGCTACTTTAATTGGTGTATCAATTGTAAATGCTAATCCCATAACCGGAATGTGAAATTTATGAATGGCAGAATTTTCCATAGTGTTGTTCTTTCTTAATTTTTAGCAATTAGTATTTTTACTAAAAGCAATTTAGTATTTATTAGATTTTTCTAAATGCCCGAAGTGTAAAAGAAATGTAAAAGCTGGTTCAATGGCTTATTTAATTATTTCGGCAAACGCTAAAATATTTCCGTCAAAATCAATGCTGTAGGCAGCTTTGTGTCCCCAATCTCTTTTAAGCAAAGGACTAATCTCTTCTGCTCCGTTCTCCAATGCTCTTTTGTGAAAAGTATTCGGTTTGTCGGTAATTAAATATAATTCTGTTTTTGGAATAGGCTTCTCAAGATTTTTATTTTTAAAATTTTTGCCTAATAATTTTTCTGCACTCGAATAAGGCATTAGTCCAAGAATTATTTCATCGCCCAGTTCAAATTCTGTCATGCCCGGAACATTGAGCCGAGGTTTAATTTCAAGCACAGCAGAGTAAAACTTTGTGCTTCTTTCTTGATCTTCAACGTATAAAATAATGTGTGTTTTTAAAATTGAATTTTTCATGATTCTAAATTAAAATATTAATAGTATGATAATTCAAAATACAAAGTTTCTTAAAAATATTTTTATAATTTGATTTTATTCAAACTGGGCATATATTCTAAAAGAAATATTCAATTACAATAAAACAATGAGGTGACGTTATCAATTCTATTTACTTTTCTTTCGCAAACCGGGGCAGCATAGTTAAAAGTATATTCAGTCTTTGTTTAATTCTTCTACTTACAATTAACACGGCAATTACCGGTCAGGGCAACTCAAGTGAGTTTTGGCTTGATGTAAATGAGTCGTCGATTTCAAATAATTTAGAAAGACAAATCATTCCTAATAAATATAGAGTTTTGAAGCTGGATATTAATGGATTACAAAATTTTTTAACAACCTTGCCTGATGAAGAAAATTCGCGTACAAGTTTCTCCAAAGCAACATTACGTTTACCGATGCCGAATGGGCAATTTGAGAAGTTTGCAATAATCGGCTCGCCGATAATGGAACAGGCATTAGCAGAAAAGTACCCTGAAATAAAAACATACAGGGGGCAGGGCATTAATGACCGCACTGCTTCGGTACGTTTCGATGTTACTCCGCAAGGGTTTCATGCAATGATACTTTCTGCAGAAGGAACTATTTATATTGATCCCTACAGCGCGGGCAATATTGAAAATTATATTTCATATTACAAAAAAGATTTTAGCGTTAACGAAACCGAAGCCCATACAACATGCGGTCCAATTGATGCAGACCCGGTAATAGTTAACGAAATAAAGCAAATTATAGAACGCGGAGCAATTGAATCGTCGGGCACACAATTGAGAACCTATCGATTAGCACTTGCATGCACAGGTGAATATACTTCATTCCATGGTGGAACCGTGGTAAGCGCTTTAGCAGCAATGGTTACAACAATGAACCGTGTGAACGGAGTTTATGAAAGAGATGTTGCAATTAGAATGGTTCTTATAGCTAATAATGATCAAATCATTTACACAAATGCCGGAACCGATCCCTACACAAACAACAGTGGATTTACAATGCTGAGTGAAAACCAATCAAATATTGATGCGGTTATCGGCAGCAGTAATTATGATATTGGTCATGTATTCAGTACGGGCGGCGGCGGCATTGCATCACTCGGTGTGCCGTGCAGAAACGGGTTAAAAGCTCGAGGCGTAACCGGATTGTTTCAGCCGGTAGGTGATCCTTTTGATATTGATTATGTTGCGCATGAAATGGGGCATCAGTGGGGAGCAAATCATCCATTTAACGGAACAGCAGGTAATTGCAGCGGCGGAAACAGAAATGCATCCACTGCTTACGAACCGGGAAGCGGAAGCACAATTATGGCTTACGCCGGTATTTGCGGTTCACAAAATTTACAGTCTAATAGTGACGATTATTTCCATGGAATTAGTTTTGATGAAATGGTTGCTTATTCAACATTAAGTTCCGGCAATGGGTGTGCAGTTATTACTTCAACCGGAAACAGCGTCCCTATAGTTAATGCAGGAACAGGCGGATTTGTAATTCCGATTAACACTCCATTTTCTTTAACAGGTTCAGCAACCGACCCTGACGGCGACCCAATGACATATTGCTGGGAACAATTTGATCTTGGACCAGCCGGTTCTCCTACAAGCCCATCGGGTAATGCTCCAATTTTTAGAAGCTTCGACCCTGTCACCACTCCGACTAGAACATTTCCTAAACTTTCAAATATTTTAAACAATAGTTCAACTATCGGAGAGATTCTCCCCTCTTATTCACGAGACTTAAATTTTAGAATAACAGCGCGTGATAATCGCAGCGGGGGCGGTGGTGTTGGGTTCGATGAAATTTCATTTACCGTTAGCAATGCTGCCGGTCCTTTTTTGGTAACTTACCCGAACACATCTGTTATTATACCCGGAAATAATTTTATTGATGTAACGTGGGATGTTGCAAATACAAATGCGGCTCCTATTAATTGCAGTCAGGTTAATATTTTACTTTCAACTGACGGCGGACAAACATTTCCCATAGTGCTTGCCTCCGCTACAGATAATGACGGAATTGAAAATATTCTATTGCCGGATAATCAAACAACAACAGCACGAATTAAAATTGAAGCTGTAGGAAATGTGTTTTTTGATATATCAAACACAAACTTTCAAATAGATGCACCCGTACCTGTTGAGTTAGTTTCCTTCCGGGGTTTTACAATTAACAACGGCGTTTATCTTGAATGGAAAACTGCAACCGAATTAAATAATTACGGCTTTGAAATTGAACGCTCTATTGATGATCAGAATTTTGAAAAGGCAGCTTTTATTCAAGGGAATGGCAACAGTAATGTAAATCATGATTATTCTTATACCGATAGACCATCAGGTTCAGGAAAGTTTTTCTACAGGCTTAAGCAGCTTGATTTTAACGGAAGTCATGAGTACTCAAATACTATTGAGGTTGACCTGGGTATGCCCAAAGAATATTCACTTTCACAAAATCATCCTAACCCTTTTAATCCTTCTACGGTAATTGAATTTACATTGCCTACCGAAGCTAAAGTATCGATAAAAGTTTACAACACCATTGGTCAGGAACTAATCGAAGTTGTAAATGATAATTTTTTAGCCGGGGTAAACAGAGCTTCTTTTAATGCAATAAGTTTTGCCAGTGGAATTTACTATTATACAATTAATGCCGAAGGGGCAGATGGTTCAAATTTTATTACTTCTAAGAAGATGATACTTCTCAAATAGTATCAAATGATACCAAAGGAAAGAGTGTAAGAACAAATTTATTGGTCAGCCGGCAATAAATCAAGATACTGGTTGACCACGGATTTAGATAAACGAGTAACCAAAGAGATAGTGTTGATAT
>JABFGH010000002.1 GCA_013112585.1 Ignavibacteriota bacterium | reverse complement strand
AAACATAGTAAAAGTATTCTATTTTATCAAAAATAATAGTATCAATTGGAACGTAAGAATCATTCCAATTGATACAAAAAATAATAAAAAATACAGATAAATAAACTTGACTTTCAACGGAATAACTTCGGGGTAATTTTGTATGACTACGAAGTAGTCAAATATAAATAGCCATAGGAGAATCCTATGGAATAAAGAAAATAGCATATACCCGCAACCCCAGCGGGGTTGAAGTATAATTGCTGTTATAATTAGAACTTCGCCCATTTTAGTTAAATGTTAGTGGCTTATCAAATTAATCTTTAATCGGTACATTTATTAAATTCAGTAGATATATTTTGAGTTCTTTAATAATACTTTTTTGAAGGGAATTTATTTATATGAAAACGATATTAGAAATTTTACATGAGAAAAAAACTTTAATTGCCGATGGCGCCATGGGCTCCTTACTTATGGCTAAAGGAATGAAACCGGGCGACTGCCCTGAACTGTTGAATTTAGAGAAACCGGACATTCCCAAACAAGTTGCGGCAGAGTATTTTGAAGCCGGCGCGCAAATAATTCAAACAAATACTTTCGGCGGTTCTTCTATAAAGTTAGGGGAATTTGGAGTCGCTGATAAAACAGAAAAAATTAATTTTGAAGCAGCAAGGATATTAAAATCCGTAGTTGGAGATAATGCTTATGTTTCCGGTTCCGTTGGTCCAACAGGTAAAATGCTTGAACCATTTGGAGAAAGTACTGAAAGTGAAATGCTTGAGAGTTTTGAACCTCAGATAAATGGATTGGTAAAAGGCGGTGCAGATTTAATTTGCATAGAAACAATGAGTGACCTTGCCGAAGCCATCTGCGCAATTAAGGCTGTTAAATCTGTTGATGCAAAAATACCAATTGCTGCAACCATGACTTTCAACAAAATGGGTGATGATTATTTTACAATGATGGGATTAAGTATTGAAGCTGCCGTGAAAGGATTGTCTGATGCGGGTGCTGATATTATTGGTTCAAACTGCGGTAATGGGATTGATAACATGGTTGAAATTGCTAAAATTATTATCAAGTTTACCGGGAAACCAATTTTAATTCAGTCCAATGCCGGACTGCCTGAAGTAGTTGAGGGTAAACTTCATTACCCTGAAAGTCCGCAATACTTTGCTGAACGTGCGGTAAAAATGTTTGATCTGGGAGTTTCAATTGTTGGCGGCTGCTGCGGAACCTCACCGGAATATATTGCGGCAATTAAAAAGCTGTTAAATAATTAGAAACAGTTTCACAATTATTCATCAAGTAGATTTAGAATCTATCTAAATTTCCCGGATACAAATTTTTGTAAGTTTGAAATAAACAAAAAAGGCGTGTAAAATTACACGCCTTTTAATATTGAATTATAATTTTATTTATTTCAGCAAAATAAATTTCTTAGTACTTATGAATGTCCCTGCTTCAATTGAGTAAAAATAAACTCCGCTTGCAAGAGATTTTCCGTCAAATGTTATTAAATATGTTCCGGCAGGTTTCACTTCATTCAATAATGTTGAAACCTGTTTACCTAACACATTATAAATTTTTAACACAACTTTTTCTTCCCGCGGTATCGAGAAAAGTATGTTAGTAGTAGGGTTAAACGGGTTTGGAAAATTCTGGTGCAGTTTAAATTCATTCGGAATCAATTGCATATCGGCAAATTCTTTTTTGATAAAGTTTTCATCGCCAACCAGAAGTTTTAATTTTTTACTTTTATTATTTACAGAGGTTTTAAATTCATAATCTGTTTTAGCTCTTATATTTTGTGTAGTTTTAAGAAGATTATCTACCAACCATACTTCATAGTTTTCAGGTACTTCATTTACTTTTTCAAAACTAATTTTAACTTTGTCCTCAATATTGGTTTCAACTTCAAAGTCCCAGGTTTCCCCTTCAGCTATTGATGGTCTTACATCTACACAATAATGTTTGAAAACTTTCTCCCATTCTTCGTGTGAGAATTTTACTGAAACAAACTTACCTATTTGAGGCGGTTCAGGCTTATCAAATTTATCCCAACCAATTTCAGCATCTTTGTTCACTGCAATTTTATTATCAATATCTTTGGCGTCCTGGCAAGATGCTATAATATCAATGCTCCAATCAAAACCGGCAGTTGATGTTACTAAGTTTTTATTCATCGCAGGAGCCGTTAATTGGGGATCAACTGAAAGTGTTGTTGCGGTGTTTGAAGACACTGCATATCCGTCAAACGGCTGCAATGAACCAGTATAATTATTCCAGACTCCGGAATAACTCCTTATATCAAGTGTTCCGCTATTTCCCAAAGTAAGTTTACTTTGAGGAATTGGAAAGTTAAATGGATTACCGATGAAGGTCCAACCTGCATTTAAGGGAATAGTAAACGGTGCATTCGTCAAGTTTGAAGATGCGGGTCCGGTATCAATAAATTTTCCGGCATCCCTAACAATTAACCAAAAAGCTTTACCGGGATCCATCGTTCCGGAGTTAGGAAATTCAGCGTATGTTTGATCTGCCTGCAGACTGAATAATCGCCACGTATTTGGGTCATATGATCCAAGGTCATCTGCCAATACCGCAGCCGGAGTTCTATTATTTGCCGCTAATGGTATAGAAATAAGGCGGTAAGCATTTTGAGAATTACCTGATGGCTGAGCAGTTGTTTTTTGAAGCCCTTCACCTGTAATGCTAATACTAATCGGAGTTATTCCTTGATTTGGGTGTCTGGCGGTATTACCTACAGCATCAACTGCCTCAATGTAATATTCTACACCGGTTAATTGGGAAGTAGCTGCAGGAATAGCACCATTAAAAATATCACCTGTTGGAAGCATTACCAAACTGGTAAAAGATGCATCACCTCCGCGCCTGAAAAATATATTTGCACTTGCAACCCCAATGTTATCGGTAATCTCAGCTTGTATAAGGATAATTTGATTTGAGGGAGCTGAGCCAATTGCTGTATGAGAAATATTGGGGGAAATATTATCTACATCCGAGGTAGACAAAAGTGTTGAAATATATCCGGCTGTTAAACCGTAAGTCCCGCCAGTTAAAAAGCCGCTCGGTGAAGACTGACCAATTGTAGAATTAAGTGTATATGTTCCGCCTTGTATAATTCCCCCTGCACCGCTTTGAGCAGAGGAATTTATACTATGCTGTGCATAGCCGGTATTTAAAACAAATAATATGAGCGAGCATTGTATGAATAAATATTTTACAATACGTTGCATTTTATTCTCCTTTATTAATTTTTATTTTTCGTCGCTCAAAACATTTCTAAATCATTCTATCTATATCTAATTAACATTTTTATTGAGTCGGTTTAACTGCATTTGGATCGCCTGCTGAACTTGGTGAATTTGATGATGTAACTACAACATTACCATAGGCAGTTGGAAAATACTGAGCTGTTAGTACTGGCCAATAAATACGAGCTGTTCCATTTGTTCCAAATTTTCTTGCTTCCAAACGAAATGTATATTCAGCAGGTCCATCTACAATATATGTCCTTTGGGCGCTGCAATCGAAATAATGTCCGCTTTCACTTGCATATTCGTTAAATAGAACATACGAATATATGCCTTGTTGATCCCCACCTGCTGCAGTAGTATCAATTTGCATCCGTATTCCATTTACCAACGTAGTACCACTAAGCTCTACCATGCCTCTGCCGGTGAGAAGAATATAACCCGATTGAGGGATGGAAATTGTTACAGTAACTAAATCTGTATGCTCTGTATCGGTTAATGATATGGAACTCCCTGCGGTGTGTCCATATGCTAAACCAGGCTCATCAATTATTTTATTGGCAGATACAGCATCTTCCGCAATATCATCATTTCCAACTTGTCCATCTTGTATCATTGCAGATGATACTGAATTTGGTTCATTAGTATTAATATATCTTCCATCTGTAAATGTAGTGTTCAATGAAACAGCATTTGCAGCAACATTAATACCTGTTCCGGCACCAACATCAAGCGTCACATCGCCTGTATCTCCTCCTCCGGTTAAACCATCTCCGGCGGCAACTGCTGTAATATCTCCGCCCCCGGTTCCTCCGGTTGATGAAATTGTAATTATATTACCCGCTTCTGTTATGTTAACATTTGATCCGGCTGCAAGTGTAATATCATCCTCAAGATTATTTAAACTTGTGACAACCTCACCGGGTTTAACTTCTTCTGCCATCTGAGCGGAAAGTGCATACGCAGTACTTGTAAATTGATATCTGGGTGTAAGAGCTGTTCCTCCAACACTTACTTCAAGATACCTCTCTCCGTCGACTGTGAACAAGTTTGGCGGAAAGGCTGTTGCACTACCAAGTAAAACTTGAAAAACACCATTCGCAACATTTACTCCGGATTGTGTTTCTGTCCATAAACTTGTACCGGCAGTTGCAACATCAAATACTGAAAATGTAATATCAACCGCTCCGTTAACAGGTGTACCGTTTTCAATTAAGTTACCCTGATAGTTAATTAGTTGAGGCGCCTGTGCATTTACGAGAGTTGGAATTATTGCCAGGGCTAAAACTATACAAAACAAATTGAATATTATTTGTTTCATAGTTTATACTCCTTTAATTATTAATAATTTATTTGATTTCAATTTCATATATTTTAAAAATATTACGGTAAGTCGGGAGGATCAGGTAATGATGCAGCCGGAGGGTCACCGCCGCCATTATCATCTCCGCCGCCGGCAGCCAATACTATTACTGCAACTAAAGCAACAACCGCTCCTCCGCCAATCCACCACCAAATACTTTTATCACTTTCTTCACTTTTTTCTTCTTCTGAAGCAAATGTTTGTGTATCTGTTTGTTTAATCGGTTGTGATCTTTCGGCAATTTGTTCTTCAACTATATCTACAAATGAAGGCGGGTCTTGGTCGGGATCGGGCTGATAATTTGGAACAACATCTAAAAGTTTGCTTACAGCGCTCCGGGCTTCGCCTAAATAATCTTTCGCTATGTAGGTTAAACCTAATAATCGATAAGCTTGCTTTTTAGTTTCGTTACTTATACTATCTTTGTTAAGGCACTGAGTAATAAGTTCAATTGCCTCATCAAACTTGCCTGTCTCCATTTTCTTTTGGGCAGTTTTTAACTCCTCTTCGCATTCATTTTGCGACTGGGCAAATATAGTTCCGAAATTCTCACCCACAGGAGTCAATACCAATAGCATTACCAGGATTCCTACAAACCCTATGTTTGAGATTTTTTCAATTTGATGGAGCATAAATTCCTCCATAAATAATTTAATGACAGAAATATTTATTTAATTTCAATCTGAAAATATTATACAAGTTTCTAGTTCTTTTTTAAGTCAAAGTGAATCGGGGTTTCTTTAATATCTTTCTCAATAATAATTTTCTTTTCACTGCCCATTAAAGCAAAACCTTCTTTTTCAACTCCAATTGAGTGATTACCCATTCTTAGTTTTATTAACTTTGGTGTATATTTGCCCGATAATTTTCCATCTATTTTAATTTGCGCATTAATCGGAGTTGATGTCACAATTACTTCATATTCACGATTAAAATCAACAACAAATTCATTTGTTTTTCCATCGGTAATTTCAATTTGTTTTTCCCAACTGCCTAATGTGGGATGAACGGCTCTTATTCCATACTTACCAACTGTTAATTCTTCTGTGATTTGTGCAATCGAATTCTCGCTGATTTTTTTATTGTTTATATAAACTGACCCGTAAGGACGCACTAAAATTTTAAATAAGCCGGTGGATAAATTTAGTGCTGCTGTTAAGTTAGTGCGCTCCTTGTGGATTACATTAATTGTAGTATCCAAATCTTTATAACCCTCTTTTGTAAATTTCAACTGGTATCTGCTTTCTCTAAGAGATTTATTACTAATAGGTGTTGTTCCTATTCTATTACCATTTAGATAAACAATAGAACCGCTTGGTTTTGATTTTAAGGATACCTTACCCGCAGGAAGTAATGTTGCGCTTATTGGAGTTAATTTATCATTAGTAATATTAACTGTCCGCTTATAATCTATATGATCCGCATTCCGAATAATAATATTGTATCGACCGGTTTTCAAATTATTATCTTCGAAAGGTGTTTCACCAACACGCTTTCCGTTTAGATAAACAGTTGAACCGTTGGGGCTGCTATTAATTTTAATTCTACCAAACTCAATCGCTTTATTATCATCAGGAATCTCTGCTATTATTTCTTCTGCCTCTTTTTCTAAATTAAAAATCAGTGAGTATTCTTCATCATTCTCAACTACAATACTTGTATCAAATGATAAGTACCCTTCCTTCTGAATTTCAATTTGTGTTTTCCCGGCTTGTAACTCTAATTCTACAACCGGACTTTGCCCTATAGCTTTTTGATTAACAGAAATTGCAGCATTAGGAGGATTGGTTTTAATGTTAAGATAGCCCGGTTCAACAGTTCCATCTGAGCTGAATACTCCAAATGAAAACAATAGAATTATTAAAATGAATATCGATAATCCGGCAGCGCCGTATATAAGTTTTTTATTATTGCCTGTAGATGCAGTGCCAACTGAATCATCAGTTTTAGTTTTCGGTTTTTTCCCCTGTTCATATTCTTGAATAGCAGCAAGCATTTCTTCTGCTTTTTGATAACGCTTTGAAGGATCTTGTGAGATTGATTTTAAAATTATTTTTGCAAGTGGTTTTGGAATATTTGAATTAAACTTAACCGGCGAAGGAATTTTACCATCAACAATCTGTTTTTGAATTGTGAATTCAGTATCGGTTTTTTCAAAAGGTCTTCTTCCGGCAAGCATTTCATAAATTGTCATTCCAACAGAATAAATATCACTTCGTACGTCAACATTTTTTAATCCCTTCACCTGCTCCGGCGACATATAATATAATGTGCCTGCACGCATATGCGTAACAGTACTTTCCGGACTATGCTTTTTCATAACCTTCGCGAGTCCGAAATCCATTATTTTTACCTTACCTGCCTTGCTTACAAGTATATTGCTCGGTTTTATATCCCTATGAATTACACCTGCATTGTGGGCATAACCGACTGCACCAAGAAGCTGTTTAGCAATTGCAAGAGTTTCATCTAATGAAAAGGCTTCTCCCTCCTTAACCCATTCAGATAAAGTTTTAGAATCAACAAACTCCATCACCATAAAAAATCCAAATTCAGTTTCGCGCAAAGCATGTACGGTAACAATATTAGGATTAGTCAATTTTGCCATCGCTTTTGCTTCGGTTTTAAATCTGCGCAAAAAGCCTTCATCACGCGCAAGAAAAGGATCAATAACTTTAATTGCCACTTCCTTTTCCAATGCTTTGTCTTCAGCCTTATAAACTACTCCCATTCCGCCTTGACCAAGAATTTCCAGGATATGGTAGTTGTCAATAGTTTGACCAATAAGTGATTTCATCGATTGTAACTCAGGATTAAATTTTTATTCTTTTAAATTATCAACTGCGGGAGCAATATTAAAATTAGTGAATTCAACATCTGTATTTGTACCGGCATACAAACCGATTTTACCAAGGATAAATGAATCGTTATAATATGCCTTTAACAACTTATCGCTGTTATAAATCATTATCCATGCGCCCAAATATTTTGCACTTAAATTATAGGTATCAGTGTTTGTCATAGTCTCAGAATCATAAGGAATTGAAAGAATCTCTTTCTTGCTTCCGTCTGTTACTTCGTCAAGTATAAATCTTTTTTGCGGTTCAACAGAAAAGAGAAAATATTTTTCTACACTTGTTATTTTATTCCAATTGTAGCCAATGATAATACCTGCGCTGCCTGAAGAAATATTTTTGAATTTTGCTTTAACACTTACAACTACATCTTTCAGTACATAAGTATTAACAACTTTTTTTGATCTCGAATTTGCTTTGAAACTAATATCGTTTCCATTTAAGCTAAAATCTTCCCGCAGTAAATCTTCAAGATTCCAAAATGAATTTTTAGGCAAATTATATTTCGGATTTACCGGTGCGGTCTTTTTTTCTTCAGCTTTTTTTATCGGTTTTACTTCCGGTTTTTTTGTATCTACAATTTTTTTCTCTTTCACTTCCTCAACTTTTGGTTTGTTTGATTCTGCAATAAGTGAACTTCTGCATGTCTCAATCAAATTCTCAATATTCCGGTCTTCCGGTTGAAGCTGCTGTGCTTTACGATAGTATTCCAGAGCTTCATATAATTTACCTAAGCGTTTTTCGTTATTACCTTTCTCAATATACTTTTGTGCTATGTTGTAAAGCCCGTTCAATGATGAAAGATGCATCGGATAATCTTTTAAAATCGCTTTATAGGTTGAAGCAGAATTTTCAAAATCGGACTTGCTAAAATACCGCTCGGCTTCGGCAAGCATTTTCCCTAACTCAGAATTATTATCAGAGTTTTCTTCGGTGGTTTTAGTATTAGAACTTTGCTCTTGGATTACAACAAGTTTTTCAGATGATTTAAATATTCCAGTTATATCATCAAAAAATAAAACTCCTAATATTATTAATGCGGTTAAGGAAAAAATTATCAGTAAGTATTTCATCCATTTTTTATTTACAACTTTTTCAGCCTCGTAAACATTAGCCGGCTTAACAACCTCCTCCTCTTCAAGCTTTATTACTTGAACTGTAACGTTATCTTTGCCTCCCCTTTCATTTGCCATATTAATTAAAATGCTTGTTGCAATTTCCGGAGTGTTTTCGGAAGCTATTTTATTTATTTCTTCTGCAGTAACTTTGGCAAGCCCGTCTGTACATAAAACAAATATATTTCCAGGATGAAGTACAATGTTTTTAATAATATCTATTTCAACATTTTCCTCAATTCCAATTGCACGGTTTAAAACTGATTTGTTGGGATGCTGCTTTGCTTCTTCCTTATTAATAATTCCCTTTTTCTGCATTTCATTTACAAGTGTGTGGTCACTTGTTAACTGCTCAATTTTTCCTTGATAGACCCGGTAAATACGGCTATCACCAACATGAGCAATTGTTGCCTTTTTTTGATGAAGAATAATTGCCGAAGCGGTGGTGCCCATTTTTTGAAATTGCTGATTACCCAAATAGCGGTTAAATATTTTTGTATTTGCCGTTTGGAATGCAAGTTTAATTCTATCGGCAATTGATTTATTTGAGTCCTCAAAATAAATTTGCTGAATAGCATCAACGGCTAAATTACTGGCATCCTTTCCTTTAGCATGTCCGCCCATACCATCTGCAACAATAAATAATAACCCTTGCGGATTATTTAAATCGTTTGAGTCCACAGGAAACTTGCCGAAGCAATCCTGATTCTCCTCGCGCACCATTCCTTTATCGCTATTACCGTAATAATTAATTCTCAAATGGATAATTTCCTTTTAGAAGATTTAACAAAGTCTCTCGATTGTATTTGTGAATCATTCTATACTCTATCATAACCTGTCATTACAATAAGTCGTTTTTGACGAAGAAGTATCTCACATCTAATTTAATGATTGAGATTGCTTCATCCCGATAAAATAATATCGGTATTCGCAATGACAGTATTAAAGCCTTTTTAATTGATTCAATTATAATCTGTCATTACGATGAGTCGTTTTTTGACGAAGAAGTAATCTCACATCTAATTTAATGATTGAGATTGCTTCATCCCGATAAATAACATCGGTATTCGCAATGACAGTATTAAAGCCTTTTTAATTAATTCAATTATAATCTGTCATTACGATGAGTCGTTTTTTGACGAAGAAGTAATCTCACATCTAATATTAATGATTGAGATTGCTTCATCCCGATAAAAAAACATCGGTATTCGCAATGACAGTATTAAAGCCTTTTTAATTGATTCAATTATAATCTGTCATTACGATGAGTCGTTTTTTGACGAAGAAGTAATCTCACATCTAATATTAATGATTGAGATTGCTTCATCCCGATAAAATAATATCGGTATTCGCAATTACATTTTTGATTTGTCATTACGAGTCGTTGACTAGTTATTCATTTCACTTATTGCATCGCTAAGCGGGTTGTCAAAATCGAAGCCGAATAGCTTAGGGTTTTCTCCTATTACCGCTGCCGAAAATATATAGAATACATAATTGTAAGTTTCATCCGGTATTTTATTTTTATAGGCGGAAAGCAGCTTCCAAAAATTTCTATCCTTCGGGTTGCCGGGCATTTTTAGAATTAAGTCGCGTACATTATGCTCACCCCAATTGTACGAAGCCATAACTAAAAGTCCCGATGCCTGTGCTTCAGTGTTGTAAATATCGCTTAAATATTTTGCCGCAGCCGCTGTTGCTTTTTCAAATTTAAATCTATCATCCCGCGGATCATACTTTTTGAGCTTCACCATTGGTCCTAATCTTAATCCATATTTAATTGCTGTTTTAGGAATGAACTGCCAAATTCCTTTTGCGTAACCGTATCGTGTTTGAGGTCCAACAATATCTTTAATAAAATTGCTCTCTTGTAAAGCCAGGTAATAGAAATGGGGCGGAAGCTGTTCGGCTAACATCTTCTCTGCAATAATTTTTTCGTACCCATTTTTCTTTGCACGCTCAATTGCTGTTTTTAATCTTGTACTTGACTTCCACTTTTCTATGTAAACTTTTACTTCATCAATAAAACTTTCAGGAATATTTAATTCACACTCTCCAAAATTACGCGCCATGTTTACAATAATTTGTTCTTCCTCATCCATGTCGTAAATATCAAGAATGTTGATGTATTCATCATACTTCTTTTCCATTTCTTTGCGCGTGCTTTTTAACTGATTAACACTTGCTATTAATTCTTTATCACCGGTTTTAGTTAGCGCTTCATTTAATCTCGAAATTTCCAATTCGATAGATTTCATGTCATAAAATATTGCTTCAGCAAGCTCTAACTGTTTGCTTGTATTTATATGCTGATAAATTGCATAAGCACCAATTAAAACAGCGACAACAGCGATGCCGATTATAGCGTAAATATATTTGGATGAATGCTTTTTTTTTACAACTTCATAAGCCTGGCGAATCATCATTGTATGTTCGCCTACTTCACCGGCGGGACGATTATCAAAGTAATGATCTATGTAGCCCGATACAGATTTATCATTTGGAGTTTTACTTGATTGATTAATTGATTTTTGTTTTAAACTAAAACTTAGGCGGGGTCCATTTTCACCAAGCTGAACTTGCAGACCATCTTCCAGTTCAACTTTATCAATAATTTTATTATTGACGAAGGTTCCATTTGCGCTCTCTAAATCTGCAAGCCACCATTTATCATTCAACCAATAAATTTCAACGTGACTGCGGCTGACAATTCCGTCGGTGAGCATTACTTCACATTCCTCATCGCGACCGATTCGGAATGGTCTCTCTAAAATAAATTCTTCTCCGGCAGAATTACCGCTCTCAACTCTCACAATAATTGAAAAGGTATTATCAATATTCAGGTTATTTTCTTCAGTCATTTTTTTGATAATATTTTCAATGGTTCAGGAATGTGATGGAGTTTAATAATCTAAAACTGTTTATCTAAAAAGTATTGATTATAACTTTTTGAAGGAAAATGAAAAAATTTTACTTAGTTGCCACGACCTTCAGGTCGTGGTGTGATAAACAGATATGAAATGCCTTTAGCCAAAATTATTTTTTGTATTGGGCTAAAGCCCAATATTTAGATTTGATTCTACCCCCGACATGAATGTCGGGGCAATTGAAGATTTAAACTTTTGGAGCAGTAGATATTTCTATTTTTGCAATACTTTTAAAACTGTCGTTGGATCTTTCGCTAATAAGTTTAGTAAAACTAAAGCCGGTCCCTGAGGGTAGCGATCTCCCCTTTCCCAATGCCTTAAGGTACCAAGACTAATGCCAAATGAAGCGGCAAAATTTGTTTGCGTCATACCAATTCTATTTCTTAATTGTTTCACATCAATATGAATTGGACGAAACTCTTTTACAGATATTTTTTTACCTTCCGAATAATCGATCGCTTCTTTAAGTCCTTTACTTATACTTTTATAAGTAGTGTTCATAATTTATCCGTAATAATTATTTTCAAAATCCTTGTCAATTTGGCTAACTCACTTCGTTCAGAATTGCTCAAATCTATTTTTTCGTTTTTTGTAAAAAGTGTTAATAAAAACAGTGGAGTATTCTTATGATGAAAAAAGTAAATAACTCTCGCTCCACCACTTTTCCCTTTCCCCTTCGCAGTCCATCTTAGCTTTCGAATTCCTCCGGTATGTTTAATTAAATCACCAGCTTTTGGATTTTTCAAAAGAAAGTATTTTAAATCATCCGCCCCATCATTAGTAAATATTTTCGAAGAACGTTTTTGAAATTCAGGTAATTCTACTATTGTAATTAACATTAGCTAATATAATCCATTGGATTACTTTTGTCAAGATTGATTTTTCTATCTCAGAAGCAGCATCTTATTAGTTTGAACAAACTTTTGAGTAATTAATCTATAAAAATACAATCCGCTGGAAACTTCATTTCCAAATTTATTTTTACCATCCCAAACAACCGAATATGCTCCGGCTGATTTTTCGTCATCATTTATAAGTGTTGTAATTTCCTTTCCGAGTAAATTGTAGATAATTAGTTTTACATTACTATCATCCGCAATACTGTAATTTATTGTTGTCGACGGGTTAAAGGGATTAGGATAATTTTGCAATAAATAATATTCCCTCGGTTCTAAGTTAATTTCATTGTTATTATTTTCGGCAAAAGATTTTGTTCCGATGATCAATCTGTAATAACTATTTGAGGTTCCGGTGATAGCAGCACTTCCTTCAGTAATTCTGACTGACTTTTTATTGTTCACATCTAGAAGCCAGATATTAAAATCTTCAGGTAAATCTGATAAATTTTCAAATGTTAATTTCCCAATCTCATTACTATGCGAACTCGATATTTCTAAATCCCAATATGCTCCATCACTATTAACCGGAATGAAATTACCGGAATACTTCTTTTCATTTTGTACAATGCTCAGTTTCATTCTATCAATCGGTGAAGGTGCATCTCTAAAATCAAATTGATCTGAACCGGGCTCAGAATCTTTGATCATCCCAACATAATTTTGTGTATCTGATTTTCGAGTTTTCGCATCTTCCAATTTAAGCTGAATGATAAACTCCCCCTGGCTCTTATCAATATTTTCAAATATAGATTTCTCACCTGTTCTATTTTCAATCGGCAGGAACTCTAAAAATACCGGTTCACTAATCGGGTTATCAATAAAATACCCAACCCATGGTTCAAGCACAGATTGTCCAGGTTCATATTCTTCCGTGCTGCTGTTCCATCTGTTAATACTATTTATTCCGATTGTGGCGTTAGTTAAAACATCACCCCATGATACCGAAAATGGAAACGGATTACCTATTTGATTCCACCCGGGCTGAAGAATAATTGTAAAAGGCTTGCTCGTAGAAACCGCTTGAGCATAATCAATATCAAATCCGCTGCCGCCTCGTTGAATAAACCAAAACCCCACCCCCGGCTCCGCACTAATGGCAGTTGCGGGAAACTCATTATAATTATTTATCAACTCATTCCATCTAAATATTCTCCAGTTTTGCGGCGATACCGGTCCATAATCATCCGAGAAAATATCGGTAAAATTTCCGAAAATATTTACGGGAAAACTTAGCATCTCATAAGTCTCACTTACTATTTCATTTGGAAATTCAACATTCAAATTTCTGCCGGGGATAAGTATAAGATCATCAATATAAATGCTGCCCCGGTTCACTGCGTCAATTTCTCCAATTATATCAATCTGTAATCTTAGTATGGAATAGTTCTGCGGGAAACCCTCAAGATTAAACCATTCAAAAAATCTAATGTTATTCCAAAATCCGGGTACAATTCTATGGCGTCCCGGTTTCATAATTTTTAATATTCTATTCGTATTTTTATCAAGTACTTCTATTGAGAGATCAACCCAAATGTTCGTGTCGGCATTCATATTTTGTGCAATCAAAATATCAAACCCTTGTGCGGTAAACCATAATGGACTATTCGACAGGTCCGGTGATCGTAAATTCATTATCCAGGTATTGCCTTCAATGCCCTGAATACTAAGATCGCTGAATGCGGAAAACGAAAGAGCACCCTGACCATTATTCGGATCATCAAAAATATTTGAGTTTGAACTGTTGACAGAATCTGTCCACATGAGCTGCGAAAAATTTGATGGTAATGGTCCGAATCCGAATAAATCAAAAGGACCGCTCAATGTCCATCCGCTTAATGATGATTCGTTAAACTCAAAATTGCCAACTTCACTTTGAGCGTTAACCGTTTTATTTTGAAGGAAGAATGAAATCAGTATAATTAATAAAAACTTTACCGGTACACATCTGCAAAATGTATCGGCGAGTAATGCCGAACAATTAAATTTACTTTTCCTGCTCATAATATTTTCTGATTTATTAATCATATTTATCAACAACATTCTTAAAATTTTAGATTAATCCCAATTCCGGTATCAACCCCGTTTATCGTACTGCCTTCCTTGCTGCCCAAAATGTATTTAACATGCAGAGGAATTTCAAATTGGCTGGATACTTCAAAATAGAATATAATACCCGGACTAAAGGAGGAGTACCCGGAAAATAGTTTAAGTGTCTCTTCAAAAAACTTTGCATTAAAATTATATTGTATTGATACAAGGCGTGAAACAGAATGGTAAAAAGTGAAAGCCAGCATAAAATAATTTGAGGTGAATTTTTCATTTGTTACCGCAACTAAGTTTTGTAGTTCATCTTCTGCAGAGTAGCGGTAACGAGCATTTATTCTCAGTACATTATTACTAAAATATTGCCGGTAACCCAAACTATAAATAAATCGATTGCCCGCAGTGAACACTACATTGCCGTCAACTTCATCCTCATTAAAAAATATTCCAACTAAATCAGCCGATAGTGATTTAGCCTTATCAATCCGGTAGTCAACTCCCGCACTAACCAGCAGCTCGTTTGATGGTTTGTATTTCGTATCTTGTTTTTCATAAGGCTCGTACTCACCCCTTATCTGGTATGATAATCCTGCACCAAAAACAAAATTATCGCCAACCAATTCAGCCCAAGTTGCACCGAGAAAAATATTGGTTCCTTGACCAAGTACAGGATTTCTAAAATTAAAAACGTTTCTACTTAATAGTACTGTAGATGCAAACTCGGAATTTGTTAAGCTGGCTTTTCCTGTAGGCAAACTAACTCCGGCTTCAAACACAGTATTAATCGATTTTACTTTTTGACTTAATTGAATTTGTAAATCAGTTAATCCATTCAGCTTTTTTGTTTGAACTTCAGAGGCGGCATAAGAACTATTTATATTTATGGAAGTATTTCTATTTGGCAAATAATTAATTCGTAATTGATTACTGATTTGATAAAGATTATTGCTCTCGTTGATATCCCAAAGCTGAATATTATTCAATAGCTTAATATTTAGTTTTGAAATTCTACCGGAGAAATTTTGAGCAAAACTATTCTGTATCAACAATAGAAATATTAACGGTAAATATTTTTTAATTTTCATCGAACAAATCTTTGATTGTTATTGTATATCAAGCCTTTGAATAACCTCTGAATAAAACTGGTTTGGGTCATTGCGATCCCGATGCTGTTTATCGGGAGAAGCAATCTGCCAAATAGTGAGAGATTGCCACATCCGTCTCCGTCGGCTGACGGATGACGGATTCGCAATGACAAAACATATGTTATTGAAGGTTTCAATATGTCATCTAACCGGAGGCGGAGGAGGCGGTAAATCATTAATCCCTTTATCACTATCCTGTGCTGGAGTTCTGCTGTCAATTGAGTTTGAAAAAGTAGAACGAATCCCTTCTCCAAGTTTATTCAATCTTTCATCAATTAAACTGGTCTGAACCGTGCCGCCGATTTGAAGCTCACCAACTGTTCCCAATAGTTTTTCCTTACTTCCTTTACCGGCTTCTTTGCTTCTGTTTTCAATTTGCTTGTTGTGGGCGCTTGTAAATCCCGGATCAAGTTCAACAGCTGTGTTGAAGGATATTGCTGCTTGCGAGTAATTGCCCTCTTCCTCTTGCGCAAGTCCCCTGCTGTAAGCTAAAAATGCATTGATATTTTCCGTTGGAATATATTCTATTTCTTCCCTTTCGAGCGGGGTCAATTTTATTTCAAGCTGATCCAAAATGTGAAAGACTATTTCTTTTTCGAGAATAAACAGTTCAGATAAATCGCCATCTCTTTTTATTGCGGGGCTTCGGGTATTGTTTAAAATATCCCAATGGCTGACTTCAATCAGCAGTTCACCTTCTTCAGTTATATTTATTACTCCGTCGTAAAGTTTTCCGGCACTCAATATTTTTCCTACTCGCGGTGCAGTTTCTCTATCCACAAATTTAGATTGGCTTAATTTTAATTCATCCAAAATTGTCTGCAATCTTATTCGTTCTAGAACCCGCAGATTTTTTACCTTTCCTAAATCGATGCTTATCATTTCGCTAAAGCCGTTGCTGAGAACAGCGTACTTTTCATCCAATCCAATATAATCCATAGGGAATATTGCGATATTGCTGCCGGAAATATTATCAGTAGAAAGATTATTTTCTTTCGCTGCTAATTTTTTCGTATCACTTTTCATTAGTTCTCTGCTCAGCAATAAGTACCTGCCTTGCATCATATCGCGGTATTCGGATGCTGCTTCTACACTGCCGTATTTTGAATAAGCTTCAATTGCTTTTACCGTGTCGTTCAAAAATTCATAGTTCAGTCCTTTATTAAAAAGAAGTTGAGGATCGTTAGGCGCAATGCTTAACGCCTTTTCAATCTCAATTTCCGCTTCACTATTATCTTTTGATAAAACCAATAATAGAGCATACTCTTTAAGTAAATCAAAGTTTGCCGAGTCCGATTGAAGCTGACTGCTTACCTCAATAATTCTTTCATTATAATTTTTATCATCCAATTCACCCGGGGATGAACATGCAGCAGCAATTATAACGGCTAATGCCGGAGCAAACTTTGTGCTGCGCTTGCAAATATTAAATATTCGTTTTATCATTTTTTATACTTTTCAAAAAAGCAATTAACTGGTAAAAGGTTTAATGCTTTCGGCTTTTGTACGGGCATTTTCATAATTTGGATCAAACTTTAAAGCCTCTATAAATTTATCGTAGGCGCCGTTGTAGTTGCCTGTTTCTAAAAATGCTAATCCTTCAGAGTAAGAGAGTAGTGCTTCCAAAGATTTTGTTTCTGATGTAACACTAACATCCTGGTCGCCGAGAGTTACTTCAATTTTATCGGCAATTGTACTGCTTAGTTTTTCTGTTAATGAATAAAACTCATCAACATCACCCTTAACTTCATCGGTTAAAAGAATTTCACTTGTTTCCACTTTTATGAGCCGGGCGCCAAGCCAAAGTTCATCATTAAAAATAATAAAACTGCCGAGCAGCACAGAATGAACACCAAGCTGTTTTCCCATTCTTACTGCGCCTTCCATATTGTACTGATCTTGAATACCGATTTCGTCAAATATCCATTGTATTCTATCACGTTCTATTACTTTCAAGCCGGTTGAATTATTTAGGCGATGAATAAAAAGATCGGAGAAGCCTTTCTCCATTGGGTCAAACCTTTCTTTCTGATCGATCGATCGGTTCTTAAAATCAATGATCGCCATTGTTTTCATTCCTGGGTCTTCTCTTTCAACCTGATAGGAATTACTGCTGATCTTGCGTGCGTCATAGTAAACTTTCATTAATGGCGGCGGTTCAAAATCGGGATTAAGAGAAATTATCGGTGGCTCTAATTCAAGCAATTTCAACATTGCATCCTTTGCTTTATCGTACAATCCTTTAGCTACATAAGCCCTGCCGAGAAAGCGCAGTGCATCTTTTTGTATTTCCTGATCGATCGCAGTATCTGATGATAGCCCGGTTAGTATTTCAATGGCTTTATCAAACATTGCGGATTTGTAAAACTTTTCCGCCTCTTTCAATTTAGTTTCAGGATCACTGTAAAATGCTGCCCCTATAATTAATGTTAAGGTTAACCCGCTGAATAGAAGCGCAACTATTTTTTGTTTTAATTTAGGAATCATTACTTCCTCCTGTTTATATATTTTTAACTCTTGATAAACTTCTCTATATCTTTGTGTCTTCGTGACTTAGTGGCGGAAGGATAAATAATGCCACAAAGACTCAAAGCCACTAAGTTCAACTAATATAAGTGTATGGTAATCAATTTACTTCTCAACAATAATTATTAAGATTCTTTTTTAAGATTGAAAACTAACGGAATAAGCTTATCAGAAAAAGATGGTTCTATTTTTAATTCCGCAGCATCTTCTACTGTTTTGAATCCACTTTTACGGACAAATATTTTATAGCTGCCCGGACCTAATTGAATTTCTCTCGGTGTATAAAGTTCTGTGTTTTCATTATTAATAAATATTGAAGCCCATGTTGCTTCCCCATCTTCATTTATTGATTGGATATTTATCGTTTGTTGAAAATAACATACAAGATTTTTATTATCTCCATCCTTCAAAGAAACTGTTGTTGTTTTAGTTCCAAATTCAGGATGTGAAAATTTTATGTTAAAACTTCCCTCGCCTAAAGTTTTTGAAATTCTGTTTGATGAATTTCCGGCGATCAATTCATCATCAATGAATATACTTCCGGCGGGTACTGCTCTTAAGTTCAATGTTGATTCGACCACTTTTTCAATCGGTACTAACGCAATATTTAAATAATTTATTTCACTGCCTGCTATCAGAATTTTTTCAGAATGTGGTTTGAAACCTTCTTTACTCGCTCTGATATAGATTTCACCTTCCTTTAGTGAATCAATTATAATTGGAGTTTTACCTGCAAACTCATCATTAACAAAAACATCAGCCTGAATTGGTTTTGAAATGATATCCAATTTTCCAAAAGCTAAATTTTTATTAACAATTGCTGAATCTTCCGGATTGGTATCAACATCTTTTTCTGAGCCTGGGTTTAGGTTAAATATTTGAGCACGAAAAACAAAAAGTAAAACTAATATCACCGCTGCAATTCCCGAAGATATTGCAATCAGTTTCCCATTTAATTTTTTATTTTCTGATTGCTTAATCGTTTCCGTCTTTTCTGAACTCGCTGTATCGATTGAAGGTAAATTTTTCTTTTCAAAATCTTTTAAGTCCGCAATCATTTCATCAGCATTCTGATATCTTTTAAGCGGATCATTTTCAGTGGACTTAGAAATTATTTTTGCAAACTGTTTTGGTATTTTTGTATTGAACTTAAGCGGTGATGGAATTTTTCCATCAACAATTTGTTTTTGAATAGTGAATTCGGAATCTGATTTTTCAAATGGAACGCGACCGGTCAGCATTTCATAAATCGTCATTCCAAGTGAATAAAGGTCGCTTCTGTTATCTACATTCTTTAATCCCTTAACCTGTTCGGGCGACATATAATGAAGCGTACCCGCCCGCATTTGCGCTACCGTGCTCGACGCTCCCGTTTGCTGTGCAACTTTCGCCAATCCAAAATCTGTTACTTTTACTTTTTTATTTTCCGTGAATAAAATGTTGCTCGGTTTAATATCGCGATGAATTACACCAACCTTGTGAGCATATCCAATTGCATTCAATAATTGCTTACTGATCAACAAACAATCCTGCCAAGAAAAAGCTCCCTTCTCTTTAATCCAATCGGAAAGATTTTTTGGATTAACATATTCCATCACAATGAAAGTACCTTTTTCAGTCTCGCGAAGTGCATACACTGTTACTATATATGGATTCTCCAATTTTGCTAATGCCTTAGCTTCAGTTTGGAATCTTCGTAAAAAATTCTCGTCCCGTGCTAAAATCGGATCGATCATTTTTAACGCAACAACTTTTTCAAGCGACATATCCATTGCCTTGAAAACTACGCCCATTCCGCCGCGTCCGATAATTGACATAATTTTATAGCTGTCTATTACTTCGCCAATCAGAGATTCCATTAATCAGTATTCCGTTTTAAAATGTTTCGATTATTTCTTAGATGAGTTTTTTATTGGATTAAAACTTAACATCATTCTTTCTACTTGCGGACCCAATGTCTTTCTGGTTTTCTTAGTGAATGAAGCTGTTATTTTATAGCCGATCTTTTCATGTAAAACATAAATCTGCTGCTGGTAAATTCTTAGTTCATCCGTAGGATACCAGCTGAATATAGCTTCATAAGCATCCATACCATTCTGTAATTTCTTAGCACCCTTCTTCAAAAGCATGCAGCCTTTTAAGGAACTAAGTATTCCTTGAATTTGCCATTCGCCGAATTCTTCAACAGTGTCCAAGTCGGTGTTAGGTTCATGTGTAATTATAATATTATGCTGTATTCCGTCGGTTACGGGACCCGTTAAAGTGTAGAGGGTTTTATCTATCCAGTCTTCATAGATATTAAGAGAATAATTATTTCCGCGGAATATTGCTGTCGGCGGGTTAACAGGCTTAACACTTTGCCGGACTTGATTCTGCTTGTTGCTTGAATTGTTTATCATTTTTTTGTCAGCTAATTTTATTTCAGTATAAAATATCCTGGAGGATTATCGCGGTGTCAGTGTTACCGCTCTTCCTCTTCTAAAACATTGGTTATTTATATTTTGATCAAGACGGTAAAAATTTATCGGGCATAGCATATGCTGTCCCATCAATCTATAGTCTGCTGTTGCTGCACTTCTTCCCACACCATTAGATGCAAGTACGCTAACCCCCGGCACATCATGTATACTGTTATATCTACTGCCTGCCGGAAGCGTAGGATCATTAATGGCTTTTGCCCATCGTGCATTATTGCTTCTGGACCTGGTTTCAAGTTTACAGTGGGCTATTTCATGGAAAGCAGCACTTGCTAAATTATATGCCAGCAGCTCTTCCCAATTTGTGGCTTCCCAATTTTGCCTGGAATTACTAAAAACGCTGGCTGTTACAGGACTTGAAATATCAGGCAGTCCCGCTAAAGCTAAACCATGATGTTCACCCAAACTATTCAGTACCGACCTTGAGTCACGCACCCACTGCCTTGGAAATTCTTGTGACCTTGCAGCATCAATTGCATCAAGCATTACATGCTCCGGACTTCTGTCCACAGGCGAAGAAGGTCTTTGGCTCAAAGTTCTATTTGTAAAATATACAATTGGTTCATGCATTTGAATTCTTAATCCTGAAAAATTCGGAGTTGTTGGGGTTCCTGTTACAGCCGGTATTTCTAATACATTTATTGTCTGTCTGCGTGATGGACGATGAGGAATATATCTTTTCGAATTATTCATTAACTCGATTAAATCTGTCTTAAATTTTGTCATTATTCTTTGAACAGCAGGATTGGAAGCTCCTGGCGAAGATAGAGTTGCTCCCGATCTGCCTGTTGCTGTATTAATCTGAAGCGGCTTAATTACAAAATAATATATGTTATAGTTCGGCATCTTAAAAAACTATTCTTCTTCATCTTCTAAAATTATTTTGAATGGGCCCGGCGGCATATCTTCTAAACGTATTTTTCCTTTATCGTCAAAACTTTCATTTCGTTCAACTCCATCCGGCAAATACAATTTAAATTTTCTATTTGATGCAGGCATACCTGCTTCATCTTTCCATTCAATCTCAATCCAATCCTTAAATTCTAAAATTTTCGAGTCTGCAAAAACTCCGTTAACTTTAACTCTAAAAAAATATTCCGGCGGATTGTAACCTCTTTCAACTTCTTCATCGGTAGGAATTTCATCTGTATCTTCATGATATTCATATTCCCATTTGCATTCAATTTTTTTTCCCTTTACTTCAACCGGAATTGTTGTTATCAAATCATGAACTTCATCGTCATCATGTTCCCATATTTGAATCTCTGCTTCAGTTCCATCGGGAACAGTCTCAACATCGGCAGTCATTGTTAATATATCGCCGCGTCTTGCTTCTTTTTTATCCCACTTTAAATTTTTAATATTTACCGGCGGTAATACAATCAGCGGATTAGATTGCATTTCAGAACTGTGCTTAGGCAATTTTACTTTTGCTACTAATGAATTTTTAGCATTATCCGGAACTTTTATCTCTGCCCATAATTTATTACCGGATATTTTTTTACTCAAATTTCCAACGGACTTCCCCGATCCATCTTTCAATTCAATTTTTATATCCGAACCATTTCCGACAAAATGGGTGTCAATTTCAAGTCCTGCGTTTGCACCAACTGCTGCTGCACTAGTCGTCCACACTACTCTATCAACTGATGATTTGAGTTTGACTTCGTTTACTTTATTTGTTTTTCCTTTGTGTTCGGGCATAATTTAATCCAAGGAGTAAACATTATTTTTTGTACAGAATAAAAATCCGCCATTTTGATTTAAAATTATTGGAGCAGTTATTTTTTCTTCGGTCTCATGAACAAATTTTTCTTCTCCTGAACTATCGAGATAAACTATCTTATCACCTGCCGCAACAACCACAGAATTATCCGCAAATGCAGTTGCATATTCAGCATTTGCAATTGCCTTTTGCCAAATTACTTTTTCTTGATTGACGCAGAATATTTTATTGCCGGTTAATACAAAAACATAACCATCATTTGTAACTATGGGCGGATGAACCAACGGCTCGCTTCCAACAAATTCATTTTCAAATTCGATTTTGTAAATTTCCTCCGCTTTATTATTTAAGCAGAGTAAACTTATTTTGTTTCCTTTTGACCATGCAATGAATATTTCACCTTTATTTGAACTGCTTGCAAATAAAGCATCTTTATCTTCAGGCATGTCAAAAGAGTAGTCCGGTTCTACGGAATCTTTTTTACCATTTAGATGAAATATGTGTCCTTGTGTTTGAGTAAATGTCAGAATAAATTTTTGTTCAAAATTAATGAGCGGTATTGCAGAATTTATTTCATTATTAAATCTTTTATGCCATACATAGCCGAGACTATTTTCATCGGATTTGAATAATGTGAATTCCGGGATAGATACTTCGGGCAAATCCGCATATTGAACTTGTGCAATTAATTCTTTCTTGTTCGGCTGAAACAATACCAAGTAAGATTCTTCAATAACTCCTTGAATGGGATATTTACTGATCACCAAATTATTATTTGTATCAACAGCTTCCATATCATCTTTTCTTTCTGATGACTGATAATAAATTAATCCATTGTTATAAACTATTGGAGAACCGTACCACTTTTGTTTTCGCCAAAGTTCTTTACCATTATTATCAAGGCAAATAATTTCAGTTAACGCATCAACATAATATTGTTCACCATCGGATAAAATTAATCTATTCGCTGTTTCCTTACCTGTTTGTGACGGCAATTCAAGTTTCCAAGCAAGCTCGCCGTTCACTGCCGGAGCCGCATCAATAAATGAATTGTGTTTTGAATTTGAATAATATTGAGTGTACATGTTGCTCACTATTAAATAATTATAAATTATGCATAGTATAAGAAGCATTTGCTACTCCCGAGCCGCCAACCCAATTAACAATTGTGCTGAAATCATTTTTGTTAAGGTTTGCGTTGCCCGTTGTTTTTCCGAAAAAGTAACGTATTATTTTTTTCTTATCCGTATCAAAATCTACCCTAAGCCTTTTGCCGGATGTATTGAAGTTTCCTCCGTTCTGCCACGATACTTCAATATCATATTGTGAATCACCGGGAGCCGAACCCGTATAAACTTGAAAGCTTGGAGTAAAAACCACAAAAAGATTTTTGAATAAATTGTTTGTTGTTGTTGCAACTCTGAATTTACGATCCAGCATAGTTTTGCAATCGTTATTAAGGCGCTGTGCCCAGGCTCTTGAATTTGCAAAATTCCAATTACCCACACCGGTATTTACAAATTTTAATGCGAGTCTAATTTTAATAGCCAAAACTCCATTTATCACTTGTCCCGATTTGGCTAAAATAGAAAATTCATCATCACCCATTTTGTAAATATATAGATCCACTTTATGGTTTGATGCAATTGAATGATTCGTATCAGAAAATGCCGCTAGTTCAACATTACGGTATTGGTTGGCAAGAAAAAAATTATGTTTATGGCTAAGTCCCTGATAAGTAATTTTATATTTGGAACCGTTCAAAAATCTGTGCAGATCCTTTCCGGCATCAGATTCATCATTAAGCCACATTACATACTTCCAATAATTTCTAATGCGGGGAGTTCTGTTATGATACATACGTGCAAGATCATCAAATCTGTAAGGACCGCCGATTGCAGTAAACGGCTGATTGTATCTTGGAAGTCCTGTCCAATTATTACTCGCAGAATCTTCGTAATTATATAAATACGAATCCCAGTTCCCTGTAGCGTGCCCCATTTCATGATGGTTGGTCAGCACAGCATAAGTATTGCCGTCAACATCCTGCAGTGAGTTTATCGGGTCGGTCGCTCCAAAATAAGTAGGATCGGCTTGGTAATCTCTCCTTCTAAATTTTGCGTCACCGGTTCTCATCCATGCCCCGTTTGTATTATCGGTTACACTAACCATGCACTTTTGATTGCCGCCGTTTGTATCATTTTTTGCTTCCATAAAAAAGAAGAGCCGCATTAGTATATCTTCAGAACCGGTTTGTTTTTCTACAAAATAATCTTTATTCATTCGGTTCATTGCATTTACCATTCCGAATTTTCGGTGATTAGTAATATCTGCTGCTGTGCCGCCGTTGTTTGCAACAAATCTGCAATTCCAATAGATGATTAAATAATTGAACGGCTTCCCATCTAAAACAGTACAGTCATGCAGATAATGCATCTCGTAATTTCCGCAGCCGGAAAGAGCAAATGCTTTTGTTCTGTCGGAAGCATTTGTAGCAATAACATTTTTCGACTTCTGCAATTCCGGATCATCTTTAATCGCTAATCGCGCACCGGCTACATGACCATTAGCATAGTTAAAACTTGTATCAGTACTGTTTGTTCTTTTAAATCCTACATCATAAAAATCGTTGCAGAAATAAACTGAGCGCGTTCCAAGCGGTACATCCGTGATAAGATTTTTTTTGAATTTAACATTTGTAAATACCGGCTGTGCTGTTTCAGGATTGTGTATTTTTAATCTTCTTAAATTTTTCTGAACTCCGCCAACGGTTTCTTTTGTAACATGGTCTATATAGAATAAAGTGTATCTTGAATTATCATCAAGCGGAATTGCACTGCCGCTGTTGTTTTTATCTTGAAGGATTTGACTCTTCGAAGTTTCAGTTAAAACAATATCATCAAACGAAAAGACTAATGGTTTTTTGTCATTTGTTAAATTATCTCCAAGAGGTTTTAATTTTTCAATATCCTTAAATACTTTTTCAAATGTATCTCCCTTATTTATATCACCGTCATATCTTGTCCAATAATTTCTGCTCGACCAAAACTTCGGCAGATCGTAATAATTTTGTTTTTCAACAAATGTCAGATTATCAAATTGCGTTTGAGTTAATGTTTTAATTTCCGGTTCATCACTGTCAGATTTTGTGTAGATATATTTATTTTCTGCTTCTATCTCAAAATAAAATTGTGTGCGTGCGGGATCTTTCATTTTATTTTTGAATTTCACTTTTACGTAATAGACACCATCGCGATAAATTGATTCTGTAGGGATATTTTTATGTCCGTCCTCATAAGCCTTTATAGTTAATCCATTTGGGACGGGTAATTGTTTTAGTTTTATTTTATCGTAGTAAACAAATTTTAGATGGATAACTATTGAAGTCAGATCATTCGGATCGATATAAAGTGGAACAAAATAAAATTTTCGCCAAAGCGGGCACTCTTCTTCGGTGTGAACTTTTGTAATATCGACAGGACATTTAATTTCCGGTGCTTCATCTTTATCAAAAAATAAAAGTTCTACTCTTCTGTTTTCCTGCGATCTATAATTATTCTTCTCTTTATTATCAATCGGAAAACTTTCACCGCATCCTAAAATGGGCTGAGTATCATCCACAAATTTAATTGCAGTTTTTCGTCTCTCATTCAATTGTGCTTCCGAAATTTCTAAAACTTCGGCAAGTTCTTTGCTGTATTGGTCATACACAAGTTCCCATATTTCTTTTGTCCATCTCTTTTTTGCGTCAGTTTGAATTTCATAAATTGCGGCTTTAATTTTTACATTTCCTACTTCCAATTTATCAAGAAAATTTTCAGTGGCTTTTTTAGTTTTATCGCCCCATTTACCATCGATTTTTCCAGGATTGCAGCCGCAGTTTAGCTTTTTCTCGTAGTGAGTTAATATTTGCTGATAGTCTTCAACTTTCTGTCGGTTGTAGCAAACCGCTGCCCATTTTTTTCTGCTCTCTTCTTCATCAGTATCGTATAGCAGATATAAAATATTTTCAGATCTTTCTTTTGATAATTTGAAATTGAACTCAGCCGAGCCGGAAGTATCGGTATGCCCGGTAACTATCATTCGCATATTCGGGTCAAATTCAAATTGCTTGAAGACAAGAGCAAGTGCTTTTAAACCGCTTACTTTTTTTTGTTCTTCACTTGCACCACCGCCCTGCGTTGAGCTTTCACCAGCCGGATTTTCAGGCATCATCACTGCACTGTTAAGATGGAAAAGAACATCTTCCATCTCCAAAATGTGCATGTTAACACGCTTAAGTATTACTTCATTGGTCTTACTTGTTACCGCAGATGATTTTCCGGTACCGAATATTTTTTTGAAAATTACCTGAAATATATTTGGTTTGTTATTGCTCATTAATTGGAATAATCACTTAAGATTAAATTTAATTTTACCGGGGGATACTTTTTCAATCTTTGCCTTTCCATTGCTGTCCAATTTACCTTCTTTAATTTCACCGGAAGGTAGAATCGCCTTAAACTTTTTATCAGCTACCGCTTTTCCTGAATCATCCTTTATTTCCAGTTCGATCCAGTCCTCTAAATAAAGCAATGGAGATTTAGCAACCATGCCTTCACAATAGGCATCAAAGTAAAAGAACGGCTGTGAGTATCTTCCTATATGCTCTTTCTCATCAACAATATTTATAAACTTTTCATCTACTTCCAACTGCCACTCTGCTTCAGCCTTGTCACTTTTTATTTCTGTCTCAATTTTTGTAAGAAGATGATCACTGTAGTTTGCATCTTTAATGAAAATGTTTATTTCTACTTTTTTGCCGTCGTCAATTCCAAGACTTTTAACTTTTAATTTTAATTTATCATCAACCTTAGCTTTTTCTTTTGACCATGCTGCAGCATACAGATCAATTAAGACAGCTTCACAATTTCCGTCACTAATTCCGTCTCTTAATATATTTCCATCCGGTCTAAGTATTGCTTCTGTATTTTTTGAATCAGAGTCTTTAAATTTGTATTTCATACCGCTAATGGCTTTACCGGCTTTATCAAGAAATTTAAAGTGAGCCCAATGTTCATCTTTTGTTGTGGATTCAATATTATCGATCTGAGCAGTTGCTGCACTTGCATTTGCTCCGGCAGCACCGCCCGCTCCACCGCCGCCGCCGCCGCCTCCGCCTCCGCCGGCTTCACCAATTAATACGGTTGGGCATCCTAATGAGATCGTATCGGGAGGTCCAACACAAGTAAGCATATCACCCATTCTTGCTGCGGGCATGCCTCCTATTAAAACAGTTGGACTGCCAAGTGTAACAGGTCCGCCTACATGCGGAATGGGGGGTGTACCCGGCGTCATCATTGGACAAACATGCATGTCACCAATTCTTGCAGCAGGCATTCCGCCAATTAATACTGTCGGAAATCCTACTACAATTGCACCGCCGTGTGCGGTCATATCACCTATTCTTGCTGCCGGTTTTCCCATTTCTGATTCCCTAGTTCTTGCTTCAAGGTTCCTTTGCGTCTCGGCGGCTTTGCGTGCAAAAGTTTTTAATGTAGAAAAGACAATTCACGCAAAGTCGCTAAGACGCGAAGATTTTTTATTCTACTTCTGACTACTTAATTCTAACTCTGTTATAGAATGAATATCAATAGCTAGTTCTTTTGATAAATTCCAAATATCTAGTTTCATATAACTCATATTACCTTACAATCACAAACGTTCCTGACGGTACAGATTCCTACGTAACTCAAGATTGTCATTGCGAATCCCGATTTATTTCAATCGGGGTGAAGCAATCTCAGTACTTATAATAATAGGAGATAGCTACGGCAAAAAAACTGCCTCGCTATGACAATGCAATGATTTTGCAACAAACTCCATGGGCAGTTTTCAAATAACAAATACCAACAAACAAGAATCAAATTATCAGTTACCAGCATCCAGAATCCAGCAACTAATTTATCATTACAACTCCGCCGGATAGCGCCAACTTTGCTCCTGCTTGCAGATCTGCTGTAACTCCGCCGGATAATTTTAATCCAACTCCACCCTTAACTTCTGCATTCATACCGCCTTCGGCTTTCAATTCCATATCGGCTTTAAATTCAGCATTCATACCTTTCAATTTTAAATCTGTTGATGCTTCTTCAGTAATTGCCATTGCTTTCATTTTATAATCTGTTTGTGCTTCAGCCTTAATGTTATCAGCCTTAATATTTGTATCACCTTCGGTCTCAATATTAAGTGTACTCGATTTTAAGTTTATTGCGCCGCTTGGTGCAAGTATATCAATAGAGCCCTGCTTAGTTTTAATTACAAGCTGCTGATTTTGAATATCGATTATAAATGTATTGTTTTTATCCTTATCGGATAATTGAATTTTTTCCTCGCCGCCTTTATCGTTTATTGTAATAAAATGTTCATTCTTACTAACTACTTCGATCTTAGTATTCTTATCATCCATTAAAATTTTATGTCCATCTTTACTCTTTACATTTATTTTTTGATTTTTATCATCGAGAGTAAATTTGTGTTTATCCTTAGTGGTCACTTCAATTTTATCATCTTTATCATCAAACAATATTTTATTTGCATCAGGAGTTCTAATTCCAATTTGAGCTTCGTCGGTTTTATCATCCATAATAATTTCGTTGCCCGAAGCTGTGCGGATAATATTTTGAGTTTTATTATTTCCCGTTGTGGGTGCCGAGTTTGATGGATTAGGAACAGTAGATAGTCCAATCGGTCTATCAACATTGCCGTCAACGCACGCCCAAACAAGCTCGGTATTTTCATGATTTGGAAAATGTATTCCATAACCTGCTCCGGAGTAAGCCTGAGCTAAACGAATCGGCGAAGATGCTTCCCCATTAGAGCTATCGGAAAGATCAAAAAGCATTTTCGCTTTGTATCTTCCTTGATCATCCATGTATGCATATTCATCCCCCGCACCCGATTCAATCTTCGCACTCATTATTCCTGATACTTTTGGTATTGGTGTTTTTCTTGGCGGTCGATAATCAATATCAATTGGAATTGCAGTAAAATGATTTTCAAAAGTAGTGCTTATTTTTTTTCCTGCCGGTAAAATTCCAAATAAGCCGCTCTGGCTACCAACCGATTTTACATTAACAAGAATGTAATCACTGTTCCAATTATCTCTATAGTGGTTACCCATCTTAAAAGTATTACCTGCTCTGAACAATCTGCAATCACTGCTGCCGGAAAATATTTTACTTTGCGCAAGTATTTCCTGATTGCGAACTTTTGCTAATGCTTCTGCCTCGTTTTCATCTTGAAAATTATCTCCGTAATCGTAAAATACTCCCGGATAATCAGAACTGATATTGCTTTCACCAATTAACTGTTTTTCAGGAAACATATAGTTGTAATCTTTTAATTTTACTGCTCCGGTAACAATACTTTCACTGCATGTTAATTCGCTTATTGTTTCCTTTTCACTAAGAGGATCTTTATTTGGATTGTAAAATATATCCTCACTCTGATTTATTTTTTTCAGCTTATCATTTGTATCTGTAAATACTACAACATCATTATCCCCACTATGATCGAAGTAAAAGAAAATTCCAAAATGCTCGAGTTTTCTTTTAATAAAATTTAAATTCGTTTCACGATATTGAACAATGTATTCCGTTACCGGATAGGAACCGGTTAAATCAAATTTAAAATCACTTCCGGAAAAGTCAGAGTCCTTAAGTACAGTTGAAATTAAATCTTCAATATTCATATTTTGATAAACTTCATTCCGGTAAGTTAAATTTAACCGCCACAATTTTGGTACGAGAACAGCATGGTAGCTTACGTAATCGGGACTCTTTCCCCTTTGCTCAAATTGAGAAATAATTCCATGAATAAAAATGGGGTCTTGATCACCGCGTGTTATTTCAAACGAGGCTTTCTTATTCAAAATTTGTGAAGTATCAATTTCCGGGTCATCCGAAAGCAGCTCAATTTTATATGAGAACAAATCGGAAATAGTTTCCTCCCCTTCAAATGAGAGTATACTAAGTTTATCCTCATCAATTTTATCAATCTTTAATTTATAGTATGGTTCGTTATGTTTATAAGTAACCATCGGTGACCTCGTTGTAAATATTTATGTTATTGAAAAATAATTCAACTTTATTAATAACTACTATTTGTTGATTGTTAGAGAATTGCATGAATGAATGGCTGCATGGCTGCATGGTTTAGACACATTGGAATTTTACCGCTAAGAATCAAATTTATTGATTAAACAAACTTGTATTTGAATCCGCCTTCTTTTGCTTTGGAGATTGTAAGTTTTGTAGGTGATTTGTTTTCAGTCATAAATGCAAGCAGCTTGGAAGATATTTCAGGGGCAAGAGTTCTATCGACAATTGCATCAATATTTCTTGCACCCGTTTCGGCTCTAGTACATGCGGCAACAATTTCATCAATCACTGCTTTGTTAAATTCAACTTTAAGTTTTTGATTTTGGTATAGTCGTTTTGCCATCTGATTCAATTTCATATCAACAATTGTTTTCATTACTTCGGAAACAAGCGGAAGGAAAACGATCGGTTTTACCCTTCCTAAAAATTCCGGTCTAAAATATTGATTCATATAAGGTCTTAATTCTTCAAGCAGATCATCGGGAGATACCATCCCTTCATTATATTTTTCGAACAGAACATCGGAAGCTAAATTAGAAGTCATAAAAATAATTGTGTTAGAAAAATTTATGTCCCGTCTATCTGCATCTTTCAGCATGCCTCTATCAAACACCTGCATAAACATATCTATCACCGAGGAATTTGCTTTTTCAATTTCATCGAGAAGCACAACGCAGTAAGGTCTTCTCCTAACGGGCTCACTTAACGCACCCCCTTCACCATAGCCGACTAACCCGGGATCAGCTCCAATAAGTCTCGATGTATTGTACTCGTTTTGGTACTCGGTCATGTTTAATGTTACCATAAATCTTTCATCACCAAAAAGTACTTCGGCAACTGCTCGTGATAATTCTGTTTTTCCAACGCCGCTCGGACCGACTAATAAAAATACGCCAATCGGGGCTTCCTCTTTTTTAATTCCTATTTTTGCACCGCGTATAACATCGGCAATTTGTTTTATTGCATGATCCTGACCAACAACCCGTTTCCTCAATTCATCTTCAATTTCAATTAAGGTTGTCATTTCATCACGTGTCATGTTACCGACTTGAATTCCGGTCCATGCCTCAATAACTTCCGCAATAATTTTTGATGTAACATCAGCAAACACTTGCGGGTTCTCGCCTTGAACTTTCGCTAGTTCATCTTTAACCTTTTTAATTTTTGAATCTAAATCTTTATCCTTTTTCTTTTTATCATCAAATTTGCTTTTACGGAGTTCAACTAGCTGATTGATTAATTCACACTCTTTTTTCCATTTGGCTTCAGCTTCATCAACTTCTTTTTTCAACTTATCCCTTTTAGTGTTCAATTCTTTTAGAACTGTAACATGATTGCCGATATCTAAATCAGCATCTTTTTTCAATGAGTCTATCGCTATCTCAACCGACTTCATTTCGCTGATCTTTAATTCTAATTTTGGAGGTCTGCTTGTTAATGACATTTTAACACGGGTAGCTGCAGTATCAAGCAAGTCAACTGATTTATCGGGTAATTGTCTTCCCGCAATGTAGCGTCTGCTTAATTTAACAGCGGCTTCAATTGCTTCATCAGTAATATGAATTCCGTGATAAGCTTCATACTTAGTTTTAATTCCGCGCATCATCAGCATTGCATTTTCATCTTCCGGTTCACCAATATGTATCGGCTGGAATCTTCTTTCTAATGCAGCATCTTTTGCGAAATATTTATTGTACTCCAAATAAGTTGTTGCGGCTACAGCTCTAAATTCACCTCGTGCTAAAGCGGGTTTTAATAAATTTGCGGCGTCACTTCCCCCGGCGGATGCACCGGCACCGATTAGTGTATGGGCTTCATCAATAAAAAGGATTATAGGCTTTGCAGAATTCGTTACTTCTGTGATCACTGCTTTAAGCCGCTTTTCAAATTCGCCTCTCATTTTAGTTCCGGCTTGCAATGCACCCATATCAAGCGAATGAATTTGAACACCTTTGATAATATCGGGTACTTCATCGGCTGCTACTTTTAGTGCGAGCCCTTCAACCACAGCAGTTTTACCTACGCCCGGCTCGCCAAGTAAAATTGGATTTGATTTTTTTCTTCTACTCAATACTTCAATTGTTTGAATAATTTCTTCATCGCGTCCAAGTATCGGATCAATCTTTCCATCTTTTGCCTGCTGGGTCAAGTTCATTGTGTAAAGGTCAAGCACAGTTCCATCGGGCGGAATTTCTTTTGCCGTTTCTTCAGGCAATCCATCCGCACCGGTCAAAACATCTTCCGTTGAACCTTGAACAATTTTGTAAAACTCTGTCCGCAAATCTTCTTCCTTGATGGGAGAAAATATGTCCATCATTCTTGCAGTAATCACAAGGTCGGATGCAACAAATGCTGCAAACAGTGCTCCAGATCTAATCTTAGTCTCGTGAAGATGCACCGTACTCAGCATCCATGCCTTTTCCAGCAAGTCAGTTAAAAGAGGCGATAGCTTTGGTCTGCCGGAATTACCCGAATCCATTTCGCTGATGTTTTTGTTGCATCTTTCTTGAACCTCGCCGCCGTCAATTCCATAGTGTTTTAATATTAACGGAACATCACCATGTCCATCCTCAAGAAGAGCAATTAGCAAGTGTTCCATTGATATTTCATAATGATTTAGCTTGATACCGTGTCCGGTTGCCGTATCTAAATTTCTGATAAGATAATTGTTAAGCTTTAAGAGCAGAGATTTTAAATCTTTGCTTTGCATATGCTCTCCTGGTTATTTATAATTTTTTGAAAGTTGATTTGTTGCGAGTATGTATGTGTTAAAATTTATGTATGCTCTTGGGTTTTAACCGAAAATTCTTAAACGTTTGGGTAAAGCCCGAAAACAATGGGAATTCTTGTCCGGCATGAAAAGGTTGTTTGGAAATCACAAATAAGCTGCTGAAGCAGCTAAAGATATTCTATTTTTGATTCATATCCCCACAGATGAATCTGTGGGTTAATTTAATAATTGAATTTCCACAGAACCTCTGAATGCCGGAGTTATTAGTTGACCGATAAAATGATTAAATGGTTGCATTAGAAGTAGTATTTGTCATCACGAGATACGTCCGCCGAATGGTGGCGAATAGAAGTGATCTCCATTTAATATACGCTGTGAGATTGCTTTCCCGCAATATAACGCTTCGGGACGAGCGGTCGTAAACTCCCCGCCGATGCGGATAAACTCGCAATGATTCCTGAGCCTTGTTTGATATTACTATTTAATTGTAATCAAGAAGTACAATATTAATTTGCCTGCGTATAATCTTCATACGTATAATAAACTTCGCTCGATTCCTCTTTTGGTTTACCGAGCCAAACGCTTGAACCAAGTTTCTGTCGAGTATCTTTCCAGTCAATTGTTTTGATCGTATCTGCTTTCACAATAATTTTGACATCATATTCCAGTCCGTCATTTAAATAAAGTTCAAGCAGTTCTTTTAATTTTTCAGAGTTTTCGGAATTGGGTGTAAAAGTTAAATACTCTTCAAACGAGATAGGACCAATTTCAATACAAATTCTACTCATGTAGTCCAAAGCTGATTCACCGATAAATGTATTCACACCCAATACCATCCCTTCACCGCTGCCAAGTTCCGGTGTTTCTGAAAATTTAACCCACTTCGGAACGAACTCTCTCACCTTCATCTTTATAAATGGAAATAAGTGATTTAGAATAATCATCAATCCGGCTTTATTCCTCACCCTGTTGGATAAAAACCCTGAAAACTTAAGTAGAGTATAGTGAGATATTCTTGATTCCTTTTTTGCAAAATTGGGTCCCCGCCCAATAAAGGAGTTAATACGCTGACTAACTTTATTTGTTGAACCTTCGTGGAAGTAGTAATAGTATTTATACTTTTTCCACGATTGATAATAGAGCCAGTAAAATCTATTGTTAAAAATATCCAAAAAATTTTGGAGCGGGACTTCGTTTTTACCGAAAATGCTTTGCTGTAATGCAACTTGTTCATGGTAACAGCGCGGTATAGCTGAGTTAACTCCGTACAATCCTAAAAAATTTAGTATGTATTCAATCTCATTATCAGAAATTGTAATTGACCTTAAATCAGTTGGCGGATAGCCATAACTTTCATGCGGACGAAATTTCATTCCCTTTTGATCAAGAATATACTCATTCCTGTCGGGGTTCATTTTTTTTGTAATTATTTCGCCGAGGTAAACAGCCTGCCATACATTGTATTGCGGACCATTTTTTTCAAGGTCTTCTTTTAGACGGGCAAAATTTTGCCCAATTGCGGTTTCCATGTATAAGTTTTGTTTGTTCCTGTTTCAACAATTGTTAGGTAAACGTATGAGTTAAGAGTTATATATTGTGCTAAAAATCTATTTAGTATCGATCCAAATAAATAAATATCCCCTTCGCCATTTTCAAATTCGTCGGGGTCAATTTCAATTTTAAATTCAATTCCCCGTATTAAACTTTGGTTATAAATTAAACTTTTTATCGCAGGCGGATAAACTTCCTTGATTGCTTCAATTTTCTTTTTTGAAGGATCATTTTGTGCACGTGACCAATTATATAATGTTAAAATACTCTTTAAAGTTTTTGTATCGGCAAGTGTGTTGTAGCTTACGGATAAATGTGAAATTAGCGACCACAAATAGTTTTGCTGCTCGGGGCATTCCATAACTTCACTTGGTAAGGTAATGTTCGCTGCTTCAATACCCGCGGGAAAATCACGAGGCTGAGATATTGAACCTGCTTCCAAATATGCCGGAGGAAGAAATCCATTTGATAGTGTGGCTTCTAAACTTATTGTTTCCTTCGAAAATATTTCCTGATCCATACTCGTTCCGAATAAACGAATATATGATTCAGCCATATCACTTTTTACATATCTACGGAATATTGAATAAAATCTTTTATAATCATTTGATGGATCGCTCGAATCTAAAATTTCATGAGCTGTGATTGGAATATATTTGAAGTGTTCAATCTTGTCTTCACCAATTCCCGTTACTTTATTAATTGAATAAATTTCTCTGCTCTTTCGTCTATCCAGGTCGGGTACAATGTAATATTCCGGCAGTCTTTGTGTTGCAATAACTTCTTCAACCGATGTATCAAATAAATTTATAATTGGCGTGCAGTGAAGTAGGATATCATTTTTAGCCGGATATTTTTCGCGGGGAAGTTTCTTATTAAATTCAATTTTTATATCGAATGCATGCCCTTCCTGCGAAGCCTCAAATTGGTCTAAGCCAACAATATCGATAAAGAAGAAACGATCAGGGAAAGCAAAGTATTCATGCAGCAACCTATAACCCGAAAATGTTTGTTGAGAATATGGTAATATTGCTAACTCATCTTCTTCGTAATTTAATTCCGGTGTTAATTCTGGAATACCGATCTTGTAGTTTTCAAGCTTAGTAAACTGTTTGTTACCGTCGTTTTCTTTAATAGATAATGAACTTACAAAGTTAGTTAGATAGTACAAAAGATTGTACTTCATCGATTTTGAACCATCTAAATAGATCTGCAAAGTATCTAAATTAAGTGACTTAAAATCAGTATTTCTATCGGGCTGAATTCTTAATATCAATGCTGATGCAGCTTCTGATGTATCTTCAACCTTTACATCCACAAGCCTCATGGGACGAACGACCATATCTTGTGTCGTTCTAAAGATAAATTCTGCCGACTCTTCTTTTTCAGTAACACGAGTTTTCTCTTTAGGTCCCGAAAGAACCTTATATTTTACTCGATACTTACCTGAAGGTGTTTGTATCTCACTGTTCCGATCAATTTTTACCGGTTGTGTAATAGCCCCGGTTTTATGATTTGCGCGCAATATTGAACATGATGGAAATGGTCGAAGTAAATGCGGAAATAGTATTTCCAAAAGTCCGCCAGCCAGTTCAGGAAATTCATCATCGAGCCTTTCATGAATGCGTCCTGCAAGAAAAGCGAATCCCTCAAATAATCTTTCAACGAATGGGTCTTTTCGCTGCCGTTCACTTAAATGAAGCATTGATCCGAGAGTAGCATGTTTTTTACCAAACTCCTCGCCCGCTACTTGAAGAAAATTATACTCGCGTTCAAAATATTTATCAGTGCTCATTCTCATCCCTCTCAAAAACTATTTTTGTCCAGCCTGTAGTTGAAAATTCAGTAAGTAAAATTTCTTTATTAGGATGCTCCTTTATTGAAGCGACAATTTTAAAAGCTATTCTCATATTTTTTTGATCAAAGTCCGTTTTCTCCACATCAACATTACCGATTCGAGGTTCGTACTTTAAGATGGTTTCGCGAATTTGTTTTCTTATCGGTTCAATTGAATTTCCTGAATCAAAATACATTTGTAAAATATCGGGCATTCCAAAATCAGGTAAATGCTGCACTGCTCCCTGCCTTGTTCTTAAAACCATGTGAAGATTTTCTATGATACTCTGTCGCAATTTTTTCTCTTCGGACATATTATCAAAATTGGCAGAGCTAACATTATCAACATAGTCTGCTTCCGAAGTAAACTGACCGACTAAAAGATCGTAGAGGCTTAAATTTTCCAAAATAATTCTTAGCTAAATGAATAAAATATTTGTGTAACTGCAGAAAGTAAAACAGAAAATTGTACATTGCTTTAGCGCCGTGAATACTGCCCTTCCGGCAGGCGGAATTGAGCAAACAGAAGTTTGGGTTTTTCCAAAGGAATTCTTGGGATAACCCAAAAGGTTTGAGTCAACTTACCAAAAGAGGTGGGCTAAAGCCCTATAAATTGTACTTTATTTTTACCACTGTCATTAATGACGGTGCAATTAAATCCACTTTTATTAGAACTTATTTATAAAAATCTATAACCTTGAAGGATATTCACACCTTCAAGGTTATTCAGATTAAAAGAAACCTTTGAATAACATATGTTTTGTAATTGCGAATCCGTCATCCGTCAGCCGACGGAGACGGATGTGGCAATCTCTAACTTTTTGGCAGATTGCTTCTCCCGATAAAGAACATCGGGATCGCAATGACACGAACCAGTTTTATTCAGAGGTTATTCAGATTAAAACGACTTAAGAAGAGTTAATTAAAAAGCTTCTTCTTGATATTCTATGCCGCCATCAAGGAAGCTCCAGGTAAATCTCTTAGCGAGCATGGTTACTTTTTCCAGATGCCCGATGTTTTCATTTGCTTCAATTTTAGTTGAGGGCATCCAGTTTTCAACCGAAACAATTTTTGCATCTTCCAGAGTATAATTGAAGTACTCCTCTTCCTCGCCGGTCTCAGCGGCAATTCTATATAGAATGATTTTGATCTCCGTACATTTTCGTCCGTTGCAGACAATATCGTAAAGCTGCGGAGTAAGTTTATCAATATCTTTTACTATTGAAAAAGCGGATATTCTTCTTGAACCTTGAATTTTGTTTTCTTCCTTATCATAAGGCAAGTAAACTTGATGATCAAATTCAAACACCAGGCAACTGTTGTTTTCTCGCGGTCCTTCCAACTCACTGCCTTCGTGATTTTTAATAATGATTTCACCTTTAACAGCCATTTATAGTACTCCTATTTTTAATGGTAAATTGTTGATTATGTAAAAAAGAAATAATTATTGTTGATTTTATTTTTATTCTTCACCGGAGTGAATTGCAACCAGCCTCAGCTTAACATCCATACCTGTAATAGCAACATGCGGTCTAAACTCACAACTGATCTGGAAAAATCCGGGTTTTTCTTTTAGTTCTTCAACGTGCAGATCATAAGAACGAAGCGGTCTTTCTGCTATAACATTTTCAGGCGCATTCGGATAATCTGCTACCAAAGTATCCAGCCAATTTTTAAGATCTTTCTCAATCTCGCCGGCACCGGCATTTTTACCCACAAAACTTAACTGACGATATTTTAAGTAATGTGCTATTCTTGTTACCAGCATTGTGTATTGAAGTCTTGCACCAACTTGATTATTAGCAGTAGCTTCAGGATCATTTTTAATCACCTTAGGTCTGCTTGCTGATGGGACCTCGAAAAAGCATGCGTAGTCTGTTCTATCCCAATGTGCAAGCGGAATAAAACCAAGCTCACATAGTTCCGAGTCTTTCGCTTGCCCTACTGATGCTTCGAGCGGAACTTTTACTTTTTTCTCGCCATGTTCTTCATAGGTTGGTGTCGGCAGACTTTCAACTCTTCCGCCTGAATCAACGCCTACAATTTTTACACTCCATCCCCACTTTTCAAAACTCTTTATCATATTTGATGCAAGAGCGTATGAAGCGGGACTCCATAGACTATTATCCTTACCATCTTTGTAAACATTTTCAGAATAGTTAAAGTTTTTAGTTGGTTCTGCTTCGGCACTGTAAGGTAAGCGACCTAAGAAACGAGGTAAAGTAAGTCCAACATACTTTGATCGGTCATCATCTCTAAATGCACGCCATGCAGTGTATTCTGCACCGTCATTAACTTGCTCTGCTAAAAAACGGTTGTTCATTACATCATTAAAATCTTCTTCACCGAAGAATTTTGCGCCGGCATTGGCAATGAAAGGAATTTGTGCTGTTTCACCAAGTACGGATAAATGCTGCATAAATTTTATATCCTGCGGTGATTGATCAAATTGATAGTCGGCTATTATAGATGTATAAGGATGCCCGCCTACTTTATCATAAGCATTCCAATATAAATGCTGGTAGAGACCTGAACTTTTTTCATAACCTTCTTCCATGGCAGCTTCGTTAAGGTCGTCAAACAGTTCTTCTTTTGATACATCCAATAATTCAATTTTAATTGGTTTACTGAATTCAGTATTATCGATCAAGAACTGTAGTCCCCGCCATGTAGATTCAAGTTCCTGAAATTCTTTGCTGTGAAGAATTTCATCCATTTGTGCACCTAACACCGTATCAATGTCTGCAACGTAAGAATCAACAACGGCACCGGTAACTCTAAATACCTCTGCTTCCTTCCCTATTTTTCCAATGAATTCAGCTACTGCACTTTTCTTTTCTTCATCCAGCAGCGATAACAGTTTATCAACAGAACTAGTTTCCTGCTGTTGTTCTTGTTCTGTGGATTCAGATTTTTCTTTAGCCATAATTTATGCTCCTTAAATTAATTTCATTTCTGATTGCAAAGTTGAACCATTATTTTATTTTTCTTCCTTTTTATCATCAGCGGTACCAAGCTTCGACATTAAATCGTCAATACTTCCTCCGCCTTCTTTCAGTACACCTTCAATTGCTTTTTTGAGGTTTACATCTTTAAGTACAGCTAACTTCAACTGTTTTAGTCTTTCCCTCGCTTCAAGCAATTTTTGCAGCGGTTCAACTTTTTTAACAATCTCATCAGGATGAAAATCTTTCATATCCTTAAAATCCAAATTAACATCCATCTGTGCTTCAGGATCATCAGACAACTTGTTGGGAACAGATAATTTCAATTTAGGATTGATGTCAGCTAAGGATTTTTTAAAGTCTCCCTTTTTTTTGATTGTTCTAATTCTTCGGTCACGCAGCATACCCTGGGAACCCGGTTCACTTTTACTAAAATCCCCTGTTACTAGTAACCTATAATCCAGCTCAACGCTTTCTTTAGCATCACTGCTCGGTAAAATAGATACCTTTACTCGTTGTGCTATTTTTGGTGCGGTTGGTCTTGCCATAACTGTTTTTCCTCCAATTAGTTTTTATTAGATAACTTTATAGCTAATACTCCATCATAATTTGCAATTTTAGAAAACAGTTCTGCCTGCTCTGTTTCTATTGTTTTTTTACTTTCTTTATTTTCTGTTTCAATAAGATTCTTATTCACAAGATAGGTCGATTGCCAAACAGCAACACAAAGTGCCGGCTCCCATTCAGCTAAATTATATTCCTCAATTTTTTCGTTCAATTGTAAAAGATGAACTTTTGCTAATTTGAATTGTTTTGCTTCAACACAAAGATTAGCCAAATTCAATTGTCTGAGGAAACGCCCCTTGCGCCTAGTGTCACCGCTAATTTCCGACTGCATTTTTGCAACATTTTCTTCAAAGTTTTTGGGTAGTTCTTTGCAGGCTTTTTCATAAGCTTCATTTATTGGATTATAATCTTCGCCCATTATCGGCGGCAGCAGTAACGGTTCTTTGCTTCCTTCTCCGCTTCCTAAAACTGTGAACACATCATTATTAATCCAGCTAATTGTATCTTTATCGGCAAAGCCGGTTTCTTTATTTTTGAATTTAAGATCAAGTAATTGCGGAAAACGGTTCAAGAACATTGCGAGAGATATTTTAATTTCCTCTGCTGCTTTACTAAATGCACCACCTTTTTTTTCTAATGCAGCAACTACAAATCTTTGAACATCAAGCCAGAACTGAAATCCTGAATCGGGGTTTAAAAAATTAAGTTCAATTCTCGGTATCAATACATCCCAATCATTACTTGTATACCACTCTGTAATTTTTGTCTGAATAACAGAATTAGGGGGATCAATTTGTGTTATATTTTCCTTGCTCGGCGGAAGTTTTAATTTACCCCAAACTAAACTTCTCGACATTGAATAAACAAATGCATCACTTGGTACTTTTAATTTTTTGGATTCATTGTTGTCTTCAAAAAAATATTTAATCGCAGTTCGGATAGATGCGACAGCAGTTTTATCACTAGTCGGTGGTGCATCTTTTTCAGCTTTGGGTGCTGTTGTTTGAACAGGTTTAGCAGGGGGAGTTTTAACTTCTTTCGGGGTTTCGACTGTTTCTTTTTTTTCTTCAGCCGGATTATCCTCAGCTTTAGCTTCAGGTGCAATTTTCTCCGTATCAACTTCAGCGGTCGTTTCGGATTTAACAGCATCACTCTTTTTAATAAATCCTTCTGCCTTTTCAGTCAAACTTTTAATAGCAGTTTCAACTGCTTTTAACACGGGAATATTCTTAGGAAATTGTTTACCGCACTCTTCTACCAATTCATTAAATGCCTTTTCAGAATCAATTGTATCTTGAGCGTTGTTTTGCTTGATCTCTTCTTTTTCCAGCAGTTTATAAAACCGACCGGAGTTAAGAAATTGAACTGCTTTGCTGCGATAGTTGGGTTTCTGAGGATGAATATTTTCACCATATTTTTGTAGGAGATTTAATATCAGGATTAATCCATTCTTAAATCCCTGCATCCCTTCAATTCTAAACCATGCAAAACATAACCAGCTTGCTACCCATAAATCTTTACTTTTTTCACTTAAAATAGTTGTCGATAGCTCAATACAAAGTTTATAGTTCGGCGAGACTTTACCTATCTCCATATCAAGTTTAAAATATTCATCAACGGTATTGGCATCAACTCCAACATCGGAATCGCCATCAATCGGGTCAAGTAATTCAGTTACTTCTTCCGGCAATGTTATTTCAGTTACTTCATCCATAAAATTATTTTCTTCGAATATTTGTAATAAATTGTTCTAAATATTTTTTAAAAAATCTGTCAGGGTTAATTCTTTTTCAGCGAGTAATGATTTATACTTTTGATCCATGTACTGCATGCAGCTTTCCATTTTACCTTCTTTTTCAGTCAGGCAAATATTGTCCATCAAATAATTAGGATTTATTAATTGAGCATAATTATCTGCCGGCGGCTGAGTTAAAAAGAGAGTTAAATATGTTTCATTATTTAATGAATCACTTGACCAAAATAAGTATGGGAGAATGTTTTTACTGCCGATAAGTTTTAAACATACTTCTATCCAAAAACTTATGTTCGGAAATAAAAACTCTTTCTCGTTCACTACAGGTATTTTTAATCCGAGTGTAAAATTGTTAAGCGGTTTATTTTTTAACGGCAGCAATATTTCCGTAAGATTATAGATAAGTAGATACTTTCGTTCATCATCAAAACTTCCGAATAATCTATTCCATAATTTATTTGTCGTGGTAGCATTTCTATATTCTTGATATTCAGTTTGTTTATGAGAAACTCCTGCTTCATTAAAAGGGAAATGATTTTCAACACTTGAAATAACTTCATCAAGTTTTTCTTTTTCCTTAATTGTACTGAATAATTTTTCTGAGTTTAAGTAAAAATCTTGAAACGCAAGCGGAATAACATTAACAAGGTCATTTTCAAATGAAAAATTAATTGAAGTGGAAATTATAAAAGGATATTTTCTGCCGCTTTTATCATTGCTTGATGTAAAACTGCCCAGCAGAATATTTGAGCTATTTGGAATTGGAAATACAAATTGAATTGGAGCTGCATTATTGTAAGCAGTTTCAAATTCAGCGTTCAACTTATTGCGCGCAAACTGCAGTCCGTTCTGAAGCCATTTATCGAAAAACAATAATTCGCTGTTGCCTGAATTAAACTTTACGAAATCGGCAAACTTGGGCAGTTTTCCAAAACAACCGGGTGAGTATTTGATATTTATCATTATTCCGCTAAGCTATTAATTAATTTTTTTAGGCAAGTTAAATGGTTTTAAGTAACCCTGCTTAAAAGGATTGTTAGTGCTGCTCGCTCTTAATTCGTAAGCCACTCTAACATCATACTTATTCTTTTTTGCAAATGTCCAGCTCATTTGGTAAAGCCTTGAAGATTTCCTCTCAATATTAGCTAAATCCAACAAACGGAAAAATGCCCACTCGCCGTCAAAATTTTTCTCTTGCGCACTTCCTTGTCCGCGTATTGAAATATTTAATTTAGCTCCCGCCTTTCCCCTTTTAATGGGCCAATTAATATCTATCCAGTATGGTGAACCGCTGTAATACTTATCCTCAAAGCCATTAATGTAAAGATAGATTTGCTCCACGATAGGCTTTTGACCCCCTATCAATTGAGATACAGGGCGCATCGGTTTCATCTGAAACGACAAATTCAAAACTCCGCTTTTGAACATTGTTTTGCCAATGTCATCGGCAAGGCTAAGTGCATTTATCATTTTTCTTGATAAACCAATTCCAACATCTTCCCATTTATTTGTTCGCCATGGATCTTTGTTTACAAAGTCATCAAGTTCATCATTAAAAAATGTCCAAAGCACGCCAACTTCCGGATTGAAAAATTCTTCAAAATCTTCCAGCGGTGCATCCATTCCATTTTCCGTAAAGGGATAAAAACTTGAGAGCGTTCTATTGTAATGGTCATAAACTCTGAGCCGCCATTGTGCATTCAAGTATTCCTGCGTATCACGCATTATTGCTAACCAAACATTTTTAACAGGGGTTTCAAATATTTTACGAATGGCTAACAATGAAGGATAGAGTGAACTTTGAATTTCTTTCATAGCAGTGGGCAATTCTCCTGCGCCTTGTTTTATAATGCGCACTGAATAATTTTTGCATGCTTCACTGTCCCCTCTTAATGATTCGAGCACTCCTGCTAAATAAACATACTGCTCCAGGCAGCCGGCAATTTTTCCCAGTGATTCACCGGATGACTGCCCAAAAACAAATTCGTGCAAATTAGAAAACTCCCTATCAACAGGATGTGTTGGTTTTGAACTTCCCTGAGATGTCACATCATCAGCAAGTTTCGCTAACTTATCTTCAAATGTTGTTTCAAGCGCTACATTCTTCAAAATTAATACTAATGGCGAATTTGTAGGATCGCTAAAGTTATTCATTACTTGTGCGGCTGTGGAAACATTTCCAAAATCTGTGTACTTAATACTGCGCAAAAACTGCCACCACATTCTGTTATACTCTGTAAAGTAAAGCCGCTGCAGTGTTTTGCTCATTTCATCCTTATTCAGCATGGCTTTCGGCAGTGTCTGCTGAATTGATTCTCCAAGCACCCAATCATCTTTGCCGGGGTTTTCACTTTCGTTTTCAATTTCATTCTTAACGTATTGTGTCCAGCCGTTTTTTGTAAAAAACGCCGGCACTTCAAAATCACTTTTTATGCTTGAAGAATAACCGGTACCAAGTAATTGCCTAAGTCCAATCGGTGCTGATAATACTTCCATTCCTGTTCTTTTAATTCTATTGTAAACACTTTCGATGCTTGGTTTTACTCTTATTAAATTTTGAACACTTTTAACTAACTGAGCATTGTTTTTTATTTGCTCGTTGCCGGGCATGCCCAAATTGCTGATTATATATTTTATATGATTGTGAATCAGTTCTCTTAAATTTTCTCTTTCGGTTGAAGCAGGAATCATCTTTAAAATACGATCATCAACTGAAGCGGAAAATTCCTTTAGCAGAAATTTTTTACTGTTAGTGTCTAAGCGGGCAAACTCATCCCCGACTAATAAATAAGCCTTCAACGCATTGTAAATTTGTTCACGAGGATGCTCCAAGCCATTTACAAAACCTTTTAGTTTTTTTTCTAACTGGCTGTATAAATAATTTTTTTGAAATGATTCAGTTTTTGAGAAATATAATTTTCGTGCCGGTTCAAGAACGTCCGCTCCTCTATCCATTCCCCAATCAAATATTCCTGATTCCTCTTCTTCCATTGAAATCTTTTCAATAAGTCCACGCAATTCGTCCGTCTTATTGAATGCCTGGAGAGGATCGGCATTCCAATCGACATCTTTAATATTCTCAACACTTTCTGAAACATCACCCAATTGAATTTGACTGCCGACAAAATCCTGCGAAACGCCAAGTATAAATAAGCCGAGGAAAAGTGTGGATAAACCAATAATAGCATAGCGCAAAATTCTTTTCTGCTTTGCCATGCGCGATGTTTGTCCAACTAAATAATTCTGGTCCGAAATTAACACGTTTGAAAATAAATCGCGGATAAAATAATTTTTTGTTTCAAGTTGAGCTTCGCCCTCTTCTTCACTGAGTGAAGGCAGGTTAAATTGATTTGCTATTTTTTCGATGGCAACATTTAAAGGTATTCCCTCCTGCGTTCCGCTTGTAAAATAAAATCCTCTGAATATTGGACTATCCTGGTAAGGATTCGGCTGAAAGAGTTCTCCAACAAAATAATTTAATTTATCACGCAATGAATTAAACTGATGCGGAAATAAAAATACCCGTCGCCGCTGCTCGCGCTTTAATGGCAGACTTAAACGTGCACGCTGCATTTTTGATAATGAATGATATAGCTTTTCAAACTCTTGATGAAACACACTTTTTAAGTCAGGGTTATTTTGCTGTTCCCTGCTGAAAGTACTGCCCCAAATTTGTGAACGTTCTCCATGACTAAAATCGCCGAAGTATTCAACAAAGCCTTGAAGCAGATCACTCTTGGTGAATACTAAATATACAGGGAAGCGGATTCCGAGATGCTCGATCAATTCGTCAATTCGCTGCCTAATATTTTTTGCATGAGTCTCCAGTGCTTCAGGCTGGGCGCCAAGTATTTCGTCGATTCCAATTCCAATCAGCACACCGTTAATGGGCTTTTTCTTTCTATTCTTTTTGAGAACTTCAAGAAAACTTATCCATTCGGCTCGGTCTTCCGTTTCAGTTGTGTATCTCCCCGCAGTATCTAAAAATATTGCTCTGTTCGAAAAGAACCAATCGCAATTTCTAGTTCCGCCAACGCCTTTTAAGCCGTCATTGCCAAATGGAAATTCTAATCCGGAATTTTGAATTGCCGTAGTTTTACCGGCAGCAGGCGGACCAATAAACATATACCAGGGCAATGCATACAATGCTGACTTACCAACCTTACCCCGCCCGAGTTTAGATTTCTTTAAAGAATTTATTGCTTCTTCCAATTGCTTTTTAAATTGCTCTATCTCGGCTTTTTTCTCCGGGCGTAAACTCTGCATTTGGTCATCAGCCTGCATACCGATCGATTGTTCAATATTGCCGGCACTTTTTGCTTCTTTCATCATGGTGAATAAATACCAAATTAGATAAAGGAGCAGAACAAGTGCGGAGATCAAAATTCGTTCGGTTGTTGTTAGACCAAGCTTTCCGCCAAAAATAAAAATCATTACGATAACGAGAATCACTCCGCCCGCTATCATAATTTTTTGACTCTTAAGAAGATTTAAAATTAGACTCATAAATTTTTCAGCTTAAATTCTTCAGGAAATTTTTATTTAAGAAATCATTTTGTTAATTGATTCAATAACATCTTCAGCGTCGCCCGAAATTAGAAACGACATTATCACATAAAAGAAAAATCCAATTGAAAACGCTGCTACAACAATTACCCAGGCGGGAATTCTTTCTTTAACAACATTAACAATTTCATCATGCGGTCTGCCGTTCGGCGAAATCAACTCCGGCGCTTTACCGAGGTACTGGTTAAGTTCTTGATGAAGATCGTCTATTATCATTCTTACTTGTTCGGGCGCTTCCAATTGATATTTGCCGCGGTAACCGAGTGAAAGACAAAGAAAATAAACTTCAAGTACATCGGCATTTTCACGCTGCCTCTGCCGCAATTGTTCAAGCCTGATAAAGAATTCCTCACCCGCGTTAAAAACATTAAACAATTTTAATTGAAGCGGCTCAGCTAACCATTCAACTTTATTATCCCATTCGGAACCGAGAATTGTTTCATCAATGAATGAAACAACAGCAAACTTGGATGCTTGAACCTTTGCCTGCTCAATTCCTGCGGTTAATCCCTGCCGTTCAAAATCATCCAGCAATTCCATTACTTTTTTTCTAAGAACTGCGGCATCCCCGTATTCATTGGTTGAACGCAATTGCAATATCAGCATAAAGCAATCGGAGCATAAATCAGCCAGTTTTTTTTGAGACTTAACTGCTGTATCGAATATCGCCATAAATTTTCTCTTTAATAATTTTAGATTTTATTGCACAGCCAAAATTATTTAGCCGTGAATGAAACTAACTGTAAGTCAACTTGTGTAAATTCCATTGCAAGGAAAAATGCGATTGTCTGCTTATCAACAATCTTATCCCAAAGTCTTCCCTCTTTATGAATTTTGAAATAATGATATTCCGGATCAACTGATAGTCCGGAAGGAGGACGCGAAATATATTCAATGCCCACACCTTGCAGCCCTGCTTGATGTACAGCAAAAATTTCTTCATGAGCCGCTATTTTAATATTCTTTGCAAAGTCGGAAATAATTTTTGCCTCAGGCATGCTTCCTTTAACTACAATGAATAATTGGGAATTTATCTGCTCATCAGAAAGGTTTGCCATGTATAATGAATCACTTTGTTTTTCAAGAGGAATAGAAATATCGGGTTTAGAAATTTTCTTTTGAATATTTAACAGTGCCATCAATTGATTGTAGAGATGATGAAAAACTTCATTTAAATTTTTATGATCGTATGGCTGAAAGTCAATTGCTGAAATTCCCGCACCGGTCATCAATGTACTTAACTGACCGCCAAGGCATAAAAGTAAAGAGTAAATATTTTCAGGATGATAATTCGGCGTGTTGTAATATTGATTGATAATTGGGATGTATGTATTAATTGTTTGAAGCAGCATCATTATTTCAACATCGGCAATTGCAATTTCGCGCTTGTTAGGATTAAGCTGATTTTTTAGTTCCTTACTCTTTGCTACCAGTCCGCCTAAAACTTCCCGCAGGCAATGCATCATTGCATCGGAGGCGGATGAAATTAGTACCGGCGGAATAAATTCTTTACTCATCGAAAATGTACCATCTGAGGAACGAACAATCTCGCCAATTTTTAACACGCTGAATTCTTCATAATTTTCATCGCCGAACTTTATATAAAAATTTGGGCGGGCAACACCAACCTGCCTCAGATTTGAACCAACATTATCATCAAGCAGCTCAATTGTGTGCATCGTATAACGGGTTAATCTGTTTTCACCATTATCATCTAACTGGCAATTATTGCCTGTAATCTGCTCATTGGGTATTCCAAGAAACACTTCAAGCTTGTCGCCTGTGGCTTCAAACAGATCTTCAAACTGACGGGATTTCGGCGGCGTTTCATTTTCGGGAATATTAAAGTATAACCCGTCAGCCATCACACCGCGGCATTCAACCAGACTAAAATTGCCGTTTGCTAAAGCTGCCGAATCGATCTGCAATTCACTAAAGCCCCAATTATTGGAATTGATTGTTCCGATACGCTTATTAACATTATACTGAAAGTACCGATCCAATTGCTGAAAATGATGTGGATCTAATTTCATTCCTTCGTGCCAAACAACCTTTTGAAATTTTACCACTTAATTCTCCTAAATTTTATAAATCGTATTTTTTAATTATTCACTTACGGATAAAAAGTTTTTGCCGATTACAATTTTGATTTCATCCTTCCCTTCGGAAACATCAATTAATTGAGACCACCCATCGGTTGCCGGTGAAAAGAAATCGCCGAAAATACCGATGTACTTAGTTTCTTCCGAGAGTTCAACATTTTCTAAACTGAATGTTTCACCGGGGATCATAATTTTTTCAACTTTTGAATTAGGAATTAAATCATCGCCCAAAGTTTCATCAGGATTTCTTAACAAAGATTCCCTGCTTGCAAGTTTAAATTTTTCCGCACTGCGGAGTTGAACAATTTTCATTTGAACAGCATTCATCTCGTTGCTGTCTTCAGTACTTTTTAACATTATGTTTGTAGTCGGGTTACCGCAGCCGGATAGAAATATTAGAAGTGCTGTAATTAAAATACTAATTGGAATTGATGTGAAGTTTTTACTGCTTACCATATTTACTCCTGAGGATTAAAAATAATTGAAACCTTTCTATAACTTATGTTTGAATTTGAGATTGCTTCATCCGAAAGGCGACGGATTCGCAATGACAATTCTATATTGTCATTACGAGGAGTTGTTTTGAACGACGAAGTAATCTCAAACAAAAGATTTCATCGCTCCACTCTAAATAATCTTTTCTATCTTTCTTAAACATTCGATGACATATGAGAGGCTTTGCAAACAAACTTATTCTGTGTCTTTACCATGATGACTTCTTTTCTGGTAACCTTTCATAAATGCCGGACGAAAATGTTTGCGTTCAATTACATTCATATCCAGTTTAAGTTTTTTATGAATTGATTTAACCATCTGCACAGATTTTATTTTTGCATAAAGCGGAATATATTTGAATGGAATATTGACCTTACCTAGCTTCAAATTTTCACTGTTAATTTTATTTTCTAAAATTTCAGGGTCAATTTCATTTAATACTTTTGCTATACCTTGATTAACTGAATCGTGATAGCCATCTAACAGACCAACCTGATGAGATTGAATTTTATTTAATTCTTCCTTAAATAGCTCAAGGCGTTTTGCACTTTCTTCATCAGAAATTGCCGGATCAAAAAGAAATTCCTTTAACTTTTCTACCGAGGTGGTAGGCATGGATTGGTAAATTGTAACACCAAAAAACTCCTGCCTAAACTGCCAAAAACCTTGTATCAACTTTGTTATTGATTCTAAAAGAATGTCGAACGATTCTGAAAATTGTGATTTGAATGAATAGTCATCACCGCCGGACTTAGCAGCAGGTTTATGCTCTTCTACTTTAGGTTTAATTATTGGTTCTTGCTCTGCTTCTTTTTGGATTGGGATATCACCCCATTTATTTTCACTTTGAACAGGCTCTTCTTTTTTATCTGCACTGCCGTCAGAAAAATATTCAGAAAGATATGAACTTATATCTTTATAATTATCTTTCGACATATTGCTTAAAAGATCCATCCGCAAATATTCACTCTTCATCTGGTCTTCTGAATTGGAATACTTTTCAGATAGGTTTTTAAGCGCAGCACTTAAATTTGCCACATCCTCGGCAAAGGGACTCAAAAACATCATCGTTTTTTGAGAATCATCTTCTTCGGGTTCTTCCCTTTCAATTGATGTTACTTCTAAAACAAACTCACCAATATTAATGCTGTCACCGGTATTCAATTGATATTCTTTTTCCGGATCAAGTTGAGTGCCGTTACAATAAGTAGAATTGCGGCTGAGCATATCCACAATTTGAAATTCACCGTTTGAGACTATAATTTTTGCATGCTTCCTTGAAACCAATTTTCTGGGATCACTTAAAACTACGTCACAACTGCTTTCTCTGCCAATAATAATTGGTGAACGCTCGAATGCTAAATTTTCAAGATAATCGGATTGTTTCTGATTTTTGATTAATATTTTTATCTGCATTTAATTAACTGTAATTAGTAATAAATTTAGTTTTAGATATAGCTTCGCCACGTGGGTTACAATGAAAATTAAACGAAAAGTTTTAAAACAATTGATGTACATTCATAAAAAAAACATAAAACACAAAGCGAGCTATGTATCTAGTAGTATCTTTCTATAACTTCTGGAAAATTGGAAATGGGATTGGAGAGATGTTTTAAAATGAACATTATCTCCAAAATAGATTTCGAGTGTAATTGTTCAAGTAAAATCATTAGTGAGTTCTGATCTTTTAGTGGAATAATTTGGATTTAATAATAACCTGACTATTTTTTTTTCAGTAAACACTATTAAAATCCTTTCAGTAAATTTATATAATTAGGATTATGTGGAAATCCATAAAAACTGCCTCTGTTTGATTAGAAAAGTACATCATGTAGACTTTATAGTCAAGATTATATTAGAGAAAATATATTTGATTTTGAGAGGTTAGATTTGAGAAATGAATGATTTTTTTAAATGATCGCCATACTTAATTTTTAATTTGCGTTCTTTTGCTTGGACTTGCGGTTTCATTCTCAATGATTATAAATTTAACAAGACGACTAATATTAAAAATAAAATAAATATTTTATTTTTTTAAACTGCCTCTTAGTACCTCTCTTATAATAACTTCAATCTTAAATTCAGAACTCCTAAACTTCTAAACTCCTATTCTCTCCTTCTTCCTTCACTTCCCTAACTCTCAAGTAGCAATTTTCCATTGAACAAATTTTACAATTGTACTCCTTCTTTTTAACATTGCTTCCAAAACCTATAATTCCGCTTACCGATTTTATTGGCAGCATTAAAGCTGATTCGGTGAGTTTTATTCCGCAAAATTTTTCCGGCAGAAGTGAAAATAATTTGTGCTGTTCATAAACATTCCAATCACAATATCCGGGGCTGTACCTATTTGTTATCTTGAAATTTTTCGTGCTTAATTCATCAGCAATTTTTGATTCTAAAACATCAGTCGCTGCTTCAACTAATTCAGAACCAAGAATATCGGCGATATATACTTTAAGCATATCATCGTCATCGGTAAATTTTTTACGCCAGTCGTCAAAGCCTTTACCAAGCGTACATGCAAAAATGACTGCACCTTCTGCTTTTTTTAATTGAGTTGTAATTATTCTCTGCGTATAAAATTCAATGTTGTCAACAACTATTTTTGTTTTATCGATTACAGAAAAATCATTTTGATGAATTTGAAACCCGCCCTTAATCTGAAGTATTTCTTCTACCTCATTTAACATCTTTTGAATGAGTTCAATAATATATTTCGGCGGAAGATTGTTTTGGTAACCTAATGCCAGGTAAACGGATGAATAATTTAACACCAGTTCGTTAAAAGCAATTTGAGATTCAAAAGTATTCATAATTTTTTCATTTAATAATTTGGAACTACCTATATATCTTCATAGATAAGTAATTATATAGCCATGCAACTGCAACTCCGAAAATAAATCCGTCAACAAAGCCCCATAAAAATCCAATAACAGCGCCTTCATAACCGAATGTGTAGCCGAGGTAAAAATATTTTAGCTGCGAAATTATTTCACCGGAAGACCCTTGAAATAATAACCACAGTGTTGAAAACATAACTGCAAAACCCCATACTAATCCTAATGCTAATCCAAGTGCTCTTCTGCGTAGTGCCATAAAATCCTCTTCAAATTTAGTTCTTTTATATTATTATTTCATTCTTTAAACAATACTAAATTATAATAACATGCAAATAAGAATATCTAAGTCAAATCAAAATATGAAACAATTAATTAATTGTGACACATATTCATAAAATAAAAAAAAGGTAAACATTGCATTAATGCTTACCTTTTTTTGTTGTCCCGTCAGGGGTCGAACCTGAACTCTTCGCATCCAGAGTGCGACGTGTTGCCAATTACACCACGGGACATTGTAATAACAAATATATGGCATTTATTTTTTTATTCAAATTACAATTTATTTACCCTTTGCTGAATTTCTTAAAACCAATTTTTTGTTACCTTGTTTATAATTTTTATTCTAATATTTTTATAGTAATAATTTTCAAATTTTAAGTAGTTCAATCTAATGATATTCAAATTACTCACATTCTTACTATTACTAATAGCTGCTAATTCATACAGCCAAAGTTTTGTATATGAAAAATCAATTGGTGAATTCAGCGAGGCAACTTCTTTTTCTATTAATCCGGCAGGTAATATTTTTGTAACGGATGCAGGCACCAACGAATTGATAAAACTGGATAAGAACGGAAGTATTATTGTTTCACGCGGCGGATACGGCTGGGCTCCTTCTACTTTTGATTATCCGGCTGATGTGTTCGCTCAAACTTTACGTATTGCTGTTGCTGATAAAAACAACAACCGCATACAATTTTTTGATAAAGATTTAACCTTCCTTTCTGAATTCAACACTAAGGAAAAAGATGATGAACTTTACTCTTTTCAATATCCAACTGCCTCTGCTTTTTCATATCAAGGCGATTTGTTTATTCTCGATTCGGATAACTCGCGAATATTAAAATATAATTTAACCGGCGATTTTATTTTAGAAATCGGCAGCTATGACGCCGGTGATTTCAGCCTTAATAATCCGGTTACATTTGCTGTTTCACCCGATGGTAAGTTGTTTGTAATTAATGAAAATAAAATTATACTTTTTGATCAATTCGGTACCGGATTAAGTTTTATTGATGCAGGTTTTAATGCCGAAAATATAAATATTACTTTCAACAATTTAGTCATTAACAATTCAGTAAAAATTAAGTATGCTGATTTATCTTCTTCTCCCGTTATATTAAAAGAGTTTAAGCCCGATCAGGATTTTATAAATGGCGATATTATTGAAGCTCTGTTGTTTGAATCCAAATTATTCATACTAACTTCTCGATCAATTTTTGTTTTTAATAAATTTAAAAATGATAAATGATTAAAATTGAAAACTGCCATCCATTTATTAATAACAGTCTTGCTTGCATTTTGGCTCATTGGAATTTTTATTGAGCAGCTGATACCTGGTTTCCCCTTTCTCATCTACCTTCATCCCTTTTTAGATTTAACATATTCAAATGTCTGTCATCAGCAGCCGGAAAAAATAATTGAGTTTACCGGCGGCGGTTCAACTTTAACTTGTGCAAGATGTACGGGAATTTATTTTGGCACTTTTGCAGCAGCATTACTTTTAATGTTTATAAAGCTGAAAAAAATAATCAGCAATTTATATTTTATTATTGCAAGTTTACTTATTGTTTTAGATGTAGTCTTCTATTCTATTGGTCTTTATCAATATTCAAAGGTAATTGCTTTTATTACAGGTTTATTTTTCGGTTCAATAGTATTTTACTATTTTTACTATGGAATAAATGAATACTTTTCACATCGACTAAATTATAAGAATTAAATTGAAAAAATATTTATCAGCTTTCGTTTGCGGATTTGGCGCCGGGGTAATGCAAGTGGTACCTGTTGCTAAAAGTTTTTCATGCTGCCTAATAATACCGGCGGCTGCATTTTTAGCTTTAGTACTCGAGCAAAAATCAACTAATAATTATGATAGAATAATGCCGGGTAAGGCAATATTGGTAGGACTTGCAACCGGTTTGTATGCGGCTCTATTCGGCAGCTTTTTTGATCTGCTTATTACTTTTATTACAAAGAATAATGATATTGTTGCTACATTTCCCGAGTTTCAAAAAATGATAACTGATTTTCCGGTTCCCCTTTCGCAGGAGATGGTTGATGAAATTCTAAATTTAATGAGAGCAATTAGAGACGAAATAGTAAATACAGGATTCTCTTTATTGTATGCTGTATCTGTGTTTTTCAGTAATCTTTTTATGGATACAATTTTTGGAATGATTGGCGGTTTGGTTGGGGCGCAAATTATTAATAATCGAAATCAAAAATTGATCACCTAAATATTTATGGCGAGCGCAATTGTTTTTATACTGCACATAATTTTTATCTTCACAATTTTTTTTATCAAAAAGAAAAATGAATCACTCTCTTCAGCGTTCCAAAATGTAATTTTAATTATTATACTTTTTGCAATTGCTTGGGCTTTTATAACAATGATAGTTAACCAGCTAATTGAACCGCAGGGGTTTGGAAAGGAATTTGACAGGGATGGGATTTCATTAGTGATAGTAACAATAATTGAATCGATATTTTACTACAAGTATTACAAAAAAGATTTGGTTACTGAAGCCGGTAAGGAAATACAATAACGGCAACCTGTTCAACTTGTTTTTGTCCGTTTGGCAGCGGTTCAAAACGCCATTTTTTAATTGAACTAATCGCAGCACTTTCTAATCTTGCATCAGCTTTAAGCAGAGGAAAAACTCTTCCAACGGAACCATCGGGCAAAATACTGAATCTTAATTTTACATCTATCTCTTTACTAACCCCTTGCGGATAAGAAGGTAATGAATAGCTGTAAATTTTTCTTTTACCTTTGCCTCCGAAATCAATTTCAAAACCAAAGCTGCCTTCACCTTCCCCTTCGTTCTCTCTCCCCTTTTCTTCAGCTTCAGCTTTTTTAATTGGCTTGATTGCAGGTTTTTCTTCTTCTTTTTTTTCTTTCTTTTTTGAAGCGGTAATTACATTGTTATCATCTTCGTTAACTACTTTTGGAAGTTCAACTTTCTTTACAACTTTTTTAGGTTCTTCTTTTTTTTCTTTTTTTACTTCTTTTTCTTTTGAAGGTTTTTGTTTTTTAACCAATGAACCGGAGGAACTTGTTTTTCCGATTGTACCGAATCCCACAGTAACAAATTCATCTTCGGTTAATGCTGGATTAATATTCCAAATCATAAAAATTAGAATAAGCACGAGATGAATTGCTACTGAAAGCAGTGACGAAATATTTTTTGAATCTTTAATAAACATTAGAACGATTCTTTTTCTGTTTCTATTGTAAACCTATCTATTCCAATTCCCTTTGCGGCATCAATTACCTTAATTACCATATCAATATTAACCGATTTATCTGCTCTGATAATAAGGTTTCTTTCGCTTGTAGTTTTTAAAACTTTCTCTATTTGGGCTGCAACTCCGTCAATGCTTGTTTCTTCGGCACCAACATAAATACGGCTTTCTTCGGTGATTGAAACAACCAATCTTGTAATCGATACTTGCTCATTCTGTTTTGAACCGGGCAGTTTTACTTTTACACCTGTTTGGATTACGAACTGCGAAGTGATCAAAAAGAAAATAAGCAGCAGCATTACAATATCCGTAAGGGATGAAAAACTAAATGTTTCTAGCGGTTTATTTCTGGTTTCAAATTTCATTGCTATGCCTAAATTTCAATTTCAACATCATCTTCAATACTTGTTTTCCCTTTCGATACTTCTTCTAGTATATCAACTACATCGTTTGATATTACTTCCATATCCAAAACAAGTTTGCTTATTTTTGAAACAAGATAATTGTAAAACATATAAGCAATAATTCCAACTGCTAAACCGAATGCGGTGGTTAACAAAGCCTCCCAAATTCCGCCTGCTAAATCTGCGGGATTAGCAGAACCTTGCAAGTCTTCAATTTTCATAAATGCCTGAATCATACCCGTAACTGTACCGAGGAAACCAAGCAGCGGCGCCGCACCGGAAATTGTAGCAAGAACTGAAAGTCCTTTCTCCAATTTAAAAATTTCCTGTTTACCGGAACTTTCAATTGCCTCTCTCACGCGTTCATGTCCAAGTCCATATTTTTTTAATCCTTTACGAACAATGTTGGCTGATGGAGTTTTCTCCTGCATGCAAACTCCAAGTGCGCCATCAACATCTCCCTTTTTCAGCATTCCTCTTATACGTACTAGGAACGCAGGGACATTCATTTTTGATCTTCTGATCACAATGTATCTATCAATTATAATTATTACTGCTAAAATTGAAGCAATAAAAATTGGCAGCATAATCCAGCCGCCTCTCAGCAATACGGAAAAAACACTCATGTTATACCATTCTCTATAAATTAACGTTTAAATTCTTTTTGAAAATCTTCTGCTTCTTTTTTAGAATTAAAGTAACCTATTCTAACTCTGTAATAATCAGCATTAAATTTTTGAACAAATGCCTTTACAATAAAAGCATCATAGCCTCTATCCTGTAATTCCTTTGCATCATTTTCTGCAACACTTTGGGTTTTGAAAGATGATACTTGAACACTATACAACCCGTTTTTATTAAAGATTCCATTTCCTAATCTAACTTCATCACTGCCGTCTCTATAAAAGCCTGTATCACCCGTGCCTTGAATTTTAACTATATCTCTTTTGGCTTCAAGTTCCTTTTTAATATCTTCAATAGATTTTTGTTCCTGCTTCTCTTCCTTAGCAGGAGGAGGCGGAGGAGGAGTTGTTTCTTCAGGTAAATCGGATTGTGACTCAACTACCGGCGGCGGCTTTTCACTTTTTGAAGACGAATCGTAAACAAATAAATACAAGTAAGCCCCAACCACAACTACAACAACAAATACCATCACACTAATCCAAAAGCCTTTTCCCAAAGCTGATTTAGATTCACCGCCGCGTAATTTAGAGTATTCACTTTCTTCGCCTGCAGGTTCTAAAATCTTCTCGCCTTCTTCGGGTAGATCATTTAATTGATCTTCATCATTTTCTTCAAGTTCATCATTTATGAATTCATCTTTTTTATCCACTTCAATAATTTCATCATCCGATGGAAGCTCTGCAATTTCATCTTCTTCTGTTTCTGCTTCATCTTCTTCAATTTTCTTTTCGAAATCATCAAACGTATCCTCCACTGAAGCAGAAATACTTTCTATTCCTTCTTTATCAAAATCGGGATTATCAATTTCAAACTCTCCATCAGCTAAGTTTAAGTCATCCTCTTTAAGTTCATCTGATTCTTCAGTAGTTTCCCCGACAAATTCATTAACACTATCGTCATCAGCTTTATCTTCAGCTTCAGTAAATTCTTTATCATCTTCATCCAAAAAGGTATCGCTCTCCTCAATTACCGTTTCATCCAAAGCCTCATCCAGATTAGTGTCTTCATCAACCTTTACTGTTTCAATATCTAATGATTCAACTTCAGGTTTACGTTCAGGTTTATCTTCAGGTTCACCTTCAGGTTCACCTTCAGTTTTACCTTCAGGTTCAAATTCATCTTCATCATCTAATTTTTCGACATCATCAGCATTATCAATACTTTCTTCAACTTTATCTTCTTCCGGTTCAATTTCGGGCAGAGTTTCCATTCCGGGAGTTTCAAATTCATCCGTAATATCTTCCGGCAAAGAAGTTTCAAAACTTGTATCATTTTCACTTTCAAAATCTTTGAACAAATCTTCTAAGTTTTCTTCTTCGTCAACAGGTTCTTCTACATCTTCACTTGTTTCAGTTAACTCATTTTCATCTGAAATAATTTCCTCATCACTTTCTTCTTCTATGTCTTTAACTTTTTCAACACCGGGTATAATTATATCATCTTCACTTACTATTTGAATTTTTTCATCGGCGGCATTATCGGTAAAATCATCATCAATAGATTTGAAGTCAGGCAATACAAACGGATCATCACTTTCCGGCATCTCTGCAGCAGGCTCTTCAGCAGGAGCCTCAACCTCAGGTTCACTTTTATCCTCTATGTCGGCAGGTGTTTCACTTGCGTCGGCAATTTTTGTTTCCGACCAAACTTTAAAATCTTCTATTGTTTCAGAATTATTTAATAATTCATCCACTTTATCATCAATCACTTTTAGTGATGCATTTTCTTCACTGGATTCCGTTGATGAAATTAATGGTCTGGCAACACCAATATCAAAAATACTATCGGGATTAAACTCAGTACTCTCCTTTTGGGCAGCGATTGGTATTGAGGCAAAGTACTTATCTATTTCAGTTTCAGAAATGTTTTCACCTGCAGGTAAAAATATTAGTTTTCCCGCCTGCAGTGTTCCCGTGCTGTCAATTGCTGTATCTTTTTCGGCAAGGTTAAACGTACCTACATTTTCAATTTTTATTGCCCCGCCGGGGTTTAGCTTGTTTGCAATTTTTTTTGTGAATACTCGATAAACTAAATCGGTATTATCGGTTTGTACCCCGATAGATTTTACAACGAGTTCTTTAAGGTCTTTTTCTGTCATGTTTATCTTCTAATTTGTTAATTTTTGTTATTTAAAAAATCAACGGCTGCCGGATTTTAAAATAAGAATAGTATAATTACCAACGGTAATCAACACCGGCAACAAAATCAAATTTCTTTTCTCTATAATCCGACCAGAGGAAATTTTTTCTGTTTATTAAATTATGTAAATCAAATGTAAATCGTAAATGATTACTTAACTTATATTCCATCATTAAACTTAAATTAAAGTAATCCGGTACTTCTATTTTGTTTTGTATATCCGCATAAGCTGCTGATCTAAAATCAGCTTTGGTGCTAAACGAAAATCCATTTTCAAAGTTGTATCCGTAAATAAGTTCAGCAGTAAAATTGTGATTGTATGGGATCTGATTATTACCAGAATCCTCAACATTCTGCCACGCGGCATCGGCATAAAAATAACCAAGCGGACCCATATGAAACATGAGGTTCGCATAAATTGAAATTTTATTTACATCATCAATCGATGACGAATTGAATAGACCGTTGAAGGTTGAATCTTGAAAGTAAACATAGTTATCAAACTTTGAATAACTTGCGCCTGCTGAAATTTCGACATAGCGTAAAAATTGGTAACGTAATGCTGCATTAAATTTATGCTTCTCTTTCTGCACAATGTTATCGGTTGAATCAACTATTGAATACCTATTCCTTCGCTTAAAATCTGAAATAGAAATAAAATTTGTTCCCGGTGCATACTCGCCGAAAAATGTAAGAGCCTCATTCAGTTTTATTGATATTGAACCGGTTGGTGCAAAAAATGAATTCCCATCGTAGATAGCTAAATTGATTCCGGCTTTTGCCTGCATGGCAGAATTTATTCTTAAAACTGCACGGCTGTCAGTTGAAAAATAATTGTAATTTGTTTTGCCCGATATATTATTGGTTAGATGCTGCGAAATAAAATCTGCATCTCCTTGAATTCCAAAACTTGAAACCATCATATCGATAAAAGCATTTGTATGAAATTTACTTTCGCCAAAATCTCTATCACGTATATCAAAAAAACTGCTGTTAAAACTAATTCCATATTTGAAATTTTTGTTGTAATTATTTTTCAAACCAAATGCTATATCTGCCGTTTGGGTTCGATGCTCTAAACCTGATGAATCGGAACCGAAAAATTTGTATGAATCGCGCAGGTAATTGATGTTAACAAATAAATTTAATCCCGGTAAAAATTTAGATCTGTTACTGACAAAAAAATCAGTATAAAGTGCCCCGCCGGAAATATTATAACCTGCATTATCAATATACTCCCGTTCATTAAGACCGAACACCCTGCCGAAAATTGAAGCATGTTTAAAACCTGCACCAAGATTTAATTCGCCCTGGGGCAAGGTGTACAAGCCCGCACCGACTTTTACCTGCCCGTTAACCGCATCCTTCTCCTCCGCTAAATCTAAGTTGGGTAAAACCGGTTCGGAGATTCCTGAAAGCGCAAACATTTCGGGGCTAAACTGCGGCGTAATAAATTCCTCGGAAAGCATTGATATGAGCTGCGGTTTAACCTTTTTAGCAGTTGGAATATTTACAGTTTGAACACCGGTTATTACAAAATCGGGAAGTTCAATACTTTGTCCTCTGTTATCATCTTGAGCAGACAACAAAAAGGGTAGTAAAAATATGCTTATAATTATTTTAATTTTCATAATGATTTTATTTTTTCGTTTGCTTCTTTTGCATATTCATTATTTTTATGATGCTTTAAAACTGCCCGGTACATTTCACGAGCATTTTTTTCATTGCCTAATTTCACGTAACAATCGCCGAGTTTAAGTAATGATTTTGTGTACCATTCCATATAACCGGGAAAAACCGAACGAACACGCACCAATGCCGAAATTGCATCAACATAATTACCTTCTTCAAAAAGTGTAACTCCGTAATAATATTGTGCTTCAGCTCCAATGTCATCGGTTCTATTGCTGCCTACTTCACTAAAAAGCATTTTAGAATTTTCGTAGCCGCCCCGTTTAAGTTCAAGTAAACCGAGTTCAATATTTGCTTTTGCGGCAAATAATGACTGCGAATAATATTTGCTTATTTCATTGAATGTTTTGTAGGCTTCCGGTAAATCTTCCTTCTTAACTTCAAGCATACCTTTGTTATACATTAACTCCGGTATTTTAGGCGATTGAGGAATACTTTCAATCGCATTTTTGTAAACGCTTATTGCTGCATCAAATTCATTTTGCTGTTCATAAATATTGCAAATCTCAATAACTGCGGCGATACCAAATTCCGATTCAATATCTTGCTCGGTTACTTTAATAAAACTTTCAAGAGCTTCATCTTTTTTATCGACTAAAAGCTGACTTTTACCAATCCAATAATTTGCATCGGAAACAAGATCACTTTTCGGGTATGAAGAAATAAACTCCATGTAGCCTGCCACCGCATCTTCGTACTTACCCTGGCTGTAATAAATTTCACCTTTTTTGAACAAGATTTTTTCTCCGTAACTGCTGCCCGAATTTTTAGAAACATAATCGTCAATAACCTTTATTGCTTCATTAGGTTTATCCTGTGCTATGTAGCAGTATTGTATTCCGTTTACGGCATCATTTACAAACTGTGTTTTAGGATATTTTTCGATAAGCATTTTATAAAAAACTATTGCGGAATCATACTGAGCTAAATTAAAATGCGAATCGCCAATTGAGTAAAGTGCGATAGGTTTTATTGGAGAGTTTGGATATTTAATAAATACTTTTTCGTAATTGGAAATCGCCTGCGGGTATTCAGCTTGCTGAAAATGAATCCAGCCGATTAGATATTGAGAATCATCGGCATATTTGGAACGGGGATATTTTGATTGAAGCTCTGATAATTTAGTTATTGCTTTATCGGGCGAGCCTGACTTAAATAATGCCTGCGCATAATTATAATAGATGAACGAAGAATTAATTTTACTTTTATATTTTGCAAAAAGTTCATCATACACAGCACTTGAACTGCTGAACTGTTTAATGCCGTAATAACTTTCTGCCAGCCGCCTTTTAGCATCAAAAACATTTGCATCGCGTTTATACAGCTTCATAAATTCATTAAAGTAAAAAACTGAGTTGGCAAAATCTTTCAGATTAAAATGAGAATATGCCATTCCGTAAAGTGACATTTTATTCATGTATTTATCATTACCGCCAACACGTGCAAAATGCTTTAGTGCGCTTTCATAATTTCCGCTGCTGAACAATGCTTCGGCGAGATAAAAATTAACTTTATCCTTTTCAAAACTTTTATTTAGCCCGATAAGTTTTTGAAGTTTTTCAGCAGCTTCATCATATTTATCTAAATAATATTGAGATACGCCAAATCCTAAAAGTATTCTATACTGAAGGTTATCCGGAATTTTATTTGATTTACCCGCGCTTGCAAAATAACTTGCTGCAGATAAATAATCATTTTTGCTAAGACTAATTTCGCCGAGCAGAGTAAATGCTCTTGCACGCGATTCTTTATTATCGGAATCGATTGAAGTGATCAGGTATCTTTCGGCATATGGAATTTTATCGTCGTTGTAATAAATTAAACCGATCTTAAATCTAACCTCACCTACAAGTTTATCGTTCGGATATTTTTTTAGAAAACTTTCAAATATTTCTAATGCTTTGTCAGATTCCTTTAGATACCGCTTACATTCTCCCCGCCAATAAAGCGATTTAACGGCGAAGGTATCGGAAGCAGTTTCGGCTAACTCGCTGAACAAATTATATGCGGTTTCATAATCACCTTTTTGAAAATTAACCCACGCGAGTGCAAATTCAATATTATCTGATTTTCTTCCCGGCGATTGATTTTTTATAATTTCACTAAAAATGTCCGCGGCTCTATTATATTCTCTCAATCTAAAAAATGAATTTGCAAGAATATACTGTGCCTCTTGCTGAAGTTTTACAGGCAATTCTTTAATAAGCGGATCGGAGAGTTCCAAAACAACACTGTCGTATTCATTTAATTTAAAGTAGCAGACGCCAATTCTTAATTGTGCCTGGGGTGCAAGTTCATCATCATAATGGAAGGCGAGCATTTTATCGTAGTACTCAACCGCCTTTTTGTACTGCCCTTTTCTTTCATATAATGCAGCTAACGAATAAATTGTTTGAGCAACAAATTTATTGTTTTGTTTTTTTGAAACGGCTTTATTTAAAAACTCTTCTGCTTCAAGTAATTTATCTTCTCTAATCAAACTTTCGCCAACCCAGTAATATGCTGAAGGCACGTACTCACTATAAGGGTAATCATTTATTAAAGTTAAAAATCTTAATCTGCTTTTGTGATACGAGCCTCGTTCAAAATATATTGTGCCCAATCTGTAAAATGATTTATCCCTGAAAGAGCTATTTTTGAAGTCATCAACAAAATCTTCAAATTTAGCTGCTGAACCATCAAATTGTTTTAATTGGTAAAAACATTCTGCCGAATAAAATGCCGCAGTGGATAAAATATGTTCATCAACATCGTCATTCGTTTGGTTAATTATTAATTGAAAAGTTTTTTCTGCTTTACGGTAATTTGCTTCTTCAAACTCTTTAGCGGCTTTACTCAAAAGTTCAGCAGCATTCTGAGAAAAGAGCGTGCCTGCAGTAAAAATCAAAAATAAAAACATTTTTTTTATGAATAACATTTAAGCAGAAATCCTAAAAATAATTATAAAAAACAGACCGCCAGCTAAACTTGAAGATAAATTAACAATGTCATTATTTATCCAGCTTAATCCTTTGCATTGAACAGCATTTTCGGAACAATGAATTTTTCGTTCAGTAGTTTTTGAGCAAACACTGCATTTATACTGAACTTGGAACGAAGCTCCAATTAAGCTATCAACGTAACTGCCGAACAACCCGGCAGATACAATAGAAATAAAGTAAAAGAGCGGCAGCAATTCATTCCACAAAAAACCTGATAATGCAATTGCCATACTGCCTGCAGCTGCACCCAATAAACCATTTAAAGAAATACCGCCGGAAACTCCTTGTTCAACTTTTTGAAAACTTACTGCATTATACGTGTTAGTTTTGAATATAGTTCCTATTTCAGTTGCCCAAGTATCGGCACAAACAGCGGCGAGCGATGCTAAATAAATGTAATAATAAATTGGATTTGGAAATAAAATATTCAGTATAATCAGCAATGCGCCAACTCCGCCATTTGCAAAAACTTGAACTGCATCTCTCGCACCCGATTTTTCAAAGTACAATTCAATATTTTCATTCTTCGTTTTTGCAATTTTTGAAATCAAATTTGAAAGGAGGAAGAAAGTTAATATTGGAATACTCCATTTTAATCCCCCAAACCCGAAAATGGGAAGAGCTAAAAAAAATGCAGCAATAGAACCGCTTTTAGTTAGTAAATTTAATTTTACCGAAAACAGTGCAATTACACCGGCTAATATTGAACCTATTAAAATTTGCTGTACCAATATGAAATAATTAATTGATAAATTGTTGTTAAATATACATAATAGCTAAGTTAAGTTAAAGAGAATTGTTAAGTGATTGTAAAAAATAGTTACAGTTTGATGATTAAATTAATAGAAAAGTTTAGAATGGGAATGAATTAATATTTAAAACAAAAAACCCCGATAAAAAATCGGGGTTAATAAAATCTATTTTAATTATTAATTTAAGTTCTTCAGTTCATATTGACTATTATTTTTATACTTGCTGTCTTTAACTGCAATCTTAAAATTTTCAATTGCTTTTTCTTTATTATCTTTTCCCTTAAAAGCTAAACCTTTGTAATAATAACCGGCTCCTTTAGAGATAGATTTTCTATTATTTATTGCGTTATCGGCAGCAGTTAAGGCATTATCGTATTCACCTTTATCAACATACACTTCGGCTAAAGCTAAATATGCAGCATCAAACGGATGGTATTTTACCGCATTCTGCAACTGATCAACCGCCTTATCAAAACTACCTTTTGATTTTGCGCTTAAACCTAATTTTGTATAAGCTCTTGCAATATATTCGCCGGCTTTTTTCTTAAGTTTAGGTTTAGTACTCAGTTCTTCAAATTTTTTAAATGCTTTTACGGCATCTTCAAATTGTCCTAATGAAAAATATGTACCGCCTAATCCGTTATAAGCAATATCAAAATCGGGTTTAGCTTGGGTACATTTTATAAATGCTTCTTCGGCTTTTTTATAATCGCGTAGTTTTTTGTAAGTAACACCTTTTTGATAATAAATTCTATAATCATTAGAGCCTTTTAGTGCTTGATCATATTTTTCAATAGCGCCGTTGTAGTTACCTGATTTTCTTAATTTGTTACCTTCGTTATAAAGTTTGGCGGCATCAGGTGCATCTTCTAAAGTTTGAGCGCTTATTAAAGTAGCTAAGAACAAGAAGAATAAAGCTGATAATGTAATTTTCATTTGAATAACCTTTTTTATTTGTTAAAAACATTTAGTGCAATTTTGTGCGGAAGGCGGGACTTGAACCCGCATGCCCTGACGAGCACTACCCCCTCAAGATAGCGTGTATACCAATTTCACCACTTCCGCAAAGAGCAAGGCAAAAAATAGTTTTACTATGGCAAAAAATCAATACCTACAACAAGAACTATTGAATTATTTCGTCAAGGCAATTGCTTTTTTTAACAAATTCAGATTTATTTTGTTCCAATCTACGGCGGGTTAATTTCTGTTTGATCTTCTTCTATGCTTAAACAGCATATCCCTAATATTTTTTCTGAACTTAAATTCAAAAACTACCAGCTTAGCTATTTGTTGCTCAGTTAAAATATCATCCAAGGAATTTATAAATTCCTTTCTTCCATCAACTAAGTCTTCTTCTATTTTTAAAATATCCTGCACACTTTTTCTGTAAAATGATTTATCATCAACTTCATTCTCTAAAATAACTTGTTCAAAGTTTTCTAATAAATTATCTCTCTCTTCAATTTTTTTATCTTTGTTTTTTTTGAATTGATTTCTGCGTGCGAAAAATTTCAATGTAGTTTCTTCATCCATATTTAATATTTCAATCAGCTTAACTTTTTCAAGTTCATCAATCCTGTTTTTATTTCTGTTTTTACCTAAACCCTGATGACGCTGCGCTGTTATTGAAATTGTGAATATTATCATCAGTAGCAGAGTGATTTTCGTTTTCATTTTTATGCTCCTAAAGAAATTTAATTTCTTTTAATTCGCTAATTATTTTGTTCAATTCTTCATCTTCCAAGTTATCAAGATAGCTGTATGAATCATTTATATCTGTTGATTGAAAAGTACTGCTGTTATTATAATTCGATGTAAGTTCATCTAAATAATCTGAATAATACCGGTCATTCACTTCTTCAATATTTATATCATTATAACTATAGCTGTAGCTTTCGTCCAATAACCCATCTATCTCTGAATCGCCGCTATTCAAAATATTGCTAATCTCCTCTTCATAATCGTTGAACGAAAAATCTACATTTGAAGCACCCGGATTAAACAATACTATAAAAAGAATTACGGCAGCAGCAGAGGCTAATGCAGAGATAATTGCCGGCTTTTTGCTTCCTGTAGTTTTCTCATCTAACCTTTTACGTACTTTTGGGAGCAGCGAGTTGAAATAATTTTCGTTAAGGTTGTGCTCAATACTTGTATCAGCGAAAACATTGATATTGTTTTTTAATTCCTCATAACGGAAATGTAAAGCCTCATTATTTTTCAGCTCCCTTTCAAATTCATCTTTTTCGGCATCGGTCATAAACTCTGCCAAATACTTTAGAATTTTTTCATCATTATTTTTCATTTATTAACTCCGTTACTTTTTTAAGTGCATGAAAATAATTTGCTTTTAATGCACCTTCACTTTTGCCTGTAATTTCTGCAATCTCTCTGTATTTCAATCCTTCAAACTGCTTAAGTATAAAAACCTCTTTCTGTTTAATCGGAAGTTCATTCAATACTTCATCAACTTTATTTAATTTTTCTTTCGACTCGTAATCTTCATATAAGTTTTCGCTATTCTTCATTTCCCTAACTTCTTCATCATCTAAAAATAAATATTTACGCACTTTTGATTTACGAATATTATTAACACTTTTGTTATAAGTAATTTTATAAAGCCAGGTTGTAACGGCTGAATCGAACTTAAATGTATTTAGTTTTTTATACATTGTTATTATTACTTCCTGTGTTACTTCATCGGCATCCATGTGATTGCCGAGCAAACGCCTTGCATGCCAATAAATATTTTTTTGATGCTTCCTCACCAACTCATTAAATGCAGATTCATCTCCATCTAAAAACTTTTTCACCAGTAAATTATTTTCTTCTTTAAGCATGCGTTCTCAAGTTATACTTATATGACAATGCAAAACTAAAAATGGTTTAATAATTTTTTTATTTAAACCTTTTCCAAATTCAAATTGTCAGAATGATAGAAACTATAAAACAATAATAATTTAAGGAGTTTTACAATGAAAAGAATAATTTTATCCATGATCGCCTTGATGTTAATATCAGCAGTAACCCTGCAAGCCCAGCGCAACTACGGAAACTGCTTCCGTTTTGAACAGGTTCAGGAACAGTTAAATTTAAATGATACTCAAGAAAAACAATTCAATGATTTGCATTTTGCACATCGCCAAAAAGTAATTGACCTGCAGGCTGAAATACAAAAAAATAAGCTTGCCGTGAAACAAATGATGATCAACAATGAAGTTGATGAATCTAAGCTGCGCGAATTAACAAATGCCAATAGTGAGAATCGTGCGAAAATACATTCATCAAAAGTTGATATGTGGATAAGCATAAATAAGGTTCTTAATAAAGACCAGAAAGAAGTTTGGGCAAAACATTTTGCACGAATGGGTGATGGCAAAGGCAAAGGTAAACACTTTAACAAAAGCCGAAGAGGATTTAACCAAGGTAATGCCGATAGACCAATGCAGAGAAGACGAATGCTTGATTGAATGGAATATAGAGTAGAATAATTTTCTACTCCTCTCCCCCTGAATAAAGCCTCCCGATAATGGGAGGTTTTTTATTTTAAAAGTTCGGTGTAAACTCTTTTCCCTTATGAAAATCAGAAATTATATCTGCTGCTTTAACGGGATCATCTGTTAATTGGAATAAGTCTAAATCCTTTTCACTTATATATTCTCCCTCCAGCAAGTTTTTCTTTACCCATGCTATCAAACTTTTCCAATAATCATTTCCCATAAGTATTACAGGAAACTTAGCAGTCTTGCCTGTTTGAATAAGTGTTAATACCTCAAAACATTCATCAATGGTACCAAAGCCGCCGGGTAATAAAATATATCCTTGGGCATACTTAAAGAACATTACTTTGCGAACAAAGAAATATCTAAAGCTCAATAATTTATCGTGATCAACAAACGGGTTAGCAGATTGTTCATGAGGCAGATCGATATTAACACCGGTAGAACTTCCGCCCGCTTCATTAGCTCCTTGATTTGCCGCCTGCATTATTCCCGGTCCGCCGCCGGTAATTACTCCGAATCCTTTTTTTGCTAATTCCTTACCTACTTCTACACCCAGTTTGTAATATTTATTTTCTTCTTTTGTTCTTGCCGAGCCAAATACAGCAATACTTGGTTTTATATTCGACATTAATTCAAAACCTTCAACAAACTCAGCCATAATTCTGAATACCCGCCATAAGTCCTGCTGCGAACTCATAAGTTTTTTTTCAATATTCATAATGCTTTGCGAATCAAATTCCATAATAGTTCCCTTTTGATAATGAGAGTAAATTTTAACTTTATAAAATATAAATTATAGTCCTAAATGGAAAAGGTATGTGGAGCAGTAAAAATTTTGAATGAAGGAAAATTAGAAATTTCAAAGGAAAAGGAAAAAGGGAAAAGGGAAAAGGGAAAAGGAAAAATTTTAAATGACAAAAAACAAATGACAAATTTCAAATAGCAAAAGGCAAAAAACAAATGACAAATTTCAAATAGCAAAAGGCAAAAAACAAATGACAAATTTCAAATGACAAATATCGAATGATGTAAAAACCTGAAATGCAATCTTGAAAGTCAAGATCATATCTTCGTCTTTGAAGTTAGGCTCTTTGGAAAGCGGACGAATGTATTATTTTGTATTGATTATTATCGTTCTACTGCTGCCTACAGGTTAGCCGGGTTTACCGAATATATTTAAATTAAAAAAGCCGCTAATCATAAAAATGAAAAGCGGCTTTGGATTTTTTATTCTAACTACTGAATTCTAACTTCTGACTTCTGAATTCTTATTTTAAAAGCATCATTTTTTTAGTAGCTAACACTGAACTTGAATTTTCAGTATCACCTGCTTTAAACACGTAGAAATATACGCCAGACGGCATTTCAGTTGCGTTGAATGAAACTTCGTAAGTACCTGCTTCTTTTACTCCATTTACTAACGTAGCAATTTCTTCGCCGGTAACATTAAATACTTTTAATGATACATAATTTTGTGAAGGAACTGCATACGAAATAATTGTAGCAGGGTTAAATGGGTTAGGATAATTTTGACTTACAGCATATTCCAATGGTGCAATATTGTCAACTAACACACTTTCCGAATATTCGAAATTTCCGTTAAAGTCAATTTGTTTCAGACGGTACATAATCTGATCAGCAGCTATACCTTCAATTTTATCTTGAAGAGTATAAGCAGTAGGTTCACTCATTGTACCATTACCTTTTTTAAATGCAACCATTCTCCAGTCACTTTCAACACCGTTTGAAACTGTTTTTCTTTCAATCTCAAAACCGTGGTTGTTAAGCTCTGTAGCTGTGTTCCATTCAAGATTAACATAAGCACCTTGCTGTACTGCGGTGAACGAGGTAAGCTCAACAGGAACAACATCAGGAGTCCAAATCATAACATCATCAACTTGAAGTCCTTCACCGATAGGCGCATCTTCATCAGATTCAAATTCTATTATTACTCTGATATTATTACCTATCAATGTTGAAAGATCGATTACACCAACTGAGTAAGTTGTTGAGAAGGGAGACCATTCAAATGGAGCATCGGAATAAACAAAATTACTGCCATTGGGGTCTTGTGTAATATTACTCACATAACGCCTTCCTGCTTCACCTTCAACCTGCACATAGGCACCAAAATAATCAACATCAGGGAATGTATTATTATCAACAAAACTGCCTCTTAAGTAAAAATCCATGTAAGCTGTAGAGATAACAGAAGGCAGGTTAAACCATGGAGAAGTTAAAGAGTTCTGCATATTAGGTTCGTAGGTACCTGAAGCATTATTACAATCTGCAAAGTGAGTGCCTGAAAAGGCATTACCGGTTCTGACAGTCCATAAATCTGCTCCGAGAGCTGCATTGTTGGAGGCAGTCATTCCGCTGGCTGCACCGTCATTACTATAGATTGTTCCGCCGTCATTAGTTACAAGAACATCATCAATCTGCCAAGCGAACATAGTTGCAGGTCCGCCGTCTTGACCTGTTGAATAAGCGGGGTCTGAGGCAAATGCAAATCTTATTTTAACCGCTTGACCGGAGTATGCAGTTAAATCGAAAGTAACTTGAGTCCAGGTTAAAAGCTCGCCTGCCCAACCGGGTACGTTAGGACCCTCGCCATGTTCAAAGCCGAAGCTGTATAAACTTGTTGCTGTATAAGCCGGAGTAGGGTTAGCTAAAACTTCCCAAGTAGAACCGCCATCAGTTGAGATACGAACATTCATTCCATCCCAGCCGGTATAAGGAGTGGTAGCGCCTGCCGGTCCTTCAACACTATAGCGGTGATAAAATGTTAACTGCTGATTGGCACCTGCAAGAGTGAATTCGTCAGTATCTAAAACCTGATACCAACCGTTATTATAACCGCCATCTGTACCAAGAGTTACATCAGCCATCCACCAGCTTTCGCCTGAACCGCCGTATGCCATCCAGGTATCCAAATGCCATTGAGGTGCAATACCGGTCTCATCAAAAGTAGTCCAGCCGCCTAATCCTGCTTCCCAATCTTCAAAAAATAAGTCTGTGTCTTCTTCGATTGTAAGCAATGGTGTCGGCTCTGCTTTTACTCTGTCGGCTTTAATTACTTTGTCGCCTGCTTCAGCATGTACAACCCCCATTAAAAATATTGCTAAAAGAATTGTGAGATTTTTTTTCATACTTCCTCCAAATGTGGTTTGTGGTAAATAGTGCTAATTATTAGCTTTTATTAATGCTTTGTGGTTGATATAAATATAACAAATTTATTTTAATTTAAACAAATAATTACTTTAAAAATAAAATCAGACGGGATTATTTTTTTTGGAAAGCAGCTATGGCGGAATTGATTATGCTGATTACATCATTAATTTAAAAGTGCCGTTACTCTGAAAAGAGCATTTTTAGCTGCAACAAAATCGGGTTTGATTGTTAATGCATCATCATAATGCTGCATTGCTTTTTTCCATTCTCCCGCCAATTCAAAAACTTTGCCTAAGTTATAGTAAGGAAAATGTTTAGTGGAATATTTTCTTGCAGTAATAGCTTTTTCAAGCCAGGCTATCGCTTCTTGTTCTCTGCCCATTTGAATTAAATAGGAGCCAATATCATTATATGGATTACCGAAATTCGGATCGATTTCAATTGCAGTTTTACAGTGTGCAATAGCATCTTCAAAATTATCAAGTAAACTGTAAGCCCAGCCCAAATAAGTGTATGCTTCGGTTGTAGGGAAAAATTCAATTGATTTTTTATAAGTTTCAATCGCATCTTCAATTTTACCTTCTAATTGAAGTTGAAGCGCTAAATCTAAATACTCTTTTGCAAAATATCCTTTTTCTTTATCAATCATAATTAAACTAATCAGTAGTGGAATATTTTAGTTTTTTTTCGACAATTATTAATAACTATGTTACGATATATCATTATTATTTAATGCTAAACCAAGTTTATTCAAGTTCTATTCCAATATTTTACAATTATTATAAGATAAATGGTCAGATTATTTTTATCTTAATTGCTCAATTTTTCAAAAATATTTTAACATAAATACAAATAGTAAAAAAGCTGTCACTAATGTTCGAAAACAACCAAAACGAAATAGTAGGTATTTTGGAGTACCACTACGATTTTTACAGCAGATACCTTAAAAATGAGCGGGATATACTGGTTTGGCTGCCTCATTCGAGTCAAACAACAAGTAAAAAATATCCTGTTTTGTACATGCATGACGGACAAAATCTTTTTAATCCATCCACCTCATTTAGCGGATTTGATTGGAAGGTTGATGAAACAATAAGTGATTTATCATCAAAAAATTTAGCTGAAGAATTAATTGTTGTGGGCATTAATAATACTCCCGATAGACTAAATGAATACAACTTTTTTACCGATAAAGGAAAAAATTACAGTTTGTTTATCAAAAATGAGTTGATGCCTTTTATTGAAGAAAGGTATCCCGTAAAAACAGGGAGCAACAATACCGGCATAATGGGTTCCTCGATGGGAGGGTTATGCAGCTTTCAGTTATTTTGGAATTATCCGCAGATTTTTGGAAAAGCAGCTTGTCTTTCAAGTTCATTTTGGATTGATGAGAAAAAAGTTTTTGAGATGATTAAACAACAAGGTAAACCCAAATCGGGGTTCAAACTTTATTTAGATTGCGGTGATGAGGAAAAAGAATTAATTGACGACAATTTGGAGATGATAAAAAAGCTGAAAGATATGGGAATTAAAAATAGTGATGAATTAATGTATCATATTCAAAAAGGGGGTACTCATTCCGAATATGACTGGGCAAGGAGACTGCATATTCCAATTTCATTTTTATTCACAAATAAATAGTTTTTTGTTATTATTTGATTAAAGTTAATTGGGGACTTAGAAATGAAAAGAATAAAATTAATTTTAGGCGATATAACAAAAGAAAATACGGATGCCATTGTTAATGCTGCTAACAGTTCTCTATTAGGCGGCGGCGGTGTTGATGGTGCAATTCACAAAGCTGCCGGACCAAAATTATTAGAAGAATGCAGAAGACTTAACGGCTGTGATACCGGCGAAGCAAAGTTAACTAAGGGCTATAATTTAAAGGCAAAATTTGTAATTCATACAGTTGGACTGATTTGGAGCGGCGGTAATCAAAATGAAGAATCTTTTTTAAAAGACTGTTATCAAAATTCTTTAAAGCTGGCTGTTGATAATAAAATAAAAACAATTGCATTTCCTTCAATAAGCACGGGTGTTTATAATTTCCCGATTGAAAAAGCTGCGGAGATTGCCATAGATACAACCGTCAATTTTTTAGAAGATCATAATTTAATTGAACTGGTAAAATTCATCTGTTTTAGTGAAGCTGATTATATGGTTTATAAAAAGGTTTTAGATAAAAAAAAGTAATTTATTTGTCGAAGCAAATTCTAAAGCAGTGTTTTTTCAGATAGACAAAATTTCAGAATCTTCTAATTCCATTTTTGAGGCTTTTATTAAATAGTTGGTAAAACTACTTTTTGGTGAATTAAATATTTCTCTGCCGCTTCCTACTTCAACAACTGCCCCATCTTTAATAACTAAAATTTCATCGGCAATTTTTTGCATAATAAAAATATTGTGCGAAATACAAATAATAGTTAAATCACTTTCTTTTTTAAGTCGAAGTAATAACCGGTACAAATTTAATTGTGATTGAACATCTTGCGCAGAAAAAGGTTCATCTAAAATAATTATTTCAGGTTCAATCGCTAAAATTCTCCCAAGTGCAATTCTTTGCCGCTCTCCGCCGCTTAATTGAAAAGAATATTTACTCAATATTTCCGGCTCTAATCCCAAAGTTGTTAAAATATCACCAAGTCTATCCTCAACACTTTTGTTACTTTTGATCATTAAAGCTTCAATAAGTATTGAGCTAACTTTTCTTAATGGATTTACAATTTCAACTGAATTCTGAAATAGGAATTGTACTCTAGAATTTATTTGAGAATTATTGTTAAACAATATTTCGCCGGTAACCGGTTTTAATATTCCGCAGATTATTTTACCGAGAGTTGTTTTTCCGCTGCCGGATTCTCCTACAATTCCAAAAATCGAGTTTTTTTTAACATTGAATGAGATATCCTTCAAAATCAACTGCTCATTTTTTAACCTTGTAGAATTATATACTGAATAGGAAATATTTACACACCTTAATATTGACTGCTTCATCTCATTTAAAACTCACTTTTAATGGATTTAAAATAAAACATTAGCAGCCTTAAACAAAGAAATCTTTTCAGCCCTACAAATCGATAAAGAAATGGGTTAAAAGTAAAAAAGTTAAAATATAATCCAAAAATCCTATTTTTATGTAAAATATTTTTACACCCCAATTTTTGAGAATTGTAATTTTTGTTTACATCATTATTTTAAATAAAACTTTAAAGACCGATTATGTGCATTTTTTCATCCCTATCCCAATGGCATAATCCATGCAAACATTTTAGTGACAAAAATCACAAATTAAATCATCTAAAATTTATGGGTGTTATATGAGAAATATCATTCTTGTTTTCTTACTTCTCCTTCTAGGTACAAGTCTTTTTGCTCAAAATGTAGAGGAAGCTACAAGAGTTCGAGTTCAACAGGATGCTGTAACAATTGAAGCTCCTCAAAATATTGATGTTGAGACTCCGGATTTTAAAGCAGTTGAGCATAAAAGTTCTGCCCAATTAGATGATCTGGGCAGCAGGTATGGGTTTGTCAGGTCATCATCTCAAGTCGACGAATTAGGTTCTCGTTATGGTTTCGTCAGATCTTCTGCACTTAACGAATTAGGTTCTCGTTACGGTTTCGTTAGATCATCAGCACTTAACGAATTAGGTTCCCGTTATGGTTTTGTTAGATCATCAGCACTTAACGAATTAGGTTCTCGTTATGGTTTCGTCAGATCATCAGCACTTAACGAATTAGGTTCCCGTTATGGTTTCGTTAGATCATCAGCACTTAACGAACTTGGTTCTCGTTATGGTTTTGTTAGATCATCTGCGCTTAACGAATTAGGTTCTCGTTATGGTTTTGTTAGATCATCTGCGCTTAACGAATTAGGTTCTCGTTATGGTTTCGTTAGATCATCTGCGCTTAACGAATTAGGTTCCCGTTACGGTTTCGTTAGATCATCTGCAGTTAACGAATTAGGTTCTCGTTACGGCTTCGTCAGATCATCAGCACTTAACGAATTAGGTTCTCGTTATGGTTTTGTTAGATCTTCAGCGCTTAACGAATTAGGTTCTCGTTATGGTTTTGTTAGATCTTCAGTGCTTAACGAATTAGGTTCTCGTTATGGTTTTGTTAGATCATCAGCGCTTAACGAACTGGGTTCCCGTTACGGTTTCGTCAGATAATTCAAAGTTTGCAATAAAATTTTGTAATTTAAGCCTTCAATTATTGAAGGCTTTTTTTTATAAATTGTACTGATTAAAATTGTGGAACTCTGCAAATTGCTTATCCCTAAAAACTTTATTAGAAAAATAGTTCAGCTAAGTGTCTTCTTATCATTTTTTTCTGCCTTTAGCATCTATGGCAGTAATGATTGGCTGATAAAAGAAAGTAAAAATTTTAAAGTAGTTTATAGAGAATCTCATTCCCATTTAGCCAAACATATTTTGGAATCAGCAGAAAAATCTTTAGCTAAGCTCTCAGAAATATTCAATTATACCCCCAGCGAAAAAATAATTATCAATACTTATGACGTTTATGATTATGGATTTGCATCCGCTACTTCAGTGCCACAGAACTTTATAAGATTAGAGATTGAACCTTTTGAACCGGGGTATGAAAATATTCCTTACAATGAAAGATTCCAGTGGCTGCTTAATCACGAACTTGTACATGTGGTGGTAAATGATGCGGCAACTGATTGGGAAAATTTCTTTAGAACACTCTTTTCAAAAGTGCAGCCGGAGCAGCAGCACCCGATGACTATTCTTTACAGTTTACTCACAAACTATTCCCGCTATACACCGCATTGGCATCAAGAATCGATCGCGGTATTTTGGGAAACCTGGTTAAGCGGTGGCTACGGAAGAGTGCTTGGAAGTTTTGATGAAATGTTTTTTAGAGCAATGGTGCATAATTCTCAAAATTTTCCATGCCCAATTGAACTAGTTTCTAAAACTAGTTTAACAACTATTTATTTGGAAAAACTATTCTATATATATGGAGGAAGATTTGCCTCTTATCTTTCAATCAAATATGGGGTTGATAAATTAGTTAAGTGGTTTAAAGTTAAAGATGGCGAATTTTATAAAAGTTTTTACAGCAAGTTTAAAGATACATTCGATTCTTCATTAGAGGATGAATGGGAAAACTTTGTAAGGTTCGAAATTGAATTTCAGGCTGCAAACATCAAAAAATTAATTTCTATTCCAACAACAAAAGTTACACCTCTATATAAAAAAACTTTTGGCTGGGTAACACAGCCCTATTATGATAGAGTGACCGGCAGTGTTATTTTTGGATATCATAACGCCGACAAACTGGCGACAATTCAAAAATTATATTTGCGCACGGGAAAAAGTGAAGACATTGAAACACTGCCAACACCTATTCTGCATCAAGTTGCTTCAACAGCATTCTCTTCAACAAAAAATAAATTTTATTATACGACAAATAACAACCAGCTTTACCGCGATATCCGGTCAATTCATTTAGCCACTGAGGATAAGCAACTGCTATTTGAGGATTATCGAGTCGGGGCGATAACTGTTGCGGATAAGACAAATGAGATGTGGGGTGTACAGCATTCCGGTGGTAGTGCCTCACTTGTCTATTCTGACTACCCCTATCAAAAACTAAATGGGTTGGTAACTTTTAAAGTTGGTGAAGATCTAACTCAGTTATCTATTAGTCCAAACGGAGAAAAACTTGCCGCAGTAATTCATCTTTCTAATGGAAGCCAGTCATTGGTAATTGCCGATTCTGAATCTATTTTAACAGAGGGCAGATTTCAATTTGATGAAATCTACACAAAAGGAAGCCCCGAAAATCCATCATGGAATAGTGATGGCAGCTCAATTTATTTTAATGCATTCACAAATGGAGTATCTAATATATACCGTTATGATTTAATTGATGAAACCGTTTATCCAATATCCCATTCAATTACCGGACTTTTCAAACCGATTTATTTAAGTGATGATAAAATCTTTGCATTTGAATATCATTACGATGGATTTTTGCCCGTTGAGATACCGAACAAAAAGGTAGATCACTTACCCGCAATTAAATACTTAGGACAGAATATAATTGATTTGCATCCCGATATATTTAAATGGACTATTTACCCCGATGAAAAAATTATTGATTCAACAAATTATATTATTGATAAATCATACAATTCATTAGCCAATTTAGATATTATCTCCTTTGTTCCGGTTGTAAGCGGATTCCAAAAAGAAATTATGGTAGGTTTCTATACTCATATTTCTGATCCGCTTATAACTCACGATTTAAGTCTGGAATTTGGAGTTACACCATTCAAAAAAAATTCACCGCTCCCCTATTATCATGTGATGGGTAAATATGAGTTCAAGAAAATTTTTGAATTAAGAGTTGAACACAATGCACCCGATTTTTACGATATCTTTAACGAAAGAAAACGAGGTATGGTCGGTACAAGTGTCAATATCGGATATACAAATTTTTGGTACTATGATAATCCGCTTAAGATTAAACAAAAAACTGAATTTACTTATTACACAGGAATAGAATTTTTTAACGATAATTTAATTCCTGTTTCAGGCGAAGACTTTTTAGTTGGGCAAACTGTTTTTAGTTCAAAATATTTAAGACGCAGTATTGGTAGTTCGGGATATGAACACGGGAATGAATTCAAACTGTCATTAGTCGGTTTTGGACAGAGTCCGAAAAAACCTGAATACGCCGCCCAAGTTTTTAGCGAGTGGAGTTTTTTTACAACGTGGTTTGGGTCGCACAATGTACTTCACTTAAATTTTGCAGGCGGTTATCATCATGAAAATAAAAACATTCCTCAAGCTAAATTTTATTTTGGCGGATTTGGCAACAGATATGTAGAGAACATTGATGTTAAACAATTCAGAGATGTATTCCGTTTTCCCGGGACTTCAATTTACAGCTTACCGGCAAACTCATTTGGAAAAATATTAATTGAAAATAGTTTTCCTCCTATCAGATTCAGCAGTTTAAGTTTTATCGGCAAACATATCTTAACTCATATAGATGTTTCAATTTACAGTCAAGGATTAGTACTAAATTTCCCTGAAGCCGATAGATGGGTTAACATTGGCGGGCAAGTCAGCTTTGTTTTTAAACATTGGTTTAACCTAGAATCTACAATTACTGCCGGTGCGGCAAATGCATGGTGGAAAAATAGTAATAATGCCGAATGGTTTGTTTCGCTGAAGCTGCTTAAAAATTAATAGTTACTCTTTAATAGATTTATAGAATTCAACTAATTCATTTAATTCACCCGATTGATCTTCGGAGAAAAATTTTTCGGGCGGAATAAATTCCGTAAGACTGCCGTTAGATAAGTAAGCAATTTCATCACTAACCTTTTCTGCAAATAGCAAATCTTGTGTAATTATCAAAATTGAATTATCCTTTTTCTTCACAAATTCTTTAATCTTTATTAAAAACAAATTTGCAATAACGCTATCAACCGAAGATGTCGGTTCGTCAAGTATAATTAATTTTGGCTCTGCGGCTAAGGCTAATATAAAACTGATTCTCTGTGCCATGCCGACACTTAATTCATAAGGGTAAAGTAGAAACAATTTATTTCTTTTAGGCAGCTTAAAAAAATCTAAGAGTTCATCAAGTTTGTTATTGTCATAATCCAATGAATTAAAATAGTAACCTATATTTTTTAGCTGATCAAAACTTTTTTGCGCATCCTGAAAAACATATTTAATTTTTTCTTTTCTAAGAGTTCTTAATTCCTCTTCACTAATTTTATAAAGATCTACCCCGTTGAATATTACGCTGCAATCACTTTGATAATCTCTTTTATTAAGAAGTAGAAGAATAGAATTTATTAAACTTGTTTTGCCCGCTCCGTTTTTACCCAAAATTGTATAAACCATATTTGGGTATAATTCAAAATTAATTTTATTAAGCAATGTTTTATTAGTTATGGTTTGCTTAAGTTTTATCCTGTTTATTTTTACTTTCAGCAATTTTTTCTTCTTTTGTAATTTATAATGCAAAATAATAAATTAAAGTTAAATTTTAATATTTCATTAAATAAACCTATGAAAAGAAATTTACCAGCCTTAATTGTTTTCTTATCACTTCTGATTATCAGTTGTCAAAGTGAGCCTACTAATTTAAACCGTGTTATAATTGGAATTGATGAAGATGTTCAGAGTTTTAATCCAATGTTTTCGTTCTCTGTAAATGAAGGTAGAATAAGTGAACTTCTCTATCTTTCATTAGTAAAGCACAGCTGGGATAATAAAATATCGGATTTAAGAACAGAGTTTATGCTGGCTGAAAATATCATTTGGTCTGAAGACTCATCGAGCATTACAATAAATTTACGCCGCAATGTTAGTTGGTCCGATGGTAAACCTGTTACAAGTGAGGATGTAGTATTTTCATTCGATGCTTATTCTCATCCTAAGGTTAACAGTAAATTTTTCGGTTTGTTCGATAATTTTATTTTGGATTCCGATAATCATATTGATATCTCAAAATCGTTCGAGATTATGTCTGAGAATAAAATTATAATTCATTTCAAAAATAATTCAATCCCATCTTACTTTGATATTGACATGCCGATTATACCCAAACATATGTTTGAAGGAATTGATTACTCCGATTTTGAAACTGCTGATATAAATTCTAATCCGGTAACTAACGGACCTTACAAATTAACGCGTTGGAATAAAAATAGTCTAATTGAATTAACATTAAACAGAAATTCATTTTTAGCGGCGGATAACAGTATTGATAAGATATTATTTAAGATTATACCTGATTATAACTCGCAGCTAATACAATTAGAAAACGAAGAAATTGATTTTATTGATAAAGTAAAACCGGACGATGCTCATAAATTAAATGAAACCGACAAAAATATTATTATTAAGAGCGTTGTTGGCAGGGAGTACGATTATGTTGGCTGGAGTAATATTGACATAGAAAAATTTGAGCAGAAGAAAATTGAACCGAATATTTTTTTCGGGAATATTAATGTTAGAAAAGCCTTAACACATGCAATAAACCGAAATGAAATATTAAATGAATTTCTTTACGGTTATGGAAGTTTAGCGAGTACCCCTGTTGCACCAATTTTTGAAAATGCAATTAAAAAAAGTATTGAACCATATCAATACAATCCTGAATTAGCAAAACTAATACTTGCTGAGGAGGGTTGGACTGATACAGATTTTAACGGGATAATTGAAAAAGATAATGTCGAATTTAAGTTTGATCTATTTATACCCGCAGGTAACCCGCGCAGAGATTTTGCTGCAACTGTAATTAAAAACAACCTTAAAGCAGTGGGTATTGATGTAAGCATTAAGTCTCTTGAACTTGGACAATTTATAGATAATCTATATGATAGAAAAATGAATGCTTGGATGGCGGCGTGGTATATTCCAATACCAATAGAACTTTCGGTTTATTGGCATTCAAATTTTGAACAGGCGCCTCTAAATTTTCAATCTTATCAAAACGAAAATGTTGATAGAATTATTACTGAATTTAATAATGAAAGTGACGAGCAAAATAAAATTAATTTATTGAAAGAATTTCAAAAAATAATTCATAATGAAGAACCGGTAACATTTTTATATTGGGTTGATAATATTGTTGCATATAACAGCAGAATTAAAAACATAGATGTAAATCCTTTAGGCGCCATCCATGCTTGCTGGGATTGGAGTTTAGTAAAATAGATAGAATATGAAAAATAATATATACGCTAAAATTCTAAAGCGATTTTTTTCATCATTATTAACTATATTTTTAATAATCACTTTCATATTTATTTTAGTCCGTATTTCACCCGGTGACCCAACCCAAAAATATATTTCCCCTGAATTAAGTCCGCAGCTAAAAGAAAGCGTTGCTGAATCATTTAACCTGAATGAGCCTCTGCCGCTGCAATACCTTAGCTTTGTAATAAATTTAGCCAAGGGTGATTTTGGTATTTCCTACAACCATCGCATGCCGGTATTAAAAGTAATTTGGGAATTTTTACCCTTCACATTAATATTTGCTGCAATTGTATTTATTTTTCAAATTTTAGTTAGTTTATTTTTAGCAATTTATTCTGTAAAAAATATAAACGGCTTTGTTGATAAACTACTGAACAAATTAGCAATTTTATTTTATGTGACTCCGGTTTTTGTTGCCGGTTTATTTTTAGTACTAATATTTTCAGTGCAATTAAATTTGTTCCCTTCCTCAGGCTTGTCTTCATTTAATAGTTATGATCAATCTTTTTTGAATAAACTTATAGATTACGCCCATCATCTATTTCTTCCTTTAATTACACTCTCATTGGGCGGTATAGCTATTTTTTATAAATACTTGCGGGATAATATTGTAAACGTAATGCAGGAACCGTTCGTACTAAATCTACACGCAAATGGTTATTCAAATAAAAAAATATTTTTCAAACACATTTTACCAAATGCAGTAAACCCGCTTATTTCTATTGCAGGTATTGAGCTTGGTTTATTGCTTAGCGGAACATTGATCACTGAAGTTATTTTTTCACTGCCGGGTTTCGGAAGACTGATGATAGATTCAATTATGCTTAGAGACTACCCGTTAGTTGTGGGCTGTTCTTTTATAGCATCGGTTGCTGTTGTTTTTTCAAACTTAGCTGCCGATCTAATAAAATTCAAAATTGATAAACGAATGATTCAAGAGATAAACGGTTAAGTGAAGAACAAAGTTAAAATATCGAGTTTGGTTTTTATCTTATCAATAATTCTTCTGTTATTCAGATTTGAAACTGAATTCAATATTCTTTCACTTTTTATTAGTTACATTTTATTATTGCTATCTGATTTTAGAATAACAATTAATTTAACCAGCTTAAAGTTGTTAGATTACTTTTTGAGTGCAGTGCTTTTACTCGCGCTTCCTATTTTATCTATTGTTTTAAGAAAAAAGTTTAATGCCGTATCTGTACATCTAAACTTTACAAACATCTCAGTAGCTGTTATTATTTTTGTAATTCTCTTTGCACCAATTATTACAAATAAAAACCCAAACTTTCAGAAGAATTTAAGTGTTACAAAATTATTACCTCCGCTGAGCAAGGTTGAGTATTTAAGATTTTCAAACAATACTGTTGATAGCAATGATGTAATTAATTTTGTTCAAAAAAAGAATAGAATTGTAAAGCAAGAGTTTGATGAAAGCCTGATTTTTTTTAGTAAGATCTCGATAGATTCGCTTATTTATGTTCATCAAAATAATACTGTTAAAACTTTTGAACCTTCACAATTTGAAAATAAAAATAATTCTCCGATAGTTTATTCAAAAATATATTTGTTCGGCACGGATGAATTCGGCAGGGATATATTTACCAGATTAATTTACGGAACAAGAGTTTCAATATTAATCGGATTGGGAGCTGTATTCATCTCTATAGTTTTAGGATTTTCGTTTGGTGCACTTGCAGGACTATTAGGCGGCTTTATTGATAGAGCACTCAGCCGAATTACAGATATGTTTTTAGCTTTTCCGATGATATTTTTAGTAGTGCTGATAATCGGTTTATTCGGTAATTCAATTTTTTCAATAATAATTGTTTTAGGTTTTTCAGGCTGGATGAGCCTGTTTAAGATTACCAAAACCGAACTTGTTTCATTAAAGAATAAAGATTATTTTTTATCTGCTCAAATGATAGGATTAAAAAAACCTCAATTATTAATAAATGAAATATTACCTGTTATATCCGCACCAATTATCGTGAATATAATTTTTCAATTTGGGAATGTAATTTTGGCTGAAGCTGCGTTAAGCTATTTAAGTTTAGGTATTGGAAATGAATTCCCATCATGGGGATCAATGATTCAATCGGGACAAAGTTACATTACAACCGCTTGGTGGATGATATTTTTTCCTAGTTTATTTTTAGTTGCAGCATTGTTAACTGCAAAAAATCTGGGCGACAACTTAAACGTCTTTCTCAATCCAAAATTAAAAAATGATTAATAATAGATTTAAAATATTGAAGAAAATTGGCGAAGGGAGAAGTGCAGTATTTCTTTGTACCGATGAGTTTTATGATAAAAAATTTGCGATAAAAGTTTTACCTGCCAATGCCGAAATTGAAGAAATTAAAGCGTTCGAAAGAGAGTATTATTATCTATCAAATTTTAATAGTAAAAATATTATTAAAGTTTATGAAAAGTTAACAATTCTTGAAGCTAACGAAAACGAAGGAACAGATTGGGGAATTCAGCTATCGAGCCAATTTATTGTACTTGAATATTTTGAAGGCACTCCCCTATTGGATTTTCCATCAATTAAAAATGAAAAAGTATTACGTGAAGTAATTAAGCAGATTTCAACGACTCTATATTATCTGCACCAGTCAAATTATATTTATTACGATTTAAAGCCGGAAAATATTTTAATAAATGAAGTAGATGATTTAATTCAAGTAAAGTTAATTGATTTTGGATTTACATTTTTCTACCCGAATATTGATGAATTAGAAGTTAGAGGCACGGCAGAATATATTGCACCTGAAGTTCTCAAAAAGGAATTCATTGATCACAGATGCGATCTCTATTCATTTGGAATTTTAATCTATAAAATAATTTATGATAATTTTCCATTCAGCACTAACGATGAACTGGAAATTTACAAAGCTCATATCTCCAAGGAGTTTAACTTTCCCAATTGCAAATACTCCGATGATATTCAAACATTGGTAAAAAGACTTTTAGCTAAGGATCCTTCTGAAAGATTTGAAACTAGTTTAGGAATTCTGGAACATTTAGGTATCGAACATGAAGATAAATATAAAAATGAATGGATAGGAGCAAAATGCTTTTCAGGAGAAAGCAGCGCAATTGCTGCTATTGATTACTATTTACTTAGCGAAGATGTAGGAAATGTTTTAGCGTTAAGAGGAACTGAAGGAAGTGGTAAATCAATACTTCTTAAACAAATAAAAGCTAATGCCGAATATGTAATAAATATAAAAAATTACCCGAGCCAAAATAATTTTGACTACTGGAAAAAATTAGTCTTACAAATTCTTTACTCAAATTCTATTTACACAAACCTTGCAGATGAAGAAATTGCAATGACTAAAGAATTAGTAGAGACAAACCCGCCCAATTTAATTGAATCATTGAAAGCTGTACTTTTAAAGATTACCCAATCCGGTAAATTTATTGTACTCATCGATGATATAAATACTGCCGATGATTTTTCTTTATTGATATTAAAACAATTTGTACAGGTACTTCAGGTAAACAATGTTAAAACTATAATTAGTGAAAATAGTGAGAAGGAATATTTTTCGGCGATAATTAATAACTGCCAAATATTTAATCTAACACCGTTTTCAAAAAACGAGATCGATAATTTTTTAGAAACAAGCTATGCATCATTTTTCCCGAAGAACGAAGTGCTGGAACTAATTGTTCGCTATTCCGATTTGCTGCCAGGAAGCATTAGAAGTTTTATAAAAGATTTAATTGCGCTTAATATTCTGGAATTTAAAAAAGCCGGTCCGGTTATTACAAATGACGAAGAAAAATTAATTCAATTGGAAAAATATCAGGAAACAATTTTTTCAGTCAGGATAAATAATTTAACCGGCGATGAATTGATGATTGCAGAACTTCTCTCCTTATTTGACAGCCAAATAAATATTGATGACTTAGAAGATTTGTTAAAATTAAAATCCGGAATGTTTAATTCATTATTAAAAAATCTAAGTGAAAAAAATATCCTCTCGGCTGAAAATATTAATTCATCACCAATGTTTACGTCGGAGAGTTTAAAAAATCATATTTACAGTAGAATCACTGACGTAAAGAAACTGCATCATAAAGCTGCAGTTATGCTTAAAAATGAAACAGGCGATTTATACTCTTATGAACTTGGTCGTCAATTTGAATTAGCAGGTAAAATTGATGAGAGTTATCAATGCTACTTAACTGAGATTGAAAAAGCAAAATTAATTTCAGCTTATACGTACCAGAGAAAACTATTAGAACATGTTGCAAAACTGCCGTTAAATGATGAGCAGCAATTAAAGGTAAACTTTGAATTGTGTAATGTACTGCTGACTATCGATGCCCTTAATGAGTGCTTAGAGTACATTGACGAAACTTCGATAATTGTAACCAATGAAAAAGACAAAGAAAATCTTGACATTATAAAAGGTATTTGCCTAATAAAACTAAGCCGTTTAGATGAAGGGATTTTACTATTAAAAAATAAATTAGAAAAACTGAAAGACGGCAGTAAAAGAAACGAATTAAAAATTGAAATTGCCTCGGCAGAATTTGATTTAGGTAATTATGAAACTGCTTATAAATTTATTGTTGATGTTATAAATGATAAAGACTCAACACAAGAAACTGTTGGCAGGGGCTACACTTTGATGGGGCTTTATGAAATTTATAATAATAACGACCTCGATAATGCAATAGTTGAGTTTAATAATGCTCAGCATGTCTTTGAGAAATCAAATCTTATTAGCAGGCATGCTGGCATCCAGCTCAATCTCGGCAATATTTATAGTATGATTGGTGAAACAAGCAAAGCTGAAAAACACTGGGAGAAAGCAGTTGCTTTAAACCTAGAAGTAGGCAATTTTGAACAAGAAGCATATATTCAATTAAATTATGGAATTTATAATTACAATAAACTTGCATTTGAAAAAGCAATTGAACTTTACAATAGAGCATTAAATATTTTTAATACTACCGGGAACACACGAGGTCAGGGATTGGTTCTTAGCAATTTAGGCGAAGTTTATACCACTATATGTGAATATCAATCCGCAATTAATTCATTAGAAAAAGCTGAATCACTTTTTATTAAAACCCGGAATATTGAAGAAGAAGTGCAGGTGATTTTTCAAACATGTAAATATTATTTTATACTGGGATTAATTGATGAATTAAAATCTAAATATGATACATTGGAAAATTTAATATCCCGGAACGGATTAACCGCAAAACATCAGCAATACTTAGATTACCAAAAGCAGCTTATTTTAGTTTTAGATGAAACGCAGAATGCTGATTTATCAGAGCTGATAAGATTAAAAAATATATTTCAGGAACAGGGCGAGCAGAATGAATTCGCATTCTTAAATTTTCAAATCGCATATCAAATGCTGGATGAAAATAAGTTTCCGGAAGCAATTGAAACTATTAGGAGAGATGATTTTGAAAAGCTCTGTAATCAAAATAAGTTGATTTTTGCGGAAAGAGAGTTTATTTTTGGGCTAATTGCTTCTAAAGATAATAACTTAGAACTATCACCGTCCATTGAACATTATGAAAAGGCTTTTAACGCATTAGAAAATGAGAGTATAACTGAATTAACTTGGAAAGTTACTTTTAAAATTGCTGAATATTATTTTAACAGGGGAAACTTACACAAAGCAAAGGAATTTATTGTATATTCAAAATCATTATTAGAATTTATAAGTAAAAAAATAAAAAATACAAAAATTAAAAACGCATACTTATCAATTAAAGAAAGAAAGAGTGCAGTTGAGCAATTAGAAAAATTTGAAAATAAGTACTAACAAATGCCAAATATCAAAATCACAATTTGTTCAATTTCTGATGATGTGTCTGCAATTTCATCGGTTATAAGTAATTTAAACAGCACCAGGTATCCTTTAGATATATCTTGTTTAAAAGTATTAGACCACGCTGACTCCGATATTATCATTATCCACTTAGAAGAGTTAAAATCCAAATTGCTCGATGACTTTATACGTTCGCGCGATAAAATCGAAGCGCCTGTTATGTTTGTGCTGCGCGATGGTAATTCTATTTTAGTTAGTGTGCTTGCAAAAATGGGTTACAACGATCTTTTTGTTTTTCCCGATGAACTATTTAAGTTTACCGCTCACCTAAAAGAAAAAATTAAAGAAAGATATCTTTATTTAACCGGTAACTTAAAAAATAGTTTAGACCCCTCGGAACAAGACTTCTCTTCACTTATAGGTAACTCGGAAAATTCCCTATCAATTATTTCAATTGCAAAAAAAATTGCACACAGCACTTCAATCAATTCACTTATTTTAGGTGAAACCGGAACCGGAAAAGGTATGCTTGCAAGGGCAATTCATAATTATGCTAGTTCCAAAAACTCACCTTATGTGGAAGTAACCTGCACTGCAATACCCGAAAATCTTTTAGAATCTGAGTTGTTCGGTTACGAACGCGGAGCTTTTACTGATGCAAAAAATCAAAAGCCGGGACTTTTTGAATTAGCCGAAAACGGTACAATATTTTTAGATGAAATTGGAGACTTAAGTTTAGGCTTACAAGCTAAACTGTTAAGAGTAATTGAACGCAAGGTAATTAGGCGTTTAGGCGGTGTTAAAGATATTCCGGTGAACACAAGAATTATTTCTGCTACAAATCGGGATCTGGATAAACTTGTTGCAGAAAAAAGATTTAGAATTGATCTTTACTATCGCTTAAAAGTAGTTACAATAAAACTGAAACCGCTTCGTGAAAGAGGTAACGACTCCGTTTTATTAACCGAACATTTTATTAAAGAATTTTGCTCACAGTACGAAAGACCGGTAAAAAAGATTTCTAAAGAATTAGTTGATTTTATTCTGCATTACAGATGGCCCGGAAATATAAGAGAACTAAAAAATGCTGTTGAAACTGCTGTAGTACTTTATGAAGATGAAGTTCTTAAACCCCCGCATTTCGAAAATCTTATACAAGGTACCGTTGATGATATTATTCCAACTATAGGAGACTCATATTCTAGCAAAGTAATAAATATGAATCTTAATTTTGAAACAACAAGTTTAGGACAGCTTGAAAAAATATATGCGAAAGAAGTGCTTGTTAAAGCAAGCGGCAATAAATCTAAAACAGCAAAAATATTGGGTATTTCGCGTCCCAAATTAGATAAGCTTTTAAACGGGCATAAATAATTCATATAAAATAATACTTCTCAGCCCCGGTTAAGTTTAACACAATTTTTCTTTTCAATCACTCCCTTACCTTTCTTCATGTAAAAATTACATTTCAGGTTTATTTTACCTCAATTTTATCAAATTATTAGAACATTTTGCTGGCTTAATTTTTGACAAACATGTGTGATTTACCAATATGCTGCAAGTTGGTTAGCTATTATTAAAAATTCTCAAACTAATTTGATATCTCGCGTTGAAAACACAAGTTAATGAAGTTTTGAAAAAGTATTTGAATGAAAGCAAAGCCAGGGAGTATTCAACTAAACTCTTTCCAATTGATAGATCCAATAGTAGAAGAAATAAAAATAAATCCCGCAATATAAGCATGGCTTTTGCACTTCAGATAAAGGCTATTATTAACGATACCGAAATAAGTCTATCGGAAGAAGAACTTTACAGCTTACTTTACAATTTGTCAAAAATTTCACTCGACGAAAACGATTTTCAATTAGCTTCGGAAATAAATAATCAGATATTAAATAGAAGCAGCAAAAGTACTAACCTTGCTAACATTTCAGCCTACGCAATCTTAAAACTTGGTAAAATTTATTTTCAGCAAAATGATTTTCGCAAAAGTTTGGAATACGTTGAAACCGCAAAAACTCTTTTCAAAGAACAGAAAGACTTGAAAGGACTTTTTCGTTCGGACTTTCTACTTGGCAGTATCTATTTCAGTAAAGGTGAGTTAGATAAATCTAAATTTTATTTTGAAGAAGCTGCTAAATTCCTAAATCATAAATCTGATTTTCATCAAACCGTTATTTTGGAAAATAAATTAGGTGAAATAGAATATTTAATGGGTAATTATGATCAAGCTCATCTCCATTTTAACCGGATGCAGATAAAATTTGAGCAGATTGAGAACCCGGAAAAGACTGCAATAGCTCATATAAAAATGGGACTGGTATTTCTTAAAAAAAATAACAGTAAAGCCGCACTTTTAGAATTTAATAAAAGTTTATACAACGCATTAAAAACAAAAAATCATTTTCTAATTGCAAAAATTTATTTTAACAAAGCTAAAGTTTACTTAGAAGAATTTGATTACAATTTGGGAATGGCTTATCTCAGTAAAGCAACACAGTTTGCCGATAGGATAAAAGAGAAAGCAATACTCGCAAACATCTTTGTTCTAAAAGGTTTGTTTGAAAAAAAGAACAAAAATTTTGATAGCGCTGAACTTTATATCAGAAAAAGTTTAAAGCTGAATGAAGAATTGGGTAATGTTTCTAATACTGCTGCTGCACTTAATGAATTAGGAAAACTCTTTCTTGAACAAAATCAAAATAAAGAAGCATTTTTATATTTTGAAGATGCCTCGAAATTTTACAAAAAAGCAGGCAGTAATGTTTTTGATTCCCAGATAAAGGATTTTAGTATCAACTAATTCAGAATTTATTCGATAATAAATCATAACCATAATTATCTGTATATTTTTTTTACAAATGTTATTATTTTCAAATTTTTCTTTATTATTTTAACGTTCTATTAAATTTATTTTTTAACACTTTATTTCAAGCTAAATAAAAATTATGAAGTTCAGTACTTTTCGAGAAAACATTAAACATTCATCCAATACTACCCTAACGGAAAGTGGATCTAGCGGAACGGCAAAAAACCTAAAAAGTATTTTGGATATTGTTAAAAGTATAAATAAATCACTTATACTTGAAAACGTACTGGAGATGGTTCTCAAATATGCTATTGATATATCTTTCGCTGAAAGAGGATTTATCGTTCTTAAAGATTCAAAAGGACAGCTTGAATTTAAATTAGGTATTGATGCAAACGATAATAAATTACCCGAATCATGTTTCAATATCAGTACAACAGTAGTTGAGGATGTTTTCTTCACAGGCAAATCAAAATTTATTGAGGGTGCACTTAGCGATACCGAACACGACCCGAGTAAAAGTATATTCAAACTAGAACTTCAAACAATTCTCTGCTCCCCTCTTGTAACAGCACATAAAAAAATTGGTGTTATTTACGTTGATAGTAAACGTATTCAAAAAGTTAAAGTGAGTGAAATAACCGACACGTTTGAAATACTTGCCGGACAAGCAGCAATTGCTATACGTAATGCGCAGCTTTATAAAGGACAAATTAAAGCGTATGAATCATTACAAAGTGTAAATCAAAAATTAAAAGAAGCAAAGGATGAAGCTGAAAGATTGAGTAAACTGAAAACTGAATTCCTTGCTCAGATGTCGCATGAAATTAGAACGCCGATAAATACAATTTTTGGATTTACTTCCATTTTAAAAGATACCATGGCAAATAAATTGCCTGCCGATCAAGGCGAAACTTTTAGAATAATAAATGCTGCCGGACAAAGAATTATCCGCACAATTGATTTGATACTTGAAATGTCACAAATACATACCGGTAATTACGAATACAACCCGGTTGTATTAGACCTTGGCTACGAGGTGCTTGAAAACTTAACAAGCAAGTATAGACGATATGCTTTAAGAAAAAATTTGAAGTTTGAATTTATTAATAATGCTGAAGACAGAAAAGTACTTGCCGATAAACATATGATTGATCAGGTTTTTTCTAACTTAATAGAGAATGCAATTAAGTTTACTAATGAAGGTGAAATTTTAGTAAAAATTTATCCCGGCGCTGACGATAAAATAAAAGTTGACGTTAGTGATACGGGAATTGGTATATCTGAAGAATACCAGGAAAATATGTATAAAACTTTTTCTCAGGAAGACAGAGGATATACAAGAAAGTTTGACGGCAACGGTTTAGGTTTAGCGATTGTTAAAAGTTATGTTGAAATAAATAAAGCACAGTTAAATTTAACAAGCAAAAAAGGCAAAGGTGCTTTGTTCACAATTACATTTGATGAACAAATAATAAAGTAATTTTCTACCTATTTTTTCTTCCCCTTTCAAAACAAATCCCTAAAAGAATATTTTTTCCGTAACTTTATTTTAAGTATAAATAAAGTTTTTCGTTATAATATTTAAGGAAACCGCCATGCTAAAAAATCCACTTAATCTGCTTCTGCTTTCATCGTTACTTTTAAATACTCAGTGCAGTAAAAACGCAGAAGAAACTATTGATGAACTAATGAAACCATACTCGGATAAAAACCCCGGTGCCGCAGTAATGGTTATAAAAGAAGGTGAAATTCTTTTTCAAAAGGGGTACGGACTTGCAAACTTGGAAACCGGTGAAAAGGTAACTGCTGAAACTAATTTTCGCTTAGCATCAATTTCAAAACAGTTTACTGCAATGGCAATACTCATATTAGAGAAAAAAGAGCTCCTCTCAGTTGATGATAAAATCAGGGATATTTTTCCTGCTTTCCCTGAATATGGAAAAGAGATTACTATCAAAAATCTACTCCGGCATACATCCGGGTTAATTGATTATGAATCACTAATACCGGATACAGCAACAATACAAGTTACCGACAGCGATGTTTTGAAAATGATGAATGATGCTGATTCCCTCTATTTTGAACCCGGAACAAAATTTCAATACAGCAATACGGCTTACGCAGTTCTTGCAATGATAGTTGAAAAACTTAGCGGTAATAGCTTTCCTGAATTTTTAGAGGAAAATATTTTCAGCAAATTAAATATGAAAAACACTGTGGCATTCGTAAAAGGAAAAAACCAAATTCCCAATAGATCATTCGGCTATAATAAAGTTGACGATGAATTTGAATTTTCAGATCAAAGTTTAACGAGTGCCGTACTTGGTGACGGCGGAATTTATACATCATTAGAAGATATGTTCAAGTGGGATCAAGCGTTATACACGGACGTACTAATAAGCGATCGAAAAATGAAGGAAGCTTTCAAACGGGGTCAATTAAATAACGGCGAAACAATTGATTACGGCTTTGGATGGCGAAGAGATTATTTTGAAGGTTTGGACAGGATTTATCATCCAGGCAGCACTTGCGGTTTTCGTAATATTTATCAAAGATATCCGGCACAAAAATTATCAGTGCTGGTATTAACAAATAGAAGAGAACCGGATGTTGCTGATATAGCAAATGAAATTTCAAAACTCTATTTGAATTAACTTAACTTTAAATTGTTTCGTTCGTCTAAAAATAGTTGGTTTACCTACTTAAAATAAAATGAGGATTTAAATGAACTTTAAAAAAATATTACAGCTTTCCCCCCTCGCATTCTGCATAATGCCGTTGTTTTTCAGCACTGTTACTACAGGGCAAAACAGAGATGAAATAAAAGATGAATACAAATGGAACTTGAATGATATCTATTCAAATTGGGAAGAATGGGAAGCAGGGCTGAAAGACCTTGAAAGCAAAATGGGAAAGATCACCGAACTAAAAGGTACACTTGCAGATGGACCCGAACAATTAGTAAAAGCCTTTACTATGCAGGATGAATTAGGAATTTTATCTTACAAAGTTTACCGATACCCGCAGCTAATGCGCGATACAGATACACGGGATCAAGAGGTGTCATCAAAACTTCAGCAGGTACAAATTCTTTTTGCAAAATTCAGCTCAGCTACTTCATGGATAAACCCGGAACTGCTCGAAATACCTTGGGACACAATGAAAAAGTGGCTTGATGAAACCGAGGCTTTAGCACCTTATCGGTTTGGGATTGAAGACCTTTACCGTCAGCAGGAACATGTGCTTGATGCCGATAAGGAACTGCTGCTTTCATATAATGCTCAATTTAATTCTACTCCATCCAGTATTTACTCTGAACTCTCTACATCGGATGTTGACTTCCCTACCGTAACACTTTCTGACGGTGAAGAGGTGCAGGTAACAAACGGTAATTACAGCAGAGTGCTTGCAACCAAAAGAAATCAAGATGATAGAAAAAAAACTTTTGAAGCACACTATGGTGTTTATAAGGAAAAAGAAAATACTTACGCCGCAATTTATAATGCTATTTGCCAAAGAGACTGGGCAAGTGCAAGAGCAAGAAATTATAACTCAAGTTTAGAAGCGGTACTTGACGGAAACAACATACCCGTTGCTGTTTATGAAAATTTAGTGAACACCGTAAAAGCCAATACCGAGCCGCTTAAACGGTATCAAAGATTGCGTAAGAAAGTATTAGGGTTGGACAAATATTACAGCTACGACGGTTCAATGCCCCTTACCGATTTTGATAAAGAATATGATTATGAAGATGCAAAAAAATGGGTAATGGCTTCAGTTGAGCCGCTCGGAGCAGATTATCAGGATAAAATTAAAACGGCTCTATCAAACGGCTGGCTTGATGTTTTTGAAAATACCGGCAAACGATCCGGCGCATACTCAGCAAGCGTTTATGGAGTGCATCCATACATGCTGTTAAATTATAACAAAACTTTGGATTATGTTTTTACGCTCGGACATGAACTCGGTCATACAATGCATACGCTTTTAGCAAATGAAAACCAGCCTTTTGCTACTTCCAGCTACACAATATTTGTTGCCGAAGTTGCATCAACTTTTAACGAGGCTCTTCTGCTGGATTATCTGCTCGAAAGAACAACTGACCCCAAAGAAAGAATTGCATTACTTCAGCAATCAATACGTGCAATAACGGGAACGTTTTATTTTCAAACTCTGCTGGCAGATTTTGAACTGCAGGTGCATAAATTAGCAGAAGCCGGAAAACCAATAACAGCAAATGTTTTAAGCGGAATTATGGAAGAACTCTACGATACATATTACGGCGACTCGCAGGAAAAAGACGAATTCTTAAAAGTTGTTTGGGCGCGTATCCCTCATATTTACCGCTCACCATTTTATGTTTATCAATATGCTACATGCTTTGTTTCATCGGCTCAGCTTTATAAACAGTTAAGCGAGACAGATGAATCTAAAAAAGGTAAAGTAGTAGAAAATTATTTAACACTATTAAAATCCGGCGGCAATGATTACCCAATGGAACAGCTAAAAAAAGCAGGTGTTGATTTAACCAAACCGGAAGCTATGATGGCAGTAATAAATAGAATGGATGATTTGGTTGCGCAGCTTGAGAAAGAGATTGAATCTTTAAACTAGATTAGATTAAAAATAGAGTGCACTAAAGCCCCGATTTTTTCGGGGCTTGTTTTATACGAACTCTTTCTTTAATTTTTTTCTTGTATTCATTAGACTTGCATCGCGGAAATGTTTATTAACCTCACTTACTAATTTATACGGGCGATTAAAAGCTTCTTGTGAAATGTTGAAATGATTTGAAAGTTTTCGGATTGTTTCTTTTGAAAGTCCTTTCTGATAATTCATAATCTTTGATATTGTTCCTTTTGATAATTCCAATATCTCAACCAAATCTTTTGCTTTCAGATTATTATTTTCCATCAATGATTTTAACAATTCAATTGGGTCAACATCTTCAAATGAATTATGATCATGATCCCATTTCTCTACCAGAATTGTTAGTAAATCTATCTCATCAGAAAACCTTTCATCACCTTTTGATACTAGTTCTTCTATGATATTACAATATTCATCATATTGAATTTTATTTTTTATAACCGTGTATTTTAATTTTTCCATTTTCATTCCCTTTAATCTAATATGCCTTAATGGAATATTGTTTTCCTTCAGCACACAATTTTGAATACTCTGAATGAGTACCTATCCATTTAACAAACAAATGAACTTTCTTCTTTCCAAAATGATAACTGCAAATCATTCTATATTTATTTCCGCCTATATTGAACACAACTCTTTTCGTACTTTCTCCAAGAATATCTGCACTGTTAAAAGTAGCAATTATATCTCTTGGTTCTTTCCATTCAACCCATTTTATTATTGAGAACCAATTCGCAAATGCTGATTTACTTTGAGCATTTTCTGAAACATATTTTTCAATAGTTTGTTTTCGAATAAGGTGTATTTTCATATACTGTAAATATACAAAATAGTTTCACATTAGGAAACTTATTTTTTCCACAATTTCAATATTTGAGTTTTATAACTTAGAATGATTACCCGATGGAACAGTTTAAGAAAGCCGGTGTAGATCTAACAAAACCGGAAGCTATGATGACAGTAATAAATAGAATGGATGACCTGGTTGCTCAGCTTGAAAAAGAGATTGAATCTTTAAACTAGATCAGGTTGTTAATAGAATACACAAAAACCCAGATTTATCGGGGCTTTTTTTTGGAAAATGAAGTAAGGATTAATGTCTTTTACTAATACTTAATTAATTCCATATTTTCTGTAATGCATCGGCTCATTTTCACACTGATACCATGCCCAGTAACTATAGTTGTCAACACGTTTTTTATGAAAACCTAAATTTATCATTTCTTCATCAGCAGCATCTGATTTTATTGCAATTACAGGAAGCCATTCAACCGTTGGATGACTGCATTGAGGCATATAGGATTGATACCAAAGTGTGTCTAAAGTTATATATTCTCTTTGGATTTTAATAATTAGAGAATCTATAAATCTATTTACTGCAGTTTCATCCCAAAACTCAGGATTGTAATAATGATAATATCTGTCAAAGTCCATTAGGCTGTAGCCATAACATGTTGTATCTTGATGGGGCAAATCATCAAAATCTAACACTGAATAATTATAACTCTGCCTTGACATGACTATTGTATCATTTACTTGAATTGTATCAGCAAAATAATATTTAATGGATTTATCTTCATATCCTATCGTCTTAAGAACAATTGTTGATGTGCCCAAATTTAAACTGTCAATTGAAAATTGTCCCAATGTGTCAGTGATTCTGTAAATTCCTTTTTCATGTAGACTAACTGTAACATCATCTAGTGGAATTAAGTTTAAAGAATCTACAATGACACCAACAATTTTAGCAAAAGTTTCTTCATTATTAGTTGGATTATTGATCGAATTATTAGAGCACGAAACTATTATCAACAAAATAAATATTTTCACAATCCATTTCAGCATTATTAGCTCTTGTTTTTAGTTACTTAACTATATATGACGACACAAAGCCTCTGTTAATTACTTGATATTAAGAAATATAATCGTGATATCACATTCCGCTACATTTAATACCAATGTTTAATGGTAATGATATAACTTTTTTGTAAAATATTTTATTGGTATGTCGATATATTTTTCTTATTTGCATGCTCATTTGCCTACATTAATATCATTCCCATCTTTAGGTTCAACATAGCTTTTATCAAAGAAATGATATTGATGTCTTAAATATATAAAATTTTCTGCTTACAAAAATCAGTAATCCTACTGATTTTTATTTCAAGGCAAATAAAACAAAAGTTTAATCGGATTAAATTCGGATTGCGGAAGGGGTGGGATTCTCCCAAGGGGATGCCTTTGGCAGAACCCTCGCACCACAAATTCTAAATAAAAAAAATTAAATGCGGAAAGGGAGGGATTCGAACCCTCGGAGCGCCGAAAGACGCTCAACGGTTTTCGAGACCGCCCCATTCAACCACTCTGGCACCTTTCCGTTTTGTTTTATAAACCAAAATTAAATAAAAATTTTGTCACTTGCTGAATTGCGAAATAATAAATATTAAAATCTAAATTTTATAGATCTTTTTAAGATCAATCTTTTCTATTGCTTCTTAAATTTAATATATTTGTAGCTTAAAATTTCGGAAGGGTGCAGGAGTGGCTGATCTGGCACGCCTGGAAAGCGTGTGTACGGGCAACCGTACCGTGGGTTCGAATCCCACCCCTTCCGCAATGTTTGTCGTTGTTCAAAGAGAATCCCTCTCTTTCCGCTCTTTTTTTATTTTTTATTTCGGCGGTCAAGGGTACTGACATGGTCATTCCCTTGGGAGAATCCCTCTCTTTCCGCTGATTTTTTATCTAACGTAAATTTTATGATAATGAATACAATTCCACTGCTAACATTTTTTCTCTTGCTTACAATATCTATATGTAAGTCCCAAGTTAATGATACCTGGCAAAGAGTTGAAACTTCAACTAACCAAAATCTATTTATTGATTTAGCCGGTTTGGAACACTATACCGATGATGATATTTATGTTTGGGTTTTGGAAAACTACAATGAACCAATTGAACTTGAATCCAACGGTGAAGAGGCTATTCAATCTAAAACTTATTATTTATTTAACAAGCAGTTAAAAATGTACAGTCTATTGGAGATTATTTATTATAATGATCAAGGGGCAATAACGGAATACTTCAATTATTGGCGCGATACATCAATTGATTCTTATAAGTATAATTACCCTATTGTTGAAGGCTCCGTTGAAGAAAATATTCTTGATAGTTGTGTTGAGTTTATTGATACGAATAGATTAGAACTTGAATAATTTTTTCTTGTTGGGAATCGATATGAATATCGATTTACAAATTTTCTTTTAATAACTGCTCGCCGCCTATCAAATACATTTGCCGCTTTATTTTTTCAATCCTTCTGTTTATATAATTTGTTCGTTCATTGCTTTTGTATCTGCCCGGGTTTGGTAATATTGCTGCAAGGTATGCCGCTTCATCACTATTTAAATCACTCGCCGGTTTATGAAAATGATAGCGCGACCCTGCACTTACTCCAAACGTACTCGGTCCTAATTCTGCTATGTTCAAATAGACTTCAATTATTCTTTTTTTGCTCCAGAATAGTTCAATCAAAAAAGTGTAATAGGCTTCAAATCCTTTTCTAATAAAATTTTTTGATGGGAATAAAAATAAATTTTTAGATACCTGCTGGGTTAGAGTGCTTGCCCCTCTTAATTTGTTTTTATCTTCAAACTCTTCAACCGCTTTAACTATTTCATCAACATCAAAGCCCCAATGATCAAAAAATTTCTGGTCTTCTGAAGCCACGACTGCCAGCAGTACCTTGGAGGATATCTCATTCAGGTTAATCCAATTCTGCTTAACCCTTACCGGCATTATTGATACGAGTTTTTTTTCGTTTAATTCACTTTGAATAAATGAGGTAATAGGAGGATCAAACCATTTAAATATTAGTACAAGAATAACAGAGCAGATAAAGTAAACTACGGCAATTTTTGAAAAAAATAGAAATATATTTTTTGGAATGATTTTCATATCTCAAAGCTAATAATATAATATTTTACAAAACCGTTTTTAAGTATAAAACTGCAAAGTAATTTTTTTCATCTGTCCATATTTTATCAATTTCAAACAGACCCGCAATAATATTTTGAAATGCTTCCATGGTATATTTATGCGAGTATTCTGTTAATATAGTTTCCCATTTTGCAAAGTGGAATACTTCATTTCTACACTTTACCGTTTGCTCTTCTGAACTTACTAAGTGCATTTCAATTCTGCTATGTTCTTCGTTAAAAGGAGCGTAATGTTTAAATGCATTAACATTAAAGTTGAATCCGAATTGATCATTAAGGTGATGTAGAATATTAAAATTAAACTGAGCAGTAATCCCCTTCTTATCATTATAAGCGGCTTCCAGTATTTCTTTATCTTTTCTTAAATCAATGCCAATAATTAATCCACCGTTTTCACCAAGTTCATCGGCAACTACTGCTAAAAATTCTCGGGCTTCTTCCGGTAAAAAATTTCCTAAAGTTGAACCGGGGAAAAATCCCATTCGCCTTTTTACTGTTTTCTTAATATCAGGTATTTCAATTTTTTTTGTATAATCAGCAGCCACAGGATAAATATCCAAATCAGGATACCTTTCATTCAAGGATGCTGCAGTTGACTGCAAATGTTCGGTAGAAATATCGATTGGAACATAGCCGGAAAGGTTTTTAATATTTTTCAAAAGTATTCTTGATTTAAGACTGCTGCCGCTTCCGTACTCAATAAATATCGAATCATCACCAAAACATTCCGCAATTTGATCAACATTATTTTTTAAAATCATCATTTCAGTTCTTGTAAGATAATACTCATCTAACCGGCAAATCTGATCAAATAATTGGGAACCCTTCTCATCATAAAAATACTTACTCGGTAATTTTTTTTGTATTTGATTCAATCCATCGAATATTTCATTTAATATTTGTTGTTCATCAACAGTAACTTTTTCTGTATTCATACCAATCCTATTTTTTTATCCTTAGCTAAACGTATTCCCGAAAACTGCCATCTTGAATGCGGGTAGAAAAAATTTCTATAAGTATTTCTAATATGGTTTTTTGATGTAGCACATGAACCGCCGCGAAGTACATTTTGTCCCGACATGAATTTGCCGTTATACTCGCCAATTGCTCCGGGCGGAATTTTATAACCCGGGTAAGGTGAGTAATCACTTCGTGTCCATTCCCAAACATCACCAAACATTTGTTTAATTTTTTGATTCTCGCCATTTAATGAAAAAGGGTGAAAATTTTCATCATCAACAAAATTACCTTCAATCTCTATTTCGGAGCTTGCATGTTCCCATTCACTTTCTGTTGCAAGTCTTGCATCAGCCCACCTTGCAAAAGCATCGGCTTCATAAAGGCTTACATGGCAAACAGGTTCGCTTGCATTAACTTTTCTAAATCCATTTAAAGTAAAATTCCACCATTCGCCATTAATTTTTTCCCAGTAAAGCGGAGCTTTCCACTTTTCTCTTTCAACTGTCGATGCCCCGTCGGAAAGCCATAACTCTGTTTTTGAGTATCCATCATCTTCAATAAAATTGATATACTCGCCATTTGTAACCAGCCTGTCTGCAATATCAAAACTTTGCAAAAATACTTTGTGGCGCGGCATTTCATTGTCGTAATAAAATCCATCTCCGTTATGTCCTATCTCTATAATCCCCTCTTCAAAACTTACCCAATTAATTGGCTTAACATTAATTCTATCATCAATACTTTTATTTGAATAAACCGGGTTAAGGGGATTTTGTGAGAGCACATGTTTTACATCAGTAAGCATTAACTCTTGATGCTGCTGTTCATGGTTTAAACCTATTTCAATAATTACCGCAACTTCATTAAAAGTTTTCTCATCGGAGTTTTCAAAAAAGCTGAACATTTGCTCATCAATAAATTTTCTAAACTCATAAACTTCTTTCACAGTCGGGCGGGAAAGCATTCCCCTTTCCTGACGCAAATATCTCTCACCAATTTGCACATAATAGGAATTGAAGAAGTAATTATATAATTCATTTAAAGGCTTATAATTTGGATTAACTTTTTTTAACAGAAAAGCCTCAAAGAACCAACTGGTATGGGCTAAGTGCCATTTTGTAGGACTAACATCCGGAATAGACTGAATAACATAATCTTCAATTTCAAGAGGTTCACATAGTTTTTCTGTTAGTCTTCTAACTTGTTTATATTTTTTTAGCAAGTCATTACGCCGCAAATTTTTATTGCTGACATTTTTTGTCTGCTCGTTTACGTCATTCATAATTTATTTTTTTATTGTTCGTCATTTTAGTAGCTGAAGTTTTTTGAATAATTTAATTGATAATTCATCCATTTAAATTTCAATTTAATAACAATCTAATAATCATTTGAAGGAATTTCAATTCACTCTATTGTGCTTTTATCCTGAGTCCTTTCGGAACGATAAGTTTTTCAATTGCATCAAAGGCTAATTGAGCAAGGATAGCAAGCATGGCAGCAGGTACTGCACCTTCTAAAATCAATTGAATATTATCTAATCTAATTCCGGTAAGTATAGGCTGCCCGTATCCGCCTGCACCAATAAGCGCCCCCAGAGTTGCAGTTCCAATATTTATTACAGCCGAAGTTTTTACTCCTGCAATTATTGAACGAGCGGCTAAGGGTAATTCAATTTTTCTTAATATATATTTTTTTGATAACCCCAAAACTATTGCTGACTCTTTAATTTGTGTGTCAATATCTTCCAGTCCTAAATAAGTGTTGCGTACAATTGGCAAAAGGCTGTAGAGAAAAAGCGCAACTATTGCGGGCTCAGCCCCAATACCGAAAAACGGAATCATAAAAACTAAAATAGCCAGTGAAGGAATTGTTTGAATTATTCCGACAAGACCTAATATTATTTTTCCCAATGGTTCATTTTTTCGTGCATATATACCAAGCGGTATAGAAACAATGATTGCAAAGAAAAGAGAAATCAATACGAGAAATAGGTGCTCCCGGGTATTTTTAATCAATCGTTCGATAAAAGTTTTTTCAACATTTTCAATTTCAATAGTAAACTTTTTGTTTAGAAAATTTCCAGCTGCACTAATTTCGCTGCTGCCATTAATTTTAACTGAAGCATTTAGGGTTATCATTTCATCGGCATTAATTGCGCCCTCAAATTTAAGCAGTACTTGTTCAATACCCGGAAACTTTTCTAATAGTTCGCTCCTATATAAAATAACCGCATGGTAATCGGTAAAATGCTTTTTATCATCTTTTAATTTTTTAATATCGTAGTATTTTATTTCAGCATCGGTCGAATACAGGTCAATAACATTAATCGATCCTTCTGCCAAACCCCGGTAAGCAATGTCGTGATCAATACCAATGGCATTATGATTTATTAGATTGTATTTATTTCTTAATGCCGACCAGCCGTCCCTTCTATCCATAAATTCATTTGTCAATCCAAATTTCAATTCGAGATGATCTCTTAAATCGGAAATACTATTAATGTTTAATTCTTCGGCTTCTTTCCTAAGCATTCCAATAGCATAAGTATTGTTGAATCCGAGCGGCTTGCTCATCAAAACTCCAAACGATTTAAGCTTTTCACTTAGATTGTTTTCGTCTATTGACTCACCCGCAAATATTTCCTGAATAATTGTTCCGGTATATTCTATATAAATATCTATTTCACCTTGCAGCAAACCATTCCACAATACTCTCGTTCCGCCTAATTCCCTTTTGTGCATTGATGAATAACCCGAATGATTTAATTTTTGGCTGATCATCTCTCCAAGAATTACCGATTCAGTAAACTTTTTTGATCCAATAATTATTGCATGGTTATCAAGTGAGTAAGTTTGAAAATTAAGACTTAAAAGAAATAGCAGGGTTATATATAAGCAGTTAAACTTTTTCAACTTATATTCTCCGAGTTATAATTTACCCTTTGCGCATTAATGAATTTTTTAACAAAATCATTTTTAGGATTCTTAAATAATTCCCCGGCAGTGCCGCTCTGTACAATTCTACCATCCTGCATTAAAATTATTTGATCGGCAAAGAATGCAGCTTCACTTAAATCATGCGTTACAATTAAAACTGTTTTTTTCAGCTTAGCGAAAATTGCTTTCAAGTCTTCCTGCAAATCGTATCTTATAAGCGGGTCAAGCGCACCAAGTGGTTCATCAAGCAAAAGTATTTTCGGATTGAGCATAAGTGCGCGCATTAAACTTACACGCTGCTGCTGCCCGCCCGATATTTGTGAAGGATATTTGTTTAATCCCTCCGGCGGAAAATTTGTTAAATTGATTAATTCATCAAGCCTGCTGCTTATTTTATTTTTAGTCCACTTAAAATATTTTGCCATCATCAAAATGTTTTCTTGTACGCTAAGATGCGGGAACAAGCCTCCGCTTTGAATTACATAACCCAATTCCTTTCTGATCCTTCCAATGTTCTGATCATTTATTTTCAGATCATTGATATAAGAATCCCCCGAATCTGCTTTTGTCAATCCGGTTAAAATTCTTATTATCGTGGACTTACCGCATCCGCTTTGTCCAATCAATACTGTCGTTGAACCTTGAGGTATTTCGGCACTGAATCTATCAACCGCAATTAAGCTGTTATATTTTTTTGTTATGTTTTCAATTCTTATCAATCGCTAAGTACTCTTAAAATTGGATAAACATTTAACTGCTGATCATAATAGGGAGAATTTTCATAAAAGAAATTTAACCTTGAGTAAGGATCATTTCTAAAATCTTCATCACTTTTTAATTTTTCCTCAAATTCTTTTTTTAACTCCGGCTGTTCGGCTAACATTTTTTTGGCGATAGGCTCCATGGAGTAGTTTTCAAAATATTCTTTCTGTTCGAATATTGTATTGAAAAATCCCCACTTCACAAATGAATCTGAGGCATCCGGTTCAAATAGATTTAAGATTACTCCAACGGTTCGCTGCTTAACCGGAATGTAAAATGATCCTTTAGATGCCGTAAATTCTTCAATAGTCTTGTCATAATTGTATGAAGGTATAAATCTTCCCTCGTAAGGAAAAGAAGCAAACTCAACATCTCTGAATTTTATTTTTTCTACCGTGTATAATTTATCATCGTTTAATTCAATGTAGTTAATTCCGTGTGCATCGCAAATTTCTATTATCGATTTCCACTCTGCCGGCACAATGTAACCTAACGGCGGATCAATATAATTTGTAACTGAATCTTTGTTGTAGTACGGTACTTCATATTCAACCGGTATATCAGTATAAGTGTTTATTTTTCCCCCTGTTATCTCACTAAATTTTTCTATTGGCTTAAGTCCTTTATAAATAAAAGTATCATAATCATTTGTCCGCTTAAATTTATAAGGGTATAGCTCTCTTTCAGAACCATATCTTTTCATTCTGTCCTGCTCAGCTTTTGCATTCATTTCTAAAATGTTTTCATTATCACTATTTACTAACTCCAATACTGCAGTAAGCAAGGATAATGTAGAAAACACTCGCTCTTTATAAGGCTTAAGCATGTGTGTTTCTATTAATAGTCCAAGAGTATTCTGCAGCGATGCATAGCCGTTTGAAAATCTTGGTGACGCAATCCAATCGTAAATACCATTGCGGACATCACCATCAATAAACCCGACAAATGGTGAGATTAAAAATCCGTCATCTTCCACCTGTTTTTCTACAAAAGGAATAAATTTTTCGTTTGCCCATTTTTCAAAAATTGGGTGGGTAAAACCATGCCGCTCAATTTGATAGGTAATTGTGTATTGATAATCGGCTCCGTTGCTTGCGTGAACATCAATAAAAAAATCGGGCAGAACAGTTGAAAACAATCTAAGAAAAGCTCTCATCTCCTCTGCATCCGCTTTCATAAAATCACGATTAAGATTTAAATTTTTAGCTGTTGTTCTCCAGCCCATTTCTGCCGGACCGTTTTGATTTATTCTGTTGTAAGGAGAAATTCGCTCATGACCATCGACACTGAAAACCGGGATTACCATTAGCACAGCGTTCTCAAGTAAACTTTCTTTTTCCTTTGTGATTAAAATATCGCGCAGTAACAGCATGCACGCGTCCTTGCCTTCAATTTCGCCGGAATGAATTCCATTCATAATCAGTACGATCGGTTTGCCGCTCTTCTTTACGTTGGCTAAGGTTGTAAACTCTTTTTCTTCGGCAGCAATCAAGCACTTAATATCTCTCCCCTGCGGCGATTTTCCGAATGTAATTAAGTTGGCTTTTTCACTGCTGTCACTTAACTGTTGAAAGAATTCAATTGTTTGATCGTAATTAGGAGTTTCTAAATAATTTGATTTTTCAAAATGAGTTAACCAGTTACTATCTACTGGCTGCGCATTGGAAATATTGAAAAAAGTTAATGTAAAAAGTAATAAGATTAGATTAGCAGAAGATGAGTTTTTAGGCATTGCAAAATCTCCGAAAAAATTATTCTGTAGTTAATCAAATATAATTAAAATGGTATTAGTTGAAAAATTGAGACACATGTTTGTGTGTTCAATTTGACATAAGAGAAATTAAAATTTATTTTCATTTCAGTATTACGAATTATAAAATCTGCTTTCCACAAATCAGGATACTGTATGGATCATTTTAGTTTCTGGTCTTTATTCCCGCCTCTAATTGCAATTATACTTGCAATAAAAACACGACAAGTTTTTGTTTCATTATTATTCGGCATTTGGCTTGGATGGATAATTTTGAGCGGAGGAAATTTTTTAACCGGCACAGTCGCAACAGTTCAAGCGCTGGTTGATGTTTTTAAAAACCCCGGTAATACCAGAACAATAATGTTCAGCAGCTTGATCGGCGCATTGATTGCCTTTATTCAAAGATCCGGCGGTGTAAAGGGATTTATAGTTTATATCAATAGAATACTCGACTCATTTGAACGAAGAAAAATTGGTAAGAAGCGGGTTGTTGTGCAGATGCTTGCATGGTTAACAGGAACTTTAATCTTTGTTGAATCAAGTATTAATGTGTTAACTGTAGGTTCAATATTCCGACCAATATTTGACAAACTAAAAATCCCTCGTGAAAAATTGGCATACATTGCCGATTCGATATCCGCACCAACTTGCATTCTAATTCCCCTAAATGCCTGGGGTGCATATATAATGGGACTTATAGCCGCACAGGGTTTTGAAAATCCTTTGGGTGTTTTGATTGCGGCATTTCCATTTAATTTTTATCCAATGCTCGCAATAATTTTGGTTGTAGTAATTATACTAACTCAAAAAGATTTCGGTCCAATGAAAAAGGCAGAAGAGCGTGCAATAAAAGAAGGCAAAGTAATTCGTGATGGAGCAACACCAATGATGTCATCGGATATTGTTGCAATGGAGCCGAAAGAAGATACACCGGCACGTGCCCGCAATATGATAATTCCGATTTTTACAATGGTTGCTATGATGCCGATAATGCTGCTTGCAACAGGCTGGGGAGCAGTTGAAAATATTGATCAGATGCCTTGGTATGAACAACTATTTGCTGCTATAGGTCAAGGCTCCGGTTCGGCTTCAGTTTTGTATTCAGTGCTTACCGCTATTTTTACCGGTGCAATTCTTTATAGTGTACAAGGAATTTTTAAATTTCAAGAAATCATCGATCTAACATTTAAAGGTATAAGCGGCTTGATTCCATTAGCTTTGCTTATGATGCTTGCTTTTGCAATAGGCACTGTTTGCCGTGAGTTAGGTACCGGAATTTATGTTGCTGAGATTTCAAAAGCCTGGTTATCACCTAACTTTGTCCCGGTAATTGTTTTTCTTGTTGCCTGTTTTATTGCTTTCTCTACCGGAACATCATGGGGAACTTTTGCAATTATGATAGCAATCGGTATTCCGATGGCGCAGACATTGGATGCAAATATTTATTTAACTGTTGCGGCAGCACTTGGCGGCGGAGTATTCGGTGATCACTGTTCACCTATATCCGATACCACAATTATTGCTTCAATGGCTTCTGCCTGTGATCATATTGATCATGTTAAAACACAATTGCCCTATGCACTATTCGCCGGGACCATAACAGCATTGATCTATTTGGTGCTTGGGTTTTTGGTGCATTAGAATAAAAATGTCCGCTAAGCTTCGACAAGGCTCAACCTGACTATCCTGTTAAAGATTTTGTCATTTGTTGTTTTGTTTTTTGTTATTTGTCTTTTGGGGTTTGTTATTTGCAATTTGTTATTTGCAATTTGTGATTTGTCAGTAGTGATTTGTCTTTTGTGTTTTGTCTTTTGCGATTTGTCTTTTGGGTTTTGTTATTTGCAATTTGGAATTTGTCAGTAGTGATTTGTCATTTGAAATTTGTCTTTTGCAGTTTGTCTTTTGCAATTTATAAATTAAGGTTTGTTGCCTTGATTCAAATTCAAATTTCATTTTAATAAAAACAAAAAGCCGCTCTTCATTATTAAAACCTAACTAAAGACAAATGAAAGCGGCTTTAAAGTTTTTATACTAACTCCTAACTACTAACTCCTAACTACTAACTCCTATTTCAAAAGCATCATCTTTTTAACGCTAACAAAACTTCCGGAAGATATTTTGTAGAAGTAAACTCCACTCGCATAATTTGCTGCATTAAATTCAATAGAGTGGGAGCCTGCATTTTTTTCACCATTTAGTAATGTTGCAATTTCATTTCCGAGAATATCATATATTTTAATATTTACCAATCCGGCTTCGAGCAAACTGTATTTTATTACTGTTGATGGATTAAACGGATTAGGATAATTTTGGAAAAGCTTGTAATCAGTAACTATTGTATTTCCGTTTTCACCAATGTCGGTTACAACATCCGATTGAACTCCGTCGAAGAATAACTCACCGGTCAAATTTCCGTTTTCTGTCTGATTTATTACAAAACTATGAAATTGTTTTTCTCCGCTTCCCGGAATATCTCCGATTGGAAGAAATTTCATTTTCCATCCGGTCCAGTCTAACGTATCAATTAAAACTTCAACATTGTTTGACCCGGCATCGACAAACCAGTATTCGATTTCATTGTAGCTTAAATCGCCGAACACCCAAATACCAAAATTTGATGCAGCATTTGTACCTATTGCAATTGGAGATGTATTATTCACACGGCAAATGCCTCCTGTGCTGTTAAAAGTATAAGTCAGTCTGCCGGACTTATCTCCTAAAACATTTCTGCTGCTGACAATTGTAAAGTTAGTTTCGCCTTCAACAATACCAACGGAAGTTGTACTTTGCTCAGGTTCCTGCCATGTTCCGATACTTTCCATATCATCGAGAATTGTTCCGTTTGTGTAACCTTCAGCTTCCGTTACAAAATCGATAAAGTAATCTTGACCAAGCGTTAATCCTTCGGTATCGGTAATACCGGATAGTAATCGTATTTGATAAGCGGTATTAATATTTAATGGGTCTTTCGGTTCAAAAATTATTTCTCCTCTTTGAAAAGAAGATATATCAACGTTAACTAATAGTTCATTATTATCGCCATCAAACAATCCAATATTTCCTGCTAATGACTGCTGAAAAATTGGGGCATCAAATTCTAATCTTATTTCAACGGTTGGAGAAATTTCAATGCTGTTGAAATCAGGATAGGCACTTAATATTGTTAAATTAGATCTTGTTGTAAAATTAAACGAAAACTCCTCAGCAAGCGGAACGCCAAATATAGATTCAGCATCTGTAGATATTTTCACTTCGTAAACTGTACCTGGAAGTAAGTTTTCTATTGGATTAATAATTAATTTTTTGTTTTTATAAGCCCACGGCCACGATAATGTACTATCAACCCCAGGAGTAATTGTAATAGCATTTTCAACAGAAGCTTTATTCATTCTAATATCAAAAAGAAGTTCAATATCGTCCGATAAACTAATACCTGGTGAACCTAATCCAGGGTAAAAATCAATAATTGAAGGAGCAGATAAAGATTGATCTAGCGGTAAGTTTTTATCAGCGAATACAGTCGAGTTTGCAAGGACATTTACAGCCACAGAATCGAACGCATAATCATCAACATTAAAGTAAACAGTATATTCTCCGGGTGATAATTCATCAAAGAGGAAAAATCCGTTATTGAAATCATCCCCTTCAAATTGAATATTTCCGGGTTCAAGTGTTACTTGGATTTGGTTAAGGGGTCTTTTAGCATCGCCTAATGATGATATGTAGTAGTAAGGTACGTTCTCTAATGGGTCTCTAAGAATTCCTGCAATTTCGCCGGAAGTAAAATCACCGGCATTAAAATAATCCATAAATGAACGCGCTATCGCCCATGCCTCATGTTTTTTATAAACATCGTTTCTTAATCTCCACGATTCGGGAATATAATCGTGGAAGGATCCTTCTGAGAGTGTTGCAGGCATACTAGTACCATTTAGTACACCCAAATTAAATCCCAAAAAGGAAACATCGCCTCGGTTATAGTGGGCAGTTGTTCTATGGGCATTTTTAATTTGAGGAGACATTATAGCCCCCATCTGTTTGGCTTGAGCCCATGTTGGGCTTCCATCAGTACCGTTAAAAAGCATCAATGTATAATTAGATTGACCGTTAAAACCGTTGCTGTGAATTGAATGAAAATAATCCACACCGTTTGAGTTTGCAACAGCTCTTCTTGCTGAAAGTGAGATGTCATCCGAATCATCATTCCCGAGACGGGTTAAAATTACTACTGCACCAAGGTCTTCAAGAATATCCCTTAAAAATAAGGCTTTGCTAAAATTACCGTCCGATTCCCAAAAACCGGTTTCGGGAATATATCTATCGTTTGCCGGGTCATGCCCGCCGTGTCCGGGGTCAATACATATTTTAATACCGAATAAGGATTGAGCAGAAAGATTTGAATTGATTGTAACTGAAGCAATCAATAAAACTAAAATTAAACTGATTTGTATATTAAATTTATTTTTCATTTCCAGCACCTTCTTTTTCAATTCTTAATTCCGCAATAAATATTTCTCCATCAGTTGAATTGAAAGTCAACTTTGAACCTGATTGAGACCAGTTTGGATACATCTCTGAAATATCTGATGTATTTGTAATTTGATATTTATTTTTTCCATCAGCAGAGGCAACAAATATTTCTGAACTTGTTACTTGGTAACCGTCGTCTTTATCAACCATGTAAGCCACATACTTATTATTTGGCGACCAAACAGGTGCATTGGCATATCCAAGCTCAACTAAAATATTTCCCTGTAAATCTGAAATATAGGTTCCTTTACCCGGCACTGTAAAAAGCAGTTTATCTTGCTGCGGAGAAATTGAAACCCAGATATAATTGTTTTTACCTAAAGGCTGAAGTTCAATTCTTTCCTTGCTGTATAATGCAATTTTATAATTTTCGGTGTAAGCAACCGAGGCTTCAACTTTATTATCAATTGATTTATTCGCACGATGATCAAAAACACCTGCGTTAAAATCTTTTGTGTAAAATATTTGTCCGTTAGTCAAAACTTCCGGCACCGATAAGTTTCTTATTTTTTGTTCTACTAAAGTCTCGTTCCCCGATTTAATATCCTGAACAATTAGGGAAGAATATTTTCGCATTCCCATAAATTCATCGGCACGATAAATAATTTTCAAACCGTCATCAGAAAATACCGAACTGTAGCCTGCGCCGTTATAAAAATTTAATTGTGATAATTGCTTTTTACCAAGATCATAAATCCATAGCCCCTGGTAATTAGCATTTGTCAATAATAGCTGTGAACCATCAGGGTTAAATTTCGGATAATAAAATTCGCCCTGTGATTGCTGCATTACTTTTGTAATATTATTTACAGTTACATTTTGTCCGATCAAAATTTGAGCACTAATCAGCAGAAATAAAATAATAAGTCGCATTAAGTAAATCTCCATAATATTTAATTATAATTATATTTAACTTTTTTACTTTACAAACTCCAGTCAAATCAAAATATCCGTTCAATAATTTGTGTAAGAAATTCTAAATGGATATTTTTACGAACCTTAAGATTAGCAAATAAGTTAGTTAAATTCTGATATAAATAAACGAGAGGTTGAAATGGTATCAAAGAAAATGGAATCAGCATTGAATAAGCAATTGAATGAAGAACTATACTCATCATACTTATATCTATCAATGTCTGCATATTTTGAAGATCAAAATTTAAGCGGAATGGCGCAATGGATGAAATTACAATCAGATGAAGAACATATCCATGCGATGAAATTTTATGAGTTTTTAATTAGAATCGGTGCACGTGTTCAATTGGATAAAATTAACAAACCGCAGGAAAATTGGAAATCGCCGATGGATGCTTTTGAAAATGCTTATGAGCATGAAAAATTTATTACTAAATGTATCAATAAGTTAACCGATTTAGCTGTTGCTGAAAAAGACCACGCATCCAGCACCTTTTTACATTGGTTTGTCGATGAACAAATTGAAGAGGAATCTGTAGCTAACGATATTGTACAAAGTTTCAAAATGATTGGTGAAAGTAAAAGTGCACTGTTTATGCTTGATAGAGAACTTGGAAGAAGGGGTGCTGCCCAGCAGTAAACTTTTTATTCTATTTTTGTTTAATGATTTTTAATTATTAAGTTTTTTCATATATTTAGTGCTGTGAAAATTATGAATTACTTTTGGAGAAAATGATGGCAAGAAAATGTCAAATGACCGGAATTGGTCCTATAAGCGGAAACAATATATCGCACGCCCATAATAAAACTAAACGAAGATTTCTGCCGAATATTCAAAAGAAAAAAATTTGGGTTAAAGAATTAAATAGATTTGTTACCGTTAAATTGTCTGCAAGAGCATTACGTACTATTTCTAAAAATGGTACATCGGAATTGGCTAAGATGATTTTGGACAAACAAATTAAAGTTAGATAATTTATCTAAGCTTAAAATTGTATAAAAAAAATGCCCCATTAACGGGGCATTTTTTTTGCACACCAAGTATATTTTTATCTATTTCTACTTTTACTTCTCGTTTTTGCTCCTTTTGTTGTTGAGCTGCGGCTGCTTTCTCTGCCTTTATTGATTTTTGTTTTTTTACTTCCGCTGCTGCCATTTCGTTTAACATCTTTTCTTATTTTGGAGCTGCTTCTTTTTGCAGCACTTTTAGATTTATTCTTTTCACTATTTCGCTTATAGATTTTTCTACTGCTGTTATTACTCTCCTTTTTAGCTTCACTTCTCTTTTCCGGTTTACTGCTTCTTCTAATTTCTTTCTGCTTAATTATATTTTTATTTTTACCACTATTCGATTTATTACTTCTAACTTCCCTTTTGTATTCAATATTATTTTTTCGTTTACTAATTCCTGATTTTTTGTTCACTGAATTCTGTTCGTTCCTTTTAACGTTTCTGTCGATTTTCCTATTACTTTTAGCTTTCGACTTGATCGCAATTTTTTCTCGATTTAAGCTGCTGCTTCGTCTATCAACTTTAATTTTTTCTCTTTTTACATTATTGTATTTTCTTACTTCATTTGTTGAAGGACGATAAGAAATTATTTTTTCTCTACTTGAATTTCTTGATTTTGAATAATCCGATACTCTGCTTGCTGATTGTATCTCACGTTTTTTAAATCTATTTCCCGATTTTCGTTCAACAAAATTTCTATCAATTCCGCCGTTTATTATTCTTCCATTATCTGCGTAATAATTCGTTCTGTATTTTGTTCTATTGAAAATTTTATTCTTATATCTATTAGCAGCAAAGTGGTGATAAATTTTGTGCGATCCAAAATGTCGGAATTGTACAAAATGCCAGTGATTATAATGCGTGCGCCATTTAATCGAGAAATAAATTCCTCTATGCACGTCGAATGCGGCGTAAGGTGAAAGCGGAGCCCAGCCTATATAATCATCACTGTATCTCCATTCAACCCAAGCAGGCGCCCATTCATATCCGGGCATCCAAACCCAGCCGTAATAATCATCGTAATGCCATCTGCCGTAATGGTAAGTTGCCCATCCAAATGGCTCGTAGCTATCCCAATACCATCCGTATGAAGTCCATTCCCATCTTCCCCTTGTATATGGCTGCCAGTTTCTTCCAACATGATAAGGTCGCCAAACAACTACATCATAATCTATTTCAATCCACTCGCCATGCGGTTGTAAAGTTGAATAAAAATAATTGAAGTTAATTCCATATCGGAATTTTGAATGCCTTGCTTCGCTATTAGTTGAAGCAGCAAATAAAAATATTGCGGTTATTATTATTAGTCTTTTCATTTTGTACCTCAGTTTGTTTCAATCCTAAGATTTCAATCAACATGCCATATAAATTATCATCATTTCGTTCATTTTTCGCATTATTCTAATGTTCACTGTACAATATTTTATACACTTAGTTTTAATCTATTAACCAACTCTATTTCAATATTAGATTTTCTAAGAATCAATAATTGCTTATTTTTACTATTATTTTAACGAAAATTTAAGAGGTAAAAATGAAATTAAATCGATTGGTTATTTTACTTTTTGCAGCGGCATTAATATTCGGCTGTTCAAATAATAAGGATAAGGAAATGCTTAAAGAAAAAATTGCACAATTTGCTGAAACAGAAATTAAATACGATGAGAGTTTATTGGATGAAAATCAAAAAATTGTTGTCCAAAAATTATATGATGCATCAAAAATAATTGATGAACTTTTTCTTGAGCAGGCGTACTCCAAAAACCCTGAAATTAAAGCGGAGCTTGAAAAATCAAAAGATGAGTATGACAAATTAGCATTAGAATATTTTACTATCATGTTCGGTCCATTCGATAGACTTGATCATAACAAAGCATTTTACGGAGATTATGAAAAACCGAAAGGAGCAAATTTTTATCCCGAAGATATGACAAAGGAAGAATTTGAATCTTTCATAAAAGATAATCCTGATTTGGAAAAAGATTTCACTTCTGAATTTACAGTAATACGCCGTGAAGATGGAAAACTTAAAGCAATTCCCTATTCTGAATTTTATAAAGACAGGTTAACTAAAATTTCCGCCTTACTTATTGAAGCGAGTGAATATGCAGATAATCCAACATTGAAAGATTATTTGGTAAAACGTGCAAAGGCTTTTGAGACCAACGATTATTATGAAAGTGATATTGCGTGGATGGATTTGAAAGATCATAGAATAGAAGTTGTTATTGGTCCGTATGAAGTTTACGAGGACGAAATGTTCAACTACAAAGCTGCCTTCGAAACATTCCTAACTTTAGTTGACCCTGTAGAAACTGAAAAGCTTGGAAAATTTGCAAGCTATTTAACAGACATCGAAAAAAACTTACCTATACCCGAGAAACACAAAAATTATAATCGCGGCAGTGAATCTCCGATAGTTGTTGTGCAGGAAGTATTTGGCGCCGGTGATAACAAAGCAGGTGTGCAGACCTTGGCATTCAACTTACCGAATGATGAAAGAGTAAGAAAAGTTAAAGGTTCAAAAAAAGTAATGATTAAAAATTTACACGAAGCTAAATTTGAAAAACTGCTGAAACCAATTGCCGAAAAAATATTAGTAGAAGATCAGCTGCCTTATGTTACTTTTGAAAGTTTCTTCAATCATACTTTAATGCATGAAATGTCGCACGGAGTTGGACCCGGTTTTATTACTATTGACGGAAAAGAAACTGAAGTTAAGAAAGAACTAAAAGAAACATACTCTACAATAGAAGAATTGAAGGCAGATATTTTAGGGATGTACAACAATATTTTTATGATAGAAAAAGGAGTTTTCTCAAAAGAAGTTGAAAAAGAAATTTGGGTTACTTTCCTAGCAGGCACTTTCCGTTCTGTGCGTTTCGGTATATCCGAAGCACATGGCGGCGGAAATGCAATATTGTATAATTACATTCTCGAAAAAGGCGGCTATGAATTTAATTCCCAAACAAAAAAAGTTTCTGTAAACTACGATAAAATTTATGATGCTTTAAAAGACTTAGCCTCAGAAGTACTAATGATACAAGCAGAGGGAAGTTATGAGGGAGCAAAAGAAATGATAGCAAAATACCGTGTTCAATCCCCTTCAATGAAAACTATAATTGAAGAACTTAGCGACCTGCCGGTTGATATTAAACCTGTTTACCAAATTGAAAAATAAAACTTAGCCCGGTAGAATCTTTCTGCCGGGCTTTGCATCCTATCACTTTAATTTAATAATATCGAGAAGAATAATATGACTCCCAAGTTTTTTGAAGAGAGAAGACCGCATAACGGAATAGATTACCCCGATTTTATGGAATCGACAAAACAATCGATTGGTATTGCAAAACCTGACGAACTTAATGAGAGAGAATTAAACATTTTTAATTATCGAAAACTCAACTTTCAGAGAAGCAATAGAATACATAAAACATTTAAGATAGAAGATGAGCATGCAGAAATAATTAAGAGCATAGATCAGCCGCAGCTTTGGATGGTAATTACAGAGGACTGGTGCGGCGACTCTGCACAGAATTTACCATACCTCTATTTACTTTCCGAGCTTTCGGAATTTGTAACACTGAAAATAATTCCGCGTGATGATAATTTAGATATAATGGATTTATATTTAACAAACGGGAAATCGAGAAGCATTCCTAAATTAGTTGTGTTTGATGAAGCCGGGAATGAATTATTCACGTGGGGACCACGTCCGCAAGAATTAGTAAACCTGATTGAACAATGGAAAAGTGAAGGTAAAGATAAGACAGAGTGGACTACAGCAGTGCATACATGGTATGCTAAAAATAAAGGTCAGCAGCTAATTGAAGAGATTACGAAATTAGTTTCTCAAACTACTGTTAACTCTATTTATTAATTGGAATTTTTAAAGTGGCTACCGAGGATACTCTTTTCCCATTATCCTCTGCCGGTCGGAAGCGTGTTCTTGTAACAGCATCAATTGCATTTTTGTTGTAGTTATTATTTAATCCCTCAATTATTAATGTGTTAAAAACATTTCCAAATTGATCAACATCTGCACGGATAACTATCGTTCCGCTAGTGTAGGTATAATTTGAATCTAAATCTGTTTCCATATTCCGAAGAATAGCTTCAATTCCTCCGATAGGTTTTGGACAAATATCATAGCCGCATTCAGTTTTACTTTTTACTTTCGGCTCATAAACAATTACACTATCCTCTTCAGTGGTAATATTTGTACTTGCCGCAATTTCAGAAATTGTTTTTTCTTCTTCTTCCAACTTAAATTCAATCTGAAGTGAAACGCTTGAAACCACAACGCCCGATTCATCTTGACCGGGAATGAAGCGTGTATTCATTACAACTCTTTCCGCTTCTTCATCGCACCCAAGACCTAAGCTTTTAATTACATTTGTATTTATTACATTACCTTGTTCATCAACTTTTGCAATTAAAACTACAATTCCCTCTAAGCCATATAACTTAGCGTACTGGGGATAGTCAATTTTATTTTGCAGTTCTTCCATTCCGCCTAATGGTTCGGCACAAATCTCTACATCACATAAAAGTTCAAAAGGATTACTTCCGTTTTCAATTCGTCGGCTTGTTCCGGTAAAAGCTTCTATCGGCGGTGTATAAGTTGAATCATAATTTAAGTTTTGCGAACTGGTTAGTTCGCCATTTGAATAGAACTTTATACTTTTTAATGCACCATTTTGATAATACTCAGATACAATTCCGTCGAGTATTCCATTTTCAACAAAATATTCTTTCTTTAATAATCCGCTTTCATAAAATTTAAGTACCCATCCGCTCAGTTTTCCATCTACGTAAATTTTCTGTTCGCGCATGTTTCCATTTTCATAATACCATGTGCTGGTTCCGTCAAGAACATCATTTATATATGATATTTCGGATGCTAACTTTTTTTTGGAATAATATGAACGGAGCACACCGTTTTGAGATTGAATAATGTCGGGGAATAGAATAGTGAGAGTGATTACTAAAAAAAGATTAAAGAGAATTTTATTGAGCATAATTATTTTTACAAAGAATATTTTATTTGAATACTGAATATAAGCTGATACATGGAATTATTGAAAATGTTTCTGAAAATATATTTTAAATTTTCTAAAATTTATGCCTACTTTTGATACACTTAATTTTAAGTATTTAACTGAAAAATAAATAATGAAAATATATTACACCAAGATAATACTGTTCAGTTTAATTTTTGTATCGGCAGTTTATTCCCAAAAACAAGTTGACATTTCAAAACTAAGAACTAATTATGTATTAAAAGAAAATGTTGAAAAAAGAAAATTAAAACTTAATGAGCAAATTAATTTTTTATTTTCGCAAAGTTTTAACAAAGTAGATCAGACGCAGCTTGCAAGACAGCTTTACGATTTAAACATCACTTATACTTCATCCGACAGCCTTGATGTAAATATCCTGCATCTATTAAATAACTGGCATTCGTTGAAATCAAAACTAAAGTATGCTCTCTTTGAGTACGTGTCTATTAATTTCGAGGATAAGTTTATATCTCCTCTTAAAAATATTTTTAACTATGAATCAAACCCGGCTTTTCTGGCTCAAGCCGCAGCGCTGCTATATAAAAATGATACGGGAAAAATATTTATTGATGAGAGAATAACAAAAATAGACTCGCAAATTAACCGGGAGAACTCTGTAAATGTTTTAAGATTTTTTAGAGAAGAGTCAGCGGATGGTATTCAGAAACTTCCACCCATTAGAGACCTGCTCAACCATGATTTTCAAAAAGGTAAAACTATTATTTATTCCTTTCAAAGAAAAAACCGTATTTATCCCGGCTTAACTGTAATTAAAAATCCAAATGGCAAATTTTTAAGAAATAAAGATAGTTCCTTATTCTCAATACCACAGCTTGCTTATTCAGTTTCAAATATGCCATGGTTTATCACCAACGGAAATACTCCCCAAGGTATTTACTCAATAGTCGGGTGGTACATAACTCCCACAAAATCAATTGGACCAACACCTATTATACTAACAAGAATTCCCTACGAAAAACCGCCAAACATTTTTTTTCACGGTGGTAATGAACAGAATTCGTGGAACATGGCAGATTATAAAAATCTTCTGCCTAAAACCTGGCGAGAGTATTCTCCTATTTATCAATCATATTACGCAGGGATGATTGGAAGACGTTTAATTGTGATGCACGGTTCAGCAGATGATTTAAGTGATTATGAAGGAAAACCATTTTATCCGCTTTCACCTACGAGAGGCTGTTTATCCTCCAAAGAAATTTGGTCGGATACAACCGGCGAGTGTTTAGAAAGCGACCAGGTAAAACTGGTTAATGCTTTTTTTTCAACAAAGCAGCTAAAGGGTTTTCTAGTTGTTGTGGAAATTGATGATAAAGAGGAGCCGGTGATAATTAAGGATGTTGAGCAGTTTATTAACCAAGCCGATTAATTCTAAGAAAATTATTTCAGGTCTTTCGGTTTTCCGAATTCCTGATCTTACTAACTAAAACTTAATTTCAGTATTTTTATTAGCAGATTCATAAAGTGTAGAAAGCAGTTTCATTCTATTCAATGCTTCTTCACTCGATGAAATAAGGGGATTTGTTCCTCGAACCGATGCAATAAAATGTTTCAGTTCGTTCTCGTAAGATTTCATAAAAAGATTTTTTTTGTTGGATGTTTTTGCAGGTGTGTAATCAATCCGTGTTGACTCAATCCTTTTATATGCCCGCAAAGGGTTTAAGTGCGCAGTGCCCTCTGTACCGAATGTTGTAAGCAGAAGTGAATCATGTTCTGAATGAAGCGACCAGCTGAATTCAAAATTAATAACTGATGAGTTATCCAACCTGATAAAGCCAACGGAAGAATCTTCAACACTTTTAGTACGATGCCTATATGTTTGCACCGAAGCACTTTTAACAGTCGGATAGTCAACAAGCCAAAGTGCTAAATCAATTAAAGGAATTCCGAGGTCTATTAAAACACCTCCGCCGGATTCACTTTTTTTAATGAACCAGCGTTCTTCACTGCTCTGTTTTCTCAGCCAACTGCATCGAATGTAAAATATATCACCCAGTTCCCCGCTATTAATTACACTTTTAAGCAGCATCGCATCAGGTCTAAATCTTAAATTCATCCCAACCATTGCCAAGCGGTTATTTTTTTTTGCGGCGTTATTTATTTTTTCAGTCTCTTCTAAATTTCTTGCTATCGGTTTTTCAATTAATACATGTTTGCCTGCATTTAGGCAGTCTAAGGCAATTGGCAAATGTGTATTGGTCGGGGTTGAAATAATAATAGCGTCAATATCTTTGTCATCTAAAATCTTTTTATAATCGGTGTATCTTTTCTCAACTCCAAATTTATCGGCAACAGCTTTTAACCTGCTTTTGTTAATTTCGGCTACCGAAGCAATTTTAACATTGTTAAGTTTTGATAAAATCGGAAGATGAACAACCTGTGCAATGCCTCCTAACCCAATTACAGCAACATTCGATTTTGATATCAAGCCACTACTCCATGTTTTAGATTATCATTTTTGATAAACTTTTTTACTCTTTCAGTAATACCTGAATCATCAATTTTTAATAATTGATGAAGCTCAGCCTGCGTGCCGTGTTCAATATATTCATCGGGTAAGCCGATTCTTAAAACATCATTCTTCAAATTATTTTCTGATAAAAATTCTAAAACACCGCTTCCGAAACCGCCTACAATTGAGTTTTCTTCCAGTGTAACAATCTTTGAATATTTTTTCGCTATTTCGGTAAGCATCTTTTCATCGAGCGGTTTAATGAAGCGCATATTAACTACTTTACAATTTATACCGTCATCCTTAAGTAATTCAGCAGCTTTAACCGAGTACTCAACCATTGAACCCACAGCAAGTAAAGCAACATCATCGCCTTCAATTAATGTTTCACATTTTCCGATTTCAATTTTTTCAAACCCTTCTTTAATCTCAACCCCAAGTGCCGAACCCCTTGGATATCTTAATGCAACCGGACCTTTTTTATATTCAACTGCGGTGTAAAGCATATTGCGTAATTCAGCCTCATCCTTGGGTGCCATTATCACTATCTTCGGTATAAATCTTAAGTAGCTTAAATCAAACGATCCGTGATGAGTAGGTCCATCTGCGCCAACCAAACCGGCTCTATCTAAAACAAAAACAACATGTAAATCCTGCAGACTAACATCATGAATTATTTGATCGAACCCGCGCTGTAGAAATGTTGAATAAATTGCAACTACGGGAATAATTCCTTCAGTGGCTAATCCTGCAGAAAAAGTAACCGCATGTTCTTCGGCAATTCCAACGTCAATATATTTTTCCGGTATCTCCTTCTGTAATTCCGATAAGCCTGTTCCATCGGGCATAGCGGCGGTTATTCCTACAACCTTTTCATTCTGTCTTGCAATTTCTACCAGGGCTTTACCGAATATTGATGTATAACTTGCCGGTCCGCCCGGTTTTTTATGTGCCTTACCGGTCACCTTGTCGAATGGCGTAGAAGCATGAAGCCGTTGTACATGCCCCTCGGCAGGTTTGTAACCTTTTCCCTTTTCTGTAATTGTATGAACCAAAATTGGTCCGCTCATATTTTTAATATGCTCAAAAAGTTTTACAAGCTGACTAACATTATGACCGTTAACCGGTCCAAAATATCTAAAGCCTAATGCTTCAAAGAGCATCCCCGGTGTGATTACAGCTTTAATTCCTGTTTCTAACCGTGATGCAACACGGCGCAATCTGTCACCAAAATCATCCAGTTTGCCTGTTAAGTCCCAAATGGCACCTTTAAATTTATTGTATTCCGGATGTGCAATCATTTCAGTAAAGTAATTTGAAATTTGCCAAACGTTCGGAGCTATCGACATTCTGTTATCATTAAGAACAACAATAATATTACTTTTTAAAACTCCAGAGTTGTTAAGTGCTTCGTAAGCCATCCCGCCGGTCATTGCACCATCGCCAATAACGGCAATAACTTTTTTATCTGTTTTATTAATTCGCTGGGCAACTGACATACCAAGTGCAGCAGAAATTGAAGTTGAAGCATGACCGGCTCCAAAAGCATCATACTCGCTTTCGGTTCGTTTCAAAAAACCGCTTATTCCGTTTAATCTTCTAATTGTTGAAAGCCTGTCCCGCCGGTCAGTTATAATTTTATGAGGATAGGCTTGATGACCAGTATCCCAAACGATTAAATCTTTTGGTGTATTAAAAACTTTATGCAATGCAACCGTTAATTCAACAGTGCCTAATCCGCCGCCAAAGTGCCCGCCTATTTGGGAAATTACATCGACCATATAATCGCGTATATCTGCGCATAAATATTTGAGCTCTTTAACTTCAAAATTTCTAATATCTTTTGGTGAATCGATATCGAATAAAACTTTATACTTTTTCTTGTCAATCATAAATCTAAACCTATTTTATTCTCATGATGAGAATTTCATTTTTCCATTTTGTTTTCAAACTGAGTTTTAAGCTCAGTTACTTTTAGTTCAGCTTTATCTAATAATTCATAACAAATATTAGATAAAATAATTCCCTCTTCGTAAAGAGAAATTGATTCTTCTAAGGTTACATCATCACTTTCTAATAATTCTGATATTTCTTGAAGGCGAAGTAATGATTCCTCAAAATTTTTTGTTTTCTTTTTTGTCATTTAATTTATTTCTATTTCGTTATCGCTAAATTTTATTTTTATTGGTAAATCTTTTTTTAGATCAACAGATTTTTTAACAATTTTATCGTTCTGCTTTATCAGAGCGAATCCCCTTTCGAGAATTTTATTCGTATCAAATGATTTAATAACTGACTTCAATAAATCGAGCTGCGACCTTTTGCTGCCGAGTAAATTTACAGTTTTATTTTGAATACGATACAGCAAATTATCGAGCTGCTGGCTTCCTGATTTAATTATTTCTTCCGGTTTTCTGAACCCGTATGAATTAGAAATATTCTCTACTAAATTATACTTTTCAGAAATAATTTCAAACATCTGATTTGAACTATTATAGGAAAAATCGCTTATAAAGGCAATGAGATCATCAATATTCGGGGTAGCTAATTCCATTGCGGCAGATGGAGTCGGGGCTCTTAAATCGGATACAAAATCAGAAATTGTAAAATCGATTTCATGTCCTACACCGCTAATTACCGGCAGGTTACTTTCAAACACAGCCCTTGCAACAACTTCTTCATTAAACGCCCATAAATCTTCTAACGATCCGCCGCCTCTACCAATTATAATTACGTCAATACCGTCAGTTTCATTCAGTAACTTTATGCTGGCTGCAATTTCTTCGGCGGCACCGGCTCCCTGAACTCTGCATGGAGCAATAACAATTTCAGTAAGCGGATATCTTCTGCTTACAACACTCAGCATATCCTTAAATGCTGCTCCGTCAATAGCTGTAGCAATACCAATTTTAGCAGGAAATCGAGGAATACGCTTTTTAATTTCCTCGTCAAATAATCCTTCTGCCGAAAGTTTCTTTTTCAGTTTTTCAAAAGCGGCTTGCAGTTCTCCTTCACCGGCAGCTTTAATCGATCTTACATCTATCTGATAATTACCGCGGGGCGGGTACACGCTTATCTTTCCGCTGACAATAACTTTTAAGCCGTCCTGCGGTGTAAAGAATACATACTTGTTAATACCTCTCCACATAGTGCAGCTTATTTGTGCATTTGAATCTTTTAGTGTAAAGTACCAATGCCCCGAAACATGAGCTTTAAAATTTGACAACTCCCCCACTACCGATATTTCTGAAAAATTTTCTTCGAGCAGCAGTTTTATATTATTTGTTATTTCACTTACTTTTAAGAGCATTCGCTTCTTCTTCTTTTCTAAAAATTAAACAAAACTGGTGGTGCCTATTACCGACCCATGCACTGTTAACACCAAGCGCAATTAAGGGTTTATCATTTTGAAGCCATAATTTTTCATCTTTTAAAATCCAGCTTTTGCTGCCCCGTTTTGTTAAACTTATTGCAGTATCATAAGCCAGCGGAAAAAGTTTTCCTTTAAAGTAAACATTATTAGTAACTATTGTTAGGTATCCTTTATCTTTCAATAAATCATAAACTTGATCAAAAATTTGAGCCTGCTTCTCTATAAACTCATCATACTCTTTAATGTTTCCGATATCACTTTTCGTTTCGGAATAAATGGTATCAAGCCCTTTATCTTTACGTGCTTTCTGTCTAATCGAATTTCTCTCCAACTGATTCCAATACGGGGGCGAGGTAATTACGTAATCAAATTTATTGATGATATTATTTTGGATCATCAATTCTTTTATATTTTCTGAGTTGCCCAAAATTGGTGTTAGTTTATTTTCGAATCCATATTTATTAATCCGGCTGAGACAGGTGTTATAATAATTTTCCGATAATTCAATACCCGCCCCGTTTCGCTTAACTTTTCCGGCGGCAATTAAAGTGCTGCCGGTACCTAAAAAAGGATCGAGAACAAAATCATTTTCTTTTGTAAAAAATGTAATAAACTCTTCAACTAATGATTCCGGATATTTTGCCGGGTGTAAAACTTCATCTTCTTTTCTTCTGGGGGGCGTATGAATGAACCATGATTTTGAAAATTTTATCCACTCTTTGCCTGTTAAATCATTTAGTTTATTCTTTAAATTAAGTTTACCTCTTTCTCCCAAGTCAATGTATTTACTGTCTTTTTCACTTTTCATATAAAATAAATTTACAATTTTTTTTGATTAACAGATAGAATGCAATAGATTATTTTATTTAGAAACGTAAATTAAACCCGAATGTGGGTAGTATTGGAAACATGCCGGTAGCCTCACGTTCAAGTGTCAAATCCTCCGAAATATAATAATCATAATTTACCACGTTCGATCTATTATAAACATTAATGATGTCAAGATAAATTACCCAATCTAAATCCCACCAATCGGCAGATGCATTAAAGCGTAGATCGAGCCTATGATAAATAGGTTTGCGTGATGCAAAACGGTTAAACCTATCGCCGTAATCTACATCATAAATTACTTCCTGTTCACCGGCGGTGTTTATCCTCGTTGCAATAACCGGTGTTTCGGGTACAAAATCACCATTCTGATCCTGAAGTATTATGCGAGGTTTAATTCCAACAGGCGTTGTAACCGGAAAACCGGAGCCGTATTGAAATCTGATACCTACATCAAGCCAGTGATTTATTTGATAATTGAGTACAAGGTTTAATGTATGTCTTTGATCAAATCGGAAAGGCAGCATTCTGCTATCTTCGTACCTCTCTGCATAAGCTAATGCGTAAGATAACCAGCCGGAAATTTTATTATCGCCCATTATATTTTTTTTCTCAACAAGAAATTCAAAACCGTAAGCCTCGCCGGTTGCATCATTAGTTGGTATTTGAGTTAATGAATCAGCTATATTGATAATTGGTCGTGTCCAGCCGTTAATATCCCTCGGACTAATACCCGGTATTTTTTCGGTATAGTAAACACTGCCGGGTACAATTTTTTGAACAATTAAATTATCAAACTTTTTAAAGTAGCCTTCAATTTTAGCTTTCCATTCGGAGCTTAGCCACCTTTCAAAACTAAGTACATAATGTACCGCACGTTCTGCATCTAATTTAGAAGTTATCCTCTGATCCAAATCATAAAGTACATTAGCATCCCGCAATTTTTCATATCCGGGCGATTGATAATATATCCCCCAGCCTGCTCTAATAGTTGTTAAATTGTTAAGTGCGTATGAGATTGATAAACGGGGAGCCAGGTACGGCTTTTCTAAAATTTGATAATAGTCGAGCCTCAAGCCGGGTTTAATATATAGCCTATCCCCAATCTTAAACCTGTTATGTGCATAAATTCTATATCTAGAATAATCTTTTATATCACTTATATCATCAAGCACAATTCTTAAATTTGGGTTAGTGCTTAAAAAAGACTGTAATTCAGGGTCAATATCAAAATCAATTGCAAGCTTCGTTCTCATAAAATCAATTCCGGCTCCGGCTTCAAATTCATTTTCATTGTCATTCCAAAGAATTAAAAGTTTATCGTCAATTGAATATTTACGATAACTAAAATCAGACTTAAAGCCGAAGCCCAGGAGATAAGGCGCAAGAGTATCGGGAACTGCATCTTCAAAATTTTCGCGGTTGAGTGACGGGTCTAAAAATTCGGAATCTAATTTTGAGTCCCCGCTGTTTCGATACCAAGAAACAATAACCTTATTCAGAAAATTCTTTTTAGGGGTAAAATGCCAAGCGATACTTGCCAAATCGTTTTTTGTATTATCAAAAACAGAAATACTATCAGGAGTGTTTCTATCTTCACCGCTTACTAAATCGACTGCATCGCGTGAGTAAATTGCATTTAAAAATATTTTATGCCCTTTAAATGGTCCTAAAGCAATTTTTGTTTGAACATCATAAAAGTTAGGGAAGGTAACATTATCTTCCACCAGCCCGGCATTTTTTACAAAGGGTTCAATGATCAAATCATAGTAAGTTCTTCTCGAATTTATTAACCAGCTTCCGGGAAGATTAAATGGATTTTTCCCCTCTAAAACTAAATTTGCTGCAACAATACTTGCATTAAGATTACCTTTTATATTTCGAGAAGTAGTGCCTTGTTTATTTGTTACATCAAGCACGGCTGAAAGTCTGTCTCCGTAACGCACAGGAAATCCCCCCGTAATCAAACTGACATCGGAAACAGCTTCGGGATTAAACATACTTATTACACCATAAAGCCGGTATGGATTGAAAACTTCCACATCATCCATAACAATTAAGTTTTGGTCAGGTCCGCTTCCTCTAATAACTAATTGAGATGAAAAATCATTTGGGGCTAATACGCCGGGTAAGGATTGTAGTGTTCGAAATACATCGGTTACGGCGCCAGGTAAAACCCTTGCCTGCGCGGGCTGTAAATCGATTAGGCTCGATCTTGTATCACTTTGTTTCTGCACTTCTGAATCTATTACTTTAACTTCGTCAACCTCAATAACCATTTCATCAAGATCAACATTAAGCTCCAGTATTCTATTCGCTATTAATTCTACATCAATAAATTCCGATTTATAACCAACTGCACTAAATCTTGCGGTTACTTCTCCAACCGGTAAATTTCTGATTATGTAAATACCTTTTTCATCAGAAACTCCCCCGAAATTTGTTCCGATGATCAAAATATTTACTCCGGGCAAAACATCACCGCTTGAAGTGACTTTACCCGTGATACCACCGGTTTGTGCTTTGATTGAGGTAGTTAAACTTAACAATACAAATAGTATCGCTAACGATATTTTATTGATAAAAATAGGCATATTGATTTAACAAAATTGTGCGGCTGAAAATTCCAGTCTGTTTTAAATGTATTAAAAATTAAATGAAAATATATTTGAGTATAATCCTATTGAAATTTCATGCATATCACTATCAGCACTCCCAGGCTGAAAGTTATATCTATATTTTGTATAGAATGTAAAAACATTATAAATCTTGAATAAGCCAACGGATAGTTCAGGGCTAATCCCGTTGTATCCGTCGAAGTTGGTAAACAAATTAAGACCCGGCGAAATAAATTCAATTCCATCAAACTGAATCATATACTTGTAACCTGCTCTAACAAAACTTTGTACGGGAGCATTAAAAACATATTCGTACTCTAAACTGATGTAGCCAACAGGATAGTTGTAACCCGATTTGAAAAAAGAAATTATCGGGACCTCTTTAGAGAGACCGAAATAATTTTCGCCATCAATTGAAACCATTGTAGGTGACGGCAATAAAAAAACAACACTCCCTAAACAGCATACGGTGAACAAACTTCGTTCTTTTGCTGCCTGCAATTCATAAGCGTCAGGCAATATAAGTTCGTACTTTTCACTTGTAAACTCACTGCCGTCAGGCAATTCAACTTGAATGTAGTAAGGTACAATTGAAGTATCAAACCGCATGGATGTCATATCAAATTCAGCATTATGCTGATCTGTAAATTGTTCGGTCACCAAAAGTTCATAATCGTCATTAAGAATAACCTTTGCATTGCAGCTATCACTGGAAAAAAATGATAGTATAAATGTATGGGGCAATTTAGATGTAACGTATGAGTCAATTAAAAATATTTCAAACCCGGGGTCATAATAATCTTCATCTTGGGCAATAATGTTTGAACTTAAAATAATTGTACAAACTAAATATAATATTGGTAAATTCTTTTTCATCGCTGTTCCAATAATATTCAATAATTTAATTTTGTGTAAATGTAAATTTAATAACACTATCATTTAATTAAAGTTATTTTATTGTAAATGGTAATTTTTTACTCTGTTTTAATAGGCTAAGTTTTTAAGTATATTTGAAATCAAAAAAAATTTTTATTAAAAGGAAGTTAGTTGAAAATATTAGTAAGTAATGACGACGGAATAGATGCACCGGGTATTCACGCCTTAGCAGAAGCCTTAAAAAAAATTGGTGAAGTAATAGTAGTTGCACCCCGCACCGAGCAAAGTGCAGTGGGGCACAAAATCACAATGCAGAACCCGCTTAGGGTAACCAAGCATTTTAAAAATGGTGAACTTTTCGGCTATTCGGTTGACGGCACACCGGCAGACTGCATTAAGATGGGAATAAGAAACATTATTAAAGAACAGCCCGATATTGTTGTCTCCGGTATTAATCACGGAGCCAACACAGCGGTAAGTATAATTTATTCGGGAACTGTATCAGCAGCGCGCGAGGCGGCAATTATGGATGTGCCCGCTATTGCAATTTCTGTTACCTCGCATGATGTTGACAGCTTCGATTATGCCGGAAAAGTTGCAGCACGAGTTACTGAACTGGTTGCAAAAAACGGATTAGCCAAAGGAACTTTACTGAATGTTAACGTACCTAATTTACCGGAATCTGAAATAAAAGGAATTAAAGTAACAACCCAAAGTAAAGCCAAGTGGGATGATATTTATGAGGAACGAATTGATCCCTACGGTAAAAGTTATTTTTGGCTGACCGGGAGTCTTATTGAAGTTGAAGATGAAGAAGATACAGATCAGAATATGGTTAGGCAAAATTTTGTTGCCGTTACTCCTATTCATTTTGATTTAACCGACTACAAGACTTATGAAGATATTAAGCATTGGAACATTTAGCAGGCAATAGTTTACAATCAAATAAAAAATTAATCAATGTCAGTTTTGGAAAACATAAATTTTTCGTTTTCGGCAAATCCGTTAATACTTATTAGCGGAGTTTTGCTTGCTGCATTATTCTCTTATTATTTTTACCGCGTTACCATACCCCCTGTAAGTAAAACACTAAAATATTTTTTATATACCATTAGAGTAATAGCACTTTCACTAATTATTTTTTTATTATTTGAACCAATATTAACACTGGAATATTTAGAAACCAGGCAGTCAAAAAGTTTAATATTTATTGATAATAGTAAATCAATTACAGTTGAGGACAGTACTGCAAGAAGTGATAAGATAAATTATCTGATAGAAGGTATTGAAGAATCATTGGGCGGCAATGCTGAATATTTTACATTCGGCAGCAGTGTTACAGAAGTTAGTGCCGACGACATTAACGAGATTACCCATAGTGAAAACGCAACTAATTTTTCATTAATTATTGATCAGGTTGAATCTGCAGCCGATTTGGCTGACGCCGTTTTAATAATTAGTGATGGTATAATTACCGAAGGCGCAAATCCCGTTTATAGAGCAGAGAAATTAGGAGTGCCTATTTTTACAGCGGGTATCGGTGATTCATCAATTAAAAAAGATGCATCCGTAAATAAAATTTTATCCAACGAATATATTTATGCTGAACAGAATACTTTAGTACGTGCAGAAATTTTGCATCCCGGGTTTTCAGGTGAACCTGTGACTGCAGAGTTTAAGGAGAACGGAAAAAGCCTTGCTCAAAAAAATATTGTGTTAAGTAATGCGGGTATTACACGTGTTGAGTTTGATTACACACCGGATTCTAAAGGGGAAAAAATGATTACGGTTGAGTTATCAAAACTGCAGGATGAAGCGAACACAAACAACAATTTTAAAAATAAATACATAAATGTTTTAGATAAAAAAGTTAATGTACTTTTGGTATCAAGCAGCCCCTCTTCAGATTTATCAATAGTAAAAAATATTTTAATTGAAAATGAAAATTATAATGTTGAAAGCATTGTGCAGATTTCATCAACTGAATTTTTAAGCAATAAATTTGAACCGACAAAAGTTGATAGTGCCGATGTATTAGTTTTGATAGGATTCCCCTCAAAAGATTCAGCCCCACAGTTTGAAAACAAAATCAAAAATTCTATTAATGATCATAAACCGTTTTTAATGATTTTATCTAACGGCACCGAGCTTAAAAAACTTAATTCATTTAGTAATGAACTGCCGGTATTATTGAGCAATATCAGCAGTAATTATATTCAGGTTCAGCCAAGTATTACCGACCTAAACAGTTCACTTCTACGGAGCAATTCTGCTGAATACATTTCGTTGTGGAATAATTTGCCGCCGGTAAATCTGCCCAGATTTAATGCACAATTAAAAGCAGGCAGCAATGTAATTTCAAAATCAAATTTTAAGGGAGCAATTGCAAACATCCCGTTGATTGTTAGCAGAGCTGTAGGCAAAAGCAGATCTGTTATGATTTTAGCTAATAGTATTTGGAAGTGGAGACTTAATGCCAATGATGCTAAAAATAATGTTTTTAATGATTTTATTCATAACTCTATTGAATGGCTTAACGTTGATTCAGAGAACCCGCAATTGATTGTTAACACTACCAAACGGGAATACTCTTATGGTGAAACGGTGGAATTTAGTGCTCAGGTTTATGATGAAAATTTTAATCCCGTAAACAGTGCCGACTTAAATATTACAGCAAACAATAATGGAAGTGAGTACAACATAAATTTAACTTCAATAGACAATGGTATTTATGAAGGCAGCTTAGAGGTAACTGATATTGGTATTTATGATTTTACCGGCTCGGCAAAGATAGGAAATAAAACGTTAGGCAAGGTTAAGGGTAAATTCAATATCTCGGCTTCTGAAATTGAGAAGCTTAATTTGGTAATGGATACCGCAATGTTAAAATTGCTGGCAAATACAACAGACGGCAAGTATTTTGACGTAAGTGAAGCCGATCTATTAGCAGCAGAATTGAAAAAATATTCAGGTAATAATATTATAGAAAATTCATCTTTTAAAGAATTTAATTTGTGGTCAGATATTCGGATACTTATATTTATAGTATTGTTATTTGGCTTAGAGTGGTTTTTGAGAAAGAAAGCTGGAATGCTTTAATTATTCATTACAATTGTGGAGGTCTAAAATGAGTTTTATAGACTGGACAGAAAATGAAAGATTAAATATTGGAATTATAGATGAGCAGCATAAAGATGCAGCCGAATTATTAAATGAACTGCATGAAACATTAGGCAGCAACAGAACATTTTTAGAGAAAAATTTGGTAAAAAGAATGTTAAAACATTTTCGTGAACATTTTGATACTGAAGAAAGATTGATGAAGGAGAGTAAATTTCCTTTTTTTATTTCTCATAAAATGGAACACGATAGATTTTATAATAAGATTGATACCTTTTACAGAAAGCTTGAGCAGGATGAAGAAAGAGTAACACTTGAATTACTCAACTCAATAAAAACATGGCTGTTTAATCATTTGGAAATAAATGATAAAAAATGCACCAAGTTTTTTGTTGAAAAAGGAATGAGCTGATAATTTTTAATAAATAGTTTTCATCTTTTTGTATTTTATGAAAGATGAAATTTTTTAATCAAATATTAGATTTTTTTCTCCCCCGTATTTGTGTTACTTGTAACTTTCCATTAAATGCAAATCAGAAGCTGCTATGTCCAAATTGCGTTACACAAATCAGTTCTCCCTCCCCGGAAGTTTTACAAAAAGAATATGAGAGAAAGTTTTTAGATGATTCTTTTGTAAATGATTTTGCCGCTGCATTTATTTTTAAATCAGAAAAAGCCATTCAGGATGTTGTGCATTCATTAAAATATCAAAGAAGATTTGGTTCAGGTGTTTGGCTGGGCAAAATGGCTGGCGATATTCTACAAAATAAAATTTTAAACTGGCAGGCAGACTTAATATTACCGGTACCGCTGCACACACTTAAAAAAGCTGAAAGGGGTTTTAATCAATCCTATTTTATTGCTAAAGGTATTTCTAAACAATTGGGAGTAAAAACAAAACCCGGTGTAATTAAAAGAATAAAATTTACCGAAACTCAAACTCATCTCAATTCACTTGAACGTAAAGCCAATATCAGAAATGCATTTAAGCTGAAGAAACAAAAGTTAATCAAAAATAAAAGTATTATTTTGATTGACGATGTTGTTACAACCGGGGCGACAATTAACGAGTGCGCAAGAATTCTAAAAGAAGGAGGCGCATTAAAAGTTTTTGCTTTATCGGCTGCGTTAGCCGACTACCAATTTACATCTTCTCGGGAGCCGAAACACCAAGTATAGTTAATCCGTTTTTAATTACAGTTTTAACTGCAACGGCTAATGCAATACGTGCTTGTGCTAATTCCTGGGGTGAACCGACTATGCGGCATTCCGTATAAAATTTATGAAACAATGCCGCTAATTCTTCTAAATAATTTGCAATTTTATGAGGCTCAAAATTTTCAGTGTTTATTAAAACTTCTTCTTCAAAAAGAGATATTTTTTTTAGCAGTTTCTGTTCCGCATCGGTATTCAGCAATTCAAGATTTTCAACTGATAGCACAATGTTTTCTTCCTCTGCCATCTTTAGTATTGAAGAAATTCTTGCATGTGCATACTGCAAATAAAAAACCGGGTTTTCCTCTGAGTGTTTCTTAGCTAAATCAATATCAAAATTTAAGTGACTTGAAATACTTCTCATTATAAAAAAGTATCTTACCACATCACTGCCCACTTCGTTTACTAATTCCTCCAGCGTAATGTAGTTTGCTTTTCTTGTGGACATTTTAATTGTCTGTCCTTTTTCCATAATAGTTACGAATTGATGAATCAGCACCTTAATTTTATCAACGTCAAAACCCATGGCTTTTAATCCGGCTAAAACATCAGGGTAAGTTGCTGCATGGTCAGACCCAAATAAATCAACAATTAAATCATAACCTCTTTCAAATTTATCTTTGTGATAGGCAATATCGGGCAGTCTGTAGGTCGGCTCCCCGGTTGATTTAACAATCACCTTATCTTTTTCAATTCCAAGTTCAGAAAGTTTAAGCCATACCGCGCCGTCATCTTTATATGATAATTCATTCTGCTCAAAATATTCCAGCACTTCATCAATTTTTTTTTCTTCATAAAGATCATTCTCGTTGAAAAAAGATTTCATTTTAATTGAAATGCTTTCAAGCGTTTTTGAAATATCCTCGAAGATTATTTTTTCAGCACGCTCCTTAAAGATTCCTTCTTCACTTTCACCTTTAAGTTTATCACCAAATTCTTTTTTTAACTCTTCGGCAATTTCTTTAATGTATTCACCCTGGTAGTATTCTTCCGGAAAATCAATATCTTCCCCAAGCAATTCTAAGTATCTCTTTTTAACGGAGTCCCCGAGGATACGCATTTGTCTGCCTGCATTATTAAAGTAGTATTCTCTATCAACCTCATAGCCTACCCATTCAAGCATATTTGCTACGGTGTCGCCAATAACAGCATTTCGTCCATGTCCAACAGTAAGCGGACCCGTAGGGTTAGCGGAAACAAATTCTACATTAGCTTTTTTGCCATGGTACTTTTTCGATTTCCCGTATTCTTCTTTTTGATTTAAAATTACTTTTACAATTTGTGCAGCATACTCCGGGGTAAAATAGAAATTTATAAATCCGGGACCCGCAATTTGAATTTTTTCAATTACTTTATCATCAATTATTTCTTTCAGAACATCGCAAATTTCTTGTGCAATTTCTTTAGGGTTACGTTTAAGTTTTTTGGTTAATGTCATGGCTATATTTGTTGCAAAATCACCATGATCACTTTGTGCAGGAACGTTGAATATGACAGAAGCTTCTTTTAGATAAGCTAATTTTTTAGCTGCTTGCGCAAATATTCTATTCAAGTAATTCTTCAATCAAAAATCTCCTTAAAAATGGAAAGTTAAAAAGGAATGGAAATTATTTAATGTTATCTTCAATAGCTGTAACCGGAGCATCGCCCCAAAGTTTTTCGAGATTGTAATAAGAACGGGACTCATTTTTAAATACGTGTACAACAACATCAAAATAATCGAGCAGAACCCAGTTTAAGGCATTATAGCCCTCCTTATGCCGGCATTTGATACCCAGCTTCCGTAAATCTTTATCCACTGCATCAGCAATAGCTTTTACCTGCACATCCGAATCAGCGGAGCAGATCAAAAAATAATCGGCAAAGCTGCTTAGTTCTCTTAAATCTAATAATCTTAAATCGTACCCTTTTTTACCGAGGATAATTTCTGCAATCATTTCTGCAAATTCTTTTGAATCCAATATTAGTTTCCTGTTTTAATTGGTAATAGTTTATGATAATCTTTCCCGACTACTATTGAAACATCAAGAAAGTAATCATCGTTAAGCTGCTGAATAACTTTGCTTTTATCGATACCAAGAGTTTGGGCAACTTTATATGCGTTTGCAATATTGCCGCTTCTATCAATAACAAGTGATTCGTAAATATCAAAATTTTGATAATTGCCGGTTTTAACAACGTCAATATTTCTTAATCTTAAATAGTCGGTAAACCTATCTGCCAAAGCGTTTACTCCGCATCCGTTCAGTACCTCAACTTGAATAATCTCTGCAGGGATGTTTTCATTATTTGCTTTTGGTTGAGGATTATTATCGCTATTAATAACTAAAAACAACGAGTAAGCCAAATAAATAATGAATGCGCCCAACAAAAAAATTATAACATTTAATGAAAGATTAAGCGTTGATGATTTGAGATTTGGAGTATCGGATTTTTTTGGAGCCGGTTTTTTCTTTTTACTCAATTTATTTCAATACTGTTGCAAATTATAAACATAAATTCTTCACTTAAAATTAATATTCCCAAAAGGATCTTCCATAATAGCTATTGCGATAATTAGAATAGCCGTATGGATTACCGTAACCGTAAGGTATTTGCCTAAACTGAATTGATATATTTGAATTTTCAGTCGGGCGATAATTCAGTTGTGCTCTACTTAAATAAAATCCGCTTATCTGATCGGAAAAATTATTTCCGAATGTGTTGTAGGGTGATGTAACTAAACTAGCATCTACTTGAATATCTAAGTCTTCGTTAAATTTGTAAATCATGCTGTTTGTGTAAACACCCAAGGAAACTCCATGACCTCCAAACGCTGTGTAGGAGAGATTAAAAGCATGATTCATCGTAAAATTTTCAGGATTGAAAAATCCGAGCATTAAACTTGGAGGAGCATCATTTGTAATACCGCCTCTAACATCTTTTGGTCTTTCTAATTCTTCACGAAATTGACCGAAACAGATGCTTGATGTTATTAAGAGTAAAACGAGTATTTTGTGTTTCATAGTAATCTCTTTTATTCTATTCTTAAACAATAAAAGTGTGTTTAAGTTTCTGTCTTAAATATAAAACAATATCCAAAAACTGCAATACAGAATTGAATATTATTTTAGTTTAGCAATAACTTCTATTTCAACTGCCGAGCCGATAGGAAGCTCGACTACACCAACAGCGCTGCGAACATGCTTACCTGCATCGCCAAATATTTCAGCAAGCAATTCTGACGCACCATTTGCAACTTTCGGCTGATCAGTAAACCCTTCTGCACTGCTTACAAAAACAGTTACCTTTATAATTCGCTCAATATTATCTAAACTACCAACTTTATCTTTAATAACACTTAAACAATTAAGAGCACAAAGTTGTGCGGCATTAGCGCCCTCTTCTATTGTTAATTCTCCGCCAACTTTTCCCTTAAATTTTAGTTCGCCGTTTAACATTGCAATTTGTCCGGAGGTATAAACTAATTTATCGCAAATTACCGCAGGAACATATGCCGCTAATGGTTTTGGCGGATCAGGCAGCTGAAAACCTAATTCCTTAATTTTTTCTTCTATCATTTTCTAATCTCCGTTTTCTTATTTATAAATATAATTCTAATTTAACTCAATATAAATATTTATGTTTAGTTTGCTTTAATTTCTAATTATTTTTGCACGAAAAATTAAAAGGTATTTTATTATATGACCGGAAGTAAATTTGAAGAATTAGTAAACGTATTGCGCAGGTTAAGAACAGAGTGCCCGTGGGATGCCGAACAAACAAATGAATCGATAAAAGCCGCAACACTTGAAGAAGCCTACGAAGTTATAGAAGCAATTGATGAAAAAGATTATAATGAATTAAAGGGCGAACTTGGCGATTTACTTTTACATATTGTTTTCCATTCAGTTATTGCCGAGGATGAAAAACATTTTAAGATAGATGAAGTAATTGATGGAATTACTGAAAAATTAATCAGGAGGCACCCGCATGTTTTTGGTGATGAAAAAGTAAATCATAATCATGAAATTGAACGCAACTGGGAAAAAATAAAGTTAGAAGAAGGGAGAGATTCGGTACTTGAGGGCGTCCCTAAAAACTTACCCGGGCTTTATAAAGCATTCCGACTTCAGCAAAAAGCATCAAAGATTGGCTTTGATTGGAATAAGAAAGAAGATGTTTGGGAAAAGGTGCTTGAAGAGATTAACGAAATGCATGAAATGGAAAAAACCGGTGATGAAGAAAAACTTGAAAAAGAAATTGGCGATGTGATTTTTTCAATTGTAAATTACAGCAGATTTATTGGAGTTAATCCCGAGGATGCTCTACGAAAAACCAATTATAAATTTACAAAGCGTTTTCAGTACATCGAAAAACAATTAAAAGATGATGGCAAAAGTATTACCGATTCGGACTTGAAAGAAATGGATTATTATTGGGAAGAAAGCAAAAAACACTTTAGCTAATCTTCCTCATTGTTAAAGCTATCGTAAGCATCAATAATATCTTTCACTAACCTGTGGCGCACAACATCATTTTTATCAAAGTAGGTAAACCCAACACCATCTACATTGCTTAATATATTTTTAACTTGTATAAGTCCGCTTTGCGCTTTTGAGGGCAAATCAATTTGTGTAATATCGCCGGTAATAATTGATTTAGAATTAGGTCCGAGTCTGGTTAAAAACATTTTCATCTGCATAGTGCTTGCATTTTGAGCCTCATCTAAAATCACGTAAGCATCGTTTAAGGTTCTGCCCCGCATATAAGCAAGGGGTACGATTTCAATAATCCCTTTCTCTATATGATTTCTCAACTGGTCAATGGGAAGCATCTCTTGAAGAGCATCAAAAAGCGGACGCAGATATGGATCAATCTTTTCGCGAAAATCTCCCGGTAAAAACCCTAAACTTTCACCGGCTTCAACTGCCGGACGTACCAAAACTATTTTTTGAACAATGCCTTTTTTAAGCGCAGCCACAGCAAAGGCAACTGCCATATAGGTTTTACCGGTTCCGGCAGGTCCAATTGCAAAACAAATATCGTTTTTTAACACACTTTCATAATAGCTAATTTGGTTAGGAGTTTTTGCACGAATTGCAGCTTTACGAGTATAAAGAATAATGTTGTTTATCTCTTTTTCATTTACAACTTCTTTACCTTCATCAGTTAACTCGATGATTGTTCTTACATCATCCGGTTTTAACTTGCCCGATGTATTAAGAACAAAGATCATTTCTTTAATAATCTTTTCAATTAACTCTACTTCTTCTTTTACTCCTTTCAGATAAACAACATCACCCCGGACAGTAATAACAGTATTAAACCGTTCTTCTAAAGTTTTAAGATTGATGTCATTAAATCCTAAAAGTAAAAGCAGGTCAACATTTTCCAGTTTAACAATTTTTTCTACTTGCGTAATAACCTCCAATAATTAATAAAGCCCCCAACTTTCAAAAGAAGGGGGCTTGAAAAAACTCAAACTCCAATAGTTAAAAAAGTATTATTCAACAGGCGCAGGTTTGTAATTTTTTCTGATTTTGTTGTATTTAGCTACTTCGTCATCAGTTAAGTTTGGAATCTTAAATGTTTGTTTTGGATAAATAAGATCCGGATCATTAATCTGATCTCTGTTTGCTTTATAAATCATAGGCCATGCAAATGGGTTATCATAGTGATCTTTTTTCTTCGCTATACCCCATAAGTGATCGCCTTTAACGACTGAGTACATAATTTCTTTCGGTGCTTCAACCCATGCATCTAATTTTCTTTGAAGTTCATTATGAACTTTATTATAAAATTCTGGCAGAGCACTAATTTTATTAGATTGTAAAGCAGCTAATTCAGCAGCTCTATCATCTTTCGGTGATTCTTTTCTGTTAATTTTACCGCTAACAGAATTAACTTGATTGCGGAAGTTATCAACATCAGTTTGTGTAGCACCAACTAAAGCATAAAGTTCATCTTGGCAATCTGAATATGATTGTAAGCCGGCTTTAGTAGATTTTAAGTTATTAACTTCATTCTGAAGATCTTGAAGATCTTGAGTTAAGTCTGATTTTTTCTGAGTTAGTCTTGCGATTTCATTTTCCCACTCTTCAGAAGTCATTTCTTCTTGCGCAAAAGCATTCGCAGAGAGGAACAAAGAAACTACAATCAAACCAAGCACATATTTAAACAATTTCATTATATTCTCCTTTTTTAATAAGCTTTTAATTAATTACCGATTTTTTGCAAATTTTTCTGAGCTTCTGCTTTGTCTCTTGCACATTGCTCTAGCTTTGCATTTTGTTCAGCAATTTCTCTATCAAGCTTGGTTTTTTCGCTTTTGAGTTGATTAATTTCACTTTCTAAAGAGCTTACTTCTGAACGGAGAGCATTTAACTGCGCCATTTCTTCGTCGCTAACTCCACCGCAAGCAGTGATACCAAAAGCTCCTACTAGTAATGCAACAATTAATGCTGAATTAAAGAGCTTCTTGAGATTTGTCATTTTAATCCTCCTAATATGATTTAATGAGTTATTATTTGGTAAATATAATAATTTTTATAAATAAATGAAGCATCTAATTTTAAAATTTTGAATATTAAATTACTTTTCTTGACACTAAACTTGTAAATTTACCGCCAGCCAAAATTATATGGTCGAAAACTTGAATATCCATAACCTTTCCTGCTTCTACTAATTTTTTCGTTACAACAACATCTTCATTACTCGGCTCCGGGTTGCCGCTTGGATGATTGTGAAGCAAAATAATATTAGCAGAATTATTTTCTATTGCAACCCCAAAAACTTCTCGAGGGTGAACCACGCTTGAGTTCAGGCTGCCGATTGAAATAACTTCATGCTTAATAATTTTATTTGCAGAGTTTAAACACACAACTACAAACTTTTCTTTTTTCTCATCTCTAAATATAGGTAAAAATATTTCAGCAACATCCTCCGGCGAGGTAATTTTTTTATTAGAAAACCATTTTTTTTCTGAATCAACACGTCGTGCTATTTCAAAGGCGGCGGCTAATGTTGCTGCTTTATCCCTGCCAATTCCGTTTTCTTTTGTTAATGCCGAAATTGATTTGCCCGCTAAGTTTGATATATTCATGTGCTTTGTAAGTAAAGAGTGCGCCAAATTAATAACCGAAATACCCTTAGTTCCCGTTCTAAGTAATATGGCAAGCAATTCAGCATCGCTTAAATTTTGTGCTCCGCGCAATACCAGCTTTTCTCTCGGTCTATCATCAAGCGGTAGGTCTTTAACTTTCAAATTTAATCCTTTCTCTTTAGCTGCTATGCTAAACTTAACTTGCTTTTTCCTTCAAGTGCAGATTTGTAATTCGGCTCTAAACTTAATGCCTTACTGAAATAATCTTCTGCGTCTTTCTCTTTTCTGTTCTTTAAACAAACCCATCCAAGCATTGAATAAACTTCCGGCGTAGGTGCATCATTCAATGATTTCAATAAATATGATTCAGCTTTTTGATACTCTTCCATTTTAAGTAAAATTCTTCCTCCCCATAATGCAATTTCGCTGCTGTCCGCGTTTAACTTTTCAGCTTTCCTAATTAGTTCGTATGCATGAAAATACATCCCTTTTTTGAAATGAATTTGAGCATCGACAAAGTAAAATTCAAAATTTGAAATTTTTGTTTTTCTTATTTTCTCAAGTGCTTCGTCAGCTTCATCAATATTGTTAAGTATTAAATTTATTTTTGCAAGATAAATATATGCATCAGCAAATAATTCATGCTGATCGGAAAACGCAAGAAGCTGTAAAAAATTTATTCTGGAATTTTCAAAATCTTTTAATCCAAAATAAGCAGCGCCAACTAAATAATATGCTTCGGGACGCTTATCAAAATCAAATTCCGAAAGAAGTTCTATAGCTTTTTCAAACTGAGAATTAGTAACTAAAAAATGACCGAAATATTTTGCGAAATCGTAATCATCTTTATTACTGTTCATATATTCATCAAGAATGTTTACGGCAGCGCTTATTTTATTAAGTTTGCTGTAAATATTTACTAATCGAATTGTTGCATTCCTTTTATAAACTTTATCATTTAAAAGCGATTGATAAATTTGAACAGCATGCAGCAGATTACCGCTATTTTCAAAATCAATAGCCTTTTGCAGTTGAAAATCATTTTGGGTCATTCTAATCTATTCCCATTCAATTGTTGAAGGAGGCTTTGAACTTATATCATAAACCACACGGTTAATACCTTTTACATTTCGTATTATTTTATTTGAAACATTCTCTAAAAAGTCAGGCTCAAACCTAAACCAGTCAGCAGTCATTCCGTCTGTCGAAACTACTGCACGGAGCGCAACAACGTTTTCATAACTTCGTGCATCGCCCATAACACCCACAGTTTGAACCGGCAGAATTACTGCGAAGCCCTGCCAAATTTCATTATAAAGGTTTGCCTTGTGAAGTTCTTCGATGAAAATTTTATCAGCTTCTCTAAGTATATCTAAATTCCGCTTCGATATTTCACCAAGCACGCGCACTGCTAAGCCGGGTCCGGGGAAGGGATGACGATTTATAAAGTGTTCGGGTAAACCAAGTTCTCTGCCAATTGCTCTTACTTCATCCTTAAATAATTCCCTGAAGGGTTCAATTAATTTAAAATTCATTTTTTCGGGCAAGCCGCCAACGTTATGATGCGTTTTTATTGTAGCTGATTTTCCTTTCACAGATACTGATTCTATTACATCAGGATAAAGTGTGCCTTGAATAAGAAAATCAGCGTCTTTAAATTTTTCTGCCTCTTTTTCAAATACTTCAATAAATGTTTTTCCAATTATTTTGCGTTTCTCTTCGGGGTCTATTACTCCCTTCAGCCTGCCTAAAAACATTTCGGAAGCATCAACATGAATTAAATGCAGGTTAAAATTTTCTTCAAACATCTTAACAATTTCAGCGCTTTCATTTTTCCGCATTAATCCGTTATCTACATGTATGCAGATTAAATTATCACCTATTGCTTTACTTACTAAAATTGCCGCAACAGATGAATCTACCCCGCCGCTTAAAGCGCATATTGCTTTTTTACCGGCAGCAATATTTTTAATTTCTTCAATTTCATTTTGAAGAAAATATTTAGGCGTCCATTCAGGTTTACATTTACATATTTCAAAAATGAAATTATCTAAAATCTTTTTCCCTTCCAATGAATGAACAACTTCAGGATGAAATTGCAAACCGTATATTTGTTTACTTGAATTTGATATTGCACACACGGGGGAATTTTCTGTTTGTGCCGTAACCTCAAACCCCTCCGGCGTCTTGGTTATATAATCACCATGGCTCATCCATACGGTTGAATTATTTTTAACATTATTGAATAGTTCGGTTGGGATTAAAATTTCTAGAGATGCTTTTCCATATTCTTTGCTGATAGCAGGTTCAACCCTGCCTCCAAACTCCGATGCAATTAATTGAAGTCCATAGCAAATACCCAGCACCGGTATACCTAATTGAAATATTTCCGAATTAATTGAATGGGCATCTTTGTCATAAATACTCATCGGTCCGCCTGAAAGTATTATTCCTGCAGGATCAAATTCTTTTATCTCATCAAAACTAAATGTGTGCGGATGAACTTCAGAGTAAACATTGCTTTCCCTTATTCTGCGAGCTATTAGCTGAGTGTACTGTGAGCCGAAATCAATTATCAGAATCTTTTTACCATGCTCCATGCGTATCCCGTTCTTTATCTATCAAATTTTTATGCTTATCCATTTAGCTTATAATTATTATTTATTTGAGTTTAACATATTTTAAGTAATTAATAAGGCTGGTAGTTTTGTGAATAAAATCTATTCAAATAAAAAAGGCTCAATCAAATTAATTTGATTGAGCCTTAAAATATCATTGACCTATATGCTCTTTATATTTTGCGGCATCAAGTAAATTTTCAATCTCAGCGAGATCTGTAATCTCAACTTTAATTATCCATCCTTCGCCGTAAGGATCAGTGTTAATAAGCTGCGGCTCATCTGCTAATTTTTCATTGATCTCTAAAACCTTTCCGCTGTATGGTGCAAACAGATCACTCACCGTTTTAACAGCTTCAATAGTTCCAAACGAGTCTCCCTTCGTAATTGATTCTAAGTCCGGATCAATATCAACGAATACAACATCGCCTAATTCGCCTTGTGCATAATCGGTAATACCGATTAGCGCACTATTATCTTCTACCTTTATCCATTCATGGTCATCGGAATAACGTAATTTTTCGGGAATGTTCATCTTTACCTCTATTTTTTTGTTAATAATTTATCAATAAATGATGTATCATAATCACCGTTTATAAAATGCTCATTTTCAAGAACTTGTTTATGAAACGGTATTGTTGTTTTTATTCCTTCAATAGTAAACTCTTCAAATGCACGTTTAGACCTGGCAATAGCATGGTTGCGGTCTGTACCCCAAACAATTAATTTGGCAATTAGTGAATCGTAATAAGGAGGAATTATATATTCGTTATAAATATGAGAATCGATCCTAACGCCGAATCCCCCGGGTAGATGCAGATATTCTATTTTACCGGGTGAAGGTCTAAAGTCCAATTCCGGGTCTTCGGCATTAATCCTAAATTCAAACGCGTGTCCCGAAACTTTTTTCGGTTTATCTGCAACTTTTTGCCCGGCAGCAACTAATATTTGCTGTTTAATCAGGTCTAAGTTATTCACCATTTCTGTAACAGGGTGTTCAACCTGAATACGTGTATTCATTTCTATAAAGTAAAAGTTTTTATATTTATCCACTAAAAATTCTATAGTTCCGGCACCTTCGTAGTTTACCGATTGAGAACCGAGTATGGCAGCATCACCCATTGCTTTTCTAACTGTACTATCAATAAAAGGTGATGGCGATTCTTCAATCAGTTTCTGATGCCGTCGCTGAACCGTACAGTCTCTTTCGCCATATTGGTAAACGTTCCCGAACTGATCGCCAACGACCTGTATTTCAATATGACGCGGGTTTTCTACAAATTTCTCTAAATATAACTCGGGATTACCAAATGCAGCTCCGGCTTCGTTACCGGCATTTTGATATGCGTTTTCGATTTCATCTTCTTTCCAAACAATACGCATACCTTTACCGCCGCCGCCTGCCGATGCTTTAAGCATTACCGGGTAACCAATTTCAGCGGCTATTAGCTTCGCCGATTCTACACTTTCGAGCGCGCCATCACTACCCGGTACTACCGGTACACCGCAGCTTTTCATTGTTTTTTTTGCAAATGCTTTATCTCCCATGTTTTGTATCATGCTGGGAGATGGACCTATAAACTTTATTCCCGACTCTGCACAAATCTCTGAGAAGTCGGCATTTTCTGCTAAGAAACCATAGCCGGGATGAATAGCATCGGCACCGGTTACTTGGGCAGCTGAAAGTATACTTGGAATTTTAAGGTAGCTATCTTTGCTTTGCGGCGGACCAATACAAACAGCTTCATCGGCAAACACAACATGCAGGGCATCTCTATCTGCTTCAGAATATACTGCTACCGTAGGAATTCCTAATTCCTTGCAGGTTCTAATAATTCGTAGAGCAATTTCTCCGCGGTTAGCGATTAGTATTTTATTGAACAAACAATCCTCGTGATTTTACGTTAGCAGTTAATCAAGCTTAATTAAAAATAGAGGCTGATTGTACTCAACCGGAGTTCCATCATCAACAAGTATTTTTACAATTTTTCCGCTTGTATCAGATTCAATTTCGTTCATCAGTTTCATTGCTTCCACAATGCACAAAACATTGCCTTCACTAATAGAATCACCAACCTGAATATAAGGATCGGCATCGGGAGCAGGTGCCCTGTAAAAAGTACCAACAATTGGTGATTTTATTTCGTGCATGTTTTCTGAAGCTTCTGCAGCCGGTTTTGCCGCTTCCGTTTTTGTTTGCTCATTTGCAGCACTCTCTACTTTAGAAGAGACAACAGGCATTTGATAATTTGCACTTGGTGAAATTATCTGTGCCGATTTAGTGTTCTTTGAAATCCGAACTTTAAGATCGCCTTCTTGTACAGAGAATTCTGTTATGTTGCTGGTTTCAACAACTTTTATGAGTTTTTTAAGTAGGGTTATATCCATATAATCAACTTATGTTTTTACTCTTTCAACATACTCGCCGGTGCGGGTATCAACTTTAATTAATTCATCTTCATTTACAAAAAGAGGAATATTAATTATTGCACCCGTTTCCATTGTAGCTGGTTTTAATGTATTTGTTGCTGTATCACCCTTAAATCCGGGTTCTGTTTCAACAACTTTTAATTCAACAAAAATAGGAATTTCTGCTGTTACTATTGCATCAGCATCATCCAATAAAATATCAATCTGTTCGCCTTCTTTTAAAAATTTTTGTCCTTCAATCATATCCTGCGGAACATTTATTTGTTCATAGGTATCATTATCCATCAAAACTAAACTATCGGCTTCTTTAAATAAAAATTGATATGTTTTTCTTTCAACTCTTACTATCTCAATACTTTCACCGGCACGCCATGTATTATCTAAAACTCTGCCTGTTTTTAAGTTTTTGAGTGTACTCCTAACAAATGCCCCGCCCTTGCCCGGTTTTACATGCTGAAAATCTGTTATTGTATATAGGTCATTTTTGAATTTGATAATCAAACCATTTCTGAAATCTGAAGTATCTGCCATAAGTTAATCTATCCTATTAATTAAATAAAATATAGTTACAGGTTAATCTAAAATCAAGTATTGCTATTTAATTAAAAATGCAAAAATAATTTTGTTATTTGATTAAAGCTAAATATCTGTTTGCATTAGTTACAAAGCTCGATGCAGCGTAATCAGATTTTATTTTCTCCAAAACATCTTTTGCATCATCACTCTTACCGGCTTCAATAAAGTTAATACCTGCCTTTAATAAATATTCGGCGTTGGCTGCATTATTTTCAGAAACCTTTGCAGCTCTTTTATAATACTCGGCAGCTTTATCATAATTTCCTTTTGCGGAGTAACAACTTGCTTCGCCCGCCAATGCAGCGGCTTTGAAGAGTGCATCACCGCCGGAGTAATCACTGTAGTATTTTTGAGCTTCATCAATATTGTCAAGATAATAATTAGCGTTTGCAAGATAGATTTTTGCAATTTCTCCCTGTGCGGTGCTGCCGTATTCTTCAACAATACTTTTTAATCCTACAATGTTTGTTCCTGCTCTGCCGTCAATTGCTTCTTGATAATTACCTGATTCATAAATGGGAAGAACTCGTGCTAATTGTTTAGTAGCTTCTAAATTACTCTGCTCCATTTTATTCGACCAAAGAACCATAGCCAATATTATTACAGCTAAAGCACCTACAGCAATTATTATTTTCGTCTGATTTTTCTCATAAAATTCAAGTGTCTTTGAATAGTAAGTAACAAGTTTATCTTCTTTTACTTTTTTTCTGCTTATTTTTTTCGGTTTAGCTAACACATCTACTCCGCTTATTTAACTTTTATAATTTAAGATTGTAAATTTAGTAATTTTTAGCATCCAATTCTAATATGATTGGAAAAAATCCAAGCTTTGTTTTCGAGGTAAACTTCGACCCTGTAAACCCCTTTTTTATTTACCAAAAACTCAGCATCTATATTTTCTATTTGACCAATATCTTTTCCATTTCTTATAAGTTTAATTGTTCCGCTTATATTCGGCAATATCACTCTTAGCTTTGCTTTGCCTCTTTCGTCAATCGAATCCCCCATTTGATAAATTTTATTATCAACCTCTGCAAAATATCTGAACCCGGTTGCATCGCCGTGATAATAATTTGAAATAAAACATTTTCCATCTTCAAGAGCATCATAAATTAATTTTTTACCGGTATTTAATGCTCTTGGGCTTTCACTTTTTGGAATTTTTTTTGTCAGCAACACATGAGTGCGTATAGATTTAAATAATACTTTGTAAGGAAAAACTTCAACTTCAAAAAAGCCCAGTAAATTAATTTTATGAGCATGGGCATCAACACCGCCAATACCTACAACTTTCCTTTCGATACTTAGTTTATCCCAAACTTTTAATGTTTCTTTTGGAGGGGCAGTGATAGAACGAAGCGGATGAACAAAATGGTTATACTTGTTTTCTTCTGTAAGTCCTTCCATCCATTCAGACATGTGGTTCCAAATTTCGATACCGGTAAAATCTTTAGTATCCCACTCTGTCCATGGGTATGGCGGATGTTCTTTCATTGATGAGCGTTTTTCATGAGGGTGAGCCAGAAATCCAATTCCGCCTGCATCTTTTACTTTTTTAACATACTCCTTTGCAGGTATTCTTGTTGATTCGGTTTTTTCAATTCCAAAAGCTAAATAATGATTGAGGTTTTGCTTATCGTTAATCTCGCATCCGACTAATAATAAGGTTTTTCCGTAAAAGCCTTCATAGCCTTCCTTTAATGCACGCAATGTGTTGTGATCAGTAAGAATTAAAAAATCTAATCCAACTTCATCGGCATAGGCTGCAATTTCCTTTACTTCTCCTGAACCATCGGAAAAAACAGAATGAACATGAATTGCACCGCTATACTCAAACATATTTTTACTTTATTAATTGATTAAATAACTATTTATAGTAACCCAATTTTTTGAGGCTTAAATTTCTAACAAAGTATTGTACTGTGTTGAGTTGTTCTTGATAATTGTAGATAATTTATCCATCAATAATTCAACTCTCTCATCACCGTGATCATCGTACGCTTCGTATGCTTCTTTACTGCTGAAGATATGTAATTCTTCAAAATTATTTTTTTTAGATTTATTTTCGAATACTGAATAGCTTTCTAATCCATCAGCTTTTACCAGGTTTTTTAGCTCTCTAATTACATCTAAATATACTTCCCTTTTTTCAGGTATAATTTCGTACTGTATTGAAAAAATTACTTTTGCCATTAGGTTTCCTTATTAAATTAAATTGAAATTTCACCGGTGTAAACTATTTTTGCCGGACCGGTTAATGATATATTAAAAAATTTAGTTTCTTTCTTTTCAAAATCGACGAACAGTTCATCTCCGCCTTGTGTTAAAATAGTAAGCGGCGGATTCATATTATAATTTACCGAACAAATGATTGCCGCTGCAACAGAACCGGTTCCGCATGCAAGTGTTTCTTCTTCTACTCCCCTTTCAAATGTTCTTATTAAAACTTTATCGTTTTCAAAATCTATAAAGTTTACATTTGTACCGCCATTAAATTCCGGTAAATATCTTATTTCTCTACCTAACTCATCTACCGGAAAATTTTCAATTGATGTATAAAACGAATTTGGGTTTTTAGGGTTCTCCAGAACATCACTAATATTTATTACAACATGCGGTGAGCCTGTATTTACGTATGAGCTATTAATTAGCCTGCTGCCGGCTTTTAAGGTGAAATTAATTTTCAAATTTTCCGGCTCTTCAAAATAAAATTTTATTATACCGCCGGTTAAATTTTCGCCTTTATAAAATTTATCTCCGCATAAAAATTCTGCACTTTCAGCAGCCGTGTTTAAAAATTCAAAATAATAGCGTAAGGCACATCTTGCTCCATTTCCGCAGAGCGATCCAAGACTTCCATCAGCATTAAAATACTTCATTTCAAAATCTTTATCTGCCGATTCCTCAATAATAATAACACCATCAGCGCCAATGCCGTTTCTTCTATCACAAATATTAATGATTTTTTCTGCATTTAAATCTAACCCGGAATTTTCACTTTTATTAAAAAGAATAAAATCATTTCCCGCGCCCGACATTTTTTTAAACGAAAATTTTTTCATAACGTCAGGCAATTTAATTCAATATTTAAAGGTTTGCAATATAATAAGTCTATTAAATTTTAAAGAGCGGCGAGTTAAAATCTTAAGGAAAAATAAATTGGATTGATGAACTTGAGAATGGTTGAATGGCTTTATGGTTAAATGGTTAAATGGCTAAATTGTTAAATGGCTAAATTGTTAAATAGTTTAAAAAGAAAAATATAGATATGATAATTCTATGATTCTGAATGCTGAATTCTTGATTCTTGATTCTGGATTCTTAATTCTGGATTCTGAATTCTGAATTCTAATTTTGAGCAGCTATTTCAAATAACTTCACATCATCGTAAATAAAATTGCGCGGGTTCAAAGCAATGCCGTTATGATGTACTTCGTAATGTAGATGTGGACCGGTTGATAGACCTGTATTACCGGAATAGCCGATTAAATCACCCCGCTTAACTTTTGCACCTCGCTTAACACTAATTTTTGATAGATGAGCGTAAGAAGTTTTATATCCAAAACCATGATCAATTCTTATCATCTTTCCCATACCGCCGTTTCTTCCTGCAAGTCTAACTTTACCATCGGCAGTAGCATAAACCGGCTCGCCTATATTTGCAAGTATATCTAAACCGCTGTGCATTCTTTTACGCTTCAATATCGGATGGTAGCGCATTCCGAATCGGTCGCCGTAATATCCTTTTGCAGGTTTTATTGCAGGAATGCAACTGAAAAGATTGGAATTATCTTCCATTGACTTTTGAATTTCGGAGTATGATTCTACTTCATAATTAATTTTAAGACTCATGTTGTTGATGTAAGAATCAATATTCAACAATAAGTCGTTAATATCACTTGAGGAATTAATGGGAGTTTCGCCAAATACGGAACCGCCAATACCCAGTTCATCCGTATCGGAAGGACCTAAGTTTACCGCTAATCTTAATTCATCATTTGTTGATAAAAGATTTTCAACTTTTGTATTCAATTCTTCAAAATCATTGGAAATAGCCTTAACCCTATTTTTAAGTGCATTGTTTTCAATTTTTAACTGCCGCGTATCCGAATTTGGAAATAGTGCCGAAAATAAATTGAAAAAATTTATTGAAAGCGATAGCAGAACAATTGAACCAAGGACTATTGCCGGATATTTCAATTTGGAAATATTGTAAGGAGTAAGTTTCCCGTTGCGTAAGGCGTAAAATTTTTCCATTAATAGAGCCTAATTTTTACCATTTTTAAGTTTTTACCGGATTTAAATTTATTATTAAGATAATATTACCGTATTATTTTACATTATTATAGCAATTTTTATGCTACAAAATAAAAGTCGTTTTTTTAACTTATTTAACCGGATTTTACTGAATATTACATTTTTTGTAATTTTTACATGTTTTTGTTGCTTAATTTTCGGTCAATTTTCAAAGAAACGTTTTAAAAAATATTGATTTTCGATCGCAAACAGCATGTAAAATGGATGAAGAAAATGCTTACAATGTAAAGTTTTATTTCCCAATCAAAGATGTACTATCTGCATGCGGCATATTAAATTTTAGAATTTCCGCGATTGTTGGTGCAATATTAAGCTGAGAAGTTTTTGAATTTGACACTGCACCTTTCACAAAATCCGGTCCCGCAGCAAAAAGCATTAAATGTGCACATCCCACGCAATCATCTCCATGATGACGAAACCCGCCATGCTCATCATCATGCCTGCCGTGATCATTTGTTACAAAAAATGTGGTGTTATCTGAATAGCTGCTGTCTGAGTTTACTACATTCCAAAGATCAAAAATTAAACTATCTGCTTGACGTATTGCAGAGACATAATCATCCCACACTCCGCTATGCCCCGCTATATCGGTTTGCCGTAAGTTGACGAGAACTAAACTCGGTTTTTCATCTTCAATAATTTCAATCAAATTTTCATAAGTATCTAAATCACCGGTATAATTATTTGTTTCAACAGAAGCACAATAGTCTTCGCCATATTCTTCATCAGAGGAATATGCAATAGATTCTAATTTATCTGCACCGGCAACAACCCAAACTTTTTCTTCAGGAATATTCTTTTGCTTTCTGTAACATTCGAATATTGTTGGGTTCTCGGGAGGCTCGGAGCCGTTGTTGGGCGGGTACTCCCAAACTCCGCTTACTATTGATGAATGACCCGGTATTGTACTTGTATAGCCTTCATTCCAAAAGTTTGTAAATATCGTCCCCTCTTCCCTTAAATTGTACCAAAATTTGGGCATGTATTTATCCTCAGCACCGAAAGTTTCAGTGTATCTTGAACCATCAATCACAATAATAAAAATATTTTGTGCTGAAGAAATAGTAGTAAGGCTTAATAATATAATTAAAGCGGTGAATATCTTTTTAATTAGTGTTAGCATTTTTATCAGTTTAATTTGTTTATAAATTATTAATAGCTATTAAATAAAACTGCTTCAAAGGATTCAATCAACATATCAGAGTTTTTTTCAATCTTAAAGATAATTACTTTATCCCTCTAATTGAAGTTATTATTGAATAATTATTCCATTCAACTGCTGTTTCCAATTTTTTGAATACAAATCTTAATATCACTTTTTGTTTCAATTCTATTTATCTATTTTGACGTCTTAAATTTTTCGAACTAAAAAGATGAACTTCAAATGGTAGATTATTCAGCAATTAATATTGATAAGCTAATTATTCATAAAGTAGGCAATAAACAGAAGCAGATCGATAATCAAATATCTAACAGACTTTGTTATTTAGATGAGGAACTTTCACCGAATTTGATTAATTATTTTTTCACTCCTTTTTCTAAACAAATTGAAGTGAATAAATTACATCATCATTCCGATTTAAAATTGAATGCTCTTTACAATTACGCACAAAAATTATTCAGCAAACAGATCGGCTTTCAGGAAATTTCAACAAGCATTCTTGATCATCTTTATGAGCAATCCGAGCATCCGCATATAAAAGTCGGTGAGTTAATGATTGCCCATTTTACAGATATTATTTTTGATGATGAATTGACAGATGCAATTGGGATTTTCAAAATTGAGCGGCGGCAAAATTATTTTAAGTTTACTGAAAATAATAAATCGTTGGGTGTAACCGTTGCCGAGGGAGTTAGTGCAAAAAGAATTGATAAAGGCTGCCTGATCATCAATATTGAAGCAAAGGATGGATACCGTGTTTTAAGTGTGGATAATAATAACTACGACACTGAATACTGGAAAAACAAATTCTTAAAGGTTCAATACGTTAAAGATTTTTACTACCAAACGACCAAGTATGTTGATTTCTGTAAATCATTTTCCGAAGAAGTATTGGAAAGCAGTAAAGGTAAGGATGAAAAAATTGCTTTCTTAAATAAATCGATGAACTACCTTTCCGGTAAAGATGAATTTGACATCAACGAATTTGCGACAGAGATTTTTGATGAACCCGATATGCGCAGGGAATTTTTTGACTACAAAAAAAGTTTTGAGCAGCAGAAAGAAACTGAAGTTCAAGATTCATTTCAAATTTCACAAAACTCCCTAAAAGCACAAAAGCGTTCAATTAAAAGTTTGATAAAGCTCGATACTGATATTCAAATTAAACTCGGCAGCAGTGATCCTGAAACCAATCAGCAATACATTGAAAGAGGTTTTGACAAAGTACGCGGAATGAAGTACTACAAGGTTTATTATAATTCTGAGAGTGAATAGGCTCTACTTTGGAAAGACTGCCAAATCAAATGTTTTATCTTTTGTTTAATATTTTCAAACTTTTTTATGAACTGTGGATAGTATTATCACATTGGACCCAAATTATGCATCAGAAGCAATTTATAAAACCTAAGTAAAAATTGTCATTGAAATTGCACCGTGCAATTTTCTCTTTTGCATAATTCGGGTTGAACCACTTACGCGGTTCTTTTCCTCGGACTTTAAAATTCACTACAAACATTCAACTCCGCTGGAGTTTCGGTTGACCGCAAAGCGGTCAAAACTTGCCTGACGGCAGACAGGTGTTTGTAGTATTTGATTAAGGATGTAGTTAGAACCACGGATGTGGTTCAAGTTAATATTTGTAAAAATGTAAATATAAGTGAATGTAATTTTATTTTCCCATTCAGTCTTTTTCACCCAGTCATTGGTATTATAACTGGAATCACTTTTCTTTTATCCTTCCGGTATACTTTAAAATCTTGATCCAAAGTTAAAATAGTACTCTCAGATATTTGTTCACTCATTCTAACCAAGCATGCATCCGCTAATGACATTGGAATATTTTTATACTTCCTCATTAAACCAGCAACGGGTTTCAGTTCTTCATTAAGTTGAAAATTTATTTGAATTAATTCTCGCTCCAATAATTTATGCACATTTTCCGTTCCTTTATCACTGTTTCTCAGAAGAAAACATGCTTCGGATATTACAGATTCGCAAGTAAAAAAAGGCGGCTTTAATTGAGATAATTTTGTTTCTGTCCAATGATGATAATTATCTGCGCGATTTATAAATGCTACTATTGGTCCCGTATCAATAATAATTTTTTTTGGATTCATCCACCATATCCATCAAGATGCTTTTTATTAGTAGATAAATCCGATGCACCCCTTGCACTCCCGGCAATATCTTTTGCGAGATCGTAAAAGCTGCCTTGCTTCTTCATCTCGTCTTTTTCAAGATATTCAACTAAAGCATCTCTAACAATATCAGATTTACTGATTCCCAACTTCTTAGAATAACTTTTAAGTTTCTCCTTTAATGCATCCGGTATTTTTAATGTTAATGTATCCATAATATTTTCACGTATTACTAATTTGCCATAAATGTAATACCTTGCATTGAAAGATGCAATAAAATAATTTTATCAGAAATTGCAAATATATAAGTTCACGATCACACCGTGTAGTAACCACTAATCTCATTCCGGCATGTCTCCAGCCGGAATCTATTTTGTTAAGAAAGAATTCCCGATAACAACCGTTGACAATGACAAACTTTTAGGAACCAACAGTTGCACCGCAAAGAAATTGATTGAGTTTTATTTTTCAATCCGCTCCCTCACCCCGGCTACTATCGTCCCATCGGCTAAATACTTGTAAAGGTCTTCCCCGGGGCAGACTGTCTGACTCGAATAATCCTTATGCCCTTTGATTTCCTCCGCGGGAACATTGAACTCTTGAGCCAGATAAGCTGAAAGATCAATCACCGCTTTCAACTGTTTATCATTTATTTTCTGAACTTCATAATTACCCATAACCTCTATCAATGCATGACCTATAGGATCATACTCTGTGTTTGTTGCACCGGGATAGTTGATTGGTCTCCCCTCATAAATATTACCTTCAAGATCAATCATAAAATGATAAGGAATGTCAATCCACTCTTTCTCGCTGCGGCTCCATGACTGCAAATTTTTAATTTTGGTCAGTACATTTTCTTGGTCTTTAAACTCAACTCCGCTGTGATGAAGAGTGATTTTATTTATCTCATGCTGCGGTAATGTTTTTGTTAATGGTGCTGAACCCCATGCCTCTCTTGTTATTACATTTAATTCTTCAGGGTAATCTAATTCTTGAATAACAATTTCATTTTTTTGTGAAGTTGAACAAGAGACAACAATTACCAAAATAAATAGACTAATAAAAAATTTCATATTTCACCTAATTTTTAATCCAATATAAATAAAATAGTCAAGTTTATTTTTAGATTATTAAACTATAACAGCAACAAACTATTTAAGTAATATTAACTTCTTTGTCTCAGTAAAATTACCTGCTTTACCTGATGCTGTTAATTTATAAAGATAAATTCCGCTTGCTATCCGTCGGTTGGCAGACTCCGCATCAAATTCAACTTTGTACGAACCAGATGGTTTTTCTTCATTCACTAAAGTTGCTACTTCCTTACCAAGTATATCATAAACTTTAAGTGAAACTAATGATGCATCTGGAATTGAATAGGATATAGTAGTTACCGGATTGAATGGATTTGGGTAGTTTTGCAAAAGAGAAAATTTCTGAGGTTTATTAAAATTAACTTCAACTTCTTCTGAATATGCAAATGTACCATCAAAATCTATTTGCTTTAATCGATAAATATGATTTGAATTTACTGCTATATTCTGATCAATAAAGGAATATGATTTTAATGAGGTTGAATTTCCTGCTCCTTCAACAAATCCAATTTTAATAAACCCGGTATTATTGTTTACATCTTCGAGGCTAACAATTTCTTTTTTTTCTATTTCAAAACCTAAATTGTTTAATTCAGTTGCAGTCTCCCAATCGAGCCTCACCGAGTTGTCAAATACACTTGCATTAAATGATGTTAGTTCAACAGGAATTATCCCCCCCTCGTTAAAAACTGCCAAACCACGTTCAGTACCAATCCATTTATTTCCTAATTCGTCAACGGAAATAAAATAAATCTCACTACTCGACAATCCAGAATTCAAGGGATTAAAAATAGTCCAATTGGTGCCATCAAATTTCACTAAACCGTAACCGTAGGGATAAAGATAATTACCACCAGTGCCAATCCATTTATTACCAATACCATCTATTGCAACTGAATTGACTAAATTATTCTGCATACCGGAATTAGATGCATTATAAACAGTCCAGCCTTCGCCGTCAAATTTTGCCAAGCCGCCTCCATACGTTCCGATCCACTTATTTCCGTTTCCATCGAACGCAATTGAAAGTACCCAATTGTCCGGCAGTTCGGAATTAGAAGTATTATAAACTACCCATTCGTTTCCATCAAATTTTGCTAATCCTCCTTGATATGTTCCAATCCAAATAACTCCATTTTCGTCAGAAGTAATTGAATAAATACTATTATCTGGCAATCCTGAACTATATGAAGAATAGATTTGCCAATTTATGCCATCAAATTTTGCCAACCCGATTTCAGTACCAATCCACTTATTATTATTTCCATCTATTGTAATGCAATGAACAGCATTAGAAGGCAGATCGGAATTTGATTCATTGTAAACCGTCCAATTTGTATCACAATATTTTGCTAGACCGCCACTAGATGTACCGATCCATTTACAATTATTTTCATCAATTGTAATAGCTGTTATATAATTATTAGGGAGACCTGAATTAGAAATATTAAATATAGTCCAATTACTGTTAACTAATTTAGCCATTCCACCAGTAGTTCCAATCCAACTGCCATCATTTTCATCAAAAGCGATAGAAGAAACCCTATTCCCAGGCAAAAAAGAATTACTAGTAACATAGCTCGTCCAGTTGATTCCATTAAATTTTACTAGCCCACCTCCACCTGTCCCTATCCATTTATTACCACCGTTGTCAATTGTAATGAAGAAAACATAATTACTTGTCAAAGCCGAATTAGAATTATTATATACGGTCCAGCTTGTTCCATCAAATTTTGCCAATCCACCGTTAGAAGTACCAATCCACTTGTAATCATTTTCATCAAAGGCTATTGATTCAACTCTGTTATTAGGCAAACCAGAATTAAAATTATTATAAACAGTCCAGTTATTACCATCAAATTTTGCTAAACCTCCAATCCAAGTCCCACTCCATTTATTACCGCTGTTGTCAATAGCTACCGAACTTACAGAATTTGCTGGTAAGCCAGAATTGGATGTATTAAAGACTGTCCAATTTAGCCCATCAAAGCGTGCCAACCCTCCCCCACCAGTTCCTACCCACTTGATATTACCATTTTCTATTGCCAGGGAATAAACCGTATTGTCCGGTAAGCCGGAATTAGTACTATTATAAACAATCCAATCTGTGCCGTCATATTTTACTAATCCTCCTTCATATGTTCCAATCCATTTATTACCATTACCATCAATAACAATGGACTGTACATCATTGCTCGGTAATCCTGAATTTGAAGTGTTATACATAGCCCAATTCGTACCGTCAAATTTTGCTAACCCACCAAATTCAGACTCATAGCGGCTGAAAACCCCTACCCACTTATTACTGAGTGAATCTATAGTAAGACATTGAATATAATTATCTGGCAGACCAGAATTGGCTCTGTTATAAAATGTTGTTTCACCTGTTATTTTATCAATTTTAACCAATCCTCCTGTTGTTCCTACCCATAAGAAATTATCTTCAATAGCTATAACATTTACAACTTGCCCATTCGTATAATTTATCCACTCCGGGTTTTGGGAAAATAATGGAAGTGACAGCATTAAAAATATAATAATGAGTTGAATCTTTTTCATAACTCCCTCCTTATTTATATTAAGGTCTTAAGTACAAAACTTAACTACTTCAAAAGTATTAACTTCTTCGTTTCAGTAAAATTACCAGCATCGCCTGATGCTGTTAATTTATAAAGATATATTCCGCTTGCTATCCGTCGGCTGACGGACTCCGCATCAAATTCAACTTTGTATGAACCCGATGGTTTTTCTTCATTTACTAAAGTTGCTACTTCCTTACCAAGTATATTATAAACTTTAAGTGAAACCATTGACGTATTTGGAAGAGAATATGAAATAGTTGTCACCGGGTTAAATGGATTTGGATAGTTTTGGTGGAGTGAAAAGTTCTGAGGATTATTAAAAGTAACTTCAACTTCTTCTGAATATGCAAATGTACCATCAAAATCTATTTGCTTCAATCGATATGTATTAATTGAATTTGCAGCTAGATTCTCATCAATAAAAGAATATGACTTTAATGAAGTTGAATTTCCTCCTCCTTCAACAAATCCAATATTTATAAACCCGATATTATTCTTAACATCTTTGAGGCTAACAATTTCTTTTTTTTCAATTTCAAAACCTAAATTGTTTAATTCAGTTGCAGTCTCCCAATCGAGCCTAATCCCGCTATCAAATACACTTGCATTAAATGATGTTAGTTCAACAGGAACTACATTCCCTTCGTTAAAGACCGCCACCCCACCGTACCGAGTGGCAATCCACTTGCTACCGTTAACGTCTATATCAAGCGCCATTATCCAATTATAGGGTAAACTGGAATTATTCATGTTAAAAATTGTCCAACTAGAATCGTCAAATTTTGCTAATCCTCCGTATAATGTCCCAATCCACTTATCACCACTTCCTTCAACAACAATAGAACGAACACTTCTATCTGGCAAACCTGAATTAGTTGTATTATAAATAGTCCAATTTGTACCATCGAATTTTGCTAACCCGTATTCAGTACCGATCCATTTATTATCACTTCCATCGATGAAAAGAGAATAGACTAAATTATATGGCAAACCTGAATTTGAACTATTAAAAATAGTCCAGTTTGTATCGTCAAATTTTGCCAATCCGCCATTATAAGTCCCAATCCACTTATTATTACTCCCATCTATACATAGAGAATGTATATAATTACCAGGCAACCCATAATTAGAACTATTATAAACGGACCAGTTAGTATCATCAAATTTTGCCAAACCGCCGTATAAAGTTGCGATCCATTTATTACCGTTTTGGTCAATAGCGATGGCACTAACAATATCATTAGGTAAACCAGAGTTTGATGTATTATAAATAGTCCATGTTGTATTGTCAAATTTTCCAACCCCGCCACTAGTTCCAATCCATTTATTTCCTAAACTATCCATAGCTATTGAAGTGATTTTATTGTTTGGTAATGCAGAATTAGAAATATTAAAAACAGTCCAATTAGTACCATCAAACTTTACCAATCCTCCGGAACGAGTCCCGATCCACTTAACATCGTTCCTTCCTGCCATTATTGAATAAACTTCATTAGTCGGAAGCCCAGAATTTGAAGTACTATAATCGGTCCAATTTATTTCGTCAAATTTTACCAACCCGCGATTTGTACCAATCAACTTATTATCACTTCCATCGATAGCAAGAGATATTACTAAATTAGAAAGCAAACCTGAATTAGAAGTGCTATAAACTGTCCAGTTTGTACCGTCAAATTTTGCCAACCCATTGCCAGTGCCCAAAGAGTTAGAAGTCCCAATCCATTTATTACCTACCTCATCTAAAGCAATTGAACGAACCCAATTATCAGGCAAGCCCGAATTAGATTTATTATAAACTGTCCAGTTTGCGCCGTCAAATTTTACTAAACCAAATGCATCAGTCCCGGGTACACTACCAATTGTCCCAATCCACTTATTGCCAGTTTCATCTATAGCGATAGAATTAATATAATTATACGGAAGACCAGAATTAAAACTATCATAGACGATCCAGTTTGTGCCATCGAATTTTGCCAGTCCGCCGCCAAAAGTCCCAATCCATTTATTATCATTTTCGTCTATAGCGATGGAACAAACTTCATTTTGCGGCAGACCGGAATTAGAACTTTTATAAACTGTCCAATTTGTACCGTCAAATTTCGCTAATCCGCTATATGTCCCAATCCACTTATTATCAATACTGTCGGTTGTGATGAACTTAACATAATTATGCGGTAAATTAGAATTAGAAGTATTTTTAATTGTCCAATTCGTGCCGTCATATTTTACCAATCCACTGCCAGTTCCAATCCACTTATCGCCGTTTTTGTCTATGGTTATTGAATAAATATGATTAGAGGGCAAGCCTGAAGCTTTTGTAAAATACGTAGTAGTATCATTCGTTTCATCAATTTTAACCAAGCCACCATTTGTTCCAACCCATAATAAACTATCTTCAATAGCTATAACATTTACAACTTGCCCATTCGTATAATTTTTCCATTCCGGGTTTTGGGAGAATATTGGATTGAATGTTAACAGAATTAAAAATATTAAGATTATTTTTTTCATGATTGCCCTCAATAATTAAAATTTGGCGAATATTTTAGAGTAAAATTTATTTAATACGATGATGAAAATTCTATGTAGTTGAGACTTTATGCACCTAATCATTTACCCACTTACTCCATACATTTCAAACCTAATTTTAAAATATAAATTTGTCCTCTTAAAAACAATATTCACTTGAAATAAGATTAATAGAACATAGATGACACTGACTTGCCTGACCGGCACGCAGGCAGATTAGTGTTCTATTCTTTTTTCATAAACGGTTAAAACCGTTAAATTCTTACTGTTTTTTTTCAAATTAACCCACGACTTAAGTCGTGGGTTAATAACTGCTCTAAGCAAGGTATAACCGTTTCAACGGTTTTAAATTTTGTCGTGAATTCGTTAGATCAAGCTTCCTGTGTACTCTCATTTTCATAACAATATTCGTTTGATTAAAACAGCCCTATTCTTACTTTATTCAATTATATTCATCAATTTCAAAGCAAGTTTAGAGATAGAAAAATTATAAATAGAACACAGACCTTAATGTAATTAAGTGACGCTGACTTGCCTGACCGGCAGGCAGGTATAACAGTTTTTCACAGATTTTTATCAGCGGTTATCTGCCCAATCTGTGTCATCAGTGTTCTATTGGTAATTTAAGTGCAATATTAGTTTGATTAACACTCACCTATTCTCTATTTTCAATTCATTCAATTATGTCATCCAATTAAAAACGAGAAAGTAAATATTTACAAAAGGTGAAGTAAAATGAAAAAGGAATATGACTTTTCTAAATCGGTAAAAAACCCTTATACAAAAAAAATGAAAAAACAGATTTCGATAAGACTAGAAAGTGAGACAGTTGAATACTTTAAAAAATTAGCTGCTGAAATTGGGATACCTTACCAAAATTTGATGAACATGTATTTAAGGGAATGTGCACAAAAAAACATGAAACCAAATATTAAGTGGACGTGATATTTGTTTTGAAGGAGTCAACTCATACGACAAACTTCTAAACAATTACCAATATAATTCAGATGACGCTGACTTGCCTGACCGGCAGGCTGGTATAACAGTTTTTCACAGATTTTTATCAGCGGTTATCTGCCTAATCTGTGTTATCAGTGTTCTATTGGTAATTTAAGTGCAATATTAGTTTGATTAACACTCACCTATTCTCTATTTTCAATTCATTCAATTATGTTCATCAATTTCAAAGCAAGGTAAGCGATTGAAAAATTATTTCCCGGAATCAACCGGTATTTGTGTAGGTGCTTCAACGGTTTCCGTTGTTAGTCTTAAGTTAACAGCCGGTAGTTTAAGTATAGATAAAATTAGATCAATTCCTCATCACGGTAATCCAAAAACAGTAGTGGCAGAAATACTAAAAGACTGCCGCTCAAACCACATTGCAGTTACGGGAAGAAAATTTAGAAACTTGTTAAACCTAAGCAGCATACCGGAACCGGAAGCTGTTGAAATTGCATACGACTTTCTAAATTATTCGGCTGACATAATCATCAGCATCGGCGGGGAAAATTTTATTGTTTATGAAATTACAAAAGAGGGACATATAGCAAAACCTTACACCGGCAACAAATGTGCATCCGGTACGGGCGAGTTTTTTCTTCAGCAGATAAAAAGAATGAATCTCTCCGCAAATGAAGCAGCATCCCTTGCACTTGAAGGAGACGCTTATGAAATATCAGGTCGCTGCTCGGTGTTTTGTAAATCCGATTGCACGCACGCATTAAACAAAGGTGTTAACAAGGCAGACGTTACAGCAGGCTTAACAAAAATGATGGCTCAAAAAATAATTGAGCTTACAGCTAAATCGGAAAAAAGAAATGCATTGCTGATAGGCGGCGTTGCACAAAATAAAGCTGTGATGAATCATTTGTACGACTCGTTCGATAGTTTGATCATTCCTGATGAAGCCCCTTATTTTGAAGCACTCGGCGCTGCATTGTTTGCCGCTGAAAATAAAACAATCAAACTCGATTTTGAGAATCTATTCAAAAGTGAATCATCATCATTCAGCTTTTTTGATGCGCTGAGCAAGCATGAAAGCAAGGTAAGTTTTAAGTCATTTGAGAAAGGAACCGCCGAACCAAACGATGAAGTTGTACTTGGACTTGATGTGGGTTCAACAACAACAAAAGCAATTCTGCTGCGGATTTCGGATAACACAATTGTTGCATCAGAATACTTGCGCACAAACGGCAATCCTGTGCAGGCTTCAACAGAATGTTATAACAGCATTCAAGCTCAAGTTACTGTTCCAATAAATATTATAGGACTCGGAGTAACCGGTTCGGGGAGATACATTTCGGGACTTCATGCGCAGACCAAAGGAATTATTAACGAGATAATAGCACATGCATCGGCTACCGTTTACTTTGATGATGAGGTTGATACAATTTTTGAGATCGGCGGGCAGGATGCTAAATATACATATATCACCGCCGGAGTTCCCTCCGATTACGCAATGAATGAAGCATGCTCCGCTGGTACGGGATCATTTTTAGAAGAAGCTGCAAAAGAGTCATTAAACGTTGATTTTACCGAAATTGGTGAGATTTCGATGACTGCCAATCGTGCTCCAAACTTTAATGACCAATGCTCCGCATTTATTAGCAGCGATATAAAAAACGCCTTGCATGAGGGTTTATCTCATGAAGAAATTGTTGCGGGACTCGTTTATTCCATCTGCTTGAATTACACAAATCGTGTTATGGGTAATCGTCCCGTTGGTAAAAAGGTATTTATGCAGGGCGGCGTTTGTTACAACAAAGCTGTACCGATTGCAATGGCGGCACTTACCGGAAAAGAAATTATCGTTCCACCCGAACCCGGATTAATGGGAGCGTTTGGTGTTGCCCTCGAAATTAAAAATCGAATTGAACTTGAATTGATGGAAAGATCCTCATTTAATTTAGAAGACTTGATTGACCGCAAAGTTGAGTACGGCAAATCATTTGTCTGCGCAGGCGGCTCGGATAAATGTGATTTGAAATGTTCAATCTCCATGATAAATATTAATGGAAAGAAATATCCTTTCGGCGGCGCATGTAATAAATATTATAGTTTGCAGACAGACATCAAAAATAAAACTAAGGGTGTTAACCTTGTTAGATTAAGACAAGAACTTGTATTTGATAAATATATTCATCCGATGTTACTTCCTGATGATGCAAAAGTAATCGGCATTCCAAAATCATTTTTGATGAATACTTTTTATCCGCTCTATTATAATTTCTTTACCCAGCTTGGGTTTAAAGTGGTTTTAGGCGATGTACCCGAACAAAGTGGAATTGAAAAACAGCAGGCAGCATTCTGCTACCCTGTTGAACTTGCACACGGGTTTATTCAGGATGTGATAAATAAAAAACCGGATTATATTTTTATTCCCCACACTCTCGAAGTTTATAATGAAGATTCAGAATTTAAAGACTCCACATGCGTTCTCGTTCAATCGGAAAATTTTTATTTACGCACAGCATTTAAGAATCAGTTGAATGGAATAAAATTTTTATCACCGGAAATAAATTTTTCAAAGGGATATGAAGAAGCTAAGGATTCTTTAATAAAACTTGCGCGGGAGCTTGGCTCTACAAAACCGGAAGCATCTGCCTCATTCGATTTTGCTGTCGGCGAACTTAATGAAATGCTTGCTGAGTTTAAGTCAATCGGCAGGCAGGCACTTGAGGAATTGGGAAGTGATAAAAATAATTTTGCCGTTGTGCTTGTCGGCAGAGCCTACAGTGCTTTTGCAAAGGAAGCAAATCTTGGTATTCCGCAAAAATTTTCATCAAGGAATGTAACAATCATCCCGCTCGACTTTCTCGAGGTCAGCGACCAAGAATGTGTTGATCACATGTATTGGGGAACAGGAAGACAGATTCTTAAGACTGCTCACTTTGTTAAAAATCATCCGCAGCTTTATGCATCATACATTACTAATTTTAGCTGCGGTCCCGATTCGTTTATAATCACTTACTTCAGAAATATTATGGAAAGCAAGCCCTCATTAACATTGGAACTCGACAGTCATTCCGCAGATGCAGGATTGAATACGCGCATTGAAGCGTTTCTTGATATTGTAAGAAGTTACCGCCAGCTTGGTAAAAATAATTTTTCTGATCCCGACGGTAATGGATTCAAACCTTTAACAGTGGATGACAAGTCAACCATAATTGATTCGGAGAGCAATAAGATTTCCATCTTTGATCCCAAAGTGAAAATGATAATCCCGAATATGGGTAGATACATGACGAGCGCAGTGGCAGCGGCTTTTAGACATATCGGTATCAACACCGAGTCAATGCCCGTTTACACTTTTGACACATTAAAGTTAGGGAGAGGAAGCACGACTTGTAAGGAATGCCTTCCTTTAATATTAACTGCCGGAACAGTTTTAGAATATTACAATAAAACAAAAGCGGAAGATGAAAGAACATTAGTTTTTATTCCAACCGGCGACGGACCATGCAGGCTTGGACAATACCGAGTTTCAATCACTGAATTAATTAATAAGAAAAAGTTGAAAAACATTGGCGTATACAGCTTAAGTGATGAGGATTCATACGAGGGATTAGGAAATAAGTTTGATATTAGAAGCTGGAAGGCATTGCTGATCGGCGATATTTTCAATGGTATCAGTTCTGCACTTAATGCTATTGCCGTAAATAAAGTTGATGCAAAAATAATTCTTGAAGATGAATGGCAGAAAATTATTGAATCAATTGAATCGGGAAGCGACAAGGAACTTTATGAACAGTTAGAAAATTCTGCTGACCTTTTATCGCAAGTAGAGACAACAGTTAGTTATGATGATGCACCGAAGATTGCATTGATAGGTGAAATCTTTGTGCGCAGCGAAGAATTTTCACGTGTGGATTTAATTGAAAAGCTGAACGAAAAAAACGTTATCGTAAAAACTGCACCTGTATCAGAGTTTGTTCATTATGCTAATTATTTAATAAAAGCCGGGCACACTACCGATAAATATAATTTTAAGTCCCGACTAAAATTTAGAATTAAAAAAACAGTGCAGCTCAACATCGAAAAGAAAGTTCGGAAAATACTTTCTCGATCGGGCTTATGTGAGCGTGAAGTAATTGATATTGATAAAATAATAAATAGCGCAAAACATTTAGTATCCCCTGCCTTAACCGGAGAAGCAATTCTAACAATCGGTTCGGCACTGCATGAGATACTAAACAATGTTTCAGGAGTAATTTCTATTGGACCGTTCGGGTGTATGCCTTCGCGTGTTGCAGAATCGATATTGAATATTGAAATGAATTTAAAAGGAAAAGAAGCCGCGGAAGGAAAGGTGATTGAATCATTATCCGGTGAAATTGATGAACTTCCATTTTTAGCCGTTGAAACTGATGGGAATTTATTTCCGCAAATTATTCAATCGAAGATAGAAGTGTTTCTGCTGCAGGCAAACCGGCTGCATGAAAAATTACAGACTGGTAATGAAAAAACTAAAGCCGAATATTTAGTTGGTTTCAAAAATTTAATTGATGAAAGATTTTCCGGCTATTCGGAAAAGTTAGCCCAAACCGGAATAAATGATAATCCGGAGATTGCTCCGGAAACAGAGTGAAAATAGATTATTTTTTTTAATAGTAATTATTTTGGCAGTGTTGCTTTAACATGCTATACTCAAAATAAAGATGGTTTCGGACTGCAAAGGTAGTCCAAATTATAATAACTCCGTATGAAATGCGGAGAATAGAAAGAATAGAAATCACAACTACGAATGTAGTTGAAATAAAGCATATTCGATATTGCAGGCTTATACTTGAACTGCGTTGCAGTTCTTGACATTTTTTTTCGATGCTATGGATTTCATCCATAGTTATTTACTTTGGACTAACTTCGTAGTCCTTTTATTTTTTTTTTGACTGCTCCGAGCACCTTGCAATTATAAATTGATAAATCAATTACGATGTTATTTAATAATTATTAAATTCTAACCTCTAATAATAATTAGCAAAAAATTATGTCAGCACATTTTCAAGTAAGACCCCGTTTTAAATTTTTAGTAAAAGATAGCTCTGTTGAGATATTGAAAAAGTTTAAAGAAAAAATAGGCTCAACAAGCTCAGGAGTTACCGGCTGGGTAGCCGACCGCACTGCTCATGTTCAAGTTGTTGAGGAAACAAAACATATTTGGTCGCCGCAGCTTACTGTTTATACAGAAGAGGTTGAAGAAGGAACTGAAGTAAGATGCGTAATTGGTCCCGGTTCAACTGTGTGGACAACATTTTTATTTATTTATGCGGTACTTGGTTTGGCAGCAATGGTTGGTTTGTTTTGGGGATTATCCCAAGTAACCCTTGGTCATACTCCGCATGCGTTTTGGCTTATTGGTATTGCTGCAGTTTTAACAGGTGGAGTAGTTTACCTGGCAAAGGTTGGACAAAAATTAAGTGCTGGTCAGATGAAAATTTTAAACGAGTTTGTTGTTGAAGTAGTTGGCGAAGGTGCGGAGATTATTGAGTGATTTAGGTGAGATCAGCTTAAAAATTAATTGGAGTTGATTTACATTCCGAACTTCTTTCATTAACTTGATATATAATTAATTCAGCTAATGAATTGTATGAAATTATTCCTGATGGGATTAAATTTTCGGAGCAATTTAGATGGGACGCACAATTTTTATTTTGATGTTTAGCTTTTTAATTTCAACTTCAAGTTGGGCACAATCAAACTGGCAGATAACAGATAATATGTATGGCGGCGATATTCGTAACATTGCTAAAACGCCGAATGGAATATTGTTCGCCGGACTTCAAGATGGTTCTCTTTATAGGAAGAAACCAGATCAATCCTGGGAAAAATTACTCCTAAAAACTAACGACTTATGGCATTATAATTTTCCGGGGATATTAGTGGTAAGCGATAGTATTATTTTTATTTCACAAGGGGGAGCTAGAGTAAAAAAAACAATTAATGCTGGCGATACTTGGAGTGAGATTGAAAATCATCCAATTAAAAATGGCAATCTTACAAAAAATAACTCCAATCACATTTTTCATTTAGGATACGGTCCTTATAATTTAAGTGTATCTAATGATTTGGGAATTTCATGGACAATTTTTGAATTTGATTCTAATGTAGGAGGAACTGGCGAAATTAAATTTGCACATAATGATAGTGTTTGGATTATTGGTTCATATTATGGAGTTCTAGTATCTTATACTGAAGGCGCAAACTGGGAACAAAGGAATAACGGACTTCCACAATATACTCATATTTATTCAGTAAACGTGAATTGCGATAATGAAATTCTTATTGGAACTAACAACGGAGTATATTTTACCAATGATCTTGGATTAAATTGGATACCGCGTAATGATGGATTATCGAACAGCATAGTCATTCGGGATTTGTACAACGAAAACGATTCTACTATTTATGCAGGTACAAATTCTGGTGTTTATTTTACTAGTGATTATGGATTAACATGGCAAAATTTTAATCCTGGGATTAACTTCTTGGATGTTCTTAAAATAATTAAAGATAATAATTCTTTACTACTCTCGACTAAAGAAAGTCTTTATAAAGCTGATACATCAAACTTTAGTTTTTTTGATGATGGAATAAGTGATGTGCAGGTTAATCATTTTGATGAATTTAACAATAGGATATACACAGGGACAAACAGAGGTATATTCTACACAAATTTAACTGAGGCATACTGGCAGCAAGCTGAAAGTACAAGAAAGTTACCAGTAATTGATATCTCAAAATCAAAAAATAATATATATGTGGCTCAGAGAAACCAACTTTATTTTTCTGACATCGAAAATACGTGGACCAATTATCCGTTCCCATTTCCGTGTTTAAATATACTTTCAGCGGAAGACGATAAACTGCTTGGTGGTTTTTATCGATCTATTCCCGGACAAATTCCTGAGGGGACAGGTATTCACTTATCATTTGATCAGGGTGTTTCATGGTATTATCAATATTTTTTTATTGAACGAATCTATCTGCTGGAGAAAGATTGGATGGACAATATTTATTCATTTTCAACAAGTGCGATGGATGGAACTGACTATATTCGGAAAAGTATAGACAATGGAGAAACATTTATTGATTTTAGCCAGGGCTTTCCCGCCACTTTTGATTTTCAAATATATTGCCTGGAAACTGATAAAAATCTGAATCAATATATTGCATCGCAGCAGGGTATATATTTTAGAAGTCAAATTGATACCGCTTGGATACTAAAAGGGTTATCAGGGCAGGATGTTATTAGTCTTGCAGTAGATAGCTCAGGTACGCTTTATGCCGCTTTAAAAAATACAGTTTACTATTCTAATGATTTAGGTGAGACATTCACACCATTCAATGAAGGAATACCACAGGTTAACATCTCTACAATTTTTTATTCTCATAAAAATAATACTTTATTTTTAGGAACTGAATTGGGAGCTTTTACCAGAAATGCCCCCGATCTAACATCCATTAAAAATGCTGAACTTGAGTTACCTCAAGAATATAAACTTACAGTTTATCCGAACCCTTTTAACAACTCTGCAAAAATTAATTTTTCATTAACTGAAAAATCAAATGTGAAAATATTTCTTTACAACACCCTTGGTGAAAAACTTTTAGAGTTGACAAATAGTATATATGAATCAGGAGAACACTCTGTACCGATAAATGGTTCAAGTTTAAGTTCAGGCGTATATTTGTGTCAGATTCATACAGAGAAGTTTAATAAGACAATCAAACTTGTGTTATTGAAATAAATTCTATCTTCTATTATCTTTGATTAAATTTTCCAACTGAAAAGCATGCCTGATTGGATGCATAACTGCATGCTCTAACATTGCATCAATGCAGAAAGGCACCCCCCAATTTGAATTATAAACTTTGTTAGAAAATTTAACCTCCTCTACATCAGATAAAGGAGTTTTCCATTTTTCAACTAGATGATCGATATAACTTGATGCTTGTTGCTCAATATTTTCCAAACTGGGCGGGTCATCAATTTCAGGATCAGGCAGCTCTAATTTTTCACACATCCAAACCATGTATCCCCTTGCCGATCTTAATACGTGCCTTAGCAGGGTTTCCAAAGATTCGTAATCTTGATCAGTTGTTTCGGGCAATGCTAAGTTTATTTTTTTGGCTTCTGTCCATTTATCCAGAAATAATTTTAAATGTTTTTCATGAAGCAGTATTAATGAGTAGGCACCGGAGTATTTGTAAGTATTTATTATCATAAAATATATTAAGTCAAATTAATTTATTTAACAACTAAAGTCTTTAACCACTCAATCAATTCATCACTTGCTGTAGAATTCTTTTTATAATACCAATCCCCATCGCTCAGCAATGTCACACGCAAATATTTTTCTTTGGATTCATCATAGTAGTAGCAAATATAATTTGTTGTTGGACCATCAACACTCACGAATGTTGTATCGCTATATTCACTTTTCATAGCAGGCAATATCAACTCGACCTTATCAGCTAAGGAATTTACGTCAACACTATTAACATGCCTTTTGCTGGGTTGCAACTTCTTTAACAACTACGCTTCAGTATAATAATTATTTTCATTTGGCTGCCAGGGTGCGCTGTTTGACTCATATTGATAAGTAAAAACTTCACCCTTCCTATTCACATAAAATCCGGCATGCTGATAACCCCATGCATAGTTAACATGTTCTAATTCAAAGAAAATACTTTGCTCACTTTCGTTGGGAGGATTATCTAATAAACTGCAGCTACTAAATATTCCCAATAGACAAATAGTGAAAATCAAATTTTTCATCCAAACCTCAACCGTTAGTTAAATGAATATCCAACACCAAAATCAAATTTTGTATGCTTTCTACTTTCGTTCGAAAGCAAATGACTGTCATTTATTTCAAGAATTACATCGAAATTACTAAATGCATATCTAATACCTGCATTCAAATAAACTGCTATCATCTTTTGAACATAACTTGAATTTAAGTAATCACCGTCAGCATATAAAATCCCAAAAGAAATATCAAACAGGTCAGGCAGCCTATAAACTCCCCCAACTGATAAATCCAATGAGTTATTATAATTATCGTTCACGGATTTCCAAAGAGTTAGCGAAGAGGTCTGTGAAAGCCATAAAAATTCACTGGCATGAATTGCAACACCAATAGCTAAATGCCCCGGTAATTGAGATTCAAAGGAAATATCATTATTGACCTTGTAAAATCCCGGAGGTCTTTGCAAGGGGTCATTATCCAAAACTAAAATGGACTGTTCAATATTTCCTTCCCCAATTATTTCAATACCTGATTCATAAAGCAATCCAAAACTTATATCACTATTAAGAGTTAACACTGTTCCCAATTTAAAACTTTGAGTGCTTCCACTTCTATCAATTACCGCATTAAGGTATGTGTCATTATTTTTTAAATAATCATAATTTAATTGCGCTCCTATTGATAAACTTCCGTCGCCATTGAACAATTCATCAAACTTAATCGCTCCAATTAGTGAAAAACAGTGGGCTGCAGTTTCATAATTGATAGATTCAGTTTCTCCTGAACTTCCAGTTGGATCTTGCGTTGTTGTAACTAAAATATCGGCTGTTTTATGACCGGAATATTTTTGATTATACGAGGCACCAATCCAAAAATTATCAATTGGAAAGACCAAACCCGCAGCTTTGGGCAGTAGAGGATTTAAGCGTTCATACCCTATACCATAATATGCGTTATTAATTTTCGTTGAATATTCAGATTTAAACCCAAATGAGGGAACTGAAAAGCCAGTCAATGAAGCTGGATTTGAAGTAGCAATATCAGCGATAGTTGCAGACACAATATTTGAAAAACCAAAACTATGGTACGAATTTGTTTCATAACCCTGCGGCAACAAATATGGATTTGAAGTTCCATGTCGAACACCACCGCTAGCAAGCATAATTGACGAGATTAATATTATAACTATTAAATATCTCATTTAATTCCTTTGTTAATTCTTCCTCTGCATTTTGCGATCTCAATAAAAAAATATCAAGAATCTAATACTTTACTAGAAAATCTTTAACCAACAAACATTATATATTCTAATTCAACATCAGGCTCAATAATTCTAACTCCATTAAAACCCATAACTAACACTAGACTTAAAAATCGTCTGCTTACCCCAATCGCCGGAAAAAAGGTGGCTGTCTGCGATAACTACGTTTAAGTTAATTCCATAAATATTTGCAGCCAAGCCCGCAGTTAAAAATATTGCATTTAGATTTTCATTAATACCAAAGATATTTTCTTTCAAGTTTCTATCTGTAAACAAAAATCCGATTGATGGTATAAATTTTTTATTTAGCTGATACACCACACTGCCGGAAAATTCAATTTGATCTTTAAAGTTGTCGGCAACTTGGCTCCAAAAAGTATTGGATAGTGCAGCTAGGAATTTGAACTTAGGTATTATACTATAATCAAAATCCAAAATTACCATTGAAGGAAACTGTGCATTTATGCGAGCAGTTAGAGGATTATACTGATAAAGCCCGGGCGGTCTGCCCAATGTATCTGTTGGAACTATTGAACCTCCATCATGTTCATATTTCCCCTCGCCGTCAATTTCCAAACCGGTTTCATAGCTAATCCCAACTTCCCAATATTTGCTATTACTTTTACCGGACTTAAATACAGCTCCCATTGCAAAATTTGAACCGAATAATGTTTCATCAAGTTTGTGATCCAAAAGTTGATTATACTCATTTAACTGGTTGAGCTCATATCGAAACCCGAATGATAAAATAGAATTGTTTGAATTAATTGGAACTGAATATGACGCGATCGCAGCATAAGAAAATACCCGGGTTTTAAAATCCGGTTCATAAGTCTCACCTGTACCATCCGGCAACTCATTGGTCGTTATCTTTATTTCACCAAACTTCAAACGGCTATTGTATTTTTGATGTGCGGCAAGTCCAATCCTCAAATTATTTATTGGGATGACAATCCCGATACTTTGGGGTAAACTCATAGAAGTTCTTTCACTGCCGATCCCTGCTATCCAGGCATCATCTAATTTTTGTTCAAATTGATATGAGAATCCAACAGAAGGATGATTAAAGGATTGTAACGCTGCCGGATTCATTGAATTAATATTTGCAACATCATTAAAGAGACCGGAGTTACCGTAAGCATTAAGTAAGGGGTTTGTAAACCCGGCTGGAATTAATGCTACATTATACTGAGTTCCTAATTGAGCGTTAACTAAATTTGAGATAAGTAATACGAAGAGTAGAATTAATTTTTTCACTTTGCACCCATTTTAATTTTGTATCTAAAATCTTAGAAAAGCATAGCTTTCTTTTTGTAATTTATTTTATTGCCTTAACAAATATATATAAATTGTAGAGTAAATTGAAAGTCAAATTGGGTGTAAGTCATTTGTTTTTAATAAGTTAAGAGGTCTGAATATTTCCCCGAACCACACTGTTTTGAATAACAAATATTTGATAATTTAATCAACACTGCAAAGTTAATAACCCCGTTAGGGGTTAAATGTTTGTAGAAAAGTGAAAGAAGAAAAACATCGAACCGCAGAGCGGTTCAACCAAATTATTGTTTGGGATAAAATTTCAATTATAACAGCAATTATTCTTCAACCCAAATTATGCAAAAGAGAAAATTGCACGGTGCTTTAGCTCCGTGAATCCTGCCCGTCCGGCAGGCGGGATTGAGCAAACATAAATATTGGGTTTTAACCCAAATGGTTTTGGGCCTGCCTGCCGGCAAAGACGGGCTAAAGCCCCTTAAATAATTTTAAAATCAATCACCGTCATACCCGCCTGCCGGACGGGCAGGAATGACGGTGCTATTACAAGGACAATTTTTATTTAGCTTTATAAATTATTTCTAATGCATAATTCGGGTTAAATTTGTCAGATTATTTTTTTAGTTTCTGCAGAATCAATTCTTCTAACGAGTCGATGATAATTAATTTTACCTGACCATAAGTGATCTTAGAATTTTTTACACTTTCCTTGAACAAATCAACATCCTCGATTTTGTTATCATCCGAATTTAAAATTACAAGAGCTGCATCTGAAATTTTTGACAGGTTTTGTGATAGCGGTTCAATCTCTTTTAGAATAGGCGATGATTTTATTATCGGCAAAAGTTTATCATGATTTCCACTCCATAAAATTAAATCATCAATTATTAATTTTAATTTTGCAGAATCACTAGCAGCTAAATACTCATCAACCAAATTATTAAACATGCGTGCCTTCTTCGGATCGGCAACTGCTGCATCCATTACCCTTGAGTATGGACTGTGCTTCCCAAATATTTTCCCCTTCCTTTTTGAATCAATATGCCTCTTATATTCTTCTAATGGTTTTATAACATCAACTAAAACTTTCAGTGATTCAATATCCTTATTACCTGTTAATCTTCGCAGCATTACCGGCTGAAAAGATTTGTGCCGCAGCCCTAATTCCTCCAATCTGAAACTTATGCTTTCAAGTCTTCTGTACATATCATCCACATCGTTAACATTTTGGGGAGACCAGAATCGTTCGGCAATGGCGGCAGTCCTTGGCCAAATTCTGCTGTCAATGGTTAAAGGTGTAATCATCTCCGACCACATTGTTGCTTCGCCGCCAAGTATTTTCTGCTCTTCAGCCTCACTTAAGTTTGTGTTTTCTAAAGGATCATTCAAATAATGAAAATCTGTAAACTGCATCAAGTCGATGTAGTAACCGTTTGAGAGTATTCCCTGATATCCTTTTTTTGCGGATTCAATTAAAGATTTTTTCCCCCGCCATGATTGTATTACAATATTCTTCGGCATTTCAGGCTGAAGTATCTCATCCCAGCCGACCATAATTTTATTATTATCGGTTAATATTTTTAGTATCCCTTTATTAAAATAACTTTGCAGTTCATGATTATCCTTGAATCCATTTTCTTTCATAAACTTCTGAATATTGCTATTGGCATCCCAGTGCCTTCCTTCATTTTCATCTCCGCCGATGTGCATATATTCATCCTTAAAAAGAGCAGCCATCTCGCCGAAAAATTTTTCAAAAAATTTATACGTTTCTTCATTTGTCGGGTCGAACGTCGGATCAAATATTCCCCATTTTTTTTCTAACTCGTAGGGTCCGGGTGCGCTTGCAAGTTCCGGGTAAGCAGTTAGCCAGCTTGTTGAATGACCGGGTATATCAAACTCCGGTACAATTCTAATACCTCTATTTTCAGCAAACTCGATTAAGTCTTTTATTTCTTCGTGGGTAAAGTAATTTCCTTCGGAAGCTAACCGATGTAATTTCGGCAGTGATTTACATTCAACTCTAAACCCCTGATCATCGGATAGATGCAGATGGAGAACATTCATTTTAACGGCAGCCATGCCGTCGATATTTCTTTTGATGATATTCATCGGCATAAAATGCCTGCTTACATCAATCATTAATCCGCGCCAGGGAAAGCGGGGTTCATCCTTTATTTCAAGAGTAGGAAAGTAATAACCGGATTCATCGGCGCTGAATAATTGCAGTAATGTTTCTAAACCGCGCATCACTCCGAAATCGGTTTTACCTTTTAGGCTTATTTTATTTTCAGAAATTTTTAACGAGTAGGATTCATCTTCATTTAGTTTTAATTCGCCCTGCGTATTGGAACTTAGCTCCGCAAAATTATTCAAAGGATAATTATCTGATTTCAAAACAGGATTGATCAAAAATATTCCTGTTCTGTTTATCAGTCTATCTAAAACTCTGTTTGAATACTCCTGAACCCGCTTGCTTATTGAGGCATCCGCATATAGAGAAAATGTGCTGTCTATTCTAAATTTCCCATCCAAAAGATTAATCTGTTTCGGCATGGGCATTAGGTTTAACTCTACTGTTTTTTGCTGAGCATTTAAAGAGATTAAACTGAAAGAAACTATTGCCGTTATAAGTAAAAATATTTTTTTCAATTTTTGAACTCCGAATAGTTTTAAGAAAAAGTTATTAAAACTAATTAAAGATTATCACTTCAATAAATTCATTTTTTTTGTTTGAATAAAACTTCGGTCTTTACTATTCGATTTATCAACAGCCGACAATTGATAAAAGTAAGTTCCGCTTGATATCCGTCGGCTGACGGATTCAGCATTCCACACAACTTTATATGTACCCGGTGATTGCTCTTTATTTACAATCTGCGCTACTTCCTTACCAAGCAGATCATAAATTTTTAGCTGAACAATAAAATAATTTGCACCAGTGTAATTTGGAATAGTGTATGTGATTGTTGTTTCAGGATTAAATGGATTAGGGTAGTTATTAAACAAATTAAAATCATCCGTTGTAATTATTTTATCATCAACACTTGTTAAAGATGGAATTGAAAAAGACCATGTATCTGTCCACTCACTCGTCCCGGTCATATTCGAGGCTCTAACTTTCCAATAGTAAACAGTATCCATCGGTAAACCATTAACATCCAAGTATGGCATAGAAATTTTTGGTTTGTTAATAATTATGTTATTGAAATTTTCATCATTACTAATCTGAATAGAATAAGACGTTGCCCAATCAACGGGACTCCACAGAAATCTAAGTCCGATAGAATCAACGATAGTGTTGTTTGACGGGTAACTAAGCACCGGAACAACAGGTGCAGCCGCCGGCAGATTATGGATGTATTTATCTACCGTTTCCAATAATGGAACGCTTCCGTTTGAATAATCGAAACCAAGTTTCCAAATGATAGTGCCCCCTAATTCTTTTTGATGAATATACTCGCACTTAAGTTTTATGGAATTTGTATCATCGTAAGAAATATATTTTGTATGCGCTGCATCCTGCAAATAAGGCACCTTGCTTATTTCATCCCAATGATATTCATACCCTTGAGATAATTTTGAATTTGCTGATGTATAAGATATTGAAGAAGCCCCGCTATGATTTAGGAACGGACCGGCTGCGTTAAATGAATAGCCGTAAAATGGCATTCCTATCAGCAGCTTTTCTTTAGGCAAACCTTTGTTCATATAATAGGTAACACTATTATCAACTGAACCCCATTGGCTTGGGTTTTTATATAACGGTGAATTGTTGCCTGTTTTTGCCTCCCACGGTCCCGTAAAATCGTAAGTCATAATTGCAAGCCAGTTCATATTATCAATCAAATTCGGTATATCGTAACCATCGTTCCAATCGGATGAGGGTACTGCCGCACTTATGATTTCAATATTGTTTGCATCAAATGCAGTTCGAAGTTCTTGAACAAGGGTAACCAGGTTGGCTCTGTCGCTGCTGTTCGGGTATTCCCAATCTAAGTCCACTCCGTCATAACCGTGCGTTAAACAGAAGTTTACCAGGTTCTGTACAAAAGCCGCACGCGATGTCGGGTCGGCAGCCATTGGGCTAAATCCGCCGGAGTTGCCCCAGCCGCCTATTGCTGCAATAATTTTAATTCCATTGTTGTGCGCTTCAGTAATCAGATCCGGATAAAAAAACCAAGAATCGGTTTGTATTTCTCCGGCTGCAGTCGGGTATATAAATGCATGTGCAATATGAGTTATCTTATCATAATCTATAGCAGTGTGCGGGTACGCTGAATAATTTGCGTAGTAATATCCAACTACATTTTTTCCGCTCACAATTGTTGATAAAAATATAAAGACTAAAATGGAAAATCGTTTTAATTTCATTTGTTAATATTTCCTTAAAATTCAATAATGTTTTATTCGATTTATTAAAATTAACTCTACAATATAAAATACTTTAGTACACATTTAAGCTGAAAAATTTATCTATTACTTTGCGGCTTGCAATACAAAAAGTATTAAACCCGCATGCATTGTAGTTGTAAAAATGGAAATGGAAGTTATCTGATACTTCTTGATAAAATTCTAAACCCCAACAATCAAAACTAATATTACAGCAGCACCGTAAGTTTTTAATTCAGATTTTTTTTCATTCAGTTTTCTTTACGATAATTTAGTAACCAATTCCAACCGAAATAAAGTGCCTGTCGCCGAACAGACCGAATCGTTCAAAAGCATAATCAATTCTAATTGGATGACCTGAAATATCCTTTCTAAATCCAACTCCGGCGGTTAAGTCCCGCTCATCATAATTAGATTGGTAGCCGACTCGTGCAGCAAGCATATCTAAGAAACTATACTCGGCACCAAATTTCACCTTCTCTCCAAAATCCCTTGGATGTTTCGACTCGATACTAATTACGATTTTATGATCTACAACTTCCTGCATAAAAATCTGCAGCGGTTCAATTGTTGCACCAAAGCTCACGGAAAAAGGTAAAGGAAATTCATGCAGTTCATATTTTACCTCGGGCGAAATATTTTGTAATGATGCGCCAAAGGTTATTCCCTTAAAGAGAAAATCGTAGTATGCGCCTACATCCATTGCAATAATTCCTTTATCATATTCCACTGTGCTAAGAGAAAAAGTAGAATCCTCGAAAGACGTACCTGTGGATATATATGCCTCGCCTAAATCCTGTCTTGCATATTTTATATGAACACCGTAGGAAAATCTATCGGTAATTTGCTGCGAGAAAGCAATACCCGCGGCATAAGCCGAAGGAGAAAATGTACCCGTTTCAGTATAGCCCTGATCATTTGCAGCTCGTACGGTTCCGTAAAAATCACCGTAATCCATTGCCATTAAGCTTAGAGCAATAATTCCAAAATCACCTAACTTAAAAGCTGCCGCACCAGCGTTGTAATTCATATCTGCAATACTGCGTGTATGATTAAAACTAATATCAACAGGATTATCAATCTGCCCCAGCAGTGCAGGGTTCCAAAATACCGCGTTGGAATTACTCAACCCAACAACACCGATTCCCCCTTTACCCATTACTTCGGCACTAACAGGGTTTTCAAGAAACCTGAATCCTACTTGCGCTTTCTTTTTTATTTGAGAACTGCTGACACTTACTAATAAAGCAGAAAAAAGCAGTAATTGTAATATCTTAATATTTATTTTCATTAAATCCTCCTTGATGATAACTTATGCACAAGGTTGTTTTTTTATACTGCATATCTATCACCTCACTACAACAAATTTTACAAATTGATTATCTAATGAATTATTATCAATGTCTTTTGCATTGATTACAGCCAGCACATAAATTCCGGGAGTAATATATTGATTATCATCTGTTCGCTGATTCCACTCTTCATCCGCTGTTCCGAAGTGCTCAATAGTTTTAATCAAATCGCCGGTCTCTGTAAAGATTTTTAATGTGCATTCAACGGGCAGATTAAAAAATGATATTTTATCGGGTGACCCGGCATTTAATGCGGGTCCGGCTATAACCGTAGCGGGGTTAGGAACAACCCTCACTTTACTCGATTCATTTAACCCCGGTTCAAACGCAGTTACCGGAAGCTGGGATCGTGTTACTATTCTTGAAGATTCCAATCTTTGATTGGGAATAATGCCGTCAGCATTCTGACTTCCATCATCAACAGCAGTAACCGCGTAATAATAATCTAAACCTCTGGTAACATTTAAGTCGGTAAATGAAGTTTGATTTCTATCGGTCGTCTCATGAACCAGTTCCCATTCAGCATTGCTGTTTTCATCAAGAGGATCATTGACGAGCAATGCACCTTGCTTTCTGTAAACTCTCCATGCGTACCAATCATCAACTCCTGAAGAGGGGTCGATAAAATAAGATGGACTTTCGTAACTCCAGTTTACATAAACTCTTGCAGGACCGGAAGCAACATTAATATCAGGCGGAGGAGGCGGTGAAGGCACACTGCTGCCGGATGATAATCTATCCCAAGCCCAATTAGCATTATCTAAATTATTAAACAGCGAATCCTTTCCTGTAAATATCCATGCATTTTTTACTGAATCGGAAATTTCACCATTGTACCATGCTCGTCCGATTGAGTCGGCTTTTGATCTGTCGATACTGCCGACTCCGATTGCGTAAACCATTGTTACTGAATCAACCCTTCCGGCTGGTGTATCTTTGGTTAGCTCATAAGGACCAACGGTAATAAAGCGCATGGGACCCTTATTAATATTCTGTCCTAATGTTGCTCGATCAGGCGGAAACCGACCTCTTGCATCATCGCCCCTGTATGTTAAAAGCAGCCCGGCATCTCTGCGTCCCCACAAATCTCTTTCAATAGAGGCATAGGGCATTGCATAGGGCTGAGTAATATCATCGGATTTATCATTATGTGATCTATCTGCATGAAGCAATGTAAAGCCCGGTATTTGCGGGGAATGAAGATATCCGGTCAGCCTGTCAGGGTCGCCCGATTCATCCGATGAACCGTTAGGATATGATGTTGGATTATTTCTTTTGTAATCCCAATAGTATGCTATATGAAGGCTGTCCCTTACACGGTTCGGCATGAGTTCGGACTTGCGAACCATCCAACTGGATAAATCATCTTCACTTTCAAATGCGTATGAGCCATTTGCCATTCTTTCACCGGCTTTAGATGGACCCATACAAAATGAAATAGGCCACCAAAACTTAATTGTTTGATCCACTAAAGTATCGCCCGGACTTGAATTGCGCGGCTGCTTTATTTCGCCGGTAAACTTATGTGTGGCTTTCCAAATAAAATAATCATCGTGGTTGGGATTGCTGAAGGCAAAAATTTCAACGTGACTTCTAATACCGAATTGAGATAAAATGTCTTCGAATTCAATTTTAATATCAGATTCTAAATTCGGGTCAACATTCCATCTGTAAGGAGGGTTGAGAGGAATGCCGTCAACAACTATATTCGGGGGGCGGTACCGTCTAGTTTCCGATGCCCAGTCTGTCGGACCCTCGTTTGTTAAAGCTCTTCCCCTTGTGTACATAGGTCGCCGGGTGCCGTTTTCATCTAATATACCATTCTCATCAAGCACTAAAGGATTAAATATTTGGTACAGCATATTCGATTGCCATTGTTCGGCAGGATAATAAAAGTTTTCTGTGTTCTGCGGATTTTCTCCCGTTAAATTCCAACTGAATTGTGATTGCAGACCGCCGTCACCGTACAATCTATCGAAATCAATTTTATAATTCCCAATATCAATAATCATTTTAATTGGGTCTTCCATTCGTATTTGTGAATAATTAAAAATGAACGGAATAAGTAAAACTGTAAACAACAGCCGTTTAAACATTTTTGGTTCCATAATTTTATGATGATTATTTTTATTCATTTTGTTTTTATAAACTTAGTTTAACTCCAAAGGTTACTTTTCTTGTGTTAAGGAAAAGAGGGAACTTCCACCATCCTACATCAATATGTTCTTTATCATATTCGCCCCATTTATCGCTGCCTTTGTTTTCTCCCTCTTCATGCGGCAGTTTTAATGACTCTTTATAATCTTTGTACTGGTCTTGAGACATATTGCCGACTGTTAAGAATTTGTTATCAAATAAATTTGAGATAGTTAGTATAAATTCTAACGACCCCAAAGAAGTAGTGAAGGCTTTTGATCCTCTAAAATCAACATTCCAATAGTTAACCCTATCTACATAAATGTAATCTTTCGGATTAGTTTCTTCAGGGTTAAATAGCTGCTCTCCTCCGTCGCGCCATTCAAAAAAGAAATTAGCAAATAAACCGCCGAACCAGTTTACTCCCAGCCACTCAGGACCAAAATCATAAGGTGTATGAAAACTCAAATTAATATTAGCTTTAGGTCTTGCCTCAGTAGTTACTACATTAGCCGAACGAATTTCCGAATCTCTTGCTTCTAACCGGTTTTCATAAACTCTGCCTAAGCCGGTTTGTCCCCAGCTGGCTAATACATACTCTGCCATTGCATTGAAAGTAACAAAACGTCCAACATTCCTTGCAAATCTTATTTCAAGACCTCTTGTATCACTGAATGCATCGGGTGTATATTCTGTAACATTATTATCGCCGTAGTAGCTAACGTACTGCCTGCCGAGCGGAGTATTGGATACATCTTTATAGTAGGCGGTAACATTCAACAGCATATCCCACCATAAAATTTGTTCATAACCGAATTCATAGGAAACTGTTCTCGGCATATCTAAATCAGGCGTAGGTACTGTTACACCGCCCTGAACTATATAACTGTTATACATGAAGGAGAGTGCGGGTCGCTGGTAGTAGTGCCCATAATTAAAATACATTTTACTTGATGATGAAATTGGGAATGCAACCCCGAGACGAGGCGAAATGTTAAACTGAATTTTATTTTCTTCCCGAGGCCAGCCGGGCGGGTCTTCTAATACTTTTCTGTATGCTTCCCACCTCTCATAACTAAATGCTTCTCCGGGCAGGTTATTATAAATATCACTTAATAATTTTCTGTAATCATCATCAAGGGGATGACTTACCTGGAAGCCTCTTTTGTTCGGACTGAATAATTCAAAACGTGCACCTACGTTAAGTATCATTCCCTCAAATTCTAATTTATCCTGTGCATAAAAAGCTGCTTCCAAAGGATAAGCGTTATAGTACTGCCAGGTATCGGGAGTAAAAGATTTTTCAGCCTGAAGCCAGGTACCAGAATAGACAAAAATATCATGAAGGCGTGCAGAAAAACCGGCTTCAACTTGATTGTGCCTTCCTAGCTGCATAGTTAAATCACCTTTAAGATTAAATACGGTTGAAGATGATGAATCAATTCTTTGAAGCCCGCCGAACATTTCAAAAGTTCCGAGCAGATCGAACCCGAAGTTTGTTGAAGCGTTTGGACTGCCGTAATTCGGAACGTTAAACCTTTTTGTTTCACCTTCGTCTGTTTCAAAATAAACATAGTTTGATGCATTGCTTGTATCCATAGCAAAGGGTTCTAATTCCTGATAGGTATGCCCTACCTGAAATTCTAAAGTGTAAAAAGCATTTTCTGAAACCGGGTTAGTAAATTTAATTCCGCCTACCATATATTTCTGCTCTAAAAACTGCAGTCTGCTTAAATTAAATAATGAAGATTTAAAATTGCCGTTCAACAGCCGGGCTTGCTGTCTAACAGAAGCCTCGGTACTGCTTAAATAAGAGAAACTTGAGGATGCATCAGTAAGTGAACCTCCATAATTGGCAGTCAATCCTCCGGTAACGGAGTTTATTGTTGCAAGCATTCCGTTAACCGATAACCTCATATTGTTCGGCAGTGTAGTAGTAAGTTTTAATTGTCCGTTCCAATCAACATAGTTGTAATTGCTTCTTGGACCTAAAGGAAATGCAAACTGAGAATTTTGATATCTGCCGCCGACCATAAAAGTAGTGTGTTTTGCAAAATCGCCCCAAAGGGGAATAGATTCGCCGGGGATGGGACCGGTTATCGCACCTTCAATATAGTATTCCGGTTTATTAGCAACCGGGTATTGCGGATGTTGTAATTTCCATAGCTGCAGTTTTTGAAGCGAGTCTAATCCCCTGCCGTCTTTTCCGCCTGAACGAGGATCGCTCCAGCCGGTAAAAAATCTTAAGTCTTCGGGAACGGTTGTATCACCCACTGTTCCATTCATTGCATACTCACCGGCAAATACCCGGTAAATCCAGGAGTCATCGCTGTACGGACTTGATTCGAAAAATCTTTTTTGTCCGGCGGGTGTAACATTTGCTTTAAGTGTTACGGTAAATCTTTCCCGTTCACCTTTTTTAGTGGAAACATTTAGCAAGCCGGAACGTATATAACCGTACTTTGCTTCAAAGCCTCCGGTTAATACCTGTACTTCCTCAATGGTTGAAGAATTAAATCCAAGGTAGGAATTTTCCGATCGAGGGTCCTGAAGTGAAAGACCATCTAACCTAACGTCGGTTTCTCGTATGCTGCCGCCTCTTATGCTTAAGCCTACACCGTCGGAACCGCTGGTCAACTCAATACCTTTAAGCCGGCTGATAAATTCATCAACCCTTAACACAGGCATTTCATCAATCCGATCGGTACTTATAATTTCCTGCGTAGCGGAGACATCATCTTTAATTATTTCTTTCTCCGCTAAAACTGTTATCTGTTCTATTTCAATCGATGTGGTAGGGAGTTCAAAATCAATATTTATTGTTCTGTCGGAACTAACATTTATTCCTTTCTGGGTTATGCTGGTATAACCAACCATGCTTGCTTTAACAATATAGTTACCCACCGGTACATTCAGTATTACGTAGTACCCGTCTAAATCCGTAGATGAACCGATAGGAGCCGCCAAGCTTGTTTCCTTGCCGTTTGAAAGTATTCTATGTGTAATAATTACATTTGCAGAAGGCAAAGCCTCGCCGGTAGATTCGTCAATTACTCTTCCTGTTAGTTTTCCATTACCGGCAAATATCATTTTGCTGGTAAACATAAATAGAACAACTATAATAAATAGTATTATTGGGCTGTAATCTTTTTTCATTTCAAAACCTTTTGTAATTATAATATTGCTTCCAATTGAATGTATTTCTTAATTCTACAGATTTATAAATTTGCAGCACTCATTCATTATTCAAGTTTAATTTCATCCGTAAAATGACGGTTATTTTTAACTCCCCCAATAAGTTATTTTTTAAATTATTTCCTTTGCAATTACTTTTTACATTCCTTACATTCAAAAATTTTATTAAGTTCAAGTTGTTAATAGATTACTTTTATTTGAGGAGATGAATTGGCACTATTGGCTTTGGACTTAAACAGTTCCTACCTTACAATTGCAATATTAGGCAGAACCGGAAAAATATTATCAAGAAACACAACCAAGTTTATTGAAAACACCGATAAAGATGTAATTGATCTGATCAAGGAAGGCATTGCTTCCATACTTGATGAATATGATAATAAAGTAAGCCGGATAAAGGTTTTAGGTATTTCGATACCCGGAATATACTATCCTAAAACCGGCTGTGTTTGGGCACCAAATATTCAGGGCTGGGAAGATTTTCCTCTGAAAAAAGAATTAATACCTTTGATACAGAAATATAAACTGCAGATAAAAATTGCAAGCAAACGAACCTGTAATATTTTAGGCGAACAATGGTTGGGGAGTGCAAAGGGCTTAAAAAATGCTATCTATTTTTCGGTAAGCAAAGGTATTGGGGCAGGTATTTTAATTGATGGGAAAATTCTGCACGGTTATAGCGATGGTGTCGGTTCATTAGGCTGGCTTTGCCTTAACACAGCATATAAAGAAAGTTACAGTGAACGGGGGTTTTTTGAGTATCACGCATCCGGCAGCGGGATGATAAATTATACCAGAGAATTATTAAGCAAGAGGAAAAAACATTCAGGTTATCTAAGTAAATTTCAGCCGGATGAAATTGACATAAATATGATTTTTGATGCCTATGCAGCAAATGACACAATTGCCGTAAAGGTAATTAAACACTGTATCGATTATTGGGGTATTGCATCAGCAAATTTAATTAATCTATTTAATCCAGAAAAAATAATTTTCGGCGGTCTAGTATTCGGACCGGGGCAGAAATACTTAAGCGATATTAAAGAAGAAGCAAGCAAGTGGGCACATCCCCAGTTTAGCCGGGATGTTGATTTTATCGTTTCGCAGCTGGGTAATAGAGCCGCACTTTTTGGTGCCGGACAGTTAGTAAATAAATTAATTAAAAAATAATGGCTCACTTTTCAAAAGCAATTTTTATTTAAAAGTCAATATTAATTTTTAATTTTATTTATTATTGATTCATCCCCTTTAATATCCCTAATTTTTATCTGAAGTTATTTAGTGATCTTATCTCTAGTTTAATTTTAAACAAGGATAGTTTAATGCATGTAATAGGTATTGATATAGGCGGGACAAAAATTGCATCTGCTATTATTAATGAAAGCGGCGGAACTAATTTTAATAAGGTAGAAAAAATTGGTTCAAATAAGGGCGATGAAGTTGGTGATTTAATAGTAAGTCAAATCAGTTTACTGATTGAAGAAGCTAAGGATAATCAAATTGAAATTGGGGCAATTGGTTTATCTGTACCGGGCATCAGCTACTCTGATAAAGGAACTGTTTGGGCTCCTAATATTCCCGGCTGGGATAACTACCCCCTACTGCAAAAAATCACAAGCCATGTTCCAAAGGAAATTAAAGTGAAAATTGATAGCGATAGAGCATGCTATATTTTAGGGGAAAGCTGGATTGGCTCGGCAAAGGGCTGCACAGATGCAATTTTTATTGCCGTGGGAACAGGCATTGGTGCGGGTATATTAATCAATGGTGAGATTTTAAGAGGCAATAATGATATAGCCGGAGCTGTTGGATGGCTTGCATTAGATAGACCTTACGATAACAAATATGATAACTACGGATGCTACGAATACCATGCTTCCGGTGACGGGCTCGCAAGAGTAGCAAGAGAGTTAATCAATGATTCAAAAACTTATGACGGCAGCTTGAGAAAAATTCCGCTTGAGGATATTACTGCATATCATGTTTTTGAAGGCTATGAAAACAAAGATGAAATTTGCAGAAAAACAATTGAAACAGCAATTCAGTTTTGGGGTATGTGTGCTGCAAATCTTGTGAGCATTTTCAATCCCGAAAAAATTATTTTCGGCGGCGGTGTTTTTGGTCCGGCTAAAATATTTATAGATGAAATAGAAAAGGAAGCAGCAAAATGGGCTCAGCCAATTGCAATTAAACAAGTTGTGTTTGAGTATTCCTTATTAGGCGATACAGCCGGATTAGTTGGAGCAGGCAAACTTGCATTTAATCAACTAAAAATTAAACAGTAAATAAAATGAATAGCATGGGAAATAGAAAAATATTATTCAGCACCGCTTGTTTAGGTATGTTAATATTTGGTATTGCAATGATATCACTCGGCTCTGTACTGCCTGCAATAACCAAAAAATTTTCAATGGATACTTTAACTGCCGGTTCATTAGCATCTTTGCTGCCATTCGGAATACTTGCGGGATCTGTAATTTTTGGTCCCCTCGTTGATCGTTACGGATATAAATTGCTGCTGGTTTTTAATTCGGCTTTTGTTGGTGCCGGACTACTCGGCATAGCTTATTCGATGGATATTTTTTTCATTCAACTCTCCATTTTTTTTATCGGGTTCGGCGGCGGTATGTTAAACGGCGGAACAAATGCTCTGGTTGCGGATATTAGTTCGGAAGGGAAAGGAGCCAGTTTAAGTCTGCTTGGTGTTTTCTTCGGGGTTGGTGCGCTCGGTATGCCCGTAATATTAGGAGTGTTATCTTCAAGTTTTACTTACGAGGCAATAACTGCCGGTATTGGGTACTTTGTTTTATTGACCATAATTTTATTTTCACTCATAAAGTTCCCTGCTCCTAAACAAGCACAGGGCTTCCCCATCAAGCAGAGTCTTAAAATTATCAAAGACCCTCTGCTTTTGTTATTCGGTTTAATACTTTTTTTTGAGAGCGGCTTAGAAGGCGTAGTAAACAATTGGACAACCTCTTTTTTAATAAATAAATTTGAAGCTACATCAGAAGAAGCACTCTATGCACTTTCATTATTTGTATTGGGTCTTACACTAACCCGATTAGTTCTGGGCGGACTGTTAAAGAAATTCAAAGATTCTACGATACTTTATATTTGTATTCTATTTGCTTTATTAGGAAGCATAATCACCCTGGCGGCAGCCTCATATACATTGGCTGTAGTTGGTTTAATCTTATTGGGTATAGGTTTCGCTGCCGGTTTCCCGGTAATATTAGGCTTTGTAGGAGAAATATATTCGCACTTATCCGGCACGGCATTTAGTATTGTACTGGTTATCGCTCTATTGGGCAACATGATAATAAATTACGGAATGGGAATAATTGCACAGCAGTATGGCATTGAAAAAATATCTGTTCTGCTTATTGTACTTCTGATTCTTATGGGAATAACACTTTCAATAACAATAAATTTTATGAATAAAAAAAATAAAAACTAAGGAGATTAAATGTTAGCAATAGAATGGCTGAATAATGCAAGAGAAGTAATGAATAAGATTGAAGAAACTCAATTAGACAATATTAAAAAAGCTGCGGAGGTAATGGCAGATTCAATTGAAGCCGGCAGATGGGTGCACACTTTTGGATGCGGTCATGCAACTTTACCAATTGAGGAAATGTACCCGCGGATTGGCGGCTTTGTCGGCTTTCATCCAATTGTAGAACTGCCTCTCACCTTCTTCACAAATATTACAGGTCAAATGGGTGTTCACCAATTTGTGTTTTTAGAGCGTGTTGAAGGCTACGGTATTGAAATTATGAAAGGGCACAATTTTGATCCCAGAGATACGATGTGGCTGTTTTCTCATTCAGGTATAAACAATGTAAATATTGATGTTGCGTTAGAAGCAAAAAAGAAAAACATGAAAGTAATTGTTTTCGGGTCGGCTGCCGAAGCCAAGGGCAAAAAGACACGTCACTCATCGGGAAAAACAATTTTTGATATTGCAGATATTGTTGTGGATTCATGCGCCCCGCTGCAGGATGCATCTGTTAAATTAAAAAATCATCAGGATAATATTGGTCCCGTTTCAACTATGGCTTTTGTTACCGCAGTTTGGATGACTGTCTGTACCGTCGCAGAAATATTGGCTGACAGAGGTGTTAAACTTCATATTCATCCATCGCACAATGTACCCGGCGATACTACTGCCCGCGAAAGATTAACAGAAGCATTAGATACTTATAAAGAAAGAATTGCCGGTGTTTAATTCGGTAATATTCTCCCTACTTAAAAGCATTTTCAAAATTTTTGAGAATGCTTTTTTATTTTGAATAAACAACTTCACCGTGAACAATTGTTTTATCCACCGTGTAATCTTCATTTAGGATAACCAGGTCAGCATCAGCACCGGTTTTAATGTTTCCCTTCTTATCATCTAATCCTAAAAGTTTTGCCGGATTTATTGTAACGCTGTTTATTGCATCTTCAAAACTGCAATTTGTAAATTGCATAAATTTTAATGCGATGTTCAATAGACTCATAGTAGAACCAATTAAAGTTCCATCCAAATATTTTGCAGCACCATCTTTAGAAATATATTCCCTTCCATTATAAAGATATTTTCCTTCCGGCAGACCAATTCCGTGCATGCCATCGGTTATACAGATGCATCTGTCAATGCCGATATTTCTGTAGGCTAAATTTACCATAGCTCCATTAATATGATGTCCATCGCTGATAATCTGAACCGGGATATTTTCCTCTTCAAAAATTGCCGGTATTGGTCCGGGTTCGCGATGAGTCATTGTGCGCATTGCATTATATAAATGCGTTACGTGATTAATACCCATTTTAAAACCTAATTTCGTTTGCTCATAATCTGCATCGGAATGAGCAAATGCGGCGATTATATTTTTTTCACGGAGGTCTTTAATTATTTTTTCGTTCCCTTCCAACTCCGGCGCAATCGTCATCATTTTAAGTGAATCACCTGCTGCATCTAGTATTCCCTCCAACCCGCCGTGCATACCGGCTTCATAAATACCTGCCGGATTTAAGCCGCCCTTTTTAATTGGATTGATAAAAGGTCCTTCGAGATGAATTCCAATTAATTCCGCACCCATTACTTTTTTGTTAAAATATGATTCGGCTAAACGTAAATGCCGGTTGTCTTCTTCCGGTTTTACCACTGTTGTCCCAAGGTAAGATGTCGTTCCCGTTTCAGCCAATGTTTTTGAGATTGTAATTAAAGCCTCTTCACCGTTATCCAAAATATCTGCTCCGCCTGCGCCTTGAATATGTACATCTATCAAGCCCGGGATAACAACTTTATTTTCCGCATCAATCTGAACGGCTCTATCGTCATTGATGTTTTCATTTGTGGAATCTATAGATTTAATTATTCCATCTTCAATTAAGATGTTTGATAATTTTTGTTTTTTACTATCACTGTATAAATAACAGTTTTTTATTACGGTTTGTTGAACCATCTTCTATTCCTATCATAAAATTTTTAAAGTTTTAGTTTGATATTTATTTTAGTCATCAAGTATGTAATCCATAATATTAAAAATGAGAATATAATTGATCTTAAAACACCAAGAATTCCTTCACGCCAAAAATCCATGTAACTGCTTAAACCTATAACCGCAATAATGGAATAAATAATTGACGGCAGAATGTAAGTAAGCAATGGGTTGCTGCCGGCGGGATCAAAAATTCTAAATAGCTCTCCTTTTTTCTTTAAGTCAACTATCCAATAGAGTATTAAAAAAGAGAGAACACAAATTGAAACCGAGTAAAGAGAAAATGCAGGTGTAGTATAAATTTTAGATACACCATAAAGCGGGTGCAGACAATACCCAATAATTGCGGATGTTAATGCGAATAAAATTCCCTGCTTAATTTTTTTATTTGGCTCGGCTAAAAATCCATTTTTAGAAAATAATAATGTTAACAGCACTCCCGATAAAGTTATTGTTGCATGTCCGGCGAGATGCGGTCCAATCAGTAAAAAGCTTTTATTGAAAATAAGAAAATCGAATGCGCCTGAATGATCGCCAATGTAAACAGCAATGCAAATTCCGATTGCAGCAATAATTGTTGTAATATTATCTTTAGCAAAAAGATAAATAATACTTGAAGCTAAATATGCCCAGCCGATTAATCCGAGTATTCCCCACCAGCTTGTTGCAAGCCAGGTTGGTTCATCCGCGGTTCCGCTTCTAAATATTACCATTAAAATTATTAGAGTACATGCACCAATAATTTTAAGTGAAAAATAAATTCTTCGTTTTAGTTTACCATCTGCCGGAAAGGTATTCCATAATAATATTACAGAGATAAACATTAAAAGCGACCAAAGGTTTCTTGGCATTCCTGTTAAATCTTCGTTTAGTCTTCCTATGTTAACCATAAGAATTCCGAGAATGAGAAGTGCTGCCGACCTGATTAAAATATGCAAAATAATTTTAATTTTTGATTCACCGAGCGAAAGTCTTTTCTTGAACGCTAATGGAATTGACATACCGACAATAAATAAAAAAGCCGGGAAAACTATATCAGGTATAGTCATTCCGCTTTCATCGGCGGGCATGTGTTTTAGCCAGTAGGTGATATTTGAAACAGAGATTAAATCATTTACGAATATCATTAAAAATATAGTCAAGCCTCTAAAAATATCAATTGATTTTATTCGTGATGAGATAATTTTATTTTTTTTAGTTTCAATCATATAATCAGTGGCTCTGAAATACTAATCCGGTAAAATAAAACTTGCATATATTTTCGTTCATAAAATTATTCGAATTTTATTTCAAAAGTATCATCTTCTTAGATAATTTTTTATTTCCAATCTTCAGTTGATAAAAATAAATTCCGCTTGATATCTCCCGGCTTCCGCCCGAGGCATCAAACTCAACTTCGTGAGTGCCGGGCTGTTTATATTCATTAACTAATTCTGCAATTTCGTTACCGAGTAGGTCGAAAATTGTTAAATTAACTTGAGACGTTTTTCCAAACGTCTCTACATTTTTAGGGATGGTAAATTGAATTTTTGTAGCAGGATTAAACGGATTAGGAAAATTTTGACTCAAATAAAAATCATTTGGCGGAATGTTTTCCAATTCAACCGCAGTTGGAGGAAAGGTACTTATAACTGTAAAATCGACCCAGTAAATACCGGCAATATTTGGAATATTTGCAATCAGTTCATCACCAATAGTTTTTGCCGGATCATCAAACAAACCCCACCAGTTTTGATCATTCGGGTATCCAATCTGGAATCCGACCGGATTAGGTGAAAATTGATTTCCCCAGCTTTTAAATTCTGTTATCATCCCATTAAACGGATTTGAGTACCAATTAAAATCCTGGCTATCATCAATAAAAATAATTTCTCCACGATAATTTGGAGGCATCCAGCTTTGTGAATAATGTTTAAGAAAAAGCGTGTAACCGGAATCCACTGCTTTTACATTTTCTTCCCATCGCTGTACTTCTGTATCATTTACTTTTTTACCGCCGGTGTAGTTATAGGTTTCATACCATTCCACATCAACGCCAAATCCTTGCACACAACTATGATGCTTGTAGCGATTAAGTACCAGACTAATGAGTGTGTCAATATCCGCTCCACCGGGTTCAACCTGAAGCCACACCTTAACTCCCGTAGTATCGAAATGGTTTAAATAATTTTCATTCTGATCGATGGAACGAAAAATTATTGAATCATATTCTGCCCCGGTAGGGTTTGGAAAATTAAGCAGTGTATATCCAAGCGGATCAGAAAGATATATGCTGACTATCCAAACTCCGCCCGGCTTATAGCCATCAAACTTTGCCGACATTTGATCACCGACCTGTTCCCAATATTCCGGTTCAGGAAATGTATTGTTGGGATAACTTGAAAGAATTCTTGACGCTCTAAAGCCGGCAATTTTATTTGTATCGGCATCACTTAATAAATTCGATGAGTGCGCAGTAAGCTCACCATTTATTAGGAAGAGTATTAAAATATAAATCCAATATTGAATTTTATTCTTAGTCATACACATTCCATTTATTATTTCTCATTCAGCAGTTTAAATTGGTAATCACGCGTTTTCAATTCACTTAAAAGTTTATCAAGTTTATTATAAAATTTATCAGTTCGTTCTGGATGTGTACCTGCATGAAGAAACAAATGAAATCCATTTAACCCATACATGTTTTCTTTTTCAAAATTAATTATGCTGTTGTAAACTTCCTCACTGCTTACATATCTGTCTCCCATTGAAGGAATTGTATAATCGGCATTAGACCTTGTTCCGGGGGTAAATGAAATTAGCTGAAGACCTAATTCATTTGTCCAATCAGCAATAGTTTGATTGTACCATTCATAAGGCGGCATAAAGTATAGAGCATCATCCTTTTCGATTCCGAACTTCTCCATTTCCTTATAATTATTACTAAGGTCTTCTACAAATTCATCCTTAGTAATCAGAAGCTCATCCCTATTTTCCCATGAAGCATAAAGTAAATGCTTATCAGAATGAGCACCGAGGTAATGATTATCATTAATTAATTTTTGAACGCATTCCTTTTTCATTCTATAAAAATCACCGGTAAAAAAGAAGTGAGCTTTAACATTGTGTTCATTTAGAACGTCAACAATTGTTGAACATCCATCAGCATAATCGCCGCCGCTGAACATAAGATAAATTACTTTTTCACTTTTATCGCTCCGGATTATAGCGCCATTACTTATTGTTCTTTTTTTTTAAGAGCCATTGCTTTACCCTCTTTTTCCAGAGAAGATAAATAAAAAGAAAGTGATGCAGTACCATCCATTGTCGGCTCGTTTGTTGAATAGTCGCCGTTATCATCGTGATAAATAACCAGGTCGGATTGAAACTCTTTATATTCATCTTCGTTAATAAGCCTCAGCCCCCGGAGTCTATTGAATATTTTAGCGTAAACAGGACCATCAACAAGTCCGCCTGTAGTTTGGTATTGGTTGAGTACCCATAATGATGAATGAGGATCTTCGGGGTAATCGCCGTCTATTGGAAGTTCAACAATCATACTTGTCCCCCACGGGTTGCATCCGAAAAGCCAATCTCTTAACGATGCTTCCATCTCCTCAAATTTTCTGCTGCCTGTTAATTCAGAATAAAGTTTTGCTTGAGTTAATGCTGCCGCGACAAGATTATTTGAACACCAAATAAATGGCACACCGTATAAAAATGCGTTGTTCTTTCCTCTATTATAAATTTTGTTTAATCCTTTTTCCAAATAATACTTAAACAACCCCGAGTGTTCGTTTTCATTTTCACTTGCTAAAAGATAATGACCTAAATTTACAAACGGATACCATTGATAATGCCGTGCTGTATCTAAGCCCATCCATGGAGTTGTCGGTTCAACACTTCCCCACTCAACTGCTTCTTTTAGATATTCATCATTACCGGTGTTTTTGTACAATTGCGCGGCTGCTAATTCTAAATCATCAACATAATTATCTTCTTCATAAAAATATGGAGATACATTACAAGCTGTTTGTGTAACACCAATATCTGATTTTGCATACTTGTAAGCCTCAACAGCTTTTGCAGAAATTAACTGAGCAAACTCCGGGTAGTATTCTTTCAGCACACTTGAACCCAATGCAAATGCCGAAGCAAATTTTCCCGCAGAGGATGATACACCGGTGGTTCTATTTTTATATTGTGCTAATCCTTGACGCTTACCTGTTATTAAATAAACAGGTCTTTCAAACCCCTTGCCGTAATTAACGGAGTCATTATTCGGCAGTCTATATCCGGCATGGTCTCTATCATCCGCAATTTGATTATACATTACACCGTAATCCGGATTCATTTTTATCAGCCAATCTAAGCCCCATTTTGCTTCATCAATAATATCGGGTATTCCATTGCTCGATGGATTACCATCTTTATCAAATTCATCTTTAAATTCATTAGGATTCATTTTGTAAGCAAATAGCATTTGGTAAGTGGCATTTGCCGAAGTAGTTAAATATTGAAGATAATCCGAAGCATCATGCCAGCCGCCCATTACATCAACATAAGCCGAATCATTTTCAGGGTTATCTACAATAAAGCCGTCTTCAGTATGACAAGAATCTTTTAAAAATGGATTATAACCGCATCGCTGCTGACGCATATAATTCAGCAGAAAATCAGCGGTGCCGTCATATACATTGCTGTTAATATTAAACTTGGGTGATTTAATTCCTTCGGCTGTGAGATAATATTCACCGGTCTTTTCAAACTCAGAAAAATCAAGTCGAAAAGTAGTTTTGAAAGCGGCGTATTCTCCATAGGCACTTACCTTCCCGCTTTTCAATTCAACATTTTCATTAGCGGCATTAATTAGTTGAAACTCTTCTAAGTTAACTTTTTCCTTAGATGCAAATACCGCCACTTTAACTGATTCATTTTGGTAGCCTAATTGATTGATCCTAATCCAACTGCTTTGGCTAACAGCTGCGGATTGGATTATAAAAAAACAAAATAAAAATATTATCGATTTCATATCAGACCTTTAAAAAGTTTAATAAGTTAAATGTATTAATCAAAGTACCTTAAATTATAATTTTTAATAAATATAAGATTATATAGAGAAATATTTTTGAAGAAATATTTAAATATTTTTTAATTGACTTTGATTAATGAAGTTGTATTGGAGTGGGGAAAAGTTTGGATAAGTTGTGTGAAGAAAAATAATTGTACTTTTCAACAATTAATTTTTAGATCAAATTGAAATTTTGGTGGAGGTGGCGGGAGTCGAACCCGCGTCCGAAGATACCTATCAGTGAACTTCTACATACATAGTCTGTTCTTTAAGTCTCGCTCGGTAAACTCTTACAGACATGATTTTACCAAGCCAGTCCGATTAAATTTCGCTTCCCCTACTCAGACACTCGGTTCCGCTATCGCACCTAAACGGCGTTCTTCTAATTCCCGGTACGAGAAGTCTTAGAGAACGGCTGCGTTAGATTACGCAGCTAATGCGTAGTTATAGTCGTCGTTTCGACTTTGTTCCGGCGTTTTACGTGTCTCCAGAAAACACGGTATGCAATTCAAAGATCAAATAACCCCGTCGAAGCCAATTTCACCCCCATATTAGGAGTTAGGAGTAAGTAGTTAGGAGCAAGTAGTTAGTAGTTAGTAGTCAGTAGTTAGTAGTTAGGAGTTAGAATAAGTTTGATATTACTCCTTTATTTTAATTTCTATTTTTACTTCTTACTTTATACTTTTTAATTGATACTCTTCCACTCTACTTCAGGGTGGTTGTTGCTGTAATTTTCAAAACGTGCAAGAACAAATAATAAATCCGATAAACGATTTATATATTTTAGTACTGCCTCTCCTATCGATTCAGTATTGGATAATTCTACAATTCTTCTCTCTGCTCTTCGGCAAACTGTTCTGCTTAAATGTAAAATTGAAGAGCCTTCTAAACCGCCGGGTAAAATAAATACACGTAGTTCCGGCAGTTCTTTTTGGTAATTGTCTATTAACTTTTCTAGTCTCGTAATATCAGTATCCGATATTCGTGGAATTGATATTTTAATTTTATTTTCATCTAAAGGCGTTGCTAAATCTGCGCCCAAATTAAATAATTCATTTTGAATAAGAACAATGTCTTTTTTTATTCTTTCGCTTAACATTTTCGATACTGCTATACCAAGTAAACCATTTAATTCGTCAATTGTTCCATAAGCCTCAATTCTCAAGTCATCCTTACTTACTCTTTTACCGCCGAATAATCCTGTCTTCCCTGTATCACCGGTTTTTGTATAAATCTTCATTTGGTTATCGGAAGTTTTATTACTTTAACGGTGTATGTATTGTTTTCGCTATCAATCACATTCAGCTCGGTTCCTTCTTCACGGTATTTTTTTCTAATAACTGCAAGTCCTACATTTTTATTTCTTATTACAGAGTTTGCAATACTCGTAAGTGAGCCTACTTCTTCTTTATTGCTATTAAATAATTTCAGCTTATGTTCAGTAAGTAATCCATTTTCAAGTTCAACCGCTGTTAGTTTTTTCTGAACTTTGTCATAGGTCTCTAATCGGGCAATAACCTCTTGACCAATGTAGCAGCCTTTATTAAAATCAACTTCACTCAGTAAATTTAATTCATGCGGATTAAAATCATCATTCAATTCATTTGGGTAAACGGGAATTCCTTTTTCTACGCGATATGTTTCGTATGCTTTGCTTCCGACAAATGCCATATCAAAAACACTTTTATTGTTCGATAAAGATTCAATTAAATTTTCTGCATCTTCTATGTATGCTAAAATCCAATATTTATTTTCTCCGTTGTAATTTTTTGACTTAAATAAATAAAAGGTAGTGTCTTCAAGCTGTTCAAGAATTATTTTATCATAGTCCAAGTCTTCAATAGCCTTACCGCAAATAAGTGTTAAGTAGGAATCGACCTGCTTACCTGTTAATTCAAGAATCAAATAACGACCGGTTAAGTTTTCAATGTTTATATCTTCCATTATCACATATCTATCTAACCAGCGCTGAAGTTTATTTTCCTCGTTATAACTGCCGACGAGTAAACAATAATTTGAAAGCCGGAGCATTAAAACCCGGTCAATAATTCTTCCTTTGTCATTTGTGAATAATGTTTTTACAAGTTCGTATTCATTAATATCCTTAACAGAATTTGTAGAAATTCTATGAAGAAAATCTAAACTATCATTTCCGGAAATTTTTAAGTTCGTTGAATCGGATAAATCCCTAATACCAACGCCATATCTTAAGGCATTATATTCCTCTTCAACATCAGTATATTTTTCAAAACTCCCCGATTCCGATAAAACTGAATTTGGAAATTTATTCCTAAGATACTCTGTCAGCTTATATTTATAATCAACTTTTGCTTCCATTGTTAACCTTTCAAACAAATATATTTACTGAAATTATATTTTCGAAAACTCATCTAAAAAATAAGCACTGCTTAAAATACCCAGTTCAAAACTTTTTAGATTAAAGTGTTCATTGGGCGAATGAATATCATCTGTATCCAATCCAAGCCCCATTAAAATTGCCGGTGCATTTAATTGCTTTACAAATTCAACTACAATAGGTATTGAACCGCCTTCGCGGGTAAATACAGTTTTTTTACCGAATGCTTTTGATGTAGCTTTAGCAGCCGCCTGCATAGCTTTACTTTCTAATGGTATTACAACCGGCAGCCCGCCGTGCATTGCAGTTACCTTAATGGCAACACTTTTTGGTGTAATTGACTTAACATATTTTTCAAACTCTTTTGCTATTTTTTTAGGGTCCTGATCAGGAACTAACCGCATGCTAATTTTTGCCGAGGCTTTTGAAGGCAATACTGTTTTAGCACCTTCACCTGTAAATCCGCCAATTATTCCGTTGCAGTCCAGTGTTGGTCTAACCCACAATCTTTCCAGGGTTGAATAATTCTTTTCCCCCTGAAGTTCCTTAACTTTCAATTCTTTCGCAAATGCTTTATCTGAAAACTTTAAGTTCTTAATATTTTCTTTTTCTTTTTTTGTCAACTTCTTAACATCGGCATAAAAATTTGGAATAGTAATTTTACCATTTTTATCATGAAACTTTGCAATAATCTTTGCTAATTCATTTATCGGATTTGCAACACTTCCGCCAAAGCTGCCTGAATGAAGATCTCTATTCGGTCCGGTTACTTCTACTTCCATATAGCATAAGCCCCGCAAACCATAATTTATTGTAGGTACACCTTTTTTATAAAGGCTCGTATCTGAAATTAGAACTGCATCGCATGCCAGTAATTTTTTTTCAGTCTTCAAAAATTTTTCAAGACTTTCACTTCCAACTTCCTCTTCGCCTTCAATTAAAAATTTAACATTAACCGGTGGTTTCTTTCCGGTTTTAAAAAATGCTTCAACACTTTTTATGTGAACTAAGTTTTGTCCTTTATTATCATTAGCTCCGCGTGCATAAATTTCTTCACCAACTATTGTCGGCTCAAAAGGAGGGTTAGTCCAAAGTTCAATAGGATCAACTGGCTGAACATCATAATGACCGTAAATTAAAACCGTGGGTTTGCCGGGAGCGCCCATCCATTCACCATAAACCAGCGGATGCTTTTCAGTTTTAATTATTTTTACTTTTGAAAGTCCTGCATCGCGTAATTTACCTGCAACAAATTTTGCGCACTTTTGCATATCCGGTTTGTGCTCACTCAACGTACTAACACTCGGTATCCTTAAATATTCTTTAAGTTCTTCAATATAATTATTGTTATTACTTTTAATATAATTAACTACTTGGTCCACGTTTCTCTCCGTTTTATTTTTGTGGAATAAGTCAAAATCTAAGACCACTAAGTTACATCAGAATTATGGTGATTTCAAGTATAAACAAGTACTATCGGTAAATCATTTCTGATGAATTGAAACAGGTAAAAGCCATTATGGAATTTTAATTTATAAATCAGGCATTTTAATTTAAGTTTATTAGTTAAATATTATTAGCTATTTTAATTTTTTAATTCTATTACTTATTACAATTAATTTGATTATTGCAAAATACATACTTAAGAATCATTTAGTACCATTCCTGTTCGCCATGTTTGTGCTAATCTCTATTTTTCTACTGCAATTTTTAATGAAATTTGCAGATAGATTAGTAGGCAAAGGTTTAAGCACATGGGTAATTGTTAAGTTAATATCTTTTAATATGGCGTGGATGGTTGTGCTAGTAGTACCTATGGCTGTACTGGTGGCTACTTTAATGGCTTTCGGCAGTATGGCGCAGAATAATGAAATAGCAATCTTTAAAGCCTCCGGCATAAGTCTTTACCGCATGATTGCACCTCCCTTTATTGCGAGTATTGTTTTATTTTATTTACTGATTTTATTCAACAATAATGTTTACCCCGATGCTAACCATGCCGCCAGAATTTTAATGCAGGATATAAATAGAAAGAAACCAACGCTGATGCTTGTACCCGGCGTGTTTTCGCAAGACATTCAAAACTATTCAATATTGGCAAGAGAGATTGACCCTAAAACAAATGAGCTTAAGAATCTTACTATCTATGATTATTCGGTCCATTCAAAAATTACAATTATAACTGCAGAAAAAGGCAGAATATTTTTCTCGAAAGATTTAACAAAATTACTAATGGATCTATATAATGGTGAGATGCATGAATCGAACTTAGCCGATGCTAAACCATACCGGAAAGTAAATTTTGAAAGACAGCGTATTGCTATGGATGCAGGACAGTTTTCATTTCAGCAGAGTGACCCCGGAGGCAGAAGAAGCGACAGAGAGTTGGGTGCACAAGATATGCTTATTATAGTTGATAGTTTAAATGCAAATAGAATTAGATATACTGATAAACTTGAATCTGCAATTGGTGAAAATTTAATTAGAGATTTAGATTTAACTAAAACTAAATACAATCGTTTTCAAACAACCTATACAAATATTTTACTTCGTGTTGAAAATAAAATTAAAACCAGTCAAAATATTATACGTTCAAACTTAAACAGGCTGCAGATAAATAAAAAAGAGATTAACAATTACTGGGTCGAAATTCATAAAAAGTATTCTATACCGGCGGTGTGCATTGTGTTTGTGCTGATTGGAGCGTCACTCGGCACAATGACACGCAAGGGCGGCTTTGGTGTTGCCGCCGGCATTAGCATGCTATTCTTTTTAATTTACTGGGCTTTCTTAATCGGCGGTGAAAAATTTGCAGATAGAGGATTGCTTTCATCTTTTTGGGGTATGTGGAGTGCAAATATTTTGTTGGGAATTTTAGGAATTATTCTTGTCATTAAAACTTCCAAAGAAAGGATAAGTATTAATTTTGACTGGTTAAATAAATTAGTACCAAAACAATTTAGAATAAAACAAGAAACTGATGCTGATAGTTGATAGATATATTGTTAAGCAATTTTTACAGACAATACTCTTCGGTATTGCCGCATTTACATTACTGTTTGTTGTGATTGATATGATGGAAAATCTTGATGATTTTATTGATCAGAATGTAACAACAAATATAATTGTGGAATACTATTTTGTTTTTATTCCCGAAATAATTAGGCTAATGATTCCCGTTGCAGTACTGCTTTCAGCACTGTTTACGGTCGGCAAACTTTCCACCCAAAATGAACTGGCTGCTTTAAAATCCAGCGGCTTAAGTTTATACCGATTTGCCGTTCCTTTTTTAATTACTACTATGCTCATAAGTTTATTTACCATTTACTTTGCCGGTTGGATAGTTCCGCAGGCAAATAAACAAAAAGTTTTTATTGAACAAACTTATATGAAAAAAAATATAGTTCGAAGCGGTGTTAATATTTTCTTTCAGGATAGTGACACAAGAATTGTTCAAATATCTTATTATGATCCTAATAGATTTGTTGCAACGAGAACGAGTATACAGGAATATAACCCGGCAGATATAACTGAATTAGTTTGGCGAATTGATGCAACAAGTATGTCCTACGATACCTCATCGGGTATTTGGACTATGCACAATGCTACAAAAAGAATTTTTAATAAAGAGCTGCAGCAGAAGGATAAATTTGTTGAATTCAAGATGCCGGAATTAAATTTTAAGCCCGGGGATATAATTAGAAAGCAGCAGAAGACTGAAGATATGACTTTGGAAGAATTACGAAAATTTGCAAAAGAACAATTTGCCGCCGGCAATGATCCAACACGGATTGAGATTGAATACCACTCACGTATTGCGTTTGCCTTTTCAAGCATAATTGTTGTCTTCTTTGGAATTCCTCTTTCGGCTAATAAAAGAAAAGGCGGTCTGGCAATTCAATTTGGGATTAGTCTGCTGGTAACATTTGTATATTTAGTTTTTATGAAGATAAGTCAGGCATTCGGCAAAAACGGGGTGCTCCACCCGCTTCTTACAGCATGGTTTGCAAATTTTGTTTTCTTTGGTGCCGCATTGTTTAATATAATTAAGGTAAGAAAGTAAAAGCAGCGGTATTAAAATTTCCAACGAGAACTAAAAGAAACCCCGATTAGGTTAGAATTATTACCGCGGAGTAATTCAGTAAAATCATTTGTGGCAAAATTTAAGTCGACCAAACCTAAATTAACACCAAAACCAAAACTCCAATTAAAAGTATAAATGCCGCCGAATGAGAACCCGGAACGAACCGGCAGAATATCCAGCATAAGGTATTCCACACCGAGAGCAAATCTTGCATTGGTTGAATTGGAAGGCATATTATTAAAGCCTTGATGATATTCAAAAACAACATTTAATATTTCAGCGTCATAGTTAATCAATTTTCCAAAATCGCAGGCTACGCCAATGTGCAGTGCTGTTGCAAGCTGCGTTGTAAATGGATCAATATAGCTCCCCTCTCCGCGTAAAACATTTGTTATTGAATCAAGACTTACACCTTCGGAGATATCGCTGATAGTGTAGTTAGAGTTTGTTGAATACTTCACCGTTTCATTATTCCATGTGATTGAACCGATATCCGTTACAGATACGGCTGCTGCCCACACCTCATCAAACTCGGCATTAAAGCCTATATCCAGCCCAAAACCGTTACCGGCTGGCGTTGGAAATAATGAGAGATTAGATTGCCGGTCTGCCCCTTCGTTAAAATTATATTTAATTCCTAAATCCGGTGAGCCTGAAATACGCATTAAAAAATCGCCGTAAATATTTAGGGAATCTGAATCAGCAGTTGTTTCAAAATATGTTTTTATTTTATCTATGCCTGCATACCAAAAGCCCTGAACATATTTCATTGATACACCAAAGGTAAATTTATCAAATACATTACCGGTTAGTTTTGTTATATCATTAGCATATGTTAGCGAGTAGCTGCGCAAATACCATGAGTTAAATTCTGCATCTTTAAATGAATAACTTCTGCCCGCTTCATTTCCGTAGAGGAAAAGTTCAAATAAACTAACGGGTAATGCACTACTAACTATCGAGTGATCATTAATTGAAAATGCTAATTGACCGGCAGGTTCACCTAAATTTACCGCAAGAGAAAGTAAGCTGAAACCGAGTTGGAGATTAATTTCATTTCCTCTCTTCAATAGGTTTATCAATCTTTCTTTGTCGCTTTCAGTTAAAAGCTTTGAGGTTGTGCTGTTACCAATTCCATTTTGCCCGGTAAAAAAATAATTATACTCATTAATATTTAAAAAATTCGATCCGAAATTTCCACTGAAACTTGGGAGCGGGAGTATTGAAGATAATTCAATATTACTACTGCCTAAAATTAAGTTTGCAGGATTTTTACCGATTGCAAACACACCATTGCTTAAGGTTACTGATGTGTTGCCCATAGCTGAAGATACAGCATCCGATGAGGTAACAGACCCGCCGCTTTGCGCTGATATATTTGCAAAAACGAATGCGGCAATAAGTATGTATTTTATTTTTTTCAAAATTTCACTTTAGTTTATATCAACTCTATAGCTTGCTTTAGCAGATATCTTAAAGTTGAGTTCATCCTTAATATTGAATATTACCGGCAGGTTAGTACCGTTAGGCGGTGTAACAAATCTTACCTGAAAAGTCATAATCGGAGACTCTAAAAATTTCTTTACTTCATCGCCGAATAGCTCCAGTTCCTGAATTCTATATCCTGCTGTAATTGTATTGCCTTTATAATCAACACGCGGCGGATCAACAAAAATTGTATCTTTATTCCCCGGCATTATTGGTCGCGGCGGCAAGTTTAATTGGGTTGCACCATTTATGTCATTAAATGTTCCAACGCATGCTAATGAAAGCGGAATTTCGTTTGTCAATTCCAGTTTCACCACAGCATAATTTAGGTCTTCAATTCCATGTAAATTGTCAGTTAAATTATTCTTAACCGTATCTGTAATTATTCCTCCGGAAATACCTGCATTCAGCGGCAGTACAAAATCTAAATTGCTCGTAATGGAATCCTTACCGCTAATACTTCCGGTCAAATAATTCGGGTTCAATGTTGCTGTTCCGCTGAAGCTGAAATTTTTAGGGAATTTTTCTGAAAATGAATTCATCAATTCCTCTAACCCAAAATCCTTTAACTCAACACCGGTAACCCCTGCAGGCTGAATGAGGATATTATTCAGTGCTAGTTCATTACTTTCAATTCCGTTTGAAATTGAAATGGTACCGTTAAGCATAATTTCAAAAGTGGTAGGTGATATCACTTCTAAAATTATATTAGGATTTTCTAAAATAATTTCATCGAAGGTTAAAATTTCATCGGGGTTGCCTAAATTTAAATTAAACGTGTCAGGGGCAATTTCGATATCTGATGGTGAGACTCTTCCAATGAATGATTCCAAAGTCATTTTACCAAAGCTAAAATGTATTGCTACACTATCTTCCACTGAAATTGCACGTGGTGTTTCAGAGTTATGAATCGTGATCCCTAACTTGTAGCTAATATATTCACTTGCCACACCATTATTATCAAGCACCCAGCCGGCTAAATCCGGTTCCGAAATCATTCTGCCTGATTCATTGGGTGTTAAAGTTACTGAGCTGCTGAATATACTTCCATCAGCTTTGAATAAATTATCTATTGTTAGTTCTAAGGTTAGATCCAAGTCAAAATAATTATCTATTAAAATATCAAAACTGCCGCTGCCGAGAACAGTTCTTTGAAATTGTGAAGGCTGGCTGCCGCTTTGAACAGCAATACTATTTTCACTAATAACTTTATTTTGAACGGGTAGAACCGCTACTGCACTGCTGATAGCAAAGCCTTCCTGAACTTCCATTGTTATTTCTATAGCTGAATATTCTGGTAATACAACCGGCTGATTTTCACTACCCGGGGTAAATATTTGACTTTCGAATCGAAGATTATTTGTAACTGTTTTATTATTAAGACTAAATGGAACCGAAGCCGAATCATTTGGAGCAATTATTATCCAGTCCGATGAATTGGATGACCTTGAGAAAAGCACACTGCCGTCAATTGCATTTATTATCTGAAAACCGCGGAGTTCAATTCCAACCGGTAAATTATTTTTTACTTTAAACAGAAGTTCACCGTTAGAAAATGTTGCATTTTCAAATGCAGTATTCAATCCGAAATTTGAATTGAAAGGTACTTGAGCAGATGGAATTATTTGAGTGGAACCGCTGCTTAATCCCGGGAATACCTCTTCGACACCGGCGTTTATACTTATCGGCTCAATTTCACCGATTTTAATTTCTTCAATTCTATGTGCAGCATCGGCTTCAAATTCATCAATCTTTAATATCTCGTCAATATGTGTGCTTGTTAATTCTTCCTCATGCAGATAAGTAATTCTTCCCAATGAAGCAGGATCATTATACTCAACTATAAAATTAGGATCATCTTTAATAATATCGGCGAGAGTATATTTTTTAACAGACACAGGGACATTCAAATCAACATCCCACACAGGGGCTACAAACTCATCAGGCACATCAAAGCAGGATGTTAACCCAAGAGTAATAAGTAAAAATAGCGATATTGATTGTATATTTTTTTTCATTAGACTACCTATAAATAATGCCGTTGAAACGCGGTCAGCAGAGGAATTTGAATAGAGTATTCACGCCGCAGCGGCATCAAAATTTTGTTTGCTTTTACTTTTGATATTCAATTGGGGTAAAAACAAACTGTACAAAACAATAATTAGAGAACTAGAAAAAAATTAATAGCATAGGTTGAGTTATGATTTTCAGGATTATTTCGAGAGAAGAGTATTAACCATGGTTGAGTGAGAGGAATTTGGTTATCAGTAAGAGGGTTCGAAATGTCGGAATTATATCTCAAAATGAAATCACGGAGAACAGTAATAGAGTATGAGAGGAGATTCAGAACAGTATGTGATTTAATTTTGATTTTCATAACTCAACCTATTTATAAAGATGTTGCATAAGTTTATGCACATATAATGCCACCGCAATTCAGTGAAAATAGCACCGGAATTGCATTAAATACCTCCTCATCTTGTTTAGGTGATTACCACTGTTTCGGGTGCATATTTAACCAAAAGAGGTGCAATAATAGTTGACACATTTTTAATCAATAATTATAAGTCTTGCTAAAAATTAACTTTAGGCATAGGAACATTATTTTCAGATGTGATTATGTTGCGGGGATTTGAGTGAGATGTAAAAAAAGCAGTTTTAACAGGTTAAATTTTCTACTTCGACTTCATAACAAAAACGCCGTCCCAATTTTCTTCAGGAGGATTCTGCATGTAAAAATTGCATCGTTCGAGGTAAATTTTGGATGCCGGATCATCGGGGATTTTTTCAAGACATGAGGTAAAATATTTAATTGCTGCGGAAAAATTTGATAGTTTATACGCTGATATTCCTAAACTGTAATCTGCATATAAAGACTTCATATCCTCTGCGGCAGCTTCACCGACTAAACCGAGTAACTCAAATACTTTGGTTGGTTTTTTCCTGCCCTTTACTTTAATCGTATCAATTTCTCTAACTATCACTTCATCGGCAATTTCATTATAGGTTGTTTCGCTAATCATAATTGATGTGCCGTAATTTTTATTCGCCCCTTCTAAACGGGAGGCAAGGTTTACACCATCCCCCATCACCGTGTAGTCAAATCTATTTTCACCGCCGATGTTGCCTACAATAACTTCCGCAGAGTTAATCCCAATTCTTATATTTAACGTTTGGTCCCACTTTTCTTTTAACTCTTCGGTTTTCTTCTGCATAGATAATGCTGATTTACAAGCAAGGAGCGCATGCTCATTTAAGCTAATTGGTGCGCCCCAAAATGCCATTACGGCATCACCTAAGTATTTATCGAGCGTACCATTGGATGACATTATTATTTTTGTCATAGCGCCGAGAAATTCATTCATAAATTTAACTAACTCTTCGGGAGTTTTTGTTTCTGAAAAAGTTGTAAAGTCTGCGATGTCACAAAATAAAATCGTTAAAAATTTTCTTACTCCGCCCAGCCCGGATTTTTCAGGGTCAGCCAGCAATTGATTAACCAAATCACTGCTTACGTATTGAGAGAACATCCCTTTAATAACCATATTTTTTTTACGCTCGCTAACAAAGTGGAATACTGTGCTGGCAATATAACCGGAAACAACTGCCAATGCTGGATTTACAACGGCTATTAAATAATTTTCATTTATGAATAAATAAACACTTAAAAGATTTATAAAAAATATGAGAAAGATTACTATGATAATATTTACAAATTCAATAAGAAGACCATAACGAATTTTGACGAGCTTTAAATTTGATGATACAAAGAATGTAAATATTGTTAAGAATATTATTGCAAGTATTTCAATCAACACAGATTGTTTATAGAGAAAATTTTTTGATAAAATATTCTCAATAATATTTGCATGAATTTCAACACCGTAAAGAAGATTATCCCCTTCCCTCTCTCCCTTTCCGATTGATACGGGAAACAAATCTTTATCTTCCGGCATAGTGCTTCCGATTAGAACAATCTTATCCTTAAAGATTCCGCTGTGCAAATATCCATAGCTTGGGTCATCCCAGGTGTTTATTGAAATACCAAGCTCAATTTCATCTTTTGTTCTATAACCTTTATCATCAATAATATCAATAAACTTATAATGCGGAAATGATCTATTGTATCCGTAAAAATTTATAAGAACAGAATTTTCGTCATACTTGGGCAGTTCGATCCCGTTATAATTAAAAACGTCGGTTTCCCGTTCGGCTATTGTATTATTAGGCAGTCCGTAATATTTATTTAATACTGCTAAACTAAATGTCGGTATTAGTTTATCAGTAATACCGGAATAAACATAAGGTAAATACCGCCGAGCGATTCCGTCGTTATCCAAAGGAATTTGAGCAATACCAATGGAGCTGTCAGCATGATAAAATAAATTTCCATAAGATTCATTTAAGTACCTTACTAAACCTTCAGGATTCCTTCTCATTGTTCTAACTTCATAGCCGGTTCGTTCGCTTAATAATGCTTCTCGTGTAATATCAAGTTTACCGGCAACAACAACATTGCCGGCTTCTCTAATTGTTTTAAGCAGCAGCGAATCACTGCTTAATGAATATCTATCCTCATCGGTCATGATTAAATCAATGCCTATTGCCTTTACACCGGCTTGGTTCAGGTTATTTATCAGCTTTGCAAAAAGCTTACGCGACCAGGGCCAGCTATTGTAAGGTGAGGGAATTTGATCGTAAGTTTCCTGCGATATCTCAACGATAATCACATCGGTAGAATCATGAACAAAAATAGGTCCGCGCTGTCTAAACCGCGAATCAATTAATTTTGATTCTAATTCATTTATAGGTTTGATCGAAAAGAAAATATCTTGGGTTAAAATAAGTACGGATAGCGCAACCAGAATACTAATCATTACTTTAACAGAGTTATCTTTCGATAGTATTCTTCTCCACATTTTATGCAGTCCTAATTCAGTAAGTTAAATATTCCACTGCGAGGTAATACCAATAATGGAGTTCGTTGATGAATCGGGAATTCTAAATATTCTAGCCTGAAGCACAATTCTTAAATTATTAAGCGCATAGTAAGTAGTTAAAAAATCAAACGCTTGTCTCTCTAAATCTCCAAAGCTGGGACTTATATTTAACGAGAACTCGAGTTTATTAGGTATAGCTTTATACCTTGCACCAACCGATAGTGTTGTATAGCGGTAAATAATATTTGAGTAATCACTGTTGTAATAAGTGATATTAAAAAAGCTAATTAAATCACTGCTCCAATTTGAATTGAGCATAAGCGAGGTACTTAAATTATGCCCATCGGAACGACGGCTGGTATAATCTTTTTTCTCTGAAGCAACAACACTTAAATATGCGTTATGTCTAATTGTCCCGTCAAAGTTATACGAAAACTGAATTAAATATTTATCCGTTCCTTCATCAACGTAATACATACCATTATCAATTTTTCTTGTATCCAACCCGTTAAAATTTTCGAAGCGGCTGTAGCCGACTGTTACATTCGGCAAATCAGCACGAGGATAGAAGGAAATTGATGTATTTAATGTTTGATATGTAGTTGTAGATATCTTTGTTTTCTGGAGGTTGTCCTGCAGTCTTTCGTAGGTAACAGAAAGGAATAGTTTATTTTGAATAAGTTTCATTCTATCGACAATATTAAAACCTGCAACATCATTTCTTAAAAATGACTGTCCGAAAGAGCGGAAATCATTTCCCCTGTATAAGTATGTAGCCTTTAATGAATTATCAAAATAATTTAACTCTAAGGCAGCCTCTGCAGCAAATGAAGATAATTTATGAGGATTAAGCGGATTCAAAAATTGATTGACTGTAATAAAATTTCCGACAATATTTTTAATGTTCTTTACATCTTCAGGGTCGGCATCAAAAAAATTATCCTGCCCCCCAAATAAAGTATCAATTTCCGAATCAGTTAGTGTCCCCGTTGAAATATCTTCATTAGTAATATTAATCGCTGCTTCAGCAGTTAAAATAATTCTTCTATCATCAGCACTTGTCATAAGATCTGTTCCGAGCACTAAATTTTCCTGCGGGCTTGTACCAATATCAATTGAATTCATTTTATCTTTTGAATGCAGGTAAGTAAATCCTAACTGAAATTTTTCACCGCTTCCAAATGATGGTCGAATTACCGTCAAGTCCCTTTCATACTTTCCGAATGAAACTACACCAAGATCGGCGCCGTATTTATTCGGATCAATAGGAATAATGTTTGTGCCTAGGGTATCGCTATTGGGCAAAGGTGTAATTACTCTGCCTTCAATAGACCTGGTCAACTGCCCATAACTGCTTTCAAGATTTAGAAAACCTAAATATAAGCCGCCGCTAATTCCCCTTACTCTTTTCCCGTCTAAAATTAATTTTGAATACCGAGGAAAGTTATCTCCAAGTTCTACTTTAAGCCATTCATTTTCCACTGAAGCAAAGTAGCGGTTTTGCGGCTGCCTATATTTTTTTTCTTCAGAGGTAACATAAACTCTTCCTTTAAATTTCCAATCATCTAATCTTCCTATAAAACTGCCCATTAAATTATTGAACCAAGTTGAATTGCTGTTATAATTTTCATTTCTTGATTCACCTCTAAAATCAGCATTGTATGTAAATACGGTTTCGGCAGAGGATAAAATTCTTGTGGATTTAATTGTAAACTCTATTTTTTCCGTACTTAATTCTTTTCCTAAATTATCGAAAGTAACAACCTTTAAAACATGTTTACCGGGTGAAATTGAACCCGGGAAATTTGCAGCACGGTAAAGTAAAAGATCATCTGCAAATAAAACATTTTCTGTTATATCATTATTATCGATAAATATTTTTGTTGCAGAGTTAGCAACAAACTTGCTTGAACGTAAAAGTGAAATTGAAACGAGTAATTCATCTTCGGTAAGTTCTTCATTTTTTTCAGGACTCAAAATCAAAATGCCGCTTTCAATATCCTCATCCTGCTTAACAATTATTTGAGAAGGGAGCCCGCCGGAAAATATTTTTTCAGGAAAGGTTTCGTACGATCCATCTAAAAATGTTAATGTTAAAAAATAATCAACGACCGGAATTTTAACATGGCTGCCGGGAATAAATCCTTTTGCCGATAATCCGGTCATTACTAATTCACTTTCGGTATATTCCGTCGCGCCAAAGTTTCTGTATGCAATAATAATTTTTGCAATGTTTGCATTCTGAAGCAGATTAACTGTAACATCAACGCTCTCGCCGTCAATAGCCTCGCTGGTTTCTACAGAAGAAACGTAATTACTGAACTGCGCCGTAATGTTTCCGTTAAGAAATATTAAAGCAGCGGCAATAAAAAATAGTATGTTCTTAATCTTAATTTTTGATTCAATATTTCTTTTCATTATAAAAAAATTTACTCCTGCAATTCCCGGCTATTTTTCTAAATATTCCAAAATATACTCTTCGTCGGATGAAGTTCTAATCAATACTCTTGTAGTTTTTGTGCTTTTAACAGCTTCACTTTCCGAGTAATCATCGGCGGACGCTTTCGATACTAATACAATTCCATCCATGCCAACAGTGGCGGTATTTCCGGCAGTTAAAGTTACTTTCTCTTTAACACCAACTGTCGATTCTATTTCTATAATTCCGCTTTCCAAAAATAAGAAAGTTTTACTATCAATTACTTTAAAATATCCGCTGGTGCCTTTTATTGACGCAACCATGGTCGGAGTAGTAAACTTAAACTCTTCGCCCGATTGTTTAGTTACATCAAAACCTAAAGTTCCGCTTTTAATTTCAGTGTTCTTGTCAACTTTTTTTCTCTGCTGATCACCAAAAATTGTTACGAGTGATTTTTCTCTAACACGTAAAAGGGAGTTATCTTTAAATTTTATTATGGCTAAAGATCTCAATCCTGTTTTAACTTCATCGCCGCTTTTTAACGTTGTTCCTATTTTTGCATCTTCCCAATCGGTATTGTTGAACTCGCGGTAATCTACTGTTTGAACAGCTTTCATAATAAATCCAACTGTAACAGCCGGTGAATTATTAGGCGCTGCGAATGCTTCAAAAGTTATTAATACAATTATGCCTAAAACCAACTTTAAATATTTAATATAATTTTTCATTTCAGTACCTCAATTAAATGACATTAGTTATTTTCTGTGAATGAAACAATTACTTCAGGATTGTCGCGTAAATAACTAACTAATTCATCTATTTCCAGCCGGGTTAATTTTGTACCGTCTTCTCTAATAATTTCAATAATTTCAACATCGCCTTCGGCAAGTCTTTCTAAAAGTTCTGTGTCTTCTAATAATTCTTTAGGTAATGATTCTAAAATACTTCTGATATTGTTATTCAATTTTGCGGTAAAAGGAGATTCAGAATCTTCTAAATAAAAATTTACAATATTGCTGAAAAGTTCATTACCTCCGCTTGGACCTTCAACTATGGCTGTAACTTGCAAAACAATTTCCTGCCCCGGCAGCCATTCTCTATCGAGCAATTCCCTTAGGTTTACTACAGTCTTTAACCCTACATCGCGGTTATTAATAATCGGGTTGCCGGATTCTAAGGCTTCTTCTAAACTTTGTGAACCTGAGGTTCTAACATTTGCCTTAACACTATAGCCTGAAACTCCAAGTACTTGGTCCCACTCTGTTAATACGCTGCCTACATTTTGTGAACTTCCGGTTCTCGGAATTCTTATTGTAAGCGACTGAGTTGGATTTAGAAATAATAATTCATGCGAATCATCTCCTAAAACTGTTCCGCCCTCTCCTATTGCACGAACTTCCAGCAGGTATGTTCCTGTTGGTTTACCTTTGTTTAAAGCCTCATCCCGCAATACGGAATTCATTTCATCGCTTTCAATTAAAATATCACTGTTGCCAATTTCGGTATTTGAAAGATTTCTGGATTGAAATTCTTGCGTTAAAAATGTGTAAAGTCTTTCAAAATTACTCTGCTGATTTTTTTTCCATTTAATAACACCCTCAAGTTTTACAGGCACACCTTTAGGTTCCATTCTAACGGAAAAAATTCTGGGAGCGCCAGCCAAATTGTTTACCAGCAAAAACGCCGCAAAATTGATTTCAGGCAGCGGTTCAAATACTTGAAGATCAACCGAAACCTGCCCATTTGTTTTGTTCGGCGAAATAGCTAAAAACATTACGGCAACTAATATGAAGAGTAATTTCTTCATCTGATAATCCTCCTTCAACATAAAACTAAAGTTTTTCGGAAAAATTTACAAAATCTGCATTCCGAATACTCTAAAATGTTGTTTTTTTTAACATTTTCAAAGATTAAAATTTAATTCATAACAAATGTGCAAAAATTATGCCCTCTGCATCCAATTAATTTATTTTTTCATCCTTATTTTGAACAAAACCAAACTGCTGCTGCGGCTGTTCTAATGTTTTTATTGCGCCAAATCTCGATTCATATTTTTCGATATTATCGGTTAATGCTTTTAAAAGCATTTTAGCGTGCTGAGGAGTTGTAATTATTCGTGATTGTACTTTTGCTTTTGGCACTCCGGGTACAACTCTCGTAAAATCGATTATGAACTCTGCAGGTGAATGAGTAATAATTGCTAAGTTAGAGTAAATACCTTCGGCTTCTTTTTCGCCAAGTTCAATATTAATTTGCTGCGATTTAGGATCTTTTTTTTGATTCATTTTTCACCTTCTTAAAAAAAAACCCACAATTTATTCTATAAATAAACTGTGGGCAATTAACAAAATTAAAATAACTTTATGGTCTTAATTGATCAGCTTTTTCAAAAGCTTCCATTGATTTTTCGTTGTTGCCTAAGTTACCGTAAACTTTACCTAATAATTCCCATACAGATGCATCTTCAGGATTGCTTACCAAATATGCTTCTAAATTAGGAAGTGCTAATTCAAATTTTTCTTTATATGCATCGGTTATATCTTCACCTTTTGCTTCTTCCTCTTCGCGGATTGTTGTTCCCCATCTCACATAGGTTACAGCTAAGTTATAAATAGCGTTTGTGTAAGCAGGGTCTATATCCAGAGCACCTTTAAACTGATTAACTGCTCCTTCATAATCTTTAGCCTGTAATAACAGTACCCCATAGTTGTACTTATAATACTGGTTTGTAGGCTCTTGTTCAACACCTTCTTTGAAAGCATCCATCGCTACATCCATTTTATCCGCTTTGATGTATGCATTTGAAAGAAGTAATAATACTTGAGAATTATCGGGGAATTCTTTTCTTCCTTTTTCCAATAAGGCAATTGCACTTTCGTATTTAGCAGCTGCTTTAACACTATCATCCGCCATTTTGGTTACTTTATATGTGTTCATTAATTTTTCACCTTGATTCACATATATATCGCCTAACATTGTGTAGGTATCTGGTGATGGGTCTAACTTAATTATCTTTTCTAACGGCTCAATTGCTTCTTCTTGTTTCTGTAAGTTAATTAAAGCAAACGCTAAATTTTTGTAGGTTGATACAGAATCAGGTTCTAACATTACACCCTGTTCAAAAGATTCAACTGCTTTATCATAATACATGTTCGTACTGTCTTCAGTACCCGCTTTTGAGGCTTTGTTAAAATACCCTACACCTTTATTAAAACTATCAGCCCAGTAACTTTTTTTGGCAATTACAATATCTTGTTTCCACTTATCACTTATAGCAAGTGATTTATCAAAGTTTTCAATCATGTTCTCAATTTCACCCTCTTTGCCATAAACAAAACCTAACAAGTAATAACCTTCATCACTTTTCGGATTTGCCTGAACTTCCTTAATCAAAGCTTCTTTAGCTTTTTCCATATTTTCTTGCTGTATATAAAGCTTTGCACTGGTTAATTCTGTAGAAGAACATTGAAAAGCTGTAAGGCTGAATGTAATTCCAATTATGAATAATGTTATAATAAAACGACGCATTTTGTCTCCACCTTTTTAAATAAATTATGATAATAATATTAGAAAAATTACCATTTTAAGACAGTATAGTCAAGAATATTTTAGCCAATAAAATTAGGCGTTTTAGCCGATAACAACATAATTATATATTTATTGCTTTTAGGAACCTAAAAGAATATTTTTGAAGTAAAAATTGAGGTTTATTTGACAACTGAAGAAATAATTTTAAGCGTTCCAAAGGTGATGCTGCATGATCATCTCGACGGAGGATTAAGGGCAGAAACTATAATTGATTTGGCGAAGGATTTTAATTACAAAAACTTGCCGACCACAGATGCCGGCGAATTGGCGGAATGGTTTCACCGAGGCGCAAATAAGGGAAACTTAGTGGAATACCTGCAGGGCTTTGAGCATACAATTGCGCTGATGCAGACAAAGGAATCATTAGAACGTATTGCATACGAAATGATGGAAGATATGCATAAAGATGGTGTATGCTTTATTGAAACACGATTTGCTCCTGTGTTCCATTCTGAAAAAGGATTGCATCATGATGAAATAATTGAAGCTGTACTAACCGGGCTTGAAAAAGGGAAGAAAGATTTTGGTGTTGGCTACGGTTTAATTTTGTGCGGTATGCGTAACATGAAAAATACTTTGGAAATTGCAGAGCTTGCAGTTAACTACCGTACTCAAGGAGTTGTAGGTTTTGATTTAGCCGGAGAAGAAGGCGGATACCCGCCTAAAAAGCATTTGGATGCATTTCAATTTATTAAACGCGAAAATTTTAATATTACAATTCACGCAGGCGAGGCATTCGGTAAAGAATCTATTTGGCAGGCACTGCAATATTGCGGCGCTCACAGAATTGGTCATGCAACAAGACTTATTGAAGATATAGTAATAGATAAAGATGATAATATAGTTGCACTCGGTGATCTCGCACAATTTATTTTAGATAAAAGACTTCCGCTTGAACTTTGCTTACTCAGTAATGTTCATACCGGTGCGGTCGATAAACTGGAAAACCATCCTTTTATAAAATTGTATAAACAGAAGTTTAGAGTATTTCTTAACACCGATGACAGGCTGATGAGCGATACAACTTTAACAAAAGAATATTTAACAGCTACCGAATTATTTGATATCAATCTTGATGATATTGAAAAACTGAATATCAACGCAATGAAATCATCTTTCCTCCCCCATCAAGAAAGACTGCATTACATTTACAATATTCTAAAACCGGGGTATCAAAAAATGAGAGAAAAATTAATTTCGTTAAAAGCATAGTAATACTGAATAATTTTTAAGGATACGATTAATGAAGAAAAAACTTTTTGCTAATTATAATTTTGAATTTGACAAAAATGAAAAAAAACTAATTTCTAATTTTTGCAAACAAGCAATCACCCAAATGGAAGGTGATGATAATTTTAGGCGGGATGTTTCAGCATTTAGTTCAATTAGAGAAAAGCTGGAAGGCGATTCTGAAACAGTTAAACTTACTAAAGATGAAAAAACAAGATTAGTTTTACAGTTAAAAAACAACAGGGATAACTTAGAACAGAAAGTTAAAAAGAGTAATATTTTTGTTAGATGGTTATTCAAATCAATGTACAAACAATACGATAACATTATTTCAAACCACTTTAGTGATTAATTATGAGTAGAAAAATAAAGGCGCCAACCGGAACAACCCTTAATACAAAAGGCTGGATTCAAGAAGCTGCCCTTCGGATGTTAATGAATAATCTTGATGAAGAAGTAGCAGAGAATCCCGATGAGTTAATAGTGTACGGAGGTTCGGGTAAGGCTGCAAGAAATTGGGAATCATTTGATGCAATTGTTGAACAATTAAAAAATTTGGAGAACGATGAAACACTTGTTGTACAATCGGGTAAACCGGTTGCAGTGTTTAAAACTCATACTGATGCTCCCCGTGTTATAATTTCAAACTCCATGCTCGTGCCGGATTGGGCTACTTGGGATGAGTTTAGAAAACTTGAAGAAAAAGGTTTAACAATGTACGGTCAAATGACCGCAGGCAGCTGGATATACATTGGTACACAAGGAATACTGCAAGGCACATATGAAACATTTGCCGAGTGTGCCAGGCAGCATTTTGACGGAACTTTAGAAGGTAAATTTTTACTAACTGCCGGTATTGGCGGAATGGGCGGTGCACAGCCTTTAGCTGCCACTATGAACGGTGCCGCCTGCTTAGGTATTGATGTTGACTTAACCCGGCTTCAAAAAAGAATTGACACCGGCTACCTTGATGTGATAGCTGAAAACTTAGATGAGGCTATTGAACGAATTTTAGATGCTAAAAAAAATAACGCAGCTTTATCTGTTGGACTGGCAGCAAATGCAGGTGAAGTGCTTCCGGAATTGTTGAAGAGAAATATTATTCCCGATGTCTTAACAGATCAAACATCGGCACATGATACATTAAATGGATATGTGCCAATGGGAATGTCATTTTCCGAAGCGTTGGAATTAAGAAAAAGTAACCCGGAAAAATATATCGAACTCTCGCAAAAAACAATTGTTGCTCATGTAAAAGCTATGCTCGAATTTCAAAAGCGAGGCGCAGTTACCTTTGACTACGGTAATAATATCCGCGGCGAAGCAAAAGAAAATGGCGTTGAGAATGCATTTGATTTTCCGGGGTTTGTGCCGGCATACATCCGTCCCCTATTCTGCGACGGAAAAGGTCCATTCAGATGGGCGGCGCTTTCTGGCGACCCTAATGATATTTATGAAACGGATAAAGCTGTTATGGAAACCTTTCCTGGAAACAAAGCGCTTATACGCTGGATAAAAATGGCTCAGAAAAAAGTTCACTTTCAGGGGCTGCCAACTAGAATTTGCTGGCTCGGTTACGGCGAACGTGCTGAAATGGGAAAAGTGTTTAACAAACTGGTAGCCGATAAAAAAGTAAAAGCTCCAATTGTTATAGGAAGGGATCATTTGGATTGCGGTTCGGTAGCATCGCCATACAGAGAAACAGAAGCAATGAAAGACGGCAGTGATGCGATTGCCGATTGGCCTATCTTAAATGCAATGCTTAATTCAATTGGTGGTGCAAGCTGGGTTTCGGTACATCACGGCGGCGGCGTAGGCATTGGTAAATCTATTCACTCCGGTATGGTTGTAGTTGCTGATGGAACAGCGGAAGCCGAAAATAGGTTAGAAAGAGTTTTAACTTATGATCCCGGTATGGGTATTGCCAGGCATACAGATGCCGGTTATGAGCGTGCAATTAAAAATGCTAAAGAGCAAAATGTAAAAATTCCAATGTTAAAATAGATTCCAATTTTTAAATAATAATTAAAATTATTCATTTTATTAAAAAGTAAAAACTAATAGAGGTTAGTTATGAAAGTTAAGGTATTGATTGCCGATAAGTTTCCTGAAGAGCATATTCAAAAATTACGCGATGCTGAAATTGAAGTTATCTGCCAAGAGAAACTTGGTGAAAACGATCTTTCCGATGTTGTAGAAGATGTAGATATTTTAGTTGTGAGGTCCACCAAAGTAAATGCCGCTACAATTGAAGCTGCAAAAAATCTAAATCTTATTATCAGAGCCGGTGCAGGATATAATAACATTAACGTAGCAGCGGCAAATAAAAAAGGTATTTATGTTGCTAACTGCCCCGGTAAAAACTCTATTGCCGTTGCCGAACTTGCAATGGGATTGATTATTTCCGCCGACAGAAGAATACCGGATAATGTAAGTGACTTTAACAACGGTGTTTGGAATAAAGCGGAATATTCTAAGGCTGATGGTATATACGGTAAAACCCTTGCTATAATTGGTGTTGGTAACATCGGGAAAGAATTAGCAAAACGCGCCTTAGCTTTTGGAATGAATGTTTACGGAAAAGATATAAGAAGAATTGAAGGTGTTGCTATTAAAGACTTTTCAGAGATGGATCAAATTCTTCCAATCGCCGATGTTGTTTCAATTCACCTCCCTTCAACACCTCAAACAAAAGGATTGTTTAATGATGAAATGTTCAGCTACATGAGAGACGGTGCATTGTTGATAAATACATCGCGTGCAGAAATAATTGATGAAGATGCATTAATTAAAGCCATTGAACAAAAAAATCTTAGAGTTGCTTTAGATGTTTTTGCCGATGAACCTGAAGGTAAAACCGGTTCGGTGAGTTCAAAACTTCAGGGACAAAAAAACGTTTACATTACCCATCATATTGGCGCTTCTACAAAACAGGCACAAGATGCCGTTGCACAAGAAACAGTTGATATAATAATGAAATACATTAATAGCGGAATAATTGCTCATTGGGTTAATAAAGCTGTAATGCCGGATCACCTTTACCAGCTTGCAGTAAAGCACTTCGATAAACCGGGTGTGCTCGCATCGGTATTTGATGTATTACGAATGGGTGATATAAACATTGAAGAAATTGAAAATATAATTTTTGAAGATGGTATTGTTGCCCTCTGCACCATGAAACTGCAAAGTGCCGCAACCAATGAAATGCTGAAAACGATTAGAAGCAACCCGAATGTACTTACGGTTTCTCATATTTCAGTTTAATCAGTAATTAATAATTATTTAATAAAAATTAGCGGTCATCTTTTTGCGGGATGACCGTTTTATTATATGCTAATGAAAAGAATCGCAGCCATACTATTATTTATCCCACTGCTTCTTACTGTAGCGCAGAATATAAGTTCAACTTCTATTTCCGTTGCGGCAGTTGGCGATATCATGATGGGTACCGATTATCCGAGAAATCGGCTGCCTGCTAATGACGGAAGAGATTTAATGATTGAAGTTGAGGATATATTAAAATCCGCAGACATAACTTTCGGCAATTTAGAGGGAACATTGCTTGACGGCGGTGAACCCGAAAAGGAATGCCGGGATACAAATACATGTTATATCTTCCGCACCCCTACACACTATGTAAATAATTTAAGTAATGCAGGATTTGATGTGTTAAGTTTAGCTAATAATCATGCATTCGATTTCGGAGCAATTGGGTACGACACAACTGCTAAACTCCTTGATCAAAAAGGAATAAAGCATTCGGGTAAATTAGGTGGCGGAGTAAAGTGGCGGAAAAATAATCTTAGTATCGGATTTATTGCTTTTGCACCCAATGACGGCTGTAATCAAATTCTAGATCTGCATACTGCACGAAAAAAAGTCAGCAAATTAAATGACTCATGTGATATTGTTATTGTTTCATTCCATGGCGGTGCAGAGGGAACTGACGCAATGCATATAGCAGATTCAATGGAAATCTACTACAACGAACTGCGCGGAAATGTAATTCAATTTGCTCATGCAGTTGTGCAAGCAGGGGCTGATTTAGTTATTGGTCATGGTCCTCACGTACCAAGAGCAATGGAAATTTTTAACGATAGATTGATAGCTTACAGTTTAGGTAATTTTTGTACATATAAAGGATTTAGTGTAAGCGGTGCAAAAGGATTAGCTCCAATTTTAATGGCTAATTTAAATCCGAAAGGTAAATTTTTGGGAGGAAAAATAACTTCAGCAAGACAGGTTCGCCCTAAGGGTCCGGTGCCTGATTCTAGTGAGGAAGCTTTTTCTTTAATTAAGTTTCTTACTGAAACTGATTTTGAAAATTCAAAAATTATTTTTTTTGATGATGGGAGTTTTTACAACAAAAGTATAAAGCCGCCCAAAATCAGGCAGCCTTATTATCCGCCAATCGATTATTTCCAAACGCTTAATATAACTGATGCAATTAACAAATTAACTAAATGATAAAATGCATTTATCAAAAACAATTTTAGTGTCTTTCTTTCAAACAAATAGTTTGTCATTTTTGTAGCAGCGATAAATCCCAGCCAGCATAAGAAAGCAACTCTTAAGCCCTCCACAATTCCTTCCGCCCCAATATACCCAAGAATTCTGGCTAAAACATAAACTACAACCAAGGCTGCAATAAATGTTAAGCCATAAGTTTTAGCGGAATTAAAATCTTTGGTTAAATCTTCCTCCGTAAACCCCTCTTCCTTCATCCAAGTCTTTCCGAACAAAGGTCCGTACCATAATGACCCAATGACCATTGCAAGAACACCGCTAAGTAAAACGGCAAAATAATTTATTTCTACATGATGCATGAACTACCTCCGAAAATAATTAATGATCCGTTTGTTAAGTATTACTATGCTTAATGTTAAAGAAACTTCTATTAGACGTAATTAATTTCTACAACCTCTTCGATTATTCCATGGAAAAACGGAAGTCGAAGCAATTCATTTAATCCATCAATTTCGTTGTCGGTCAGTTCAAAATAAACACTGTTAATATTGGCTTTTAAGGTTTCGGTAAGTTCTTTCTGATATTGCATTTTATCGAGGTAGTTTCCAATATTATCTTCAACTTTTTTATCTAAATCAGTCAGTGATTGGGTAAACTCGGTTAATGCGTTTTCATTTTTAGCAGCTAAGAGATAATTGGTGTAGGGAAAATCTAAATACTCGGCTATTTCATCAGCGAAGCTTAATCCTTTATTCATTAATTTTTTATTATAATTTTCATCGCCGCAAATTAAATAATTAAATTTTTCCAATTTTGTTTCTTCAGTATCTAGTTTTATTTCAACTTGCGAATCATACATTTCAGAAAAAATAATTTTACTTAGGATAACTTCGTTGGCTGAAACATCACCCTGTAAAAATAAATTTTTAAAATCATTTTGGTTTGGTTTAAAGTAGAGGTAAGCATTCGATAAAAATCCGTCGAACGATATAGCAATTTTTTGTGATACAAATAGTTCGCGGTTGTTAATTAAATCCAGCGAAGGGATTAATGCAATATCAGCTTCGCCCGATTGAATAGATTTTGTAATTAACGAAGAGGGTTTTGAGATTACATTTTCTTTTTGTTTATCATCAAGTGATAAAGCAAAAAATGCTGAATAAATATTTTGAGGTATTACTAATTTCATAATAATTTCATTGAATAAAAAAACCCCGATAAATCGGGGTTAAGCTTAATAAATAAATCTATCTAACATTTTTATCTTTAATTCTGGCAGCTTTACCTGATAGGTTTCGCAGATAATAAAGTTTGGCTCTTCTAACTTTACCTTCGCGAATTACATCAATTTTAGCAATCTTTGGTGAGTGGTAAGGGAATATTCTTTCAACACCAACTCCATTTGATAATTTTCTTACAGTGAAAGTTTTATCAGCGCCGCCGCCTCTTACACTAATAACATTACCTTCAAATGGCTGCACTCTCTCTTTATCGCCTTCAATTACGCGTACGTGAACTTTTATTCTGTCGCCTGCCTTAAAAGATGGCAAATCTGTACGCGCTTGGTCTGCAACTAATTCATTTAATTTTTCCATTTTCTACTCCGTACTATTTATGTTTTTCCAATTTTCTGTCATAATTTTTGATTGTTCACTTCTCCATTCTTTGATCTTTTTTTCATTCCCCGAAAGTAAAACTTCAGGAACCTTCATACCTCTATATTCTGCCGGTCTTGTGTAATAGGGAGCCTCAATATAATCTCCATCCATAAATGAATCATTTAATGCCGATTCACTATCATTGAGTACACCCGGAATTAATCTAACAATAGAATCGGCAATAATAAGAGCGGGAAGCTCGCCTCCGCTGAGGACAAAATTTCCGATTGAAATTTCATCGGTTGCAAATTTTACTCTAACTCTATCATCAATTCCTTTGTAATGACCTGCGAGAATAATAATATTTTTTGCAAGTGAAAATTTATTTGCAGTTTTCTGATCATATATTTTTCCTTTAGGAATTGTAATAATAATATGATCATAATCTCTTTCACTTGTCAATTTTTCAATACAATCAAAGAACGGTTCGGGTTTAAGCAGCATCCCGGGTCCTCCGCCAAAGGGCTTATCATCAATTTGTTTATGTTTATCAAATGCGTAATCACGTAAATTGTGCACAAATATTTCAACTTTATTTTTATCTTGTGCTCTTTTTACAATACTGGTATTAAGCGGACTAAGAAGTGAATCGGGTACTGCTGAAATTATATCAATCCTCATCATCGTAAAAGGGTTCGCTGCCTTCTCTAAGTATTAAATTCTTCTCTTCAGCATCAAAATGTTCAATATAATTTTCAACAGCGGGTATTAAAATTTCTTTTCCGCGGTCATCTTCAATTACATAAACATCATGTGCCGGTAAACATAAAACATCAATCAAATAACCAAAGAACTTTTCATTCCTAAAAACTTTACTTCCAATTAAATCATGTATGTAATGAAAATTTTTAGGAAGTTTATCGGAACTTGATTCCGTTAAAAACATTTTTCTCCCGATTAAGAAACGAACATCATCTGGAGAATCAAAGTTTTTAAATTTCAAAATAACATTGTTTTTGTGATATCCGGATTCTTCAATATAAAAGGTCCGCAAACCGCCAAAAACATCTATCTCCACCTGTTCGAGGTTTTCAAATCTATCCGGAATATCGGAATAAGATTTCACCTGTAAAAAACCATCGGAACCAAGAACAGATTTTATCTGAGCTATTAAAAATTTATTCTCCAAAAAACTTAGTCGAGAATTTTAAGAATAGCTCTCTTCCCTTCTTTAGCTGCAATAGCAGTTAATAAAGTTCTCATTGCTTGAGCAGTTTTACCCTGTTTTCCAATTACTTTACCAACATCTTCAGGACCGACTTTCAAGGTCATTTCAATGGTTTTTTCATTTGGAAAGGCTTCATCGATGCTGACAGAATCAGGACTATCGACAAGATGTTTAGCGATGAATTCGATAAATTCTTTCATAAGAACACCTTTATAATATTAAATTAACAGGGTACTATTTTTTGAAAGCTTTGAAAAATAAAAACAACTTTATTCAGTTTTTTCTTCATCATCAGCTTCTTTGGAAGCAGCACCCTTAACTTCCGGTGTAGATTCTTCTGTTGCTTCTTCTGTTGCTTTTTCTGTTGTTTCTTCTGTTGTTTCTTTCGTTGCTTCTTCTTTTTTACTTTCAGCTTCGGCTTTTTCCTGTTCAGCTTTTTCTGCTTCTTCTTTAGCTTTTAGTTCCTCTGCTTTAGCTTTTTCAGCAGCTTTTTGTTTATCTTGTTTAGCCTTATCAGCTTTAGCTGCTTTAGCTTCTTTTTGCTGATTCCATTCATCCATTTTTGCAGCAATTTCTTCTTCAGATAAACCTTTTTTCTCTAAATCTCTTTTATAAAGAATACCTTCCTGCTGCAGAATATTTTTAACAGTTGTAGTAGGCAGAGCACCAACACTCAACCAATAGTTAACTCTATCTACCTGAATTTCAACTGTTGCAGGTTCAGTTCTAGGATTATACAAACCGATCGCCTCAATAAACTTTCCATCTCGTGGTGAACGCACATCCGCAGCTACAACTTTGTATACCGGCTGCCTCTTCTTTCCCATTCTACGTAATCTTAACTTAACACCCAAATTAGATTATCCTCCAAATTTGATTTTTATTATTAATTAAATCTTAAATTTTTTAATTGTTTCTTCATATTTTTGCCGCCTTTTCCAGTCATCGATTTCATCATTTTCTGCATTTCTTTGAACTGCTTTAAAAGGCGATTTATATCTTGAATAGTATTACCGCTTCCGCGGGCTATTCTTTTTCTTCTGTTTCCATTTAATATTTTCGGGTTCTGTCTTTCTTCTTTAGTCATTGATTGAATAATAGATTCAACTCTAACCAGTTGTTTGTCATCTACATCGGCATTTTTTAATGCAGAGTTCATACCGGGCATCATACCCAGCAATGATTTAATTGAACCCATTTTTTTTATCATCTTAATTTGCTTTAGAAAATCTTCAAAATCAAATTTATTCTGAAGCATTTTCTTTTCAAGGTCTTCGGCTTCGGTATCATCAAATTGAGCTTGTGCTTTTTCAACAAGTGATACAATATCGCCTTTACCAAGAATTCTTGACGCCAATCGATCCGGGAAAAACGGCTCTATTGAATCTAGTTTTTCCCCATGGCTGATAAATTTAATAGGTTCATCAACAACGGCTTTAATTGAAAGAGCACAACCGCCTCTTGAATCACCATCAAGTTTTGTAAGAACAATTCCGTCAAAATCTACTCTATCATGGAAAGCTTTAGCAGAGTTAACGGCATCTTGACCCGTCATTGAATCAACTACAAAAAGTGTTTCAGTCGGGTTAACTTTCTTTTTGATTTCAGCAACTTCATTCATTAGTTCTTCATCTACATGAAGTCTTCCTGCTGTATCAATAATAATTGTGTTTAAACCATTTTCTTTAGCGTAAGAAACTGACTTATCAGCTATTTTAACAACATCCCTTTCTCCATCAATGGAAAACACAGGAATATTTGTCTGCTTGCCCAATGTTTTTAATTGGTCAATTGCAGCAGGTCTGTAAACATCGGCAGCCGTTAAAAGCACTTTTCTATTTTTCTCAGTTAAGTACTTTGCTAACTTGGCGCTAAAAGTAGTTTTACCGCAGCCTTGCAAACCTACAAGCAAAATAATTGTTGGTCCGGTAGGGTTTAAACTAAGCTCTCTGTTGGCACCGCCCATTAATTCTGTCAGTTCATCATAAATAATTTTTGTGATCAATTGACCGGGTGAAACCGATACAAGAACTTCTTTGCCAAGAGCTTTTGTCTTAACATCATCAATAAATTTTTTAGCTACTTTGTAGTTTACATCAGCATCTAAAAGAACACGGCGGATTTCACGAAGAGTATCCGATATATTGTCTTCAGTTAACCTGCCTTGCCCGGTTACCTTTTTTAAGACTTTTTCTAATTTTAATGATAATTCATCGAGCATGGCTTATAACAAAACAAGATAGTAAAAAAAATTCTCTATTCAAATTTAAACTAATTACTTTTCAGCGCGTTTGCGCCTGATACAATTTCTAAAATTTCGTTGGTAATTGCAGCTTGGCGTTCCTTATTATAGGTTAATTTCAGCGATCTTATTAATTCCGATGCATTCTCGGTTGCCATATCCATCGCTGTCATTCTGGCTCCTAATTCTGCCGCATACGATTCTAATAACGCACGCCACATCTGTGCTTTAAGGTGCTTGGGCACCAGTATATCAATAATGCTTGGTTTATCCGGTTCATAAATAAATTCAGTTTGAATTTCAGCTTCTTCATCAACCTTCTGCTCATTCGGGTGAAGCGGCAGCAATTGCTCAACTGTTAAATTCTGCTGCATAACAGACTTGAACTGATTATAAACTAAAATTACTTTATCATATTCTCCATTTAAAAACTTCATCGTTAAATCATTTACCAGTTTTGCGGCAAATTCAAATTTTAGATTAGAAAATATACCGATGTGTTTTTCTGCGATATTGTAATTCCTTTTCGAAAAATAATCACTGCATTTTTTACCGACACAATATAAAGTTACATTATCATTATTTAACTGTTCTTTATATTCTTCATCTAAAAGCGCTTCTGTTCTTCTTATAACATTCGTATTAAAAGCTCCGCACAATCCCCTATCGGAAGTAACTATAATAACTGCAATTTTATCAACAGGCTTCTCAACAAAAAGAGGATTATCAATATTTTTTTCAATAGAAAGGAGATTATCAAGTACTTCGGAAATTTTTCTGAAATATGGACGAGCCTTAATAATATTTTCCTGGGCGCGTCTCAGCCTTGCAGCAGAAACCATTTTCATAGCTTTTGTAATCTGCTGAGTATTTTTAACTCCTGTAATTCTTGCTTTTATATCTCTTAGAGTTGCCATAATCTAATTTTATTCACTTCGTTTGAATTTATTCAAAAATTCTTCAACAGCTTTTTTAATTTCTGCCGTCGTATTATCATCTAATTTTTTAGAAGATAAAATATTTTCAAATATCTGCGGATAGTTAACATCAACATATTCTAAAAATTCTTTCTCAAATCGTTTTATATCAGCAATAGGTATCGATTCCAAGAACTCATTAACACCTGTGTAAACACTAACAACTTGTCTTTCAACAGGAACAGGTTCATACTGACCTTGCTTTAGTAATTCAACAAGTCTTTCACCTTTCGATAAAGTTTTTAATGTTGCTTTATCAAGATCAGAACCGAATTTAGCAAATGCTTCAAGTTCTCTATACTGCGCTAAATCTAATTTTAATGACCCTGCAACTTTTTTCATCGCCTTAATTTGAGCATTACCGCCCACACGGGATACACTGATACCCACGTTAATTGCAGGACGAACACCCGCGTTAAATAAATTTGGTTCCAGATAAATCTGTCCGTCAGTAATAGAAATAACATTTGTAGGAATGTATGCGGAAACGTCGCCTTGCTGCGTTTCGATAATTGGTAGTGCGGTTAAACTTCCGCCTCCTAACTCATCACTTAACTTCGAGGCTCTTTCAAGTAAACGGGAATGAAGATAAAATACATCTCCGGGATATGCTTCACGTCCCGGCGGTCTTCTCAACAGCAATGATAACTCTCTGTAAGCAACAGCTTGTTTAGATAAATCATCATATATACAGAGAGCATGCTTTCCGTTATCTCTAAAATATTCGCCAAGAGTTGCGCCGGAATATGGTGCGATAAACTGAAGCGGAGCAGGCACAGATGCAGGGGCATTAACTATAGTGGTATATTCCATTGCACCATGTTCCTCAAGTTTAGCAACTACTTGAGCAACTGTTGAGCTTTTTTGCCCGATTGCAACATAAACACAATACACAGGATCAACACCCCGTTTTTTTGCTTCTTCAGTGTGTGTGTACTTTTGATTAATTATTGCATCAACGGCAACAGCAGTTTTACCGGTTTGTCTGTCGCCGATAATTAATTCTCTCTGTCCCCTGCCGATTGGAATCATGGCATCGATAGCAGTTATACCCGTTTGTATTGGTTCTATTACTGGCTGCCGTGCAATAACACCAAGTGCTTTACGTTCGATAGGCATAAACTTTTCAGACTGTACGGCACCTTTACCGTCAAATGGCTCTCCAAGCGGGTCAACAACTCTGCCTAATAATTTATCTCCAACAGGGAAAGAAGCAACGCGTTTAGTCCTCTTTACAGTATCGCCTTCTTTTACCAGCGTGCTTTCACCAAAAAGTACACAGCCGACGCTATCTTCTTCAAGATTAAGTACCATTCCAATTACATCATTTGGAAATTCTAAAAGCTCACTCGCCATCACATTCGATAAACCGTAAACTCTTGCAATACCGTCACCAACTTGCAGCACAGTACCCACATCATAGATATCAACTTCACTATCAAAACCTGATAATTGCTTACGTAATATTGATGATACTTCATCCGGTCTTACTTCAGCCATTTTTTAATCCCTAAAAATTTATTCAATATTTATTTTTCTTAATTAAGCTAAAAGCTGCTTCTTTAAATTTTTTAATTGCTGTTTTACTGATCCATCTAAAACTGTGTCTCCGAACCTTGCTGAAAATCCGCCAATCAAAGATTCATCTGTATCAAAACTTGCTCTCACTTTTTTATTAGTAAATTCAGCAAGTTTTGATTTCATTATTTCTTTTTGTGATTCATCAAAGTCAACAGCACTTTTTACATGGACATTAACCAAGCCAAGTTTTTTATCTTTTAACTCAATAAATCTCGCAACAATTTCAAAGAGTAAATCTTCCCGTTTTTTATTTACAACGAGCGTTAAAAAATTTAATGTCTCTTGAGAAATATGATTTGAAAATATTTCCGTTAATATCTCAATCTTCTTTTCCGAATTAACAACCGGGCTTGACATTGTAACTCGCAGCTCTTTTGATTTACTGAGAGTATTAAAGATCAATTCAACATCAGAAGAAACTTTTTCAAAAATATTCTTTTCTTCAGAATTCTCGATTAGCGCTTTTGCGTAGCGGGATGTAATATTAAAATTACTCATACTCAGTTCTTCGACAAATCATCTATATATTTCTGAACAATTTTTTTCTGTGTATCGCTATCCAGATTTTCCCGCAATATTTTTTCAGCGGCTTGAACAGCAATATCAGCAACTTGTTCTTTAAATTGATTAAAAGCCTCTTTTTGTTTGCCTTCAATTTCAGACTTAGCATCCTCAATCATTTTTTTAGCTTCAGCCTTACTCTCTTCAAGCATCTGGTCTTTTAATTTTTCAGAATATTCTCTACCCTGAGCTATCACTTTCTGAGCCTCATCTTCGGCTTTAGCAAGATTAGCTTTGTTTTCTTCTAAAAGTTTTTCTGCTTCTGTTTGTGCTTGTTCAGCTTTTTCAAGAGAATCTTTTATAAAAGTTTCTCTTTCTCCAAGCGATTTTAGTATTGGACCCCAAGCAAGTTTCTTCAAAAGAAATAGAAGAATTACAAATGTAACCACAGTCCAAATTATTAAACCGGGGTTCACATCAAGCGGTCCGCCGACTTCGCCGGAGGCAAAAGCAACAAACGCAATTTTTGAAAAAGCGTACATTTATCTTTTCCTTTAATTATAAATTACCGGCAGTTAAACTGCCAAGTTTTACTTAAGAGCTAACAGAATACAAATTACTAATGCGAAAAGTGAAATACCTTCAATAAGTGCCGCAGCAATAATCATTGATGTTCTAATATCACCTGCAGCTTCAGGCTGACGACCGCTTGCTTCCATTGCTGAACTGGCTAATTTACCAATACCGAAAGCACCGCCTATTACTGTTAATGCTGCTCCAAATCCTGCTGCTAAAAATGCGAAATCCATTGATTCCTCCTATATGAATTATATTCGTTTAATGTTCTTGATGTACAGCCATCCCAATAAATAATGAGGACAGCATTGTGAAAATATATGCTTGTATTAAAGCCACTAAAATTTCTAATAGATAAATAAATAAGGCAAACGATACCGATACGGGAATTACAAAGTAAGTTTTAAGAATAAATATCAACCCGAGTAATGCCCCAATTACAATGTGACCGGCAGTCAAATTTGCAAATAATCTAATTGCAAGTGCGAACGGTTTGGTGAATAATCCAAGAAGTTCTACAACGAGCATAATTGGTAAAAGAAAAACAGGAATACCATGAGGTATTAATCCTTTGAAGTATCCGAAAGCACCATTTTTCATCATGCCGCCGGCTTGAATAACTATAAAGGATATTACTGCTAATGTTGCTGTTACGGAAATATTGCTTGTTGCGGTTGCACTTCCGGGAATTAACCCCAAGAAATTACATGTAAGAATAAAAAAGAACACTGTAAGTAAATAGGGAAGGAATTTTTCGTATCCCTTACCTATGGTTGTTTTTGCAATATCATCTCGAACAAAAACAATTAATACTTCCATAAAATTTGCTACACCTTTTGGTGCGCTTGGTTCTTTGCTTTTTGAGTATGCCTTTGAAACAGACCTAAATATGAGAACTAGAAGAATCGCTGCAAGCCACATTACTGCTACATGCCGTGTAATAGATAAGTCAATTCCAAATAATTCAAATTGAGGCAGCGGGATTTTAAAAAAACCGAAATCAAAATAGTTACCATCTAAAACATGACTCAGTATCCATCCTGTATCCTCAGTTTTTTCAGCTACTGCAAGGGTATCCTTAATAGTTTCAGCAGTTTTATATATCATATATTCTTAATTCTCTTAACAGATTCCATGGTTTTATGAAAGTTGTAAACTTCCACAAAAAGAAAAATAAAATAAAAAACAAAGAATACTAATATAAAGGCATAAAAATCAATTTTCAAGAAATTTAATAAAATAAATATGCCCGAAAGCAAAAAAAAGAGTCGAACTCCCATTCCTCCTAAATTAAATATCAAGAATTTTTTATTGTCTTTTTTTAAAGTCCAAACAAATGCCGCAGAGGCTGCCGCAAAGTTAATGATGTTTAACAAGCCGGCATAAACTGCCGAAACCAGAACTAGTTCGCTTATCACTTGAAACTGAAATAAGATAATTGCCGCGGTATAAAATGGTAAATAAATTATAAGAACTGTTTTAAGAATTTTTTTCACTTTTTTTCTTCTCGTTAATATTTAGTACAGCTCTTATAAAATTGTAAATCCCGGCAAACCCTCCCAAAAAAGCAAGCAGAATTGTTAGTATTGGATGAGTTTCAAATTTTGAATCTAACCATCTGCCGAGAAAAAACATTAAGACTATTGTTGCAGCTAATTGAGTACCCAGACCTAAATAAGGTCCAACTTCTTTATATGATTCTATAAGTTTATTGGAATTTTTATTTTTCATTCTCTGGTTTACTTGGTGCAGCTTTCGGCACTTGAATGCCGCCCGTTTGAGTATTGCCCATATTGCTCTTACCTTCAAACTTAGCGCCTTCTTCAACAACAAGAATTCTTGCGTAAAGGTCTCCCTTTAAATTGGCTTTACTATCTAAAATTAATTTTTCCGAAGCTCGGATAGTACCTTCAAGTTTTCCGCTTAAGGTAATCGTTTTGCCTTTTGCTTCGCCTTGAACTTCGGAGCTTTCGCCTAATGTTAAATTTCCGTTTACGTTAACATCTCCGATAACTTTACCGTCTATTCTAACATTGCCTTCGCAATAAATTTTTCCTTCAATTTTTACTCCGCTGCTTAAAATGCTTACATCATCCGATGAGTTTACATTTCTTAATGCGCCCATAATATTTCCTTTCTTATTTATTTATAATTAAATTTTTCGGATTTACCGCGTTGCCGTTTTTCCATATTTCAAAGTGAAGATGCGGTCCGGTTGATGCTTTACCGGAACTGCCGCTTAAGGCAACCAACTCACCCTGAATTACTTTCTCTCTTGTTTTTTTCATTAATACTGAACAATGTTTATAAACTGTTATAAAATCATTTTTGTGCTGAATCATTATCATATTGCCTTCATCGCTTACATAGTCCGAGAATATTACTATTCCGCTCGATGCTGCATAAACCGGTGAACCGGATTTAATTCCAAAATCAATTCCAAGATGACCCTTTTGGGGATCGTAATGCTTTATAATGTAACCGGAAGAAGGACGAAGAAAATAGATTTCATCGTTTTCACTTTTTTCTCGGAAAATTAAATCTATAAAACCACGGAAGGCGGTTAGTATGTTTCCTTCAATGTTTAAATTTTTGTACTTCTCCTCTCGCAGTGAATCATAAATTGCTGAGTTTGAATCCAATGAATCTGTGGTCGCAAGAATTACCGCATATCTAAGCCGTTTATTTTCCGAGGATATCGATTCTAATTCATGGGTAAGAAAAACAATTTTTGATTCTAACTCCTTCACTCTTTCAACTTGCTCTTCCAGTTCTTGATTTTCGATAAAGAATACCATTTTTTTTAATGGTGTAAATGCAAAGAGAGCAATTGATAGAAGGAATAATACAAGCGAGTAAACTACTAGTCCCGTTATCATTCCTAAAAGTGTGAACTTATAGTTTTTAGTTTTTACCACAGGAAAATTAGGGGTAATGTAAATGGGTGATTTTAAGATTTTTTTAAGATCCACGATAACTAATCCAAAAATTTTGTGAATCAATATAAATATTTATTTTCTGAATTTCTTGCTAATTGATTAATTCTTCAATCGCTGAAATTACTTTTTGGGGAACGATTTTATGTGCACATTCAAATGTACCTATCGGGCATTTATCATACCCATGAATTCCGCAGGGTTTGCAGTCAAGCTCGGAATAGCTTAACCAATCCGATTTTGTATTGTATGGATAGAACCCGAATTCCGGCACAGTGGAGCAGTAAATTGTTAAGACCGGAATATCGGCACACATAGCCATATGAGTCGGTGCGCTGTCATTGCAAATTAAACCGTCAGCCCGCTTAAGCAATTCAATCGATTCAACAATACTTAATTTACCTGCAAATGAAAATACACCGCTATTAAATCCGGATGTTATACTTCCGCATAGTTCCTCATCATCTTTGCCGCCGATCAATACTATATTATCCCCTTTACCCCTTAAAAGTTTGATTACCTCAATAAATAATTCCCGCGGATATTGCTTGGTCTGCCAAACCGAACCGGGAGCTATTGCAATAAATTTTTTGATAGACAGTTCTGAAAGTGCACTATCAATACTGTTTTTCTGCTCTTCCTTAATTTTAATTCGGGGTAAAATTTTCCAGTTCTCCCCTTCTGTTTCAGCTTCAATCAGTTTTAAGTTTCTTTGAACTTCATGGTCTTTAATTTTGTAATGAATTGTTTTTCTATATATAAATTTTAAAGATGCATTATCAAAACCTACTGTATCCTTAACTTTTAATAAAGCTGTTAAAAGTGATGAACGGAATGACCTATGCGGTGAAATGATTTTTGAATAATTATTTTTCTTAAGCTGCTTTGCAAATTTGTATAAACCGAATAGTGATTTATGCTCTCCCCTTTTATACAAAACAATTGTATTATCAACTGATGGCGAGTGCTCGAATACTTCATAAGTTGAAGGTATGCAAATCACATCAATGCTGCGCTCATTTTTCTGTTCGCGTAATTTTTGCAGCATCGGCAGAGTTAAAATTGCATCGCCCAAAAACGCAGTTTGTATAATCAGTATTCTTTCCATCAATTAATATTTCCAGATTTTATGCTGCCAAAACCATTGCCCCGGCGCATCGGTTACTCTTTTTTCCAATATGTTCATATAGCGTTGATTCAATTCTTTAATTTTCTCAGTTTCATTTTCCGGTAAGTTTTCAAAACCTATTTCTTCAACAATTGCATCGTATGTACCGTCATCCAGCCGCTTAACAAAAACAGTAATTAATGGTACTTTTGTTTTTAAGGCAATTAATGCAGTACCGGGATATATTGCTGTATCCTTGTTAAACAGTTTAACCCTTATACCTTCCTTAGGTCCCCGCTGATCGCCTACAACTCCAACTATTTTTCCATCTTTAATTGATTTATAAACTTCTCTGATTGATGGTCCAAGTTTAATTACCCGGTTGCCGAAATGCTCTCTGTATCTGTTTACTAAATCTGTAACATAAGGGTTGCGCTGATTTTTTGCTAGGACGTGCATTTGAATATTTAATTGGGATGCAACAGATGCTGCACCTATTTCCCAATTACCAAAATGCCCTGTTAAAAAAATCACTCCGTTTCCGGCTTCGTATTTTTCTTTTAAAAGATTTATTCTTTCACATTTTACAAGTGCATGCAGTTTATTTTTACTTAAGGTTGGAAGAAGTAAAAGTTCAATAAAGGTGGTGAAAAAATTTTTGTAGCTGGCTAAAGCAATTTTATTAATTTGTTTTTCATTAATTGAAGGAAATGCATCTTTAATATTTTTTTTAGCAACGGATTTGCGGATAGGAATAAAATAATAAAAAAACGACGCTAAAAAATTTCCAAATTTTCTAGCGCCGTTTAAGCCTAATAGCTGAATGATTTTTATCAGCGTTAAAATTAAAAAATATTCTATTTTATTTTTATTGAACATTAATTTTAATTGGCACTAATTCTCCTTTGCCAATTACGGTCTTGAATTTCTCCGCGTGCCGTTGAATGCAGAAGCTCGTAATCAGAGAATCCGGTTATATCACCAAAGACAAAAACAACACCGCCCTCAATAGAATTGTATGACCATAATTCATATGGTTTTAAGTTTGTTTCATTTGGATATCTATCAATTTGGTCGGGCATTCCATAAACCAGCATCACACGTCCGCGGTCAGTTCTATAACCATCTTTATTCATTGTACGATATCTGTCATTTGCAAGTTTCACCCGTTTTAAATAATCTTCTCTAAACTCATTAACAGCGGTTTGAGGGTTTGTATCTCTCCTCAACCAAAATTCATAAAGATATTTTCTTTTTGAATCAAGGGAATCCAAACTTTCGTACTGTTCAATCTCTTGATTAGACGCTATATATTTTGCTTGTTTAAAACGTATATCACAATCTTCATCCGAAAGAACACCATATTCACTTCCGATATAACCTAAATTTTCAGCAGTTTTATCCTCTTCCTGCTTTACGGAAGGATTATACAGAAACAATCTTTTTGATGAAGCTACGCCGCCTTCAGCGGAAGTATCTACAAGAGCAACCACAAATGTGTATGAATCTGTTGGATATTTTGAAAGATTAACTGCACCGGCTTCAACTATAGATTTTTTATCTCTCGAAATCATTTTTGATTTTTTATGAATCAGTTTGCCGCTTCCGTTATAAACTAATTTTTGAACTTCTAATTTTTCATTCGGTTTTTCTAAATTAAGATTATAAAGCTCGCTGTAATAAAAAAGCACCGGCATCGTTGCGCTGTAAAACGTCATCGGGTTAGGTGTAACTTCCATAGTATTTTTATAGAAGAGTGAATTCTGATTTGCATTTTCACTTTTAATATTAGATGCAAGTTGTATATCACTTATCGAGTAGCGGCTTTTCTTAATTAACGGAATGATCTCTATATCCTCTTTATAGGATTTTGAGTTCAGCGTATCGATGCTGTCGAAACCCTTTATTTTACAAACGTATTCACCCTTTTTAACCACAAATCCTATTTGCCCTAAAAGTGAGGTTGAATTTATTTTTGAAGTGTCAATTTGATTATTCACTCTCCAAATATTATCCACAACTGTAATTGCGTTTGCGGTATCTTCAATTGAAATTTCGAGAAAGCCGGAAACGAATGTACTTCCGTTTTCATTTTGTAGTGTTAATTCATTTTGCGGAAATGAATAATATATCTCTACATAGTTGGAAGTTGAATCATATCCGAACTGTGCAAAATCAAACTCAAACTTAAAATCTTCTTGAGCAAAAACTGTAATTGAGCAAATAAAAATAAATGCAATAAAGTATTTTTTCATAATGTTATTTTTTTGTTATTAATAAAATATCAAAATCAATGTTAAATATTTTTTTGATACTTTCAATGGCTAATATGAGGGATAGAATTTTTTTGATGAACCAAAATATAAAAAAAGCGCCTGTTGAAAAGTCAACAGACGCTTCTATTAAAAGGAGAGTTTAGTTAAGAATCAATTTCATTGTAAATACATGATTCGCACTAAATTCTTGTACATCACGGTAAGCATAATCAAGAACAAAACCTAAGTTATTGCTCATTTCATATTCTACACCCGCGCCGGCAGTAAAGCCGTAAATGTTTTCATCTGTGTTTTCAAGCAGCAGGTCATAACCGCCGCGAATAAATATTGAATTTGACCAGTTATATTCCAAACCTAAATTAGCTTTATCTTCAAACGCATTATTGTTTGTAAAGGCAGCACCAAGCATTAGGTTATTTGCTTCATCCATATTAAACATATAAGCAAAACTTAACTGAAAATAACTAGGCAATTGAATATCGTCAGTAACAGGTTCAAATGCACCTTGTGTACTACCGGGATTTGTATTCGGTACGTTTGATTTTACCTGGAGGTCTTGACCGGTATACTGCATATTAGACCCAATATTCTTTGCAACAACACCCAATGAAAAATTTGGGTTAAACTGGTACTGAACACCAAAATCTAACGCAATTGCATTAGCAGAGGTATTCATAATACCTTCATGAATTAACTTAAAGTTTACACCGGCTGATACTCTATCGGTAATTACTTTTGAATAAGTTAAACCTGCCACATAGAAAGCAGGCGAAAAAGTAGAACCGGTACCATCGGGTGCCAAGTTAGTGGTTACGGGAATATCTCCAAAGTTTATCGATCTAAAAGAAAAACCAAAACTTCCGAGATCACCCAAGTTTGCGCCGACAGCAATCGTAACTAAATCTATATCGGCAATATAATCCATATAATCAAACATAGCTTCCGATCTCTGAGTGAAATCGAGCCCTGCAGGATTGTAGTATATTGATTCAACACCTCTAACGTTTGCGATGAACGAGCCTGCAGTAGCAATACTGCGCGCACCAACCGGAATTAGTAATTGCTCGGCTCCGGTAGTTCCTTTACGAGAGGCATCACCGGCAAACAATAGGGCTGAATTTATCAGTACTATTAAAAATATTGTTAACAACCGTTTCATTTTTTAATACTCCATTAATTTTATGTTAAAGAAGAACATATACATCTGTTCCTCATTATTAAAACCTCTGTAATTGTTTTTGAGGCATGATTATAGCCAATTTGAGTATCTTTTGACCAAATCCCGGTGATTCTACCATAGCAATATACATTCCTGATGCTACTCTTAATTCAGCTTCGTTTTTAAGGTCCCAGCGTAAAAATGTTGAACCGGGTGAATCTTTATCTTCTGTTCTAAGAGTTTTAAGTAAAATACCTGATAATGAATATATTTTAATTGTTACTTCATCGGGTAAATTTGAAAAAGTAACAAAAGCATCATCGGGTGCACGATTAGGATCGTAACTGGTAGCAGGGTTATGCGCAAAAAGCGGATTTGGGAATACATTCACTTTTTCGAATAACTCTTTTTTAGCCGTTTGGGATAATGAGCCGCCTTCCGAAGTTGAAAACTCAAACATATCTTTTTCTGTGTAAGGATATTCTGAAAGTTCAATCGGTAAAATATCACCGGCAGTGAATGTTCCTTCAGGTCTTATATCACTTACAGGTAAATTAACGACATACATAGTATTAAAATACGGCGAGGCTGCAATTTCAATCTCCTCGGCAGTTGCACCGGAAGCAGCAGGCAGAGTATAACCGGATATGAGGTCAGCCCAATCGCCAGCAACACCGGTATATATAACATTTGCACCGTTAGCATCGTAAGGAGAATTGAAAATTAAAATTGTTTCTAATGTTTTTTCTATTGCGTTTGTAGGATTCCAAATACCATCCGGAATTCCTTCGAATAAGGCTGTTCTTTCAACAAAACCTGTAGCTAACTGGTATTCTTCTCCATATCGCTCATCAACAACCCAAGCCGAAAATGGCACATCAACAAAGCCCTCACCTAATCTTTTAAAATTAGATCCTGTTGTATCACCTGCTTCAACAGCTTCTGCATAAGCAAAGGTTTTTCCTCTTGTAAAGGGTGTTCCAACAATTCCATTTACATATCTGTAAGCTTTAGATGTTTCGCCGAACCTAAGTTCAACTCTTCTTAATTTATCTACAGAAATTTTTGTAGATCTTTGCGAATCCATATTAGTTAATGGATTTCCTACATAAGGAGTTCCAGCCGCAATATCGGTACCTACGTAATAAACTCCTCCTAAGCCTGTTCTTGAAAAAGGCTCGAACCAAGTAGGGTTAACAGACTGGTACCCTGCAGTTAATTCAGATTGAGATTTTAACCCTGGATCAATAGGCATTACTCTCATAACAAAACCATCTACTACAGTACCGGAAATATCTTTATCACTGAAGTTGAAGTTTTTCGATGAATCAATCAATACAGTATTGGTAGTTTGATTAGTTAATTTCCAAAAGTTTGAATAAAGAGTTGAAGTATCATCTTGAAAGAATTCAACTGAATAGTTATCACCTGTCAATTGAGTTTTATCAACAACTATATATTTTACTTCACCATCTGTAGCACCGGTAGCATTTTCAGCTGCAGCATCACTAACCGAAGGTGAGTAAAAATCTGATCCAAACACAACCTTAAAGGTGCCTCTCGGCCATTCTTTATAAGCGCCGCCTGTAGGATCATAATAATCACCAACGTCACCATATACGAAGTTAGTATCAGCAGGCTGATAACCCACTAAAGGTATATGATTAAGAGTAAACGAACCTAATTGAAAATAAAATTCTTCACCTTTTGTTAACGGACTTCCCGGTTCAAATGGGTTAGATGTTATTCTTACTCTAACTCTGCCTTTTGCCGGATCTAAAAAGTCCTCGCCGGTAATAAGGTCGTCATTTTTAGTCATGACTAAATCAACACCGCCATTTGAAGAAAGCGCGTAAACGTCATTGATAAAGTTATCAACAGAAAAAGCTGCAATTTGCTTTTTATTCTGAATACCGTTGATACTATTTTCTGTTGAGCTTGTTCTATACGCATTTATAAAAAAGCCTTGAGTTTTTCTATCAATTTGAAATACTGTATCAACAGCATTATAATTTAAGTTATCTGCTGTTTCAAAATCTATTTCAATATAGTCTTCATTCATTTTTACGGTATAAGGAATTGGAGGAGGAGGAGGAGGAGATGGAAAGTTATTATCAAAAATTAATTGAGCAACTGCACTATATTCCTTAGCAACGTTAACACTATTTGGTCCTGAATCACCTCGTCCAACAACGTAAGCGACGATTATATCCTGAGGTTCACCTACAATTAATTTAAATGGACCAGTGTTTGACATTTGTCTCTGATCAATAGGATTGGTATTCAACCAGCCGGTACCTAAAACGGGATCACCGGAGTACATATATCTTGTATCTATTTGAGCTGTATCAGATAATTCATCTCCATTACCGAATTCCCAATTACTTACATAAAGGGAATCACCATTTTTCCCACGGCCGCCAAGAAGATAATTTCTTAACTCAAAGTGAGTATCAGGGTCACCGTGAGATGGGTGAGACTGCATATATTGGGTCATAGCAGTTAATGGTTTGTTAGTCGCTCCGGGGTATTCAATTATTCCTAATTGCCTTCCGTTTACATTAAATGCTGTATCTAAAGCTGTCTCGCCTTCATCATATAAACCATTTCCATTTGCATCAACAAAGGTTTCACCGGGTATGTACACAACAGGACCCTGGAAAAAGTCCATTAAGAAACAAGGTGGATTGGGACCAAAATCGGCATCAGCTGAGCCATTGTAAACATATCCGGCACTTAAATCGATATCGCAACCTACTAAATCATCTAAGTGGTCACCAAGATCGGGATCAGCGGCTGCAGAGAAATAGCAATTATAAAATGTATCAGCTACAGCACCTGTATTAATTAATCTGTATCTAACAAACATCATATTACTCACAGCACCGGTTTTGGTCTGAAAACCAAATACGGTTTGATGAATTTCAGTACCTTGCGGCTCAACTGTATATCTTCTTAAAGCAGTAGGCACACCATCATTATAAACTGTCCATGCAGTAACGTCTCCAATAAGGTCGGGTCTGTCTTCATTCACATTCCAGGCACCGTCACCATTTTTATCAACAGGATTGTAAACGCCGTCGCCGTCGCCATCGTAAAAATCTGCACCAATGGAAACAGCATCCTTCCAATCCTGCCATGAAGGACCGAATGCTTTATCTTGTGCTCTTACAGTATATACTTTATTTTTAGGATCACCCTGACTAACCCCGTAAGGACCGGGCTGGTAATCTTCAATACGAGAGGCACTCAATACGCCGTTACCCCACATTTCATTTTCCGCTAACGTACCGTCATTGTTTTTATCTGTATAGCCCGACAAATAAAATCCGGAGGAGAACAAAAATACAGTTCCGTTATCTCCACCCAATTTCCCGCCGGCAATAGATCCCTGCCCGGGAATAACATCTGCAATTACACCTTTGTTATCAAGGGGTAAAAAGAGATTATTAATATCAAAAACAAAAAACTCACCGGTTTCATTGGTTTTATAAAATCCATTGGTGCTGCCGCCTTTTTCTACTTCGGCATAAACACCAATTGAAAAAATAAATACCAATAACGACAGGAGTATAATGTTTTGTATCTTGAATAATTTTTTATGTTTCATTTTTTCTGCCATTTATTGTTAAAAATTACAAACTAATATTTGAGAATCTAAATCTTAAACCTAATTTAATCTGTCTTGGAATACCAAAGTTAAAAGGATCTCTTTCCAGAGCCATATAATCTGAAGCATAATTTTCACGTCCGGCTGCTATTGACTTTCCTTCTTCAGTAGCAAGGTATCCTGTTGTATATGGATTTCCGGTAGTTCTATAAACATTAACGGCATTTACTGTATTCAACAAGTTTTGAACCCAAACATAAGGTGTAATAAACAAGTTATTGGATAATTTTATTGATTTCTCAACTTTCATATCCAACCTGCTTGTTCCGGGTCCGTAAGCTGAGTTAACATACCCTCTGGTATTACCAAGGTTTGAACTTCCGCCGGGTGTAATGTTTTGTGTTTCAAGAGGAGTGTAAGGTCTTCCTGAATTAAAAGAATAAATAAGATTAACAGATGTCAATTCCAAAAAGCCTAAATCACCTTCAGGAACAAAAAAGTTTATTTGTGCAACCCCTGTATGCCTTTGATCGAAATCGAGAGGCGCGATTACTTTTGGAGTTTCACCATTATCATTTCTAAATGCAGCGGTTGTAGCAGAACTGGTTGATGAACCGGTTCCTTCAGATAGTGAATAAGTATAATCAACATTTAATGAAAAATAGCTTATTCTGCTTAGCTGCAGTGATACCGCTAACCCTTTAATTGTACCAAAGTCAGAGTTAGTAGGTCTGTAATATCTATCAAACTGACCTCCTTCGAATCTCTGAAACCGAATAGTTTCGTAATTGATCAGTCCCTTTATATTTTTATAGAAGGCAGTAATATTCAAAGCTCCAAGATTGTCGCCAAGAATCTGTCGTAAACCAATTTCATACTGTGTGGTTTCTTCACTTTCAACTTGACCGGTATTAACGCCAAAATTACCGTCTTTAACCAATCCGTTAAGATCGTTAACCGATGTTACAGCATCAATTAAAGTAGGCTGCTGAATAAATTTACCATACTGAGCATGAAATACAGTTGATGAAGTAACAGGAAAACCTAAACCAATTCTAGGTGAAATAAAAAACTCAGGGTCTGCTTCTTGAAAATCTTCAGTATCAAAGACCTCTGGATTGCCAAAGGCGAATGGTAAAGTTTCATCTTTAAGCTGTAAAGTTTTCGAGTCGAAATAATCAAAGCGAACACCTACGTTAATTACTAAGTCACTTAACTCATATCTGTCCTGAATATAAGTATAAGCAATAATTGGCTTTTTAGGTTTAACTGAAACGGGAACATCAAGACCGTTTAAGAATTTAGTTTCGTCATTATCAGCTTTATCTTGTCCGGAAATATCCCATCCAAAATAAAAAGGATTTTGACTAGCAATACGAGATTCCAAAGATTTTGTATCATTATCAATTGCAATTCTTGCAGGACCTAAAACATAGTGCCTTAGGATATTGTAATTAAATCCGCCGCCTAATTCCAATAAGTGGTTATCAATTTGTGATGTAAAATCTAAATCAACATTAAAAGTTTCATTATTGGTATGATAGTAACCATTACTTACTCTTCCCTCACCAAAAAATAATTGAACATCATCAAGGGTCACTCTACTGCCTTGTGAAGCTAAAAATGGAGCATTCGCAGTAGTATCACCGTAAGATTCTAAGTCATTAAACCAAACACCGTCACCTTGTTCATTTTCATAAATTTTGTAACCGGCATTCAAATTCCAAAAAGAATTGGAAGAAAGGTTTTGGCTTAATCGCGCACTGAATGAATAGTTGCCCCTTTCAATTCTTGGATTATGAGCAGAATTATTTTTAGCATACGAGTGAATATAACTTCTAAACTTTCTGGTGTTGATGTTTGCACCTAATCTCAAGGTAAAAGGGTCAAAATTATGCTGTGTCCTACCGGTAAATCTCCATACTTCGGAGCTGTTATTGGGTAGATCAGGTCTATCAATACCTGCTGATGGTATAACTAATCCAACAGCTTTAGGATCGGCATCTTTAAACCAGCCGCGTTCGGCTAAGAAGAAAAAGGTATGACCTGCCGTACCCGGAATAATTGGTCCATCAAAAGATGCTGTATATAAGTTATAACCGTAATCATCAGTGAATTCGGAAGTTGATAAATCTGTAAATACATTATACTTAGGGGAACCAGATTTGGTAGTTACAGAAATAATTCCGGACTGAGCCTGACCATATTTAGCTTCAAATCCGCCAACTTGAAATGAAAGCTGTTCGATAGCGGCATCTGATACCTGGGCACTGTTCCCGCCAAATAAGGCATCATTTTGCAGAACGCCATCAATAATATAAGCAACTTCACCGCCTCTGCCTCCGCGCACGTTAATTGTAGCGTTTCCATCTTCACCGCCGCTACCTTCGGCAATTACAACACCTGCTTGTAATGAGGCAACATTCGCTACACCCTTAACAGGCAGTTTTTGAATTTCATCTGAACTAATAACTTTAACAGTATTAGTTGATTTCTCTTCGAAGAATTTTTCATCAGTAACTACAATTTCATCAATTTGCAGACCGGCTGTTAACTCAACATCAAGTTCTACTGTAACACCGCCTACAATTCTAACATCACGTAATATTTTATTACCGTAACCTACGTATGAAAACTGAACATCGTAAGTTCCGGGAGTGATATTCAAAATAAAATAGTTACCGTCTAAATCTGCTGCAGCTCCCATCGAGGAATTTAGTATTACAACGTTAGCGCCAATTAATGCCTCTTTTGTATCTTGGTCTAATACTTTACCGGCAAGTTTACCGGTACCAACCTGAGCAAAAATTGAGCTACTAAGAAGTATTACTAATAATGCAGTAGAAAAAGTGATAAACTTTTTCATGACAACTCCAATTTAATAAAGATAAATTTATATTTTTATTGCGGCAGCAAACTCCCGCATAAAAGAGGGGTATTTTCCAGTCAGGGACAGTTTGCTACACTTTTTTTATAGTTTTTAAAAACAAGGCAGATTCCTCAAGAAGAAAAATCTGCCTATGTTTATCATAGTGATAAAAATTATTTTATCAGCATCATTTTGTTTGTCTGAACAAATTCACCGGCAGATAATTCATAGAAATAAATACCTGTTGATAAATTTTCAGCGTTGAAATCAACTGTATGCTGACCACTATTTACTACTTCGTTTACTAATGTAGCAACTTCTTTACCTAGTACATCATAAACTTTTAGGCTTACCATTCCGCTTTCAGGAAGTGTAAAGCTAATAGTTGTGCTAGGGTTAAACGGGTTAGGATAATTTTGATCTAATTTAAATTCATTTACTACTAACTCATTATCGTTTATATCTGTAGCAATTGTAACTGTAAAGTTATCATATGCCCAGTATGAATCATTTGATGCACTGTTGTTATCATCAAATAATGAAGTACCAGGAATTGCATCAACCATATAAACATAATGCAAAGTAGCATCTGTACCTGTAACAAATAATTCCTGATTTGGATATGGGAAAGTTTCCTGAACGTTAGGTTCGCTTGCTCCAGGAACTTTTTCAGGTGCTGACCATGTAACACCGCCATCGCCTGAAGTTACATAATACAAGTCAGTATAGTGAAGTTCTACAGGATCAGTACCTGTTGGAGTCCAAGTATTAACAGGGCTTGTACCAACTGCACCTGTATATTCAGGACCTTGCCAGATAATCATTAGCTTCATTCCATCAGCAGTCATTGAAATTGATGGATAAGCATTACCTAAACCGTTACCAGGTCTGTCATAAGTATCTGCTTCTAGATAAATACCTTGTTCAACAGCTTCATCTGTAAAAGCTTTCCATTCTCTATCTCTACTATTCCAGTAAATACCTGGGAATGCAAAAGTAGTATCTGTACCGTTATCCCAGTAACCGTAACCATTCATTGTTACGTGCATAACACCATTATCATCAACGCCGCCGTTAACCTGACCGAAGTTTTCAAATAATGGGAAATAACCAGTTCTGTTAACTACAGGAGTATAACCTTCTTCTCCAATCATTTCACCGATTGTCCAGGTTTCACCTGAATCAGTAGAATAACTAATTGTAGCCATATCGGCAGAATCTTTACCAACGCCGCCAAAACCGCCTTCACCTGCTCTTGCATAGCAAGAAGGATGGAAAATATACATTCCGTTTGGTGATTTCTTTAATAGATATTCACTGTTATAAGCAGTAATAAGCGGATCTGCAGGGTCTAATGAACCCCAATCTTGATTTGTCACACCCATATCAGTTGTTTTATATAACTGACCATTTGTGTTAGTGACAAATACTGTACCGTCATCTAAATAAACAAATGATGGGAAGTTACCTGCAACAACTGAGTCAGGTCCATCAGGAGCAAATGTTGTTAGATCAACATTCATCCAACTTGTATTTCCGCCAACATGACCCATAATTAAAGCTTTGCCTAATGCTGGACCAACAGTTGGAACCTGCATTGTTCCCCATCCTGTATAAGCTGAAGGGTCACTTGCTAAAAAGTCAAGAAAAGTACCATCGGAACCAACGACAAAGTTATTGCCTCTTGTTCCGCCGTCAATTCTTTTCATACCAACAGCAAATACATCTAAGCTGCCGCTTGCGTCAAAGTCGTACATTTGAATCATGTTAGGGATTGAGTTATTGCCAGCATAATCATAGTCAGTAAAAAATAACTGAGTACCGGCTGTTATATGCTTAGGACCATCAACATGTTTTGAAGTTGATATCTCTTTTTCACTTGCTGGATCAATCTTGGTAGCTTTCTCTGCGACTTGTGCAGACATTAAAGCAGGGATAAACATCGCAAGGATAAAAATGGTAATTAGTCTTTTAAACATAAATATTCTCCTTAATTTGTTAAGTGTTAATTAGTGGTAAGTTGATAGATGTTGTAAAAATTTTTTTTAATGATTGTCCTCTGTTTGTTAATATTTTGTTAAAAACTTTTTGATAACTGATGCGTCTTATATTTATTGAAAAATAAAACTATTGTCATATTACATTTCAAAATAGTACAAAGTATTTTGTTTGTCAAGGCTGATTTTTAATATACTTTTTTTTTGCCTGAAAATTAGTTCTGTTAATTTTTGTTAATAAAGAGTATAATTAAATAAATTAAACAAGAGAAAAAGCTGAAAATGATAAATCATTTTCAGCGTAGAATTAATTTAACACTGCGTCTATTTTTTCAACGAACATTGACTTAGGAACCGCTCCTATTATGGTATCTTTTACTTCTCCTTTTTCGAGTATTAAAACTGTCGGTATGCTTCTTACACCGTATTTTATTGCTGTCTGCTGATTATCATCTACATCCAGTTTGCCTACTTTTACTTTCCCGTCATATTCTTCTGCTAGTTCTTCAACAATCGGGGCGATCATTCTACAAGGTCCGCACCATGCAGCCCAAAAGTCTAAAAGTACAGGTACATCAGAGTTTGTTACTTCCGTATCAAAATTATCATCTGTTATAGTTACTGGTTTCATTTGAATTTACCTCCGTTTTTTCAAACCTATTATAAAACAATTTTTCCATTCTTTTTTAAAATATCGTGGGCTATTATTCCTTTTTGAATTTCATTAGTACCTTCAAAAATTTTATTAATTCTTGAATCTCTGTAAAATCTTTCAATGGGTAATTCTCTTGAATACCCCATTCCGCCATGAACTTGAACTGCGAGGTCTGCAATTTTATCTAACGATTCTGAACAATAATATTTTACAATTGCCGATTGAGTGGATATTTTTTTACCCAGATCATAATCAACCGCGGTGCGATAAACAATAGATTCCATATTATAAATAATAATAGCCATCTCTGCCAGCATGTGCTGTATTGCTTGGAATTGGGAAATTGCCTGATCAAACTGTTTACGCTGCTTTGCATATTGAGTTGACAGTTCCAGCAATTCTTTTGCTGCGCCTAAACATGCAGCACCCAGCCCTAATCTTCCCGCATCCAATGTTTTCATCGCGAGTAAAAATCCTCTGCCGTCATGTCCAATCAAATTTTCTTTCGGAATACGAGCATTATCAAATGTGATAGCATTTGTTTTGCTCCCTCTTATTCCCATTTTCTTTTCCGGGGGACCAGCTGTAAATCCGGGATTGTCGGTCTCAACAATAAATGCTGCTATTCCTTTTTCAGTTCTTGCAAATACAGAAACGATATCAGCAATTGAACCATTTGTTATCCAAAGTTTTTCACCGTTTATCACCCACTCATCACCTTCAAGATCAGCTTTTGTTCTAAGGTTAAATGAATCGGAGCCGGCTTGTGCTTCTGTTAAGCAGAAGGCGCCAAGTTTTTCGCCCGATGCAAGCGGTACTAAATATTTTTGCTTTTGTTCTTCGCTGCCGCCCAGGTAAATTGTGTTGGCGCCAATTGATTGATGTGCACCAACCATTGTAGCTGTTGACATACATCCGCGGGCAATTTCTTCCTGCGATAAACAATATCCTACCTCACCAAAACCAGCACCTCCGTATTCTTCAGGAAATGCAACGCCAAGAATACCATTTTCACCCAGCTTTTTTATTAAGTCTTTTGGAATTTCTTCATCTTCATCAATTTTAGATGCGATTGGTTTTATTTCGCTATTAACAAAATCTCTTACCATTTCGCGAAGCATTAATTGCTCTTCAGTAAATTTGAACTCGAACATAGATTACGACCTTATTTTTATTTTATTGGTTGACTAACTTTATCGCCAATGTAATTAACAATGTACTCACCGCCATCAACTCCAAGCACATTCCCTGAAATCCAATCAGCATTTGAATTACACATCATCACTATTACTTTTGCTACATCTTCGGCTGTTGTTAGTCTGCCTCCAGGGTTTTTCATTTTCGCCGCTGTCCGCATTTTTTCGTTTCCGGGTATTTTTCTTAGTGCAGGTGTATCGGTTACACCAGCCATAATTGCATTACACGTTATTTTCATCTGACCAAGTTCAACTGCCAGTTGGCGAATGTGAGCTTCTAATGCTGCCTTTGCCGCTGATACTGCACCGTAATGCGGTATTACTGTTTGTGAGCCTGCACTTGTAAGCGCAAATATTCTTCCGCCGTGCATAAACATATTTCTTTGGATTAAACCCTGTGTCCAATAAACTAATGTATGCGCCATAACATCAAGGGTCATTACCATCTGCTGTTGGGAAATACAATCATTTGCATTTTTGGCTATGTACGGCTTAAGTGCACCAAAAGCCAGTGAATGGATTAGAACATCAATATCAGGTTTGTCTTTAGTTGAAAATCTTTCTTTTATTTCATCTAATACATCATTGCGTTTCAATTGGTCGGCTGCATTCATATTGAAGAATACTGCCTGCTGTCCGGCTCGTTCAATTTTTTTTATTATTTGTTTTACTTTAGGCATTGTTACTTGTCTATCCAAGTGAATGCCGAATATACTGTAACCGGCTTTTGCTAACGCTACCGCAGAAGCACCGCCGAAACCGCTTGAAGCACCTAATATTAAAGCCCATTTCTTTTCCATTGTATTCCTAATTATTTCTTAAATTTTAATCGATGAATTTAATAATATTTGATTGCTTAAACAAATTACACTTTTAACAGTGTATGATTTGAACAATCTTATATTGACATAAATTTTAATGAATCTTCACCCAATAATTTTGTTAATCCGTTTATTGCCGCATCATCTAAATTTACTTTATAGTCAAGGTAAAACTGTCTGAAACTTTTTTCACTCTTCAATGCAATAAATACTGGTATGCTGCCCATATTTTGTTCAAGCAAATTCTTCAGTTCATGTATTGTGTTTTCATTATGTTTTTTTTCACAAACAGTAAGCGCTAATTTTTTGGTTAATTTATTTCGTGCTTCATCCAGGGGAATAATTTCTTCGACATGCAGTTTAATAGCATCTCCGCTGCTTTCAATTCTGCCGTTTACCAATATCGATTTTTCGGGCTGAATGTATTTGCCGTACTCCGCATAAATTTTCGAGAAAGTTAAGCACTCGCACGAACCGGAAAAGTCATCCAATTTGAAAAATGCCATTTGCTTGCCGGACCTATCAAGTTTAGTTTTTACATCAGTTACAACCCCGCAAGCTTTAACCTGACTTTCATCTTTAAAAGTTTCCGGTTCCCCGAGATGTACCTGCGCAAAAGATTTATATTCAGCTTCATATTTTCTTAATGGGTGATCTGTTAAATAAACTCCCAGAACTTCCCGTTCCTTAGCGAGTTTTAACTCTTCATTCCAGGGAGCGATGTTGGGCAGTTCCGGTTCAACAATTTGAAAATCTTCATGGTCGCTTCCGAATAAACTATCTGCTGCACTTGCAGTTGATGATTGAACCTTACTGCCGAAGTTTAGTGCATGTTCAATTGCTTCAAAACATTGTGAACGCTTACCCGAAGTTTTATCGAATGCACCAGCCATTACTAAGGCTTCCAGTGCTCGTTTGTTTACAATTCTATTATCCACATTAGAACAAAAATCATATATACCGGTGAAATCTCTATCTAATTCCTTGCGTGCTCTTTTAATTTCTTCCACCGCATTAACACCAACATTTTTGATGGCAACCATTCCGAAAATTATTTTGCCCTCTTCAACATTAAAATATACCGATGGTTTATTTACATCCGGCGGAAGAATTTTTATTTTCATTTTACGTGCATCATCAAGCAGCATAGTTACTTTATCGGGATTACCGAATTCATTCGTAAGGTTGGCTGCTAAAAATTCGGGTAAAAAATGAGCCTTTAAGTATGCTGTTTGGTACGCAACAATGCTATATGCAACAGCGTGACTTTTATTAAAACCATAGTTTGCAAATTTATCAATAACGACAAATATTTCTTCGGCAGCTTTTTGAGGAACATTATTTTTAACCGCGCCCTCAACAAATTTTTTCTGCTGTTCCGCCATTGCATCAAGGTCTTTCTTACCCATTGCCCTTCTTAATAAATCAGCTTCCGCTAAACTCATTCCGGCAATTTTATTTGCTATTTGTATTACCTGTTCCTGGTAAACTATAATGCCGTAAGTTTCTTTAAGTATAGGTTCCAGCAGCGGATGAAGATAGGTTAACTTTTTTCGTCCATGCTTTCGATCAATAAAATCATCAATAAATTCCATTGGTCCGGGACGATACAACGCATTCATCGCAGCTAAATCTTTAATACTGTTAGGCTTTAATCTTTTTAAGTATTCCTTCATCGGGGAAGATTCAAACTGGAACACAGCCGTGGTATTTGCCTTACCAAATAATTTGTAAGTCTTCTTATCATCTATTGGAATTTCATCAACATCAACATCTTTACCGCGGGTTTGCTTAACAAGGGTAACGGTATCACGAATAATTGTTAATGTCCGCAGACCGAGGAAATCCATTTTTAACAATCCTGCGGAATCCAGTTCTTTCATGTTGTACTGGGTTACAAGGTCGCCGTCGTTTGCTTTTGCCAATGGCACAAAATCACTAACTGCACCCGGAGTAATAACCACACCTGCCGCATGTTTTGAAGAGTTGCGGTTCATACCTTCAAGTATGCGCGAGTGTTTTATCAGTTCATGAATTGTCGGGTCTTCAGATTTTTTAACCCATTTCAATTCTTTCACTTCATTCAGTGCCTGATCAATTGTGTAAACCCTGCCGAATTTTGAGGGTATCCACTTTGTGATATTATTTACTTGTGGAATTGGAATTCTCAAAACCCTTGCTACATCACGCAATACTGCTTTTGATGATAGACGGTTGAAAGTAATAATTTGACAAACCGAATCTTCGCCATATTTATTTTTTGTGTATTCATAAACATCACCGCGCTGATCGTCAGCAAAATCAACATCAATATCGGGCATTGATTTTCTTGCGGGATTCAGAAACCGCTCAAACAGTAAATCATATTCAAGGGGATTAACATTTGTGATTCCCATAGCATACGCAACCAAACTTCCCGCGGCACTTCCCCGCCCCGGTCCAACCGGAATGCCCTGATCTTTTGCAGCATTAATAAAATCGGCGGTGATCAAAAAATATCCCGAGTAACCCATACTTTGAATAATGCCGACTTCATATTTGAAACGCTCTTCGGCAACTTCATCTATTGTGCCTAATCTTTTTTCTAAACCTTCGCGGGCAAGCATTTCAAAATATTCATCAAGAGTTTTTGCCTTGCTCTCCTTGGGAATTGGAAACTTAGGATAGTGAAATTTTTCAAATTCGAGATCAAAATTAATTTTGTCGGCAATCTCTAAAGTATTTTCAAGTGCGCCATCATAGTTAGTAAAAAGTTCTTTCATCTCTTCTGTAGATTTGAAATAAACTTGATCCGTACCGTAACGAAGCTGAGTATAATCGGCGGTGCCTGTTTTATCACCAAGCAATAATAAAATATTGTGAGAAATTGAATGTTCCTGCTCGATATAATGTACATCGTTTGTAGCAACTAATTTAATTCCCAACTCCTTGGAAAGTTTGGGCATTCCTTTAAGCACCGGCTTTTCAACATCAATTCCATGATCTTGAATTTCGAGATAGAAATCATCTCCGAAAATTTCATGAAAAAGTACCGCTCTCTCTTTCGCTTTATCATACTCATCATTAATTAATAATGATGATATTGGTCCTGCCGGGCAAGCGGTTGTGCAGATGATCCCCTCGTGATATTGACGCAGAACTTCAATATCAATTCTCGGTTTGTAATAAAAGCCTTCGGTAAAACCAATTGTTGAAAGCTTAATTAGGTTGTCATAGCCCTTTCTATTTTTTGCCAATAAAACTAAGTGATTATATTTTCTATACCTCTTACCGTTTATAGTATCCTTCTTGCCTCTATCATGTCGGCTGCCGTCCATTACAATGTAGGCTTCCATTCCAACAATGGGTTTAATGCCGGCGCCTTTTGCCTTTTTAGTAAATTCCGAAATACCGTACATCACCCCGTGATCGGTAAGAGCAACTGCGGGCTGCTCATATTTTAATGCAGATGAAACTAATCCGTCAATTGTACATGCACCATCCTGCAGACTATAATGCGAATGGTTATGTAAATGAACAAAATCTCCCATATTTTTCCTGTGTAAAAATAATTAAAGCAAAATTTTTATTTATAGTACTTACTACCCTTTTTTAAGGGAATAAAATCCAAAAATCAAATCACAAAAATCAGAAGCCAGAAGCCAGAATCCAGAATTCAGTTTATTTCTTTGCGGCTTCGCGACTTTGCGTGCAAAGCTTTTAATCAAATAAAACACAAACTTCAAATTACAAGATTATAAGATTATAAGATTATAAGATTATAAGATTAATTTAATTTATTATTTGAATTTTGCTATTTGTTATTTGCTATTTGTTATTTGCTATTTGTTATTTGAAATTTGGTGCTTGCACTTTTGGTTCTTGCAGCTCAGCTGCTTCCCGTATGTCCAAATCCGCCGGCACCTCTTTCTGTTTCAATTAAATTATCCGATTCAATAAAATCAGCTTTATAAACTTTTGAAAAAACTAATTGCGCAATTCTTTCGCCTCTATTAATAATAAAATCCTCCTTACCAAAATTAAAAAGGATGACTTTGATTTCACCCCGATAATCCGCATCAATAGTTCCCGGTGAATTTAAAACGCCAACACCATGCTTTGCCGCAAGCCCGCTTCTCGGTCGTACTTGAATTTCATATCCCTTAGGAATTTCGACAGAGAGATTTGTGGGAAGCATACTTATCTCTCCTTTCTTTAATGTGAACGGTTCATCAAGTGCGGCTCTTACATCAAGCCCGGAGCTATCTTCTGTTGCATAAACCGGCAAAGGTATATCTGAAAATTTATCATCTATTCTTTTAACTTTTATTTGAAGTGTGTTCATCATATTCTCAAAAATTGAAGAAAAAATTAACTGAAGTATTTATTAATCGGAGAGTTAATTTAACAGAAAATTAATTTTTATTCCTAATAATTTTTAAACCGGATTGAAAATCCTGTTTAGTTACCGCCCTAAATAAAATTAATATTGCGAAAAATGCCCCTAAAAGAAGAATTTTTGTTGCGAAGTTGAGTGAATTATTCCAAAGGAAATAATAGTAACCGATGGTGATGAAAAATATATCCAATAAAATTACTATCACTTTCCGAAATTCATACTTAATTGGGTAAAATTTTTGCGATACAAAATACAATCCGGCTGCCATAATAAAATAGCTGGCAAAAGTTGCAATCGCTGCACCCATTATTCCATAAATTGGAATTAGAAAAAGATTAGCTAAAATATTTACTGCAGCACCGGTTCCCGTTACAATCGGAAAATAATTCGTCTTTTCTTCAATATAAATTCCGGCGGTAAAATTAATGTATAACCCGTAAAATAAATAACCAAGTAACACTAGCGGAACAATCATTAAGCCTTCTAAATATTCCCTTCCAATTAGTGTGCGCCCGCTTAATTCTATCTGCGCAATGTTATCTATAAAAAGTGTAAGCAGCAGCCAGATGAGTCCGCCTGCAAATAAAAATAATGTGAAGACCTTTGAAAAAATTTCTTTTGCGTTTTTTTCTTTTGCGTTCTCCAAAAAAAAGGGCTGCCATGCAAATTGGAACATTGATACAAACAGCATCATAAAAATGCCGAGTTTGTAATTAGCACGGTAAATACCAACCGTGCTGTCATTTGTTAGTTCCCGCATAATCGGTACGTCAATCATTTGAACCATCATTGCAGCAAGACTGCCGGGCAAATAAGGCAGAGCAAATTTCAGCATTCGTTTTAATAATTCCGGATCGATAACTGCCAAATAATTTTTAACAATCTCCGGCAACAAAACAATTAATGAAAATGCAGAGGCAATAAGATTGCTGATAAATATTGCCTCAACACCAAGTTTATAAACAAGAATTAAAACTATGTTGAGTGCAAGATTTATAATAATATTTGCAATTCTAATTGCGGCAAACTTTTTAGCTTTTTTTTCTAAACGCAGATTTGCGAATGGTACAATTGCAATTGAATCGAGCAGTAAAATTAATATCACATAAATAGTTAAGTGCAAATATTCACCCGGCAGATTTGCAAATGATCCTGCCTGACTTCTGAAAACAAAAAGGAGTGCTGAAATTGAAAGAGAGGTGATCAATAAAAAATTGAAGGGTGTCGAAAAAGCTTTCCGCTTCTCTTCTTTTTCCGAAACAGAGGAGTACTTCATGAATGCCGCATCCATTCCATAGACGTATGCAATATTAAGGAATGCAAGAATTGTATATATATAAGTATATACCCCAAACTCTTGAGTAGTAAAAACATTTGTGTAAAATGGAACGAGAAGGAAACCAAGGAACCTGCCGATAATTGTACTGATGCCGTAAATGGCAGTGTCTTTGGAAAGTTCCTTAATTTTTTTGAGCATAATTATTTTAGAGGATCCGAATTGTTATTGATCAAATTTTTAAATTCCTTTACAAGATAATTTAAAAGTCATTCCGAACTCCGATGCTCTTTATCGGAGTGTGGCAATCTCATCATTAAAGGGCATTACTCCACCCGATAAAAAAATAGGGATTAACAATGACAAACGAGAGTTTTGCAACGGATTCATTTATACAAACTTTTATTTATCAAGAGTATCATTCCACCACTCCGGCTGATTTTTTAAATACTTATCAAAGTATGCAATAATTGCTTTAGTCCATTTTTTTCTTTTTTCATATTTCATTATGTGGTGATCTTGTTCAGAGACCGTTAAAAGCTCCACATCTTTTTTAAGCAGTTTTAGCGCAGTGTACATTTGATAACTTTCACCCGGAGGTACGTTTGTATCAACCGCACCATGAATAAGCAGTAGTGGTGTATTTATCTTATCCGCATTATAAATTGGACTGTGATCAACATATATATCTTTTCTATTCCACGGAAAACTATTTGCAGCGGCTACTGAGTTATACTCGTATCCCCAAAAACCCTCGCCCCAATAACTTGTAAGAGCACTAATACCTGCATGAGAAATTGCTGCTGTGAACATATCTGTTTTGGTTATTAAGTTCATTGTCATAAATCCGCCGTAGGAAGCACCAATGCAGCCAATCTTTTTTCTATCAACAAATCTGTGCGCTTTTAAAAATTCATCCGTGCCCTCGATTATTTCTTCGGCAGTAACTTTACCCCAATCATTAACATGGATAGATGAAAAATCTTGACCAAAACCATAAGTGCCGCTCGGCTGCATTACATAAACAATGTAACCGTTTGCAGCCCAAATATTTTTGGGGTAGCGTCCCCAAATTTCTCGGGTTACAGGGGATGTACCCCCATAAAAGTAAACAATCGCTGGATATTTTTTGAAAGGAGAAAAATCAGGCGGATAATAAACGCGACCATAAATTTCCTTACCCTGCTTCGATTTAAATACCCAATTTTTCACCTCGCCGAACTTTAAGTGCCGGTTAGATTCTTCATCGGGATCAACAATAAGTTTTCGTTCCCCGGTAAGTAAATCTTTAAAATATACTTTTCGAGGATAATTACTGTTAGAGCCGGTGAACAGCGCAACTGATACATCTTTCGCAAAGCTAATATCTCTAACGTACTCAACGCCTAAATCGATAAATGAAAAAATCCGCTTATTGGTTTCGTATTTATAAAGATGATTAAATGATTTATCGGTAGTGGTAAAATATATTGTATGATTATCATTAGACCATGCAGCACTTTTTATTGCCGGTTTAAAATTCTTGGTGATTGGTTTAACTCTTCGGGTTGCAATATTCAGCAAGTAAGCTTGTGTATCAAAATCATTAGGTATTACTGCCTCACTTAAATTTATTCCATCTTCACCGAAAGATGACGGAGCAGCAAGTATTAGTAATTGAGAAGCATCGGGGGAGATTTTCGCTTCGCCGCCCCAATTCAAATTTGCAAGTGTATCAATTTTCATTGTAAGCATATCAAGCAAATAATACTCGGTTGATTGATAAGGTCGCTCATCAAAGTTATAGCTGCTTTGCGAAAAAACAAGCCATCTGCCGTCATTACTAATTGAATTAAGATTGGAGGAATTCTCTCCGTTCGTAAGTCGGAATTTTGTTTTAGTATTAATCTCTAACTTGTAGAGCTGAGATTTATTCAAGTAGCCCGGGTATCTATCCTGCGGCTTTGTGTATAGCTTCAGGTCAGCATCTTTTGCTTTTCCTTTTTCTGTTGCTGTATAAATAATATAATCACCGCTCGGCGACCATTCAAAGCTGCCGAGATGTTTTTCGTTTTCAAGCACCGGCATTGATTTGCCTGCATCAAAATCTACTATCCATAAAAAACCGTCATTCTTATTTTTTGTTATGTATCCAAAAACATTGCCCTTCGGAGACCATTTAATACTGCTTATACTATTACCGCCGCGGTATGTACTAAGCAATTTACCTGTCTGTGAGTTGTAAATCTGCAGCCACGATTCATCATCATCTTTCAACTTATTTCGTTTCGTTATACTTACAGCAGAATATCTGCCGTCTGCCGAAATAGCAACACCGGTTGCTTTTGGATTATCTAACAGGATATCAACATTCATAAATGTTTGGGGCTCAACGCTAATAGATATCGAACTTGTTAATTTTTCATTTATATCTATTCCGGCTTCAATAAACCAATCATTATCATTAGCGGGGTTGTACACCGTTTTTATTACAAGTAAATGTTTTCCGGTTTCTAATTTTATGTCGGTGGTTAGTAGTAAACTTTCGTCGTTGTCATCAGTTTCAACTATTGTTTTTTTACCAATCTCTTTACCATCTAAAAATACTTTAAGCAGATGCGAACTTTTAATATTTAATTTACCCTTTAGCCATCTATCGGTTGAAATGTAATTTGCAAAATATTGAACCTGGGCAAACTTTTTCATTCCGGCAGTTTCCATCTCAAATCTTCCGTCGTCCAATTTTTCTTTTGACCAGGCTAATCCGCCCTCTTCAATTTCTGCTGGAACTGAAAATGCTGAGGGGATTAAATTTTGAACATCGATGTTTTCGAATTCTAATATTTCTTTGTATTGATCATCAGTGCTGAATGCAGGTATCGGTATTTCAATTCTATTTAATTTTAATATCTCGGTAAAATAAACCGGGGTTGTTTCATCTTCGGCAAATAAATTAATTGTAATGATAAAAAAGAAGATGAATAGAGAAAAAAGTTTTTTCATAACTAACATTATAATTCCAATAATTTTTATTATTTAATTCAAAAATAGTAATTCTAACACACTTAATTTTATATTTTTTTATACTTATAAAAAATGATATTCAAAATAAACTATTCAATGCTAAGAATTATTGACATTATGGTATAGTTATATTATTTTTTGAAAAACTTTTTTAGGAACTTATTCAGATAATATGCTTACAGAATTCGGAAAGATTTTTATTTTCATCCTCCTCGCGGTAGTTTTTGTACCATTAATCGTATATGTTGCAAAATTTATAAGACCGGCTAGACCTACCAAAGAAAAACTCAAAATATATGAGTGCGGTGAAAACCCCGAAGGCTCACCTTGGATTAAATTCAACATACGCTTTTATGTTATTGCATTGATCTTTTTAATTTTTGACGTAGAAGTAGTGCTGTTGTTTCCCTGGGCTTTAACATACCAAGATTTTGGCTTTTACGGTTTTATGGTTGGAATAATATTTCTGCTTATTCTGGGTCTCGGTATGGCTTACGAATGGCGTAAAGGAGATTTGGAATGGGAAAGACCAAAACCTATTCCCCCGATTTTAGATGATGAGCCACCCGCTGAAAATGAAGAATTAAAAGAAGAATCATTAACCATTTAGTTGAGAGTAATGAAAGGTTTACACGATATACAGTTTGCAGACAGCAATATAGTTATTGCAAAAGCCGATGATTTAATGAACTGGGCGAGGCTTTCATCCTTGTGGCAGCTTGGTTTTGGCTTAGCCTGCTGCGCAATTGAAATGATGGCTACATCGGCATCCCATTGGGATTTTGACAGGTTTGGAGTAATTCCGAGAAACACTCCGCGTCAAGCTGATGTAATTATTATTTCGGGAACAGTTACATTAAAAATGGCAACAAGAATTAAACGCCTGTATGAACAAATGCCGGAACCGAAATATATTATTTCTATGGGAAGCTGTGCAAACTGCGGCGGACCATATTGGGAACACGGCTACCACGTTCTTAAAGGAGTTGATAGAGTTATACCGGTTGATGTTTACGTACCGGGCTGCCCTCCCAGACCGGAAGCATTGCTGGAAGGACTACTTAAATTACAAGAAAAAATTCGTAACGAATCATTCGTAAAGAATACCGCATGAAACAACCAAAAGAAATTTTTGAATCTCTAAAAGAGAAGTTTACCGAATATAACTTTGAGATTATTGAAGACCTGCCGGTTGAGCCTATTATTTCTGTTGATCCGCTTAATGTAAATAAAATTGGTTTCTACTTAAGATTAGATGCCGATTTACAATTTGATAGTTTAATGGTTTTATCGGGAGTTGATGATAATAATGCAAAAAAAATTAAGCAGGAAGATGAAACCGAGATTGATGATCCGGGAACATTGAGCGTTTACTATCATCTTTATTCTACTACACTTAAACATAAAGTAACACTAAAAGCTTCTGCCCCAAAAGATAACCCCGAAATTGAATCGGTGGAAAAAGTTTGGAAAACTGCCGACTGGCATGAACGTGAAGCTTATGACATGATTGGAATAAAGTTTTTAAATCACCCCGACTTAAGAAGAATTTTAATGCCTTACGATTGGGATGAAAATAGTTTTCCCTTAAGAAAGGATTATGAAAATCCTGAATTTTATCAAGGAATAAAGGTACCGTATTAAGCTATGGCAATAAAGACTGAAGAAATGGTATTAAACATGGGTCCTCAGCACCCATCTACGCACGGTGTGCTAAGGTTAGAACTTGAACTCGAAGGGGAAATAATTAAAAATGTAAAACCTCATATAGGCTACCTGCACAGATGTTTTGAAAAACACGCCGAAGCAATGACCTACCCGCAAGTTGTACCTTATACTGACAGAATGGATTATGTTGCTTCGATGTATAATAATTTTGGTTACGCCGTTACTGTTGAAAAACTGCTCGGTATTGAAGTCCCCGAAAGAGTGGAATACATTCGCGTTATTATGGGTGAACTTCAGAGAATTGCATCGCACATGGTTGCACTTGGTACTTACGGATTAGACCTTGGCGCATTTACACCTTTCCTTTATTTATTTATTGATAGAGAAAAAATTCTAAATTTATTTGAAATGACCTGCGGTGCTCGACTCCTTTATAATTATATATGGGTCGGCGGCGTTTCGCATGATCTTCATCCCGATTTTTTAAGATTAACAAAAGAGTTTATTGATTATTACAGACCGCATATTGCTGAATTGAATGAACTTTTATCATACAATAAAATTTTTATTGAAAGAACCGCTAATGTTGGAGTAATGCCGTTAGATACCGCAATCAATTATGGAATGACGGGACCTAACTTAAGAGCAAGCGGATTAAAATTTGATTTAAGAAAAGACGAGCCCTATTCAATTTATGATAGATTTGATTTTGATGTTCCTGTAGGCGAAGGAAAAATGGGAACAGTTGGCGATTGCTGGGATAGATACTTTGTTAGGGTTTTAGAACTCGAGCAAAGTTTGAAAATTCTTGAGCAGGCAATTGAGCAAATTCCTGAAGGTGATGTTCAATCAGCAATTCCTAAAAGGATTAAGCCTCCGGCAGGTACAGTTTATGGCAGGGTTGAAGCACCAAGAGGTGAACTTGGGTATTTTATAATAAGCGACGGCTCGGTTAATCCGTTTAGAATGAAAGTACGGGCTCCTTCATTTGTAAGTTTATCCATTATGGGCGAGCTATGCAAAGGGCATCTTGTATCCGATGTCGTTGCAATTTTAGGAAGCATTGATATTGTATTAGGAGAAGTTGACAGATAATGTACGAACTTTTATATGACATATTCGGCAGTGAAATAATCGCAATGATTATTGCTGCATGCATGCCTTTATTTTTGTTCATCCTTCCATTTGCGCTGATAGCCGTGCTGCTCGAAAGAAAAGTATCGGCACACATGCAGGATAGGCTTGGACCAATGCGGGTGGGCTATCATGGTATTCTTCAAACTATTGCAGATATTCTTAAGCTTATTCAAAAGGAAGATATTGTTGCCGACACAACCGATAAAAAACTTTTTAACATGGCACCCGTGCTGGTGTTTGCAGGCAGTTATGCAGTCTTTGCCGCAATTCCATTTTCAGGCGCATTTATCGGTTCAGCCGCCGATGTTGGAATATTTTTTATTATTGCCGTCTCCAGCATAGTGGTAGCAGGTATTTTAATGGCAGGCTGGGCTTCAAATAATAAGTACTCGCTTCTCGGTGCTATGCGTTCAGCCGCACAAATTATCAGTTACGAAATTCCTACCGCATTAGTTGTGCTTTCAATAGTTATGCTGACCGGTACTCTCAGTCTTAATACTATGAGCATTCAGCAGACTGCATATTTTTGGAACTGGAATTTATTCGGCGGAGCTGCCGATGGATTTGTTCAATTACTTTTACTTCCATTTACAGTAGTTGCGTTTGTTATATTTTACATAAGCTCACTTGCTGAAGTAAATAGAACACCATTTGATATTCCCGAAGCGGAATCTGAGTTAGTAGCCGGTTATCATACAGAATATTCAGGAATGAAATTCGCAATGTTTTTCCTTGCTGAATATGCAAATATGTTTGCGGTATCGGCAATAGCAGTTGCAATATTTTTAGGGGGCTATCAGTCACCGTTAGGTTATCTCGGCAACACAATTGGAGTTGAATGGCTGATTCCATATGAACAGTTGTTCTGGTTTACCGTTAAAGGCGTTGGACTTGTACTCGTTCAAATTTGGCTGCGATGGACATTGCCTCGTTTGAGAGTTGATCAGCTTATGACCGTATGCTGGAAATATTTAATACCTTATGCTTTTGTTAACTTAATTATAATTGGTTTAATATCTTTAATATAAAATAGATGAAACAATACTTAAAAAATTCATTCGACGGAATATGGACTATACTTGTTGGTATGAAAGTTACCTTCAAACATTTGTTTAAACCGGCAGTTACAATTCAGTATCCTGATGTAAAGCTGCCTATGGCGGACAGAGTTAGAAACAGGTTATATGTTAATATGGATGACTGCATTGGGTGCGATCAATGTGCAAGAGCTTGTCCTGTTAACTGCATTACAATTGATACGGTTAAATCTTTACCAACCGAAGATTTGGGCAAAACCTCAAACGGAAAGAAAAAAGTATTGTGGGTTACCAAGTTTGATATTGATATTGCAAAATGCTGCTACTGCCAGTTATGTGTTTTCCCTTGTCCTACCGAATGTATTTATATGACGGATGTTTATGAGTTTTCGGAATTTGAAAGAGAAGACTTGAATTATAAATTTGCTACTTTAACTGAGAGCGAAATTGTAGAAAAGAATGCTAACTTTGAAAAAATGCAGGCAGAAAAAGAAGCTAAAAAAGCTGCCGCTGCAAAAGCTAAAGCTGAAGAGCTTGCTAAAAAGAAAGCCGAAGAAGAAGCTAAAGCAAAAGAAGAACCAAAAACAGATAATGCTGATAATAAAGAACAGCCGGATAAAGAATGAGTTTGTATGATATAATATTTTATTTATTTGCCTTACTTGTTTTAGTAAGCGCATTTATAACAGTTACTTCAAAAAATATTGTTCACAGTGCATTTAGTTTAATGTTTACACTATTTGGCGTTGCCGGTATTTATGTTTTACTCGGCGCTGATTTTTTAGGCGTTGTACAATTACTGGTTTATGTGGGCGGTATTTTAATTCTTATGATTTTTGGAGTAATGATGACCAACGAAATAACCAACGTTGATATTAAAACAGGAACAACGCAGGTGGTTCCGGCAATTATTGGTGTTGGCTTATTTGCCGGTGCTTTAACCTCAATGATGCTGCGTACCGGCTGGAATTCTCAGCCCTCGGAAAATATGGATACAACTACTTATGCTATTGGTAAACTATTATTAACTGAATACGTATTAATTTTTGAATTGCTCGGCATGCTGCTTTTAGTCGCTTTAATCGGCGCGGCTTCGGTTGCGAGAAAAGAGAAGGAGTAAATAACTTTTATGCAGGTTGAATTAACTCACTTTTTAGTCGTAAGCACACTACTTTTTTCTATGGGTGTTTTTGCAATTGTTACGAGAAAAAATGCAATTCTTGTGCTGATGGGAATTGAACTTATGCTGAATGCAGCAAATATTAATTTCGTTGCTTTTTCCAAATTCGGCGGGTTCGGTTTAAGCGGACAAGTAATTGCTCTATTTGTAATAATACTTGCTGCCGCAGAAGCTGCAATTGCGCTGGCGATAGTTTTAAATATTTATAAAACATTCAGCAATGTTAATGTTGATGAAATTAACAACTTAAAAGAATAACCTATGTCTGAAATGAGCCTAATAAGTTTATCAATCATTACCCTGTTTTTACCATTAATAGGTTTTACCGTATTAATATTTTTTGGTAAACGATTTGAAAAAATATATTTGTTTGAAGTTGGAATTTTATTTGCCGCATTAATTATTTCGATACTTATTGCATACTTTAAGCTTACCGCGTATATCAATCAAGATTTAATTTTTGCATTCACCTGGATAGATTTCGGTGTTACACCGCTTATCGGTGAATTCAGTATAGACTTAGGAATTAAGATTGACAACATTACAGTGCTGATGCTCTTTGTCGTAAACTTAATCAGTTTTCTTGTGCATCTTTATTCAATTGAATACATGAAAGGCGATATAAGATTTACAAGATATTTCGCTTATCTCGGTATATTCACCTTCTCTATGCTGGGTATTGTGCTAACACATAACATTTTAATGATGTTTATGTTTTGGGAATTAGTCGGCTTGTCCTCTTATTTGTTAATCGGTTTCTGGTACGAAAAAGATTCTGCATCCGATGCAGGTAAAAAGGCTTTTCTTGTAAACCGTGTTGGTGATATTGGAATGCTGATTGGTATTTTAATTTTATTCACTAATTATCATACATTTACCTTCGATGAAATTTATGCGCAGATAGCCGTAGGTAATTTACCATTCGATAGTTATGCATGGTTAACCGCTTCGGGCATTTTAATATTTATGGGAGCCGTAGGTAAATCAGCCCAATTCCCTCTTCACGTTTGGCTGCCTGATGCTATGGAAGGTCCCACGCCCGTTAGCGCATTAATACACGCAGCAACAATGGTTGCCGCCGGTGTATATTTATTAGTTAGAATATTTGTAATGCTTACCGCCGATGCTATGCTGGTAATTGCAGTTATAGGAGCAATAACCGCATTAGTATCCGCAACAATTGCCCTTACACAAAATGATATCAAAAAAGTTTTAGCTTATTCAACCGTTAGCCAGCTTGGCTACATGGTTTTATCAATTGGTATAGGTGCTTATGCCTTTGCATTCTTCCATTTAATGACACATGCATTTTTCAAGGCTTGTTTGTTTCTCGGTTCAGGCTCAGTAATTCATGCAATGCATCATGAGCAAGACATTAGAGAGATGGGAGGATTGAAAAAGAAGCTTCCAATAACTTATTACACATTTTTAATTTCTTCATTAGCAATTTCAGGCGTTCCTCTATTTTCAGGGTTTTTAAGTAAAGATGGAATTCTTGCCGGTTCACTTGCATTCGGTAATTTGACCGGGCATTGGCTGCTTCCGATAATCGGCTTTACTGTTGCACTAATGACTGCTTTCTATATGTTCCGTTTGGTTCTGGTAACATTCCACGGTAAACCAAGAAATCAAGAAAAGTTTGATCATGCACATGAATCGCCAAAAGCCATGACTATACCCCTGATAACTTTAGCGGCATTATCAATTTTTATTTTTTATACCCCCAATCCTTTTAATTCAGAAGCAGGCTGGGTTTTATCGGATTGGATTAGAACCCCTGAACAAGTAGTGCCTAATGAAGTACGTTTTGATTTTATGAAATCAGATGCAGCAACCGGTCAAAGTGAAATTACACATTCACAAATGTACACCGATGCTGCTCACCATGCACACTACCCCGCTATGATACTTTCCCTCGTTCTCGCAGGTATCGGAATTCTAATCGCATTCATGATGTATGTATGGGGTAAAATTGATTCAGAAAAATTGAAAACAAAATATAATTCGCTCTATAAATTTTCATTAAATAAATGGTACATCGATGAATTTTATGATGCATCGTTTATAGCCGGAACACATAAGTCAGCCAAAATATTAGCCTGGTTCGATTACAATGTTGTTGACGGAATAGTTAACGGAACAGCAGCCCTCGGACGATTTGTTTCAATGTTAAGCGGCTGGTTCGATACCTACGTTGTTGACGGTCTTGTTAATTTCTTTGCTTTGCTGAATGGTTTTTTAGGTTTGAGCCTGCGAAGAATTCAAACAGGTAAAGTTCAGACTTATGTGGTGTTTGTTGTTTTCTCGTTACTGGTTTTAATGTTTTTCTTTAGACCATTTTAATATTTAATTATGTTCATATAAACCCCCAAGGTTTTTAAAAATCTTGGAGGTTTGGAAATTAAAAGTTAGTGAAATTGAAATAATCATTTAAGGTTTATATTTATATGGAAGGATTTCCAATAATATCATTGATAACCTTCATTCCGGTAATTGGAATGTTGGTAATTTTATTTCTGCCGAAAGAAAAAGTGCAGAACATAAAAATTACAGCACTTGCAGCAACATTAATTCAGTTAGTGCTCTCAGTAATTCTAATGGCTAATTATAATTATAGTGCCGGCGGTATTTTTGAAGAAAGCTCATTTCAATTTATTGATAAATTCCGATGGATTAATATCGAAGGATTATCATGGATTGGAACCGTAAAGATAGATTACTTTATGGGTGTTGACGGAATTAGCATGCCGATGGTTCTGCTTACTTCAATAATTTCAGTTATTGCATGTATCTCTTCTTGGAATATAAGTAAATCACTTAAAGGTTATTTTGCATTGTTCCTGCTTCTCGATACGGGAATGATGGGAGTTTTTGTTTCTCTCGATTTCTTTCTCTTTTATGTTTTCTGGGAATTGATGCTACTTCCGATGTACTTTTTAATTGGTATTTGGGGCGGTCCTCGTAAAGAGTATGCTGCTATTAAGTTTTTCCTATATACACTGCTCGGCAGTATTTTTATTCTTATTGTAATGCTTGGTCTTTACTTTTCGGCAATGGAAATTTTACCCGATGGTCAAAGAGTATTTACATTTAACATCCTTACAATGATGGATCAATCAAACTATACACAGGATGGAATACTTTCACCTTTCAATCCGAATAACTGGAGGATGCTGGCTTACATTGCACTCTTCATCGGCTTCGCTATCAAAATTCCGATGTTCCCTTTCCACACATGGCTGCCCGATGCACACGTTGAAGCTCCGACACCTATTAGTGTTATTCTTGCCGGTGTTCTTCTTAAAATGGGTACTTACGGAATTTTAAGAATCAGTTACCCGATTTTCCCTGACATTACGAGAGAGCTCGCATGGTACATTGCTCTATTTGGGGCAGTGAATATTATCTACGGTGCATTTGTTGCTCTCGCACAAAAAGATTTTAAAAAGCTTATTGCGTATTCTTCAGTTTCGCATATGGGTTATGTGCTGCTCGGTATGGCATCATTAACCACAGCAGGAATAAACGGTGCAATTCTGCAAATGTTTAACCACGGAACAATCACGGCTATGCTATTCCTTATTGTAGGTGTTGTATATGACAGAGCACACACACGCGGTCTTAATGATTTCGGCGGCTTAGCTTCGCAAATGCCGGTATATACCGGGTTTGTTACAGTAGCTTTCTTTGCCGCAATAGGTCTGCCGAGTTTAAGCGGATTCATTTCTGAGGCATTAGTTTTTATTGGTGCATTCCATGTTGAAAGTATTCGTGTTATAACGATCATTTCTACTCTTGGAATTTTACTTGGTGCAGGCTACATGCTTTGGGCTATGCAGCGGGTTTTCTTCGGAAAGCTGAATGAAAAGTGGTCAGGTCTGCAGGACCTTGAAATGAGAGAATACATTATGTTCATTCCATTAACAATCATTATTATTCTGCTTGGCGTTTATCCTTCACTAATGCTCGATGTAATGAATACTTCGGTAAATACTCTTGTAGATTTTGTGTCAACTAATTTTACTAACATTTCACTCGGCGGGTTATAATAAGTTAATATGAATTACGAAAATCTTTATTCATCGCTAAGTCTGATTCAACCGGAAATTACTATCTCAGTTTTTCTGTTATTGATTGTTGTTGCGGACTTAATTTTTGATAAGAACAAAGCCTTAATTCCCTTTTTAGCCCTTGCCGGATTAATTATTGCAAGTGTTCAGGTTATACTTCAAGTTACCAATACCGGTTACGCATTCCCCTTTTCCGATGTTTATTTATCGCGTAAAGGAATGGTTACCGTAGATGCATTCGGCGCTTTCTTCAAATTGATAATTATTATTTCTTCATTTATTCTCGTTTACTTTTCTTACGTTTCCGATGAAATTAAAAAATCAGAAAAAAACCTGGGCGAGTATTACGCTCTTATTTTCGGAATGATTTTAGGAATGTTCTTCCTCTCTTCTGCTTCCGATCTAATACTTATTTATGTAGCCTTGGAACTTCTATCACTATCATCTTATGTTTTAGCCGGTTTTTCAAAACTGCGCACTCGTAACAGCGAAGCTTCATTAAAATATCTTATCTACGGTGCAACTTCATCGGGATTAATGTTATTCGGAATTTCAATATTTTACGGTCTATCAGGCACTACTAATCTGTATGAAATAAATACTTTCCTGGCGTCACATCAAATTAATCACTTAACTCTTTCCTTCGCATCAATTCTCATTTTTGCCGGTATAGGTTACAAAATTTCCTCTGTACCATTTCATTTTTGGACACCTGATGTTTACGAAGGTGCACCGATCAGTATCACAGCTTACCTTTCAGTTGCAAGTAAGGCTGCCGGGTTTGCACTACTTGTAAGGTTTATAAAATCTGCATTTGTTACATCCGATGATAGTTTAGGATATTGGGAAATATTAAGTGTGTTTGATTGGCATTCATTATTAATTTTAGTTTCAATTCTTACAATGACACTCGGCAATTTAACGGCACTTTGGCAGAATAATATTAAAAGAATGCTGGCATATTCAAGTATTGCTCATGCCGGTTATATGCTGCTGGGTGTAGCCGTACTTTCTAATCAAGGTTTAGTTGCAGTACTTATATATTTCTTCTTCTATTTATTTATGAACCTCGGCGCATTTTTTATTGTAATGTTAATTGCAAATAAAACCGGTTCGGAAGAAATAGACGATTATAACGGACTTGGTTACACTTCCCCGTTCCTCGGTGTGGCACTTACATTATTTATGGTCGCCTTAATTGGTCTGCCGCCTACAGCCGGATTTATTGGAAAGCTTTACCTATTTATTGCACTTGTTGATGCACAAATGATTACTGTTGCAATTATAGCTTTACTAAATACAGTGATTGCACTCTACTACTACATCAGAGTTCTGAAACATATGTTCTTAACCAAATCAACTGTAGAAACTCAAACAGTTTCAGTTATCCGACCAAATATAATTTTTATTATTTTTATGCTGGCACCGGTTTTAATCTTCGGTGTATACTTTGGACCTGTCGTTGATTTTGCAAAAAGATGTGTTCAGATATTGGGATTGTAGTTTTTTTACTACTTATAATTTTTGAAATTTTTAAGCCCCGAATAATACCGGGGCTTTTTTATTTTTCCTTTATTACCATTAACCATGAGCTTAAGAGACAGTGTTAAATGTAGAAAAACGCATTAACCCACGATTTCAATCGTGGGGATAGAAGCAAAAAGCAAATAATTTACATAATCGTTTTAACGACTTTAAAATAATTTTTTCAAAATTGACCATACTTGTAACGATAATTTTTCAAATATATTTTTTTTGTTCTAACCTTATATACATTTAGTTTTTCATTTACTTGACAAAAATAAAATGATTCATTAGTTTAATACGACAAAATTAGTCGTATATGTAATGTTAAAAATAGCTAAATCAGTCGAGTACTCACTACTCGCGATAAAATATATAAACGAGAACAGCAGTAAGGGAAGTTTAACCGCACGAGAAATTGCAGAGAATGAAAATATTCCTTATGATTTATTAGCGAAGATACTTCAAAAATTGGTTAAAAATGGAATCATAAAATCAGTACAAGGTAATAAAGGGGGTTACTTGTTAGATGTTTCATTAAATAAACTTTTTATTACAGATTTAATTGCAGCCGTTGATCAAAGCATTCAGTTGACTGACTGCATGGTAGAAAATCCAACAATAAATGATTGTGCTAGATATGAAAACTGCTGCATTAAAGACCCGCTAAATAAAATGCAGAATAAAATAAATGAAATACTTAAATCAACAACTTTAATGGAAATAATTGAGTAGAAAATGAAAAACAACGGATTCAGTCCCCACCAAATTCTCTATGATGAAAAAGAGTTATTCTTAAAATTTATGAATGAAAAATATCCAATATTTTTTAATTCAAATATTTTTTTTAGGGATATACAATTTGCTCTAACAAGTTACTTTGCATACAAGGAAAAACCCATTACTTATAAGATGGCGGAGCAGTTAGCCCAAGATTTAATTGAACAACTTGAAAATAATAATGAATTAACAAAAATCAGTAATAATTCATGGCGTGTAGATTTTCATTTAGAAAAGCAGATAGAAAACGAAGAAGAAAAAATTAAAGAGGAAGGTTAATTAGATGAATTCACTACAAGATGTAAGCAGTGATATTAAAATTACCGAAAAAGCAGCAGCCCAAATTAAACAAATTATGGCTGAGAATGATATTCCCAATGATTACGGTTTAAGAATAGGCGTAAAAGGAGGCGGCTGTTCGGGCATGACATATCACCTTGGTTTTGACGGCGAACAGAAAGATGGCGATACAATTATTAATTATGAAGATGTTAAACTTTTTGTTGACGGTAAAAGTTTGTTCTATTTAACCGGTACGGAATTAGATTACAGCGACGGCTTAAATGGGAAAGGCTTTATTTTTAACAACCCCAATGCCAATAAAACATGCGGATGCGGCGAGTCTTTCGGTGTATAAATAATATGATTTATGATTGATGGAGGATTGTAATGAAAAGACGGAACTTTTTATTGTCAATGGGTTTATTGCCCATTGCAGGCGGACTTAGTAAGGTTGAAGCAATTACAAATAATGAACTATTTAAAACAAAAAAAAGGAGTGAATACACAATGGCTAAATTTGAACTACCAAAACTGCCTTATGACTTTAATGCATTAGAACCAAATATTGACGCAAGAACAATGGAAATACACCATGGTAAACACCATGCCGGATATGTATCAAATTTAAACGGAGCAGTTGAAGGAACAGAACTGGAAAATTTATCACTCGAAGATTTGATGAAGAATATTTCTAAATACCCTACTGCTGTTAGAAATAACGGCGGCGGTCATTACAATCATTCATTATTCTGGACCGTGATGAGTCCGAACGGCGGTGGAAATCCATCCGGCGATTTAGCTGATGCAATCGATTCTACTTTCGGTTCATTTGATAATTTCAAGAAGCAATTTTCTGATGCTGCAGCTACACGCTTCGGTTCAGGGTGGGCTTGGTTAGTTGTTAGTGACGGTAAATTAGTTGTTACATCAACACCAAATCAAGATAATCCTCTTATGGATTTAACAGATGTACACGGTACACCAATTTTAGGTATTGATGTTTGGGAACATGCCTACTATTTAAATTATCAAAACAGAAGACCTGACTACGTTAGCGCATTTTATAATGTGATCAATTGGGATGAAGTTGCACGCAGATTTAAAGAAGTAAAATAAAGTTTTAAAAGCCCAACTTCTTTTAGAAGTTGGGCTTTTGGACTGATTAAATTATCTAATTGACTTCAAATTCCCGATAGGTTGCTGAGTAGTCCCGCAGAGCGGGACGTATCGAAGCACCGGAAATTTCTTAATGCCTGAAAGTATGTGTTGACTTTCAGGCATTTTTTTATTTTTTATTGAGTAACAAAATTTGGAATTATTGAACCATGAAATCCAAAATACCACTATTTCCGCTTAACCTAGTGATGTTTCCCGAAGCAAAATATCCGCTGCATATTTTTGAGGAAAGATACAAACGAATGATAATGCGATGTATTGAGCATAATGAAGAATTCGGTTTGATCTCAAAAATTGATTTTGAAATTGCAAACATAGGCTGCAGAGTAAAGGTTGTTAAAACGCTGCAAACATACGAAAACGGAAGCATGGATATATTGATTCAAGGAGGAGCAAGATTTAAAGTTCTATCAACAGAAATGCACCCCGAAGGATATTTAGAAGCGGAAGTGATTCCTTTTGATGATGCGATCTCACCTTCGATGGATGATCTTATGTTTCAAAAAGTGCTGGATAAGTTTACTTTTCTACTTGATAAAACTGAAATTAATTTGGACAAATCATTTTGGGAAAATTTAGATCAAACTGATTTCAAGTCATTTAAACTTGCTGAAAAATCAGGCTTAAACTTAAAGCAGCAGCAGAATATTCTAAATTACCAAAGTGAGCATGAAAGAATAAACTATTTACTTGAGCACTATGAGAAAGTACAAAAATATTTAGATGCAAATGAAGCACTAAGAGATATTATTGCCGGCGATGGGTATGTTAATGAATTTTGATAATTCGATTGTTATTTTTAAAAATTTAGTTTGACTTCTTCAAACCTTCAAGATTTTTCCTAATGGTTTTTCTTATGATTTGCTTTTAAAAACAGAAAAGGCTGCCCATTTGAGCAGCCTTTCAATTTATAAATACTTCTTCTTAAACTTCAGTCGATTCAACGACCTATGCAATGCAAATTCTGCTCTGTCCAAATCAAACTCAGTTTGACTTTTCCTCGCCAATCGTTCACGCGCTCGCTTTTCAGACTCTTCAGCACGTCGCGTATCAATTTCATCGGGAGATTCAAAGCTTTCGGCAAGCACTGTAATTTTATTGTTAAGGACTTCTATTGTACCGCCGCTTGTGCAATACTCTAAAATTTTACCTTCCGGATCAACAATTTTTACAATACCAATTTCTAAAGAGCTCATAATTGGAGCGTGATTATGCAGAACTTGAAAGTTTCCTAAGGTTCCCGGCACAGTAACAGATTTAATGTTGCCACTGTAAGCAGTTTTAGATGGAGTCACAACTTCAATAAATAATTCTTCCATAATTATTACGCCATCTTCTTAGCTTTTTCAACCGCTTCTTCTATTGTACCTACATACAAAAATGCAGATTCCGGCAGTTCATCATGCTTGCCTTCAAGAATTTCTTTGAAGCTTCTTATTGTATCTTCCAGCTTTACATATTTACCCGGGAAACCGGTAAACTGCTCCGCCACATGGAAAGGCTGACTTAAAAATCTCTGAATTCTTCTTGCTCGTCTTACAGTAATTTTATCTTCTTCAGATAATTCATCCATACCAAGAATGTTGATAATATCTTGTAAGTCTTTGTACTGCTGTAAAATTTCTTTAACATTTTTAGCAACTGAATAATGTTCATCACCAAGAATTCCCGGTTCAAGAATTCGAGAAGTCGAATCAAGAGGATCAACTGCGGGATAGATTCCAAGCTCGGAAATTTGACGGCTAAGTACTGTTGTAGCATCAAGGTGGGAGAAGGTTGTTGCAGGAGCAGGGTCAGTTAAATCATCCGCAGGAACATAAATAGCCTGCACAGATGTGATCGATCCTTTTTCTGTTGATGTAATTCTCTCCTGAAGTTCACCCATCTCAGAAGCCAAGTTCGGCTGGTAACCAACCGCAGAAGGCATTCTTCCAAGCAGCGCACTTACTTCTGATCCTGCTTGTGTAAATCTAAAAATGTTATCTATAAATAAAAGAACGTCACGCTGTTCTTCATCACGGAAATATTCAGCTATTGTTAAACCGGTTAATCCGACTCTTAATCTAGCGCCGGGCGGTTCATTCATTTGTCCGAATACTAAAGCAGTTTTCGGAAGCACACCTGATTCTTCCATTTCACGCCACAAGTCATTTCCTTCCCTTGTTCGCTCACCTACTCCTGAAAACACTGAATAACCGCCATGCTGCTTAGCAATATTGTGTATCAACTCTTGAATGATTACAGTTTTACCAACACCGGCACCACCGAATAACCCGGTTTTTCCGCCTCTTGTGTATGGTTCCAACAAGTCAATAACTTTTATACCCGTTTCAAACATTTCCTGAGTTGTAGCAAGGTTTTTAAATTTAGGTGCATGTCTGTGAATTGGGTATTCCATTTTAGTTTTAATTTCATCTAAACCATCAATGCCTTTACCAAGTACATTTATCAGCCGACCCAAAGTTTCAGGTCCAACGGGAATTGAAATCGGTTTGCCTGTATCCACTGCATCGGTTCCTCTAACCAAACCATCGGTTGAGTCCATTGCAACTGTACGTACTCTATTTTCACCGAGATGCGATTGCACTTCGACAACTAATTCTTCTTCAGTACCTTCGAGTGTTACTCTTTGTATTTTAATAGCATTATAAATTTCCGGGAGGTAGCCATCTTCAAAATCTATATCAACTACCGGTCCTATAACCTGAACAATTTTACCTACATTACTAGCCATTTTACTCCTTGTGAAAATTTATTAAGTTACAAAATTAAATATTCTATCCTTTTATTACAAATAAAAATTAAAACTAAATTCCAAAATTCAAATGACAAAAAACAAAACACAAAAAACAAATGACAAATGACAAATAACAAATAACAAATCTCAAATAACAAATCTCAAATAACAAATTTCAAACCTGCCTGCCGGAAGGCGGGTGACAAAAAATAATTGACAAATTCCAAGATTCAAATATTTATAGAATGTAAATCATGTTAATTTTTAAACCTGCAACCTGCAAACCTGCAACTTGAAACTTGAAACTTGAAACTTGCAACCGTTTTTATTCTATTTCAACAGCATTAATTTTTTAGTGAATGAATCACTTTGTGTTGAGAGTGTGTAAAAATAAATTCCGCTGCTTAATGCTGATGCGTTAAAGTCCACAACTGTTTTACCGGAATTTGCTACCCCTGAATATACCACTGCAACTTTCTGCCCGAGTAAATTATATACTGATAGATCAACATATTCACTTGCAGGTAATGTAAAACTTATTGTTGTAACAGGATTAAAAGGATTAGGATAGTTTTGTTCTAAAACCAATTTACTTGGAATAATTGCATCATCATCAACAGAGGTTAAAACCGGAATATTAAAAACTGTTGTGCCGCCTAATTCATTGTATCTCTTTTTAAATTCCTGCATATACTGATTTGCAATATATACATCATGAATAATTAATGTGTTTTCATCATTGCTTTCATTTGCAGCTCGAGACCAATTATGCGAACCTGTAATAACTGTGGGATCGGTAGAGGCATAAGGAGCATCAACCATTCCATATTTATGATGCAGTTTATCGCTAAAATTAAAATCAAACACTTCGGATCCGGAAAGGTTTTGCAAGTTTGCAAATTCCGATCCCTGAATATTTGCATCTGTTATAATTCCACGAATATCGGTCACACCCAAACTATGCCGCTGTTCAATCGAGTTAAAAATTCCATCACTAGTAAACGCAAGCAGTGCAAAATATATTGATGAATCTGCAGAAGCTATTGCGTTGATAATTTTTGATTCAGTTTGATCGGACGGGCTAAAATAAAGTCCAACATCTCTTCCGCCGATAGAAAATGAATGTGAAGTATTATCAGTTTTTTCAAATCCAAATTTTGCGTTAGAGGAATTAGGTGTGTCGGTATCACTTCCCCACATTTCTTCAAATTCTTCCTGATAAGTTTGGGCTAATGAAGGATCATTAATTTCAACTATGTTATTTCGCCAGTTCAATTCCAATGATGTCCAATTCCATGAGCCAGTCCAAACCCAGTCATTAGTTGCTACGCTGTCACGTGCATCAAATATTGCAAATTTATTGTGCATAATTCCATTAAGCCAGCTAGGTCTCTGACTCATTTGAATTCCATTATCGAGCAGTATCTGCATTGAACTCTGTACATTTCTTGCATCATATACAACCCTTACTTTTACTCCCCTATTCTTAGCGGCAACAATCGTGTTCGCTACATCGTTCAATCCAAAAAAACTATAAACAGCCATATCAATTGAATAAGTTGCTGCATTTATTCTTTCAATTAACTTATCTCTAAAATCAATATTTCCCTGAGCTTCATTTCCGGGGATAGCAACTGAGTTATCAACTGAATAGTTAAAGTAAACATTAATACCGCCGATAGAAGGATTTGAGGACGCGGTTGTTACAGAAAATATGTCACTCTCACTTGTTCCAACTTCATTTGTTGAATAAACTTTGTAATAATATTTTGTAAGTTCTTCCAATCCGCTAATTGGAATAACATGTACCGTTGTATCTTCAGCAATTTTAATTGTATCCAATTCCAGTGCAGCAGTAACTCCGTATCTTACTTCTGAATCACCATTTCGTAATGTGTTATAATAAACCGTAAATGAATTGGGAGTAACGTTAGATGCCACAACCGGCGTTAGTATCAAAGGTGTATTTTCAGTAACAATATCCTCAATAAATCTTGGTAAAATTTGGTAACCTGAATTAAGAACACCAAAATCATATTGACCAACGACACCAATTAAATCAACAGTTCCCGATGGAATGGCTGTTCCAATTATTGAGGCTACATCATTATCAATTCTCATATCAAGTGAGCCGGTTGGGTCTGTGATAGTATAATTTGCCGAGCCGGAAAAAGTACCCGACCCATTTATTGAAACGTTATTAACCCTTACCAGCAGCCCTTCAATTAATTCAGTACCGTTCCAGTCTTGATTTAGTATATCCGAAAGCGTTACAATTGTTGGATCAACTTCTTCAACAGCAGCACCGTGATTTGTAAATGAGGGGGAGCCCATCGTCATATTTAACTGGGTTAATCCATTGAATTGATCCACGGTTGCCGTTACTGTTACAGAATCACCAATAGAAACAGCATTAGCAAAACTGCTCCCATAAATTGAAATACCGGCTGTAATATCTTGAATATTCGCAGGTCCCGAATTTCCGAATTGATTTGATGCAGTTACAATCCCGCTTATAGTTACAACTTCACCCAGGCGGGTCGGCATTCCGGTTAAATCATTTGTTCTAATATTAACTATCGGTTCCGAAGTTTGGGCAAACAATATTGCAGCACTGCTTAAAAGAAGAGCAATGGTTCTTAATAATTTCATAAATAAAATTTCCTATTCAATTTCTGTGGAAAGAATAAACCGAACAATACGGTCGTTTTTGGTATCAAGCACGTAAAGTGTTTTATCAAAAAATGCAACAGCATGCGGGGAATCGAATAATTCCGATCCGCCGAATGACTGCAGTTCATCGCCGAAAGAATTAAAAATAAATACGCTATCCTTTTGTGAATCTGCAATGTAAATATTATTGGCATTATCAACTGCGGCATCTTCAGGCTTACCAAATTTATTTGGAAGCATAAATTCTCTGCCAACTTCAATTCTTGTTTCATAACCTTCAAAGTCTGCCGTTCTTACAAACTGAAGCCATTGTGATTTAAAGCTGTTGGTTTCCAGAGTTACTATAAAATCACGTGTAGGGAAGTTGAATGAAGTAAGGGAACTAATTTCATTTGTAGATCTTATGCCGGTACCAAGCGGTTCAAAGCGAGGCAGTATTTCTTTGAATGAATCGTAACGATTGCCGATAGAATCTTTTAAAACTTGATAATGCATAATTGCGTTATCGGGACTAATGGCACTTGAATTAGATGGACCTGTTCTGCCGATGTAATATGAATTATCAGCAAACACGCAAACACCGGTATACTGTCTGCTCGGTCTTGATAAATCCGAAAGTTTTGTCGTGTCGGGTAAAATCAGCTTAGGCACCGCAGCCGTAATATCATGATCAACTTCAAATAGGTTTAATTTATAAACAGCACCAAAGGTTGTGGTGATTCCATCTTTCGTGTAATCATATTTACCGCATACGATCAAATTAAGCCTGTAATCCTGCTCAATTGCAACGGGCTTCTTTATATTTATTGAACCGATAACCGCACCTGAAATATCCATCATCACAACTCTATCATTTTCGGTATCGGCGATATAAAGAAAATTATCTTTCCCAATTATCATATCTTTGGGTTCATTAAATCCTGTCCAATCGGGCGAAAGCTGAACATAAACTGTATCGCCTATATTTCCCGTACCCCCTGTTGGCATAACATCTAAATTAGGATCAAATTTATCGGTACAAGAAAAGAGAAAAATTATTGCTGCTAAAATAAGATATGTAGTAAACTTTTTAATCATTTTAATATAATCCTAATAACAAAGAAAAACGGTGTGCAGAACCTAAGCGCTCAAAATTTGAAAATGCATAATCAAAAATTACATTTGCAATGCTGATAGGTGCTTTTAGTCCGGCTCCGAATGAAATATTTTGTTCTTCAACATTAAATTTATATCCGCCTCTAAAAAAGAATACTTCCTTGTAAGAATATTCAAATCCGGTCACAACATTTTCACTGTTATCGTTAGGGTGGTTCAATTGAGCCGAAGCGGTAATTCTGTGTAAATCTGTTTGATATGGTTCAAAAGCAAAACCAATTCTAAAAAGTGTAGGAGGCGAAAATGACTGCCAGTCGGAATTTTTCCTATTGCCGAAAAGTACAACTTCACCGTCCGGGGCAACCTCGTTGCCAAAGTTTGAAATCGTAACGGCAAATCGAGTAGTGCCCAAGCCTGTCCAGTAAAGAGTTCCGAGGTCAACCATAACTCCGCGCATTTTAAGTTTATCTAATGTCTCCTCAACATAACGAATTGTACCGCCGAAACTAAATTGCTCAGTCATTTTTTTTGAATAAGTCACTGCTAAGGCAATATCACTGAAAGTAAAATATTCTCCGGTACCAAAAGGATTAACCTCTGTGGTAACAGGCATCTTATCCATATGAAGTGAAGTAAATGCAAGTCCAACAGCATCATTAGGACCAAGATGATAAACTGCGCCTGCAAATTCATGCTGGATATCCACAACCCATTCGTTGTGCGAAAACATAATTTGATTTTCTTTTTTCTGAACCAATCCGGCGGGGTTCCAATAAAGCGCTGATGCATCATCGGCAACTGCAATAAAAGATTCACCCATAGCTGCCGCACGCCCCCCTACTCCTATCTTCAGAAATTGAAGTGTAGATATTCCGGCTCGCTGACCGCCGAGAGTAGGAAATGACTGTGCGTGCATTGTTGACGAAAACGTCAGACCCAGAAATATTATAAGTATAATTTTTTTCATAATTAAAATATTAAGCTTACTCCAAATTTTATATTTCGTCTTGTTAAATATCTTGCAGGGTTATCGGGAAAAGGAGAAATAGGAGCCTGCAGATCGGGGTAATTAGGATCGTTCCATGAAGAAGGTGTTGGATCGCCCAACTCATAAGCTTCACCCGTAACCGGGTTAATTATTGCACTGTTTTTTGTATCCAATAAATTATTGACTTCCATAAACAGAGAAAATTTGAGTCCGGCTATTTTGAAATATTTTTCAATATTCATATCAATCCAAAACCAGTTATCCCCTATCTCGGAATTTCGATTTGATCTATCGGAGATATATTCCGGTCTGCCGTCTAAATCAAAATTACCGGTCGGTAATGCAGGGGTATATCTTTTACCCGATTCAAAAAATATTCTTGTATAAAAATTAATGTCATCAAGTACACCTGGCAGAACCCCGAAAAGTGGTTTATCAGGCTCAACATAAAAATTAAAACTTAATGATGCGGTAACGGGTCTATCCCATGATAAAAAATCTTCTTTTATCGATTCATCCAAATCACCTCGTAAAATTAAAACTCCTTCATCAGCCGATGAACTTTTACCCGTTACAATTGCATAAGAAAATGTGAACTGGCTATTAAACCATTTTCCTATTCGTTTTCTAAAATCAACTTCCAATCCTCTTGATTTAGCATAATCTAAATTTGCATAAGTGATGAATGACTGATTTGCAAAACGGGCTGATGTTATGTTGGCTGTTCTGGTTCTTATATAATCAAAAATATCTTTGTAGTATGCCGTTACGGTAAGTACATCATTCTGCGAAAACTGTGTTTTCAAACCGAGTTCATAAGCAACAGTTGTTTCCGGTTTAAGATTAGGATTTCCGAATCGCTGAAATGAAGACTGTGCGTTTGAAGGACTAAGTTTTGCATAAACAAATTGCGGACGGGGCCACTTGCTGAAATGCCCGTATGAGAAAAATAAAACCTGGTTATCAGTTACAGGGTGGGATATTCCAAGCCTTGGACTAATTCGGGCTTTAAATTTTCTATCACCGAAAAAGGTAAATGATTCATCTTCATAACGCTGCCTAATCTCATCCGGTATCGTAACTACTTCGGGGTTTTTAACAGCATCATCAACAAATTTGCCGGGGAACCAATAATCGGTACGAAGTCCAAAGTTTAATATCATACCGCTGAAGTTAATATTATCTTGAGCATAAAAAGAACCGCGGGCAGGCTTCACTTTGTAAATGTCATTGTTCAATCCCATTTCGCCAATCCATGGGCGGTAAATATCAATAACCTGCATTTCCTGAAAGACTAAATTGAAGCCGGCTTTAAATTTATTTTTCTCATCAAAGAAACTAGTTAAGTCACCTTTAAGTGAAAACTCTTCAATGTAATGATCACGCCATGTATCAGGATTTCCAACATCCCAGAAACCATCTCCCGGTATAACACCTATTGTATCGCCGGTAGTATTGTAATATTCAATCGGGAATGTTGTTATGTCTTCCCTTTCCTCATACTCCCACCAATACTTGCCGTTGGCATCTGCTCTTAATGTTGAAAAGAAATGATTCAGCTTAATTTCATAAAATGTTTTTGAGTTTAGTGTGTGTGTCCAGCTTATTGTGTTGTATCGGTTATTGTGTGTAAAAACATTTGCGTTATCTAATATTGTTTGAAAGTTATACTGATAACCGGGACTCGGTTCAACATACTCTAAATTCGATTGTAATGATTGCGAGTTTTGGTTTATACTAACTGATTGATTGTAGGAATAAACTAATTTCATTGTGGAGCTGATTGAGTAAGTAATTTTACCGAGACCGAACCAGCTATTTTCTGCACGGGGTGCAAAGCGGGAACCATGAAAAGTTGATGAGTAAAGCTGCTTAGCGGTAGTTTTAAAGTAGCCTTGAGTTATGCCGTCACTTATTCCGCCGTAAAAACTTCCGAACAAACTAATTTTACCCGGTATCTGAATTCCAAGTGAAGGGAGTAGAAAACTGGTTATTGGTTCCGGTCCGCTTAAATTTGCTTCAAGAATATCAATATTAAAAATATGCGGTGAAGATGTGCTGCCGAAATTATCTGTCTTATAACTTAAAGAACCGGAATACCTTTCGCCGCCCTCGCGGGTTTTAACATTAACAATACCCGAAGTAGCCTGACCGAATTCTGCATTAAAACCTCCGGTCAGCACTTCAACCTTTTCAATTGAGTTTGCGCTTAACTGAAGTCCGAATCCGGTACCTGCTAATGGGTCTTGAACAGAAACACCGTCAAGCAGAAAAGCATTTTCGTATGATCTTCCGCCGCGTATGTGAATTGCGTTATCGGATTTAACCACACCGGCTTGCTGAGAAACCAGGTCGCTAATATTTTCAATTACAGCAAGTTCAACATCTTCTCTTGATATACTAATTTTACTTTGAGTTTCTTCAACATCAACAAGCGGTCTGTCGCCAACCACAACTACATCCTGCTCCATTGTTAAAACAGTTTCTTCAAGTTTAACATCAAGCTCAAGTGTTTTATTCGGTTCAATATCAATACCCGTGAACTTAAATGTTTTGAAACCGATTAGAGTTACTTTAACAGTGTATTCACCGGGAGTTATACCTCTTATTTGATAGGAGCCTTCAAAATCAGTAGCGGCTCCAAAGTATGTACCTTCGAGAATAACATTAACACCTGGCAAAGGATCACCGGCAGCAGCATCGGTAACAACGCCACGTATAGATCCGGTAGATTGAGCTATTGCCGAAATACTTGTTAATATTAAAATTAGTATTGTATAGATTTTTTTCATGGAGTTAATCCAAATTCTTCAAATAAAATTTTTCCAAGTAATTCTTCTACAGAACCTGAGATTCCATTACAATGATGCAGAGGTAGTCCGATAAAAAATAAATTTTTACCCAGATCTAAAAATGCAATATTGCCGTTTATTTGATTACTTGTAACGTCATAAATTTCTTCGGCAATAACAGTATTAGTAACATAAGTTCTAACAAAACTTATTGTGGATGAAGTTCTTAAACTTGGATATGTTGAGGCAGTATTAGACTTCAGTACATTAGCTCCGGAAAATAAAAAATTAAGCGGTTGTTCTTCCCCTAATTCTGCTATAGGTAAAAAGTTTTGCAGTGTAGGAAGATCGACTGTAAATGAACTGGATGAATCTTGAAATGTCATTGAGTAGGCTATTTTTCCGCCTTGATCAATATATTTTTGCGAAACTAAATTTATCAATCCTAAATTAGGACTGCTGCCGGAGTACCAGTAGATATAATCAAATAATTTAAGAGTCTCTAAAAATGTTACATTTTCATAAGGCAGTACTGTGTTTTCTAAATCAAGCACATCGTATTTACCTGCCAGCATACCGCCTTGAACATTATCAAAAACATTATTATAAAATGCGTCTGCACCATCGGCTATTTGATAATCATCAACAATAATAAACTTACCTTTAGGTTTACGTACAAACCAAGTTTGACTTGTATCGGGTAAAGGGGCAAAGGGTGATTTTGAACCGGAGATATCAACTGCCTGAACATAAATTCTATTATTAGCATCGAGCAATAAATTTTGCAATTCTGCCGAAGCAATATTTGTTTCAGAGCCATTAATCAAAATTTGCATAGTTGGCTGTGCGCTAAAAATATTTTGTGAACGCAATGAAACCAAGCGCACATTTCCTTCAAGAGTTACAAATGAACTGGTATCGTTTAATGATAAATTTATTGCAACAACCGATTCATCTCCGTCAAGGTCAGATACATCCCAGCCTAAAGTTATTACAGGAAATGATGAAGCAGGCAGAACGCTTAAATCATTCCATCTAATTTCGGGAGGTGAATTTCTGATTGGAAAGTTTTGCTCTGCGGGAGTTGGGTCAATAGCCCCAATATCATAATAGTCCTCACCGTTAGAATAAACCCCGTTATTATCCCTATCTATAAAGGGTTCGGGACCAAGATCAATTCCATTCCACATAACACTATTATCATAAACACCGTTACCGTTATTATCAACAGCCATAACTCTAAATGTAAAATTGGTATCAACAGTTCCGATAGGCAGCGAAAATAAACTGTCATTTTTAGTTGTAAAATTCCAGCCTGCATCTATTCCTTCCCATTGAAAATAATAACCGATAACCAATCCGTCAGGGTCATCACCCCACCAATGAACATTCAGCCTGCTTTTCTGCTGACTAATAGATACTCCTGAATCGGGATACAAAAACATAAAAGTATCGGGAGCTTGATTTTCAAGCGGTTCGTTGGTTTTCTCATCGCACGATAACATACTTATTGTTAAAGTAACGAGAGCAAATAGTTTTAATAGTCTTTTAATTTTTATCATCAAGTAAACTTTATTTATAAAAATAATTTTCTTCAACTATAAACGGTTAAAACCGTTCAAGACTTTACTTTTATTTCCATTAACCCACGACTTTCCCGAAGGGATGGCTATGCCAAAGTCGTGGGTTAATAACAGCTTTGAGAAAGTATAACCGTCTCTTCCGAAGGAATGCCTTTGGCAAACGGTTTCAATTATTTTAAGAGCATTAACTTTTTAGTTTGAACAAAATTATTGCTTTCCATTTTGTAAAAATAAATTCCTGATGGAAGATTGCTTGCATCAAAAGTAACTTTGTGTGAACCTTGAGATTTCATTTGGTTAACTAATGATACAATTTCCTGACCTAAAACATTATAAACTACAATTTTAACAAGCCCGGCTTCAGGCATTGTATATTCAATTGTAGTAGATGGATTAAACGGGTTAGGATAATTTTGTGCTAAGGAATATTCTTCCGGAATTACAACTTCATCTTTTACGTCAACAACAACACCAAAATCTGAATTTGTACGAGGAACGAGTTTATAGTTACCGAATGAATAAAACATAATACCGGTTAAATCACTTATAGTTGTTCCGGTTGTAATTCTGTTGGGTTCATTTTCAAGTGCTGCATCCCAGAAGTTGTGATAATTGTGCGTACCATCCTGTAATTCAACTCTCGTTTGAATATTGGAAGCATCAGCCACAAGCATTTCGCCAAAGTTGCTGTTTCCACTTCCACCCGGTCCGGGGGTTCCATCGGCGTTTTCATTTACAACGGTTAATCCTGTGTATTTTACTAATACACTTTCATAAGATTCAGCAGGCAAAGTTCCGCTTGAACTTGTTCCAATCACATCGGTAGTTATGGGTGTTGGCTCCGGTACTGCAGCAGTACCATTAATAACCAGTTGATTTGCGGCATCAACATCTTCAATTCTTGTTACGCCAAAGTTTTCATCAACAACTCCAGTTACAGTAACATCATCACCTTTTCTTAAATCAAGTACTTCTGTACCAAACAATTGAATAGCGCTCCAAGGTCCGGCACCATCTTGAATAACTACTTGAGGACCGGTATTGCTTCCGTCTCCTTCAATATCAGTTGTATCTGCAGTAACAATACCGCTTACCGTTACAGTATAAGAGTCATAACCGCTAATACCGTTTTCAAAGGGTGTATATTGTACGTCACTAATTGTTAAACCATTATCAAGAACTCTAAAGAAATATCTACCGGCATCGGGATCAGCAGGATTAGTGCTAACTGCGGCACCGTTATCAGTTGCTTCAACATAGTAAGTGACTAAATCGCCATCATTGTATGCACCGGAAGGTATAGTTGCTGTATAATTGGAGTCACCGGCAAAAGTCATCGGAAGTTCAATATCGGCAGCACTATTAACACTGTAATAAAGTTTAGCATTATCAATTGTGCCGTCAGCATCGTTAACCACAGCGGTTACAACCACATCACTGCTCGAAGTTACATTTGCAATATCTCTTTGAACACTAAAAATATTCGGAGGAATGACATCACCGAATACAATATCTTCTTCAAATACAGGATTAATTAAAAACCAATCGGGAGCGATATTATTTCTGTTAGCAATATATCCTCTAACCATATCAATCTTTGTACCCGGAAGAGGAGGGCTTGGTTTTCTTCTCCACCAATCAGCTGTTGTGTAAACAATCATTTGCGAACCGTTTTCATCCTGAACATAAAACGATTGATTACCAATTGCGGAGCCTGTTACAGTTAAGTTTCTGAATTCTACATAAACGCCTTCCCATTTTTCGGCTAGGTAATTCGGGTTTGGTGTACCAATCTCGACCAATGAATCTAACGGCAGTAAAACCGGTTCAGGTCTTTTCATTTGTCCGATAATATCTGAAGCTTGAAAATCGATAAGGTCCAACTCTGTAGTTGTAAAGTATTCAACTACAACTCCTGTTGCTTTTATAACGAAGCCCGAATCTAAAACTTGATAAGCAGCTGGTACTGGCGATCCGGTAAAGCGGGTCAGCACGCCGGACCATTCCGTCATTGATGTATCTTGTAAATATATTGAAGGGGCTCCTGCATGGAGTGTAACTATACTATCGGGATTAGCACCTTCATACGGCGGGCACATTACAACACCGACAACCGTAACTGTGTCGCCAACTAATGGCGGTTGAGGTTCACTATTCAATGCACCGTAAAAAAGCAATGAATCGTCAGGCACAAAATTTATATCCTTAATTGTTATTTCGGGATATTGTGCAAAAGTCTGCGATAAAAAAATTAATAAAAATGCTATTAGTAATTTAGCCTTCATTTTTAACTCCTATTATTTTATAACTAAAAATTTTCCTCGTTTAATGTTTCCGCTGTCTAGATTTTTAACGGTAAATAAATATAATCCGGTTGCAATTGCCTGGTCGTCTCTTGTAATTAAATCCCATGCATGCTCACCGCCTGCCATTATCTGGTTTCCTTCGCGAGAGAAAGTTTCGAACCATCTTAAATCATTTCCGTTGCTGGAACTGTTATGTTCAATAACGTCAACAATATCACCGGATAATGTATATATTGTTATTTCGCAATTAGCAGGGAGATTGAAGAAATACATTTTTCTTAACCGTTCCGAACTGCCGTCCCAATAGGCATTTCCGTAATATGGATTAGGATAAACCCCAACTTCAACATCATCTTCTTCTACCGCAGGTGTACCGGGTAAAATTCTATTTATTCCCGATAGTTTACCTGATTCGAGACTGCCGAGGTTATTTTCCGGATCACCTTCATCAAACGCAGTAACACTAAATAAATATTGCCAGCCGTTAAGCAGGTTATTCACTTCATATTTATAATAATATTTTGTTGTATCGTTAGGAAAAACAACCGGCTCATCCATCTCAACAAACGAGAATCCCGTATTGTATCCAACATCATTTCCAAGACTGTCAAATTCAGCCATCTTAATCAGAGCTTTATTTAAGTCTTGAGATTCCGTTAAATCGAATCCTGAATTAGTTCTATAAACTCTGTAACCTTCAAAATCTTTTTTTGCGGAAATTGGGTCAATAGAATCTTCCGCCCTTTTATCCCAGTAAATTGTAGCCTTCCGGCTTTCCGGAACAACTTTTACTTTCGGGTTTTGCGGCGGTGAAGGAAGAATATACCTTGTAATTTTACCGTCACCATCCAAATCTTCTTCGGGTTCAAGAATTCCGTTTCCGTTTCTATCTTCGCCATTGTATGCACGAATTGCCCAGCCTGCATTGTCGTATAAATTTTTCTTCTGCTCTTCGGTATCTAAATTGGGCAGGTCTGTTCCAAACTTTTTAGCTGCTACAATTGCAAATACAATGTTTACGGAATCACCGGGTGCTAAATGGTCGAATGGACCGGCTGAAACCATTGTTGATCTATTTGAAGGTTGTTTTAAAGTAGCGGGATTGATATTGTACCCATATCTATTTGAACCGCCGAAGTAGCCTTCTAATTTTCTATATCGTGCTATATCGTTTTGGGGAGTAAATAAATTTGGGTCGGTTGTACTTCTATATTGCCAGGTAGTATAGTTTGTACTATCATAATTTTTATCAGAGCCTAATACTTGAATACCAATGTAACTATCGGTAAAACCAACATCCCCGGCTGCATCAAATTCGTATCCTAATGAAAGTGAATCATTATAACCATTACCCCCTTTATTAAAAAAGGAGGTTCCTGTTCGTGGTGAAGTTACATTTGTATTTCGAACAACGGTGTCTGTCCACAAACCGATGTAAACACTATCTAAATATTTGTTCGAAACATTTTTAATCCAGTAATTAAAAATTATAAAGAAGTTTGCAAAAGGGAAGTCCCACGCATAAGTTTCCTGTCTTACAGAAACGCCGTAGGGGTTATGAGCAACAATCAATTCACCATTTGAACTAGTTCTATTCGTATCCGTAAACTCCATAAAAAAATCCTGGTGCGAAATTGCAGCCGGATCAAAAAAAGCAGATTCAATTTTAGATGATCTTTCTCTAACAACAGAAGATGGAGCTGTTGTAAACTCAACGCCATTTTCGCCATCTACAGGGTCAGTTGCGGCAGTTGTAACAAAAGGTCCTCTGATATTTGTCTTTAAACTATCATCAGCCTTAAAGCCCCCAATCCACAATCCGCCGTCATATATGTGTTCAATACCGCTGCCAATCGGAAATTCACAACTAGGCTGTTGGGGCCACAAGCTAAAGGCATGACCATAAACCCCAAAGTTGGTAATTGTAATTGCAATGTTTCCAACATTTGTAAATTTAGAGTTATCGTCTTCTAAAGTTTTTTGAAATCTTTCTTGTTGTGCTGATAGATTTGATGATAGAGTTAAAATAGCAATAGTTATAAGCGATAATATTTTTTTCATTCAATTATATTTTATTTGTAATAATTTAAGCTAAATATTTTTTATAAATAGCACAATGCAAATTAAACGGACTTTCAATTTATCATTTTTCCTTAACATAATGAAGCCCGTAATTAATAAAAATTATTACGGGCTTCTTAAATAAACGGTTATGTTACTAACTCACCTTATACAACCATATATAATTGCCGCTGCCTTTTAAGGTCGCGGCAATTGAGTTATAAAACTGTATCAGCAAAAATTAACCTATACTGAAGCTTTCGCACTTTCAACAAGTTCCATTCCTTTTCGCAAAGCTTTTTCATTTAAGGGCAGTAAATGATGATATCTTTCGGGCAGAACTTGTGTAAGTCCTTTAAGAATATTATCAATAGAAATGATTGGTTTTTTCTGTAAAAAGCTTCCAAGCATTATCATATTAAGTACTTTAGTATTTTCCATTTTAGCCGCTTCGGCAGTACCTTCAATTCCTATAATTTCAATATCCTTTCTTGTAGGGGGATTAATAACATTTGTTGACTCATAAATCAGCAATCCACCCGGTTTAACTGCACTTTCAAATTTATCAACCGATGGCTGATTAAGTGCAATAACTGTATCGAACATAGAAATAATTGGTGATGATATTTTTGAATCACTAATAATTGTAATACAGTTTGCGGTTCCGCCGCGCATTTCGGGTCCGTATGAAGGCATCCAGCTAACTTCTTTCTCTTCAACCATTCCGGCATAGCATAAAATCATACCCATAGAAAGAACACCTTGACCGCCGAATCCAGCAATAATAATTTCTTCGTTCATTTTATTTCTCCTTTCCATTTGGTTTTTTCAAATCGCCTAAAGGGTAAAACGGAAGCATATTTTCTTCCATCCATTTGTTTGATTGTACCGGAGTCATCTTCCAGTTTGAAGGGCAATTTGAGACTACTTCGACAAAGCAGGTACCGCCATCTCCGTTTTTCTGATACTCGAGCGCTTTTTGAATTGCTTTTTTTGTTTTACGAACATTACCAGGTTTATGCACCGATTGCCTTGTAACGTAAGCTGTACCGGGCAATTGAGCAACTAAGTCGGTAATTTTTAAGGGAGCACCCATTGTTTCTACATCTCTGCCGAATGGTGAAGTTGTTGATTTCATTCCAGGTAAAGTAGTAGGCGCCATTTGACCGCCTGTCATTCCGTAGATACCGTTGTTAATAAAAAGAATTAAAATATTTTCGCCGCGGTTACAAGTGTGTATAGTTTCCCCGGTTCCTATAGCTGCCAAGTCGCCGTCACCCTGATATGAAAAAACATATTTTTCCGGCAATACTCTTTTAATTCCCGTTGCTGCCGCAGAAGCTCTTCCGTGTGCTGCTTCCGACATATCAATATTTAAATAATTATAAGCGAGAACTGAACAACCTACAGGAGCAACACCGATTATATCTTTAATAATTCCCATCTCCTCGATCACTTCTGCAAGAATTCTATGAACTACACCATGACCGCAGCCGGGGCAGTAATGCATTGCTGTATCATAAAGTGCATCAAGCGGGGCTTCATATACTTTATTATCAGTTGTACAAATACTTTCTTCTTCAATCATCTGTTCAAAATGCTGGTCATCTAACATTCTTTTTTCATTCATTTTGAACCTCCTAATAATTTCTCTTCTAACTTTTCTAAAATTTCTTCCGGCTGAGGAACTACTCCGCCCATTCTGCCATGAAATTCAACAGGCACTTTTCCGTTTACCGAAAGTTTAACATCTTCTAACATTTGTCCCGCATTCATCTCAACTACAAACATGCCTTTTACTTTATCGGCGTAATTGTTTATAACTTCTTCGGGGTAAGGAAATAAAGTTATTGGTCTTATTACACCAACTTTAAGACCTTTATCCCTTGCTAATTGAGCGGATTTTTGACAGATACGTGCAACAAGTCCATAGGCAACAATAATGTAATCAGCATCATCGCAATTTACAGTTTCGTATCTAACTTCATTCTTTCTCATTTCATTATATTTTTTCTGGAGCCTTATATTTATCTCTTCCATTTTATCGGCTTTAAGATGAAGTGAGGTAATAACATTGCTGTCTCTTCCATTGCTTCTGCCAATAATATTCCAACCTAAGTCTTCAAAAGTTCTATCTTGTTGAGAGAATAGTTCAACTTTTTCCATCATTTGACCAAGTGCGCCATCGGTAAGAATTAAAATTGGATTGCGGTATTTATATGCAAGTTCAAATCCGAGTTTTACAAAATCAGCCATTTCCTGCACGGTTGATGGAGCAAGAACAATCATTTTGTAATCACCGTGCCCGCCGCCTTTAACCGACTGAAAATAATCACCTTGACCGGGTTGAATAGTTCCGAGACCCGGACCGCCGCGGTTTACGTTAACAAGCAGGCAAGGTAATTCAGCGCAGGCAATGTATGAAATACCTTCCTGCATTAAACTCATACCGGGGCTGGAGGAAGAAGTAAATACTTTTTTTCCTGTGCCGGCAGCACCATAAACCATATTTATTGATGCAACTTCACTTTCTGCCTGCAGAACAACCATTCCGGTTCTTGCATGTGCTTCTCTACTAAGATATTCCAAAACTTCCGATTGCGGAGTAATCGGATAACCAAAATAAGCATCGGCTCCCACACGAATTGCGGCTTCGGCTAATGCTTCGTTCCCTTTCATTAATTTTAATTCACTCATTCGTTCACCGTTACTGTTGTGTCTTTAGTTATGTTAGTTATTTTTGCTACTTGCTTTTTGCTTTTATCTGTTTTTCTATAAACAGTTATTGCTCCTTCAGGGCAAACCAATGCACAGTTTGTACACCCGGTACAGTTGTCTTCAATTTTAACTATGTATAAGTAGCCCTTTTGATTTACCTGCCGTGAAGTTTCAAGTGATTTTTGAGAACAAGCTTCAATGCATAATTCACATCCTTTACATTTTTCGATGTCAATAATAATATCGCCTTTAACTTTTGCCATAATCTAACCTCATATTGTATTTAAAATCGAAAAGGCTGCAAAATTAAATGCAGCCTTAGGTTAATGGTTTTTACCAACTAATATGATATTGATAATTTGAAAATTGAGTTTCATTTTATTTTAATCTTTCTAAAAATTCGAGAAATATCTGTAATAAATGATAATGAAAGAACTATGCCATTTTACTGATAATTTTTTGTAACACATCCGAAAACAATTTTCCCTTAAAATATTCATTTAAGTAATTTTTTGAAGAACTTTTAAGGATGCCTTCTCTCATTAAAACATTTTTTCTTACTACTATTGAGAAAAGCTAAATAGCCATGAGAAAATTAAAGTATTTTAGCACACTTATATCTTAATAAAATAAATTTAATGAAATTTTTGGGTATCAAGCAAATTGATTAAAAAAAATAAAAACCAGCATAAGACATATAGTCTAATTTTTAATTGAATTGATTTTATTATTTATGTATTATTCTCTAAAGAGTGCTGTTCATAAAGATAAAATACCATTTGTTTCTAATATACATAAGCAATTGATCAACCCATAATTCTTGGAGGCAATATGAAGAATATTCGCCAATTTTTTTCAGTAATTATTGTAGTAATCTGTGTATCTGTTTTAACCGCACAAGAAAAACAACCTTTAGTAGATTATCTGCCGATTATCCCCGCTGAAGCTATGATTTCAATTCCCGTAGAATCACAAAATAAAGTACTCAGCGGTAAGTTAGTTCAACGACTCAGTCAAAAAAAATTCCTTTATGAAAAGGGACTAATTGATAAAAGCAAATCCCGTGAAATAGTTGCAATATACCTAAGTGAACACCCGACTGAGGAAGAAATTAATATTTTAGAACAAATTGGTGTTGAATGCCATTTGGAAACATGGACTCCCCCACTTAAAAATCATCCCTTCGGGTTCTTTCTCGCATTACTTCCTTATGAAAAATTTCAAGAAACTATTTCCAAAACATTTATAAAAAAAATAGATACTGCTGAATATGAAAATGAACCTCATAACAATAACGCAACAGCATCTATAAATGTGAATAATGTTTGGACAGACGGCTATGACGGAACCGGAATAAAAGTAGGCGTACTTGATTCAGGTATTGACCCGGGATATGACGGGAATGAGTTTCCGGCAGCATTTGAAAGAATGGATTACTCTGCCTATCCTACAATAGACCCAGGTGTTAATAACACTGTTACCGGTCATGGCACCCATGTTGCAGGAACCGTTTTAGCACGCGGAACAAACTCAATTGGAAGAATTGATGACGGCAATGGTGCATCTCCTTTTAAAGGAGCCGCGCCTGATGCAGATTTACTATTCTTAAAGATCGGTTCGGATGCGAGCGGAGGGGCAAGCTCGGCAGCTATGATTGCCGCTATGGATGCAGGTGTTTCAATGTATAATGCAGATATATTAACTATGAGTTACGGAGGCTGGTACACTTATCATGACGGCAGTTCAACAACAGAACAAAAAGTGGACTGGGTTTATAATCAGGGAGTTCCATTTTTTATCTCTGCAGGAAATTCTGGCGATGATGATCATCATTACTCAGGGACAGTTGCAGCAAACAGTTCTACTGGTTTTATCGCTATAAATGCAGAAAATTTTGCTGGACTTTCATTTAATTTAGTTTGGTATGATGGTTTAGGAACAAATAACGATTTATTTTTAGAGTATTACAATACTTCTCAAGTTAAATACACAACTGATGTTATACAAAACATTACAACGGAAAGCACTAGAGGCACTGAATCCAAATATTCGTGGTATTACTATACCGTACCAGCTGGAACATATTACTTAAAGGTTGTAAATAATTCAGCTAACTCGCAATTTTTTCATATTTATTTTTACAGACAAACAACACCTCAACTTACATTTGTGAACTCTGATCCATTTTATACCATTGGGCAACCAGCTTCGGCTGATGATGGCTTTGCAGTTGGTTCTTATGTTTCAAGAGATTTGTGGGTTTCCTCAACCGGAGGGGGACCCTACTGGTATGGGGCATCATTTGTTCTTGATGGAATAGCTCCATATTCAAGCCGCGGACCGCGTGTGAATAACGGAATAGTAAAGCCTAACATTACAGCGCCGGGTTCAGCAATAATATCTGTAAGGGACACAGATGTTTTAACAATCCCAAATTCCGGTTGGATTGATAATGATGGAACAACCGGTGCCGGCGGTGCCAATTATTATGTGATGACCGGAACAAGCATGGCGTGCCCAATGGCTGCCGGTGCAGCTGCTCTTCTTTTAGATAAAAATCCATCGGCAGCACCCCAGCAAGTATATGATGCAATTACAAATTCAGCAAGTAATTCAGGCACTGGAACTTTACCTAACAATACTTGGGGGTTTGGTAAACTAGATGCACTCGCTGCTTCAAATGATACGGCTTTACCTGTTGAACTAACTTCATTTACTGCAACTTTAAGTAAAACTGGAATAAAGTTAAAATGGATAACTGCCCTTGAAATAAATAACTACGGTTTTGATATTGAGAGAAAAATTACAGAATCAAGCAACTGGCAAAAAATTGGTTTTGTGGATGGTAATGGAAATTCAAACTCCGTGAAGCAATATACTTTTGTTGATAATGGTTTAACCGGCGGAAATAATTTTAATTATAGATTGAAACAAATTGATACCGATGGGAAATTTAAGTATTCAGATATTGTATCTGTAACTTCGGTACCGGCAAAATTTGAGTTAGCACAAAATTATCCTAATCCGTTTAATCCCTCAACAACAATAAAGTTTTCGCTAATTAAAAAAAGTAATGTTCAAATTAATTTAATAAATACATTGGGTGAAAAAGTTGCCGAACTGATAAATGGAAATTTAGAAGCCGGTGTTCACAAAGTTGAATTCAATGCCCATAATTTGCCAAGCGGCATTTATTTTTACACAATAAATGTTGAAGGTAAATTCAGCGATACAAAGAAAATGCTGCTAATGAAATAACGACAAATGTCGCCTCAAAAGTGTTAAATTAGCAAAAACAACAGAGGTGACCAATGCGAAAAAGTCGTAGAATATTAGCAAGAGAACAAATAAAAAGTTCGGAAGGAGAGTTCATCTGGGA
>JABFGH010000001.1 GCA_013112585.1 Ignavibacteriota bacterium | reverse complement strand
AAACATAGTAAAAGTATTCTATTTTATCAAAAATAATAGTATCAATTGGAACGTAAGAATCATTCCAATTGATACAAAAAATAATAAAAAATACAGATAAATAAACTTGACTTTCAACGGAATAACTCCGGGGTTGGGGTTCTATGCTATCTCCTTTATTCCATAGGATTCTCCTATGGTTATTTGTATTTGACTACTTCGTAGTCATACAAAATTACCCTGAAAGGGTTAAAGTATAATAACCACGGATGAAATCCGTGGTAAAAGATAACAATGCAAGAATGAACTACGGAGTAGTTCAAGTATAATTTTATCTTTGCTGTGATGAATGGAACTTAGCCTTATTAAATAAAATTTTTGTACGAGGCGCAATTCAGAAATATTAGATTAGAGAATATAATATTACAGGATGCGGTTGAACCATTACGCGGTTCTAATGAATTCTTCAAATTTATATACCTACAAACATTGAACCCCGCCGGGGTATTAAAATATTATTAAATATATTAATTTTGTTTTAACAGCGTTAGCTGTTCAATGTTTATAGCAAAAAAGTATGGAAAATTATGGAACTGCAGACCAGTTCAACAAAAAAGTTTGATTTGGAACTGCTGCCTAAATTGCAGCAAAAATAGTGTAAGCCATTAAGCTAAATTTTCATTATTTTAAACTCTTTAAAATTTAATCTTTTGAATAAAATTCTATAGGTAAAATGTCGAATAAAAGAATACTAAGCGGAATGCGACCAACGGGAAAACTTCATTTGGGTCACTATGTGGGCGCATTGGAAAATTGGATAAAACTGCAAAACGAATATGACAGCTTTCATTTAATTGCCGACTATCACGTGCTTACAACCGGGTTGAAAACAGATGATATTTATAACAATTCTATTGAGATGGTTATTGATTGGCTTGCAGCAGGACTCGATCCCCAAAAAAGTCCATTCTTTCGCCAATCTCAAATTAAAGAGCATACGGAATTATTTTTAATTTTTTCAATGCTGGTAACAAAGGCAAGACTCGAACGAAATCCGACATTAAAAGAGCAAGTACGAGATTTAAATATCGAAAATATAATATACGGTCACCTAGGTTATCCCGTTCTTCAATCTGCTGATATTTTACTTTACAAAGGAAATTTTGTGCCTGTTGGTGAAGATCAAGTGCCCCATGTTGAAATTACCAGAGAGATTGCCAGAAAATTTAATACAGCATTTAGTGAAGTATTTCCTGAACCGGAGGCATTGCTTACAAAATTTGCACGCCTTCCCGGGTTAGATGGAAATGCAAAAATGAGTAAATCGTTAAACAATGCAATCTTACTTTCGGATGAACCGGAAACTGTTCAGAAGAAACTTCGTAAAGCTGTAACGGATCCTTTGAAAGTTAGAAGAAACGATCCCGGCAGACCAGAGGTTTGTTTGGTGTTTACTTATCATAAAAAATTTAATAATAAGAATTTGGATGAAATAGAATCCGGCTGCCGATCCGGTGAATTAGGCTGCGCTGATTGCAAAGCTATGTGCACCGGCTACATTAACGAATTTCTTGCACCAATTATTGAAAAGCGAAAATACTACGAAAATAATTTGAATGACGTTACAGAAATATTAGATGCCGGTGAAAAGCGAGCACGTATAGTTGCTCAAAGCACAATGGATGATGTAAGAAACTCAATGAAAATAGGCTGACATGTACAAAATAAAATTACAAGTATTTGAAGGTCCTTTAGATTTACTTCTCTTTTTTATTAAGAGAGATGAAATTGATATCTACGATATTCCAATTTCAAAAATCACAAAGGAGTTTGTTGAATACCTGGAATTTTTGAAAGAACTTGATCTTGAATCTGCCGGTGATTTTATTTTAATGGCATCAACACTAATGCAGATAAAAGTGAGAATGCTGCTGCCTAAAGAGATCGATGAAAAAGGTGAGGAAATTGACCCCCGGGCTGATTTAGTAAATGCATTGTTAGAGTATAAACGATTTAAGGAAATGACCGACGAGCTTTCTTTTTTTGAATCAAATCAACGTAAATTAAACTACCGGGGAAATTATACGCATGATGCAAGAGAAGAAGCTCCGGAATTAGATTTATTGTTAAAAAATGTTACCATTTATGATTTAATTAAATCATTCAAGAAAGCATTAATGGAACGCCCGCGAGAAGCGATACATGAAATAGAAAAAATAAATGTTTCCATTGAACAGCAGATTGAATTTATTTTGAATCTTCTAGAAGATAATACTGAACTGCCTTTTATTGAATTGGTAAAAGACCTGAATGAAAAGATGAGAATAATTGTAACATTTATTGCATTATTAGAATTAGTTAAACTTGGTAAAATTGGATTAAGAGAATCAGAAAAATTTAATGACTTTGTTATTTTTGGAATAAATGATGGATAAGATATATAGTTCAGTTATTGAGGCTTTAATATTTGCTTCAGATGACCCGCTGACAGCAAATGAAATTATTAATGCCGTAAAAGAAATAGACGGCGAAGATACCGAAATCAAGACTGCTGATATTGAACAATCTGTTGATGAACTGAATGAAAAATATAAAAATTCCGATAACTCATTCAGGATTATTAAAATAGCTAACGGATTTATATTTGCGACTAAAGGCGAGTATGCAAAATATGTAGGCTTTTTATCACATGAAAAAACTAAGCGAAGATTAAGTCAAGCAGCACTCGAAACTTTATCAATTATCGCTTATAAACAGCCCATAACCAAGCCGGAAGTTGAATCAATTAGAGGTGTAAACTCTGATTATATAATTAATACGCTTTTAGAAAAAAATCTTATCACGATTAAAGGTCGTACCGAAACAATAGGCAGACCGCTGCTATACGGCACAACCGATGAATTTCTAAAATATTTTGGTCTTTACAGCATAGCAGATTTACCGAAACCGCGGGAGATTGATGAGATTATGCAGGATGAAGATTTTATTGAACAGAAAAGAAAAATAATGATGAATGAAATTGAAGAAATAATTGAAGATGAAGTAGAAAAAGAATCGGATGGTGAAGGTGAGACTGAATAAATATTTATCTGAATGCGGTTTAGCTTCCCGAAGAAAAGCAGAAGAATTTATTTTAGAAGGAAGAATTGCTGTAAACGGCAACGTCGTGATTGATCTTGCAACTCAAGTTGATCCTGAAAAAGATGATGTTACTTTTGATGGATCAAAATTAAACAGAGAGAAAAAAGTTTACTTTTTAATGAATAAACCGCGAGGTGTTGTTACAACTACTAAGGATGAGAAAAATAGAACAAATGTAACTGACCTTATTAATACAAAGTTTAAAATTTTTCCCGTTGGGAGATTAGACTACAATACAACCGGAACCCTAATACTTACTAATGACGGTGAGTTTGCTAATTTTTTACTTCACCCCAAAAATAGTTTTCCGAGAAAATATTTAGTTGAGCTGGATAAACCACTATCGCAGGAAGACAGATTCAAACTATCCAGCGGAATTTATTTAGATAAGCGTAAAAGTGTCTTTACAGAAATTAAGTATCCTAAAACTAATGATTACAAAAAAGTTTTCGTAACTACTGTTGAAGGAAGAAATCATTTTGTAAAAAGAATGTTTTCATCATTAGGGTACATGGTTAAAAAGCTGCACAGACAAAGCTTTGCAGATGTTAATGTTAATAACATTATGCCAGGCGAATATAGAGTTATGAACGAGAAAGAAATTAAATCTTTATCAAATATTAATAAGAGCAAAAAAAGTAAGGTTAAATAGCGGAGGAAAATTGAGTAGTTCCAATAATAATATTATACACGAAGACGAAAACACATTAATAAAAAGGCGAAGAGAAGAATTAGAAGAATTAACTGCTAAAAATTTTGAAACTTATGCTTATTCATATGATGTCGATTCTTATTCCGTTTCAATAAAAAATAGTTTTACCGAAGGGGAAGAAAAGAATGTTAAAGTTGCCGGCAGACTAATGGCATTGCGGAGAATGGGTAAAGCATCTTTTGCGACTATTCAGGATAAAGAAGGAAGAATTCAAATTTATCTGCGTAAAGATGAAATCGGTGAAGCTTATGATGCCTTTAAACTGCTTGATATTGGTGATATTATTGGCGTAGAAGGATTTGTGTTCAAAACCCGTACCGGCGAAATTTCCGTACATGCAAGGTCAATGAAGCTTTTATCCAAATCACTACGCCCAATTCCTATTGCTAAAGAGGTAGTTGATGAGGATGGGAACAAAAAGATTTATGACCAATTTGCCGATAAAGAATTGCGATACAGACAAAGATATGTTGACTTGATAGTTAATCCCGAAGTAAAAGATGTGTTTATTAAACGCTCTAAAATAATTACTCAACTCAGAAAATTTTTAGATCAAAATGGATTACTGGAAGTTCAAACACCAATACTGCAGCCGCTTTACGGAGGTGCTGCCGCAAGACCATTTGAGACACACCACAATTCGTTGGACATGAAATTGTATTTGCGCATCGCTGACGAGCTCTACTTAAAAAGATTAATTGTTGGTGGTTTTGACGGAGTTTATGAATTATCGAAAGACTTTAGAAATGAAGGTATAGATAAAACTCATAATCCGGAATTTACAATGCTTGAGTTTTATGTGGCTTACAAAGATTACAAATGGATGATGACATTTTTTGAAGAAATGATAAATAATGTTTGCAAAGAAGTTTTCGGCAGTACAACATTTGAAATTGAAGGGCATACAATTGATTTCAAAGGTCCATGGAAAAGAGTATCTCTTATTGATGAAATAAAAAAAGCAACAGGTCTTGATGTACTGGAAGCAAGTACCGATGAGATGAAAACTGCATTAAAAAATCATGGTACTAAATTAACCGGGGGAGAATCCAAAGGTAAATTAATTGATCTCCTCTTTGAAGAATTTGTTGAACATACTTTAATACAGCCTACATTTGTAACCGATTACCCAATTGAGTTATCACCATTAGCTAAGAAACACCGAAGCAAAAAAGGTGTTGTTGAACGCTTTGAAGCGTTTGTAATTGGTAGGGAAATCTGCAACGCATTTAGTGAGCTTAACGACCCGATAGATCAGCGGGAGAGATTTGAAGAACAATCGAGGTTTATTGAAGAAGGAGATGATGAAGCACATCAAATTGATGAAGATTACATTAGAGCATTAGAATATGGAATGCCGCCTACGGCTGGTTTAGGTGTGGGTATTGATAGGTTAGTTATGCTGCTAACAAATCAATCTTCAATTAGAGATGTAATTTTGTTTCCGCATATGCGACCCGAAAAATAGTCAATTATATTTCTATTGTTTTTAATACTCTTAAGATAAAAATTAATATAATGAAAACAGGCATTCTCAAAATATTCATACTACTTGTGCTTATTAACTCGGTTATTTGCAGTCAAGTACCCGATACAAATTTTAATAAGATTGAGCTGAAGCAGAAAGAAGAAACAGCAAAATATAAAGTTCCTCTTTGGTTAAAAAGCAGCAATACAATTTATGAAAAGCCTAATCCATTATACTCCAAAGTGGATTACTGGAAACTTGCAGGAATTGGAGTTATTACTCTTGGTGCCGGAACTGCAATTCATATTTATCAGGCAAATGCCTGGTGGAAGGAGCAAGGAAGTAAGTTTAGAGTAATTAACGATTGGGAGTACGCACTTTGGATTGATAAGGTCGGTCATTTTTACGGCACTCATTTATTGGGTCATGCCTTCTCGGCAGGATTTGAAGCTGCCAATATGGATGCTGAAAAATCTACAATTTATGCCGCTGCTGCCGCATTTGCATTTCAGCTTTATGTTGAGATTGAAGATGGGTTTGGTGCTAACTGGGGATTTAGCCCGGGTGATATTGTATTTGATGTGCTAGGCTCAGCATACTTTTTAGCACAGTATTATTATCCCTACCTAAAAAACTTTCAGCCGCGCGCAAGTTATTATCCATCGGAGCAGCAGAGAAAGGGTCTAAGACCGGATGGAAATATTATTGATGATTATGATGGTCAGAAATATTGGCTTGCAGTTAGAATGAAGGAAGTTCTGCCCAAATCAGTTGCGCAATATTGGCCCTCATTTTTAATGCTATCCGTTGGGATGGGTGTAAAAAATATTAGAACTGACAGAGCCAATGCCCGCTCCGATCTTTATATAGCATTCGATTTGGATGTTGAGAAACTTCCGCTTCATGGTAAGTTCTGGCAGTTCATTAAAAATACATTAAACTATTTGCACTTTCCTATGCCGGGGGTTCGTATTACTTCCGGTGTTGCATTTTTCGGATTAGTATATTAGCAGGTTAATTTGAAGTACAGTATTATAATTCCAACACTTAACGAAGAAAAATTATTACCTAATTTATTGGCGCAGTTAACTGATGAAAACTTGCGTGATAATTTTAATTTTGAAATAATTGTATCTGACGGAGGAAGCTCCGATAACACGGTGGGTATTGCCTCAAACCTTGCCGATAAGGTTATTACTCATGAAAAATCTTCTAAGCAAAATATTTCCGAAGGAAGAAATGCAGGTGCAGAAATTGCAGAAGGTGATATATTAATATTTTTGAATGGTGATATTGAACTTGAAAATCCGCATAAGTTTTTCGAGAGCATTCAAACAAAATTTGTTGATTCCAAATACTTAGCAATGACATGCAGCGTTGTGGTTTTTCCTGATGAGAGAAAATTTATCGATTCAATTTTTCTTACATTCTACAATTATTATTTTCATGCACTTAATGTTATTGGTCTTGGCATGGGAAGGGGAGAATGCCATATAGTAAGAAAAAATATATTTTGGAATATGAACGGATATAATGTAAAACTTGCCGCCGGTGAGGATTACGATCTATTCAAAAATATTAGGCAGGAGGGTAAAATCTTATTCGATCAAAAATTATTTATATTTGAATCACCAAGGAGATATAGAAAACGTGGTCATTTTAAAATACTTTTTACATGGCTGCTAAATAGTATTTTTGTTACTCTAAAAAATAAATCGCTTTCAAAAGAGTGGGAACAGATCAGATAGCATGAAAAAAATATTCTTTTTCATATTTCTTTTATTCAATATAGCCAATGCTCAAATTGGTTTTGTTGAATATTATAATCCCGTTTACAAATTTTTAGAACGGATGAGTTCCCGGCATTTGATTGATGATTATAATAGTTTTGTAATTCCCAAAACGAGGACAGAAATTGCAGGGCATCTATCTTCGCTAATTCCCAAACGTAATAATTTAAATGAAATTGATAACGAAATATTCAGTGATCTGCTTGTTGAATTTCAATATGATATTACGGGCAGTACAAAATATTTGGAATCGAAAATTACTGATTTTCAGTTTTCAAATTTAATAAGCGATAGAGAGAAATATCTCTACTCGTATACCGATACAAATGATGTAAGTATTTTTATGAATTTAGAGGGCAGCATAGAAAATATTTTTTATAAGAATAATGAACTCGGGAAAAGCTATAACTCTTTTTTAGGAGTAATGGGCGGATCAATAAGAGCATCATTCTTAAATAAAATTGGGTTTTATATTCGTGCAACAAACGGAATTGTAAAAGGTGATAAAGAAGCAGCAAGGTTTAAAGATCAGTTAAATAGAAATTATAAGTTCAATGAATTTCAAACTGATCAGGCTACATATTTTGATGAGACGGAAGGATATCTTTTAGCAGATTTTGATTATGTAAAATTCAGCATCGGCAGAAACAGAAATATACTCGGTTACGGAATTGAAAAAAGTATTTTAAGCAATTCAGCTCCAATGATGGATCAACTCGGCTTACAGATTAATTACAAATTTCTATCATTCACATGGATGCACGCAAAAATACTTGGTCCGCAAAATGCTTACAGCGATTCGACTTTTGGTACGATAAGAACAATTACGGATAAATACTTTGTTACTCACAGACTCGCTTTTGATCTCGGCAGGCATTTAAGTTTTGGCTTTGGAGAAAACATTATTTACGCCGACAGATCAGTTGACTTCTCATATCTTAATCCATTTAATTTTTATAAAACAGTCGAACATGAAAATAAAGATAGAGACAACTCACAGATATTTTTTGATGCCGTTAACAATTCAATAAAGGGATTGAAACTTTACACCGAAATAATTATTGATGATATTGATTTCAGCAAATTGGGCACCGGATGGTATGGCAATCAAGCATTAATAAATTTGGCAGCTTATTCAACTCAGTTAAATGATATCATTCCTATCGATTTCAAAATGCAATACTTGAGAATAGACCCATATTTCTACTCTCATCGATTAGCCAAAAATAATTTCACAAATGATGATGTGCCTCTCGGAAGTTCAATAGAACCGAATAGTGAATCATTTATCTTTGAAATTAATTATCGTCCTTATTATAGATTAGACTTGTCTCTAAATTTTAGATATACTAATCACGGCGCCAATGAACTGAATGAAGAGGGAACAATTTTGGTTAATCATGGCGGAGATATTTTATTTGGTCATAGGAGCTTTGATAGCATTAACGCAGGTCTATTAGAGGGTGTTAAAGAGGTTAAAAGAGTATTTAGCTTTGAAGGGGTATACGAACCTATTAATAATTATTTCGTCAGATTAAATGTAAAATATATAAATAATGATCTGCAAAATAATATTCGTGTGAATGATTTATTTACGAGTGTTTATTTATTCGTAAAAATTTAGTTAGGAAAGAATGATGAAGAAATCAAGTTTAAGAATTCCTATTATGATACTAATACTGTTTGTTGGTATTACATTGGGAATACAATTAAGCCTGCTTCTGTTTAATAAAAGCGGACAGGAAAGTTTAGATAAATTCAACAAAGTATTTAACTACACATCAAAATATTATGTAGATACAATTAAATCGGATCAGCTAATTGAATCGGCGATAAATGGAATGCTGAAAGAACTCGATCCTCATTCAGTTTACATACCGGCAAAAGAACAAGAAGCATCCGAAGAAGAATTTAGAGGAAACTTTGAGGGCATTGGTGTTGAATTTCAGATTGTTGATGACACTATAACTGTAGTAACTGCAATAACCGGCGGACCAAGTGAAGAGTTAGGAATTTTACCCGGCGATAGAATAATTGAGATTGACGGTGAGAGCAGTATAGGTATTACGAATTTAGATGTTATAAATAAATTGAGAGGCAAAAAGGGAACCGAGGTAACGGTTTTAATCCACCGACCTTCTGATAATAGTACTTTAGAATTTACAATTGAGAGAGATAAAATTCCATTGTATTCCGTTGATACTTCGCTGCTTTATGAAGATAATATTGGGTATGTGAGTTTATCAAGATTTTCAAATACAACAATTGATGAAATGAAAGAAGCACTTGAAAAATTAACAGAAGAAGGTGCCGATAAAATTGTACTTGATTTAAGAAATAATCCGGGAGGTTATTTAACACAAGCTCATAAAGTATCCGACTTATTTATCGATGATGAAAAATTAATTGTATATACAAAAGGCAGGCGTAGTGAATTTAATGATGAATTGAAAGCTGAAACCGAATACCCGTATGAAAAAATTCCGCTTGTAGTTTTAGTTAACCGCGGAAGTGCCTCCGCAAGCGAAATTGTTGCAGGTGCTGTTCAGGATTGGGATAGGGGACTTGTTGTAGGTGAAACAACATTCGGTAAAGGTTTAGTGCAGAGACCAATGATACTCTCCGATAATTCTGCCGTTCGATTAACAATCTCGCGCTACTTTACTCCTTCCGGCAGAGGAATTCAGAGGGAATACACGAATGATAAGAATGAATACTATTCCGAAATTTATGATCGTGAGGAACATGAAGGAGATAACATAAATCATTCTACCGAGGTTGATACAACCAAACCTGTATTCAAAACCAATGGAGGCAGATCAGTTTACGGCGGCGGCGGAATTACTCCTGATTATATTATTCAATCAGGAACGATTACAGATTTTTCATCGAAGCTTAGACGCAGAAATGTATTTTATCAGTTTGTAAGAAATTACCTTGATAACAATGCAGAGATTATCGAAAATAAGTTTAAGGGTGACTTGACCAAATTTCGCAATGAGTTCCAATTTTCAAATTCTGATATTAAATCATTCAAGCAATTTGTAAAACAAAAAGATATTGAGTTTAATCAAAAGGAATTTGAGGAAGACAAAATATATATCCTTACTAGATTAAAGGCTTTTATTGCGCGAGATAGGTGGAAAAATTTAGGCTGGTACTCTGTGCTGCTTGAAGATGATAAACAATTTTTAGCGGCAATTGAAAAATTTGATGAAGCAATAAAACTGCAAAATGGTTTATATGCAGCTAAAGAGTAGCTCTACTGTGACATAACTCACCTATACTTTTTTACCATAGTATATTTTGAAAAATAAATTACTATTTTAGATATATCAAATGAGTCGATTTCTAAATAAAAATTAATTTTTACTATTATAATACTGAATGGAAAATAAACTATTCCCATACAAAAACTTATTCCCGCAAATTGACAAATCAGTTTTCCTTGCCTCAGGTGTAAAAATCATCGGTGATGTTCAGATAGGTAAAAATTCAAGCGTTTGGTATAACACAGTTATTCGCGGCGATGTTCATTACGTTAATATTGGTGAACAAACCAATATACAAGACTCTTCAATGCTGCACGTAACTAATGGGGTATATCCGCTTAATATAGGCAGCAAGGTAACAATTGCCCATAGTGTTAACCTGCACGGCTGTACACTTAATGATTTAAGTTTTATTGGAATTAAAGCAACAATTTTGGATGGTGCTGTTGTAGAATCGAATGCAATGGTAGCTGCCGGAGCAGTAGTTAAGCCAAACTTTATTGTACCTGCCGGCACTTTGGCAGGCGGAGTACCGGCAAAAATAATTAGAGATTTAACGAAGGAAGAAATAGAGGATTTTGAAGGCTCTGCTAAAAGATATATGAAATATGCAGAGATAACTGTTGATTCGTTAAAAAATAGAAGTCCAGAAGAATGGTCCTAAAAATTTGGGGAACCCGAGGTTCCGTTCCTGTACCGGGTGAAGGTACAAAAAAATACGGCGGTAACACTCCCTGTATCGAAGTGATATCAGGAAGTGATGAAGAAGCCATTATTGTTGATGCCGGGACCGGGATAAGAGAATTAGGAAATAAAATTACAGAAAACCCAAATGATTTTAAGAGAATAAATATTCTGCTTTCTCATACACATTGGGACCACATTCAGGGAATGCCGTTTTTTGCACCTTTGTACAATGAAAAGTTTGTTGTCGATATTTACTCCTACTCCTATAACGGATACGGGCTTGATCATTTTATAGATGCACAAATGCGTCCAGAATTTTTTCCTGTTAATAAAGCTATATTTAAGGCAAATGTAACTTATAAAAAACTTATCAAGAATGAAGATATTCAATTAGGCGGAGTTCAAATATCTTCTGTTGCAACTCATCACTCCAGAGGCACACTGGCATTCCGATTAAATAAAAATGGAAAGTCAATTGTTTATATGACTGATAATGAGGTTTTATACAATGAAGAAAATGGGCAGCCCAAATTAGAGGATGTATTAAATAGAAATAAAGAATTACTAAAATTCTGCAGCGGCTGTGATTACTTAATTCATGATACGATGTACAAACTAGATGATTTTTCTGATAAAATGGGTTGGGGACATTCAAATAATATTGCTGCAGCTTTATTTGCTTCGGCGGCAAAAGCAAAAAATTTAATATTATTCCATTACAGCCCTGAATACAATGATGAAAAAATTGACGAACTTTTTCATGAAACAGAAAAATTTATTGCTGTTAATAATTTAGATATTAATTGCTTACCTTCACATGAAGGTTTAGAAATTAAATTATAACAAATCAGATAAATGTTTTGATAAAAAACTTACACGTTAACCCGGCAAAACATATAAGTCTAAATAAAAAAAACTTCCACACGGTAATTTCCCAACTAAAAAAAGTATTACAATTTCAGATTAATTCATTGGATATTAACATTGTAAACAAAGAATATATTTTGGAATTGAATAAGAACTTTTTAAATCATAACTATACAACTGATATTATTACGTTTAATTATTCAGAAGATAATGTTGGATTAGATGGAGAAATTTTCATATCATTGCACGATGCAATTAACAATGCTAAAAGGTTTGGGGTAAGTTTAGATACTGAAATTTTAAGATTGATTATTCATGGTGTTTTGCATTTAGTTGGATATGATGATATCAGTTCGGATAAAAAAAGAATAATGAAGCGAAAAGAAAATAAACTTGTTGAATTATTTAAAAATCAAAATTTAGTTTTTATTAAAAAAAAATATGACTGAAAAAATTGTAGAAGTATTAGCTGAAATTCTAGAAAGACTGAATAAGAACAGCACCTTAGAAGAGGTTAATACCATCCTATCAAAAAACAAAAAATTTGATGAGCAAACATTAAGTGCAGCATTTAGTTTAGTATTTGATAAAGTACTGGCGCAGAGAATTTCTTCCTCTAAAAAATATAATAAGGCAAATAGTAATTTTAGATTACTAACAGAAGAAGAAAAAGAAGTTATTGGCATAGACAACTATAATTATATTCTTCATCTATATAATGTTGGATTATTAGATTATTTAGATTTTGAAATGATTCTTGAACAAATTATGATGTTTCCCGCTGAATCCATTACTAAGGATGATATTAACTGGACAATATTTATTTCGTTAGTTGACTTTAATGCTGAAATTCTGCCCGGCAGCAGATTGCTTCTATACTCTTCAGATAACATTAATTAGTTTCACTATTTTAATTGCCCCTTCAAAATATTTTTAGGATTAATTTATTACGAAATTAACCTATATGAATAAAAACCAAATAGATCAGTTAATTGAAAATTATATTTCTCAGCTTACAGGTGTTAAGCAATCCAGCAGCAATACAATTACAGCTTATAAAAACGACTTAAATCAATTTTGTGAATTTTGCAAAAAGAATAATATAGATAAAGTCATTCAGCTTTCAGAAAAAAGAATTCGCAGCTACATTCTTTACCTGAATGAAAAGGAATTATCTAAAAGCAGCATTTCACGAAAACTTTCCTCTCTACGCGGATTTATAGAATTTTTAATAATCAATCAAAATCTCAGCTCAAATCCTGCTACTCATATTCCTAATCCAAAAATAAAAAGAAAGCTGCCTGAAACAATTAGCCTTGACTCTTTTAATAAAATTTATAAGTTAGTTAGTGAGAGTAATAATATTAGTGAGGCAAAACTTATTAAAGCGGTTTTTGAATTACTTTATGGTTGTGCATTGAGAGTTTCTGAACTTTGTAATTTAAATTATGGAGATGTTGACTTTTTGAATAGAACGATTAAAGTAGTTGGAAAAGGAAGCAAAAACCGGTATGTTCCGCTTGGCAGTTTATCCTCAGCCATTCTTAAAGATTACCTAAAAGAAAGAAAAAACATCACTAAAAATGAACCGCTTTTATTAACAAAGAAAGGAGTAAGAATTTATTCGAAGCTGGTGTACAGATATACCCGTAAGTACATTGGTTTAACCAGCGGTATAGAGAAAAAAAGTCCGCATGTTTTTAGGCATTCTGCGGCAACACACATGCTGGATAACGGGGCTGACCTGATGGCAATTAAAGAAATATTGGGTCATGAAAATTTATCAACAACTCAAATTTATACACACGTAAGTGTAGAACGCTTAAAAGAGTTATATAAAAAAGCACATCCAAAATCATAAGGAGTTTGTATGAATATCAATATAACCTCAAGAAAATTCAAAGCGAAAGATTCGTTGAAAGATCATATCAATGCCGAAGTAAATGCACTAACAAAATTTAATGACGATATTATGGAAGCAAATGTAGTGCTTAGCTTTATAAACCCAAAAGACAGTATTAAAGAGGCTGAAATAATTTTACAACTCCCCGGAAAATTATTAAGTGTGTCCGAGTCCACCGATGATTTTTATAAATCGGTTTCGGGTGCGGCTACAAAATTAGAACGGAAACTAAAAAAAGTAAAATCGAAAAAACTTGCCAAAGTTAGATAATGGATATCAATTCTAAAAGTATAATTAAAAACAGTAATATTACTGTAAAATTCTTTTATGAAAACACACGCGATCGTTTTGGTTTAAAATTGATTTCAGAGGAAGTTGGCTTTGAAAGAGAAATATTAGATCAGAATTTACACAGACCCGGTTTAGCATTAGCCGGGTTTGTTGAATTATTTTCGAGTAAAAGAGTTCAACTTTTCGGTAATACCGAAATGCGGTTTATTGAACAGTTAGATGATAATAAAAAGTTACATTCACTTGAGAGACTATTTAAATTCGATATTCCCTGCCTCGTAATCTCCAACGGCAATTCACCTACAAAGGAAATGCTTCATCTTTCGGAAAAATATAAAATTCCAATATTTATGACAGATGCGCCTACCACAAAAACTATCTATCTTTTAAGCGATTTTTTAGATGATCAGTTTGCGCCTAGACTAAGCATGCATGGTTCTTTTGTTGATGTTTACGGCGTGGGTATGTTATTTGTCGGTAAATCCGGAGTAGGAAAAAGTGAAGTAGCTTTAGACCTTGTGGAGAGGGGACATAGGTTAGTTGCTGATGATGTAGTAATTATAACCAAAAAAGGCGAAGGGATTTTAATGGGAGCCGGAACCGATTTGGTTAAACATTTTATGGAAGTTAGAGGAATTGGGATTATTGATGTTAGAAGTATGTTCGGGGTTCGTGCAATCCGTTTTCAAAAAAGATTGGAAGTAGTTATTGATCTTGAAATTTGGGATATGGATACTGAATATACTAGAACCGGGTTGGATGATTCAACACAAGATATTATGGGAATAAAAATACCTTATGTTAAACTGCCTATTGTGCCGGGTAAAAACATTACAGTAATTTCAGAGATTATTGCACTTAATTATTTATTAAAACATTACGGCTATGATGCTCCAAAAGTATTCAGAGATAAACTAAGTGCTAAGATTAAAGAAAAAAACAGAACTACTAAAAGAACTATTGACTATTTTGAACATGATTTTGAGTAATTATTGATAAATTTAAATCTTGACAACTTAATTGCCATTTATTAACTTCGTTGCCGATTATGAAAGACTTTTATTATTTCTCAAAACGTAAACTAAGGTTCGTTGAAATACAGGATTTTCAGAAAAAATTCTTATTTCTAACACTATTTTTCTCCTTTATAATTTCATTTTTTATTTTTGGAATTTATTTAGTTGCAGATGGATTAATTAATCCGAATGCAGAAGTTGAAGCACTTCAAGTTGAAAATAGGGAGCTAACCAAAAAGCTGAAAGATATTCATTCAAAGTTTGAAGAAATTCAAAACGAAGTTGATGATATTTCGGCAACAAATAATACGCTTAGATTAAAAACAAATTTACTTCCTTTGGAAAGTGATGCAGAGAGCATTGGTACCGGCGGTAGTGTTTTTAATGAATTTTCCACTTCAAATTCAGATGAGTTAAACGAGATTATTTCTTCATTGAATAGTGTAATTGATAGAATTGATTCAAAAATAAAATTTGAAAAAAGTAATTACAGCGAAATTGAAGAAGCACTGGAAAATAATAATTTATTATTCAGTGCAATTCCGGCAATAAGACCTGCAACAGGTTATTATGGTGATCGTTTTGGAATGCGGATGCATCCTATATTAAAGAGAAAACGCATGCACAACGGAGTTGATATTGTTACTGACGTTGGTACAAAAGTATTTGCACCCGGTAATGGCAAAATAACCTATGTAGGCAGAAGAGGCGGCTATGGTTTAACAATTGAAATAGACCATGGTTTTGGTTATAAAACAAGGTTTGCTCATTTATCTAAAGCAAAAATCAAAAAAGGTCAAAAGGTTGAACGCGGCGATTTGATTGCACTTAGCGGCAAATCCGGTAACTTAGCTACCGGTGCTCACTTACATTACGAAATACGTCATAACGGTATTGCACTTAATCCGCGAAAATTTATTTACGATGATGTTAAATTATTTGACATTGTTAAAACAGATTAATTTATACAGGAGTTTTATTATATGATCTGGACAGTCGAATTAGCCTCATATTTAGATGACGCGCCATGGCCCGCCACGAAAGATGAGCTAATTGATTATGCAGATAGAATCGGTGCTCCTTTCGAAGTTATTGAAAACTTGAAAGAACTTGAAGACGATGATGAGTTTTATGAATCGATTGAAGACATTTGGCCCGACTATCCAAGCGATGAAGATTTTTTCTTCTCTGATGAAGATGAGTACAATTAAATATATTTTACCATAGTGAATAATATTTCTTCTGAAATATTCGGGCAGCAAAAAGCTTTAAGTATACTTCAAAAGTTTTCACAATCGGGCAAAATACCACATGCATTATTATTTAGCGGACGTGACGGAATTGGCAAATTTTACACAGCACGTGAGTTTGTAAAATTTATAAATTCCGATAACTCTAACCCTCTTCCTCCATCTGTTGAAAAAAAGATCCACCATCTCTCCGAGCCTTACATCAAGTATATTTTTCCTTTACCGCGCGGTAAAAATGAAACGGGTGATGATACTGCGACTTCAAAATTGAGCAAAGAGGTTCTCGAAGAAATTCAGGCGCAGCTCAAATTGAAATCCGATAATCCTTATCATAAAATTATAATTGAAAAAGCAAATATTATAAAAATCAGCAGCATTCGTGAAATACAAAAATTTATTTCAATCAATTATGATGATATAAAGTATAGAGTTATTATTATTGATAACGCCCACCTTATGAATCATGAAGCACAAAACGCATTGCTGAAAAACCTTGAAGAACCCCCGCATGGTGTGTTATTTATACTGCTTACTTCAGCTATTAGTAAATTGCTGCCTACAATAATTTCACGCTGCTGGCAGGTAAATTTTCAACCTCTTCTCAATGATGAAGTAAAATCAATACTTATAAATCATTTTAAAATTGATGGATCTATTGCAAAAAAAGCTGCATTCTTTTCAAATGGTTCTGTTAACACAGCTTTGCAGCTTATTGAAAATGATGTTGAAAAATTACTTGAGCAGACGATTTTTATTTTGAGATATTCGCTCGCAAAAAGATACAGCACTGCGTACCGTGCTTTAAATAATCTTGTAAAAGATGCACCGGCAGTTAAACTTCCCTTAATCGTAGATATGATGATAAAGTGGTTTAATGATGTTTCTAAAAACAGGCATAACTTTGAAGATTACCATTTTGAAGAGTATAAAGATACGATACTGAAATTCAATGATAATTTTAGAAATGTTGAGGTATATCAGCAAATAAGTAAAATTGATGCTCTGCAATCTTATTTGAGCAGGAATGTTAGCTTGAATCTGATAACGATGAATATTATATTGGAATTAGCATCAATCAGACAAAGGTAAAAACGTGTATAATATAGAACTTTCATTTCTTGGTGAAACCGCTGCTGTTGATGGTACAAGCCAGGAAAGTCAAATCAGGTATAACAACATTTACAAAGAAGTTATCTGTCAGAAATTAAAACATTCTCACATCAATTCTTCTCAAACAGATACCCCCGAAACTTTAACAGATAAGATTATTGAAATTGAGTGCAAAGGTGTGCTTAATTCTTTTTTCTGTATTGTTAAATCAGATAATCGGATTACTTTAAATAAATCTGACCTTATTTTAATTAAAGTCGGTGATAACATAGAAATTGCAAAAATTAGCGAAATAGGGGAGTTGGCTGAACTTAAATACAATCTTAGAGAAGAAGATAAAAATGATTTACCGGTTTTCCTTAGAGTAATGGACAATAACGACATTATCAAATTTAACAGCAATTATGAAGATGAATTAAACGCAATTCCGATATTCAGAAAAGCTGTTGAAAAGTATAAACTTTCTATGAAACTTGTCGATATTCATTTTCAGTTTGATAGGAAAAAATTATTCTTTTATTACACATCTGACGGACGTGTTGACTTTAGAGAATTAGCAAAAGAACTTGCCTCGCATTTCAAAACAAGAATTGAATTGAGACAGATTGGAGTGAGAGACGAAGCAAAAAGAATTGGCGGTTTAGGTACTTGCGGCAGAGAATTTTGCTGCGCTTCGTTTTTAAGTAACTTTAAAAGAATTACTACACAGATTGCTAATGATCAAAATCTCTCGTCAAATATGTCAAAATTAAGCGGTCCTTGCGGTAAACTAAAATGCTGTTTGTCATACGAAGTTTAATAGCAGAATTAAACGGAATTACTTATCGGTAATTATTTTACCATTTAACTCCCATAAAAAATATTAATGAGGTAATTATGAAAAAAGTTGTAATAGCCGCCGCTAAACGAACTCCAATAGGTTCATTTATGGGTACGCTTTCTTCTATACCCGCACCTAATCTTGGAAGCATCGCAATAAAAAATATAATCGATACTACAAATCTTGATGCAGAATTAGTTGATGAAGTAATTATGGGCAATGTACTGGCGGCAGGGTTAGGACAAGCACCTGCAAGACAAGCTGCAATTTTTGCCGGGCTGCCCGTTAAAACAGAATGCTTAACAATTAACAAAATGTGCGGCAGCGGATTAAAATCCGTTATGCTTGCCCACCAGGCTATTCAGTTAGGAGATGCAGATATTGTAATTGCCGGAGGTATGGAAAACATGTCTAAAGCTCCATATCTGCTGCCTAAAGCACGTACCGGATTCAGAATGGGTAATAGTGAGGTTGTTGATTCGATGATTACAGATGGGCTATGGGATGTTTATAATGATTTTCACATGGGCAGCTGCGCTGAATCATGTGCAAGAGATTTTAATTTTACCCGCGAAATGGTTGATGAATTTGCAGTTGAATCTTATAAGCGAACATTAAAAGCCCAGGAGAATGGAGTTTTTAATGATGAAATTATTAAGGTATCAGTTCCGCAGAGAAAGGGCGAAATAGTTGTTGATGCAGATGAGGAGCCGGGTAAAGTAAAGTTTGATAAAATTCCTAATTTACGCCCTGCATTTGAAAAAGATGGAATTGTTACAGCAGCCAATGCCTCTAAAATAAATGATGGCGCTGCTGCATTACTAATAATGTCGGAAGAAAAAGCAAAGGAACTTGGACTAACACCTTTAGTGGAAATTGTTGCACAAAGTTCTGCGGCAAAGGCATCAATTGAATTTACAACAGCTCCGGCTGATGCAATTGCAAAAGTTTTAAAGAAAGCTAATTTGACAGCCGATAAGATAGATCTATTTGAAATAAATGAAGCATTTGCGGTTGTATCATTGGCAGTGAACAAACTGCTTAATTTAGATACAGAAAAAATTAATGTAAATGGCGGAGCTATTGCTTTGGGCCATCCAATAGGGGCAAGCGGTGCCAGAATTTTAGTAACACTTATTCATGAGATGAAAAGAAGGAAATCTGAATTAGGACTTGCATCACTTTGTATCGGCGGCGGAGAAGCTTCTGCACTAATTGTAAAAAATATTTTATAGAGAGGAATTAATGAGTATTAAAAATATTGCTGTAATTGGAGCCGGAACTATGGGTAACGGAATCGCTCATGTTTTTGCTCAAAATAATTTTAATGTTTCGCTGGTAGATATACAGCAGGATTATCTTGACAAAGCAATTTTAACTATTACAAAAAATTTAGATAGACAAATTAAAAAAGAAATTATCACTGAAACTGACAAAGAGAAAACACTATCAAATATCAAAAAGGTGGTTGGGATTGAAAATATTCCAGCAGAAACCGATTTGGTTGTAGAAGCAATTATTGAAGATCGTGATCTGAAACTCAGTATATTCAAAAAGCTGGAATCTCAACTAAAGCCGGAAGCAATTTTTGCATCTAATACATCTTCAATTTCAATAACGGAATTATCAGCAGTTTGCAGAGCCGATAGATTTATCGGTATGCATTTTATGAATCCGGTTCCGGTAATGAAACTAGTTGAAATAATTCGCGGTTATTCCACAAGTGATGAGACATATAATTCTATAAAAGAGTTGGCTGAAACACTCGGTAAAACACCGGTGGAAGTGCATGATTATCCCGGGTTTATTGCAAATAGAATTTTGATGCCGATGATAAACGAAGCAGTGTTTTCACTTTATGAAGGTGTTGCTTCAGCAGTTGATATTGACACGGTAATGAAACTTGGAATGAACCATCCCATGGGACCGCTTACACTGGCTGATTTTATTGGTCTTGATGTATGCCTTGCAATAATGGATGTACTTTATGAAGGCTTCAACGATTCAAAATATCGACCTTGTCCATTATTGAAAAAAATGGTTGCTGCCGGAAAGTTAGGCAGAAAATCGGGTGAAGGATTTTTTCAATATTAGAAGTACAGGCAAAGTTCAAAATAAATATCAGTAAAATTAAATTTATACTTGAACTACTTCGTATTTCATTGTCAGCTTTACCCGGGATTTTATCTGGTGTAATTTAACTTTTACTCATTGCGGTAATTTTTTAATGTTAAGATTTAGTCAAATATAAATAACCATAGGAAAATCCTATGGCATAAATGAAATAGATAATAACCGCAGCCTCGAGTGGTTGAAATAAAATATATATTATAATTAGAACTTAGAACTTAAAATTGGACTTTAGCCAATTTCGAAAGTATTTTTGGCAATAGAAATTTTTTTGTTATTACTCCGCTACTGTAAGATTGTAGAAATATTGAATGATGTTTTTCTAAACTATTATATACCATATAAAAGATTCTATAATGAATAATTTAGTTCAAAAATACTTTCCGTTTTTAATTAAGCTAAGAAATATTAGAATAAAATTTCAGAATTATCTATCAAATATAGCGGTACCGGATTACACTCTTTTCAGTTTTTTTGCAATTCTAACGGGAGCTTTAGCCGGTTTAGCCGCAGTATTTTTTCATCATTCAATAGATTTTTTCAACAAGTTATTTTTTGAACAAACTACCGAAGGTCTCTTTTTCTTAGGTACTGCGGCAGTAATCGTTTTACCGGCATTAGGCATGCTTATTCAAAGTATTATGATTTACGCTTCACCAATAATATCAAAAAGAAGGGGAGTGGCAGAGGTTATAAAATCGGTAACTTTACGCGGCGGGTATATTCCATTCAGAACAACATTATTTCACTTCTTCGCTCCGGTGATCTGCATTGGCTCCGGCGGTACTGTTGGTCCGGAGGGACCAGCGGCACAATTAGGCGGAGGAGTTGCAAGCAAAATGGGCAATTTGTTTGGGCTATCGGATGCACGCAGGAGAATGTTTACGGCAGCCGGATCAGGAGCGGCAATAGCGGCAATTTTTAATACTCCGCTTGGCGGAATATTTTTCGCTCTCGAAGTTGTTCTCCTAAATGATTTTCAATCTGCAACTTTTTCAGCGTTAATATTAGCCTCGGTTACTGCAAGTGCAATTTCAAGAATTTTTCTCGGTGATGCATCAGTTTTTACTTTTAGTATTCCCGAAATAGTAGATTATAATGCATTCTACTTCTACGCTATTTTTGGAATAATAACCGGAATTATTTCTCTCTTATTTATCAGCTATTCAACCAGTTCCGAAAAATATTTTTCAAAAGTTATTCTCAAAAAATTTCCTCAATGGGCTGTAATGGTTGCAGTTGGACTAATAGTTGGCGCTTGCGGATATTTTTACAAAGAAATTTTTGGTATTGGCTACACGGCAATCAACCTAATACTATCCGGCAGCTTAACTTGGAAAGTAGTTTTAGTGCTGCTTGCAATGAAATTTATCCTTGTTCCTTTAATTCTTCATTCCGGCGGATTCGGCGGTTTGTTTGCACCATCTTTATTTATGGGAGCATGTGTAGGATTTTTATTCGCTTTCGGCATAAATTCTATTTGGGGTACAGATTTAGATATAACAACATTTGTTTTGGTTGGAATGGGTGCAATGCTCGGCGGTATCAATTCTATTCCTATTTCTGCAATTCTAATTATTTTTGAAATGACAAAGGAATATTCATTTATACTTCCATTAATGCTTGTTGTGGTTATCAGTACTACAATCGTTCAACTCGTTCTAAAAGGATCAGTTCATGTTAAACATCTAGAAAATGAAGGATACCGCATAAGTTCCGGGCGGGAAACAAATCTACTTCGTACTATAAATGTTGATGAGGTTCAGCTTGAAAAGATAATGACTGTAAAAGAAGGAGCAACTTTACCTGAATTAGTAAGTAAACTGTTAGAGAATCCGCAGAGTACATTTTACACTGTTAATAATGAAGGTAAAATAACCGGAGTTATTACAGAAAACGAATTAAGACCAATTATCTCAGAATATGAAAATTTGAAGGATGTTATACTTGCCAGAGACATAGCAAATAATGAGGTCATAAAAGTTTTCAGCAGTAATGATTTGGACTATGTTTTAAGATTATTCGGTAAAAAAAATCTCGATGAATTTCTGGTAGTATCATCCAAAGATCACGATAATATCCTCGGAGCAATTACGCGTCAGGACGTTATTTCAGTTTACAATAAAGAGAGCTTTAAACATAACATTGCAGATAATATTGCAAGCGAGCTGATGGCAATTGAAAAATCGAAAGTATCCAGGGTTGCGGACGGCTATTCAATAACTGAAAAGAAAGCAGTTCCGAGTTTCGTTGGAAAATCACTTGTTGAATTAAGAATAAGAAATAAATATGGTTTGGAAGTTTTAATGATAAAACAATCATCATCACCGTTTTCAGACGATACGAGCGGGGCAAACATTATTACGCCTGATCCAAATTATAAAATACAGAGAGATGATACATTAGTGTTATTCGGATCAGATGAAAATATAAAGAAAGTTGATAACTGGTAAGAAATGAAAGAATAATCAATTTGTCCTATAATGTATATTATGTAAACTTACCTATTACCCAATATTATACCCAGCCCGAAAGTTTTAGATATACAAACAACAGTATGGCTGCAATAATTATCATGTACACAATTGAACTTTTTCTTTTATTAGTCTTTCTTTGATAACGAAACTTTAATCGCTTCTTCCTTTTTTCCCGGTCATCCTCATCAGGTTTATAATAACGGGGTTCATAATCAAATACTCTATGTCGAGGGCGTTTAAATAGCATAACTAAAATGTAATAAAATTTAATTTATTTTTTAATACAGAAATTTCTAAATCTGTTATTTTTTCAGAAACTAATTCACCATCGGCATGAACAAAATACGGCTGCATTAAAGATAGTTTTCCCGATTTAATTCGTGTGGTTAAAACTTCGGGTACTTCATCAATCCGATTTTTAACTGCAAGCGGTAATTTAGTTAAGAGCCTTCTCCTCGAAACAAAATCAATTATACAAACATCAAGCAATCCGTCATCAACAAGTGCATTTTTAGTTAAATGAAACCCGCCCCCGGTAGTTTTTCCATTGCCGATGGCGATAAGCAGCTTGTTTCCTGAGATTGACTGTTCCTCAAATCTAAAATTAATATTAATCGACTCATATTTAACCAAGGCACGTAAAACTGAAAATATATATGATATCAACCCGGTAAATATTCTGCTATTTTGATGTAAATGAGCTACGTAGGCATCGAACCCAATGCCTAAACTATTCATAAATTTTAAACTGTTATACCTGTTCAGATCCCCCTCAATTCTGTAAGAAAAGGTTCCAACATCTATTTTTTGAGTTCGGAAATTTTCGTTAAAATAATAATTTATATTTTCCTCAGCCGATTGAGATACTATTATATTGTTCTTAAAATCATTACCCGATCCTGATGGGAGCAAGCCGATTGTAATATTTTTATCCAGATCTAAACCATTAACAACTTCATTAAGAGTACCATCGCCGCCGCATGAAATTACTATCTCATCATTTTTAATTCTATTAGCAATTTCAATTGCATGCCTATGATATTGAGTTAGTTCAATTCTTACATCATGCTTATAATTGGCTGCTATCTCTTCTATCAGAGGAATTAGTGTAATAGGATCAATATTCCCCGCGGTTGGATTTATAATAAATGTATATTTTTTCAAATTGAATTTTTCTAAGTTACAGGAAAAGCTACTTTATTAGTGATGCGATTCGGAATTAGCTTTTATACTTGAAAATTAATTAATTAAAACCGTTAAAACGGTTATCAATACTTATATGCTACTATTTAACTTAATGATAAATAATGTGTTAAGGCTATTCATCTAAAGTACCGTTATGCGCAAATAATGCTTTTACGAATTCTTTCGGTTCAAAAGTTTGCAAATCTTCAATTCCCTCGCCTACTCCTATATATTTTATTGGAATCTTTTGTTCAGAGCAGACTTGAAATATTGCTCCTCCCTTAGCTGTTCCATCTAATTTAGTTACTATTAATCCGGTCAGCTCAGTAAATTTAGAAAATTCATTCGCCTGGAAGACCATATTTTGACCGGTATTACCATCGAGCACTAAAAATGTTTCGTTGGGAGCATAGTCAACAACCTTGCTCATCACTCGTTTAATTTTTTTAAGTTCTTCCATTAAATTATTTTTTGTATGGAGTCTTCCTGCTGTATCAATTATTACGACATCGGCATTTTCATTCTTTGCTGTTTGAATTGTATCAAATGCAACAGATGATGGATCAGAGCCGGAAACACTTTGGATTATTTCGACACCGGCACGCTTAGCCCAAATTTCCAACTGCTCATTTGCTGCAGCTCTAAATGTATCGGCAGAACCGATAAGAACTTTTAACCCGGCTTTCCTGTAATTGTGTGCTAACTTTCCTACAGTAGTAGTTTTGCCCGCACCGTTTACGCCAACAATCAAAATTACATACGGTTTATATTTTTCTATTTCTTCAAATTCATCTTTTAACTCAATATGGTCATTTAATGATTTTACTAATTCATTTTGAATAATTGTAAAAACATTCAATGTGCTCCTATCCCCTTCTGATTTAAGTGAGATTCTCGTTCTCTCAATAATTCGTTCAGTTGTGTCAAAACCTATATCGCTGCTGATTAATATTTCTTCTAATTCCTCTAATGTTGCTTCATCAAGTTTTGCCTTGCCGGAAATAGTTTCAGAAATTTTATTTACAACTTTTTCCCTTGTCTTGCTTAATCCTGATTTTAGTTTATCTATATTTATATTTTTAAACAGTTTCATTCTTTTTCCATTTTACTAATTCAACGCCTCTAATTGCATAGCCTATTACTGAGCCGACACTTAATACTAAACTTAAATATTTTAATGATTCGTACAACCAGGTTATAGATCTTAGATCAAGCACGGTAGCAATTATAAAAAATCCAATTGAAAGCACAGTTATTTTCCCGAGCAAATTCGAAGGCAGAACTTTTCCGACAATATTAGAAACAATTATTCCTCCGGTAAAAATAATCACATCACGTAAAATAATAACCCAAAAATAATATGCAGGAAGTTCATCCATATAATAGAGTAAAATAATTATCGCAACTATGTTTACCTTATCTGCAAATGGATCAATAATTTTTCCGAACTCTGTAATTTCATTATACTTGCGAGCCAGGTAACCGTCCAGTAAATCTGTTATAACGCCAAGCACCATAAGCAGTACCGCATAAACTCTGTAGCTGTATGCCTCGTTAAAATTAAGAATTAAAAAGATAATTGGGATAACCAAAAACACTCTGAAAGTGCTGAGCATATTTGATTTAGTTCGGATATCACTCCATTTTATTTTCATCTAATTACCGCAAATTTTTCTATTTTTTCTTCAACTTCATTTTCAAATTCATCTAAAGAAACAACTCTGTAAATATAAATGCCGCTGCTGACAATTTCACCTGTTTCATCTTTTAAATCCCAATTAACTCCGCCGTTGCCGTCTGTTTCTTCCAACTCTTTTACCATTATTCCGCTCAAGGTAAAAATAGTGATTTTTGCATTTTGAGTAAGATTAGCAAATGTTAACGAGCTGCTATTTCCGTTGAGTTTAAATGGATTTGGATAAACATATACATCTGAAATATTTTCGGCAAAAGAAGAAAGCACAATGAAACTTCCCGCACCTTCCTTGATTGGTATTGCGCCGGAACCTACCGATGATACAATGTTTTTAATTCTCAATAGATATTCTTTACCGAGTGATCCAACCGGCTTAGCTGATGTTAAAATTATTGATCGCGGATTTGCACCATCAATTGCAGCATTTGTGATTGAATTTTCCGGCTCAAAAGTATAGTTTGACAATAGTACGGCAGATTCCGTATCAACATCCAAATTAAAATTAATCTTAATTTGGTTTGAGCTTTGTATTGAATGTGACGAGACAAAAAACTCCTGCAGCTGCGGCTGTTGGTTGACGGTAAATTTCATTGTGTCGGATTCGATCGGCGAGCCGTAAAAATCTCGAATATTTTTGATCACTAATGTATTTTCACCAAGCGGAATTTCTTTAAATGTTAGCAGATAGGAAATCTCGGAATTAGGTGAAACCGACTGCGGAGTTCCAACTCCAACAATTTCAAAGGCGGCAATATTCTCAATTGTTTTTAATACTTTATCACTAAAGCTTATTAACAAGTTTTTATTTCCATTCACATCAATTGAAATCAATTTTGCCGGGTTGTGAACATAAATGCTTTTTGGAGAACTCAAATCTGAATATTGATTTTGCATTACAGGGTTAACTGCCTGAATTGAATAGAAGTAAGTTTCCTCCTCAATTACATTTGCATCAGTAAAACTTTTTCCATTAGTGGAATCGTACAGAGAAAGATTCGTTGATTCCGTTCCTCTAAATATTCTAAAAAATGAATCGTTGGAATTCCAGCTTAGAAACACCTCTGAGCTATCAATGCTGTATCCATCAACATTGGATGGAGTGAGCGCTTTGTTTTGTTCGCCGAACTCGTAGAACTCAATTAAATCATTAGTTGGAAACGCGACTTCTTTTACACCGTTATTATTCAGGTCGCCGACAAAAATACTATTTGAGTTAATCCCCTCTTTATAAAAAATCACATCAGCTTTTTGATTTTCAAACTTAAAAATATAAGAATATGGAAAAGCGAATAAAATAAGTTCATCGCCGGCTTGTGAATCGATGTTTGCAAATCTCAAACTTCTTTCAACCTTCTGGAAAGCCGAATTAAATTCAATTGACGGGTCGATAAATGCACGCTGATAAATAATATTCAACTCATTGCCCAACAAATTAAATACTACTAAAAGATTAAAGGGAGCAATATCAAAATCTTCCGAGGATTGAAGCATCACAGCCACTTCGTCTATCCCGTCACCGTTAAAATCACCGGCAGTTAAAATATTTTCAGTACCAATAAATTGTGTGGCAATAACTGATTTATTGGAATAATTATTTGCCGAAGAAATATTATAACTGATCAAATCACCATCGCTGTCAATTATCCAAATTTCCTTTTGGTTGTCATTATCAACATCTGCTATTACCGCATTGGGACTTTCAAAACTATTGCCGAAAAGACCAACATCTGAAAAATTAATTAATCTATCTTCAAGAGTTAAAGATAAATCAGAACCAACTTGATGAATAGTAATAGTAGAATCTGATTCAAGAGCTAATACTTCAGTGAAGCCGTCATCATCAATGTCATCGGCTAAAATCGGCCAGAATTTCCCACTTGAGTCGGCAACTTTATTTGTGAAGGAAGCACTCGTTGAAGTTGTTTGTTCATCTATAAATCCGTTACGAATAAACAAACTTAGCATATCAAACTTACCGTTGGAATTAAAGTCACCTGCTGATTTCACAATTCTATTTTCAATTGAATCCATTTTTGTGAAGCCTGAACCATTGAACTCATGAATAGAAACAAAACGGGGATTTGAATTTTCATTCATTAAAATATTTGTTTGATTAGAAGATGTTATGCTTAATGGGTCTTGAAACAATCTTCCCGGCGGCAAATTGAAATTTAATTTATTACTTGCCGCAGCTTGAAAATATGAATCTGTAACTGTTTCAAAATTAACACCCTCATTTTTAACAACTGTTTTCAAACCGACCAAGTTTTCTGCTTCAAAATATATTTCATAATCTGTGTTAGGATTAACTAAAGATTTTGGTATGAATCCGTAATGAAGCTGCTTAACAAATTTATTATTTGTTGCAAAACCGTCGAGCGAAACAAAATTAAATTCAGTTGTTCCCTTCTCCCTAAAAAACATATTCACAACACAAAGTTCATCGGTAAAAACGGAGGCAAACACAGTAGATTTCTCGCCATAGTAAGCCGGACCAAAATTTACCAATTGTGGATTAGGAGGGGTTCTATCAATATAAAAATTTACACGTTCCTCGGTTGTGCTTCCATTAGATAGTGAGACTTCGAGTCGTAATGTATAAGCAGAGTCTTTAAACGAAGTTATATCTAAATCATAAATTGTTGAATTTGAAAATTGATTTTGTCCATCTGCAATCAAAGTTACCCACTCTTCCGGATTTAATCCTATTCCGTAATACAAATTATAATTGATGAAGAATGGTGAGAGAACTGTAGCATCAATTCTTACTGAATTATCCATTGTTGCATAGTCCTGCCTTGGAAATGAAAATCCAATTTCTGATGGAGCAGTTATCTGCAATGCTCTTCTTAAATTTAAACGACCGGCGCCGGTTCTTAAATCCCAGCCTTTCGAATCAATATCATCAGAGGTAGTTTTAAGAACTTGTTTTATTTCCTCATTGCTGAAATTTACAACCGATTTTAATAACGCGGCAGCACCGGTTACAAATGGAGTTGATGCTGAAGTTCCATTAATACTTGTATATTTATTATCGAGGTCTGTTGTTAAAATTGCAGAACCGGGAGCAACAAGATCAATAGTAGATCCGGTATTTGAAAATGAAGATAAAAAATCATTATTTGTTGAAGCACCCACGCAAATCACTTCATTATATCCAGATGGATAATGCGGAAGATCAGAAGAAGTGTTGCCTGCACTGCCAACGAGAACTACACCTTGCTGATATGCGTATTCAATTACATCCTTCAGCACGAAGGAAAAAGCGTTATCACCGAAACTCATATTCAAAACATCAACGCCCATTTCAACGGCATACAAAATAGCGGCGGCAACATCGTCTTCCTCACCGTAACCGGAGGGATCAAACGCACGTAATATCATTATTTTTGCATTTGGAACAACTCCTGAAATTCCGCGTATGTTATTACTCTCTGCTCCGATAATTCCCGCAACATAGGTTCCATGACCATTCTCATCCATGGGATCATTATCCCAATCTAAGTAATCGCCTCCGGAAGGATCAAACGGAAATCCAACACGATCCACAAAATCCCAGCCGATAACGTCATCGGTAAAACCATTGTTATCATTATCAATTCCATCTATGTCACCTTCGTCTAATTTGCCGTTACCGTTTAAGTCCTCGGCGGCATTAACGAAAATACTTTTCTGCAAATCTTCATGAAAATAATCAAGCCCGGTATCAATTACACCAATTAAAATCTCCTCACTTCCTTGCGTAATATCCCATGCTCCGAATGCCTCAATCTTCTCCAAACCCCACTGTTCCGCTATCAAACTATCATTAGGAATGAAATCAATTTTATAATTTGTTGATTCTTGTGCATATTCGATTGAAGGATCGGACGACAATTTAGCCAATATATTCTGCTTCTCAGCTTCATTTTCATATGTCATCTTATAAATACGAGATAAACGCAAATCATCACTCGAAGTAAGAGGCTTAACATTTTGTAGTTTCAATGTTTTATCTATTGTAATTGAAGTTAATTCTGTTATCAAGCCGTCACTTTGCCACGTTTTGATAGTATTTTGAGAAATTTCATCTTTATACTTAAAGAAAATATGGTCTTGAGCGGAAATGGATATGCTCAGAAATAAAAGAACTGCAATAATTGATCTAATCATCATAAGCTTCTTTTTCAAAATTAGTGTTTATTTTAGTTGGATAATCACCTGAAAAACACGCGGTACAGAAGTTGTCGGGAGCATGGTCAACCATCGCTTCGAGCATTTCATCAATTTTCATATACTCTAAACTGTCAACTCCAAGGTACTCTTCCATTTTCTTTAAGTCGCCTTCAAAACGATTAGCAATCAGTTCTTCTTTAGAAGGAAAATCCATTCCGTAATAACATGGAAAACGAATCTGCGAGGAAGAAATTCTTAAATGAATCTCTTTTGGGTTTGCTTCTCTAATTAATTTCACAAGCTTTTTGGATGTTGTGCCTCTGACAATTGAATCATCTATTAGCACAACAGTTCTTCCCTCAAGCACACCTTTAACTGTGTTGAATTTAATTTTGACTCCAATTTCCCTATCGTTTTTTCCGGGTATAATAAATGTTCGTCCGATATAGTGACTTCGGATCAATCCAATTTCCAGTTTGGAAGGGATACTCATTTTCTCCAACTGCTGCTGGTATCCTATTGCCGCAGTATTTGAACTATCTGGAACACTTATCACAATAACTTTTTCTCCGTCTTTATCAATAACCGGATGCTCTTTAGCGAGTACCTTTCCTAACTTCCTCCTCATTTTATCAACGTTAGCTTCAAAAATGCGGCTGTCAGGTCGTGAGAAATAAATGAACTCAAATATGCAGTGTTTCTTTTTCTCCTGGTAGTCAAAAAGTCGGTAGGATTTTATTTTGCCTGATTCAAGGGTTTCGTTATCAATCACAACAATTTCACCCGGTTCAACATCGCGGATATACTCGGCGCTGTTGATATCCAATGCACATGTTTCAGATGTTACAATGTATCCCCCGTTCAACTTTCCGATACATAATGGTCTGTAGCCGTGCGGATCGCGAGCTGCAATTAATTTATCGTCTGTCAAAATTGTCAAGCAGTAAGCACCTTCAACCTGACTAAGAGCATCCTGCACCTGTTCAATTTGATTTTCTTTTCTGCTTCGAGCGATAAGATGAAGAATAACTTCTGAATCAGATGTAGTTTGAAAAATAGCGCCGTCGTTTACCAGTTTATCACGAATAATATTTGCATTTGTTAAATTGCCGTTATGTGAAAGAGCTAAATGACCAAGTCGATAATTTACTACGAACGGCTGTATATTTTTATGCGATTTAGATGCACCTGTTGTTGAGTATCTGTTATGCCCGATTGCAGAACTTCCCTGCAGATTATCTCGGAATAAATTTGGAACGGAGAAAACTTCTGAAACTAATCCGTTACCTTTGTGTATGTTAAATATTGGTTTTCCATTTTCATTTTGCGAGGATGTAACAATTCCGGCAGCTTCCTGCCCGCGGTGCTGAAGCGAATGGAGACCATAATAAGTTGGGAGAGCCGCTCCCTTCATCCCGTAAATACCAAATATTCCGCAAAAGCATTTTGGCTTGTCTTCTGTTAATTTATAATCGATCATAATTTTTTAAGTAATGGTTTAAGAATTATTATCAGATGTTTTGAACTGCGGATAGCACAAATTGTTCAAACTAAAATCTCAAAAATTTAAGCTAATAACTTAGTCTATTTTATCAAAAGATTAAAGATGAAAATTCTTAGTTGCAGCCTTTACTAACTTTGTGTGTTGCTTAACTTTGAAACTTTTTATATAATTTAACTATTCTATTAAGATAAATTTGTTTTGCATCATATTTAGTCTAACAAATTTAATTATTCTCTTTTTGTACAGTATTTTAATGAATAAAAGATGTAAGTTGAGTTAACAATAAGTCAGGGAAAAGTATTATGAAGCAATTGGAAATTAAGTTAGACGTTGCGATAATTAAGCAAGAAGAATTTTTTGTAGCCTATAGCCCGGCACTTGAACTCTCAGCGTATGGTAAAACAATTTCTGATGCAAAAAAAGACTTCAAAGAAGTTTTAGAATTATTTATTCAGGATTTAGCAAAAGATAATAAATTAATTGCTGAGCTATTAGATTTAGGTTGGACGATTAAAACAAAACCGCAGCCTGTTTTCAAATCCCCTACAATTAAAAAACGAGAATTAAAAAAAATTTCTGCAATCGATATAGAAGAAGAATCTTTTTTAGTGCCGGCAATCTGATCCATGGGTGAAATCAATTCTATTAAAAATAGAACCTACCGTAAATATCTTGAATCGATCGGCTGTAATTTTGCACGCCAAAAAGGAAGTCATGTAATCTATAAAAAAAAAGGTTGTCGTCGCCCGATCATTTTTCAGCATAAAGGTGATATACCCATTCTTCATATATTTACAAATCTTAAAACACTCGGCATTACAAAAGAGGAATTTTTAGAAGATATCAAAAAGATTAGGTAAATAAATATATCTTTCTTTTATATACCTTCCCTCGAGTTCGACAATAATTATACAAATCAATATCCCCACTTTTCATGCTCACTCCGACTCAATAAAAAGATTGGATATTTTTAATTTCGAGTACAAACCCGAGTACAAACCAAAATTAAGCAATAAAAAACCGCTCCAAAAGAAGCGGTTAAGTTATTGTAAATATTTAAGTTAGGTTAGTCGGAACGGCGGGATTTGAACCCGCGGCCTCTTGACCCCCAGTCAAGCACGCTAACCGGACTGCGCCACGTTCCGAGATTAAATTATAAATTCGATTGTAAATCTACTAAAAAAGCACGTAAATCTTCAAGGTCTTTTTTAAGATTTTGCGGTTCAGCAGGTTTTTGTGCCTGCACACTTTTCTTTGTCTGGGTTTCTTTTACCGCGGGTTGAGGTGTTTTACTACTTTTTGATTGATCAAGGATTTTCCTTGCACCTTCAATAGTATATTTTTCATCGCGCAGTAATTTTTTAATCTGGAGGATTAATTTGATATCCTTGTTTGTATAAATTCTATTGCCTGCTCTGTTTTTTGAAGGACGCAGCTCATCAAATTCTGTCTCCCAATATCTTAAAATATATTGTTCTAAATTTGTAAGTTTGGAAACTTCACTGATGGAATAGTATAATTTTTTTAGTCCGAAATCTTTCATATCAACCAAATATTTTTAACTTGAACTAAAATAACTATTATGTTTTGAAATATCAATATTCACAAAACAATTTACACTTAGGTTTAATAAAGATTGATAAGATGTTGTTTTTTAACAATTAGATGATGCGGATAAAAAAGGAGAGACAATAAAAATTATTTATTTTACTTTGTGCAATTTTTTAAGTAGAAATACTCCAGCCGAATACCCAAGTTCTTTAAGCCCCGATACATAACCATCACACTCAGAAGCAGTTAGGAGATTTTTTCTATAATCTTCTCGAGTTGAAAGATTGGATAAATGAACTTCAATTTTGGGAAGATTAACCAGGTTTAATGCATCCTTGATAGCAACGGATGTATGAGCATAACCGCCGGGATTAATTAATATTCCGTCAAAATAATTTGGTGAGTTTTGAATTTTATCAATTAGCTCGCCCTCACTATTACTTTGAAAAAATTCAAAATAATCGGAAGAAAATTCTTCCTTTAACATATTCTCTATGTCGGCTAATGTAACTTTTCCGTAATGATCTTTATCGCGTGCTCCCAGCATATTTAAGTTGGGACCGTTTAAAACTAAAATTTTCATTTTCTTTCGTCTAACTCCTCAATTACTTCCCGCAGTCTTGGGGTTAAATACATATCATCAATACCCAATTCGTTTAAGGCTGCGGCTAAAATCATTACCTTACGCTGCATATTCGATAATTTATTTATGACAATTATTTTGCTGTCTTTTATCAAGCAGTAACCGCCCTTAAAGTCTCCTCTTTCAAAACGAACTTTAGCTCCCATTTGTGTGGCGATCGACTTTAAGTCTTGCAATAATGTTTCGAATTCTTTTTCTTTTATTTTCATCTAATAATAAAGTATGATAAAATTAACTAAATAATTGAAACTCAAAATAATTAAAAAAAATGAATATTGCCTCAATTGATATTGGTTCAAACACTGTGCTATTGCTTATCGCAGAATATAATTCTGAAACCGGGAAAATTAGATCTTTAAGAAATGAATATAGAATGCCGCGAATAGGCAGAGGATTAATTAAAGGACAACCGATTCCCGAAAGTTCGATAGCTAAAATGTTTAAAGTGCTTGATGAGTATAAGCAGATAGCGGAAAATTATTCATGCCAAAAATTTTTAGTAACCGGTACAAATGCTTTAAGAATAGCATCAAACAGGGATGAAATAATTAATTCTTTAAGGAATAAATTTAATTTCGATCTAAAAGTTATATCGGGTGATGAGGAGGCAAAGTTTGCTTTTCTGGGTTCTACTGAAGGATTGAATACAGATTTGCCAATATTGGTAATAGATATAGGCGGCGGCAGTACTGAATTAATACTTGGCAATTTGAATGATATAATTTATTCTGAAAGTTTTCCATTCGGTGCTGTAAACTTAACAGAAAAATTCATAAATGATGATCAGCACTCAATTTCTCAATCTATCCAAAGGATGAAAGAATTTATTCAAGTACAAATCGAAAAAGTAATAAGAAAGATTCCAGATGAATTTTTAACTGCTGCAGTTGCAGGTACACCCACTGCCCTATCCTGCATTAAACAAAACCTTAAAATATATGATGATAAAAAGGTTGAGCGTTCAATATTAAATTTTGATTTTCTCGAAACTATGATTAATGAGTTCTCTAAAAAATCACCAAACAAAATTTTAACCGATTATGGTTCTGTTGTTGAAGGAAGAGAAGATATAATTTTAGCCGGGACAACTATATTGGCTGAGATTTGTAGAACTTTGAATATTGATGAAATGATTGTAAGCAGTAAAGGCATTAGATATGGAGCAATTGTAAATTATGTTAATCAAATTCAAAAAGGAAAGTAAGGAAGGATAAATACCATTGCGGATAGCAAAATAAAAAATGATGCCGTGATTAACAGTGTCAACAATTTTTTATTTGTCTGCAAATAGATTGCAATTCCAACTAAAAATATACTCCATATTAAAAACAAAACTTCTAAAACGGTTAAAACCCATGCAGCCATTGCTTTTATTGCAAATGGAGCCGGGTTTGCTATAAACCAATGTTTACCGAATAGAGCATATTCAACGGGAGTGAGCAGCAGCAGAGAGAACAAAAAAGGAACGAGAGCATAAATCAATATCGAGTAGTAGTCTCTGAACCTGCCGTCAATTCCAATTGCTTTTACTATACGGAAAATTATAAATGTGAATAGAAAAATAATAACTGAAAGATAACCCAATGATATTAAGGCATTAAGAACAACACTGTTATTGAATCCGTCATTGAATGATAGGCTTGAGGAAAGAAAAAATGTATGTAGAAAAAGTTTAAATCCGATTAAAAACAATAAAGAGAAAACGAAATTTTTATTTTCTGCTTGAATAATTTGAGTGAATGCAATTTTGGGCGTCTCAACAATTTTCCATAAAATACTCCATAGGTCAATGTTAACAACCTTGTTACGGATGACAGCATTGCATTTTGTGCAATTCAGCTTAAAGAATGCATTCGGTTCACCGCAGTTTCCGCAAATAATTTTGTTATTCATATAAATTAAAATTTGAATCTAATTTGAAGTTCAGGATTCTTTGTGATAACATTTTCTTCAACTGTAAAATCGAAAAGATGAGCATCCACGAATGCATCAACAAGATTGAGGAGATAACCGAGAGCAAAATAAATTGTAAATAAATCACGCTGGTCACGGTAAAAGTCTCTATTTCTTTTAAATGAAGATATTCCAACTCCGGGGTTATCAATTAGAGACTGATTATACCTGTCACGAAAATCATCATATAAATCATCATAATAAATCCAGCCGCCTACAAATGAGCCTAACACGCCCCAAACAATTGGTATCTTCCAGTATGCTTCGTTGTAAAACTGTCCCCATCCGGGTAATATTGCACTTCTTAGCACGGCTCCCCAAGGTGATTTTGTCATTTCGAATTCTAAACTTTTACTTTGGACGATGCTATTGGTATCCGGTTCCGAAACTGTTTGTGAATGGAGATTAATGGTAAGAAAAAAAAATAATGGCACTATTTTAATAAGAAGATTTTTCAATTATCTCAAATAACTCAAATAATCTTTCAAGTTCGTCATTGCTGTAAAATTCAATTATTACTTCACCGGCACCATCCTTTTTCTGCTTGCACATTACCTTAGTGCCGAAAATATTTCTAAGTTTATTTTCAACATCTCTCTGCGACACAGCCTCAAGTTTATCCCGGGATTCCGGTCTTTTTTCTTTTTTAGGCTGTTCAGAAAGTTTGATAAAACTCTTTACTAAGTTTTCAACTTTTCTAACGGAAAGCTGTTCATTAATAATCTTTTTAAGCAATTCATTCTGAAATTTTTCAGAGGGCAAGTTAATTAAAGCTCGTGCATGACCGGCATTAATTTCATTTTTAATTAAACTCTGCTGCACGGTATTCGGCAGTTTTAATAATCTAATTGAATTAGTGATGGTTGAACGTTCCTTACCGACACGTTTTGCAATTTCTTCCTGACTAAGATTGCATTCCTCCATCAATTTTTTGTAAGCCTGTGCAACTTCAATTGCGTTTAGCTTTTCCCTTTGAATATTTTCAATAAGGGCTAAGGCAACCATTGCTTCTTTCGTATCAACTTTAATTATGTATGATGGAATAAACTCATAGCCAATTTCTAAGCAGGCTCTTAATCTCCTTTCGCCGGAAATCAATTCATATTTTTTATCAACACTTCTGCGAACGGTTATCGGCTGAATTAAACCATTTTCTAAAATTGATTTTTTCAATTCTTCCAGGGCTTCCGGTGCAAAATCTTTTCGGGGTTGAAAAGGATTAGGCTTAATTAGTTCAATTGGTATTTTGGCAATAATATCAAGCGATTCGCCATCATCGGTTTTTAATTTGTTGGAGGAGATTGTTAGCGGTTTATCAACTTCTTCTTTTACTTGCGGATTAATTAATGCATCTAATCCCCTTCCGAGACCGGTTTTTATTTTAGTCATTTCTTACACTATCGTTATTTGTGTTCTTGGCAATTAACTCACTGGCAAGTGATAAATAATTTTTTGCACCCGTTGAAAAAGCATCGTACAATATAACCGGCTGTGCATGGCTCGGTGCTTCCGAAATTCTTACATTTCTATGAATAATTGTTTTGAATACTTTATCGCCGAAATATTTATTTACTTCTTCAATTACCTGATGAGAAAGCCTCAGCCTCTGATCAAACATTGTTAAAAGTACTCCTTCAATTTTTAATTCTTTGTTTAAATTTCGTCTAACCAAATTTATTGTGTTTAAAAGCTGTCCTAATCCCTCCAAAGCAAAATACTCGCACTGAACAGGAATAAGAACAGAATGGGTTGCCGTGAATGCATTAAGTGTTAGCAATCCTAACGAAGGCGGACAATCGATGAAAATATATTCATATCCTTCTAAACTTCTAACCGATTCTTTCAGCAGGTTTTCTCTATTCGGCATAGTTACTAATTCCACTTCTGCCCCAACAAGATTTATATGCGAAGGCAATATATCTAAATTTGGCATGTGAGTTTCTATTATACAGTCGCTAATTTGTTCTGCACCTATTAAAACCTCATACACTGATTTTCTATCTTTACTAATTCCTAATCCTGATGATGAATTTGCCTGAGGATCAATATCAATTAATAATGTTTTACGCTCGGAAGCTGCAATTGACGAGGATAGGTTAATGGCAGTACTGGTTTTGCCGACACCGCCTTTCTGATTTGCAATTGCGATTATTTTTGCCATAAAATTTCTGCTTACTTACTTCTATTTTTTAGAATATTATTTAATAGTAAATACTAACTGAAATTACATGATTTCTATTTCTTGACCAAATTCAAGAACGATAGATTTTTTGCCGGATTTTTCTACTTTATTTTTAAATTCAAACGGGTCGGCTTCAATTATCGGGAAAGTATTATAATGCATTGGAATTGAAAATTTAGGATTAACAAACTCAACAGCTTTTACTGCATCATCAATTCCCATAGTAAAGTTATCTCCGATAGGTACAATCAGATAATCGATATCATTCATTTCACCAATTAATTTCATGTCGTAAAACAACCCGGTATCACCGGCATGATAAATTGTTTTTCCGTCAATTGTAATTAACACTCCTGCGGCTACACCCCCGTAAACATTATCCGGAGTAACCGAACCATGATGAGCAATTGTAAATTTTACTCTTCCGAAATCAAAATTAAATGCTCCGCCAATATGCATGTTATGCGCTTTAAATCCTTTTGATGCACAATACTCAGCTAATTCATTCACACAAATAAATGTTGCGTTAGTTCTTTCAGCGATTTTAAATGAATCACCGAGATGATCTCCGTGCGCATGAGTCAAAATAATATAATCAGCCGGCACCTCATCGGAACTAATTGGTGCATTAGGATTATCATCAAGAAAAGGATCTATTAAAATTGTTTTCCCTTCCGATGTTGTAATTAAAAATGACGAGTGTGATAAGTATTTTAGTTTCATAATATTTTTGCCGTTCGATAAAATTAAATTGATTTACTTTTGTCTTCCAAACTGTTCAAAAATGCCGCGCCAGTTTTTATCTTTTGTGGGTCCTAAGCTGCTAATTAATTTATTTTTAAGCGCTTCTTTCGAAAGTCCGCGATACAGTTTTCCTCCTTCAGCTATTGAAATACTTCCTGTTTCTTCCGATACAATCACGGTTATTACATCAGCTTCTTCTGATATACCTAATCCGGCTCTATGTCTCATTCCTAAAGCTTCTCCATTAATGGTTGTTTTTTGAGAAAGCGGAAGCGTGCATTTTACCGCTTCAATTTTGTTTCCATTAATAATCGCTGCACCATCATGCAGTGGTGAACGGGGGAAAAAGATTGATCTTATTAAACTCTTGGTTACTTTAGCATTCAATAATTCTCCCGTTTCGGCAATACCTTTAATGCCCACAGATTTAACAATTACTATCAAGGCACCATGCTGATGCTGCGCCATTTCAAATGAGGCTTCGGTAATTATATCAACAACCGATTGTTCATCACTAGAAGCAAATACTCTTCCAAACGGATTTCTGCCAAGCAGCAGTAATAGCCTTCTAATTTCAGGCTGAAACAATATTATAAATGCGATAACCCAAATATCTGTTATAAGTTTTAGTATCCAGCTTAATGCTTTTAAGTCTATAGCCTGAGCTGTTATTGAAAGCAGCAGTACAATTATTAACCCGATAAATATTTGAGAAGCAATAGTTCCGCGGATAAGTGTGTACAACTTATAAATTAAATAGCTGACTAAAATAATATCAACTATATCTAAAAGTGATACAGTGAAAAAACCTATTTTAAATAGATCAAGCATTAACTAATCTTCCGAATGAATTAGTGAGATTAAAAATATTAACAGCTTCAACCGCTTTTTTAACATTGTGCGTTCTTATAATTCTCGCTCCATTATTCATGCTGATTGATTCCGCACAAACAGTAGCATTTTCCCTATTGTTAATATCAAGATTTAATGACTTACCCAGGAATGATTTGTTTGAAACTCCGATCATAATTGGGTAACCTAATGACTTAAATTCTTCTAGTCTATTTATCAATTCAAAATTGTCTTCAACTCTTTTACCGAATCCGATTCCTGTATCAACAATAATTTTACTTAAACCATTACTCTGTAAATTTTTAATTTGTGCAGCTAAAAAATCATAAACCTCGCAAACAACATCTTCATAATAAGGATTTTGCTGCATTGTTTGGGGATTACCTTTTATATGCATCAATATTAAGCTAGCATTATGCCGCCTTGCAACCTCGGCAATGTTGGGGTCAAATGTCAGTCCGCTAATATCATTTATAATATCGGCACCAATACTCAATGCATCATCCGCAACTTTAGATTTTGTGGTATCAACGGAAATTATTATACCCGGATACTCATTTCTAATTTTTTCTATAACCGGAATAACTCTATTTAATTCTTCGTCAACTGAAATACTTTCGGCTCCGGGTCTAGTTGATTCTCCGCCAATATCTATTATATCTGCTCCATCCTCAATCATAGTTTCTGCATAACTTATTGCTGATTCACGATTAAAATATTTTCCGCCATCGGAAAATGAATCGGGAGTAATATTTAAAATGCCCATAACATAAGCTCTATCAAGGCTAAATTCTTTTCCCCTTAGCTCTATTTTCCGTTTATCGTAATTCAAATAATTTTCAATTGAACTTAAGATTGTATTATAAATGTGCATACTCTCGGCATTTGCAAAAATCTCTTTTGATGCCTCAAAATTATCTAAGGAAATTGGAAGAAGCAGGCTGCATAAATTATTGCTATAATTTTTCAGATATGCTTTACCCGCTCCGATATCTGTAATTAAGCTAAATATTTGCTCGGAAAAAGATTGGTTAATATCAGTTAGTTCAATTGCGTGGCATTTGTTTTCAAAATTATCATTAATAGAATATTTGTGTTTTATTCTATCAAGCATAATGGAAGAAGATATTTTGATTACACGTGCATTCAATTACATACCAGTATTAAATAATATTTGCAATAAAGATGTATCAGAAAAATAAATTAGTCGTTAGATTTATTGTATCTGATTTTTCCGCCGATAACGGTTAACTCAACTTCATAATCTTTGTTCATCACAACAATATCTGCAACCTTACCCGATGCGAGAATACCGCGCGAAGCACCGATTACCTTTGACCCGTTTAATGACGCCATTCTTATTGCATCAGTTAATTTAGTTCCGGTGTTTTCAACAATATTTTTAATTGCGCGGTTAAGGGTAAGAGTACTTCCGGCTAAGGTACCGTCTGCAAGCGTTGCTTTCTGATCTTTGTAATATACCTTCTGATCTGAGAATTGAGTTTCACTATTATCATGCATTCCGCCCGCTCTAATAGAATCGGTTATAAGAACAATACCTTTGTGAGATTTAATTTTCATCAGCAATTCCATTGTTGCAGGGTGTACGTGAAAATTATCGGCTATCAATTCAATTTTCAATTCATCCCTCAAAAGTGCGGCGGCAAGCAGACTTGGATGCCTATGGTGCAGCGGATCCATCGCATTAAAAATGTGTGTAACGTGTGTGGCTCCATTATCAATTGCTAAATCTATTTGTTCATACGTTGCCTTTGAATGACCGAGAGAACAAACAACTCCACGGAATGAGGCTTCCCTAATTACATCCATTGCATTAGGAAGTTCAGGAGCAATCGTCATCATTTTCAAAAATCCATCGGCAGCTTCATACATTTCTGTGAATGTATCCACTGCTGGCTCTAACAGATAATCTTCATTCATTGCACCTTTTAATGCCTTGTTCAAATACGGTCCTTCCATATGGATACCTTTAATATTTGAATCGGGATTATCTTTTATATACTTAGCCACACTGCTTAGGTCATCTAAAAGCTTTTGCCACGGTTTTGCGTGCAGACTGGCAAGCATAGTTGTAGAACCATGCTTGATAAAATAATTGCTTATAACATCAATATGTTTTTCCACATCATCAGAAAAACCATATCCGCCGCCGCCGTGGACTAATAAATCCACAAATCCGGGTGCAACTATTTTTCCGCTTACATCAATAACATTTTTACAATCCGAAATATCTATATTACTTACTTGTCCTACTTCATAAATTTTATTTTCGGTTATGGTTACTCCGCCATTTTTAACTTCTCTAAAAGGTGTAACAACTTTTCCGCCAATTAATGCTAAATCTAACTTCATTTTTTATACCTCCAGTGATGTAACTAAATTTTTAAGTTCAATAGTTGCGCCGGTTATATTATCGCTGTGGAATATTGATGAACCGGCAACAAATGCATCGCATCCTCTTTCAGAAATCTTTTGAATATTTGTTTTATCAATTCCTCCGTCAACTTGAATTTTAAAATCAAGTTTCTTCTTCTCCCTTAAACTTTTTAATTCAGAAATTTTGCTGAGTGAGTTTTCAATAAAACTTTGTCCGCCAAAACCGGGATTAACACTCATTATTAATATCATATCTGCATACTCAACAATTTCTGAAAGCATTGAAACCGGAGTTGCAGGATTAATTGACACTCCTGCTTTTGCACCCAAATCTTTTATCATTGAAACAGTTCTATGAAGATGTTTTACTTCCTCTTGATGAACTGTAATTATATCAGCACCCGCTTTTATAAAGTTTTCAATATATCTATCGGGTTCTTCAATCATTAGATGAATATCGAGCGGTAAATTTGTAATACCGTTTATTGCTTCGACCACTATTGGTCCGAATGTAATATTAGGAACAAACTTGCCGTCCATAATATCGCAGTGAATCCAGTCGGCTCCGCCCATTTCAACATATCTAATCTGCTGTGTTAAGTTCGAAAAATCAGAGGCGAGTACCGATGGTGCAATTATTTTCATTTTATTATTTCCGGGAAAATTAATTTATTTAATACTTTTATATACATAAACATCAACACTATCTCCATATTCCAATAGTGTTCCTTTGCTTGGGTACTGCTCACTTATAGTATTCGGCAGCAAGGTACGCGAGGGTATATATTCAACTCTTCCAATTTTAAGCGAAACCCGTTTAAGAATATTTTCTGCCCCCTGCAAAGATTCACCAATTAAATTTGGTACCCGGCTTTTTCCTACACGCGGACCAACACTCACACTCAGATGCACCGTATCACCAGCTTCCATTTGCTGCCCGGCAATTTCTAATTGTTCAACAATAGTTTCTGCAGGAAACTCAGATCTTATTCTATCAACCTGGTCTAATATTAATCCTAATCGCTCAACTGTAATTTTAGCATCCCGGTATGTTTTTCCAATTAAGGAAGGCATACTAATTTTGGGGTCTCCCCCGCTTACAATCATATAAATTCTGCGGTTTTCTTTTACGGAAGTACCTGCTCTGGGACGCTGAAATATAATTTCATCTTTTTCAAATTTTGCATCATAACGCATCCCGTCTATTACGGGGTTTAAGCTCAGTTCTTTCAGCAATTCAACTGCATCATCCTGGTTCATACCAATAATATCCGGCACCTCTAATTCAGGGGCATAAACATAGTTTGGCATTACATAAAAATTTATTATCAGAATTACAGCAATAAAAAAAACAATTAGAGAAGCTGATATAATAAGTAGTTTTTTAGGTAATTTTTTCATTCAGCAAAAATATAAAATTTATTGAGTTAAAGAAAGAAAAGTTAGAATTGTTAAGGCATTCTTAGGAGTTATTTTCTAATTTATTTATATTTTGTGCTTATAAAATTCTGTTATCTAATATCCATTTAGATTTTATTTTAACTTTTGAATTTTTAAGAGAAATCTAACAATCATATTTACGGAGTAATTATGTTTAGAAACCACCCAAAGGGACTAATAGTTTTATTTTTTACAGAAATGTGGGAACGATTCGGCTTTTATACTATGCTGGCAATTTTTGTTTACTACTTAAATGAAAACTTCGGTTGGGATGCAGCTACCGTTACAAATATATATGGAATATTTTTAGCCGGTGTTTACTTTACACCAATTGTCGGCGGATGGCTTGCTGATAATGTTCTCGGTTACGGCAAAACTATTACCCTCGGTGCTATAACAATGGGTATCGGTTATGCTATGATGGCAATACCAACACAATCCTCAACATTGTTGTTTGCCGCATTGGTTGTAGTTGCTATAGGCAATGGTTTATTCAAAGCTAATATTTCCGTACTTGTAGGTAACTTATATGGTCATTCACAAAAATCATTAAAGGATGCCGGATTCAATATATTTTATATGGGTATCAACATCGGTGCATTTTACGCTCCTTTTGCAGCATCGGCAATTAAAGACTTCGCTATGGAAAACTTCGGCTCAACATTGGCGCAAGGCTACAACGCAGGTTTCGCAATTGCCGCTGTGGGAATGGTTTTTTCACTAATGATCTTTACTATTTTCAAGAAATTCTATAAGGATTCTGATTATCAATCTAAAAATGTTGTAAATAACGATAAAGATGTAGTGCTTACAAAAAAACAGGAAAAAGACAGAGTTGTTGCATTGCTTACAATTTTCGGTATTGTAATATTCTTCTGGATGGCATTCCATCAAAACGGTGCGGCTCTTTCATTGTTCGCAAGAGATTATACTCACCCTGTGGTTGGAAAATTTACTTACCTCCTTTTTGATGCAGTCGGCTTACACGGAATATTATTCATTATTTTCGGATTAGTTGCTGCAATTAAAAAAACAAACACATTAAAAACTAAAGGAATTGGCGGGGCTTTTGCGTTAGCCGGTTTGATAATAGTTATTATTAAAGTTAACATGCTTCCGGAAGTTGGAAGTATTTCTCCTGAAAAATTTCAAGTATTTAACCCAATGTTTATTGTGCTTATGACACCGGTAATTGTAGGCATGTTTGCGTTCATGAACAAGCGAGGCAAAGAACCTTCATCACCGGCAAAAATTGGTATTGGAATGCTGATTACTGCCCTCGCGTACGTTATTATGATTTTTGCTTCGATCGGTTTGGCGCCCGTTTATTCTTTAGATGGCGGTATGTCATCCTTAACAGTCAGCCCCTTCTTTTTAATTTCTACATACTTTACATTAACAATAGCCGAGCTGCATTTAAGTCCGATGGGATTATCATTTGTATCTAAAGTAGCGCCTCCTAAAATGAAAGGACTTTTAATGGGCGGCTGGTTTGGCGCAACCGCTATCGGAAATTACTTAGCCGGGTTTGTAGGCAGATACTACCAAGAGTGGGAACTATGGCAGTTTTTCTTATTACTGATCGTCTGTTCAGTTGCCGCCGCTCTTATGGTTGTTGCAACTCTTAAAAAATTAAAAAAAGCTACTGAATAAATATTTTTAAATTAAACAGGTGTTAAAATGTTAGTAATTGTAAAAGAAAATTACGAATCAATGAGCGCTGAGGCGGCAAAGATTATTGCCAACCGTATGCGCAGAAAACCTAATTTGGTATTAGGTTTGGCTACGGGAAGCACTCCCCTCGGTCTTTATAAAGAGTTAATTAGAATGCATAAAAATGAAGGTTTGGATTTTTCCACAGTAACTACTTTTAATTTAGATGAATATGTTGGACTTCCCCCTTCGCACGATCAAAGCTATGATTACTTTATGCAGCAGAACTTTTTTAAGGAAATAAACATAAATCCGCGCTATGTACATGTTCCGCAGGGAATGACAAAAGATGTTAATGCTTTCTGCGAGTGGTATGAAAAAAGAATTGTTGAATTCGGCGGAATTGATCTTCAAATACTTGGTATTGGAGGCAACGGACACATTGCATTTAATGAGCCCGGTTGTTCCCTCGGCAGCAGAACCAGGATTAAAACATTAACTGAGAAAACCCGTAATGATAATGCACGGTTTTTCAGCAGTATGGATGAAGTTCCTAAATATGCAATAACCATGGGTGTTGGAACAATTATGGACGCAAAGGAATTGCTGTTAGTTGCAAATAAAAGCAATAAAGCTAAAGCAGTTAAGGCTGCCGTTGAAGGACCAGTTACTGCAACCTGCCCGGCGTCAATAATTCAGATGCACCGAAATACATTTGTTGTACTCGATAAGGAATCTTCGGCACTGTTGGAAATTGAATATGTTGATACCTGGGAATCAATGTTGTTTGAATAAAATATTTTCGGAGGAAAATTGATTGACACGATCTGCATATATGAAGGAATTCACCATAAAGAACTATTTCCGTTAGTTCATATTCGTCCCACATTTGATTTAAGATGCGGTATTTTAAACTTGCGCGAAAAAATAATAAGGCATTACCCGGGTGTAACTGTTAATCTTCATTGCAGAAATTATTTAGCAGAGCATATTAAACAGCGTAACCCACAACTTATTGTTAATGATTTACATAGTGACGGCTGCCTGTTTATCGACGGGAGAATTGTAGCTGATCCAAACTTTGCAGAAAAAATTCCTCTGCAGGGAGAAGATAAAATTTACACTAACGGCGAAATGGTTGTTGCCGCAAGAATCACAGGCTCCAAGTTGAAGAATTTCAAAAAACATTTGCTGGATGTGATTCCGCTTTCTGCCTTTAATGGATTACCAACTGAAGAAGTTGATATTAACTATGTTCATTTTCCCTGGGAACTGATACATAATAATGGAAGGGAAATTATTGAAGACTATAAATACATCACAAAGGATTACAAGCAAATGATTAATGCTCCAATTAATGATGGTGTATATTTAGTTGAAAAAGATAATATGTTTATTGCCGAAGGTGTGGATATAAAACCGGGAGTTGTAATTGATGCGTCCGACGGTCCAATATACATTGCAAAAAATGTTAAAATTATGCCGAACGCATGTCTTCGAGGACCCCTATACATTGGTAAAAATTCCTTGATTAGGATGTCGGCGAAAGTTTATGAGAATACCAGTATCGGCAATGTTTGTAAAGTCGGCGGTGAAATTGAAGACTCGATAATTCACTCATATTCCAACAAGCAGCATGATGGTTTTCTCGGTCATTCCTATTTAGGTGCATGGGTTAATATTGGCGCCGATACAAACAGCAGTGATCTAAAGAGTAATTACGGTACTATAAAAGTTATTATTAATGATGTTGCAGTTGATAGTAAAATGCAGTTTGTTGGTGCTATAATCGGCGACCATTCAAAAACAGCGATTAATACAATGCTTAATACCGGTACTGTAATTGGGTTAAGCTGTAATGTTTATGGTTCAGGTTTTCCGCCAAAATATATGCCCTCATTCAGCTGGGGCGGCTCCGATGGTGTAACAACTTATAATTTAGAAAAATCCCTGGAAGTTGCTGAACGAGTTATGAAAAGAAGAGATATTATAATCTCCGAGGATGCTAAAAGATTAATTTCAAATGTATTTGAATTGACCAGGGATGAACGAGAATCCAGAGGCATGCCTTATTAATTTATTATGCCGGTAATTATTTTTACCGGCTTTCCTTTCAACAAATGATTAAAAATTATTTTTACTTGCTACGAAATACAATCGAATTAACTGACGAGTTAGTTAATTGTTCTGTTAATGAAATCTATTCTCAAGAAAAGGATAAAATTTATTTGAGATTAGCAAGTGAACAGTTCCCTCATAAACATCTAATTATTTCTTCCGACCAAAACATGCCCTACCTTTATGTTAAAGAAGATCATAGAAAGGCTAAAAAAAATACAATAAATTTTTGGGATGAATATTTACCTGCCGAAATCATTAAAATCAGCATTGCAAAAAATGAAAGAGTTGTAAAACTCCAATCAAGCAGTTTTGATCTTTATTTTATGATAAGAGGAAATTTGACAAATCTTTTTTTGATTGACAATTCCAAGAATATATTGTCTTTCAAAAAGCTTAAAAATGAAAATAATTATTACCTGGATATTTTAGAAAACTTAGAGTTTATAGATTCAAAGTATGAAATTAGTGAAGAGCTTAAATCAATAAACGAAATGAATTATTCTGCATTTAGAAAAACTTACCCCCATATAGGCAGGGAAATATTTAATGAAGCGAAATTTATTTTCGAAAATAAAATGTTTAAATCTTTTGGTGAATCAATAAATAGTACAATTAAAAAAGTGCTGAATGATAAAATAGTAGTTGCCTATAACTCACCGGAAGGCAAGGTTTCCATGCTTCCTAAAAGTTTTGAACAAGCTAACGAACTTGAAAATCCAATTCAAGTTAGTAAAATTAAAGATGCCGTTAAAAACTATATTTCTGAATATTATCACAACTTTGAGTTTTATAAGCTTAAGAAGGAACTCAATTCCTATTTTGATAAAGAAATGCATCGTCTTTCAGAAAAAATAAATAAGCTTAAATATAGAATTGAATTAGGCAGCCGGGAAGATGAGTATAGAAAACTCGGCAGTATTTTACTTGCAAATATTCATTCACTTAAAAAGGGATTTAAAAAAATAACTTTAAGTGATTATGAAACCGGTGAGCAAATTGACATTAAATTAAAAGAAACAAGTACGCCAAATGAAAATGTAAATTTGTATTTTGATAAAGCGAAAGATGAAAAAATTAATTTCGGTAAATCAAAAGAGATTTACGAAACCAGTATTAAAAACTACAGTGCCCTCGCTGAAAAACAGGCTGCATTTTTAAATTCAGAGTCTGTTGATGAGTTTAAATCTTTAAGAAAAGAATTAAATATTGGATCGGTTAAAAAATTAAAAAAAGAAACAAAATTGGATATCAAATATAAGCAGTATAGAATTGACGATAAGTACGATCTATATGTAGGTAAGGACAGCCGAAGCAATGATTTGCTCTCAATTAAATTTGCAAAGCAAAACGATTACTGGTTTCATGCAAGGGGTATGCCCGGTTCTCATGTCATTTTAAGAAGTGATACCCCGAAAGAAGTTGTTCCTAAACCTGTATTAAAAAAAGCCGCTTCAATTGCGGCTTACCACAGCAAAGCTAAAACCGCCGGCATTGTGCCGGTTTCATATACTTTTGCTAAATTTGTTTATAAGAAAAAAGGAATGGAACCGGGTCAGGTGTTTTTATCGAAGGAAAAGGTTCTTACAGTACAGCCCGGTGTTCCGGCTGGCTGCGAACTGATTAATGAATAGTTAATTTACTAATTATTAAATAGCTGATAATGTTAAAACAAATAAATTTTCGATTTATATTTTTATTGATTGTCATTTCAATTTTACTGGGTGTTTTCTATAATTTTCTTTCCCCTTTCGGCGTTAAATTCATCCGTGAAAATATTGAATTACAGTATGCCGAACCAAATATTGATAACGACCTCGACTCCCTAAATTCAACGGCAAATTACAATATTACCCCGCCCAGTTTAATAATGACTGAAGCAGCATATACACTCTATAATTCTAAAAAAATATTATTTATAGATGCACGTGATCAATGGGATTTTGATGAGAGTCATATTAAAGGTTCTATCAATATTCCGGAATATAAATTTGATATGAATATGCCGATAGTAAAAGCATTAAATAAAAATTTTACATTTATTGTTTATTGCGGTGATGTAGAATGTGATGTGAGTAAAAGACTTGCCGTTAATTTAAGCGAAATTGGTTTTAACAAAATTTATATTTTAGAAGGCGGTGTGGAAAACTGGATCGCTAATAATTATCCGATGGAGCCATAAATAAATGTTTCTGCTAAAAAATACATACTTCCTATTAATTATTAGAATTATACTCAGCATAGTTTTTATAATTTCAGGAATAGAAAAAATTGCAAACCCATCAGAGTTCGCACAATCAATTGAAAATTATAGACTGCTCCCAATATTTTCAATAAATATTTTTGCAATATTTTTACCCTGGCTGGAATTGATTGCCGGCATGCTCCTTCTATTCGGAATAAAAATCAGAGAAAACTCCATGCTTATTACATCCTTAATGATGCTTTTTACAACTGCCGTAATTATAGCAATCTTTAGAAATCTCGATATCGACTGCGGCTGCTTTGGTACCCTGGCAGCACAAAAGGTTGGATTTAGAAAAGTATTAGAAAACTCAGTATTAATCTGCATTGGATTTATTTTACTCTTCAGCAAAGTCCAATCATCAATTGAATTAAAAAATTAGGTGTAATTTTAAAGTGAAAATAGACAATAAAAAAATTGAAAAAATATTAATAATTAAATTAAGAGGAATTGGCGACGTTGTACTTTCTACAATAATTTTCGATACAATTAGAAAGGAATTCCCAAATGCCGAAGTTGATTATCTAACGGAAAGACCGTCAAATCAATTCTTATCAAATTTCGATTTTATTAACAATATTTTACTTTTGGACAGAAAAAGCACTTTAAGCAGAATTAAAACAGCTATATCAATTAGAAATACAAAATACGATTTGGTATTAGACCTTTTTTCAAATCCAACAACCGCCCAAATTACATTTACAAGCGGAGCACGTTATAGAGCCGGTTTTCCTTATAAGGGCAGAAAGTATGCTTATAATTTATTTGGTCCGGTTGAGAGAGGGAAATTCCATGCCGCTGAACTTCATATTGAATTTTTGAAGTCGATTGGACTGCAAATACACAATAAACAGTTAGAATATATTTTAGATGAACGCGATAACTATTTTGCACAGAATTACTTAGATAGCTTTAGTTTAGATAAATCTTTGCTGGTTGGCATCAGCCCTAGCGGAGGATGGTCTTCAAAACGGTGTCCTCCTAAAAAATTTGCTGAAATCGCTGATTCAATTATTGAAAAGTTTAATGCTGTGGTATTACTTCTTTGGGGACCTGAGGATAAATCAGATGTTGAAAATATTGTTAAAATGATGAATAATGTAGCTATTTGTGCTCCCGATACTACAATAAATCAAATGGCATCATTTATAAATGAGTGTGATATATTTATAGCCAACGACAGCGGACCAATGCACATTTCCGCTGCTGTCGGCACTCCAACTCTCAGTATTCATGGTCCAACAAGTCCATTGCTCCAAGGTCCCTACGGTGAAAAACATGAATGGGTTAGATTGGATGAATTACACTGCATTGAATGTAATTTATTGGATTGTCCTTTTAACCAGGAATGTTTTAATGATCTGCCTATCGAAAGAATTTTAGCAAAGGTTGAACTGTTGTTAAAGAAAAATAAAGCCGAGTGATGAAAGGAATTGAACTATTTTTCAAGAATATTTTCTTAAGAATTTTATTGATTCTTTATCGTGCTCCGAAATCTGAAAGTAAATTAAACTTAACTGCTGAAAGTAAAATATTATTTATTCGTTTAAATAGAATTGGTGATGCCTTAGTAACAACTCCCCTTTTATCAGCCGTCAAAAATAAATCGGAATGCATCATACATGTTTTAGCCGATAAAAAAAATCATTTTGTATTTCAAAATAATTCCGATATAGAAAAAGTAATAGTTTTTGAAAAAGGCTTTAGCGGAATTAATAAATTCCGTAAACTGGTTAAATCAGAACAGTATGATGTAATAGTTGATCTGCATGATGATGTTTCAACTACTGTGAGTTTTCTTGCTGCATTAAGCGGTATTAGGCACAGACTGGCACTCAAAAAGGAAAATTATAAAATTTACACCGATACTATTGAAAAACTAAATCCATCTAAATTTCATGTTATTGACCGACTACTTGTACTTACCAAAATATTAAATATTGATATTGAAAATTTTGATACTAATGTAGTTTACCAGCCCAAGACTGATTCCGTGGACGCGGTTGAAAAATATTTATTGAGTTTATTCAAAAATAAAAATTATTTAGTTGGAATAAATATTTCTGCCGGCAGCGATGCTAGATTTTGGGGTGTTGAAAGATTTAAGAAAGTGGTGAATTCGCTTAAAAAGTATAATGCCTCATTGATATTAATCTCGGCAGAGAAGGATTTGGATTATGCAGAACAGATTTCTCAAAATGAAATACCGGTTTTTTGCGATCCGGATTTTGATAGATTTGCAGCCTTAGTTTCAAAACTTGATTTTCTTTTCACACCCGATACATCAATTATTCATCTCGCTTCTGCCTACAATGTGCCGGTATTCGGGTTATATGTAAAGTACAATACTGATGATGTAATTTGGTATCCCTACAAATCAGAATATGAAAGTGTAATTACCACCGAACCAAATTTTGATAATCTAAATTATGAAGATGCGGAAAGGAAATTTTTAATATTTTTTGAAAAACAATTTGATAAAAAGAATACATAACTTTTTTGCAATGGACAGAAAAGATTTATTAAAACTCTATAAAATAAAAATGCGACCCTTAATTTTAGATGGTGCAATTGGAAGCAGCTTGCAGACGTTATCTGTTCAGAAGAATGATATGTTATGGTCAAGCAGATTGAATTTAAGTAACCCGACAGAGGTCTCTAAATTACACAAAAGCTACATACAAGCCGGTGCTGATATAATTACAACAAATACATTCCGGACTAATCCTGTTGCATACAATTCGGCACAATTAAAAATTACTAATGAAGACTTTGTTAAAACAGCAGTTGAAATTGCTATTGATGCACGCGGTGATGAAAATATTATTGTTGCCGGCTCAAATGCTCCTGCCGAAGATTGCTATCAACAAGAAAGAACGATATCAAAAAGTGAATTAATAGATAACCATTTTGAGCATATAGAATATTTATGGAAACAGGGCTGCGATATAATTTGGAACGAGACTTTTAGCCACCTGGATGAAATTGAAATTGTTTCTAATTTTTGTTCATCAAATAACTTCCCATTTACAATAAATATTTTTTTAGATAAAGAATTAAAATTATTAAGCGGAGAAAATTTAGCAGATGTAATGGATTTAATAAAATCCCATAAACCGGCTGCAATAGGTTTTAACTGCATTCATAGCTCTCTATTAAAAAATATAATTGATAAACACAAAATTAATTATCGATGGGGATTCTATCTCAATTGCGGTTCAGGCAATTTTACTGATACTGATATAAGCTGCTCCGTAACACCGGCAGAGTATTGGAGTAATGCAGAAAAATATTTGAAATACTCCCCTCTTTATATTGGTTCATGCTGCGGCAGCAATCCGGCACATACAAATTTTATCAAGGAAAAACTAAATGAAATCTATTCAAATTAAAGCACCGGCAAAAATTAATATCGGTTTAAGTATTACATCAAAAAGAGATGACGGTTTTCATAATCTGGAAACACTATTTTATCCGATACATGATTTATTTGATATGCTGAAGTTTGAAGTAGATTCACATTTTTCATTTAAGTCAAACGATCCCGCGCTTACTGATGATGAAAGTAATTTAATAGTTCGGGCAAAACAGATTTTAGAAAAAGTAACAAACAAAAAATTATCGGTAAAAATTTATCTACAGAAAAATATACCATCGGGTGCAGGATTAGGCGGCGGAAGTTCTGATGCCGCAACTACATTGGTCTGCTTAAACGAAATGTTTAACCTCGGATTAAACTTTGACACCCTCGCTAATTTAGCTTTAGAACTTGGGTCTGATGTACCCTTTTTTTTAAGAGCAAAACCTGCTATTGGAAAAAGTCGAGGAGAAAAACTTACACTTATTGATTTGGAAATTACTAAACCTATTATGATTGTTAACCCTAACATTCATGTTTCAACAAAGGATGCGTTTAGTAATATTGTTCCTTCAAAGCCAAAATTTAGTTACGAAAACTTAGTTCCAAGAATAAATGATTTTAGTTTTCTTAAAGAAAATGTTAAAAATGATTTTGAAGAAAATTTATTTAAGCTTTTCCCTGAAATTGAAAGTTTAAAAAATATGTTTTATGCTAACGGAGCTGAATTTGCTTTGATGACAGGAACAGGTTCAACAGTTTTTGGAATTTTTAATAGTCTGCAGGATGCGGAATCGGCGAAAGAAATAATACCAAATGAATTTTTTACTTTTATATCCGTCCTCTAATTGAAAGCGTCTTAATATCATCTTTATTCTCTTGATCAGTATCTAAGCAATATGGCAAAGTTACTTCAACTGATGTTCCCGGTCTGTTTTCACTTTGTAAATTTGAAGGGCTTTTTACTTTGATGGAACCATTATGCCGGTCTAATATTTCCATTACAAGATAAAGCCCAAGCCCGCTTCCCTCTTCATGCTTATACTTAATATTAGATGCTCTGTAAAATTGTGTAAATATTTTATCAAGATCTTCTGCCGGAATTCCCGCTCCGGTATCATTTATTTCAATTTTAACATTTGCTTCATCTGCTGCTTCATCATAAATAATAATTTCAACTCTACCGCCAATAAAATTATACTTAATTGCATTTCCAATTAAATTTGATAGTGCTAATTCTATTAATACTCTATCGGCGTTAATTTTTTTATTTGTAGTTCTATAATCAGTAGTTGTAATTTGAATATTATTTGCCTTCGCCTTTTCTGATTGTTGTTCAACCAATGAAGTAATAATTTCAATTAAATCAATTTCTTCGGTAGTGGTAATATTCAAAAGTTTTAATTTTGAAATTCTTAGAACATTATTTATCAGCGAAATAGCTTCGGCACTTCTTGCTTGTGCTCTAATCATTTTATCTTCGATTGCTTCGCTTACCGGACCTAAATACCTCTGCAATACTAATTGTATCATTGATTGAACTGCCGCAATGGGTGTTTTTATTTCATGAACCACACCCATAATATATTTTTGTTTTGCAACTTCGGCTTCATTTAATTTTGTTAATGTATCTTTTAACTGAGCCTCTCGCTTTAATAAATTTGCACCTATTCTATTAGTGATAAAAACACTAAGAAACATCATTATTGCAAACACTAAAATAAACACTGCGTTCTGCATAAATAAATGTTCAGGCGGATTATTATAAAGTCCGACTAAATAATGATTACCGGTAATCCCAAAATGCTGAAAAAATATAAGTGTACCGTAAGCCATTGTTACTAAAGCGGCTATTATATAAATCAAGTAACCGGGCAAAATTAAACTGCCGATAATTGTGTGAAAGATAAAAAACACATATAACGGGGAATCAATTGTGCCCGTATAAAAAACTAAAACTAAGAGCAGGGATAAATCTAAAATCATTTGAAGAAGTGAAAGATGCATACAATTAAACTGACCCGGAATACAGCCAACTTTTGGACGCACCTGTTGAAGAACAAAATTATAAATGATGATTACAATTCCAACAAAAACAATTGCTTTAATTTGAATCGGGGTTAGCTGAAAGTTTAAAAGATATTCGCCGAGTGCTAAAAATATAAAAAGTGATAAACCGGCGAGGTAACGAATTTTGATGAACCAAGTATTTCTTCTTCTTATTGTAATCCAAAATTCTTCATATTCATGAGCCCATTTTGGTACTAAAAAGATCATCTCATAACTCGGTTTTTGAATTGAAATGAAACTCTATTGAATTAATAATACGCCATTATCTTATGAAAATCAACATTACATTTTTGTGCTGGGCAATGTTACAGTAAAAGTTGTACCCGGATTCTGTTTTGTTCCGCTCTTTGCCGGACTCTCAATAGTAATTTCTCCATTATGAGATTCCACTATTTGTTTTACAACCGAAAGACCGGTGCCGGTTCCTTCAATCTTTTTACCCGAAGTGTTTGTTGCTCTATAAAATTCTTCAAAAACTTTATCCTGTTCCTTTACCGGTATCCCAATGCCCGAATCGGAAATAATTATTTTAGATTTGCCGTCTAACTGACTTACTGCAATTTCTACTTTTCCTTTTGGCGGTGTGTACTTAACCGCATTGCCGATTAAATTTGAAAAAACCAATTTTAGTAAAACTTTATCACCGCTGATGTAATTTTTTTCAGCTGAGTTATCAGAATAAATTATTTCAATACTATTTTTATCAGCAACTGAAATTATGTTTTGGATGTTCTCGTTTATTATTTCATTAATGTCAATTGTTTCCATTTCAACATTGTTCAGTAATTTATATTTAGATACACGGAGAATACTATTTATATTATTTATAGATTCTTCAACCCTGGTTTTTGTTTTATTAAGTTTATCTTTTACAGCATCATTAATATCTCCCAAATATCCGCCTAAAATAATATCTAAAAATGAAGCTGCTGCCGCTATCGGTGATTTCAATTCATGCACAACTGCTATAATATATTTCTGTTTAGATTCTTCGGCTTTTTCAACTTCATCCAGTGCAGCTTTTAATTGTCTTTCTCTATTAAATAAATCGAAGGCAATTTTTTGAGTAAGATAAATGCTGATAAGTATTACAGCAGAAAAAAAGATTGTATATGCTATAATAAAATTCATTTCGCTGTAGAATGTAAATGAGTATAATCCATCAATTCCTTGATGCGGAATGATTTCATTGAATTCTAAAAAGCTTAAAACAGAAATTACAAATATCAATATGCCTGCGATAGAATAGATTAAAACAGGCGGTAATATTATTGCTCCTATTATCATATGAAAAATGTAAAACATGAAAACCGGTGTTTCAATACCGCCGGTTATATACACTAAAAAACTTAAACTCACTAAATCAGCAATTATTTGAACCAGCGAAAACTTAACATGAATTATATTTTGTAAACCTAAAATTTTATTATGATAGGAACGGAAAAATAAATTATAAATTAATATGAATACCGTTATACCAATAGCAGAATAAAACTGAAATTGCGTAAGTTCAAATAAATTGGAGACAACAATAACGAACGATGCTAAAAATAAAACCGCCCAAAATCTTAGTCTTATAAAAAGTGAATTGTATTTGCTGATTGAGTTCCAATACTCGCTATAAATTAAAGCAGATGTTGATAGTAGGTTCATAGTTCTTTTTATTCAGATGAAAAAAAAGCCGGCTTAAAAATAAACCGGCTTTACTAAGCTAAATGTTTCTTAACTAAGCAATATACTTGCCGCGTTTTGTATAATGTGTATGCAGCAGCTTATGAGAAAGATGGCTGCAAGGACCTTCTTTAAGAAACTCATTATATACTTGAATAACATGCGGATTCTCATGAGATTTTCTAATTTCGAGAGACTCGTCTTCAGCATAAATTGCCTCAGCTCTTTTCATACGAATTTCTTCATTTGTAGGAATTGGCTGACCGCCGCCGCCTAAACATCCGCCGGGACAAGCCATGAATTCGATAAAATGACATTCGCTGAATTTTCCGCCTGCTTTTATATCTTCCATTATTTTTTTAGCATTAGCTGTTCCATGTGCAACTGCTACTTTTAATGTTGCGCCTTTCAGCCAATCCCAATTCGGCACTAAATGTTTTATAAGGTCTGGAACTGGTCCTACTTTATCGCCGATTGGAAGTTCAACATATTTGATTCCTTCAAATCCGCGAACCGGAACTATGTTTGCATTGTCAAAAATATCTTCGGCTTTATTACCCGTTACAAATTCAACAACAGAACGGAGGGCTGCTTCCATAACTCCGCCGGTAGCACCGAAAATAAGCCCTGCACCTGATGCCTCTCCAAATGGATTATCAAAATGAGATTTAGGCATTTCAGGTAAATGTATTCCCGCTTCCTTAATCATTTTAGCCATCTCTCTGGTTGTTAAACCGAAGTCAACATCCTGGTAACCTGAATCATCCATTTCCGGTCGGTTGCATTCAAACTTTTTGGCTGAACAAGGCATCACTGCTACACTAACTATATCTTTAGGATCAACTCCAGCCTTATCAGCATAAAATGTTTTAATAAGTGAACCGAACATTTGCTGCGGAGATTTTGCCGTACTTAAATTAGGAATGTATTCCGGGTAAAAATGTTCTAAATATTTAACCCAGCCGGGTGAGCATGAGGTAAACTGAGGCAGTGATACTTCTTTCTTCTCAACCAATGCTTGATAAAGCCGAATAATTAATTCAGTTCCTTCTTCAATAATTGTTAAGTCAGCGGTAAAGTTCGTATCAAAAACTCTATCAAACCCAATGCGTTTTAATGCAGTGTTAAGTTCCTGTGTCATCGAATGACCCGGTTCCAATCCGAATTCTTCACCAATTGCTGCACGTGGTGATGGAGCGGTTTGAATTACAACATGCTTATTTGGGTCGTCAATCGCATTCCAAATATCATCGGAAGGGTCGTTAGCATGCAGTGCACCAACAGGGCATCTGTTAATACATTGCCCGCAATTAATACATACTACATCAGCAAGATCCTTATCCATAAATGTACTTATTGTTGTATCATCTCCTCTGTTTACCGCTTCAAGAACACCAACTTCCTGAAGGTCGATACATGTTCGGACACACCGTTTGCACATTACACATTTATCCATATCTCTAATTACTGAGAATGATGAATTATCTATTTTGTACTGGGATTCTTGAACATGACCAAAGGTATAGCTGTCAACTCCATACTCCTCGGCAAGCGATTGCAGTTCGCAGTTGTTATTTCTAACGCATGAATAACATTCGCCGTAATGCTCGCTAATCATTAAATCAAGTATATGTCTTCGGGCTTTACGTACCATTGATGTTGAAGTTTTTATCTTAATTTGGTCTGTAATCGGGTAAGCACAAGCTGCCTGCAGTGTTCTCATTCCTTCAACTTCAACAACGCATAAACGGCAAACGCCGGCTATGCAGAGATCATCGTGATGGCATAATGTAGGAATGTGAATTTGATTTTCGCGGCAGGCTTCCAGTATTGTTGTTCCCATGGGAACAGTAACTTTTTTTTCATTAATTTGAATTGATACCGAACCGCCGATATGCTCCGGATGTTCCGGTTTTGCAACAACATGCGGCTGCTGGCTTACAGGCGCTCTTCTATCTTTATTTTCCATTTGAACCTCCGTTACCTTTGTTCAATATCTCATCTTTAAAGTTTTCTAAAATCGATATGAAAGAATTTGGACTGGATTGACCTAAACCGCATTTAGATGCAACCTGCATTGTTCTTCCAAGCTCTTTTAGCTTATTGATGTATGAAAATGTAAAATCATTTCGTTCAATCATTTCAACACCTTCAAGCAGTTTTGTATTGCCAATACGGCATGGTGTGCATTGCCCGCATGATTCTTCAACGAAAAATTCCATGAAGTTTTTAAGCACTTTAAGCATATCACGGCTTTCGTTAAAAACCATAATTGAACCGCCTGTTCCTGCATCTTCGTAAGCCAATGTTCTATCGAATTGATCTTTACTGAGGCAATGACCTGAAGCTCCGCCTACTTGAACCGCTTTGGTATTTTCTGCACCAACAATTTTTAAAAGTTCAGAAATTTTAGTTCCCCAGGGCAGTTCGTAAACGCCTGGCTTTTTACAATCGCCCGAAACAGAAAACAATTTAGAGCCGGTTGATTTATCCGTACCGTGCGCCCTAAACCATTCGCCGCCGTTTTGAACAATTTTGGTAACGCATGCAAGTGTTTCAACATTATTAACTACTGTTGGTTTTCCTTTAAAACCGGTGGTTACGGGGAATGGAGGACGATTTCTTGCTTCTCCTCTATGTCCTTCCAATGATTCGATAAGCGCAGTTTCTTCGCCGCAGATGTAGGCACCGTTTCCTAATCTTATTTCAATATCGTAATCAAATCCTTCTCTGCCGCCAATGTTTTTACCAAGCAGATTTTCATCTCTCATTGCCTGAAGGTAATCTTCGAGAGAGGCGAGCATATATTCATATTCACCGCGTAAATAAACGATACCTTCCTTAGCTCCGATAACATAACCGGCTATTACCATTCCGTCAAAAACTAATTCGGGGTACTCGGCAAGTAAAACTCTATCTTTAAATGTTCCCGGTTCACCTTCATCGGCATTGCAGACAATATATTTTTTATCACTTACCGCTGCGGCAGTCAGCATCCACTTTGTAGAAGCTGGAAAACCTGCACCGCCTCTGCCTTTTAGTTTAGACATTTTTATTTCATAAAGTATATCTTCTCGATTCATTGAAACAGCTTTTTTTATGGCTATTCCCCTCTCGTACTCCGTAAAAAGAACAGCTCCCTGCCGTTCAGTTTTTTTAATTTCAGTATTCATATTATTTGACCTCGTTTAATATTTCAACAGCTTTTTCAGGAGTAAGCTTGGTGTAAACTCTTTCGTTAACAGCCATAGCCGGTCCTTGATCACATAAACCAAGGCAGTTTGCATATTCCAGATGGAATTTATTGTCTTTAGTTGATTCACCGAACTTACATCCAAACTCTCTTTCGATGGCATTGCATAAAGCTTCTTTACCAAGTAGATCGCATGTAATTGTTTGGCAAACTCTAACTAAGTTTCTGCCTTTGGATTCTGTGTTTAAGAATGCGTAGAATGAAATAACGCTGAATACTTCAACAGGATGAATATCTAATAAACGAGCAATTTCCTGCTGAGCGAAATCCGGTATGTGACGATGTTTCTTTTGAATCTCATGAAGAATTTTAAGTAAAGATGAGCGGTCGGACCCGAATTTTTCCACCAGCACTTCAATTTCTTCAGTGAGTGCATTTTTTTCAACTACTAACATAGTTAACTCCTCTTTAATTCTTTCTTGAGTAATGCTTCAACTTTTTCAATTAAATCATCGGGCGAAATTGGTTTTTCTACAAATTCATCAACCGGAACCATTTCTCCGGAACCGTATTCAAAACCGATTGTTTTTGATACTGAAGTGTACATTAGAATTGGAATGTTAACTCCTTCCTTACGAAATCTTTGTGCAAGGAAAAAGCCGTCATCCGGTTCATCCATCATTACATCAAGAATAATTAATTGCGGTTTTTTTTCAACCACAATTTCATATCCGTCATCGGGGTTTCCTGCCGAAATTACATCGTGCCCTTTCGATTGAAGGACGAGACTGCTTGCTTCGATGATATCCGGATCATCGTCGATTATTGCGATTAGTGCCATAACTCTCTCTCCAGTGTTATAGTTTAAGGTTTATTTATTTTGGTAACTGTATTTTAAATATTGTCCCTTCACCATAAGTACTATCAACTGTTATCTTACCGTGATAGGAGTCTATGATTCTTTTGACAATGGTTAAACCTAAACCGGTACCGCTTACATTTCTTGTATTTTCATTTTTAGCCCGGTAAAACTCCAAAAATAGTTTCTCTTTTTCTTCGGGCGTTAATCCAATTCCTGTATCGGCTATATCTATTAGAAAATAATTATTGTTAGTCTGCACTTCTATATTTATTGTACCATTACTTTTGTTGTATTTAATGGCATTACTTAAAATATTTGTAAGTAACCGCGTAATTTCATTTTGATCTGCTTTTAGTGGAGGGATTTCTTCTTCAATATTTAATTCTACAATTATTCCTTTCTTCTTAATTTCAATCTCCAAAAACTGAAGTGTGGAATCAAATATTTCTTTTACGTCTAATTCTTCTATGTCTCTTTTTTTAGATTTTATTTCCATTCTAGAAATATCAAGCAAGTCATTAACCAATGTAAGTAACCCTTCTAATCTTACTGTGGACCTCTGCAGGTATTCCTTTTGTTTTTCTCTATCGATGTTAAGCTGGTCATCTAAAATTATTTTAAGAAAACCTTGTACGGCAGCGATTGGAGTTTTAAGCTCGTGTGCTACCATTGAAACAAATTGTGATTTTAGAAGCTCAATCTTTTTAAATTCTGTAATATTTTTAATAACAATTACTACCCCGGCTAACGAACCATCCGGGTGAACAACCGGTGAACAAGTAACATCAACAAATAATTCTCTGTGGGTTTTAAGTTCAACTTCAACCGTATAAGAATTATAGATTACTTGATCGGACTTCAAATATTTGTTTACACTTTCTGTAATTTCATCGGGCAATTTATCTAAAATGTATTCGCCAAGAGATATTTCTTCAATATCAAGTTTGTTTAACGCTGCATGATTATAGTAAACAATTTCACCCGTAGAATTTACAACAAGTACCCCGCTTGTAATCGATTCAATAATAGTATTAAGTCGTGATTTTTCGTTTGCCAATTCCAGCATACGTTCTTCTCTCTCCTGTTTCAGCTTTTCAGCTTCAAGAATTAGAAGTCGCTGCTTATACCCTTTTTCAATTTCATGAATAAATTCATCCGGGGTAAAGGGTTTTGGGATGTAGCTGTAGGCTCCGAGCCGGGTGGATTCAACTGCCGAATCGTAACTGGCATACGCTGTGGCAATAAAACATACTGTATTTGGTTTTGCTTCCTTGATTGCTTTTAGTACAGCTGTGCCGTCAATATCCGGCATCTTTAAATCAATAACAGCAATGTCAAAATCTTTTTTAGTACCAAGTTGAATTCCAATAGTTCCATTCTCGGCAGTTTCAACATAGTAGCCTTCACTTTCAAGTAAACGCTTAGTACCGAGCCTTAGACCTTTCTCATCGTCAACAATCAATATTTTTGGTTTCTTATTCAACTTATAAAAGGATTTTTATATCTTCAAATTATCATTTGTTTATTTAAAGTAAAAGAAGATTCTTTTATTCTTTAAAAAAATTATCTAATTTTGATAACATTTCTTCTATCACAACAGGTTTGTGCAAAATTCCATCACATTTAATCCAATCTTTTTCTTCATCTGTAGATGCACTAAATTTAAATCCTGTTTCGTAAGTGGCTGAGGTTAAAATATATACCGGCGTAATTTTACCATGTTCTGTTCTTTTAATTCTATGACACAGAACAAAGCCGGAATCATGCTGCTCCATTATTAAATCTATTATTGCTGCATCGGGTAATTCTTTTTTGAACATTTCATAGCCTTCGCTGCCTGATTCTGCCGTTACAACTTCAAATCCTTTTGATTCTATAAGCATTTTATTCTGCTCAAGTAAATCAATGTCATCATCTACTAATAATATTTTTTTAACTTTTTCATTCAGTTTCATTTATAACTCCTATGCTTCAGTATTATTTACGCTGTTAAAATTTTGGGGAATGTTAATATAAATTGAGTGCCGTTATTTTCTTCACTTATTACATTAATATCTCCCTTATGCATTTTTATTATACCGTAACTTATCGCCAAACCAAGCCCTGTACCTTTACCCATTTTTTTAGTTGTAAAAAAAGGAGTGAATAGTTTTTTGAGATTTTCTTCAGGAATTCCGCTTCCGGTATCTTTAATAATTATTTTTATTTTATCTTCTTCAGAAAGTAATTTTATTTTTAATTCCTTTACATCCGAATCTTCCATTGCTTCACAGGCATTGTTTACAACATTTAATATTACCTGCTTAAACTGATCCTTGTCTGCATAAATTTCATCAATTTCATCGTATTCGGTTACTGTCTGAATATCTGAAAATCTTAAATCGAGCTTTATTGAGTGAACAATTTTATCTATAAGTTTTGCTACATCAACCTTTGTAATAATTAGTTTTCCCTGCCGTGCAAAGTCGAGTAAATTAGCCACAATACTTTTACATCTTTCAGCTTCCTCAATAATTAATTTAAGATCATTTACTGATTGTCCGCCGTCGCTTACTTTTTTTCCGATATCTTTTTTTAGCATTGAAGAATAGAGCATGATTGTACCGAGAGGGTTATTGATTTCGTGGGCAACTCCCGCAGCTAACTGCCCTATCGATGCCAGCTTTTCTGCATTTGCTAATTGCTCTTCAGTATTTTTTAATTCAGTATATGCAATTTGAAGTTTGTCAATCAAGTAAGGCAGACACATATCTTTTTCGGCTAAATCTTTTGCAATGGCAATTGCATATTCCCTGCATGTTGGGTATCCGCATGATCCGCAATTTAGTTCATCGCTCTTTTCAAACTTATTTGTCTTAGCAAGTATTTCCTTTATTTTCTCTTCACTCGGCATTGGGCGTCTTTGACTTTTAGCAGTAAATTCGCGATCAAAGTTTAAATGACGGTTATTATAAATTTCACTTTTCCAAATATGTTTATCAACATGATTGATATGTGTATTAATAAATTCAATAACTTTTTCTCTTCGTGAATATAAATTTAGATCACTGTCAATTGCCGGTCCGTTTATACAGCCTTCGCAAAAAAGAATATCGACAAACTTTGCGTTAATTTTTTTATCGGAAATATCTTGAATAATTTCTTTTACATTTGAAACGCCTTCAACAATAATTGTTTCTGTTCTTAAAATATCGCTGGATATATCGGCTGTTTTTAGAAGTCCCCCTGCTAACGGAAAAGATTTTCCCATGTTTGCATAAGGGGGATCAAAATCGGAATTATCAAGTTCATCTAAATTGATGTCTGCAATTTCAAACATTTCTTTCAACTCAATAAATGTTAAAACACCATCAATTGCATCAGAAACATTTTCATCCTTAGCCTCGCTTTTTTTAGCAACACATGGACCAATAAAAACTACTTGATTTTCTTTTCCCAAATCATCCTTTAAGTATCTTCCCATTGCAATCATAGGCGATACAATTTTTGCTAAATTCGGTTCTAATTCTGTATGATACTTTTCAATAAAATTATAAACTGCCGGACAGGGAGAACTAATAATAGTACCGCTATTAGTATTTTCAAAAACATCTTTATAAGCTTCACTAATTAAATCAGCACCAAAAGCTGTTTCGCAAACTTGAGAGAAGCCCAATTTTTTTAAGGCGGTAGGAATTTTATTGTAATGGTTTGGAAATGATGCCGCAAAAGATGGAGCAACAATGGCAACGCTTTTACCTGTCGGAATAATTGCGTGCATCACTTTATCAACCTCGCTGTAAATTTCCTTAGCATTTTGCGAGCATACTTTTACGCAATGCCCGCAGCTGATGCATCTTTCGGAAAGTACAACAGCTTGTCCGTCCATTACTCGTATTGCCGCCGCAGGGCATTCCCTAATGCATGAGTAACATCTCTTACACTTTTGCCTTATTGTACTTACAATATGATATTTTATCGAATTCAAATCCGATCATCACAGTTTATTTTTTAGTGTGCAAAATTGCTTTTCTATTTACATAAGATGTATGAAGAATATCATGAGCTTTAGGGCTGTTAGGCTCTATAAAAAACTCTTTGTAAATCTTTTTGACTGATTCATTTTCATGCGACATTCTATGCTTAGCTTTTTCATCAATTTCGTAAAGTGCTTGAACGCGTTTAACAATCTTTTCCGGCTTCTGGTGGATTGGCTGACCGCCGCCGTTAATACATCCTCCGGGGCATGCCATAACTTCAATAAAATGATATTTACTTTGTCCGTTCTTAATTTCTTCTAATATCGGATCAACATTTCCTATTCCGTTAACAACGGCAACATTAACATCCATTCCGTCAACATCAACGGTACACTCTTTTACACCGCCGCCGCCTCGCAGATCAAACATTTCTAAACTTTGTAAGTTTTCACCTGTTAACTCATGGTAAGCTGTTCTAAGTGCCGCTTCCATTACTCCGCCCGATGTACCGAATATTGCTGCTGCTCCGGTTGATTCTCCTAACGGATTATCAAATTCATCTTCCGGTAAATCGTTAAAATCGATACCTGCCATTTTGAACATGCGCACTAATTCACGAGTTGTTAATACAGCATCAACATCCTGCAGTTTTTCAATATTCAATTCCGGTCTATCCGATTCAAATTTTTTAACTGTACAAGGCATAATTGATACTACGTAAATATCTTCGGGATTTAGCCCCATCTTTTTAGCATAGTAAGTTTTTAGTACAGCCCCTTCCATTTCGTGTGGGGATTTACAAGTTGAAACGTGCGGTAAAAGTTCAGGGCTATTTTGTTCAATATACTTAACCCAGCCCGGGCAGCAGCTTGTAAACATCGGCAGTTTTCCGCCGTTTTTAATTCTGCTTATCAGCTCGGTTCCTTCTTCCATAATTGTTAAATCGGCTGCAAAATTTGTATCAAAAACTTTTTTGAAACCTAAGCGTTTTAATCCGGTTACTAATTGTCCTGTTACATTTGAACCGAGAGGAAGGTTATATTCTTCACCTATTGAAGCTCTTACAGCAGGTGCAATCTGCACAATTGTATATTTATTTTTATCATTAATTGAGTTTACAATTTCTTTAGCATGACTCTTTTCTCTTAAAGCAGCGGTTGGGCAAACTAAAATACATTGCCCGCATAAAATACAATCACTAACATTTAAGCCTTTATTGAAAGGGGTTGTAACATTACTTGTAAAACCTCTATTTGTAAAATCAATAGCGCCAACTTTTTGAACTTCATTACACATTCTAACACATCTGCCGCATAAAATACATTTTGCGGGGTCACGCTCCATGGAAGCGCTCGATATATCAATGGCATGGTCTTTATGTTCGCCTGCGTATCTGTGTTCTCTTAAACCGTAAATTTCCGATAAATCCTGAAGTTCACAATTTTTATTTCTAACGCAGATAAGGCAATCCTGCGGGTGATTTTCAACCAGCAGTTCCACAATAGTTTTGCGTGCAGTTTTAACTCTGCGGGAATTTGTATCAATGTTCATCCCTTCTTCAACAGGGTATGCACAGCTTGGAATAAGTCCGCCTCTGCCGTCAACTTCAACAACACAAATACGGCATGCTCCTGTAGGAAACAAATCTTTCATATGGCATAAAGTTGGAATTTTTATCCCTACAGATTTAGCCGCATCAAGAATAGTCATTCCTTCTTCGGCTTTCACTTTAATATTATTTATTGATAATTCTATCATAATTTCTCCATACAGCAAATTTTGTTCTTAACTTTAGTTAACATTTATGGCATCGAACCTGCAAGTTTCAACACACATACCGCATTTAATACATTTAGCTTCAACAATTAAGTGAGGCTGTTTTTTATCACCAACAATCGCATCTACTGAACATTTTCTTGCACATAAACCGCAGCCGTTGCAAATTTCCTGGTTAATTGTAAATGTAAGCAGCTCCTTGCATACACCGGCGTCGCAATGTCTATCGTAAATGTGATTTTCATATTCTTCTCTAAAATAATGTAATCCTGATAAAACAGGATTCGGAGCGCTTTGCCCAAGCCCGCAAAGTGATGTATCCTTTATAACTTCAGCAAGCCTTTTTAGATGAATAATTCCTTTGAACCTTTGTAGTTGAACTAATTTATCATCGTCTTGATCGTAATTTTTTGTAATTCTTTCAACTATTTCCAGCATTCGTTTTGTACCCTCGCGGCAGGGAACACATTTACCGCATGATTCATTTTGGATAAAGGTTAAAAAGAATTTAGCAACGTCAACTATGCAAGTGTCTTCGTCCATCACTACAAATCCGCCCGAGCCCATCATCGCTCCAACAGTTTTAAGTGATTCGTAATCAACTTGAGTATCCATTACTTCGAGAGGTAAACATCCGCCCGAAGGACCGCCGATTTGTACTGCCTTGAATTTTTTACCGTCCGGTATTCCGCCGCCAACATCAAACACTATTTCACCAAGTGTTACTCCCATTGGAACTTCAACCAAGCCGCTGTATTTTACCTTGCCGCTTAAAGCAAAAACTTTTGTGCCTTTACTTGTTTCAGTACCTATTGAAGAATACCAATTAGCGCCATTTACAATTATTGAAGAAATATTACCAAAAGTTTCTACATTATTTATGATGGTAGGTTTACTCCACAAACCTGAAACTGCAGGATATGGAGGACGCGGTTTCGGCATACCCCGCTCACCTTCTATTGATGCGATCAACGCTGTTTCTTCACCGCACACAAAAGCACCGGCACCTTTTTTAATTTTTAAGTCGAAGTTAAATCCGCTGTTAAGAATATTTTTACCCAGCAAGCCGTACTCTTTACACATTTTAATTGTGTTCTGCAGTCTTTCAATTGCAAGAGGATATTCAGCACGGCAGTAGATATAGCCGAATGAAGCACCTATTGCATATGCACCGATTATCATTCCTTCAACCAGCTGATATGGATCGCCTTCAAGAATTGATCTATCCATGAATGCTCCCGGGTCACCTTCATCGGCATTACAAATAATATATTTTTGATCAGCTTTCTGCTGCTGAGCAAATTTCCATTTACGCCCGGTAGGAAAACCGCCGCCGCCTCTGCCGCGTAATCCGCTTTCTAAAATTTCATCAACTACTTCCGCAGGATTCATTAATCTAAGGGCTTTATCTAATCCTTTAAACCCGCCGGAAGCGATGTATTCATCAATAGAATCAGGGTTTACTACACCTAAATTTTTTAGAACAACTCTCTTCTGATTTTTGAAATAAGGTGTTTCATTTATATTCGGTACTTCTTCAGTTCCTTTTCCGTAAGTAGCAAAAACTTTTTTTGTATAAATATCTTTATTAACAATTGTAGTCGTTAAAAGGTCTTTCACTTCTTTTGGAGTTATTTCCTTGTAGATTATTCTCTCTTCATTCGGAAGTTTAACATCAACTACGGGTTCAATTGCACCAAATCCGATTCCGCCTGTAGCAATAATTTCTGCATCAAGTTTTAATTCTTTCAATTGATCTTCAATTGCTTCTTTAACTTTACCTGCACCGGAAGCTAATCCGCTAGTATCCATTCCTATAAAAATAATAGGAATTTCATGCTTCTCATGGGTTAGTACCTTCAGGTAGTCATTTATTTCCGTTTCTTGATTTGGTGTAAGCGAACCATCAGTACAATGAGCAATAAATTCATCTTTAGGTGAATCGGATGAGTGGTATTCATCATTAAATTTTATTTCTAAGAAACTTTTCATTATGCACCTACACTTTGAGTTTCACTTTCATTCATTTTTTGAGCTTCTTTTTTATATTTTTTCAAAATTTTCGGAATTTCTTTCACTGTCAATCGACCGTAATATTCCTCATTAATGCTAATGACCGGTGCTATACTGCATGCGCCGATACAAGCAACAGTTTCAATAGTGAATAGTTTATCCCGAGTAGTTTCGCCTGCGTTAATACCTAATTCTGTTTCCAATGCAAAAAGTATATTATTTGAATTTTTAACATGGCAGGCTGTTCCGCGGCAAATTCTAATAACGTATTTGCCGAGTGGTGTTAATCTAAATTGATTATAAAAAGTGGCAACCCCGTACACACTTGCCAGAGGCATTCCGATAAAGGAGGCAACATCTAAAAGTGCATCTTCGGGCAGGTAGCCATATATTTCTTGAACATCTTGAAGCAATGCAATTAAATTACTTCTGTCTTTTGCTGTATAATTGATAAATATTTTATCGTGCATAAAACCACCTGTTAATTGAAATTTACCCTGTTTTGCAAATTATATGCCATTATCTTTTTATGAATTAATTGATTTTAAAGCATTTTTTTGCAGTAATTTATTTTATCATTTTGCCGTTTTTCCTAACAATAGGAAAGCCGATATTAAAATTCCTAAAAAACATAATTGAACTTTTTTAATTGAGGTTTTAAATCATTATTATTAAAGAGTTGTTTAAGTTCAATTATCAAGCGAATAAAACATGAATAATAACATTCAATTAAAAATAAAGGCTGCTAAGATATCCGTTTTTGTGGGATTTATTATGCTTTTTGCAAAGTTGAGTGCGTACTTTTTAACCGGATCAAGTGCAATATTCTCTGATGCCGCTGAATCGGTTATTCATGTAATGGCAACCTCGCTGGCACTTTACAGTATTATTTTAAGTTCTAAACCGCCCGATAAAAATCACCTTTACGGACATGGAAATGTTGAATATTTTTCTGCCGGCATTGAGGGTTTATTAATAATTGTTGCTGCTCTTACAATAATATATTTTGCAGTTTCTGATATGATAACGGGCTACATACCCCAGCAGCTTGATTGGGGAACCGCAATAATCGGTGCAGCCGGATTGGTTAATCTTGTTCTTGGATTCTACCTCGTAAAAAAAGGAAAGCAGACAAATTCATTAGCGCTAATTGCTAATGGTAAGCATATTTTAACTGATTCTTATACGAGTCTCGTGGTAGTTATTGGCTTACTGATAGTGCTGCTTACCGACATCTATTTAATTGACCCGATTGCTGCATTGGTTGTTGGATTAAATATAATTTTTACAGGATATAAATTAGTCCGCCAATCAGTAGGCGGATTGATGAATGAAACTGATAAAACACAGCTTGCCAAAATTGCAAATACGTTAAAGAATAATAGAGAAGAAAATTGGATCGATTTACACAACTTACGATTTTGGTCGGCAGGCGATAAAATTTTTATAGACTTCCACTTAGTACTGCCCTACTTTTTGAATATTCAAGAAGCACATGATATAGAAGATAGAATTTCAGACTCTATAAATGACAGCGTTGGCTCCGCACAAACAATTGTTCACTTTGATTTTTGCACAAAAGATTATTGTAAAATTTGTGATGTTAGTGACTGCAGTGTTAGGTTCGAAGATAAATCAATTAATATTCCCTGGAATGAGGATAAGATGATTAAAGATACTTATGTTTCAAATCCTCCTCCCGAAATAACATCCCTCTAATTAAATTTCCAAATAAATAAAATTAGTAGTAGAATAAATTTATTCTCTTTTACAATTTATTATAAAAAGTAAGAAACTCATTACCAATTTTAGACATGGCTTTAATTGCTTTCAATTTTTTCATGCAATCATTCGCTTTTCATTCACATCTTTGTATTTCATGCTATTTAATCTTCTCATTCTTCTTCATCGAAGCTGCCGCCATATCCTTTTTATACTGTACAAATTTATCAGCGAGATCTTTTTCTCCGGTGGCAAGAATTTGAATTGCAAGCAGAGCCGCATTCTTAGCACCATCAACTGCTACGGTTGCAACAGGAATACCCGGAGGCATTTGAACGATTGATAGAAGTGAATCCATACCTTCAAAACTTTTACCTTTCATAGGCACGCCAATTACGGGAAGAATTGTTTGTCCGGCTGTTACACCCGGGAGATGAGCTGCCATACCTGCTGCGGCAATTATTACTTTCAATCCCCTTTCGGCGGCTGTTCTTGAGTATTCGGCATGTTCTTCAGGTGTGCGGTGTGCTGATAAAATTTTAACCTCATAACCGACTTCAAATTCTTTACATACATCAAACGCTTTCTGCATTACCGGCAAGTCGGAATCACTGCCCATTATTATTCCAATTTTTATGTTTGAACTCATTATAATTCCTTTTATTGATTTGGATAAATTAGTTGTGCAAAATTATAAAATTAATGGGAAGGTTAAAATAAAAAATGAAATTTAGCATGGAATAAAACTGCCATGCTAAACTAAATTCAACATAGCAGTTAAATTTTCCTATTAATAATCTACTTCCTTTTTAGCTTTAGATATTGAGCCCACACCGGAAACATTTGAGGATACTTTATTTGGATTTCCTAAGTATTCAATATTACCGACACCGGAAACTTCAGCTTTTAGAATATTTGCAACATATACAATTGCATCACCAACACCGCTGACAGAAATATTAACATCATCAGCAATTAAATTTTTTGAATCAATATTCCCTGCTCCCGACATTGCAATATCTAGAATATCCGTTTTGCCGGATAAAGTTATTCCCCCTGCCCCGCTTAACGCAACACCAAATCTGCTGCAGTCAATATCATTTGCAGTAATCTCGCTTGCACCTGATGACACAATTGACTCGAGTTCTTTAGTTGTAACTGTAATGACAATCTCTTCCCTCGGTCTTAAGTCCTTCTTTGAATAAATTCTAAGTGCTGAGCCTTTAACGTTTGTTTTGATAAGCGGAATTAAATTATCATCGGCTGAAATGTGGACTTTATATTCATCTCCCATCAAAACATTTACCTCGTATGCGCCGGATATTTCCAATGCTGAAAAACTTTCAAAAGTTCTTGTGACTTCTTCTAAATCCCCGCTTCCTCTAACCCCGGAAAATCTGCAGCCGAGAAGAATAAGAGCTAGTAACAATAAACTTAGTAATGATCTTGTTCGCATGGTCTCTCCGATTTTGTTATTTAAGACGATGAATATCAGCAATAAGTTACATTTATTTTAATTCTCAATAAACTGCGAAAAACCAATTATATAATCGTCGGGGTCTGCAATAGAAAATTCATTTGTTCCGTAAAATGTTTGATGTTTATCTTTTATCAGAACGGCAGATTTTGTTTTATTATAAATTGAATCAAGATCGCTTACCTCGAAGAACAATAAAAAACTTGGTGTAAGTTCGTCCGGAATTCTATTTGGTAATGCTGATTTTATCCCATCATAACTTTGAAGCATCAATTCAATTTCCCCATTTCTTATAATTGCAAAATCCAATTTCCCTGAATCCGGCACAGTCATTTCAACTTCGAAATTTAATAACTCGGTATAAAAATCAATTGATGTGTTAACATCCTTCACAAAAAGATTTGTAGTTAACTTATTGATGAGCGGGGAATTGCTTCCTTCTCTAACTATTTCAGAATTTTTTAATAATGAGTTCCCAACTATACTCCAAACTAAAGCAACAATTATGAAAAGTACTGGAATAGTTAAATATGTTTTTACTTTTGCATTCATCTACTATTCCTTTGATTGTTAAATATTCTTGTAATCAATAAATTAAAGTAACAAAAGAAATTATTTTATTAAATTATTTTTATCTAATAAAACTCTATTAAGAAATTGGAAAATATTATGGCGCGAGTAAAATTGGATCTCCCGGAAAAATTTATTTATTCAACATTAGTTGATATCAGGATAACTGACATAAACTATGGAGGTCATTTAGGAAATGATTCTGTTTTATCACTAATGCATGAAGCTAGAGTTAGATTTTTAAATAAATATAATTTTTCTGAAAAAGATGTTGAAGGTGTTGGAATAATAATGAAGGATACGATAATTGTATATTCTTCAGAGGGTTTTTATGGAGATAAAATAAGAATAGATATTGCGGTTGCAGATATTACCAATACCGGTTGTGATATATTTTACAGATTAATTAACAATAAGAATGAAAATGAAATTGCGAAAGCAAAAACCGGTATTGTCTTCTTCAATTATGAAAATAAAAAAGTTGCCCGTACTCCGAAATCGTTTATCAAAAAGTTTAAATCTGATTAAATCATCTCACTGAGCAGTTCTTTTCGAGGTTGAGCAATAACAACTTTATTAACCAGCATTCCTTTATCGGCTATAATCATTGCACCGGAATCTACAGCACTTGTAACTGCTGCTACTTCGCCCGTTAAAGTGCAGAACGCTTTTCCGCCGAGCGCCATGGCCAGTCTAATTTCAATTAATTTTACCGAAGCGGCTTTTACTGCTGCATCGGCGCCTTCAATAAGTGAAGCAACGGAAAATGATTCGAGTATTCCAAGTGATTCTAACTCTTCGCTTGTAGTATGACCGGATAGAGCCGGGAAAATATCTTTATGGACGTTGGGAATAACAAAGGTATCGATAATTGCATAATCGAGAGTATCGGCAACTGCATCAACCGCCGTTTGAACTTCAGCCACATCACCGCCAACAAGCACCATATATTTGCCGGAACAAATTGTTCGTGATAAAATTAGTTCAACTTCGGAAGTTTTTAACATTATATCAGCCGCCTGCATTCCCGCAGCTATACTTGAGAGTTCTACTAATCCGATTGAATTCATTTCCATTGTAATTTCCTTTCTGCATTAAAATTTATTTTGAGATAACGATGTAAGTTTCAGTTACCTCTTCAATTTTTCCATTTATAGATGAGTGAACCGGGGCACCTAATTTACCATCTTCTATTTCACCAATCATATCACCCTTTTTAACCGGGCTTCCTTCTTTTACTTTTGTCTTTGCCGCTGCGCCAATATGCTGCTGCAGCATTATTTTTACTCTCTTAGGATCAGGCATTTCCTTATTAAACGGTGTATCTGCTTGATAATTATACAAATCAATTTTTTTCATCAATTGTTTTAGCGGTACGCGTCTTCCATCTTTTATTGGATGAACTTTAACCGGTTTAGGCTGTTCGTATCTTGTTCCCATTTTTTTATTTTCTGCTTTCCCCTGATCGCATGCTTCACGCGGATATAAATCTTCGGGGCAGGAGTACAATGAGCATAACCCGCAGGAGCAGCATAAATCTGCAAACTGATTCCACAAGGCTTCGCCGCTTTTTGTAAATTCCAGTGAACGCATTACTTTATGGGGCTGAACATCATAACCGAGCAGATAGCGCGGGCATAATTCGGTACAGTAAGTACATTGATCGCAGGCAGATTTGCCGATTCTATTCATGCTTTCAATGTTGCGGTTCATTCTATCAACCAGGTAGTGTGTTTTGGGCAGAACAATATAACCGCCGGAAGTTTTTGTAACCGGTCTTTCAAAATCAAAGGTTAAATTGCCCATTAAAATTCCGCTCTCAAAAACTGCATAATCATTTATTGAAGCTCCGCCGGCATGTTCCAATACCTCTTTAATTGTAGTTCCGACAGGTGCAAAAAATGTAGAGGGTTTATTTACGAGTCCGGCAACACAAATAAACTTTTCAGTAACCGGTATATCATCCATTGCACGAGCAACATTGTAAAACGTTTCAACATTATTAACAATGCAGCCTACATCCAAAGGAATGCCGTAGGGCGGCATTAAACGTTTTGTTGCCGCGTACACTAATTCATACTCATCACCGGATGGATAAAAGTCACCGAGAAAAGTCATTTCTATATTACCGTTTATCTTATTCTGAATAGCTTCGGCTGCAAGTGCATTCTTACCCTTGATGCCAAAGTACCCCTTTGATGCTTTCGTTTGTTCCATCATAATTTCCATGCCATTAACTATTTCCGGAGCAAAATTGAGCATTATTTCATAATCCTTATGCAGAAGCGGTTCGCACTCCGCCCCATTGGCAAGTACAATTTCAACTTCTGCTTTAGCTTTAACGTGAGTAGGAAAACCTGCACCGCCGGCACCGACGACACCCGCATTAAATATTTTTTCAATTACCGACATTTTCAGCCTTTCTTTTTATTACAACTACAGTTTTATCATCTTGATATTTGCTTTGTGATGTTGAGAATTTTATCACATCATCAAGAATGGCATGAGCAATTTCTTTTGGACTTAATGTAATGTTTTCACGAATAACTTTTTCTAATCTTTTTTCTTCATAAAATTCAAATACATTATTCGCTGCTTCTGTAATTCCATCAGAGTAAATTACTAGAAGATCTCCCGGATTAAAATATATACTATCTGTGGAATATCTTGAATTAGGTACAGGTCCAATTAGAGGTCCCGTAGGCTCCAAATATTTTAATTCACCGGTTTTCTTTTCAAAAAGTATTGGAGGGTTATGACCTGCATTAGCATATAGGAATAGCCCTTTTTTATCATTAGTAATTTCACCAAAGAACAAAGAAGCAAAACGATCATCACTAAATATTTTATTAACAAGTTCGTTCAATCTTTTCATCAGCAGTGCAATTTTAATTTCGAACATGCTTGCCATGCGTACTGCACCGGAAATATACATTGCCTCGGCGGCGGCACTTAATCCTTTTGAGGCAGCATCCCCCACTGTCACAGCCAGTCTTTGATTATCCGTTCCAATTTTAAGGTAATCAAAAAAATCACCGCCTAATGTTTCGGCAGGTATTGTTACACCAAATAAATCATAATCATGAAAAGTGTATTCATGTTCGGGAAGAATACTGCGCTGCAATTGTTTAGCTTTATCTAAATCATCAATTAATGATTTTTTAGATTTCGAAGTTCGGCTCTCTTTTATTTTAGCAGTTAAAACTGCTGCAACTATGTTTATCGTATATCGTAGTTCATCATCTATTTTATCGCTGTTCAGTGCAAGCAAATAGGGGTAAAATATTTTCTTGCCTACTTTTATTCTAGACCCCACACCGGAAGCAGAATATTTGAATATTCCTTTTTCTAAAAGCAGTTTGTCAGTTTCATTTGCAAGCACCGTTCTCTCTTTAGCAATTTTTTCAAAAATTGGATACTTATCGACATTAATAACAAAATTTTTATCAATTTTCGGAACGTTACCTGTCTGAAATAACAACCTATAACATCTTCCTACCTGATCAAATTTCCAAACTCTTCCGCCGTTAATATTTATTTCATCATTTTGAATTATTTCATTCAAAACTTTTTCCAGTAGTTCAGTTTCAGTCTTGAATGATTTTGATGCAATAGAATCTATAGTTCTAAATATTTTTTTTTGTATCATTTATCTCCATAAAAATTAATTCCGGTTTGTTATTTACCGGATGAATAATGTTCAATCACCTTAATAAGCGCCTGCAGACTTGGTTCATTAAAATAATCAACTTTTAAAGTATTCATTATACTATTAACAGTTGGGCGGTAAACTCCTTTAGTAACATAACCGCCGCCTTCATAAATACCAAGCCGGTCTTGAGGAATTGTAGAATCGACATGAGTAACTTCTGTATTATCGTTTAATAAGTACTTCCACTTAGAATCAAAATTTACCAATGTTGTAATGTTAGCTTCCCATGGTTCAATATCAATAGGATAATAATTTTGATAAGAAGAATTCGGATCATGATACTCATCGGCTAAACCGGCTAAACCATGTCCAAGTTCATGTACAAATATTTTATCCGTAGATCGATCTTTGGTTACCGAGCATGAATAGAAATTATAAATTGCACCGCCGCCATATTTATCGGAATTAACAAGTATGTAAATTTGATCATAAGGTGCGTTGGCTGCAACATCTTTAACCGCATGATAATCATCGGTCATAATATATCTTTCAGTATCAAATGTATAGAACTTAGTATTCATGATGGTATTTTTCCAAACATCTTCACCGGGAATATCGGTTCCGCTTTCTTTGGAAGGTGCTGCAACACCCCAAATGTTAATACTGTTTTCATATTCCTTAAATGGCGAAAACTTAAACAGTGAATTTGAAATTTCTTGGCAATCATTTTTGAATTGAGCTATTTCATCGGCAGTATATCCTTCCGGTAAAAATACAATATCCAATTTCTCTGCGGGATCACCGGAGTAATGGACTCTGAAATTATCAAACTTCTTTTTTCTATCTTTAATTACAAAATAGCTATTAGGGTCAATAGCTATTTCAAACTTTTTAATAAAGTTGTTCAATCTGTTTCGTTTATAAATCTCAATATTAACAGAATCTTTAGGATACGGAATTGTTATAGTGCCGCTGAAGCTTCTTGTAGTCTGTTCCGCTTCGGCAATTGTTTGCCACTCGGCAAATAAAGTTGAATAGCTTGTTGAATAAATTTGACTGCCGCTTTTATTATCAAGTACTTTTACATGATAAAGTCCAAATCCTAAAGTATCAATTAAATTAGTTTTTGAGCCGCCCCAGTAGGGTTCTTCAATTAATTTATCGAACGAAAATATCTCTGTTTCATTGTTTCCCGTTTCAAAATAATCGATGCGTAAAGTTTTATTTTCAAAATACTTATCAAACTCTATTTGAGCGAATAGAATATTTACTGTTATAAAAAAGAAAAATATGAGTTTCATTTTGCAATAATTGATAGTTAATAAAAGAAGAATTTAATCGTTACAAGTTATCAAACTTAAATAAAAAATGCCCTGTAAAAGGGCATTTAGAAATTACAAATATTTTAAAATTGATATTTATATTTTTTCGATTTTTAATGCAAGATCGAAGTCTTTATCAGTTACACCGCCTTCGCTGTGAGTCGAAAGAGTAATCTTTACTTTATTCCATGAATGGATTAAAATATCAGGATGGTGATCCGCTTTCTCTGCTTCAATACCTGCTTTAAGAGTAAAAGCAAGTGCAGATGCAAAATCATTAACCTCAAAAGTTTTTTCAATCGACTTATCGGAATAACTCCAATCTTTTAGATCATTCAACTTTTCATGTACTTCACTTTCATCATATACTTTCATAATCATATCCTCCTACTCAATCATTATTATCATCGGAAGATTTATCAACTGAATCAGCCTGCTCACCTTCGGCAGCTTTTTCACCTTCTGATTCTGATTTTTTTTCATCATGAATAAAAAACAGATCTTCAGTTTCATCTTTTCGTTTTACAACAATAGTATCACCTTCTTTAAAGTGACCTAAAAGCAATTCTTCGGCAAGCGGGTCTTCCAAATGTTTTTGAATTGATCTTCTCAAAGGTCTTGCTCCATATTTAGGATCAAACCCTTTTTCTGCTAATAAATCTTCAGCATCTTTTTCAAGTTTTATGAACATGCGTTTTTCTGTTATGCTGTTCATTAAATCTTTCATTTCAATTTTGATTATCTCTTTTATATCATCTTTATCAAGACTTCTGAATACAATTGTTTCATCTACTCTATTTAAAAATTCCGGATTGAAAAGTTTCTTGAGAGCATCTTCAACAGTATTCTTCATGTGTTCGTATTTATCTTTCTCTTTATCTTCGCCAAAACCAAATCCGCCGGTAGATTTAAGATCACGCGTTCCCACATTTGAAGTCATGATTATCAATGTATTTTTGAAATCAACTTTTCTACCAAGACTATCAGTTAACTGTCCGTCATCAAGCACTTGAAGAAGAATGTTAAATACATCTGGATGTGCTTTCTCAATTTCATCAAACAGCACAACTGAATAGGGTTTTCTTCGAACACGTTCTGTAAGCTGACCGCCCTCTTCGTATCCAACGTACCCGGGAGGTGCACCTACTAATCTTGACACCGCATATTTTTCCATGTATTCACTCATATCAATTCTAACAAGCGCATCTTCAGAATCGAATAAGTATCTGGCAAGAACTTTTGCAAGCTCTGTTTTACCAACGCCGGTAGGACCAAGAAATATAAAACTGCCAATCGGTTTGGTCGGATTTTTTAATCCTGCTCTGCTTCTTCTAATTGCTTTAGAAAGTTTTGCAACCGCTTCATCTTGACCAACAATTTTGTCTTTCAAACTGGTTTCCATTTTCATGATCTTATCTGATTCAGCTTGAATTACTCTTGTTACCGGAATGCCGGTCATCATAGAAACTACAGTTCCGATATCATCTTCGGAGACATCGTAGAAAGTGTCTTTCGTTTTCAACTCCCACTGAACCTTAGCTTCCTCAAGCTGATTCTGCAAGGTTCTTTCCGTGTCTCTCAATCTGGCTGCTTCTTCATAGTCTTGCTTTTTAACTACTTTAATTTTATCAAGTTTAACTTTTTCAATGTCTTCTTCAAGTTTAAGTATTTCATCAGAAACCGTAAAGTTACCCATGTGTACTCTTGAACCTGCTTCATCAAGAACATCAATTGCTTTGTCGGGCATATATTTATCGGTTATATATCTATCACTTAGTTTAACAGCAGCATTTACGGCGTCATCAGAATATTTAACTTTATGATGTTCTTCATACTTTACCTTAATGAAGTTAAGTATCTCAATAGTTTCATCAACCGAAGGTGGATCCACCATTACTTTTTGAAATCTTCTATCGAGTGCGCCATCGGTTTCAACTTGCTTTCTGTATTCATCAAGCGTGGTAGCCCCGATGCATTGTATATCGCCGCGTGCAAGTGCAGGCTTAAACATATTGGATGCATCAAGCGAGCCGGAGGCACCGCCTGCACCAACTATTGTATGCAGCTCATCAATAAATAAAATAACGTCTTGAGCTTTTTCCAATTCATTCATCAAGGCTTTCATTCTTTCTTCAAATTGACCGCGGTATTTTGTACCTGCAACAAGTCCTGCTAAATCTAAAGTAACCACTCTTTTATTTTGTAAAATTCGCGGTACTTTTCTGTGTATCATTCTAAGAGCCAAACCTTCGGCAATGGCTGTTTTACCAACACCGGGTTCACCAATTAAAACAGGGTTGTTTTTCTTTCTACGGCTCAGCACTTGTGCTACACGTTCAATTTCTTTTTCTCTGCCTACAACCGGATCAAGTTTATCTTCAGCAGCTAATTTTGTTAAATCTCTGCCGAAGTTATCCAGAACAGGTGTTTTAGTTTTTTCCGGTTTTTTACCAGCCGGGGGCGGTGGTAAATTTGGTTTATCCGGATTTTTACCACTGCCGAGAATATTATTTAACTGGGCTCTTGCACTTTCGTAGGTAACATTAAATTGGTGCATAATTTGAGTTGCGATATTATCTTCATCACGCAGCAATGAAAGTAGAATATGCTCTGTACCAATAAAATCCGATTTATAAATTTTAGATTCAATTTGAGTAATCTTTAAAACTTTTTCCGCTTGCTTGGTAAGCGGTATATTTCCGATGGTTAATGTACCGCCGGTTGTTCTAACAGTATTTTCAATTGCTTTTTTTAATTTTATTAAATCAACATTAAGATCTTTTAAAATTTTAACAGCTATTCCCTGACCTTCCCTAATAACTCCTAAAAGAAGGTGCTCAGTTCCGATATAGTCGTGTCCGAGGCGGAGGGCTTCTTCTCTGCTTAATCTAATAACTTCCTGTACTCGCTCCGAAAAATTTCCGTCCATTATATTTTTTCCTAATTTATTTTTATATACAAATATTATAACAACTTAATACGCTATTTTGTTCTGATTAATATACAGATTGCCGTTCCTGCAATCAAGGCTAATATACTTACGAATATTTTACTTTTTAATTGGAAATAACCTTAATGATTATTTTGAGAAGGGATTAATAATTGTGACTGATTGAATTTTCTGCTTGTGCTGCATATCCTCTGAATTTAAGATAGTAAATTCTGATTGAATTGCTGCGGCTATGATTAATGAGTTATAAAATGAATATTGTCCATGCACCATTAAGAAAAATATTTAACTCTCATTCATTTCGCTCCGTGAGAATTTTCTACCGGATTTTGCATATTTTAAATTCTCAATCAATTTATGATAGTCATCATTACTAATTGAAGAATTTACAAACTGTTTTAGCCATTGTCTGAATGATTCATTCAAAGTTGTTTTCTCCCGCATTGCTTTCTCACGTGCTTTTTTAATAAGATTTTCATCAGCACTCAATGTTATATTTTTTAACATACTTTTTTTTCAATAACTTGTTAACTAGAATATTCTACAAAACTACCTTGACCAGGGATCAGTTAAACAATACACCTTTTTATTGCCTACACAAACCATGTATCCTTCTCCCACTGCTACCGATGATATATAACGGTAACTGCTATCATCACGGTATTCTGGAGGTAAACTTTTCCATATTGTACTGCCGTTTGCAGTATTAACCACGTAAATATATGCCAGGTTACAAAAATATATCCGATTATCTATTGCAGTTGGAATAGTGATAATTGAACTTTTAGTATCTTCACTTTTCCATTTGAGTTTCCCTGAATTAAAATCGAAAGCATACATCATTGATAATGCAGCAGAGCCCATATATACCGTTTCTCCATCAATGATAACCGAAGACCAAAAACCTTCATTAGCAATCTTTGTTTTCCAAAGTTTTTCACCAGTAAATCTGTTTAGAGCGATCATTGCCGAGGCTACTGCAAAAACTACTGTATTTCCCTTAATAGCACATGTATTAATCCCGAAGTTTTCATTAGCTGGGAAACCCCATAAAAATTCACCGGTTACGGAATTGTAGCATAATAAATTACCTTTTGAACCTTCATATGTTACATATCCAGTTGGGACATATATGTAATCATTCGAATTAGAAATAACCGGGTTATAAGCAAGTTGTAAACGTCCTCCCGCCATCATTTGTGTTAATTCAATTCTTAACTCAATTTGCCCTGATAATTTATTTAGTTTAACTACCTCCCCCTGACCTCCAAGGAGAAGACTATTTTCATTCTGTGACATAATTGATAGATCAATATCCGTATAATTTTCAATAATAGTTTCCCATACAAGTGATCCATTATTTTTATCGAATGCTTTCACCCATTCTGCATGATTCAAAAACAAAAGATTGCCAGAATGAAGTAACTTACTTGATCGAATCAATCTATTACCCGCAATACCTAAAAAGATTTTCCATTTTTGCTTGCCGCTTTCCAATTCTACACATCTTAACGTTGAATCTACAGCTATATAGGTGTAACCATTATCAATTACAGGCATTACTCGATCGCTGAAAGCTTTTATACCATTTGGAAAATCAAATGACCATACTACCTCTGCTTCAAGAGTAATTGGTGGTTCAACACTGTTTTCACATTCAAAACATGTGAAGAGTAAAATAATTGCTAAACCCAAAAATATTATCTTCATCTTCATTTATTTTCTTTAACTGCTCTATACATTATATTTACAAAACTATCTTGACCAGGGATCAGTTAAACAATAAACCTTTTTATTACCAACACAAACCATGTAACCTTCTCCTACCGCTACCGGGGACATATAACGGTAACTGCTGTCCTCACGGTATTCAGGTGGTAAGCTTTTCCATAATGTATTACCGTTTGTTGCATTAACTACATAAATGTAAGCCCAGTTACTAAAATATACACGATTATCTATTGCAGTAGGAATCGTTATAATTGAACTAGGTGTATCTTCACCTCTCCATTTTAATTTCCCTGAATTTAAATCGAAAGCATACATCATTGATTGCGCATGAGATCCCATATAAACTGTTTCACCATCAATAATAACTGAAGATTCGAAAGCATCATCATTAATGCTGTTTTCCCAAAATTTTCCCCCGGTAAACCTATTGAGAGAAATCATTGTTGAGCCAGCAGCGAAAACAACTATATTTCCTTTAATAGCGCATGTCTCGATGCCTACATCATCTTGTATTGGGAATCCCCATAAAAAATCACCTGTTACTGAATTATAACATAACAAATTTCCCTTTAAGCCTGCCCCTGTATTATAACCCGTTGGGACATAAAGATAATCATCTGTATTTGAAATAATTGGATTATACGCACCCTGGCTATTTCCACCATACATTAATTGTGTCAAACTAATTCGGAGTTCAATTTGCCCTGTCATTTTATTTAATTTTACTACTTCACCTTGCCCACCAAGTAGGAGACTATTTTCATTTTGCGACATAATTGATAGATCAATATCATCATAATTTTCTATAACTGTTTCCCAAACAAGGGAACCATCCTGTTTATTAAAAGCTTTCACCCATTCCGTATGATTCAAAAATAAAAGGTTACCAGAATGAAGTAACTTATTTGACCGAATAGCTCTATTAATGTCAATTCCTAAAAATGTTTCCCATTTTGTGTTTCCATTTTCTATTTCGGTACATCTTAATGTTCTAACTGCAGCGATATATGCAAAACCATTATTAATAACCGGCATGACTTCATCATCAAAAGCAATTTTATCGGGTAATTTATAAGACCATATTATTTCCGGTTCAATATTATCAATAGGCTCAACATTGTTTTCACATTCAAAGCAAGTAAAAAGTAAAACTATTATTAAACTTAAAAATATTATTTTCGGCTTCATTTTTTACACCTTAGTTAAAGTTAGCCGTTCAATTTATTGAACGGCTATTAACAATTTTATTCTGGTAAATTTATGTCTTGTTGTTGTAAAGCACGTCTAATTTGGACAATTGCCTCATTTGTTTTTGATTCCTCGGCATGGTTTGTGTGTAATGCTTCATAATGTCTATCACCGGCAACAAAATATGGCGCTTGAGACCACCTTGGAATAAACGCATCGTTTACACAATTTCTTTCATCTACTTGTAGTCCGGTTAATGTTTCTCCTACGATGAATTGGTTCCATTCACTTTGATGAAAAACATTCATAGCATAAGCTGCTGCATTAAATTGACTCGCAATGTTAGTCCAATATATAAACATATCGTAACACCAATAAGCGTATTCAGGGTCCGAGAAACGATTTGATAAATACTCGTCATAAAAATTAGATGCGTCATTATATGATGTCCAAGCATTCAGTGCATAATAATCAATAACATCCATAAACGTATTAACATAAGCTCCATTTTCTGGACTTTCATTCAATGCTGCATCTGCCAATCTAATATGAGAATACCAATCCTCATGACCATAAATAGTATAAACAGGTTCTGGCAGCGTTGAAGTTGGATTAGAATTAAGGGTATTCATAAAAGCGCTCCCGGGTTTCAAATCTACTCCCGCAGGAGTTAATGTATAAAATGGATCAAAAAAATCAACTGCATAATCAAGTACAGGAGTTAATATAGAAATAGCAAAGTCGAATGCTTCATTAGCTGATCCAAATGCAAGCCAGGGTTGGGCTAAATCATCTATCCATAATGCTGTTACCCCAGCAAAATTTTCATTCGCCAGTTCAGCAATTGGTGCTGCTTGGTGTGGTGTTCCAATAGTAATAAGTGCTTTCATATTGCAGTTAGTACCTTGCTGCCTTTTAATTTCACGAGCTAAAACCCCGCCCATGCTGTGAGCAACAACAACAGTATTCGCATATGGGACCAAAGAGGAATGACTAATTGTTGCAGTTTGACTTATAGAGGCTAGACCATTATAAGAAACATTTGTTGAATGATCTTCGTTAAACTCATTACGAAACAGTAGTTCAGCAGAAGTCCATGTTGTTGAATTTGAATTAAAACCGTGCAAATAAGCCACATTAGTAATTGGCGGCGGTGGTGGTGGCAATATTGTTAAATACCCTGTTGATTCAGTTTCGCCGTTTGCATTGCGAATATAAATTTTATATGAACCGGGAGTTCTTTCCGGTATGGGTACAACTATTCGTGTTGCAGTTACTGAAGTAGGATAAGCATAAAGATCACCAATTTTTACGGTTGTAAAATTAGCCGGTGGTTTTGGTAAATTACCCCCACCATCAAGCACAAAATAATTGCCGTAAATATTAACAACTGTTCCGGGTACACCGGAGGTTGGGCTAAACGAACTGATTACTGGCACCTGACCGAAAATTATTTGATTACTGATTAACAACAGTAATACAAAGGCTGTAAAAGAAATTTTTATTTTATTCATTTTTATTCCCTCTCTATTCAAATTCACTTTTTGTAATAAAGTTTTTTTGTTCCCTTATACTATTCTTTCGATAAATTTTGGAGTACACAATTCTCTTGCCACCATTTACCTGGTTTAATTGCTCTGAAACTAGCACACCATCTTTATTAATTTCTGATTTTTCAGGAAAAGAATTGTTTAGATCTATTATAGTTTTTATCTGAATATACTCCCCATTATCGAATGGGCTGAAATTGCGTGAGATTTCATACCGGTCATTTTCTAAAGGATTTACATCGTAACCCATTTCAATAAATTTAGCAATTTTTTCTTCGGGTGTCAGTGAACCTCAATCAAAATTGTTTTTTCCTTTTAATTGCGCCGCTCTTTCCCTAGTACTTTTGGATAATAACTTTATTTTGTTATATGTTCCTTCAAAAGAAAATGTTTTCTTTTTACCTTTAATAGTGTATGATTTTTCTTTTGAACCAAGTGTTATATTATTTCGGAAATGATAATTATTCGGGTCATCAGAAGTAAGTGAAATAGAACCATTCTCATTATCAAATGAAGCATTCCCATTAACACTAAATTTTATCTTATTTTTTATTTCTTCATTAGCACTTATGGGTTTGTCAGAACTCGTTGCACCCATAGTTATTTCATGGGGATGGATGTTTTTAGCAACGGGTAAATCTTCTTTTTCAATAACGTTAGTGACCGGTGAGGTATCTGGTTCATTGCATGATGTTAAAAACACAATAGCAATTACGCTCAGCAGCGCTGCTCTTAATATTTTTTGCATTATTTTGCTCCTCCATTATTTTGATTAAATAGTTTTACAACTAAACTAATTTTAGATAAAATACCCTCCCTATTTGTTTTTAAATTTAGCTTATTAACAAGATTTATATAAAAGGAAACCTGAGTTAAGGCTAAAGGATTTACTAATAAAATAGGGTACTAAAAGAATGGAGTTATGAATCATATTTCCCTCTGCATCAAAAAGTTATTCAGTCTATAATTAAAAAATTATATTTATATAAATACTATTGATATTTCATATGATCACTAATGACAAAAATATAAATTTTATTTTCAATGTCAATAAAAAGTTGATTTTATCTTTATTATGAGACATTGAATCTTTTATGTGATAATTTGATTTGGAGTAAGATTTTATCTGAAATAATTTAAGGAATAATCTTTAGCAAAGCTTTTAAAGCATCGTAACTACTAACTAGGCTTTTTAAAAAACATTTACTGTAAAATCAAAAGACTCATACAAACTAAATGGGTTAAAGCAGATGGTCTATTTGACTTAATTAATGTCTTCTCTGCTTTAATATTCTTTAAGTTAATAATAACACAAATTATTTAATATCAACTTCATTTTTGCATTTGAAATAAATTGAAGCAGTTTTTCCAATTCCAATAATTTATTCAATTATACGCTCAGCGCCATGAGTCAGCTTATTTAATTTTTTGAAAAATACTAACAACAACAAACCAAACAAAACACAAAAAACAAATATTCCTGTAAAAACTTCAAACTCACCTGCTTTTTGTGCTAATTCTCCAACTAGTCCTGCTAATTTGTTACCGAGTCCGGTAGCTGCAAAATAGACTCCCATCATTATTGAAGCGTATTTTAAGGGAGCAAGTTTTGTGATAAATGAAAGCGCAACCGGGGAAATTGACAACTCCCCTATTACCTGCAGCAGATATGAAAGTATTAACCAGATTAACATCGCTTTGCCGCCGTCTGCAGCTTCTAATGTTGCACCTGTCATCATTAAAAATCCTGTACCCATAACAATTGTTCCAATTGCCATCTTAAATAATGATGATGACTCCTTTCCCTTTTTGCTCCTCTTCATCCAAAAGTTTGCCACAATTGCACCAAAGATAACAACAAATATTGCCGGCACTGACTGGAATAAACTGGCTGGAATTTCCAATCCAAAAACTACTCTGTTTATTTTTTCATTTGTATATAAGTTCATCAATCCGCCGGCTTGTTCGTAAGCAGTCCAAAAAACAATTACAATCAAGAATGATATTAGGAGAACGATTACACGGTCTTTCTCAATTTTAGTTAAAGGTTTATTTTTTGTTGATCCCTGCACTTTTTCAACCGGAACAAAATTTCCGACATCCTTTAAATATTTTTGTCCCCAAATATAAACTGTCTGTCCGATAAGCATTCCAATACCGGCTAAACCAAATCCGTAATGCCACCCATGCACTTCACCAATGTATCCAACCAATAATGGAGCAGTTGCTGCGCCAATATTTATTCCGATGTAAAATATTGTAAACCCAGAATCTCTCCTAGCATCACCCTCCTTATATAAACCGCCAACCATTGTAGAAATATTGGCTTTTAAACAACCAACACCGGCTATAATAAGTCCTAAACCAAAATAGAAGGTTTCAATATTATTAAGTACAAGCGTAAGCTGTCCTGCGGCAATTAAAAGTCCGCCGATAAAAACAGTTTTCTTTTGACCAAGCCATCTATCAGCAATCCATCCGCCTGGAATTGACATCACATACACGAGCATTGTGTACCATCCGTAAAGAACAAGTGCATCTGCGTTTGACCAACCCAACCCCGGATTTGCACCGATTGTTTCTTTTGTTAAATAAAGAACCAAAATTGCGCGCATTCCATAAAAACTGAAACGTTCCCACATTTCGGTAAAAAATAAGATTGGTAATCCCTTTGGATGTTTACTGCTCATTTCTGCTCCCGTTTAAAGAATAGTTCCATTTAACTTATTTAATAAAGTGACCGCAAAAAATATCAACTATTATTCTTAAATGCTTTACATTTTTTTCGTAAGGATATTTTTAGAAATTTATTAGTTACAAAATATATTCCTAAAGATAGACTTATTAATAAATTGTTATATTCTTATCAAATCTTTAATTTGATTTCAATATCTAACTTATTATTTAATTTAATTGGAGAAGAGATGGAAGCTTTTACGGGATTAGCAATAGTAATTATTATTGCCGTAATATTCTTACTGATTTTATTCACCTATTTTATTCCGGTTGGTCTTTTTATAACCGCTTATTTTTCGGGTGTAAAGGTAAAAATATTCAAAGACTTAGTAGGAATGAGATTAAGGAAGGTACCCCCAAATATTATTGTCAGGAGTAAAATCACGGCAACGAAAGCAGGAATTCCAATGGAAATACCTCTGCTGGAAGCTCACTATTTAGCAGGCGGAAATGTTATTAAAGTAGTGAATGCTTTAATTTCAGCAAGTAAAGCAAACTTGGATTTATCATTTGATAAAGCTACAGCAATTGACCTTGCCGGGCGTGATGTATTGGAAGCAGTTCAAATGTCGGTATTACCAAAAGTAATTGAAACCCCAATGGTTGCAGCGGTTGCAAAGGATGGTATTCAGCTTAAAGCTATAGCAAGAATTACTGTCCGTGCAAATATTGATCGCTTGGTCGGCGGTGCAACTGAAGCCACAATACTTGCGCGTGTCGGTGAGGGTATCGTTTCCACAATCGGTTCAAGTGATACTCATAAAGCAGTACTTGAAAATCCTGATACTATTTCAAAAGAAGTTTTAAGAAAAGGATTGGATGCCGGAACCGCATTTGAAATTCTATCAATTGATATTGCTGACGTTGATATTGGAACAAACATTGGCGCTATACTTCAAACTGATCAGGCAGAAGCCGACTTAAAAGTTGCACGTGCAAAAGCTGAAGAAAGACGGGCACTTGCTGTTGCAACCGAACAGGAGAACACTGCTGAAGTTGCGAGAATGCGTGCAAGAGTTGTTGAAGCTGAAGCTGAAATACCAAGAGCTATGGCAGAAGCCTTTAGAAGCGGCAACCTTGGCGTAATGGATTATTATAAATTGAAAAATATTGATGCAGATACTCAAATGAGATCATCTATTGCTGAGCCGGATGAAAAGAAGATAGATGACAAGGATACAAATGGATAGTGTAATTGAATATATTGTCTTCATAATTTTCTTAATCAGCATTCTTAACGGTATTTTTGGTAAGAAGAAAAAGAAACAACAGCAGCAGCAAAAAGCTCAAGCTGAAAGAACAGCACAGCCAAAATCTGGTGCTGCTAAATCAGTACCTGAAAAGAAAACTCAGGATATTCTTGAGGAACTTTTCGGTTTAAAAATGAGCCCGGAAGAAAGAATCGATTCTAAAGAGGCTGTTGCCGATAAAAATCTTGACACAAAGTTAGAAGCTGAAAAGTTTCAGCGTGTTGATACGTGGGACCCGGAAGATGAGTTCAAGGAAGTGGATTATTCTACAAGTGAAATGATACAAAATAAATTTACTCCACGGCAGTATCAGTCGAAAAGCAAAGATCTTGAACCAGTACAAAGAATTAGAGCTTCCGAAAAATACCATAGTATAGCTAAAAAAGTAGAACATAATACTAATAAGCGCAGAAAAGAAATCAAGAAGAAACTTAATAACCCAAAGACGATACGAGATTATATTATTGTTCAGGAATTGCTAAACGAACCAAAAGCATTTCGTATCTGATGGCTAAGAAGTATGTAATTAAGAGACTTAACAAAACGGGACTTCCTCAGCATGAAGTTGATGAGTCCCGTTTTACCATTCATTATAAAAGCCAGTTAAACCAAGAACAATTTGAAGCCGCGACAGCGATTGATGGCGCCTACCTTGTAATTGCCGGTGCGGGAACAGGAAAAACGAGAACACTTGTTTATCGTGTAGCACGTCTAGTTGAAATGGGTTATGATCCTAAATCAATTTTATTATTAACTTTTACTCGCAAAGCTTCAAAAGAGATGATGGACCGTGCTGCTATTCTTCTCGACCATCGCTGCTCAAAAATTAATGGCGGCACATTTCACTCATTTGCAAATTTAACTTTGCGCAAGTATGGCAAAACAATCGGGCTTGATCCCGGGTTTACAATTCTTGATCAATCTGATAGCGAAGATTTAATAAACTTGATTAGAAGCCGGCTTGATATTGCAAAAATTAAAAAACGCTTTCCTAAAAAGAATACAATATTTAAAGTGCTAAGCCTGAGTGTTAACACCGGCAAAAGCATTGAGGATATTCTTGAAGAAGACTATCCCCACTTTGCAATTTACCTTGATAAGTTTTTAAGCATGAATAATATTTATCAGGATTATAAAAAGAGAAACAGCTTATTAGATTATGATGATCTACTAATTTACTTACGCAAATTTCTGCAGGATTTTGGTCCGGGTGCCAAATCATTGCTAAGTCAAATTAAATTTGTGATGGTAGATGAATATCAGGACACGAATAAATTGCAGTCCGATATTGTTTTGGGACTCACGCAAGTAAGTAAAAATGTAATGGTTGTTGGGGATGATTCACAATCGATCTATGCTTTCCGCGGAGCAAATTTTAAAAACATAATGGAGTTCCCAAAACTCTTCCCCGAATCCAAATTAATCAAGCTGGAAGAGAATTACAGAAGCACACAGCAAATTTTGGATTTCACGAATCACATAATTGATCGCGCAGTTGAAAAATATCCTAAAAAATTATTTACGAGAAAAGGTGACGGCGAACTCCCCGTGATAGTTTCTGCAAATAATGAAAACATGCAGTCAAAATTTATTGTTGACCGAATACTTGAACTTGGCGAAGAAGGTATTCCGCTTAGTGAAATGTCTGTACTGTTCCGTTCATCATATTTTTCATTCGATCTGGAAATTGAATTGAACAAAGCAAATATTCCTTTTATAAAATTCGGCGGAATGAAATTTATTGAAACGGCACATGTAAAAGATATGCTGGCATTTCTGCGGATAGTTTCCAATCCAAATGATCTGGTTAGCTGGTTTCGTGTGCTGCTCCTTCATGAAGGAATAGGTCCGAAGAAAGCGCAAAAAATAATGGATGAAGTTTCACAAGGAAATTTGAATTTTACACTTGAGCCGAATGAAGAACTGAATAACAAATACAAAATTAAAGTTTATCAATTATTCAAACTGCTTTACGAAATTCAAAAGAAGGATCAATCCCCTGCCCAGCGTGCCGAGGAAGTTTATTATTATTATGAGCCACTGTTCAAAGACAAGTATGATGATTTTAATAAACGTAAAAAAGATCTAGAAATGTTTATGAACATCTCGCAAAATTATAAAAGTCTAGATAGCTTTCTTGCAGATATGGCTCTTGATCCGCCTTCCGACAGTGTTGCAGATGTTGACGCAACCGACAAAGAAAAAGATTACCTCACACTCTCAACCATTCATTCCGCCAAGGGATTAGAATGGCATTCTGTTTTTATCATTCACGCCGTAGATGGGTTTTTCCCTTCAAGTCAATCATTTGAGAACTTGGATAGTTTGGAGGAAGAGAGACGATTAATGTATGTAGCCTCCACCCGTGCAAAACAAAATTTGTACGTGAGTTACCCGATGAACATTTTTGATAGACGGCAGGGATTTACATTCTCAAAACCCTCACGTTTTATTGCCGGTATTGGAGAGGAACTTGCCGAAGAGTGGCTGTTGGAGGAAGATATTTAAACAAAAGTGAAAACCTTAGAAGTTACAATGTTATTTAATCCCACTCAAAACCTTGATCAAAATAAATCAAAACCTCGAAGTTTTATTCTGCTAATCTCTCTGTTTTATAACTCCGCCTAACAAAACAACACCATCTTCATTATATACAACAACTGACTGCCCGGGAGTGATTGCACTTTTTGGTTCTTTGAATGTTAATCTTAATAAGTTTTCATCTGCATGATTTATTTCTGCTTCAGCAGCTTTATCAGAGTAACGGATTTTAGCGTAAACAGTTTGACCGGGGTTTAATTTCTCGACAGCTAAATAGTTTATATCATCGGCTTCTAAAACAGTTTCAAGCAAATCTTTTTTATCCCCAACTTCAATTCTGTTATTTTTATGATCAATCTTTTTTACGTAAATTGGTTTTCCAATAGCAACACCCAGACCTTTGCGCTGACCCACAGTATAAAACGGCAAGCCTTTATGTTCGTTTATTTTTTCACCTTTGTAAACCATTTCACCTTTTTCAAGGTTATCAATTACATCCGGAATTCGTTCCTGTAAAAATCTTTCGTAATTGTTATCTGCTACAAAACATATTTCCTGGCTATCGGGTTTGTTTGCAGTTTTTAATCCAAATTCTTCTGCAAGTTTTCTTATTTCAGGTTTAGAATACTTTCCAAGCGGGAGCAATGTTCTGCTAAGGCTTTCCTGGGTTAATCCCCACAGAGCGTAGGACTGATCTTTCCTATTATCTTTAGAGTTTTGGATAGAATATCTACCTGTATTTTCATCAAAGATGATTTTTGCATAATGCCCTGTTGCCACAAACTGTGCGTCAAGTGAATCAGCTTTTTTTAGAAGTTCTTCCCATTTAATTTTTCTATTGCAAACCACGCAAGGATTCGGGGTTCTTCCATGCAGATATTCATCGACAAAATTATCAATTACGGCTTCTTCAAATGCTCCGGTAAAATCAACTGTGTAATGCGGAAACCCAAATGAATTAGCTACATTTTTTGCGTCATAAATTGCATCTAAGGAACAGCATCCTGATTCATGCTTGGGCGCTCCGCCTACTTCCATGAATCCCCATGTTTTCATAGTTATCCCAATTACATCATAACCTTCATTATGCAATAGCGCAGCCGCAACTGATGAATCAACTCCGCCGCTCATTGCAACTATTACTCTTTTCTTTTCCAACTTTTTCCTAACTTTTTCAATTAATCAATATGCGAAACTATGTAAATCGTTTGTTTAATTCCATACAAAAGATATTACAACTTTTTATTTGAAATTTCAGTTTGTAAAGTTCAACCTGTCTTTGAAAGATTTTTCCTAAAATGAAGGGCGGAATTATTAGTTAATCATTAAACTGAAAACATAATTTAATTTTTATTCAAAACTAAATTTCTTAAATAAACTTGTAAATCTATCATCTGCCCTGTTAGTGTTAACTGCCTTTTCAACAGCATCTTTAGAGCCGATTAGAACCAATAGTTTTGATGCCCGCGTAATTGCCGTATAAAGTAAATTACGCTGAAGCATGATATGCTGTGAGTTTGTAATCGGAAGCACAACGCAGGGAAACTCGCTGCCCTGACTTTTATGAATTGTAATGCAGTAAGCAAGTTTGAATTCATCAGCTTCATCAAATTTATAGTTTGTTAATCTGCCTGAATAGTTTATTGCAACTGTCCCTTTACTCTTATCTGAACTTAGCAAATATCCAATATCACCGTTGTATGCATTTTTAAAATAATTATTCCTCAGCTGCATCACTTTATCACCCTGTCTGTATAAAGCATTTCCTCTTCTTAATATTTGGGGATTGTTGTTCAATGATTTTTGAATAGAGGAATTTAGCTGATCAACACCAATCCTGCCCTTGTACATTGGCGATAACACTTGAATATCAGTCTTCGGGTTAAATGAGTATTCTTCCGGCAGTTCTTCCGAAACTAAATTAATTATTCTCTCCCTAATTTTATCCTCATCATTTTCCTCGATAAAAATTAGATCTGAATAATCCTCATGATTTAATTGCGGTAATTCACCCTTGTTGATTGAATGTGCCGCTAAAATAATTTTGCTTTCCAGAGATTGACGAAATATTTCTGTCAATTTAACGGTAGGTATTAAATCGCTTTCTAAAATATCCTTCAGCGGATTTCCGGGACCAACCGGCGGAAGCTGATCCATATCCCCGATAAAAATTAATGTGGTTGATGGTTCTATTGCCGAGAGCAAATTAAACATCAACAGGGTATCAATCATGGAGGCTTCGTCAACAATCAATAAATCCATTTTTAATTTATTATCCCTGTTGTAAACAAAATAATCTTCTTTGGGATTGTAATCTAACAGTCTGTGTATGGTCTTAGCGCTTTCACCGGTTATCTCTTCAATTCTTTTGGCTGCTCTGCCGGTTGGAGCAGCAAGCATAATCTTTAAATCCAGTTGATTATATAAATTAATGATTCCTTTTACAGTAGTCGTTTTTCCCGTTCCCGGACCACCGGTTAATATCATAACCTGGTTCTCAACGCTCATCTCGATAGCAGATAATTGTTCATCTGAAAAGCGGTTTTTCAATTTTTTTATAATTTGTTTTTCTAATTTAGAAAGCTCGCGAGGCGGCATCATAAACTGTTTTAATATTTCTTCAATTCCTCTTTCAGCAAAATACATTTCAAAAAGGGATACATTATCGTCTTCAATAATTAGGTACTGCGATTCTTCCAATTCCTCAATGAATGTCATGATTAAATCGGAATCAACATTTAAGAGGACAGATGCTCGTGGAAGCAGCATGGTTAACGGGAGAAGGCAATGTCCGTTTTTTTTACTCTCATTTAAAGTGTGAATTATTCCTTCTTTTATACGGTAGGTATCAAAATGATTGAATTCGAGATTTTTAGCAATGGAATCAGCTTTCTTAAAATTTATTCTCCAAAACTCATTTACCAATTTGTATGGATTGTTTTTTATTATTGACTTGGCTTCACTGCCAAAATGTTTATTTATTTTTATAAGCTGGTTTACCGTTACTCCAAATGGAATCAAAAATTCGGCTAAGTTAAACAACTCAATATTATCGGATAAACTCTCTTTGATTATTTCTAATCTTTTTTTACCTATTCCCTCAACATCCAGTAACTTTTCCGGCTCGTTAATTAAAACATCAATCGAATCCTCGCCAAATTTATTTATCACATTATCCGCATAGTTTTCACCAATGCCTTTTACCAGTTTGCTTGTAATAAAATTTTTCATCAACTCTGAACTATTCTGCTCCAACTCTTTGTACCCCGAAACAACTAACTGCCTGCCGTATTTTGCATGCTCCTTCCATTCACCAATTAAAATTAGCTCTGTTCCTTCATCAAATTCAGGCAAATTACCAACAGCAGTAAAACCTTCTTTCGTTTTAACAACACTGTATCCATTACTGCCGTTTCGGTAAACATAAAAATTTATCGCTGCTTTAACTTCTTCCATTTCACCGTATAATTATTTTCACTAATCATTTAACAAATATAGTTATTGAATTAAGTAATGAGAAATTTATAATGCAATACCATTGCTTGATTTACCTATTCATTACTCTGCAAAATAAAATGCAATTCAAGTTTTAGTTTTTTTGCTGTCTCATTATTTTAACAGTCTCATTATGAGGCATAATTGAAATTTAAAAACTGCAATTAGAACTAAATATCACAATTATTTATTGGCGTACATCTTGAATAACATACACTAAAGTTTAACGAAAGGAATATTTAATGGAATTTATTACAGACATAGCTTTAACTTTAGAATATGCGGCGCTAATTCCATTTTATGGTTTAATTGTTCTGCTTTTAATACTTAAAAAGAATAAATCCAAAAAACCATTATCTTCTGAAAACTCTTCAAAACTAAATAAAATTAATCAAGTCATATAGTTTCTCGGATACCTTATGGATCCTCCTTTCAAAGGCTATTTTTCAATAATTTGAGAAATAGCCTTTGTTTTTATAAGCCATCTCAAAATTTTTCAAAAAAAAATATAATACGGGATTAGAAGAAGTATAATGGAAAATTATTTACTATTATTATGGCGCTGAATAATTAAATTAGCCAGAGCATGATATGCGATTGAAGCTTTAGCGGAAGGGTTATCTGTTATTACCGGTTTACTTTTGTAAAAAGAATTTGTAACAGCAACATTTTTTGGAATTTTTATATGAAAGAGACTGTCAGGATATTTTTTAATTAAATCAGATTCAGCTTCAGTTGAAACGTTAGTATTTGATTCGTACATCGTAAGTAAAATACCTTCAATACTTAAATTATAATTATACTGCTTTTTTATTACTTCTATATTTTTAACAATTCTATCAACAGCATTCAAAGAAAATTTACTTGCTCTAACAGGAATAATTACAGAATCAGCAGCAACAAGTGCTCCTGTGGTTAATCCAATTAGTGAAGGCGGGCAATCAAGAAAAATATATTCATACTCCCCTGCCTGCGATTGAATAATATTTCTCAGCACATATTCATTTTGTGTTAATTTTGATAGACGTACTTCATCTTGCGCAGATAGGTTTTCGAATGGTATAATATCTAAAAAATCATTTTCTGTTTTATGTATAACTTGCGGAAGCGACCTAACATAACTTAGTACATGAAACATGTTTCCAACAATTTCTGATTTGGGATAACCCAATGCAGAAACCAGCACACCTGAGGCATCCAATTCGATGAGTAATGTTTTTTTCTTTCGAAGCGCAAAAGCAAAAGCTAAGTTAACTGCGGTAGTAGTTTTACCAACCCCGCCTTTAGGTATTGCAACAGCAATTATTTTTCCCATATTGTTTTTTTAAACCGGCTATTAAAAATTAACTTCTTTCTTCATTATCGAATATTCTTTTTATTTTTCCAATATTATTTTTAATTAAACCCAATTAAAAAAATAAGGCGGAATTAATAATAATAGTGCGAGTATAAACAGCAGTGCAAATAATGGAAGCATCCATCTTAGCCATTTTTCATACGGAATGTTTGCTAAGCTTAAAACACCCATAGTTATTGCCGATGTAGGAATTATCATATTTGTAATTCCGTCGCCAAATTGAAATGCTAAAACCGCCGTTTGTCTTCCAACTCCAACTAAATCTGCTAAGGGTGTCATAATCGGCATTGTTAGTGCCGCCTGTCCGCTTCCCGAAGGTACAAAAAAATTAATTAATGATTGAGTAACAAGCATAGCATGACTTGAAATAATTGGATGTAACGAGCTGATGGGGTAAGCCAATGCATTTAATATTGTATCAATAATTTTCCCATCGCTTGAAACAACAAATATCCCTTTGGCTAAAGCTATTACGAAAGCGGTACCAATTAAATCCTTTCCCCCTTCAATAAACCCGTCTGTAATTTCTTTTGCAGAAAGTTTGCCAAGTATTCCTACAATTATTCCCGATACAATAAAAACTGCACACATTTCCTGTATAAACCATTTGAACTGCAGTACGCCAAACACGAGTACAATTAAACCGGCAAGGAATGCTGATAAAACAATTTTATGAGTTTTGTCTAAACCATCATGATTTTCAATTGAATCAGTATTAATTTTGTCTTTTCTTTTTGAATCTATCTCATACATTATACTTTTTGATGGATCAGCTTTTATTTTATTCGCATAGCGCTGCACATAAATTATAGCTGCGGCGGTTAATATACACCAGCTTATTATGCGATACACAATACCTGAGTTTAAAGGCAGTTGTGCAATACCCTGCGCAATACCAAGTGTAAAAGGATTTATGAAAGCACCGGCAAACCCAACAGTTGCACCTACAAATGAAATTGCAACTCCAGTAATAGAATCATAACCGATCAAAATTGTCATTGGAACAAATATTAGAATAAATGGAATTATCTCCTCACTCATTCCAAAAATAGCCCCGGCGAGTGAGAATATTGTAATAAAAATCGGTATCAATAATTTTTGAACCAGCTTAGAATTTGTATGAGCTTTAGCAATCGATTTAATTGCTGCATCAACTGCTTCCGTTTTTTTGAATACTGAAAAAGCTCCCCCAACTATTAAAACAAAACCTATAATCTCTGCGGCAGAAATAAATCCTTTTAAAGGAGCCATAATAATATCATAAACACTTTGTGGATTTCCTTCAACATTATGATAAGAATTTTGAACAACCACGCTTCTTCCGGCTATCTCTTCTCTTTCAAATTCACCGGATGGAAGTACCCAGGATAGTGCTGCCACAAGAACAATAATTACTGATAGAATAACATAAGTATTTGGAGCAATAATTTTTTTAATTTTCAAGTTTGTTTTCCGAATACAAAAATTTGAGAAATAATTGCAGTTGATTTATGGAACAATTTAATTATCCCTGCATCTAAACTAGAAAATAAGGAATACTATGAGTGAGTTCAAAGTAAAAGGGAAAGAACTGTTAAAGAAAATAGAGGAATTGATTCATCAAGGAAACATCAGAAGAATTATTATTAAGGATGCCGATGGAAAACCTTACATTGAAATTCCCTTAACAGTTGGAATTTTAGGAGCAGCCTGCGCTCCTATTTTAGCCGCAGTTGGAGCCTTGGCAGGTATGGCGGCAAATTTTACAATTGAAGTTATTAAAAAGGATGAAACAGAAGAAGCTGTGATTCTTGAAGAGGATGAAGAAGCAGGCAATTAAGCCTGCTCCTTTATTTCAATTATATTTGAATCGTAATCTTTAACAAATATTGTTGTGTGATCACCTCTGTCAATCTCTAAAATTTTTATGCCGTTCTCTTTTAATCTGTTTATCAGCTTAGCCCTCTCCTTCAAATCAATGCAAAAATGATTAATAGGATTTTTTCTATCACTAATTTCCGGGGAAATAAACACCTCGATAGAAATATCATTTTTCTTGAACATGACAACATTTAAATCAACTTCAAGATTAAATATTTTTTTTGCCAGTTCTTTTTCAACTCTAAACTCGTAAGCAATTTCAAATTCAAGCAATTCATTATAAAATTTTACAGCATTTTTTTTAGATGCCGCATGCAGTGCAAGGTGATTTAATTTTATCATAAGGGAACATTAAACTATCAATGATTTACCAAACGCTCTAACAGTGAATACAGGTATGGATGATCTTCGAACAACTTTTTCTGTTACACTTCCCATCAAAAAGTGATCGATGCCGCGTAAACCATGAGTAGCAATCACTATTAAATCACTATTATTTTCCTCGGAAAAATTAATTATAGTTTTTGCAGGATGACCTACTCTTGTAAATATTTCATAATTTTCCTCTGCGCCTTCAATGCTCGTATAAAACTCTTTTATTTTCGCTTTTGTTTTTTCTTCAATCTTCGGCTCCAAATCATAAATTGAAGTATGACCCGCTAAGGAATAAATTGCCGGCAGATTATCTTCTATCACATGAAGAAGTTGAATTTTAGCATCATAATTTTTAGCAATTCTTCGTACGTATTGAATTGTTTTTTTTGAATGATCTGAAAAATCAATTGGTGCTAAAATATTGTTATAATGAGTAATCGGCTTCGGCTTCTCTAATTCCCTTATTGTAAAAACGGGCATATCAGCCTGGCGAACAACTTCCTCGGCAACACTGCCCAAAAACAAATGTTTAACTCCCCTTCTTCCGTGTGTACCCATTATTATTAAATCAGCATCTATATCCGATGCATATTCAAGTATAGCCGGTGCCTCAGAAATTCCTCTAACCTGTTTCTTCACAATTTTTATATTGTCAAGATTATAGTCACTGCTGAGTTTATTCAATTGCTCTCTGATCTGAATATCAATTCTATCGGTATATTTTTTTTCATCCGGCAAATCGATAGAATCGATGGGAGAATATTTATGAAATAAAATTAATACGTTAACAATGTGAAGTTCAGCATTATATTTATCTGCAAGATAAACAGCATGCTCAAGCACTTGATCAGAGCAGATTGAGAAATCTGTTGGAAACAAAATTTTTTCTATTCTTATCATAATAACCTCCTGTTTTATTAAACTTAAAATAGATGTTAGTTCAAAGGAATTCAAGTTTATTTAATCATATTTATAATTGTGTTAGTTTTTATTATTTAGGAATAAATATTAAGTTTGGTAAATAATAATTTAGAGTAATATTTTAGAGTAATAGAATGATATCAAATCCAAAACAATATTTTCCGCCAATGCATACTGCGGAACATATTCTAAATCAAACAATGGTCAGGATGTTCAATGAAGGAAGATCGTTCAGCAATCACATTGAAAGGAAAAAATCTAAATGTGACTACTATTTTGAAAGGAACTTAAACGATGAAGAACGCACTAAAATTGAGACTAAGGTGAATGAAATTATAGAAATGAATCTGGATGTTTCTGAGAATATTATTGATAAAAACGAGATAGTAGATGAGTTAAGTCTAAAAAATCTGCCGGTCGAAAGCGGTGATAAAATTAGAGTAATTTCTATTGGGGATTACGATTTATGTCCATGCAGCGGGGTTCATGTTAAAAATACTTCCGAGATCGGCAAGTTTAGAATTGTTTCTTCCAGTCATAATAGCGGAGTGCTTAGAATAAGATTTAAACTTGATAGACAAAATTTAAATGATAATTATTGACAAACAAAAACAGTTGAGTTCAAAATGAATAGTCAACCGGAAACTGCTTTAGAATCAATTAAAAAACTTTACAAGAATATGTACACACAGCATGCCGAAACTACAAATTCTGATATTAAAGAGAGCAAATTAAAAAGCGGTTTAATGCTGTTATATTTTTGGGCAATGGCTCATAATTCCGAGATAATTAAAAACAAATTAAAGGAAGAAGCAAAGTCAATATTCAATTCGGTTGGTAATTTTTTTATTCAAGTGGAAATTGATTATGATAATTTATTAACTGAACGCCCTGATATTATTATTCTGTTAAAAGATATGAACGAAAGCGACTATGACACACTTATTAGTTTTATTCAAACAAATTATCTTACGGAAGAGAAATAATTCACTAATTATTTTTTCAAAACTTAATGGTTTTTCTCTCTTTTAATACTCTTTTTTTCTCAAATAATATTTTACCTTTATCAAATTCAAAATAAACTTAGGAAAAACATGATGCCTGAATGGTACACAATTGTGGGTTACGTCGGTTCATTTTTAATTGCTCTTTCTCTCACAATGAAAAATATTATAAAACTGCGATGGATAAATTTATTCGGTGCTGCAATATTTGCAGTTTATGGGGTAATTGTTTCAGCAATTCCAGTAACAATTTTAAACAGTTATATAGTTCTAATTGATATCTTTTATTTATCTCAAATTTATAGGAGCCGAGAACTTTTCAGTATTAGTCCGGTGCTGAACGACAACCATCTGTATCTAAATAAATTTATTGATTTCTACAAAGATGATATACTTAAGTACTTTCCCGATTTTTCAAAAAATAAATTTGAAAATCCAAATTATTATTTCATACTCCGTAATTTAGTTCCGGCGGGCTTGTTTATTTATGAACAAGTTGATAGAAAAACAATTGAGATTAAACTCGATTACGCAATACCGAATTATAGAGATAACAAGAATGGCGAATACATTTATAATGCTGAAATAAAATTTCTGAAAGCTCAAGGTATTGAAAAAATGCAGACATATTCCAATGTTAAAGAACATGTAAAATATCTTACAAAAATTGGATTTGAAAGGAACGATTTAAATAAAAATTTGTTTTATAAGAATATTTAGTTTTTGAAATGCCTATAAATGTAATCGTTTTATTTAATCAAATTTTAATATTTTGCAGTATAGATTATTAACATTATGACTACTGTGTGATATTTTTATCTTCATTGTAATTGAAATTTTTATAATTATGAATTTGAATTATTCAAGTTTATAGACTAAATTTACATAACTAATGTTGTAAATAATTTCCCAAAAACTATTTTTTAGAAAAATTATTTTAGCTAAAATAAAACTTGAAGTTCAACATTTTAATTTAAGACAGTTTAGCTGATTTTCACAAGAACAGGTTTTATTCAAATAAACATAAAAGGAGTATTCATGATCAGATATTTTCTAGGCATTTTTCTATTCGCATCTGCCTTATTATATGGACAAAACGATTCGTTAAAACTTGGCTGGACACCAAGCGGAATATTAGGATTGAATGTTAGTCAAATTTCATTAAGTAACTGGACACAAGGCGGAGAGGATGCCTTAAATTTAAACACATTTGCAGATTTTGGTTTTGTTTATGAAAGTTTAAAATGGAAATTAGATAACAATTTGAAATTAAAATATGGTTTCACAAAATTATCTTCAGATAATTCTAAAATTACAGATAATGAAATTTTTATGGATAATGTTCTTTCCTACAAAATGGATTGGTTGTTTGACCCATACGCAAGTAATACATTCCGTACCGTAATGGTTAACGGTTACACTTATGATACCGATCCGAAAACACAAATCTCAGGGTTCTTTGACCCGGCATACTGGAATCAAAGTATCGGACTTTCCTACCAAAAAATTGATTGGATGACCGCAAGATTAGGTTTAGGATTTAAAGAAACATTTGCCAGTGATTTTGCAGCAGCTTTTACTGATGATCCCGATACACCAAACGAAATAGAAGATTTTAAATTTGAAACCGGTATTGAATTCGTTACAAAAGCTAATTACCCTATTCAAGAAAATTTACTTTTAAGCAGTGAGTTATTCCTGTTTTCGTCATTCGACCAGTTAGATGTTTGGGATGTTAGATGGGATAATACAATTACTGCAAAAATATCCTCAATTTTTAATGTGAACTTAAATGTTATTGTTGTTTATGATACTGACCAGACATTAAAAACACAAGTTAAAGAAGCATTGCAGATAGGAATTACATATACTTTATTTTAATTATTAAACTAAAACGGAGATTAGCAAATGAAACATCAAACAGCTACAATCTTTAAGATTTTTCTATTATTTTTTCTCTTCATTTCAGTAAGCAGTAGTTTTGCTCAAGTAAAAGATTACAAAATGAAAGGCGGAATAAATATTAATTATTTAGTTCCCCTAAATGAGTTTGATGAATTTGAAGGCGGAAAACTCTCTTACATTGCACGAGGATTCCTAAGATGGAAACTGAATAACATATTGGGCTTAGAAGCAGGAGTTGGATACGGGTCTTATGCAGGCTTGGATAATTCTCCGCTAAATATTTACTATCGCACTCAACTTATACCGATAGATTTAAGATTATTAGTTTCACCATTCAATAACAAAAAGATAAATCCATACCTATTTCTCGGAGCCGGTATTCTATCATACAAAGTTACCTCTGAACCTGATGCAAAAACTGCTGATGCAGAATTAGACGGCGTTACCGGTATTATACCCGGAGGTATAGGGGTAGAGTTTATGGTAACACCTAAATTTTCATTAGACCTTACTTTAGGCGGAACCTACACATTTACCGAGAATTTAAACCTGCATAACCCAACCAAAACAACACCAAAAGATGCATGGTTAAATGCCGGTTTATCTGCTGTATTTGTATTAGACGGAGGTAACCCGGATAAGGATAGAGACGGCTTGTTGAATGAAGTTGAGGAAAGAATAGGTACGGATCCCGAAAATCCCGATACGGACGGTGATAGGTTAAAAGACGGAGATGAAGTTAATAAGTATAAAACCGATCCTCTTAAAACTGATACCGATGGTGATAATCTTAGTGATTACGATGAAATTAAAAAATATATGACTGATCCGACTAAGGCAGATACAGATGGTGACGGATTAAGTGATTACGATGAAATCATGGTTCATTCCACTGATCCGTTAGATCCAGATACAGATCATGACGGATTAAAAGATGGCGAAGAAGTACTAACATATAAAACCAATCCAACCGATGCCGATACGGACAAAGATGGTTTAACCGATGGTGAAGAGGTTCATACATATAACACAAGTCCTTTACGACCTGATACAGATTCTGATACATTATCAGACTTCGCCGAAATCAAAAATCATAGAACAGACCCGTTAAAAGCTGATACAGACGGCGGTTCGGTAAATGACGGCGCTGAAGTAATTCGCGGTACCGATCCTCTTGATCCTTCGGATGATATTATGAAAATTAATGTGCCGATTGTTTTAGATGGAATTACATTTGCAGTTTCAAGTGCAGAAATTTCACAATCATCTAAAGCTACTTTAGAGGGTGCATTAAAAACTCTAAATTCGTACGAAGATATTGTTGTTGAAATTAGAGGATACACTGATAACACCGGTTCACGAGCTTTTAATATGAAATTATCAAAACGCAGAGCTGAATCTGTAATGACCTGGTTAGGAAATAAAGGTATTGATAAAAACAGAATGGTTGCTAAAGGTTTTGGACCCGATAACCCAATTGCAACTAATAAAACTGCCGAGGGCAGAAAGAAAAATAGAAGAATTGAATTTGTAAGAATTAAGTAAATCTCCATGCCCCCGCTAAAAACGGGGGCATATCTTCCAAGCACTATTAATTAATATCAATAAATAACAAAAACATAATTAAACCCAGGAGTACTATAACTGTTAGTATAAGAGAGGAATGTAGTGCTTTTTCAATAAAAAGTTTGGTCTCTTATCAAACACTTTTATTATTTCTAAAATTATCTCCTCTCAAAATAAACAAATCAAAAAATATAAAAATAAAGTAAGGATTAAACATGGAAGATATTCTAAAACAAATTGAAACTGTTGTTGCTACCTACGGACTGAACATTGTAGCAGCAATTGTGATACTCATTGTCGGTCTTTGGCTAGCGAAAATTATATCAAAGTCCGTTGTAAAAATGATGCTCAAAAAAAATGTTGATGCAACATTAACTAATTTTCTTGGAAGCATTGTTAAAATCGGTATTATCGCATTTGTGGTAATGGCTGTAATTAGTAAACTAGGTATTGAAACAACTTCTTTTGTTGCTGTTATTGGTGCCATCGGTTTAGCAATCGGTTTTGCTCTGCAAGGGTCATTATCTAATATCGCTGCCGGAGTAATGATTATTATCTTTAGACAAATTAAAGTTGGCGACTTTATTGAAGGCGGCGGTTCCGTAGGTTCTGTTGAAACTGTTGGTATTTTCTCAACTACATTGACAACTCCGGATAATAAGGTAATTTATGTACCTAACTCAAAATTAGTCGGTGATAATATTGTAAACTATTCAGTTAAAGATACAAGAAGAGTTGATATGGTATTCGGCATAGGATACAGCGACGACATTGATAAAGCCAAAACCGTTATTAATAGAGTGCTTAATAGTAATGATAAAGTACTGAAAGACCCTGCACCTTTAGTTGTTGTGACTGAATTAGCAGATAGCTCTGTTAATTTTAATGTCCGTCCCTGGGTAAATGCAGCTGATTATTGGGGTGTTTATTTTTACTGTCATGAAGAAATTAAAAAACAATTTGACGCTGAAAACATTTCAATCCCCTTCCCTCAAACAGATGTTCACATTCATCAAAATTAAATTTAAAGGGCATCATAACTTTTGTGATGCCTTTTTTATTTTATTCTTAATTTTTATTATACCCAAAAAATTATTTTGATTTTATAATGCAGATTAAACTAACAATATTTTTAATAGTCATACTATTTACTGCTAACATATTTACAATTGAAGCTCAGAGTTCCGAGAATGTTAAGGTAAAATTAATTACTTCTTCAATTGATATTCATCCGGGCGAGTCTTTTTGGATTGCAGCAGAATTTGAGATGCTGAACAACTGGCACATCTACTGGCGTAATTCCGGTGATTCGGGACTGCCGACAACAATCAGTTGGCAATTACCTGAAGGGTTTAAAGTATCTAAAACATTTTACCCTTATCCCCAAATTCTGATTGAAGGAAATTCAGCTACCTATATTTATGAAAATAAAGTAATTTTGTTTGCTGAAGTAACCGCCCCGGATAAAATAGAGAGAGACAGCATTGTGATAAAAGCCAAAGTTAATTGGCTGGAATGCAAAAAGGCTTGCCTGCCCGGCAGTGCTGATTTATCAAAAACAATAAACATTGATAATTCAAAACCACAAGACGCTCCTATGAATAATTTTTTTGTTGATCAATTAAAAAATATTCCAATTTATAAATCTGATTGGGAAATTTATTCTCGACTTTATAACTCAAAGGTCATTATTCTAGGGTTAAAGCCTAACTGGTTTGATGCGGCAGATTATCAAGTTTTCTTTTATCCTTATAACGATATTACTTTTAATCATTCAGCAGATCAAAATTTTAAAACAAATGAAAATGGATTTGAATTATCTGTAGAACTCAATAATTTTAGAATAGCAGACCCTGCAGAACTAAACGGCATTCTGGTAATTACTGAAAGCTGGGAAAAAGGTAAGCAGAGGAAAAGTTTAGAATTAAATTCAATTATAAATAATTAGAAAGGATTAAAATGAAAAGATTTATTGCATTATCGGTACTGCTTAGTTTTGCGCTATACTTATCTTTATCAGCATCTGATGCCGAAATAAACAGATCAGCACCCGGATTTACACTCGTTGATAGTAACGGTGATGAGCATTCACTAAGTGATTTTGAAGGAAAAATTATTGTTTTAGAATGGATAAATTTCGGCTGTCCGTTTGTTCAAAAACATTACAAAAGCGGGAACATGCAAAACCTGCAAAACAAATATACCGGAAAAGGAATTATCTGGTTGTTAATATGTTCATCCGCTCCGGGTAAACAGGGCAATTTAACTAACGAAGAAATTAACGCTGAACTTGATGAATTAAACACTGCTCAAACCGCTTATTTAATTGACGAATCCGGTGAAGTTGGACAAGCATATGGAGCCAAAACAACGCCGCATATGTATATAATTGACGAAGAAGGAATTTTAGTTTATGCAGGCGGAATTGATGATATAAAATCAACTGACGTTGAGGATATTGAAAAAGCAGTTAACTATGTGGCTGAAGGATTAGATTATCTGTTAGATGATATGCCGGTTCAGACACAAGTATCAGCACCTTATGGATGTTCTGTTAAATATTAAATTCTTATCTCTGTTTGCAATTATTTTTTCGTTGGATATTCTTGTTTCCTTATCCAACGCTGCCGCCAATGATTTCCAAAGATCTAATCTCTTCCAGAGTTTCCATCTTGAACTAAACAAGATCATATCTTCGCCTCTTGAAGATAGGATCTTTGGAAAGAGTTTTAATTTATTATTGATAAATTATTATTGATGATTTCAAATTTCCATTACCTTTAATCAATTGCTTATACTGCTGCTAATAACAATTTCAAATTTATTTAATAAATAAAATCTTTACTCTTTATTCCCGGGTGAGCTTCAAACAGAATCAAATTTTAATTAAATTGAATTTATAATTTTTCTATTTAATTATTATAGATGGAGCACCAAGATGAAACCGGAAATAATTCAAGAGTTTATTAAAAAGATTGAGCTGTTCAAAGGTTTAAATGAAAAACAAAATAAATTATTAGCCGATAGTTTAACCGTTAAGGAGTTTGATGCAAATGCTCTTATCTTTTCTGAAAACAATCCAAGGAAAAACCTTTATATAATTTTCGATGGCGAAGTTGAACTCTTTAAGAAGACTCCCTTCGGCGAAGAAAAGAGATTAACATTTTTCAGTAAATACGATTTTTTAGGTGAAGGTTCTTTAATGGATGATTCACCCCATTCAACATCTGCCCGCTCAACAATAAAAACTACCGCATTTCTTTTAAACAAAACTGATTTTCATAAACTAATAAAAGATCATGGTGATATTGCCGGAAATGTTTTATCACATATAGCGAGAGTAATTTCCAGAAGAATGCAGCAGGCAAATACACGTACCATAAATGTTGCATCGCAATATCAGTCAGGCAGAACGAGAAGAGAACATGACTTAATAGGTGAAAGGGATGTTCCTCACGAATATTATTACGGTATTCAAACATTAAGAGCCTTAGAAAATTTTAATATAAGCGGGGTTACACTCAGCTTTTATCCGGCAATTATTGAATCATTAGCAATGGTAAAAATGGCTGCAGCCAAAGCAAATTATGAACTTGGTCTTCTTTCAAAACCGATAACCGAAGCAATTACCCAGGCATGTAATGAAATTATAAATGGAAAATTTCATACTCATTTTGTTGTAGATATGATTCAAGGAGGAGCAGGCACATCGAGCAACATGAATGCTAACGAAGTTATTGCCAATAGAGCATTGGAAATTTTAGGTTATGAAAAAGGTGAATATAAATACTGCCATCCCAACAATCACGTAAATCTCTCCCAATCAACAAATGATGCTTATCCAACTTCGATTAAAATTGCAATAATTAAAGCCAATCAAAAATTAGTTGAAGTTTTACAAGGTATGATCGAATCACTAAGAAATAAATCGGAAGAATTTAAGTCTGTTTTAAAGATGGGACGCACACAACTTCAAGATGCGGTGCCAATGACATTAGGACAGGAATTTGAGGCGTATGCTTGTACATTTGAAGAGGAAATTGAGAGATTAGAACAAAATTCAAAGTTGTTTTTAGAAGTTAACATGGGAGCAACTGCAATTGGTACGGGAATTAATTCTGATCCTGATTATTCGCCAAAATGTGTTAAGCACTTACAGCAGATTACCGGCTATGATATAAAACTTGCAGCAAACTTAGTTGAAGCAACTCAGGATACCGGTGCATTTGTAATGTACTCATCAGCGATAAAAAGATTAGCCGTTAAACTTTCTAAAATGGCAAATGATTTACGTTTACTATCATCCGGACCGCGAACCGGTATAAATGAAATTAACTTGCCTGCAATGCAGCCCGGTTCATCAATAATGCCAGGCAAGGTAAATCCGGTTATACCCGAAGTTGTAAATCAAATTGCATTTAAAGTTATTGGTAACGATTTAACCGTTACGCTGGGAGCCGAAGCCGGACAATTGCAGTTAAACGTAATGGAGCCGATTATAGTTCACTCAATTTTCGATTCAATAGAAATACTTAAGAACGGAATGAATACATTGAGGTTCCGCTGCATTGATGGTATTACAGCTAATGAAGAACGATGCAGAGAATTAGTTGTTAATAGTATTGGAATTGTAACTGCGCTAAATCCATATTTAGGTTATGAAGTTTCAACACAGCTTGCAAAAGATGCACTTAAGAATAACCGGGGGGTGTATGAGCTGGTACTTGAAAATAATCTAATGTCGAAAGAAGAACTAGATAAAGTGTTATCACCGGAAGAAATGATCAAGCCGAGAAAGTTTACGAAGAAGTAGAAAGATTATTTTCGATTTTTTTAATTATTTCTAATTCTCGTTTTATATTATTTTTCTCGTAAAATAATTTAGCTAAACTTAAGTAATGCTTAGCGTTTTCTATATCATTTAATTCAGCATAAAGTTTACCTAATTCAATAGCTGTTTCCGAGTAATTTAAGTAACTGTTCAATTCCTTATTAATACGAAGGCTTATTTTAAAATTATTTTCTGCAAGCTTATAATTCTTTTTAACTGTATGAAGACTTCCATTGATTTTGTAGAACTCAGCTTGCGATAATTGATCATTTATTTTAATGGCTAAATTTAATCCTTGAAGTGCAAATCTGCTTGCTGCAGCAAATGAATTTTTTGATAATGCCAATTGAGCTTTACTAATCAATGTAATACATCTCGGCATCATAAAATTATTTCTAGTTGAAATGGATAAGCTTCGATTATAATTTTTTTGTGATTCGTCTATTTTTCCATTTCGATAATAGTGCATTCCTAAATTATGATAAGCCAATGCAGTATTGACTGTATCCTTCTTTTCAATAAAGTGATTCAAACTTTTGCTCAAATATTTTTCAGCCTTATCATCTTTATCGAGTATTGTATAAATAATGCCCAGGTTGACTTTTATCTTTTGTGTCTCGTCTTGATTCTTTTTCGGTTTTAATAATTTTAATGCTTTTTCAAATTTTTTAGAAGCTTTTTTAATATTACCTCGCTCGGCATCTATAATTCCGGCTCTATTATAACATTCAAATAAGCCAAGGTTATCATTATTAGTTTTATAAATTATTTCAGCCAACTTTAAATAGCTTAAACTTTCTTCCCAGTAGGCTTGATTTAAAAACGAATCGGATAATATTAAATATGCTTCAGCTCTAAGCTTTAAATTTTTTGAACTTCCGAAACCCCGTGTGATGATTTTATAACATAAATCAATCGCCAATTTCGGTTCATTTTGTTCAAAAGCATATTTTGCAAATTTTACTACAAATTTCGAGTATTCTTTAGGGGTAAGATTTGTTTTTATAGAAGTCAGTAAGCTCTCAACAGCCCGCCTATACTTTACTGAATTATAGAAAAGATTTAATTCAGAAGTTCGTTCAGCATTTTCTTTTCGGCTTAATATTTTATTAAACTCATCAATTTCTTTGAGCAGATTTTTCTTTTTAACCCCAATGAATAAATCGCCTAATTCATTTTTTAGGAATCTAATTATTGCAATATGATTTTTATCTCTTGACATCTAAATATTTTTTATTACCAAATTTTAATATCCTACGTTTCTTCTAACAAAACCATATCGTGAAAAATGGGGTATTTCCCCTTTCCACATTTGAATACTGCCGTCGGATTCTTTTATCTCATATTTCTCACATACGACTGGTTCAATAATACCATTATCACAAGCATAAATAAATCTTAGCTTATATGGATCCATAACTGAAAAATCTAATCCCTTTATCTTATAATCTAATCTTGCTGGACTATTAAAAACTGCAGCCGGTCCAAATTTCAATGTTCCATTTTCAATATCCAATTCAACAGTTACAAACATTGAGTCTTGCGGCAAATCTCCCGGCATGAATTTTAGTTTGAATTTGAATTCAACAGTATCGTGCATTCCACCTAAGTAAAATGTATCAATAATTATGTTATTTGCAGAGTCATTATAAACCATTTGAGATTTGTAAAATGTTGAACTTTGAGTGGACGAATTTGCAGAAGGCATATTTATCCAATCAGGTTCTACATCTAATAAAACTGCAGATTGAGTTTCCATATAACCCGGAACATTCGGATTTGTTGACTTCAAATTAGAATTGTTATCAATCGGAGAATTAATCTGTTGATTCTCTGAGCATCCAATTAGGAGAATTAAAGCGAATGATAAATACTTTAATACAGTTTTCAAAATATTTCCTTTATGATCGTCTATACATAGTATAATCGAACAGAATAATTATAATATTAGTGATTCACATTTCGTCTTACAAATCCATATCTGGAAAAATGCTGAAGCCTTCCTGCAAACATGTAAAGTGAGTTTTCATCGGGGTCAATATTTAAGAACATATAATTGATATATTCAAGAACACCATCTGCTCCGCCGTAAGCGAAATCAATATCAGTATCCAATAGTGCGTCAGTATCGATTCCTTCAATTTTGTAATCTAAATAAACTGAGTAATTGAATTGTGTGTGAGGTTCAAAAACTAAAGTACCATTTCTGGTATCAATCTTTGCAGTAACTAGAAGTGAGTCAGGCTCTATTACTCCCGGAAAGAAAGTTAGTTTTGCAGACAGTTTAACAGAATCATTTTCATTTACCTCATACGTGTATTGAACATATAAATGATTTAATCGATTCTTATAAATCATCTTTGAAACTTCGAAATAATTAGGTCCCTGCGGATTTCCAATACCAGGCAATGGCAGCGGCACCCATTGGGGTTCAATGTCTAAAAGTATTGTCGCTTTTTCCGTATTTAAATGATTTGGATTTGCGGGATCGTTTACTTTTTCAAATGATGATTCAACGATTGGTGATGTAATGTTCTGGTTTTCTGAACAACCGAAAATTGATACGAGCACTAGAATAATTAGATAGGCATTATGTTTCATAAATTTCCAATAATTTGGGTTTTAAGAATTTTTATATTTAACAATTATAGCGCATAATTTTTTTTTGAAATAATTACGCTGTATTTGTTAATAATCCTGACCTAAATCTAAGATTTTTCGTTACTTGTCAAATGTTTTGTATCAACTTAGAAGGCAATGTGCGCAAGGGCAAATAGGATATGAGGTTTTCTGGTGGAGGGTTTTTGAATATTTAAGAAAGCCAAATTGTAATTATAGTTTATTATAATCTTCTTTCTTAATTATATTCCTGCCAGCTTTTTATTTCTAAAGTATCTGTTGAGTAATGATCAAAAGCTTTCACGAATCTGTTGGCAACTTGAATATTAGTAATTAGAGGAATGTTAAGATCAACAGCTTTTCTTCTTATAAAATAGTCATCATTTAGTTCATCACTTTCATTAGATTTGGGAATATTAATTACAAGATCAATCGAGCCATTCTGTAAGTAAGTTAAAATGCTTGGTTCCTTGTTGTATAATGGTCGCTCTAATTCTTCAACTAAAATTCCTAATGAACTATAATATTTTGCAGTGCCTCTTGTGCCGTAAAGCTTCAAGCCCTTATTTTTTAGCACTTTCAAACTTTCCAAAAACTCAGCCTTTTTCCTCGGACTGCCGGTTGAAAGGAGAACACCATACTTCGGCAATCGGAACCCGATTGAGAGAATACTTTTTAAAAATGCCTCATTAAAATCATCACCAAGACAGGCAACTTCCCCGGTTGAACTCATCTCAACTCCTGTAACAGGGTCAGAACCCTTTAATCGGGTAAATGAAAACTGAGATGCTTTTACTCCAACATAATCAAGGTCGAAGGAGGACTTGTCAACGGCAGAGACTCTCTCACCCAGCATAAGTTTTACTGCGGCATCAATAAAATTTACTTTCAATACTTTTGATACGAAGGGAAAACTTCTTGAAGCACGAAGATTACATTCAATAACCTTAACCTCATTATCCTTAGCTATGTATTGAATATTGAACGGTCCGGTAATCTCTAATGCTTTTGCAATTTTTTTAGTTATAATTTTCACACGTCTCATTGTTTCTAAATATGTTCTCTGTGGCGGTAAAACAATTGTGGCATCACCCGAATGAACGCCTGCATTTTCAACATGCTCTGAAATTGCATAGCAAAATAATTCACCCTGATTAGAAACTGCATCAACTTCAATCTCCCTTGCATCAGTAATAAATTTACTTATAACTACAGGATGCTCGGAACTAATCTCAGACGCTTTAGATAAATACTCTTCAAGTTCTTTATTATTTAGAACGATGCTCATTGCCGCACCGCTTAAAACATAGCTGGGTCTTATCAAAACCGGATAACCAACATCAGCCGCAAATTGTTTAGCCGAATCTAAATCCGTCAGTTCTTTCCAATCCGGCTGGTCAATATTTAATGAATCAAGTATTTTTGAAAATTTATTTCTATCCTCGGCATTATCAATCTGCGTGGGAGAGGTACCAATAATATTTACATTATATACGTGCAGCTTTAAAGCAAGATTGTTCGGTATTTGTCCGCCCATTGAAACAATTAAACCTTTTGGATTTTCTTTATCATAAATATCGAGAACTCTTTCCAGCGACATTTCTTCAAAATAAAGTTTGTGGCAAGTATCATGGTCTGTGCTAACTGTTTCAGGATTATAGTTTATCATGATCGGTTTGTAATTTAACTTATCAAGTGTTAAAACTGAGTTAACACAGCACCAGTCAAACTCTACCGATGAGCCAATTCTATATGCCCCGCCTCCCAAAACGATGATCTGATTTTCTTCACCAAGTTTTATATCATCTTCATCAGCATGGTAAGTCATATACAAATAATTTGTTTCAGAAGGAAATTCAGCAGCTAAGGTATCAATCTGCTTTACATAAGGAATAAGGTTTGCCTCTTTTCGTTTTGCTCTTACTACGGATTCTTCTTTTCCAAAAATTATTCCCAGCTGCTTATCTGAAAATCCGCATCGTTTGGCATCACTTAGTAACTCAATCGGAATCGTTTCAAAATTAGAATTGGTAATTCTATTTTTCGTATCAACTATATTTTTAAATTTGTATAAAAACCATTTATCAATTTTTGATAGTTCATGAATGCGGTCAATTGTCATTCCCCTTTCCATAGCGGCGGCAATATATAGCAGGCGCTTGTCATTCGGTTTTTCAATTTGCTCTTCGAGATCAACTTCCGCAAGATCGTTCAACACTAATCCATTCATCCCAATATCGAGCATTCGTATTGATTTCTGCAATGCCTCTTCAAAGCTTCGCCCGATTGACATTACTTCGCCGACACTCTTCATTTCGGATCCGAGAAGTGTGCTTACCTGCTTAAACTTTTGAAGATCCCAGCGCGGATATTTTATCACAACATAATCAAGCGCCGGCTCAAAGCATGATGAAGTTTCTTTTGTTACCGTGTTCACAATTTCATTTAAGTTGTAGCCGAGCGATAATTTGACAGCAACAAATGCAAGCGGATATCCTGTTGCTTTTGAAGCCAGTGCGGAACTACGGCTAAGTCTTGCGTTAACTTCAATAATCCTATAATCCTCGGAATTTGGATCAAGCGCGTATTGAATATTACACTCGCCGATTATTCCCAAATGGCGGATGAGTTTAATCCCAATTGATCGAAGTTTGAAATTTTCAGTTGCGGTTAATGTTTGAACAGGAGCCACAACTACACTGTCCCCGGTATGAATTCCCATCGGGTCAACATTTTCCATATTGCAAACTGTTATGCAGTTATCAAACTGATCCCGCACAATTTCATACTCAACTTCTTTCCATCCGTAAAGTGATTCTTCAATTAATATTTGATCAGTAAACGCAAACGCTCGCGAGGCTTTCTCTCTTAGTTCCTCTTCATTATTTACGATACCCGATCCGAGTCCGCCGAGCGCATATGCAATTCTTACCATTACCGGAAATCCAATATTATTTGCGGTTTCAATTGCGTCATTAACATTTGTAACCGTTTTACTAATTGCAGATTTTAGATCGACCTCTTTAACTTTCTGCGAAAATAATTCTCTATCCTCCGTGTTTTGAATGCTCTCGATTGGAGTACCCAAAACTTTTACATTATACTTTGCTAAAATTCCCTGCTTGAATAAATCAACTCCGGCATTAAGTGCAGTTTGCCCGCCGACATTCAGCAGTATGCCGTCAGGCTGTTCTTTAATGATAATCTTTTCAATAAACTCAGCCTTAACCGGTAAAAAGTAAACCTGGTCTGCAAGATTTTCAGATGTTTGAATTGTTGCTATGTTAGGATTTACAAGTACAGTTTTAACTCCCTCCTCCTTCAAGGCTTTGATTGCCTGACTGCCGGAATAATCAAACTCTCCCGCTTGACCAATTTGAAGTGCGCCTGAACCGAGTATTAAAACTTTTTTAGGTTTCCGTTTTATTATCATCCCAAACTCCTTACAAACATATCGAATACAAATTCTGTGTCATCCGGTCCTGGTGATGCTTCAGGATGAAATTGTGTTCCGAAAAATGGTTTTGAAATATGAATAATTCCCTCGTTCGTTCCGTCGTTATCATTGTTAAACCATTCGCGCCAATCAAGCGGCAGAGTATTGCCATCAACTGCATAGCCGTGATTCTGAGATGTAATAAAACATCTTCTCGTTCCATACTCGTTTACAGGCTGGTTGTGACTGCGATGACCATACTTCAATTTGAATGTATCTGCTCCCGCTGCTAAGCCTAATATTTGACTGCCGAGACAAATTCCTAAAATCGGCTTTCCCCTTTCCATACATCTTTTTGTTATCTCAATAGTTTTCACACACATCTTCGGGTCACCGGGTCCGTTTGAGATAAAAACACCATCGGCTTCAATATTCAAATAATCAAAATCGTGGGGAACTCTAAGCACAGTAATGTTTCTGCCGAGGAAAGCCCTAATAATATTATTCTTCACTCCGCAATCAACTAAAATAATTTTCTTCTTCCCTGCCGAGTATTCAACCGGCTCTTTTATTGAAACTAATTCTGCGAGATTATCATCGTTCGGATCATGAATATTTTTTTTATCAAATCCTTCTTTTTTATCATCATCATGAAATATTTTACCCAGCATTGTTCCATTTTCACGAAGCTGCCTTGTTAATTTTCGTGTATCAATCCCTGTTATGCCGGGAATGTTTTCTTCCGCCATCCATTCATGCAGAGACCGTTCGGCATTCCAATGTGAAAATTCATCAGAATAATTGGAGACTATCAAACCCCTAACTTGAATTTTATCAGATTCGTAATGCTTCAACAAGTCATCTAATTTTTCTTTAGATGGAACACCGTAATTACCAATTAAGGGAAATGTAAGAGTGAGGATTTGTCCATTGTAGGAAGGGTCTGTAAGAGTTTCGGGGTATCCGACCATACCTGTATTAAAAACTACTTCACCATCAATATCTGCTTTTGCCCCAAACGATCTGCCTGGATATTTTGTACCATCTTCCAATATGAGCATGCTCATAGCAGTCCTTTAATTTTTATGTGAATGGAATAAATAGTGCAAAAATTATTTCGGCAAATATACCAATTATCGGCAGGTAAATACAAACTTATTTGAAACAAAGATTAAAAAATTAAACTATTTATTCACAATGGTAAACAAAAATAATTTTCAGATATCTTTTGATTATTAGTAGCCTTTGAATAATCTCTGAATAAACTGGTCTGGGTCATTGCGATACCGATTTTCTTTATCGGGAGAAGCAATCTGCCAAAAAGTGAGAGATTGCCACACCTCGATGAAAAGAATCGAGGTTCGCAATGACAAAACAATGTTATTCAAAGGTTTCTATTAAATAATGCCATCAGCACGCGCTCATTCGTCATCGGTGCTTTATATTCAGCATTCATATTTGGGTTAAATGATTCCATAGCATTTCTAATAGCAAAATATGCAGCTATACCATACATAAGCGGCGGTTCGCCAATTGCTTTTGAACCGAATACCGCAAAAGGATTCTCGGTATTTTCAAGAAACTTAACATCAAATTCTTTTGGAGTGAAATGTATTCCGGGAATCTTATAAGTTGAAAGTGCATCAGTCATTAATTTACCCTTTTCATCGTATAGGATTTCCTCAATAGTCATCCATGCAATTCCCTGTATTATTGCCCCCTCAGCCTGACCTTTATCAATAACCTTATTTATACTTTTTCCGAAGTCATGAACGACTTGCACTGAATCAATTTCATAAGTTCCGCGCAAACAATCCACGCTCACTTCAATCAAACCTGTTCCGTAAGAATGATATGCAAATGGTTTACCTTTATTTTTCTTTGTATCAAAATGAATTTCAGGAGTAGCAAAGTGCGCCTGCGCCGATAAGTTGATTCTATTGAAATATGCCCGCTGTATCAGTTCGTTCCAATTGAGTTCAGATTGAACTCCGTCCACAATTATATTTTCATTTACAATTTCAATTTTTGAATCTTCCCTGCACCGCAATTCATTTTTTGCAAAATCAATTAAACGGTCAAAGAGTTTTACACAAGCCAATTCTGTTGCTTTTCCATTTAAGTCGGCTCCGGAACTTGCCGCTGTTGGAGAAGTATTTGGAATGCGCGTTGTATTAGTTGTTTCAATTTTTATTTTTGAAATATCAATTGAAAATATTTTCTCAGCTACATTACGAATTTTAGTATTAACACCCTGCCCCATTTCAATAGCTGCAGTGCTAATGCCGATACTTCCATCTTGATAAATATTTACCAACGCCCCTGCTTGATTCATAAATTTTGATGTGAATGAGATACCAAAACAAATCGGCATCAGAGCAAAACCTTTTTTAATAAATTTACTTTTTGAATTAAATTCTGCAATGCCATTTTTTATTTCATTAAGATTTATTTTTTCTTCCAAATGTTTCCAGCATTTTACAGCATTGCCATGTTCAACAATCTGGCTGTAAGGAAATTCATCACCGCTTCTCAATAAATTTTTCTTTTGAATTTCAAAAGGATCAACACCCAGTTTTTTAGCTGCACTGTGTATTGCACTTTCAATTACAAACATTCCCTGCGGACCTCCGAATCCACGAAAAGCAGTAAACGGCGGGAGATTTGTTCTGCATGAATAGCCCGTTGCTTTTACGTTCGGAATGAAATAGCTGTTGGTTGCATGTGTCATCGTTCTCTGCAATACGGCAGGAGAAAGATCAGCCGCGGCTCCGGCATTTTGATAATAGGAAGCTTCATAAGCGAGAATCTTCAGATCTTTTGATAATCCAATTTTGAAATCTGAGGAATACGGATGACGCTTACCCGTGATCCGCATATCCTCCTGGCGAGGAAGAACCATTTTGACCGGCTTGCCTAATTTATGTGCAGCGAGTCCAACCATGGCGGCATAAGGTGTTGCTTGATCTTCCTTACCGCCGAAACCGCCGCCGAGTCTCATTACATCAACTTCTATCTTGTGCATCGGCATGTTGAGAACATTTGCCGTTACTCGCTGCACCGCTGTCGGTGATTGGGTTGAGGAAATTATTTTTAATCCTCCTCCCTCAGTCGGAATAGCAATTGCACCTTGAGTTTCAAGATATAAATGCTCTTGCGCACCGGACTCCGCAATTCCTTCAACTATAATATTACATTCGTCCCACACAGTTTCCGTACTTCCAAGTTCAAATATCATTGGCTGAACAATCAGTTCACCTTTTCTTTGTGCTTCCCGCGGATCAAGAATCGGGGTCTCTTCTTCAATTTCAATTTGATTTTTTTTGGCAGCATTTTTTGCCGTCAGATAATCATTCGCAACAACGATAGCAATAGGCTGCCCGACAAAATCAACTTCATGAGATGCAAGTAATTCTTCATCTTGAACAATGCCCCCAATTTGATTTGCTCCTTCGATATCTTGATGAGTAAATACTGCTTTTACTCCACTATAATTTTTTGCTTCTTCAATATTTAATTTTATAATTTTTCCCTTAGCTATCGGAGAATAAAATATTGCTGCGTAAAGTGTTCCTTCGGGAACTGTTATATCATCAATAAATTGCGACTTACCGGCAACGTGCTGAGTGGTATCATAATATTTCATATTAATTCCTCCACTACAATTATGTTCGGGAAGAGTTTTGCAAAGTGAGCGAATAACAAATTCCGCAGCATCAAGCTTTTATATGCAGATGATCCGCGTGCATCGCTAATGGGTTTAATTTCTTTGAGTGTAATTTCTGCAGCACTTTTTATTGTCTCAAATGCTATCTCTTTTCCTTTCAGATAATTTACTGTCTCAAACAAGTAAAGGGGAATTGGAGCTACTCCGCCGGCAGAAAGATGAACCTCCGAAATAACATCTTTATCAATAACCAAATAGATTGATGAATTAACACTTGCAATATCAAGATAGGTTCTTCGTGAAATTTTTTCGAAATTAAAGCGCGCACCTTCGTCGGGAAGTTCAATGTGAATGTCATCAAGTATTTCACCGGGTTCCAGTTTCATAGTTTTGTAACCGGTATAAAATTCATTCAGCTTAATTTGCTTGCGGGAATTGCCTTCGATAATGAGCTTTGCATCTAACGCTAAAAGAATACTTGTCATATCAGCGATAGGAGATGCATTAATTATATTGCCGCCAAGTGTTGCTCTGTTGCGGATGGGCAAAGAGCCAAACAAATAAAGAGACTCAGTGATTTCCGGGAGGTACTTTTTAATAATCTCCGATTCCCAAAACTCAGAGACAGTTGTGGTTGCTTTAATTTTACAAATATTATCTTCTACTGTTATCTTTTCATTTTGATGCAAATTAAAAATTAAATTCACATCGGCATTTTCAATTTCTTCCCATCGTTGAACAAGTAGATCCGTTCCGCCGCCAATGATTTGCTTTGCATCACCATTTACGCTATCCTTTTGAATATCAATAGAGAGGTTGTTTAATCTCTGGGGTATCTCAAGAAAATACTCCGGGATAAAATTACTGCTTACTAATTTTTCTATATGTCTTTTACTATCACCCTCATTTGATTCAAGAAAAACTATGGAATTATTAATTGCATTTCGAATTGATTCATATCCCGTGCAGCGGCAAACGTTACCGTCAAGTGAATCTATTGCATCCTTTAATATTGGCTTCTCATTAGATAAAAAATACCCGCAAAGTGAAACAATAAATCCCGGAGTACAAAATCCGCATTGGCTTGCACCTTGCTCAACAAAATCATTTTGAATTTGATTTAATTTACCATCACTTAATCCTTCAATTGTAACAAGGTGTTTGCCATTAATATCACCGACAGGCATTATGCATGAGTTGACAGTCTTGTATATCATTCTATCATTTTCCAGTTCACCAATGAGAACTGTACAAGCACCGCAGTCACCTTCACGGCAGCCTTCCTTACTTCCGGTTAACCGCAAATCTTTACGAATAAAATCTAATAAAGATTTTCCCGGTTGAACTTCAGTTACAACTAAATTTTTGTTGCAGATAAATTTCAAATTCATTTTCATATTTTAATTTCCAGGAATTTCAGAATTCAGTTTCTTCGGTTTAAATACCTTATCCTCCCTGATCAACCATAATAATCTATCAAATATTCCACTTAACTTTTTAAAAGCAACTATCCTTTTTTTTTGATCAAGAGAATAATAAGACAAAAAAGACCAATGATGTTTAAAATAAAAAGTAACAGTTTTAAAGAAACCCCAAAAAGATGAATGAGAGGAAGTATTTAAGTCTAGTCTCAGTGATTCAATTAACTCAACAAAAAGCTCACTGAAGGAATTGTCATTTCTTACAGTTTGCTTAAACTTTATAAGTTCACTATTAAATAACTGTAATTCATCATCGGAGACTTCATTGTCATCAATAATCTTATTGCATTTTTGGTTTAAGAACTTTAAATATTTTACTATCTGCTCAAATTTCATAAAGACATTAATCCGTATATCTTATCTGTTGTATCTCAGCTGCAATTGCTAAAGCAATTTCCTCAGCAGTGCTTCCGCCAATTCCTAAACCAATGGGACTATAAACATGAGAGAAGTCAGGCACATCATTGTACTTTTCCGCAATTTGTTTTTTTAGTCCGGCAGCTTTTGATTTGGATGCAATTACTCCAATGTACTTAGTTTCAATTTTTCTTTCAATGAGTTTTTTTAGCACGCTGTAATCATGCTTATGACCATGTGTTAAAACAACATAAAAGCAATTTGGTATCGGCTGAAACTCCGATGCATATTTATCGTAATCGGTAATAATTATTTCATCAGCAATTTTTGAATTAGGCAATTCAGAAATATTTTCTCTATCATCAATTAAAATTATTTTGTAGCCCAAATATTTTAACTGATAGAGCAAAGCTTGTCCAACATGCCCACCGCCGAAAATATAGAGTGTAGGCTTCTGTCCAAACACTTCGTAGTAAACCCAAACCTTTCCTTCGCACATCATTTCAATTACTGTCTCTTCTTTACCCGACTTTGGAACTTTCTCAGAAAGGAGGTATTCCTTCATCATGTTTTCGCCTGATGATGACAATTCCTTACTCTGTTTAATTGCGGTTTGCTCAATGGCTCCGCCGCCAACTGTGCCGTAGGTTTCTCCCGATGCGGTAACGATCATTTTGAATCCAACTTTGCCGGGTACAGACCCTTTTGCATTTACGATTGTAACTAAAACAAATGCAGTATTATTCTTTTGAAGCTCAACTATTTTTTCGAATATATTCATAAATGATAAACCTATTTTTTCATAATAATATTATTGTACTCAGATTTTGTATCAATGTCATCTAATATTTCGGGATAATCGCATTCCCAATATTTTTTATTTTCAATTAACTTATTAATATCTCGAAGACTTTTATCCACATCACTATTTAATATTTTTGCCGCAATATTTTTTGAGAAAATAATCGGGTGTCCTTTCTTTTCATTATATACAGGCTGAAGCCATTCGATATTATCATTTATTTGATTCGTGAATTTTGTGTAAAAAGACAAAGGCAAAGTTGGCTGATCAACAAAATGATAAATGATATGTTCATGATTACTTAATGCAGCAATACCGGATTGCAATGAGGTAAACATTCCTTTTTCATAATTATCGTTTTTTACAAATTGCACACTTTCTGTTAGTGTAGAATAGTCTGATTCTGTTAATCTGGTAATGGAATTTATAGAATTACTCATAAATTTTATATTTTCTAAAAATGATTGTTCAACTCTTTCACTTTCATGCCCGGTAACAACAATTAAATTATTGCACACTTTAGATAATTTTAAAACAATGTTCGTAATAAAATTAATACCGTCATATTCCAGCAATGCCTTAGGACTTCCGATTCTAGAAGACAACCCGGCGGATAAAATTATTCCGGCAATATTTTTGCTATCACTCATTTAATAATTCGTTTTTCCAATCTGTCGGAGTTTTTGGATTGAGTTTTTTATTACTATTCCTAAGTGCATCAGGGTCTTTCAAACCGTTGCCGGTAAGCATTAACAAACATTTATCTGATGAATCAATTGAACCTTCCTCCATCATCGTTCTGAAACCGGCATAAGAAACTGCACAGCTTGGTTCAACAAGAATTCCTGTATTCCTTGCAATATTACTTTGTGCCTTTAATATATTTTCATCAGATATTCTAATTCCTCTTCCATTTGTATTTTTAACCGCTGAGGCAGCCATGTACAAATTTCGAGGAGCACCGGCTGAAATACTGTCGGCTATTGTGGATGCGGCTTTATAAGTAAATTCATCGGTCTCAATAAATCTTACTAAAGCATCACTGCCAGTTGCCTGCATTGCAATTAATTTTGGAAATTCATCTATCCAGCCTAATTGCTTCAACTCCCAAAAGCCTTTGTACATACCGGAAATTATCACGCCGTCACCAACCGGAACAAAAATATACTCCGGCAGATCGCCTTTCCCGGCAATAAACAAGTCAAAGGCAGCACTCTTTTTCCCTTCAATAGTAATAGGATTGTAAGCGGTATTTCTATTATACCATTTTTTTGAAGAAGCAATTTCTAAACAGAGATCAAATGCTTCATCATAATCTCCATCAACTAAGTAAACCTCTGAACCATAAGTTTGAATTTGTAAGAGTTTACTTTTGGGAATGTTTTTTGGCACAAATACTCGTGAGGTTAATCCCAATGCCGCACATATACCTGCTAATGATGATGCGGCATTCCCTGTTGAAGCGGCAGCTATATCACTGCATCTAAGTTCGTCGGCTTTCAGCACTGTCAGCAGCGAAGCCCGATCTTTGTAGGATAGTGTTGGATTTTTTGTATCATCGAAAACTTGAACCGAATTATTTTCAATGATAACTGTAGTAAGCGGAGATTGCGGAAATTTAATTCTTGCTAATTTTTCTTCATCTAAGGGATTTTTAAGCGGCAGTAATTGAGGATAAGATTTTATTTGTCCCGGATTGAAATTTAGAAACTCTTCTCTTGAAATTTCATTTTTGATTGAGTCATAATCATAAATTACCTGAAGAACTCCATTCAGCGGTTTATTCTTTTCTGCTTTGCCGCAATCGGGACAAAGATAAATAAAATTACGTTCTATCTCTGTGGAACTAAATTCCTTGTCGCAGTTAAAACATTTGTAAATGTATTCGTTCAAATCAGCTTAAATTATTATTAATAAAATAAAGCTACATGGTGAGTGCCATTATAGCCTTTGCTGTGTGCAGTCTGTTTTCCGCTTCATCAAATACGATTGATATTTCTTCATTATCAAGAATTTCATCAGTGACTTCATTTCCTCTATCAGCGGGAAGTGCATGCATTAATTTTACATTTTTATCAGCGAGTTTAATTCTATCATCATTACAGATCCAGCTTTTATACTTAGCTAAATTTTCCGCCATTTCTTTTTTGCATTCGGCTTCATTATCTAAATACTCTTGAACACCATAGCGACCAAACCCGCCCCAATTTTTAGGAATAACAATATGCGCGCCTTCAAAACCTTCATCCATGTTATCGGTAAATTTAATTGAACCGCCCCCTTCTTCTGCATTTTTTTGAGCTTTATCAATTATATTTTTACTCAATGGAAATTCTTTTGGATGAGCAACGGTTAAATCAATTCCGTAACGTGGGAAAAGGAGCAATTGTGTTTGCGGAACTGATAAAGGTTTTGAATGAGTATCGGCATAAGCCCAAGATACTGTTACCTTTAAGCCCTTTGGGTCATTGCTAAATTTTTCAAAAATTGTCATTAAGTCTGCAAGCCCTTGAAACGGATGATAAATATCATCTTGAAGCGACATTACAGGCTTGCTGCTGTGCCTTGCCATTTCGTTAAGGTATTCGTTACCTACCCCGTAAAAACAATTACGCGAGGCAATTCCATGCCCCATTCTTGAAAGAATAATTGCAGTATCTTTTGCAATTTCTCCGTGCGAGAGCTGCATTTTATCTTCTGTTAGATCATGTGCATGACCGCCAAGCTGCGTCATCCCCGCTTCCATCGAATTCCGTGTTCGGGTTGATTGTTCAAAGAATATCATGAACAATGTTTTGTAATGTAAATGAACCGTTGGCACACCTGTCTTAAACTTATTCTTCAAATCGAATGAGGTATCAAAAACTATATCTAGTTCTTCTTTATTCCAATCTTCACATGATAAAAAGTGTTTGCCTTTAAATTTTGAATTCATAATTCACCTATTTTTTTATCCTTGCGAAATATTTTTAATAGGACGCAGAAAGCACAGATCAAACAGATTAACACAGATTTTTATCAGCGATAATCTGTAGTATCTGAGCTATCAGTGTTCCATTATCCTTGAATATACTTTATTTATAATTACTGCAAAAAGCTGCATAGAAAGCACTTGCTTTAACCAGATGGTCTATCGGTACCTTTTCATTTGGTGCATGTGCTAAAACTTCATTACCGGGTCCGAATCCGATTACAGGTATTCCATGAATGCCCCGTATTGTAACTCCGTTTGTAGAGAATGTCCATTTATCAACGAGGGGTTCTTCATTAAATATCTCTTTGTAAGATTTTATTCCTGTTTGAATAACTTCATGATCTTCATCCAATTTCCAAGTCGGGAAATAACTTTCCATTCCATATTCCAATCCGGTAAACCCTTTTTGTTTATAGTTTACAATTTCAACTTTTGCATTCATCTCTTTTACAATTTCTTTAATCTGATTCAAAGCAAGTTCTTTATCTTCGCCCCAGGTTAGTCTTCTATCCAAGTGCATTTCAGCATAATCAGAAACTGCGCAAAGAGACGGGCTGCTTGATTTAATTTCTGTAACGGTAATTGTACCTTTGCCGAGAAAATCATCAACCATTAATCGCTTATTGAGTTTTTCAATTTCCAATGCTGCCTTGGATGCCATATAGATTGCGTTCTTTCCGCGTTCGGGAGCGGAACCGTGCGAGGAGACACCATAAAAAAATACTTTCATTTCCATGCGTCCTCTGTGACCCCTATAAATATTGAGGTTAGTAGGTTCTGTAACAATCACACAATCGGGTTTAATTTTTTCTTCGTTTACAATATAGTTCCAGCATAAACCATCGCAGTCTTCTTCCATAACTGTTCCGGTAAAATAAATTGTTACATCATTTTCAATTCCTAATTCTTTAATCATTCTGCCTGCTGTAATAAAAGCAGCAACCCCGCTTTTCTGATCGACCGTTCCCCTGCCGTGAACATAGCCGTCTTTAATTTCACCGCCCAGTGGATCGAAATCCCAATTGTCCAAATTACCCAAATCTACCGTGTCTATGTGTCCGTCAATAGCTATAACCTTTTTCCCGTTTCCTATCCTGCCAATTACATTCCCGAGTCCGTCAATTCTCGCCTCATCAAAGCCTGCCTCATTCATCATCTTAACAATTGCATTTGCTGCATCTCTTTCTTCTGTTGATAGTGATTTTATCTGAATTAATTTTGATAAATTTTGTGCTGTGTAATCGCTGTACTGAATTGCCTTTTCGAGAAATACATTATTTTTCATTTCCTATCTACCCGTAAAAATTAATTTTTTGTTTTTACAAATTTAATAAAATAATTGGATATTAAATACAGTAAAGTCTTTTAAGTGGTTTGAGGCAAGGACTTACTTCACTATACCTTTAAAATAAAAAAGGGAGAATTAGACGCATCTAACACTCCCAAATATTTTTTGATTAATCCGATACTGATTTACTCTTTAAACGCCGGCTAAAATTAACGCAATAAATTAATTATTATAAATCTCCTCAATAGGAACAGTAACTTCATCAATAAGAATTGCATCTTCTTTATCTTCAGTCGTTATAAGATAAACACGAAAATCTGAATCCCCTTCTTTCTTCCATTTAGCTACAAGTTTTTTTGCGTCTTCAAGAGTTGTTTCATATTGATTACGATGATCTGATATTATGTGATAACAAAAGTGCTGCATGACATTCTCCGGTTTTATTTATGTAAGTTGTGGAATTAAATAACCAATTCAAGACCCAATTCTTTATATTAAAATCATCTAATAAAACTAAGGTGGTTTATTTAAATAACGATAGTTACAAATGAAATATCCTTAATTAGTCTAATGGATATCATTATTGGATAGATTTGTTATTGGATAGTTATTGATATTGTTTAATGAAGATTCGTACTCTTTAATAATTTCATTCAAATTCTTGAAATATAATTGTGAATCAATTTTATTTTTGGACAATAACTCCGATCTGATTTTAATATTTAGTTTTTCAATTTCATTATCAAAAAGTAAAATCTCGTTTAATATCTCATTTAAGTTATTATCATTAGTCATACACTCGCCTCCTCTCCAATAATTTCGTATCATCAGTACAACAAAATCACAACGGGAAAACGATAAAATATTTATTTAATTGGTTTATTTTTTTCCTTCAATAATTCATGGTGGTATGAATCTTCACGCAGCATTTTAGCACCGCACTTCGGGCACTTTTCTTCATTACAAGGTACACTCCGGCGGTGCGAAAATTGTTCTCCGCATTTTGGACATATACAGTTTCCGGCTGGTCCCATTCTACTTTTATTATTCATTGTTTTCTCTCTAATGTTCTTTGGTTTTTAATTACAGCTTCAACTGCATCTTCAATATATTTTTCCACACTTACAATATGTTTTATTCCTTCCTGCTTTAAGTCTTCAAGCATGTCCCATCCGGTTCCAAGGGATATAAGTATATCACAATCATTTAACCCTGCAGCTAATGGCGCGTACCCATGGTTCTTAAATCTTACTTTTGAATTATCATGATGGCTGGTATGAGTATTTGTTGAGTGAACTTTATTGCGTCTTCTTTTACCAATTCTGCCGGTAAAACTATTTTCTCTTTTTTTAACCCTCAGTATCTTTCCGTTTTCCATTTCATATATCATAAAACCTTTACACCTTCCAACATGCCCGCAAACTGTTATGTAATCGTCTGTGGAAACTGCAATTTTCATTTTCATCACCTCATAATAATCTGAAATATTATTTTATGACTGCACTATAAAACAACTCATTATTGATTCGCTTTGTTAAAACTGTATTGTTATTCATTAGGGGTTTTAAATATTTATTTATTTCATTTATTTTCAATCCGGTAATACTGCGCAAGTCGTTCAGTGAACAAGGTCTTCTTCTTATCGTAGAAATTATTAAAGATTCTTTTTCTTTTTGATACGCAGTATTTCTTTTAGAATTTTTGTTTCTAAAAATTATTTCAACCGGCAAAGGTTTAAGTTTATTTTTTATCTCTTCCATTTTAACTGCGTCCACACTCTGCACCCATTCTTCAACTCCGGGTCTATCTAATGAATTTAATTGGACTTTATCAGGTTGGATATTCATTATATTTTTTTTAAGTAAATTCAGTTCTTCTTCGTTATCATTCATACCCGGAATTATAAATACTTCAAGCCAAATTTGATTTTTAAATTCACTTCTAAGTTTAACTAATCCATCAATTATCTTTTCATTTTTCAATGAATGATAGGGACGATTAATTAGCCTGAAAGTTCTGTCTGTAACGGCATCTAAGGAAGGAATTATCAAATCGGATTTTAGGCAATCACTTCTAACTTCCTTATCATAAAAGAGTGTACCATTTGTTAGCAGAGCAAGTTTATATTGCGGATAATTATTTTTTATATAATTGATTATGTCACCGATCCTGCTGTTAAGAGTTGGTTCGCCTGCACCCGAGAATGTGATATAATCTAATTTTGGTAAATCGCTCAGCTTTAATTCAATCTCGTTTAAAACATCTTTGTAACTAACATATTCATCTCTATCGATAGTTAGTTTTGTTGTAGCACCAACTTCGCAATAAACGCAATTAAGGGTACAAACTTTATGCGGTACGAGATCAATGCCCAATGATATACCAAGTCTTCTTGAGGGAACCGGACCAAATATATGTTTTAAATTATTCATAAATATGTTAGGGGTAATTATGATTACTCTGTTATCAAATCCTTCTTACTTCCTATTTCTTCCGGTGCAATTTGATAAAACGCACTTAACTGTTTAATCATTTTCTGCAGTTCATTACAATCGGGTAAAAGTGATGATTCAGAAAATTTATTCTTCGGCATCTTATGAATCAGATTATCGTAAAGGTCTTCAACTTCATCTTGTGCCATTTGTATTGTTAAGCCTATGTAGTCGTAAAGCTCTTGTTTAATTTCGCTCATAGATTTTTTGCTAATAAAATTTTTAAGAATTACATCTCGAAAAACTGAGAGAGTATCGCAAATTTCTTTCGGCTCAAAACCTTCTGCAAATCTCTTTAGTGCAATATCATCAATGTATTTAAGCATTAAACTTCTATCGCCGCTTCTAACAACTGCCATTAAAAGATGATAAAGTGTGCTCATGTAACACATAAATTCATTTGAATCCATTAGTTTATATCTGCTGAAACTTACTTTGGAGTCTGTTAATAGAATATTAATGTTTATTTGTTTTAACAAATTTTCTTTCTCCTCTATCATCGCTTCATAAATCAGCAGGTTTGATCTTCTTGTTACTCGCTTTAACGCTGCCTCATTTTTAACATTCCATTCAACGGGGTGACTTTTCATTTTTTCTAAAAGAAAAAGTAATCGGCGCATAATGTGATAGCGCGGGGTTGGCTCCCAATCAAGTGTTTCCCTGGTGTATGAGGAATCAACATTCAGCTTTAGTCCAATATATTTAATCATCCATAACCGCTCAAAGTATTCTTCCGATGTAAGACGAAATTTCATTAAGAGTATTCTAAACATTAAAGCCGGGTATGCTAAAAGTTTAGGTAAAAATATTGGTTTGATCGATTCACCTAAAAAGTATCTTGTGGCAAATTTGAATAGTTCGTGGTGTGAAGTTGACCCATCCGGACTTGCATTGTAAACATCAAAGGGTAAAAGTTTATCTGTTTTACTAATAATCTTTTTAACCAGTAAAAGTAAATCATGCACATGAATGTATGGAATAGCTGACTCGCCATTACCTGCAAGAATACGTGAATAATACTTATTAGATAGCCAGCTTGTTAAAAATTTATAAAGCGGAGCATACTCGCACCAATCACTAAATACCGCTGCAAACCGGATTATTGAACATGGAAACTTGTTTGAATATTCTTTCACCAGTTCCTCCCCTTTTCGCTTACTCCATGCATATGCATAATCAGCGTCAAGCGGCGCTTGTTCTGTTATTACTTTATTTTTTTCAGGAAAATTACAAGCTGCAAGTGAACCGGCAAAAATAAAACGTTTAACATTTAATTCTGTTGCAATATTTAAAATGTTTTCGGTTCCATCAATATTTGTTCTCTGGTATTCCGGGTTATCCGTATAAGTAAAATCATAATAAGCCGCCAAATGGATTATATAATCTGCCCCGCCATTTTCAATGATATAATTTTTTACATCGGTTAATGTTTTTTTGTTTGCAATATCACATTGCAGCCAATGCAGATTTTTATGATAAGGAACATTTGAAAGCTTTCTTGATCTACGGGCAATTGCAAATACTTGATAATCTTTAATCAGATATTCTAATATATACTTGCCTATAAATCCGGAGGCACCGGTTATAATTATTGAGGGTTTCTTATTCTTCATTTAAATTATTTTCCTTTGTGTATTTAGTTTTACTGTAAAGCTGCCAAATAATTATTCCCATAATACAATCTGTAATTCCTGAAAATAATATCATCAAGGTCTGTGCAACAAAAATATAATAGGTTAAAAGAAATAGCGTAGCACACATCTTTACAATAATTGAAAATATAATCATGCATTCATATTTATTTGATTTAGATGCAGCCATTAAATACCCAATTGCCATCACTATATGAAATACCCCCCCTTGTGTTGGAAAGAACCTTTCGGTACATCCGTGGAAACCTAAATAATCCAGCAGATTAGTGGGCATAATTATAAGCCCAACACCAACAACAAATGAATGAACTGCAACTAATTGTAAAAATATTCTTAAAATATTACTCCATGAAGGTTGTCCGTTTTTTTTCATTAGATTCCTTATCAATTAAATTGGTTAAATATTTATTAAGATTTAGTATTTAATTTGGTCTGATTTTTTTTACTTAGATTAATTTCAGTAATAACCCACGGTACAATAAATTTGTAGTCAGTAGAATAAGTCAATTGCACACTAATAGTCTGCCGTTTATTACAATTAGGGCATAGAACTGCCTTGGTTTTAATATTCGTTAAATCAATTTCGTTACTGCAGTAAATACATCTATATTTTGTTCCTCTCTTCATAACAACACCTAATAAATTGCCTCCCCATTACTATACAGTAGATTATTTTCTATTTGAAAACGTGAAGTCAAAATCTTATTAATTCTATCGACTACTTTCAATATCAATTCCGCCATACCGGACTTAAGTTATTGAGTCAATGTAATTATTTAATCACCGGTTTCCGGAAGAATAGATTTATCATTTATTTTTATACCTCAATATTTTTTCTGCTATCGTTATAATGGAAAATCTTTTCACTTATATTCTTTCCTTTTTTATAGAGGTCATATTTAGTTTCGATTAATACAGGATTGGGAACAATTGCATTGATGGGGCAAACTTCCAAGCAGGCCTGAAATTCAAAAATACCTTCACACTCATTGCACAGCATGGGATTAATTTTGGATGACTTATAATAATCACCTGCAGTAATAGCATTCATCGGGCAGTCTTCGCAGCATGCGTAACAATTAATACATTGTTCGGTTATCATATATGCCATCAATATTTTCCTTATGGATAGAAGTTATTATTCAAGCTGACTATTTAATTTGGTTAAGTATTTTCTCTCAGCTTAAATAAGATAGGAATACTCACTTGAACCGGCACAGGCTTACCTCTTTGTTTACCGGGGTTAAATTTTACCTTCTTAACCGCTTCAAGTGCTGCTTCGTCGCATCCTCCGCCAATTCCTTTAATTATCTCTACTTTATGAACCTTGCCGTTTTTATCAACGTATGCTTTTACAAATACTCTCCCTTGAATAGCAGCCCTGCGTGCTATTTCGGGATATACAATACTTTTCTGAATAGCAGCTATACCTCCAATCGGTGAAGGCATTTCTTCCACTGCAATAAAAAACACCGGTTCTTCCTCTTCAATTTCTTCATCTTTCTCAATCGGAGGCGGAGGAGGCAGTGTGGTTACTTTTTCTTCAAGGTTCAATTCTGTATCCTCAAATTCAATATCTTCTAACACTGCGTCAATCGGCGCCTCTATTGGTATTGCCGGTTTAGGCGGCGGAGGTAAAGGTGTTTCCTGTTTTGTCATAACTACATCTTCTACTTGAACCAGTTCTTGTGAAGCTTCCTTTTTTATTTGATCTTTACTGTATCTCGGTAAGTATTTGAAAGCAAGTATTATTATAACAAGCGATAGAATTATACTGATTTCAAGTGCTGCTTTGTATTTCCTTTTAAGATCATACCTGGGATTTTTATAGAATGCCATTTTTTACCTCCAGACATTTCTTAATAATTTATCTTCTCCAACTATACTTACGTCGGATGATGTACTGCCTCTGATCTCTTTTTGTTCTGCTTTTTAAGATTACCGGAAAGATACTTTGAAAGGACTTCGTCAGTTTCCCCCGTTATCCATGGTATTACTTCAATTTCTTTTTCTTCGAGAATATTTTTATAAATGTTTGTTATTCCGTCACAGATAAGAACGTGAGGTTTAAACTTTGTAAGTATATTGAATTTTTCTAACGGGTTACCGGAGAGTAAATTTACCGTTTCGCTTTTTTTAATCGTTCCGTCTTCAACCCACGTTACTTTTAGATGATTTGCACAGTCAAGTCTTGGTGATATTCGTGAACCATAAACCGGCATAACGATACTGATTATATTTTTATCACTCATTTTTTAAGGAAATTTTGTTGATGGGATTCTTTACAGCTTCGCCGCACTAAGTCACATTTTACTCTATTTGCGGTAAACTGCTAATTAAGCTGCAATAAGCAGACCAATAAAATAGAATCTACTGTAACCCCTTATGGTTATTGGCTTTTGTGAGTTTTCTTTTTTTAGGAGTGGTATATTATGAGTTGATAATGATGCAGTATTGCATCATTATGTTGCGTGTTGAATTTAGTGAAACATCAATTTAAATGATCTTATACTTCTTCATTTTCCTCCACAATGTTGATCTGTTCAACCCTAATTCATCTGCGGTTTCATTTCTATTCCAGTTGTTTTTCTGAAGCGCATCAATAATTAATTTTCTCTCCGTTAAATTAAGAGGGTAACTCATTCTTCTATCCATTTCATCTTCGATTTCTCTTTCGATCAATTCAGCCGGCAAATGCTCAACTTGAATAACAATATTAGAACACATAACAAAAGAATGTTCGATTATATTTTCTAATTCTCTAACATTTCCGGGAAAGTCATACCTCATCAGTATTTTCAAAACATCATCGGAAATTCCGGTTATCATTCTATTCATTTTATGATTAAACTTTTCTATAAAATGATTTACGAGAAGCGGAATGTCATCTCTTCTATCAACCAGAGCAGGAAGTTTAATCTTTACTATATTTAATCTGTAATAGAGATCATCCCTAAAATCTTTCTCCCTAACAAGTTCATTAAGGTTTTCACTTGTTGCTGCAATTACTCTTACATTAGATTTTTTAACCGATGTTGCTCCGAGCGGTTCGAACTCTTTTTCCTGCAATACCCTTAGCAGTTTTACCTGTGTCGATTTTGTGAGACTATCAATTTCATCCAGGAATATTGTACCTCTTTCAGCCCGTGCAAATCTTCCCGGTTTATCAGTTTTGGCATCTGTGAAAGCACCTTTAACATATCCGAACAATTCTGATTCTAAAAGTGAATCGGGAAGTGCACCGCAGTTTACGGCAACAAAGGGCTTATCTTTTCTAAAACTTAAATTGTGAATTGCGCGTGCAAAAAGTTCTTTCCCGGATCCGCTTGCTCCCTCAATCAGCACGGTGCTTTCACTTTCGGCAATGTTGGGTAGTATATCAAACAACCGCAGTATTTCGCGATTCTTAGAAACAATATCTTCAAAAGTATAATTTTTGTTTATCTCTTTTTTCAAGACCTCAATTGTTGAAAGATCGCGAAAAGTTTCTACCCCGCCTATTACCTTGCCGTTTTCATCTTTCAGAACCGATGTACTTATACTAACAGTCTTCTGCCTTCCGTCATTTGTAAGAATATTTTTATGCTTATCTATAATATCCTGTTCGGTTTTAAATGTACTCCTCAGGGGGCACATGGTTTCACATATATTAGAACGCAGCACTTCATAACAAAAATGACCGAGTGCCTCTTCTCTTTTTACGCCTGTTATTTTTTCGGCTGCACGATTAAAATATGTTATCACCATGTTAGCATCTACGGTAAAAACGCCGTCTGCAATGCTTTCAAGTATAATCCCCGCATGCTCTTTAGGAATGTTTGATATACTTTTTCTTATCATCGGTAGTCTCAAATTTGATATCACAATTCTATATAATATTTTAAATACTGAATGTATTTAATACGATTATGTCTTATATTAAAATATAATAATATTCTGATCAAATACAATTGGCAGAAGCAAATTTATAAATTAAATATGGTAATCTTTTATGTCAGATAAAATGAGTCCGGTAAGTTTTAATAGTCTGATTAATTGGATATTTGAAGAATACAAAAATCAGAACAGTATATTTGGAATTCCTGAAGAGCTATTTTACATTCCTAAAAATTCAAACACTGTTTTATTTAATGAAAATCTTTCCTCCCCTCTTGGTCCTGCTGCCGGTCCGCATACTCAGATGGCACAAAACATTATTGCTGCATATTTAACAGGCAGCAGATTTTTTGAACTTAAAACAGTTCAGATTATGGATACTTTGGAAATTGATAAACCATGTATTGATGCACAGGATGAAGGATACAATGTTGAATGGTCGCAGGAACTAACACTTGAACAATCATTTGACGAATACCTGAAGGCGTGGTTTGTACTACATTTATTCGATGGATTATTTAACTCAGATGTTGATGGTAAAAGGAGTTTCATTTTTAATATGAGTGTGGGTTATGATTTAGCCGGAATTAAAAAGCCCCGCATGGATAGGTTTATTGAATCGATTAAGGATGCTGCAATAGAGAAAAAGTTTGAGAAATATAAAGAAGAATTAATTGAAAGATTACAAGATTACAGGATTACAGATTTATTAAAAATAAAATTTAATATTGATACTGAAAAATTAGAAAGTATTATTCATACCATTCAAAATATTTCATCCAATGTTTCTAATTCGGTTACGCTATCTACAATGCACGGCTGCCCTCCGGAAGAAATTGAATCGATAGCAAAGTATTTAATTAAGGAAAAAGGTTTGCATACATATATAAAATTGAATCCGACGTTACTTGGTTATGAATGGGTGAACGCTACATTAACTACGTTGGGTTATAATATTAAATTAGAACAAAAAAGTTTTGATGCCGACTTAAAATTTTCTGACGCTATTATCCTCATAAAAACTTTGCAAACCTTTGCTGAAGAACATCATAGAAATTTCGGTATAAAACTTTCCAACACTTTGGCAGTAAAAAATATTCTTAAAGCCTTGCCCGGCGATGAAATGTACATGTCCGGCAGGTCCCTATATCCTCTCACAATAAATCTTGCTTACAAATTAGCAAAAGAATTAGATGGAAATATCAGCATATCATTTTCCGGCGGTGCAGCAGTTACAAATGTTAAATCGATAATTGATTCAGGAATTTACCCGGTAACACTTGTAACAGATTTGCTGAAACCGGGCGGCTACTTGCGCTTAAATCAAATAGCAAAACTAATTGATGATAATTGGAAATTGCAAAACAGTAAAATTAATTTAGCAAATCTTGAATCAGCTGCTCTACAATCTTTAAAGAGCAGTGAATATAAAAAATCAATTAGAGAGATTGATTCAATAAAAATTGATAAGGCGTTAGGCATGTTTGACTGTTACATAGCGCCTTGCCAGGAAGCATGTCCAATTCAACAGGATGTACCTGATTACATAAATTTAATGAGCAAAGGCAATTATGAAGAGGCATTGAATTGTATCATTGCACGCAATCCGCTTCCGCACATTACCGGCTACATTTGCGATCACCAATGTATGCAGCATTGCACCCGCTGGGATTACGATAGCCCGCTTTTAATTAGAGATATTAAAAAGGAAGCTGCCGAAAATGCTTATTCAAAAATAAAGAACAGAGTGGAGGTTGATAGCAGCATTAATGTTTCAGCGGCAATTATTGGCGCAGGTCCCGCGGGATTAACAGCCGCATACTTTTTAGCTAAAAAGGGATTTGATGTAACTGTTTTTGATTCTTCAAAAGATCCGGGCGGTACGGTACAAAATGTTATTCCCAATTTTAGATTACCGCAAGAGGCAATTAATAATGATGTTGATTTGATTAAATCTCTCGGAGCAAAATTTGAGATGGGAATAGATAGAAATTTTTCGGTTGATAATTTATTCGCATCCGGCTTCAAATATATTTTTATTGGAATTGGTGCCGGCATCTCCAATAAACTAAAATTAAACAGTACAGATAAAGAGGTTGTAGATTCGTTAGATTTTCTTTGGGATTATCGCGTTAACAAGGATTATGAATTGGGAGAAAATGTAGTAGTAGTAGGAGGCGGCAATACTTCAATGGATAGTTCAAGAGCTGCATTGCGCTGCAGCGGAGTGAAAAATGTTAAAATAATTTACCGCCGTACAAAAGAATTTATGCCCGCCGATATGGAGGAATTTTACGCAGCCATGAATGATGGAGTTGAATTTCATGAACTGCTTCAACCTGTTGAATGGAAGGATGGGAAATTAAAATGCCGGAAAATGGAATTATCGGAACTCGGTGATGACGGGCGGAGAAGAGTAATCCCAATTGACGATGAATTTCAATATTTCAATGTTGATTCAATAATTACCGCAATTGGTGAAAATGTTGATGTAAATATTTTGAAAGAAAACGGAATTTTGTTTGATGATTTTGGAAATATTAGCACCGATAAAAATACATTCGAAACAAACATTGAAAATGTATTCATTGGCGGCGATGCTTTAAGAGGTCCCTCAACCGTAGTGCTGTCAATGGCTGATGGAAAGAAAGCCGCTGAAGCAATTTTAGAAAAAGAAAATATCAGCTTCAATTTTCAGTATGAATCAAAAGCTGATAGAAATGATTTAGCCGCATCAATTCAAAAGGGAAATGTCTGCATACCGAACAATGAGGACTTGGTTAGTGAAGCTGATAGATGCTTATTGTGCAGCACTGTTTGCAATAAGTGCGTTGACGTTTGTCCTAATCGGGCGAACATAGCGTTACCCTCAAAAGAGTTATCTGAATCATTTTCAAATTTATATCAAATTATGCACATCGATAGTTTTTGCAACGAGTGTGGCAACTGTGAAACATTTTGTCCATATATTGGTGCACCGTACAAAGAGAAGTTTACAATATTTTGGAGCGAAGAAGAGTTTAACGATTCCATGAATGATGGAATATTTTTGGCAGGGAAAAATGGCAGTAATCTTAAATTTTTATTAAGAAGTAATTCTAAGGCAAGCCATGTTACATTAAATGATAGTGGTAAATTAGAAAATGCATCGAATGAAATTGATAATTTAACAACAGAAATGATTTGGAATCTGTATAGGAAGTTTGATTATTTATTTACTGCTTAATTCCGTATGTGTGTTTTAGTGTTTTGGTTGAACCACTCTGTGGTTCTTTTTTATGCGGCTTCAACTTGCTGCAAACATTGAACTCCTATGGAATTCCTTAAATTGGCAAAATTGTTCTGTTCTTGATGTGCACTCACAAAATCAATATCAGCCTAAACTATATAATTACTTAATAATTATTATTATAAATTATTCAAACCAAATTAATCGGGCTGTCTTTTCATTATTAAAAAAATTCATTTGTTAAGAATATGATTAATTAATTTAGACCGAATAGCGGTTAAATCTTGCCTGTCGGGAGTCAGGTGTTTTTAGTAAAGGAGATAAGAAAAAGAAGCAACAATGTTGTGGTTCAACGTAAAACTTTATTATTCAACCAATTATTTTGAATCCCTCAATTGCTCTGCACTGATTTTTACCGCATCAATAATCTGCTTATAGCCCGTGCACCTGCAAAGGTTTCCGGCAATTGCCTCTTTAATTTCTTCTTCATTAGGTTCGGGATTTTCATTCAATAATTCATAAGAAGAAACTACCATTCCCGGTGTGCAAAACCCGCATTGAATAGCGCCAGCTTTTATAAAGTTTTCTTGAATTGGATGAAGTTGTTCACCATCGGCAATTCCTTCAATAGTAATAATTTCTGCACCTTCAATTTGTTCAGCCAAAACGAGGCAGGAGTTTACAGCCTTTCCATCCATTAAAATAGTGCAGGCTCCACATTCGCCAATTGAGCACCCCTCTTTTGTACCCATCAACTGAAATTTATTTCTCAGTAAATCAATTAGTCTTTCAGTTGATTCGACTTCGGCTGTTACTTTCTTTTTGTTTAATGTAAATTTAATTTTCATTTTTATTCACAGAATTCATTTCCAAGTTTATTTCTTCAAGCAGTTGATAAATCTTCTGCTGAACGACAGGTAATTTATAAATTGAAGACCACCTAAGACCGGTTAATTCTAATATCTGTTCACCAATTTTTTGTGCGGCTTCCTTAAACAAATCGGACTTTGCTGCTTTTCCTTTCATCATATCTTCAATCTTGGTAAACCGCGTCCCAATTGGAGTAACCGCGCCGCCTGCAATTCTAACATCTTCAATTATTCCATTTGATTTTTTCATTAATACAGCTAAAGATATTCTACTTATTGCCACTCCGCGCCTGCGTCCTAATTTGTAAAACTTCCCAGAATAATTTTCGTTTAAGAATGGCAGCTTTACCCTAGTAACAACTTCGTTTGTATTTAATGCAGTTTGATATTGTTTCAATAAAAATTCTGAAAGAGGAATTTCCTTTGTTTCAATTATTGATTTTATTTCAAGAACTGCATTATAAATTAGAAGAGCAGGAACGCTATCAGCGCAAGGTGCATTATTTATAAAATTTCCGCCTATTGTAGCCCTGTTGCGAATCTGGTGACTCCCGATTTGAGATACAGCATTCACAAGAAGCGGGAAGTATTTATTTACATTTGGGTCATTAATTATTTGAGTAAAATTTGAAGATGCTCCGATCGATAAATGATTATCTGCTAACTCAATCGAATTAAAATCCTTTATTTTATTTATATCGATCAATAGTTCTATTTCTTTAAATCTTGCAGAGTCAATATGAAACCCGGGAATGATGTCGGTTCCGCCGGCAATTACTTTAGCATTATCATTTTCATTGAGCAGCCGCAATACATCTTCAATATTATCCGCATTTATAAATTTATGTTCTGGTATCATTTTGAACTCTCCCTTACAAAATCTTTTGGGCGTAATTTTTTAGAAAGAAGAACCTCCTCTAAATTCAAAGGTAAATTGAATAAACGTTTACCGGTGGCATTTTTTATTGCATTTGCGAGTGCTGCGGAAGTAAGTTCTAAGGTTGGTTCACCTAATGATTTTGCTCCCCACGCACCATGATCATCTTCACCCTCAATAAATATCGGTTCAATCTTATCAATATCTTTACTCGTTGGAATGATATATAAATCATAATTCAATTCTTTTATCATTCCCTTTTCCGATTCAATAGCTTCCCACAATCCATATCCGGCTCCTTGAGTTACACCACCGTAAACTTGTCCCAATGCTCCCATTATATTGATCACAGTTCCGGGATCATGCACAGCCACTATTTTATTGATATAAACCTCTCCGGTTGACATATCAACTGAAACATCAGCAACTTGACAACCGTAAACATAGGTAAAATATGCATCCCCCTGCCCGGTTTCTTCGTCCCATCCAACATTTGGTCCTTTATACCAGCCCACTGCAGAGAGACTTACCGCCGAATTAAATGCCAATTGACACAATTCGCTGAATTCAATTTTTAAGTTATTTTCAGTATTGCTTATAGTATTATTTCTATAAACTAATACATCATAATCTGTTATATTAAAATGCTTTAAGGCTACTTCGTTAAGTCTATTTTTAATAATTGTTGCAGCATCTTTTATTGCACCTCCGCCCATCAAAGTGGAACGGGATGCCACCGTAGGACCGCTGTCTGCAATAATACCCGTATCTTGCTCTAAGTAATGTATCCTATCTTCGCTAATTCCAAGTACTTCCGCTGCAATGATAGAAAATGTAGTTTTTAATCCCTGTCCATTTTCGGCTAATCCTGATAGCAGATATATTGAACCATCTGTTTGAACAGAAATATAAGCTGCCGCCGCATCCACACCCTCTGCTCCCAATGAACAACCTCTAAAACTTGTAGCTAATCCTATTCCCCTTTTTACATTATTACTTGGATGAATAAAATGCTCCGGCTTAACAATTGGATTCAATTCATCTACAAAACTCGGAGCATTCGATTGATCTTTTTTATTTTTATTCCATTCGCTTAAAAAATTAGATTCCTCGGCTGCTCGCTCAACTACTTTTAACAAATTTATCTCATGATCTCTCAAAACTTGTCTGCTTGCAGTCACTGAACCTTTTTGGAAACCATTTATTTTTCTAATCTCGATAGGAGAAATGCCTGCAATTTCTGCTATTTCATCCATTAGAGATTCTTGTGCAAAAATTGGCTGCGGACTGCCGAATCCCCGAAACGCACCTGTGTAGGGATTATTTGTATAAACTGCTCTAACATCAGTCCAAACATTTTCAACTTCATAAGGTCCGGTCGCCTGCACAACACTTCGCCAGGTTACAAAGGGACTCATACAAGAATATCCTCCGCCATCTGCAAGCAGATCAATTTTCATTGCTTTTAATTTACCGGCTTTAGAAAAACCGACTTTATATTTTAATCTATAGGGATGCCGCTTATACGATTCCAATATCGATTCTTCACGGCTGTAATGAATTTTAACCGGACGTTTTGTTTTTAACGCCGCTACTGCTGCCCTTGCTGATAGGATGTTCATTGTATCATCCTTCCCGCCAAAAGAGCCGCCGAGTTCAGCTTGAATTATTCGAACCTTTGTTAGCGGCAGACCCAAAACTGCGGCTACTACTTTCCTTGCTGTATGAGGATTCTGAATACTGCCGATAATTTTTATTCCCCTATTTCCCTCAAGAGGTACAGCAACAACAGCTTCAGGTTCAATATAGGCATGTTCAATATGAGGGGTTGTGTATGTCTGCTCCAGTATGTGATCCGATTCCTCAAAACCCTTATCAATATTTCCTTTACGAAGCGGGTAATGCACAATTAAATTATTTTCAAATTCCGGATGAATTATTTGAGCATCTTCATCCATTGCCTTTTCAATGTCGGTTAGTATCGGCAGTTCTTCAAAATCAACTTTAACTTTTTTACTTGCCTGCTTAAGTTCATATTCATTTTCACCGATAAGCATAGCAAGCACATCGCCGCTGGTCACAACTTTTTCGTCACAAAATACCGGCTGATCTTTTCTAATTGGTCCAACCTTTTTTGCGCCGGGTATATCTGATGAATCACAAGTAGCTGCAACTAAGCCCGATTCTATTGCTTCAGTGTAATCTATGGATTTTATTTTTGCGTGACTGACCGGTATTCTTATCATTGCAGCGTACAGCTGGTTTGGGTAATTATAGTCATCAGCAAACTTTGCTTGTCCGGTTACTTTGTTAAAAGCATCCTGCCTAATTACCGGCTTGCCTACTATGTTAAATTTTTCTTTCATTTATTTCTTTATTTATTTTTCGCTAAACTTTTTATGAAGATTATTTCCCTGGATATTTATCTCTTCCCAATTTTTAGCTTCATCAATTTCCCGCAGTCGGAAATCCTTCATTAAATATTTTCCGTTTTGAACAACCGACTTAACAGAACTTTCCGTTACACCGTAAATGTAATGCCCCCAAAAATTATTTTTTGAAATTGGAGTGGGCGGAACATAATCCCAAATAATAAAATCAGCTCTATCCCCTTCATTAAGATTTGGGAAATCGTTAAAATATTTTTTTACAAAATTTAATTGATTAAAATATACTTCAATGAAATTTCCAAATGCATCATCAAAACTTTTTCCTTTAAATCGATTAAGAAGAAAATATTGCTTCATCGATTTGGCAATATTGGCATGCATTCCATCGGTTCCAATTAAAATTGGTATCTCCGAGGGCACATTTTTGAAGTCAGGAAGCCCGACCGAATTATTAAGATTAGAATCAAGGTTGTATGCAATTGCACTTCCGCAATCCGCAACAATATTTAAATCAGCTTGTGCAATATGAAGTCCGTGAGCGATAATACTTTTAGCATTCAATAGATTTGCATTAACTAACCTTTGAATTGGTGAAGCATTATATTTTTCCAAACTAATCTCGTTATCGCTTTCATCTTCGCTAACGTGAATATGAATTCCGACAACATTTTCAATAATTAACCGGCGTACTTTATTTAAAGTTTCATCATCAACTGTAAATGATGCATGAAGCCCGAACAATCCTTTAAAATTATCATTTGTCAAGTTTTTGAAAAAATCAATATTTTCTTTAATAGCCTCATCACTTTTAGCTTGTCCATTTCTGTCGGAAGTTTCAAAACATAACACCCCCCGCAAACCAAAATTATTTAGTTCGGCTTTAATAGTTTTCAAACTATTAATTGTACTTGACGGTGAAGCATGATGGTCAAATATGTATGTGACGCCATTTTTAATTGATTCAATTCCAGCCATCTTAGCAGATGCGGCAATCATAGGTAAATCCAAATCAAGATCTAATTTCCACCAAAGATTTTTAAGAATATTCTGGAAAGTATCCATTGGTTCGGTAAGCGGCAAACCCTTTGCCAGCCTTGAGTATATGTGGTCGTGAAAATTTACAAGCGGCAGAGTGAGTATTCTCCCTTCGGCATCATAAACAGTTTCACTTTTATCACTTTGCTCTAAAGGAAGTTTAAATTTCTTCTTTTCTATCTTATCAATTTTGCCATTTGAAAAATGTAAGTCTCCGAATACAGGAATAATTTCATTACCGATAACTTGAGAGATCCAGGCATTTACAATTTTATGTTTTTTGGTTTCGCTCATAATAAATTAAATTCCCAGTCCAACTTTTTCGTTGAACTTTTCAATTAGTTTATCCCATTCATCAACGACAGAAAATCTTTTTTTCCAATACCCTTCATCATACCATTGGGCATTAAGTTCTTCAACTTCTTTACCCTGCTGTTCAACCCATGTAAAGTATTTTAAGTTATGCACGGTTTTTTTATCATAGTATGAAAGTTCCTTAAGGTAATCAATAGTTTGATTTTTCATTGCAATATTCCAATCAATTTCGGCTTGCTTAACAGAGTAACCTCCCAATGCTTCATTCATTTCTTCTAGTCTCGAAGTATAAAGCTCAGCCGAATCTGTGAAGATAGTAAAGATTACATCGTTCTCATTCATCTCATAATATTTAGCAAGTTTAATTGAACTAATCAAATTGCTTATGCATGATATTCCAAGTTTCGGCAATTGCGAAATTACATTTTCATCAACGCCGATAGTATTTAGGTATTCATGACCTGCCGATTCGTTAAACAATCGTAAACCGCGCATCGGATGATCATCATCAATAGCACAAACTAGATCCGTGTTCTTTGTATTGTGTATCCATGGAATGTGTTTATCGCCGATGCCTTCTATCCGATGTGCACCAAAACCGTTCATCAAAAATGTTGGGCATTGAAGTGCCTCAGAAGCAAGCACTTTCAGATTTGGATATTTTACTTTTAGATAATCTCCTGCCGCAATTGTACCAGCCGATCCGGTAGCAGTAACGTAGGCAGTTAGTTTATCATTTTCACCTTTGATTTTGCTGAACAAATCTTCAATCGTAAACCCGGTAATTTCATGATGCCAAACTGAATTACCAAATTGATCGAATTGATTGAAGATTAAATATTCATCACTCTCGGCTACAAGTTCATGGCACTTATCATAAATTTCTTTAACATTACTTTCGCAGCCGGGAGTAGCATAAACCTCCGACCCGATTTCTTTAAGCCAGGTAAACCTTTCCTTACTCATTTCCTCGGGCAGTATTGCAACCGAGTGGACGGCAAGCAGTGCAGAATTAAAAGCACCGCCCCGGCAGTAATTACCTGTGGATGGCCAAACTGCTTTGTGGTAATCGGGATTGAATTTTCCTGTAACCATGTAAGGGGCTAAGCAGCCGTATGTTGCACCTACCTTATGCGCGCCGGTAGGAAAATGTTTTCCGATAAGCCCTACTATTCTTGCTTTAACACCGGTTATCTCTTTTGGAATTTCTAAATAATTTATTTCACCTATACCGCCGGTTTCAACATCATTACGCCAGTTAATTCTAAAAAGATTTAGCGGGTGAATTTCGTCAATGTCAATTTCTTTTAATTTTTTTTTGATTGCAGCAGGTATTGTATTGGGATTTTTAAGCTGATTAAAAGTTGGCAGGATTATTTTATTTTCCCGGCAGCGCTGAATTGTTCTTTGCAAATAATCTTCATTTTCTGTTTCCCAATTCCAATTCACAGGTTTCTCCTTAACAATAAAATAATTTATTTGTGAATAAATATACAGAATATTTGCCCTAAAGACATTATCATCTTATGATGATTAAAATTTTTTATATGCTGAACTCCTTAAAGGTAATTCCATGTTTATCAAATTTTTGAATAAACTCATTTACCAAATAATCTCTGACAATTATCAGCAAATTAATATTTTTTTCTTTTTGCCATCTGCTAATTATGCGGCTAATCGCCGGCTCTAATCCTTCATCTTTTAATTCTAATTTTCCGAATTCATCAATTACAAGCCACTCTGGTTTCAATTCATATTCAGCAAGCAGTTTTTCTCTTCCCCATTCAAACACACTTCTATCAAATTTGAATTTTCCAATTATAATTGAGTTCTCATTAGCTTCAGTTTCAAGCAGTTTTTTTTCACCGCTCGATATAATTTTCAAATGTCTTTTTCCATCAATAATTGGAGCAACTATTCCGGTACAATTATTTTTTTTTGTCCACTCGGCTATTCGTGTTGTTTTGCCTGTCTGAACAGGACCGGTATAATAATAAATAAACTTATCCATTAGATTTATTTTCCAGAAGAAGTAATGCGAACAGCAGCTTAAAAAATATTTTTATTTTTAACACACCTTGGTAATCGTTGCTTTTTTTCCAACTGTAAGCGGCATATTTTTTATAAAGTGGAAACACATCTATAATTTTTTCAATCTCATCGGCATATTCATTTTTCTTTTTAGCTGTGTATTTATTCAGCAGTTTGCGCAAGTAGGGACCAATAAATGTGAACAATAAAAATAATATTACGACGGATCTAAGAAACATGATAAGAATTTTTGTAATAGTTTGATTTTCAACATCCGGTATGAAATAGGAACCCGCCATCATTGCAATCAATACTATCCCAAAAGAATACTTCAATACTTTTTTCTTTTTTCTTTTTGTCGGAAGCACGGAAGTTCCTTCAAATTCCATATTCATTATTTCAGTTGTATTAATTGACTTCTCTAATGATAATATATTTTTAGGCATGCGACCCGCAATAATTCCAAAAATAACCCCGCCGATAAAATGCACAACTCCGTATCCCAAAATTATCATTAAACTGATATTTATTTTACTTTCATACCCGCCGGAAACAAACTGGTCTATAATGTAATTCGAAAAGATATTGATCGAATTCCAGAACTCATTGCCGAATAAAACTGTAAGGAATATCAATTTTTGAAATCCAAAAAAAGTAACGGTGATAGTGCTGGTAAGCAATGATGCAATTTTGTGATTAGCAATAATTTTAAATATTAAGTACCCTGCTGCACCCTGCCCCATCACAGAAAAGTAAGCTGTTAAAGGTGTGTGAGGGGCGATGATCCCTTTGATGATTACAACAATAATTGTTGACCGCATTACTTCTTCCGGTTTCTCGGAATAGTATGCTATCAAGCTGATAAAAATTGAAGCCGCCCCGCCAACCATTAATCCTGTAAACGGTATATGAAGTGCATGGAGGAGACCGCCTAAAGCAGCCTCGCTAAATGCCCATGCCGCTGTAATTTTTGCAATGGATATTTTGTGTGATTTCTTTTCGGCGTAATCTATTTTTTTTATTTCTGAAACTCTCAAGTTCTGACTTCATACCTTATTTGTTGAGTTTTGTTTTACTGATACTTAAGCGTCTAAAACCAAATTAGTTAAAATTCTTTTCACTAAATTTTTTGCAAGTATAACTTTATATTTATTCTTTTCCAATGGTTCTGCATCAGCCAATATTATTTTTGATATTTTTTCAATTTCATTTTTATCGGCATTCAAGTTTTTCAAACTTTTATTGATGATTTCTTCTGTCCATGGAATAGGAGCAACACCGCCGTAAGCAATTTTACCGGATTTAATATTACTCCCCTTTTTTGAAATAACAGCCGCCGCACTTACTACAGCAAAATCCCAAGTTTCTCTTTCCTTAATTTTTATGTAGCTGCTCTTTGCGCCATCCGGTAAATCAGGTATAATTATTTCAGTTACTATTTCTCCGTCTCTCAAAATATTTTCGAAGAGATAATCATCTTCGGGCAGGATAAAAAATTCATGAATCGGAATTATGCGTGATGAGTCATCGAAAAATAGTTTTACCTTTGCATCAAGTGCAGTTAATGCTACAGCCAGATCGGAGGGATGGACAATGTAGCAGGGTCCGCCGCCAATAATGCAGTGATATTTATTTTCACCCTGGTAAGCAAAACATTCGCCGCCCCCTTTTTTGATACAGTCAAAATCTTCACGGTAGTACCAACATCTTGGTCGCTGACATATATTGCCGCCGACAGTTCCCATATTTCTTAATTGAAGCGATGCTATTTCTTTAGCTGCCTCAGCTAATACTGTAAATTTTTCCTTTATAATTTTGGATTCCGCCACATCACTAATTTTCGTAAGTGCTCCAATTGTTAATCCTTCACCCTTTTTATATTTAATATTATTCAAGTTGGGAATGGTCTTTAAATTAACAACATTTTCATTCGTGTAAATATTTTCCTTTATCAAGCTAAGCAAATCTGTTCCGCCGCTTAAAATAACAGCATCATTATTTCTGTTGCTCAAATATTTACCGGCTTGCGATAATGAGTCGGGCTGAATGTAATTAAAATCTTTCATTTTCAATTCCTTAAAAAATAATATTTAGGATTTTGAATTTAATGCTTCTAAAATTTTATCCGGAGTTATCGGCAGTGATTTTATTCTGACACCAATTGCATTGAATACAGCATTGGCAATAGCTCCCGGTGTAGGTATCATTGCCGGTTCGCCTATTCCCTTTACTCCGGTCGGACTAATTAAATTATCCTCTTCACTAACAATTATAACTTTAATATCCGGCATATCTTGCATTGTAGGCATTTTGTAATCGTGTAAATTTGTTGTCAGCACTTTTCCGGTGTAATCATCAATAACCCTGTTTTCCATCAAGGCGTATCCCAATCCCATTATAACTCCGCCGTAAAATTGGTTTTCGAGAGTTTTACGATTTAGTACCCTGCCGATATCATGTGCCGCAACTATCTTTTTCACACGGACTATTCCGGTCATAGTATCAACTTCTACTTTTGCAAACTGTGCCCCAAACGAGTTGATCGCATATCCATTCGGATTTTCATTCCGCGCACCGGTAGTAACTAAAACTCTTTCATGAATTTTTCCGACAACATCTTTTATCTCAATCGATTTACTGGAATCATTTTTTGATGAAATATTTCCCGAAGAATAAATCAAATTGCTTTCATCGACTTCAAGAATTGCTGCCGCGTTTGAAATTAATTTTTGTTTCATCTGAATAGCTGCATCGTAAACTGCCGGACTAACAGAGGGTGCAGTCATACTTCCTCCGCTGCCGCCGCTGTAGGGCATTGTACCGGTATCGCCCAAATCCACATTAACTTTATCAATCGGTATCTCTAAAACATCCGCCGCTATTTGCTGCATAAATGTATATGTCCCTGTTCCAATATCCTGTGTACCCGAAAATATTTTTGCACTGCCATCGGAATTTAACTTTAATGTTGCATATGAAGGAGGTGCACCGCCGCCCCACCAGATCTGTGATGCCATTCCAATACCGGTTTTGATCTCACCTGTTTGTGAACCCGGAATTTTATTTCTGTTTTTCCATCCTATCTCTTCAGCACCTTTTTCATAAGCTTCTTTTAGCAGTTTAGATGTATATGGAACATCGCCATCCTGATCCACTTCAGTATAATTTTTTAAGCGTAATTCAATCGGGTCCATTCCAAGTTTTAAAGCAAGGTCATCGATAATAGATTCAAGAGCGAAAGTTCCCTGAACATGCCCCGGAGCGCGGAAAGGTCTTGCACGTCCGGCATTTATGTAAATACTCTTATTATCAATTTTTATGTTCGGGCATTTATAAATTGATCTTAATGGCCAATAACTTGAAGATCCGCTTGGGTAAGCGCCCATTACCCCATAAGCAATATGACTCATTGCAGTAAACGTTCCATCTTTTTTAGTACCGATTGTAATTGTCTGGTTTGAGTCGGGTCTGTTGCCGACAGATAAATTCATTTCTCTTCTATTCATTGCAGCTTTAACCGGTCTCCCAATTTTTTTAGCGAGCAATGCAGCCATCACTGTATATTTGCCTGCTTCAAGTTTACTTCCGAATCCGCCGCCCATATATTTTTTAACTACTCTAACATCGCTTGCATTCAATCCGAGACTTTGTGCAACATTATCACGTACTGAAAAAATACTTTGTGTAGAATCCCAAACAGTCAGTTTGCCGCCATCCCAATTTACAACACTGCAATGCACTTCGGTTGGATTATGAACTTCTACTTGAGTTGTAAAAGTATCTTCAATTGTTACATCCGCCTGCTTTATTCCTTCATCAAAATTTCCTCGTGTGTATTCTGATGGTCGTCCAAAGTTCCCATTGTTGTGAATTTTGGGAGCGTTCTCTTTCATTGCACTTTCAGCAGTTACCACATGCGGCATAATTTCATATTCAACTTTGATCAATGACAATGCTTCTTCTGCTATTTTCTCTGTCTCTGCTGCAACGCATGCAACCTCATCACCCTGGTATCTTAAATGTTTATCAAATAGTTTTGAAGTATTGTAGTACCAGGGAATTTCAGACGTGTTTTCATTAGTAATTATATGCAGCACACCTTTTAGCTTTAATGCTTTGCTCACATCTATTGATTTAATTTTTGCATGCGGATGCGGAGAAACCATAACTCTTGCAAAAACCATGTTAGGTAAAACTTTATCAATTGTGTAAATTGCCGACCCGCTTACTTTATCGTATCCGTCATACCGATTAACATCTTTGCCAACATATTTTAATTTACTATTCGGCGCTAAGGGTTTTTCTTTTTCCGATGGTACTTCAGCAATTGTTTCAATTTTTTCTTCGTAAAGATCATACTTTGATTTTATAATTTTCCGGCTCATTTTATTCCCGCTAAAATTATTTTAATTTTTGTTTTGGACTGCAAGTAAAACTGAATCAAGTATATTTGGATATGCACCGCATCTGCAGATGTTGCCCGACATTGCCTCCATAATATCTTCCCTGTTCGGATTCGGTTTACTAAGCAGCAATGCATAAGCTGACATGATTTGTCCCGGTGTACAGAATCCGCATTGCAGACCGTCCTTTTCAATAAAAGCTTCTTGAAGATGATTTAACTCCTCGCCTTCAAGCAGGCCTTCAATTGTTACTACTTTTTTTCCGGCTGCATCTAAGGCAAGCATGTGGCAGGCGTAAACAGCTTTGTTATCCATTACAACTGTACAGCCACCGCAGGCGCCCTGGTTGCATACTATTTTTGTTCCGGTTAGATTAAGTTTGTTACGGAGTACTTCAGCTAAAGTTGATGAAGGATTGATCTTTAATTTTTGCTTTTTTCCATTTACCCATAAATTTAAAATGTCGGTTTCTTTTGGATCAATTGGAGGGGCTTCTGCAAGGTCAGGTCCTGTTTTATCAGCCGCCCCAATAGAAGATATTAATATAGTACTGCCGACAATGCCGGTACCTGCTTTACCTAAAAAGTTTCTTCTAGATATTTTATTTGATTCTGAATCTTTACTCATGTGACCCTCGAATCTTTATTTTTTAATAAACTTTATATGTGGATGATTTTCTCTCAAATTACAAAATGAATTAAGATAATTCAAGTATTAACTGTTTGTGAAAACATATAATTGTAAAGTAGTTGACTAAAAAATATTAATAATTAAAACTACTTAAACTTGTCATTCAGAATCGAGATGTATTTTATCAAGATGATAAATTTCTTTCTAATATATGATCATGTTGATTTGGTTTTCGGAAAATAAAATTTATCGTCATTTCGAGGAATCCGTCAGCTGACGGATGACAAAGCAATCTGCTGAAAAGAGCGGAGAATTAACAGATTACTTCTCCGCGAATTACTAAAGCGGTACAGGCGAATGATAACCCTCCAAACAAAACGGCGGACAGGCTTCTCTCAATGACAGCCATATTCTGAATATAATTACGAAAACCAAATTGTGTTCAGTATATTCTTGAAGATTCTTGGTTGTTTTGCTCCTCAGACCCGTCTGACAGGTCAGAATTATAAAGTAATTTTGACTAATTAAGTACAATCATATTACCATTAGATTTTATAAATATTTTTTTTAATATTGATCAAACTATTAATATTATCTCAAGGAAGTTTTTACTAAATCTATTTTGCGAATTAAAACTTTTCTTTACTATGAGTTTTTTCCGCTTGTCACGCAGAATAATTCTGCAGGGAAGCAATCTGCAGTTTTTAAGAGATTGCTTCACCCGATAAAATAACATCGGATTCGCAATGACAAATAAGAATAATTGTTAAAGCTTTCTTTAATAAAAATTTTTCAAAATAAATATTAATACCCTTTAGGAGATTTAATGGAAACCTATTACAATCCAAAAGATTTACCAAAATTTGCCGAGATGGCGGAAGGTGCGCCGGAACTTTGGAAAAAATTTAATGAGTGGTACGGAGCCGTTTTTGCTGAAGGCGCTTTATCGGAAAGAGAAAAAGCATTGATCGCATTGGCTGTATCTCATGCAGTTCAATGCCCTTACTGTATTGATGCTTACACGGAAGCCAGTTTAGAAAAAGGTGCCGACCTTGAACAGATGACCGAGGCAGTTCACGTTGCAAGTGCAATCCGCGGCGGTGCTTCGCTGGTTCATGGTGTACAGATGAAAAATAAAAATGAAAAATTAACGATGTGAGAGAATTGTAACTATCATTGATTTTTAATTTTTTTTAGATTATAGAAAAGGATTTTTAATGCAAGCCCGACACAAAAGTATGAAAGCATTCGGCGAGAAACTCGCTATTGCAAATGAGCAGTTAAAAGTAATTAATCAGGAAACTGCATTCCCCCACTTTGATGAAAAATATGAATTAGTTGGTGAAGGATTTTTAAAAGCCGGCGACATTGAAATATTTCAAATTAATCTTGGGAAAATGTGCAATCAGGTTTGCAAGCATTGCCACGTTGATGCGGGACCCGACCGTAAAGAGATAATGACGAAAGAAACAATGCAGCTTTGCCTTGATGCATTAAGTCAAACTAATATTCCTACTGTTGATCTAACGGGCGGGGCTCCGGAAATGAATCCGAATTTTAATTGGTTTGTTACAGAAGTTAAAAAGTTGAACAGGCATATTATTGTCCGTTCAAACTTAACAATACTTGAGGCAAATGGATTTGAAGATTATCCGAAATTCCTTGCAGATAATGAAGTGGAAATTGTTTCGTCACTTCCCTACTACAAAGCAAGTTTTACAGACAAGCAAAGAGGCGAAGGTGTTTTCGGAAAATCGATGGCTGCAATGAAAAAGCTTAATAAGCTCGGATACGGGAAGGATGAATCGGGATTAATTTTCAATCTTGTTTATAACCCGGTTGGTGCTTTTTTGCCTCCATCGCAAACAAGTTTAGAGAAGGATTACAAACGTGAGCTTCAAAATAAATTCGGAGTTGTATTTAACAATCTTTTTACAATTACAAATATGCCTATCAGCCGTTTCCTCGATTACCTAATTCAAACGGGAAACTATGAAGCATATATGCAGAAACTTGTTGATTCTTTTAATCCTGCTGCAGCGGCAAATGTGATGTGCAAGAATACCCTTTCTGTTAGCTGGGATGGGCAGCTTTACGATTGCGACTTTAACCAGATGCTGGAATTAAATGTAAATCACGGCGCACCAACTCACTTAGAAGATTTTGATGCAAAAAAACTAAAATCGAGAAGAATAGTTACCGGGCAGCATTGTTATGGTTGCACTGCTGGTGCAGGCTCTAGTTGTGGTGGGGCGGTTGTTTGAATACGCCCTTTTTATTTGGATTAACCTTATTACAATTGGAAGAAAAACATTTACTATTTTTGGATGAAGTAAATGATTTTAATTTGGAAGTTCGATACCCGGACTATAAAAATGAGTTTTATAAAATTTGTACAAAAGATTTTACAGAAAATTATTTTAATAAAGTAAAAGAGTTTTATCAGTGGCTAAAATCCCAAATACAATAAAAGAATTGATTGAAAGCTATATTAATTCCTTAAATGCTCATGGTATTAATATTATTGGTGCATTTATTTTTGGTAGTTATGCAAAGGGCAACTATACAGAGTTAAGTGATATTGATATTGCATTAGTGTCAGATGAATTTGACGGTGTAAGATTTTATGATAAAAATAAGATTCGAAAAATAACACTAACACACAGCTCAAAAATTGAGGCAATACCTTTTAATCCTAAGGATTTTACTATTGAAAATCCTTTTGCAAAAGAGATTATTGATACAGGGATTAAAGTTGCTTAATAGATGAATGACCCTTGAACTTCAAAATAATATCACGGCGGCAAATGTAATGTGCAAGGATACTCTGTCTGTCAGCTTGGATGGACAGCTTTATGATTGCGACTTTAACCAGATGCTTGAATTAAATGTGAACCATGGCGCACCGACTCACTTAAAAGATTTTGATGCTGAGAAACTAAAATCGAAAAGGATTGTTACAGGACTGCATTGTTACGGATGTACGGCGGGGGCTGGTTCTAGTTGTGGTGGGGCAGTTGTTTGAATAGTAATTTGCAGACATGTGAAGAAGTATTAAATTTTTCTTAATAAAATATTTGGTATTAGATGAGCAAAAGTATTGAAGACTGCAAACTGTTTACTCCATTAATTTTAGTTTTTGAAAAATATATTTTAAAGGAGAAAGGATTTGAATTAATAAAGCTTAATAACAGGGAATTTCAAAACACGTTAAAAGCAAAAAATATTGGATATAAGAATTTTTATGCACATACTCCTGCAATAAAAACGTACATTGAAATTATTAATTTAGCTTGGGAAGGAGGAAGACGAAAAGCAGGACAAATTCAGCAGAACATAAGGTTTTATAATAAAGATCAGGAATATTTCCAGCCACTGTATCAAATTTTAGAAAAATTTATCTTTAAAGGAAATTCACAATCCTTATTAAATATACTTTATAAAAATCCTAAAAACTTTAGAAAATTATTTGAGTTAAATGAGATATACGTTAAAAAAGATGAATTTTGGGTAAAATCAGATCGAAGAGTTTGTATCGCTATTGCACTAAAAGCGTTTGAAATCGGGAGAAGAGATAGACTAAAAAGTATAGCTGTAAGTTCCACTAACAATTTTCCATCAGAGATTGAATTAGAAAATGATTTACAAATAAGAATTGAAAAATCTAAGGAATCCACATCTAAAGAACGTAAGAATAGATTAAAGAAAGCCAACAAATATCCTGAGCAAATAGTTGTAGAATCAATACAATACAGGAGGAATTCAGACGTTATTACTGAGGTTTTAAAAAGAGCACATGGAATATGTGAAAGATGTAATTCCCCCGCACCATTCATAAAAGCGAAAGATAATTCACCATATTTGGAAGTTCATCATATAATACAATTAGCAAATGGTGGACAAGATACAGTCAAAAATGCTTTAGCTCTTTGTCCTAATTGCCATCGAGAATTACATTTTGGAAAGAATACTGATTGATTTTATTTCATTAAAAAAGCAGCCCCACAAAACTTAGTGAGACTGCTTTTTTTCATGAGGGCAAAATTTAAATTCCTACAACCGCCATTAAGTAAAACCACATTGCACTGTTTTCACTACAGCAAACTTTAAGTATTTACCACTCACAGCTTAATCCAAAAAATAATTCTCTGCCCGGTTGAGGGAAACCATATTCTGTTTCATAATAAATATCTGTTAAATTATTAATTCTTAAATACAAAGTATAGTCATCAAAAAATGTGTGTGATAATTTTAAATTAGCTAGCAAATAATTATCCATTTTTACAAAGTCTCTTGTGTCTGCATCTACACCATATTTATTACCGAAAAAGAAAAGCTCCGCACGTATGCTTGTTCCAAATCCTAATTGATAAGCAGGCACTGCTGTAAGTACATGCTCGGGTCTGTATTCCAAAATATCACTGCTTGCATTATCTGCCGTGTTTTTTGCTGAAAGGTATGTATATCCAAAGTTCATGTTAAAATTATTTTCAGATATTCTTAAACCTAACTCAACACCTTTCATTTCTGCTTTACTGATATTCTGAAGCTGACGAAGTCCGCCCTGCAGAAACACTACTTGAATTAGATCATCTATTGAACTGTAAAATACATTGCTGTTTAATGTTATAGTCTGATTTAGATTATAATTAATACCGAGTTCTGTATTAAAGCTCTGTTCATTTTTTAGATCCGGGTTTGCCACGTCTCTGCCAATCGTTGAGCTGTAAAATTCTTTTAATGTTGGGAATCTATTTTTTTTAGATGCATTTGCATGCAGAGCAATTGCATTATTTACTTTGTAGGAAATACCCGCAAATGCATTTACGGAATTTGATTCTGAGGGCAAATCATTTCCAGCCGAATAGACAGGGGTTAATAGATCATACCCTACACCTGCAACTGCAGAAATATTTTTAGAAATATTAATATCCTGCTCTAAGCCGGAACTGAAAACAGATGCCTCATACTTTGAAAAACCTTGATTCATATTTCCTTCTTCTTTGTGAACATCCATACGCCATGACAGGGAAACATTTGTTATTCCCGGCAGTCCCGCATCAATGTTGCTCAAAAGGTTTAATCCGTACGAATGATCATCATAGGTTGAACGGAATGCATACTTTCTGTTTTGTGTCGTAAAGCTATTGTCATCATAAGAGTTCAGCACGTTCTTATAATTTTCGTAATAAACATTACCCTTTATTCTAACCGAAGTACCAAAATCTGTATTAAACATAAGGTTGTTTATTGTTTTTTTCCATTCCGAATATCTCCAGTAGCGTGGTCTGGAAGTATAAACGTCAGTGGGAACACCTTTTTCATTATTTACAACTATTAACGAGTAGGCGAGGTTAATATTATTAAAATTGTTGTAACCAAGTTTAAACATCCCTCCTAAATTTTCGTAATCACTGTTGTCTCTTCTGCTTCCGTCTTCATTCATAAAATTATCTTTCACCTCAGATAATTCAAATCCATTAGATTTTGAATAAGCTGCATTAACATTATAAAATAAATTTCCGTAACCGCCATTTAAGTTCAGAGAAGTTGTGTGTGCACTACCTGTTTCAATATTAAAATTAATATTTTGATCAAGATGCTGTTTAGTAATAAAATTAATAGTGCCGCCCATAGAATTTGAACCGTAAGCAAGAGAAGGCATTCCTTTTGAAATTGTAATTTTTTCAAATGCTGATTTAGGCATATTGCTTAAATCAACAAGTCCTGTGTAAGGTTCATAAATGGGTACACCATCCAGAAACACTGCAACCTGCCGCTGGTCATATCCCCGCATATATATTCTTGCTTCATTTTTTGATGATGTGGTTACATACATTCCCGGATAAAATTTTATTGCCGATGTTATATCATTTCCGTCGGTTTCTTCAATTGCATCTAAACGAATGTCAAAAACTGATGATGATTTTATAAGGTTACTTTTTTCAGAGGTTACCACAACCTCCCCGAGATTATAGTTCTTTAAAGTGTCTTGCGCATTTAAGGATAGAGTAAATGCCATTAGCATTAGCATTAGCAGTAACAATATCTTTTTCATTTTATTCCTCGTTAAAATTATTTTTTGATGATAATGAATTTGATTTATGTAAAAATGGTACAATTAGATTTGCAAAAAACTCAGCCGGTTTGGATTTACCCGGTTTCAATAAATTTTTTCCATTAAAATTTTTTATGGATTTAGAAAATGATTCTTTTATTTCGGGAAGCTGTTCCTGCGATTTTGTAAATACAGCATCGAATTGTTCAATGCCCAGCTTTCCCCAAAAATATCTTATACTTTCTTTATCTGTTCTACGATTCAAAATTGATATCGAATTTATTATTACGATAGCGCGGCAGAACATTGCGAGTCCATTTATAACACCTAAGCCGGAGTAACTAACACCCATCATTGAGTTTGTTGGTTCGCCAATTAATATCGGTTGTATAATTGCCACAATTGCAAAAAGAAATAAGGTTGATTTTCTTTTAAGAATATTCAATACCGTTCTATCTAAAGAAAAGTAAAGTACCATGATTAATATCGAAAGCGGAATAATAAATTTTGCAGGCAAAACAATTACCGATATCACAAATAAAAAAATCAAATATTTCATAATTAATCCTCTATCATATTATTAATTTGGTTACCCACAGAAAAGCCGAATGAACCGCTTGCGGCACCTAATCCAATTTGAATTACGGGAATGAGAAGAATCAAAATCAAAACTAATTCCTCTGATAAACCTGCTTTGTTTGTAACCTTTAAAATTAGTTCGTAATACATTTTATAAATATCTATTCCTAAAAAGAGTGCCTGCATAATTAACCCGTGTGTAATTGAGTAAACCATTATTAATGTTCCGGTTAACACTGCCGCCGTTCGTCTGAAACCGAACTTGTTTATTACTATCTCTGCAATTACGGATTCGATAATAATTGCTGCAAAGGGAGTTATATTAAATCCAACTCCTAAGAATAATCGAAACGTGGCTGTAACAATACCAAGCAAAATTAATGACCCTTTATATTTTAAGACTACCTTAGCACAGACTAAAACAGCGGTTGCGAGCAGCGACATTATTGCTCCGCGAAATGGAATTTTAGAAGCATGTAAAAATGTTCCAAGCGATATTTCTGCTAAGCCCCATATAGCAGCAAATACTGCTGTGTTAATCAGATTACTTTCTGATAGCTTTTCTATTTTAAGTAGTTTCAGCATATTTATCTATTGTTTCTCAATGGAACGCAGATGACACAGATGCCGGTGACTTTCACGGTTTTGATCTGCGATCATCAGCTTTATCTGCGTCATTTGTGTTCTATTGTTTTTCTTCATCGGTTTAAAACAAAAAACCTCATCCGGAGATGAGGTTTATATTTATTACCGGCTGTAATAAAACCGGTATTAATTTTCTCTTTCTCCTTTCCAATTCATCCCAGTTGCGGGATTCGGGAGGCTTAGCAATTTCTTACTAAACCCATACGGCTTTCAGTCGTAGATAATTTTCTTTAGACCTTCAGCTCGGAGAGTTTTTATTTATGATAAACTATTTCATTATTTTTTATTTAATAGTTTTTTTTGTTTTGATATCGTCTAAATCGATATCTTCTTCGATTTCCTTCATTGAATTTTTTAATTCTTTAATTCCGTTTCCTATTCCTTTTGCTAACTCGGGTAATTTTTTACCACCGAACAGTAGAACTAATACAAACATTATTACTAAAATTTCAGTCATACCAATTGAACCAAACATTTATACCTCAACATTATTTATATTTTCTTTTTTATCATCTTTATCGGTAAAAGCAAAAGTTAGCGCTTGATTACCTGTTTGCTCACATACTTTAATGCATCTTCCGCAATTAAAACAATAAGGATAAAGCATTTTTTCTTTAGGTCTTAAATTTAAAGGGCAATTACCGGCGCATGGTTCGGCATACGCAGCACAATCACAAACACTTTCGTTATATGTAATTTTCATTGTGTATTTTGTTCTGAATAAAGATAAGGATGCACCAACAGGGCAAACATATTTGCACCAATACCTATTTCCAAGAACTACTTCAGATAAAAAGATTATGCCGAATATTAATAAATCAATTCCAATACCTAAACCAATTATGGCGGCAAAAATTTCCGATGAAATAATTCCCGGCATCGAAAACCATGTGAAGATTGGTAATCCTATTAAAAGTGTTGAAATTATTATTACGGAAAATATTGTCCAATAAATGTAAGTACGCGGATTTTTATTTTTACTTTTTTTTCTTTTAAATAATTTTCTTTGAATTCTTTTTATTGACCTCAATTCAAGTAATTCGAGTAATGTGTTATAAGGGCACATCCAACTGCAGAATACTCTGCCGAATATTAATGCAAGAGCAATGGGGATTATTGCAGCAATTATCAATGGTATATAAAACTCTTTCGATAGAATAATTGTTTGAATAACCATTGAGGGATCAACAATATCAATTTCCCAAATACTTATTGAGTATAAATTACCTATGATATATCTGATATCCAGTAAAATTAAAATTGGGACAGCAATTAAGAAGAGCAGACTAAAAACCTGCATTGCTTTTCTATACTTATTCAATTTTATATAAAAATTATTCTTACTAAACATGATGATTACTCTTTACAATAATTGCCGAGCTTTCAACCGGGCAAACCCTTTCACAAATACCGCAGCCAACACAATGCTCTTCAACTACCTTAGGGTACATTTCATCTTCAAGAATAATTGCTTTTCTAAAAATTGGGCAATTTTCAAAACAAGCTCTGCAAATTATACCGTTATAAGGCAGGCACGTTTGTTCATTAATTACAGCCACACCCATTTTAACTTCTTCTTTTTTAAGAAGATTATTATCTAAGGCTCCTGTAGGGCACACAGGCGGACAAAGCATACAAAGATAGCAGGGCACTTCTCGAGCTTTAACAATAGGGGTTCCAAAGCTTCTTCCGTGTTCTAAACCTGCCGTAACAATACTATCATAGGGACAAATTTGAAGACACTTATTACATTTAATACATTTATTTAAGAACTCTTTTTCAGGAACCGCGCCCGGCGGGCGTAATGCAATATCCTCATTGCTGATGCTTTCAATATAATCTACAATAAATTTAAGCATGGCTTAATTACACAGCAGTGTCTAAACCTATCTCTTCATCACCGGAAACAAAAGTAGGGTATGTTCCGTAAACTCCTTCAAATTCTGAAGATATATATCTTCCTATTTCTTTTAATTTATCATCCGATTCAGCTTCAACCAATACAATAATATTATTTTCCTTATGAACACCATGCGTAGTTACATTAGGCAGTTTTTGTAATTTCAAAACTATATCGTTAACCTTTTCTGTTTCTGTTTTTACAATCATACTTGCAATAATCATTTATAAACTCCTTAAATATTTATTGGGATTGCCAAAGACAATCCCAATAAAATGATAACATTTATACTTTTTCTAATCTGCATGCTGCAACTTTGTACTCCGGCTCTTTAGAACCCGGGTCAACAGCATCAATCGTAAGAATATTAGTTAGGCTTTCAGGCCAGTGCCAAGGTACAAAAATAGTTCCTTTGCGCGGTCTGTCGATTACTTTTGCTTCCACAATCAAAGAACCTCGTTTTGTAACCATCCTAACTTTATCCCGTGTAGATAAACCAAGATCTTTAGCATCATCCGGATTTATTTCCACATAAGGTTCAGGCGCGGCTCTTACTAATTCTGGAACTTGACCGGTCATCGTCATTGTATGCCATTGCTCAAGAATACGTCCGGTGGTTAAAGCAATAGGATATTCTTTAGAAGTTTTTTCTTCCGGTCCCTTATCAGGTCTAGCATAAATAACCGCTCTTCCGTCGGGCTTAGTATAGAAATACATTCTTCTTCCGGCAGCTTTATCTTCAGGGAAATAAGGATCGCCTTTAGTGAAGCGATGAGTTGTACCGGGATGATCCACGGAAGGAACAGGCCACCTTAAACCGCGAACTTCTTTTAAGCGGGAGTACGGTGCACCGGTTAGGTCCATATCTTTTCCTTTAGTAGATTTAATATACTCGCTCCAAATAGCTTCGGCAGATGTAAAATGTTCAAAGTTTTCTTTATATCCCATTCGTTTTGCAAGGTCTGCAAGAATAAATCCATCCCATCTTGCTTCACCCATCGGCTGCAATGCTTGCGCCATATGCTGCGAGCGTCTTTCGGTACAGCCGTAAACACCTTCTTTTTCTCCCCAGAAAGCTGCTGGTAAAATTACATCTGCTAACTGTGTGGTTTCTGTTGGATGGAAAGATTCTGCGACAACCAAAAATGCATCTTCCATTCCTTTTAAGTATTTACTAAGGTTTGGCAGTGATTGCGCCGGGTTTGTGCAAAGAACGTACATTCCCTTTATATCTTTACCAAGGGCATCGAACATAGCTACTGTATGTTTACCCGGTTTCGGCTGAATTTTATCCGGCGATACATTCCATAATTCCGCAATTTCTTTTCTGTGCTGAGCGTTAGCAACAACTCTGTGCCCCGGAAGTAAATGACTCAATCCGCCGCCTTCACGAACACCGCCGCAGGCATTCGGCTGACCTGTTAATGAAAATGAATCACAGCCGTCTTTACCAATTTTGCCTGTTAGCAAATGCAGGTTATGGATTAAGTTATTCAGAAATACTCCGGCAACTCTCTGATTAACTCCCATGCACCACATTGTCATTACTCTTGGAACCTCACCGAATAGTTTTGCAGCCTTTTTAATATCTTCCGGGCTTACACCGCATTGCTCTGCTGCGTATTCGGGTGTATATTTTTTAAGGAATTTTTTATAGTCATCATAGGTTATCGGGTTTTTACCATCGCTGAAATTTACGCTGTCCTTAATAAACTGTTCATCAGTATGACCATTATCAATAAGTAATTTAGCAATAGCGTTCACAATTGCGAGATCATAACCCGGTATTACCTGCAAATGTAAATCTGCAATTTTATTTGTCGGTGTTTTTCTCGGATCAATAATCACAACTTTTACATTTGGATTTCTTTTTTTGCGTTTTACAAGTCTATCGTAAAGTACAGGATGTGCTTCAGCTGTGTTACTTCCAATTAAAAGAAACATATCACATTTTTCGATATCATCGTAAGTACCAACAGGTTCGTCGGCACCAAAGGTTGAGATGTATCCGCCAACGGCGCTAGCCATACATAAACGGGGGTTACCTTCAACATTATTTGTTCCGATGTGTCCTTTAAATAACTTATTAGCTACATAAGTTTCTTCTGTTTCTGCCTGCCCCGAACCGTAAAATGCCAAAGCATCCGATCCATGTGTATCTCTAATTTCAGAAAACTTGGTTGCAACTAGGTCAAGAGCTTCATCCCAGGTTGCTCTTGTAAGTTTGCCGTTTTTTCTAATCATAGGATACAGGAGACGGTTTTTAGCGCTTATCATTTTATTTAGATAAAAACCTTTTACGCAAAGTAAACCTTCGTTAATAGTATTTTCTTTATCTCCGCGGATACCGAAAGGTTTACCATCTTTAACACCAAGCATAACACCGCATCCAACACCGCATAAACGGCAAACAGATTTGTGCCACTTAACGCCTCTACTGTCTTGAATAAATTGCTCTTTATCGATACCGGCTTTAGCTAAAACTTTATTATTGAAGACCGAACCTATTCCGAGTGTTGTAGCAGCGGCTGCTAATGCTGATGCTCTTAAAAAATCTCTTCTACTTAAACTCATTTATTTTCCTCCAATAATCAATTATTCATTATGAAATTTTAGTGTATGACCATTATGGCAATCATAACAGCTATTAAATTTTGTTTTTTCAAACTCTACAAGTTGACCTGCATGACAGCCGCCGCATGTAGCATCGCTGCCTTGTGAGTAAAATGTCACTTCTCCATCTCCGTGACAGATGTAGCAGCCGAAATTAACCATTCCATGACTGCTGTTTTCCCAAGCCTTGTAGATATCCGGTGTTTCCTCTGCGTGGCAATCCTGGCAGCCAATACTCCAGTCAACATCAGGATGTTTTTCATCACTTTGGTTGTTGGTGAAGCCCAGCGATACAATACCGATTGCTACAAGGAATAATGTAATTAGATAAAATTTTTTCATCATCTTTTCCTAGTTTAATTTAGAATTTAAAAGTTATTGTTGTTTTAAGTTCATAAGCAGGATCATCATTTTTGTCATTTCCGTTTATTAAATATTGACCGCCTGTTCCGGGTATAAAATATCCGCCTCTAAATGTTAGAGTTAATTTATCATAGATTTTATAGTCTGTCTTAAAGTCAACTTCCATTCCTATATCATCAGCGCTTGTATTTAAATCCGGTCCTGCTGCTGTCCATGCATAAATCGGCTCGGTAGCCATCAAATATGTAAAGGAGGTGAAGAAATTCCATTTAGGTGTAATTTTAAAAAGCACATTACCCTGAATTGCAGTAGTATTTTCTAACTCTCTGTAAGCTCGTATATTTGGAGCGCCTAAACCTTGAGGTGTAATTCCTTCTTCATCCGGCATAATTGAATCTTCCCAAACTTCGGTCATATAAAAGAAGCCTGAAGTTCTAAGTTTATTAACATTACCTTTTCCTGAAGTCGGGTCATCATCTCCCGAACCCATTCCTGCGGTTAAGCCGAAGGTTACAACATCAGTTACTGCATAATTCATTTTGAGGTATATATTGTATCCGGCTAAGTCACCATTATTGATATCATATTTAAGAGGATCAGTTTTGCTTCCGTCAGAGGTATTCAAAAATCCTGCGTGAGTTGGATTATTAATATCATCTTTACCGATTAAATAGTTTGCTTCGTAGGTAAGACTCAGCCTATCCAATTTAGAAGAACCTGCAATACCAAAAACGCCGAGAGATGTTACTTGAGGAGTAAATCTTGGTCGGTTATAATGAAGTCCGTCAATATTAAATGCTGTGGAATCGTTAATACCGGCATCTTTATAATACATACCATAAACTTCTAAATTTGTTGTTTTAATTTTGGCTGTGTAAGAAGCAAGTAAAAGATTTGCATCCAATGGATCATTGTTTCCGTATGGTAAAGCTTTACCTTTGTCATAATCTGAGATACCGTTAACGCCTTCTGAAACTTTAATCCAGCCCAGTTTTAAGTTATTGTTGTTAATGTTTACATCGGCTGAAATACCATCCCAATTGTTATCGAGAACAAGTTTGTTGCCGAGTGACCAATTGAATCTACCAACTGTAAATGCTGTATTGATAGGATGGAATTTGAACCACAAGTATGCATGATCAACGTGTAAATAGTAGTTTGCATCTTTGTTGTCAAACAATCCGCTTGCACCTCTGTATGAAGGAGGCACATTATCAACACCCCACCAGCCTTGTCCAAGGTCCATTCTTGTTACAGCTTTAATATCTTTGCCGTAATTTACAGCAAGATTTAAACGAAACATTTGTACAATGTAATGGTCTGCGTAAGGAACTGCACCCAATCTGAAATCATTTTGTAACTGACCCCAAGCAGTATAAACTCCGTTCAATTTGAAGCCGATTTTTTTTGCTTCACTTTGAGCGTTTAAACTTACTCCGGCGAAAATAAACATTAACAATACAAACTTCATAATACTTTTCATTTATGTTCTCCTATTTTAAGAAATTAATTAATATAATAAGACAAAATGCAACTTTTATGCCACATAAAAACTCAATTATCTTTTGATTATGAACTAAATTATCATTTTTATACATAGATAAATCTATCAGTGAGACGTTATTTCGTCAGCAGACAAATATCCGTCTATCCTTAATGAACATCAAATTTTTTCATTTTATCACGCAAAGTTGTTCTTTTAAGTTTTAATATTTCTGCAGCTTTGGATTGGTTATGATCTGTCCTAGCCAATGCCCACTCAATCGTTTCTTTTTCTATTTTTTCAATAAATTTCTGCAGGTCAATTTTATCATTATTATAAATTGAAAATTTTATAGGCTGTTCTTTACCGCAAATTAAATCTTCGGGAATCATATCTCTTGTAACTTCATTGGTTTTTGTAAAAGCAGAGATTCTGTAAACAGCATTTTCAAGTTGACGTATGTTGCCGGGCCAATTGTAGCATGTTAATAATTCTAATGCTTCGGGAGTAAAGTGAAGTTTCTCCTTTTTACTTTTAATTAAGAAATGTTCAACCAATAAAGGAATGTCTTCTTTTCTTTCTCTTAAGGGCGGAATACGAATTGGAATAACCCTTAGCCGGTAGAATAAGTCTTCTCGAAATTGTTTCTTTTCAACTAATTCCCATAAATCAACTTTAGTAGCACAGATAATTCGTACATTTACTTTGGTAGGTTTTGTAGCTCCTACTCTTTCAAATTCCCTTTCCTGCAATACGCGTAATAATTTAACTTGAGAGCTTAGGGGTATATCATCGATATCGTCTAAAAAAAGAGTGCCGCCATCGGCAACCTCAAATCGCCCCTGCTTCTCTTTATAAGCGCCGGTAAATGCTCCTTTTTCATGCCCAAAAAGTTCGCTCTCCAAAAGGGATTCGTTAAGAGCAGCACAGCTTAATTTAATAAAAGGTTTTTCTTTTCTATCGCTGTTATAATGAATTGCATTTGCAACAACTTCTTTTCCGGTACCGCTTTCACCTTCAATTAAAACCGACATTTCACTCGAGCTAACCATTTCAATTTGGTCAAAAAGATCTATCATAACTTTCGATTTGCCGATTAGGTTATGAAAAGAATATCTGTCTTCTAATATTTTCTTTAATAAAATATTTTCGTCAAGTAAGTTTTTCAGTTTTTCATATTTTTGAACAAGTAAGATTAATTCTTCGGAAGAAAAAGGTTTTGTAATAAAATCGTAGGCGCCTTTTTTCATGGCATTAACTGCTGATTCAATCGTTCCGAAGGCAGTCATTAAAATAACATCCGTAGCTGAATTAATTTGTTTAACTTTTTCCAAAACTTCAAAGCCATCTAAGTCTTCCATTCGGATATCGGATATTACAAGATCGGCTCCATTATTTTTAAAATACTTTAAAGCAACAACCGGGTTTCCAAAATCATTTACATGATAATTTGCTTTTTTTAAAGCCTGGCTCATTGTAATTCTTTTAATTCTTTCGTCTTCAATTACAATAATTTTAATCATAACACTTACTGCTTAAAATAATTCTTCTATTAATTTATTTTCAATTACAGCTTTCTGTGCAAAAGCTGCAAGAGGAAGTTCAATCATAAATTCAGAACCTTTATCAATTTCACTTTTTACAAATATATCTCCGCCATGTGCTTTAATAACATTATAACTAAGATAAAGCCCTAACCCGGTTCCATTTTTTTTCTGTTTTGTAGTATAAAACGGGTCATATATTTTTTTGATATCTTCTGCTGCAATACCGCAGCCTGAATCGATAATTTTTACTCGAACATTTTCATTTTCTTGAATAATTTTAATTTCTATTTTTTCCTTTTCTTCGCAGGCATCAATTGCATTTATAAGTAGATTTACAAATACCTGACCAACATAATGAGCTTCTCCGTGAATTTCTAAATCTTCATTTTCATAATGTGTATGCAGTTCAATTTTCTTTTCTTTTAATTTAAATCTTACTATTGAAATTGATTCTTCAACAATGTTTTTAATATTGCAGCTTTTCATTTCACTCGATTTTGGTTTCGCGTATTCCAAAAGCTGTTTAACCAGAACCTCAATTTTGTATAAGCCCTCCAATGCTAATGGTAAAAATACTCCCGTTTGCTCCTTATCATTTGGGTCGGCAATAACTGCCCTAATGCAATTTTGAATACCGTCTAAGGGGTTATTAATTTCATGGGCTAAGCCCGATACAAATTGCCCAATTGCCGCCATTTTTTCTGACTGCAAAAGCTGCTTTTCAGCAACCTTTAATTTTTCGCAGGCTTGATTTATTTCTTTTGTTCTCTCCTTTATCTTCCATTCAAGTTTAGCATTTGCCTTTTTTAACTCGTCTTCCAAATATTTTTTTTCAGTTATATCCTGGCTTAGTAATGCTACACCGAGAAAATTACCATCTTCGTCTTTAACAACATTGTATGTATTATCAAAATAATGCCCATTAGTTTTTATTATTTTGTGCCTGCTTGCGTAATCCCCTTGCTTAAATGAATTCATGTCTTGTGTAACTTTTTCTCGCACTTTGTGATGGTGGCAATCTAGAACAGATGTACCGATTCTCTCTTTGCTCTCAATACTTCTAATTTTTTCGCCAACCTTGTTAACAAAGGCAAATCTGCTCTCTTTATCGACGAAGATAATACCAATATCAACACTATCAATAATTGCAACTAAATCTTCTTTATTTAATAATTCAGAATTGGGCATTTGATCTCCTTTTTCGCATAAAAAAGTCTGATTATAATATATACTTTATGCAATATCTAAGCCAGCAAAATTCACTCAAATTAACTTAAAACAACTTAAAATTTCAAATAAATTTCTATACTTTGATAATTTATTACTTAGTATGAGAAAGTAGGGTTACTCGTAAAACGTATTGGTATATTTTTTTATTACTATTGATGCTTTGTAGAAAAAATAGCCGGCTGCTGCGCCTATTATCACATTTATTAAAAGGAATAATAGTAGGATTAATTCAATCGATAGGTTTAACCCCCAAGACCCATAAACTAAATTTTTATACTGGGTAAAAATGTTTCTTCCGTAAAAATAATTGTGAGCTATTATAGCATGTACATAAGTGTAAATCATTAAAAATATACTTGCTGAGATAGATGCCTTTTTGAAATCTTTGATAAGGATAAAAAACAATTCGGCAAAAACAGCCATAAGTATTACGGCAATTAGTGCGGTATGGAAAATAGTTTGATAATATACAGCCTTTAATAAAACTGCTATTAGTCCGGTTATTATTATAGAGCCATTGAATGGTGCAAGTTTTTTTGTATTAATTAAAAAGAAAATAGTGAAAATTGTAAGAACCATTCCTCTAATAGGAAGTGAAAATGATTGAACTAAATCGCCAATAATATTCTCCGAGATTCCCCAAAGTATTCCCAAGGAAACTACAGTAACTATTTTTTGATTTCTATTCATATTTGTTTTCCTCACGTGAATATAAACTCTCCGGTTTGAAAGAGTAGGTAAATATTTTTTAATGTGTCATTTTTTATATGCAGAGCCTTTTAGTATTTACGGACAATAATTTGCTAAACAGCCTATATAATTGCGGGTTTTCCCTTGGGGCAGGGATAATTATTCCGCCGCCCCGCAGTATATTTTATTTTGAGAAAGCAATCTTTAAAAATGCTTTTCCCATAAATCTATTTACTCGAACAATTAACTTGAAGAACAAACTGTAACAAAAAAAGAGACATTAGTAATTTTACATGTATTCCTTCCGGTTAATATTTCCAAAAACTTTCACCCGGTAATTCTAACTCAACAGCTTGTTTTTTAAATGCTTCAGTATCTTTCTTATCAAGATCCTGATAATGCTTATACAAAGAATCATTCTGTTCTGTGTATTTTGTACCGAGATAATGATCTTTATTATTGTATCTGCCTAACCAAAGTTCCCATTGATCGTCGGTAAGCAGTCCTTCCTTGTGGGCTTTCTCAACATTTTTGTAAACACGTTCCCAATAGTCCGGGTAATTATTATAAACAAAAGGTGTTGTATTTATGTGTGAGTTAATTCCCCAAGCATTACCGGGTATATCATAAAGTGCAAACGGAATCCATTTGCCGGGATGATTGGAATCAACCCATCTTTTAGCTTCGGCATCTCCTTTTTCGGCAGCCCAGGTAATCATTTTGCCAAGGTCTTCCTGAAGTTCCCACACGCCATGCCATTGCGTGTAATCAGCACCCATCATTATAGCGCCGTGTCTAAATCTTCTTCCTTCGTGATGCCAAGCTTTGTACATCATATCTTCGGGAACTTCATCCCAGCCGTTAAGCACCGGGTCAGAATAATATTTACCATCTAATTCTAATCGGCTTATGATTCCCGAGGCTGTAAGTTTTTTTGTCCAATAAACAAATTGTCTTCTCATCTCATTGTATTGCAGGTTCACTAAATCTGCAGTAAGAAGGTAAACACCAACAAAATCGGGTGAATGGCAGCTTTTACAAACTGATTCCATTCGTCCTCTTTTCATTTTCCAATCGCCAAGTTTTTCTTCTTCCCAAACAGTTCTAAAACTCCAGGGTGCTTGTGATTCCCAAGCCAAGCGTGCACTTACATTATGCGTCATCGGCTGCTGCCCATCAGAGTCCATATGACAGGTGGTGCATACTGGAATATCAATTGGTATTTGGTCATGGTCATCCGACTTAAAATTTAAGTCAATATCTTTTTCAGTTGCTCTAAAAATATTTCCATGTTTCGATTCAAGATAAATTTCAATATGAGGGTGGTCTGGACCAAGATGACACTCACCGCAAGTTTCCGGCTGGCGTGCCACAGCTTTACTAAATGAATGCTTAGCATGACAAGCATCGCATTCACCAACGCTGCCGTCGGGCCACATAGTGCTGACACTATGACATTGTTCGCAGCCATGTCTTGTTCCAATTGGAAATTCAAAAACAGAACGGTCTGCATTTTTAATCAGCCAAAATTGATGGGCATGTTTGCTCTCTGTAAATTCAACAACTTCCTTTTCATGGCATTCGGCACAATCTTTTGGGGTAGGATGTTTTGCAACTCTAATATCACTTTCGGGACAGAAAAAAGCATCAAAATCTGTCTCTTCGGCAGTGTGGCAATCAATACAGGAAATGTTCTGTTCTGCATGCATGCTTTGTTTCCAGTGATCGATTGCTTTTACCGCTATCCCTTTACTTGTATGGCAATCCACGCATCTTTTATTTAATCCGCTTATCTCAATAATAGGACTTGGGCTAACCGATTGTTTCATTTCTACCCCGGCAATAATCATTAGTATTACTACAAAGAGAACACTAAATACACCTACAATCAATTTTTGTGTTTTTAAAGAATCTTTATCCGTCATTTAAGAACTCCATTAATTATTTTATTAATTAGAAAACATTTCGAAAACTGTGAAGAACAAGAATAAAACTGCCGATAAAATTCCGAATATATAATGCACTTTTACCTTTGGTAGTTTTGTTCGTAAATAATCATCTATAAAAGGAAAAAAAGTACCGATTAGTACAAATATTGTTATCAAGTAAATTCCTAATTTAATAGGTATGAATTTCAGCAGTGAATAGATACCATAGAAGTACCATTCAGGTTTAATATGATTTGGTGTAACCGAAGGATTTGCAGCTTCGCCTAAGCCGGGCGGCAGAATAACTGTTAAGGCACTTAACACTGATAAAATAAACAACCCTATAATAAGTGTGTGATAAAAATGTTCGGGGTAAAAGGGGTAAGTTTTTTCATCATCCTCCCTCCCCTCTAATTTCGATACACCGTGAACACGAACCATAATTATATGGAGAGCAAGCAGCACCAGCAGTATTGTAGGCAGAAACCCGATGTGCAAATTAAAAAATCTTGTTAAAGTGTTGCCGGTAACTTCAGTACCTCCCCGCAGAAGTTCGAGCATCGGTAATCCGATAAGGGGTATTTCTTTGATCATATTTGTACCAACTGTAGCAGCCCAGTATGATAATTGATTATAAACCATGGAGTAGCCGGTAAAACATAATGTAAGAGTAACAAACAAAATAACAACACCCAGCACCCAGTTAAGTTCTCGCGGTTTTCTATATCCTCTTGTAAAAAATACACGGAGCATATGAAGGAAAATAGTAATTACCATAAGGTTGCTTCCCCAGCGGTGAAGCCCTCGAATGTAGAATCCCATTCTAACTTCTTCTGTAATATATCTAACACTTTCAAATGCCATTTCTGTTGAAGGGATGTAGTAGAACGTTAGTAAAATACCTGTAACTACTTGAATGATAAACAGAATGAGGGGCGCAGCCCCTAAAGCATAATACCAGTGCTTCATGTGGCTGGGTATCGGTTCTTTCAACATTATTTCCGACATCACCTTTGAAGTGTTTTCTACATCAACAGGAACTCTTTTAAGAAACCATTCTTTAATATTTTTTTTCATTATGCTAATCCCTTATTGCTTTCATCAATCCACATGTAAACCAGATTTTTATCAACTTCTACCTTAAATTGATCCAGAGCTCTGGGCGGCGGTCCGCTTATTACATCACCATTAGCACTGAAAAATCCTTTGTGGCAAGCACAATAAAATTGATTCCGGTAATCCTGCCATTTTATTTTACAGCCGAGATGAGTACAGATTGCAGAAAATACTTTGAAGCCGTCGGCAGTTCTAACAAGAAATAAATCATTCTCTCCGTAAGTAACTTCCTTCGCTTCGCCTTCCTTCAATTCATCAACTTTACCAACTAATAATTTCCTTTGTTTTTTTTCATCTTTACCGGGAAAAATAAATGAGAGTCCGTGACTGATAAAAAGCCCAATGCTGACAAGCAATCCCCCGCCCATTAAGCCATTGATCATAAACTCTCTTCTACCCTGTTTTTTTTCTTTTTCCAACTTAATACCTCCGATAATGATAGATATTAGTGCATAATGGAGTTAATTATCTAAATTTATGCCATTGGATTTTTTGGCTGATTTATTTGGTTTTAGCTGTTTATTCAACATTAAAAATAAATAAGAGCTAAATGAAGGTGATTAAATTTCGTCACTCAACGGAATACCGTCATTTTTTTATTAAGTATTTAATTCCAAAAATTTTATCCGATGGAGATTTACGAGTAAACCTTGATGTTACGGCTGAAAGTTCTGAACTTAAACTAGAGGGAAACGCAGGTAAAATTGAACAAGTTTCAACAGTTGTTGAAGAAAACTCAACGGCTGCACAGCAAATTGCGGTTAACACAAATGAGATCAATAAAAATATTGAAAGTATTTCAAACGTGAGCCGTAATAATAATGATAATGTTCTTCTGAGAAGTTCATCAAACGATGAGCTGCAAAATCAATTTGAAGAAATAACCGACTTTATTTCTTCACTGAATAAAACTTCTAATGAGTTAAATCTTTTTATCGGTTTCTTTAAAACTGATATCAATAAAACATCAATGGACTATCAGACTAAATTTGAAACAGCTAAAGATGAAGGATATGTTTTAGAACCTGAAAAAATAAATTCAAATTAGAAATTTTGCTGAGGATTATTTTTATTGGAAAAGTTTGTCATGCTGCAATGATATTTAAACAGTTCCTTCTTAAAAATATTGTGTTAAGATTTTAAGCAATTTTTGTTTATATATTCGGGACACCACTCTTAAATGTTTATCGGCTGTTTTTTTTATAGTCTTGTCAATTGTTTTGAGAGTATTATAGTTACGAATAGATATTGAACCACGCTGTGGTTCTAAAAAATACCTCAGGATAATTTCTACAAACATTGAACCACGCTGTGGTTTTTAATAATATCATAAGGAAATTCTCCACAAACATTTAACCACACTGGATAGTATCATCTGGAAAGATTTTATAAACTTTGAGCCAAGCTGTAGTTTTTAATAATATCATCAGGAAATTCTCTACAAACATTTAACCACACTGGATAGTATCATCTGGAAAAATTCTATAAACTTTGAGCCTCTATAGATTTACTCGCAGGCGGAGAGCTGTTCTTTCTTTGCGTACTTCGCGTGTTTCTGCATAGCGTTCCTTGCGTTAAAAGCTTTTGCTCTCAGTGAGCGGAGAAATAAAAAAAGCAGTTCATCAAATAACTGAAGAACTGCTTTAATAAAATGAAACTTAAATAGAAAAACTAAAATTAATATTTTACTAAAGTACCTTGCCGCTCTTTAGCTTTTCTATCCCATTCTTTAGCAGTGGTCTGTAAAAACTCTTCCTTATCCTTAATCATTAAATCCACATCCAAGCCGATAACCTTTTGAGCTTTAGCTTTGGTTGATATATCAGGAAGTTTAACCGGATAGCCAACACCTTTCCCCACTAATATTAATGCAAGCTCTTTACGTGCTTGCTGCGCTTTGTCAATTGAAGTTCCAAGTACTCGAAGTGCTTCAACCGGTGAATGGAAACCGAAACCGTTCGCTGCGGCAACCCAATCCCATCTCCACTGGGAATGACGAAGTAAGGTTAGAACATCTTTCATTTCTTTTTTAGTTGCTCCATTATCCCATGCAATTTTTGCCTCTAAATGAGCAGCAGCTAAATTCACTTCCGCAATTCTTCTTAGTTCTCCTAACCTCTCCTGTCTTTCATAAACATCGCGAACTAAATCTTCTGTTTTCTCTCTGTGGCATACCTGGCATGAGTTTGCTACATTATTTAAAGGGCTCTGCACATGATGATCAGTAAACTTAACCCCGCCTTCACTTTTATAGGGCATGTGACAGTCAGCGCACGAAACTCCGCGCTTGGCATGAATACCTGTCATATATAATTCATAATCAGGATGCTGAGCTTTTAACATTGGGGCTTTACTTAGTTGATGTGTCCAATCTGAAAAATCTAAATCATCATAATATTTTTCCATATCATCGGCACTGAATCCATTATCCCACGGAAAAGTTAAGTAAGGCACGCCGTCATGCCCGGCTGTATTAAAGTAGTATTCAACGTGGCATTGTGCGCAAACTAAGGAACGCATTTCATTTCTGGTAAATTTACTCATGTCAACACCTTGTCGTTCAAATGCTTCAGCAAGTGCCGGACGGGTAATTTTTAAATTCATTGTTTCATTATCGTGGCAGTCGGCGCAGCCAATTGGATTAACAATTTGATCACCTCTTTCTTTCCAGGTTGCTGCATAAAATTCTGTAACGCCAACTTTTTTCATTACTCTTGGAACATCAGGACCTTTACATGCCCAGCAGGTTGCCGGCATAGGATCGTTGCTTTCACCCCCTGTTCTTAAAGTATTTCTAAGATCTTCAATAGCGTAAGCATGACCTCTACCTTGATTATAATCTTTAGAAAAACCATAGCCCGCCCACAAGACAACTAACTCGGGATATGTTTCCAAATAATCAATTTTTTTTGAACCGCCATGTTCACTTGCAAAATCTGTTTCTAAGGTCTGCATATAGGTTTCATACTCTCGCGGAAAATTAGCTCCCCAAACCTCATTTCGTGTTTCATCTTCAGGAATTGGTTTAACCATTTGTAAGGTATAAACTCCTTCGGCTTTTCTTTCAATAATAGATGAAGCAAACATACCAATTAAAAAAACTACAACAACCGTAACAATAAATAGAAACCAGTTTGTTATGGGTTTTCTTTTAGCTCCGTCATTTGTTGAACTCATGATTCTTCCTTTGTTTAATTATTATTTAATTTTTTTTCATTTTAATAAAATCATCAATCCATTTCGGTGCAGGTGCAGCCGAAATCGGTACCCTTGCGTAAGGCGCTGAAGAGAGACTATTAACTCTTCCGTGCGGCACTGTTCTATGGCAGTCCCAGCAATACCTATCTCCTTCATCAATAATACTTGCATTGCTGACTGCCCTAAGTGAAATGGGATGAATGTTATTGCTATGACACCTAATACAATTTTCCTGCACAGCGTCTTTACCGGCTTGTTTAATTCGAATTACCTGAGGTTCCAATCTTAACGTAAACATCGTCGCGTGTCGTAATCCATCCATAGCTTTGAACGCATATTTACGCACAAAATTATCATGCGGAACGTGACAATCATTACAATTTGTTACTCTGCCGTGACTACTGCGTTCCCATGTAGCAAACTGAGGCGCCATAACGTGGCAATTTACACATGCTTCCGGTTTATCAGATAAGTATGATACAGCGTTAGAGATATACAATATGTACATTCCTAATCCTACCATAATTCCAAATAAAATTAGAACCGGCAATTGCCAATTTGGGGGCGGAACAAGTTTTTTGATATAATTGTTTTCGGAATTACTTGTTGAACTCATTAGCATTTCCTTCTGTAAGTTTATTTAATTTGTTTATGTCTTTTGTGCTTCTGGGATGACCAATAGAATTTTTATTTTTGAAGTGCATTAAATATTCTTCTTTCGTAGTTGGCGCTTGCCAATTTCCGGTCACCATTCCTATACCAAGTATTATAAAATAAACGGCAACAATTCCAAATGCTATTACCTTTTTATTTATTTTCTCTTTCGTAATATATGATTTTAAGTACAAAGTATCCTCTACCGGGCATGCATCAACACAGCTAAGGCAGGAAGAGCATTCATCTGAAAATACAACATTTACTTTTTCAACATTAATGTTTGACGGACAAGCTTTTGTACAAAGTGAGCAGTCGATACATTTATCTGCATCACGCTTTATTTTTGTCGGACTAAAAAATGAAATGAATCCAAGCAATGCACCATAAGGACATAAATAGCGGCACCAAAAATTTCTAATAATTATTGAAAGAAGAAATAAAACAGAAATTACAATAATCGATGTTCGGGAAATATCTGCAAAAAAGTAGTACATCTTTACATCGGAGATAATATTATATGAACTATCTAAAAAATATTTTAAAGCCGCGTTTGTCATCGCAAAGAAAATTGAGAAGACGAAAAATCCCAGCAGCAAATATTTAATGCTTCTAAGTGGATAGTCCAATAATTTCGGCATACGAAGTTTTCGCTTAAATAATTTTTTCTGAACCTTTTCCCCGAAATCCCCTACTAACTCAGAAAGGAGTCCGACAGGGCAAATCCAACTGCAGAAGGATTTTCCTACTAAAAGTGAGACAACTATAATTGCAATGAAAATGAAGAAACCGGCGGGATGTGCCGAATGAATATCTCCTGTTAAGAAGAAATAATAAACGCTCATCATCGAGCTGATAGGTAAAAATGCTTCCGCTCCGGGCGGACGTTCAAAAAATGTAGTCGTTCCTCCCGATTCGAGGTAGGTTGTGAATAAATAAAATTCAACTCCAATCCAGATGCAAATAAGTGCAAATAGTATCTGAATTATAAATCTATATTTCTGTATTGGTTTTTCGGTGTTTTTAATAATTTTTGCAGCTTTTTTCAAAACCTAAATCCTTTCTCTTAAACAGATTTTTAATTCTGATTACAAAATAACATCTGAAAATCTTTTATGCAATAAAAATCGGGCTAAATATTAGGATTATTACAATCATCAAATTTGATTAACTAAATCTATACAAATGATAAACAAAACATGATTTTGCTATATTTAATGAAACAAATGTTTTACTCCTCCTCAACAAGAAACTCTTAAAACAGTTAATAATCATGTTTTATTATAATTATCTAAGAAGTTAAGTGCTTCATTAACAACCACTCTAAATACATTTTCAGCCATTTCAACAGTTTACAATTACAAACTTGAAACCAACCTTTTATCCTATTTGAAATAGTTTGTATATTTTCCATTTTTTTTATAATTTTAATCGGACTTTTTTTTCTGTTTAACAATAAATCACTTAGGAATGCAATGAAACGAAAAATAATATCAATAAATGAAGAAAAATGCGACGGATGCGGCGATTGCGTACCGGAATGCCACGAAGGCGCATTACAAATAATTGACGGAAAAGCGAGATTAGTCAGCGATCTTTTTTGCGACGGGCTTGGAGCCTGTTTGGGACACTGCCCTACCGGTGCCTTAACAATTGAAGAACGGGAAGCCGAACCTTATGATGAAAGAAAGGTTATGGATTATATTGTTAAGGGTGGTAAAAATGTTATTAAAGCTCATCTCGAACACTTAAGAGATCACGAGGAATTTGAATATGCCACAATTGCTTTGGAATATTTAATTGAAAAAGGAATTCCGAATCCATTAACTGAAAATGAGACACAAGCGCCGCAGCAGAAGTTCAGCGGCTGTCCGGGTTCGCAATCAATTAGTTTTGATGCAGAAGAACCGGCTGAAGATGAATCGGGAAAGCGACCTTCGCAATTAACTCAATGGCCGATTCAATTACATTTAATTTCTCCAAATGCTCAGTATTATCGTAATTCTGATTTGCTGCTTGCAGCGGACTGCTGCGGCTTTGCAGCGCCTGATTTACATAGAGATTATATGAAAGGAAAAAGTATCGCAATAGCCTGCCCAAAACTTGATTCTAATACAGAAATTTATTTAGAAAAAATAACAACAATGATAAATGAATCAAATCTTAAGTCAATAACTGTGTTAATAATGCAGGTGCCCTGCTGCAGCGGATTAGCGCAAATGGCACAACAGGCGGTGATGGATGCAGAGAGACAAATTCCTGTAAACGCTGTTGTTCTTGGAATCAATGGCGAAATATTAAAAGAAGTTCCACTTGCATAAAATATATTAAAAGAAAGGATTACGATGAGTGAATTAATAAATAATAGTAAAAAGCGAGTTGAAGAGTTAAAGAAATTAATTCTTCAACTGCATGAAGGATATTCCGTTGAAGAAACAAAATCAAAATTAACTGAGTTGATGGGCAGTGTTCCTTATGGCGATGTTGTGCAGGCAGAAGAAGAACTAATTCAAGAAGGATTAGATCGCGAAGAAGTATTGAAATTTTGCGATATCCACTCCGAAGCTTTACGCGGTAAAATTGATACTTCACATGCAAAGGAAGTTCCGGCAGGTCACCCGGTTGATACTTTCCGAAAGGAAAATTTAGAAATCACAAAGCTATTAAAAGGCATAAAAGAATTGTTTGAGGAAAATTCTAAGCGGGACCCAAATGCAGATTCTAAAGATATTCTAGCTTCCTTAAATTCAATGTTCAATCAGTTGATGGATATTGATAAACATTATATGCGAAAGGAAAATCAGTTGTTTCCCTATTTGGAAAAGTATGAAATCACAGGTCCGCCAATGGTAATGTGGGGTAAGGATGATGAGATACGGGGATTGCTAAAATCATGTTTCTCACTTTTCAAAGAGCAGGATGAAGCAACAGCCGAAACGGTTAACGGCTTTATTGAAATGATGTTTGCGCCAACGGTTAAAGCAATTGAAGATATGATTTACAAGGAAGAAGAAATACTTTTTCCGATGAGCATGGATACCCTTACCGAAATTGACTGGTATGAAATTTACGAGCAGAGTGATGAAACAGGTTATTGCCTTTTTTACCCGGAAATAAAATGGGAACCAAATATAAAAATTGAAAAGAAAGATTCAGTTGCAGATGAGAGCAAGGTAAAGTTTTCAACTGGAGCATTGAAATTGAATGAGCTTGAATCAATGATCAATTCCCTTCCCATTGATCTAACTTTTGTTGATAAGGATGATAGAGTAAGATATTTTTCACACGGAAAGGAAAGAATATTTGATCGTCCAAAAACTATACTCGGCAGAGAAGTTAAATTTTGCCATCCCCCTTCAAGTGTACATATTGTAAATGAAATTGTTGATGACTTCAAAAGCGGCAGGCAAGATTCGGCAAAATTTTGGATCAACGTTCAGGGTAAGTTTGTGCATATAGCATACTATGCTGTAAGAGATGAAAATGGCGAATATCTTGGAACTGTTGAAATGTCGCAGGAGATTGGCGAATACCGTGAACTTGAAGGTGAAAGACGAATTTTACAATATGATGAGAAGTAATTAAAATTTTCACTCATAATTGTCATCAGATGTTTAAGAGAATCATAAAGAATATTTCAAGTGGAACAATGAGGCAACATATAAATGTCTTTGCAAATTCCGAACCCTTTAATCGGAATGGAGCAATTTCCAACCTTACATTATCTAGGAGAAAAAATAACGCCTAGTACTGATAATAGAAACTAAAATAAATGATACTAATTTAGCTGAGAGATTGTTAAAATGAATAAACCCGAGATTTCCCCGCATACAAATTTAAATGAACTGCTTGATGCTTATCCGGAACTTGAGGATAAATTTATTGAACTTGCGCCGCTGTTCATAAAGCTTAAAAACCCTGCACTTAGAAAAACAATAGCAAAAGTTACAAATCTTAAACAGGCTTCTACAATTGCAAATGTGCCGCTTGCCGATTTAATAAACGGATTAAGAAAGCAAGCCGGCATGAACGAAATAAAAGTGAACAAGGAAAATTCTAACATGACAAAACCAAACTGGGTAACAGAAAATAAAATTAAAATAAACTATGATGCAACGATGGATATTCAGTCGGGCAAGCACCCTTCTGATAAAGTGAGTAGAGAAATAATGACACTTGCAGAAAATGAATCGTATGTACTTACTACTCCTTTTGTGCCTGCACCATTAATAAATATTATTGAAGAAAAAGGATTTGAGACTTTTTCCGATCAAGAATCAGCTAACCTGTTTCATACCTACATCAGAAAAAAGTAACTCAAAATAATTTGCTGATTGCAAGTGAAGATTAAAGATTTTAAATTTTATTCGGATTTATAATTCTCTTTATAAATAATAACTGAGAGGACTTATGACTAAAAAAGCCGCACTATTATTTACTTTTCTTTTGATGACAATATATACTGTAAATGCTCAAACTTGTATCGATTGTCATAAAGAAGTTACACCGCAAGCAGTGGTAGATTGGCAGTTAAGCAAACACTCCGATAATGATGTTGATTGCGAAACTTGTCACGGTTCCGAACATAACACATCCGCAGATTTTGCAAAAGCTGAATTACCTACTTATGAAACTTGCAATATGTGTCATGATACTCAAGTTACACAATTCAAAAAAGGTAAACATGCTTTAGCCTGGGCAGCAATGAAAGCAATGCCTACAATTCACGCACAGCCGATTGCAATGACAGAAGGTATGAAAGGATGCGGCGGATGCCACAAGCTGGGTATTAAAACAGAAGAAGAAATTAAAAAGTTAAAAGCTGAAGGATCGGGATTCGGTCATGCTTCCTGCGATGCATGTCATACCAGACATACATTTTCCGTAAAAGAAGCTCAGCAGCCTCAAGCATGTCAAACTTGCCATACCGGTTTCGATCATCCTCAATGGGAAATGTATTCCGGCTCGAAACATGGTGTAAGATATTTACTAAAGCAAAATGGAACTTTGCCCGAAGGTACACCTGCGCCAACCTGCCAAACTTGCCACATGCCTAATGGAAATCACGAAGTTAGAACGGCATGGGGATTTTTAGCAGTACGCTTACCAATGCCGGAAGATGAACAATGGGCAGCAGACAGAGCTACTGTACTAAAGGGAATTGGCGTTTTAGATCCTGAAGGAAATCCAACCGGTTTGCTTGATGTTGTAAAGGGTGCAGATGTTGCTCGATTAACTCAGGAAGCATGGCAAGCAGAAAGAGATAAAATGTTAGCTGTCTGCAGCGATTGTCATTCAGAAAATTTTGCTAAAGCTGAATTAGAGAAAGGCGACGACATGATCAGAAATGCAGATAGACTTATGGCTGAAGCAATAAACATTGTTGCCGATCTTTACAAGGACGGAATTATCGAGAAGCCTGAATCATATCCATACGCATATCCACTCTTATTAACTTTCCATGATGCGCCGACTTCGATCGAACAAAAATTATTTAAAATGTTTTTAGAAGAACGCAACAGAACATTCCAGGGCACTTTCCATGCTAATCCCGATTATGCTCTTTGGTACGGCTGGAGTGCAATGCAGCAGTCACTTGGTGAAATTAGAGATATGGCTGAAGAAATGAGAATTCATCATAAAATTAAATAAAATAAAAGGCTGTTACGGCAGCCTTCTTTTTATGCAATAACTTTTTACTTAATTTGCAACTCAGTTTTTTTTATGATTGGCATTGAAAAATACGCTTAAACAATTAAGGAGTTAATAACCTTGTTGAATTAGCCTATGACTTTAGAGTTTATATGAAAGGTTGAAAAACTTATTAACCCACGATTTCAATCGTGGGAATAGAAGTAAAAGCAAATAATCTACATAACCGTTTTAACGGTTTATAAAAGATGGCAGAATTTTAATTATATTTTACCACAATTATGACAAACAAAGAATTTTATAACCGCCTTGCAGATTTTTACGATTCAATGATCGACTTTGAATCTGCAATTGAAAGAAGGAAAGATTTACTTAAACCATTTACGGCTGATAAAACCACAGCATTGGATTTAGGATGCGGAACAGGGATTGACTCAATTTCTTTAAGCAAACTTGGTCTTATCGTTGATGCAGTCGATCAATCCGAAGGAATGGTTGAAAGAGCAAAATTGAATGGGGAAAAATTTAATGCCAAGATAAATTTTTCTGTCTCGGGAATAAAAGAGTTTAATCCTGATAAGAAGAAATATGATTTAATTCTTTCTCTTGGAAACAGTCTGGCAAATAACAGTGAAAGTGAATTGAAGGAAATCCTAAATTCAATTAGTCAACATTTAACTTCCAAAGGTTCACTCCTCATTCAAATACTAAATTTTAAATTATTGCCGGAGTCAGGACATTTTTCGGTTAATAAGAAGGAAAGTGATTCACTATTCATCAATCGATATTATGAAATTGAAAATGGAATAATAAATTTTATAATAGATTTTGAAGATAAAATTAATAGCAAGAAAGGGTCGATCAAGACTGAGATTTTTCCTCATACAAAAGAATTGTTTCAAAGAATTTTTGATCCAAACAAATTTAATGTTGAATTCTTCGGCGGGTTAAATAAATCTGAATTCGATCTAAACGAAAGTAAGGATTTGGTTATTTTAGCAACAAAAAAGTAGAAAGAGAATTATGAGACGACACCCTTGTTTAATTGCACTTTCACATGATCATCACCACGGATTATTGTTAGCGCAGTTATTAAAAAAAGATGCTCCTCCATATAAAACGCTTCCGCAAACGACTGAAGGTAAAATTGAGTATGCACTAAATGCGTGGACGCACGAGCTTGAAAAACATTTCATCAATGAAGAAGAAATACTTTTCCCTTTTATAAAAGGCAGAGATGATATTTTGGATGAACTGATTGTTAAAATAATTTCCGAACATAGAACTCTGGAAAACTTATTTGTTAATATAGAAAATGCGGATAATAAGATTGAACACTTAGATAAAATTGGTCTAGCACTGGAAAGCCACATCCGGCTTGAGGAAAGAGAATTATTCCGGAAAATTCAAGAAGTTTTTAGCAGCGATGAATTGGATGTACTTGAAGGAAAAATAGAACCCGTAAAACCTAAAGAGTAATTCAGTCTGTTCAAACCAACAAATCATAATTAATGTAAACTATAATTTGTCATTGCGATCCCGATCTTCAGGGAGAAGCAATCTGAATAAATAACGAGGATACCACATCCGCCAGCCTACTGATTCATAATGAAAGATGAGAAGTTTTATAAATCGTTTTTATAAATTTAGAATTTTCTGAAGAGTCTTTTCTTTTAATTGCTCTAGCGTTTCTTCACTCATCATTTTGTATGCATCATCCCTAAGTTTGCCCCATTTATCATGCACCGGACAAGGTTTATCATTTGAGCAGCCGGGGAAACCGAGAACGCAATTTTCGAATATGCTTGTTCCGTCAATTGCATTAACAATATCTATAAGCTTAATTTGACTTGGTCGTTTAGCTAAATAAAATCCGCCGCTCTTCCCTTTCTTCGAACCTACAATCCCGCTTTCGGTTAAAATCTGCAATACCTTAGAAACAAATTCTTTTGGAACTTTTAATTCCTCCGAGATAACCGTTGCATTTAAAATCATTTTATCTTTCTTTATAGAAAGGAATAATACCGCCTGGAGTCCAAGCTCGCATTTTTTGGAAAATATTACTGTCATGTTATTCAGATTTATTATTCTGATAATAAAATAACAAACAACTTAATTACTTTCAATGTTTTTTAGAATAAAATATTTGATACTTGCACTAACCTTACTGAATGGCTATTTATACTCAAGCAGTACTAAAATAGCTAAATCAGACCGTAATAATTTTTATAACGATGATTCGGTTAAAATTTATGTTATTAAAGCTGAATGGCATACGGCTTTTTTGTTTGAACAAAATGATTCATTGATAAAACAAATACCGGCATTTGATGAACTAAAGAATTTTAATTTTGTTGATATCGGCTGGGGTGATGAGGAGTTTTTTCAAAATCCAAGTGATGATATTTATCTTGGAGCTAAAGCAATCCTCTACCCTACTCCAAGCGTTATCAGAATTGCAGGTATGATTTCAAAAATTGAAAGCATTTTACGATGGGTTGATTATTGTGTTGAACTCACAATCTCAAAAACTCAGTTCATTGAACTTTGCCGGTTTATAAATGAATCCTTTAAGTTTGATGAAAATGATAATTTAATCATCACATCAAAGAGACCAAGCGGGGCGGTAATATTTTATAAATCAAAATTAAAGTATCATCTTTTTAACACTTGTAATACGTGGGTTGGCAAAGGGTTAGAACAGATAGGATTTGATATTGATACCGGCGGGTTAATAACCGCGGAACAGCTTTTGGATGAGTTAATGGAAATTGGTAAAGTATTGAAGGTTGAATAATTATTTTTGTTTCTTAATAATTCGGATAGCCAAAAGCCCAACTTCTCAAAGAAGTTGGGCTTTTAAAATGTTACAACAAAAAATTTTTTTGCAAGTTTTTAATTTCAATCCTCAAAATATCTCTCCCCTTATCAAGAAGTGCTTGTCTATCGCCTAATGCCTGCGCTTTTACCAGCACGCCAAATGTAAATTCAGAGCCCTCCTCTCCTGCATTCAAAGGAATATCGGCATCTCCAACCGGTTGATCTACAATTTGAATGAACAAGCCATTCCCGCTATCACCTTTATGCAGTTGACCTGTGGAATGTAAAAATCTTGGTCCGTATCCTAGGGTAGTTGCCACATTATATTTACTCAGTATCCCGGTTCTAAATTTTTGTAAATGTGCTTCAGTTTTCTCATCAGGTTTAACAAATGCTTGAATTGAAACGTAGCTGTTCTCTTTTGCCTGTGATAAAAATTCATCGAGAGCATCTTTTAAATTTTCCGATTTTACATTTCCATAAACAGCAGCATCGCCATCAGTAAATACCGGTTTCAAATCCGGCAGTTGTCCTTCAGATTCATAAGCCGTTATCATTTCGCGTGCACGGATTTTTGCAGATTCAACATCAGGCTGATCGAATGGATGGATACCCATGAGCGCACCGGAAAGTGCTGTTGCAAATTCCCAGTTAAAAAATTGTTCTGCTAATTCGTAAATATCACTTAGTGTAATTTGAACAACCGGCTTTCCTGCAGAAATTAACTTTGAAATACTTTGATTTTCATGTTCATCCGCTAATCTCATTTCAACAAAAACTCTATCACTTCCATAAAGATCAGCATCAAGAATATTTTCTCCATCTACAGGTAAAATGCCCTTGCCGTTTTTCCCTGTGCTTTCTGCAATTAATTGTTCAAGCCAAACCCCAATGTGTTTTAATTTATCGGATAGAATTAAAGTCAGTTTATCCCTGCCATGGTTTACTAAAGCACTCATTGCCGCACCAAGCAATACCGCATGATTATCAGATTTTGATTCGTATATTTTAAGCTTGGACTTCTCAACTGCTTTGCTGCTTACATCAAGTATTTTATCAATATCAATTCCAATCAATGCAGCGGGAACTAATCCAAATAAAGAGAGTGCGGAAAACCTGCCGCCTATATTCGGATCATTCAAAAATGTTTTTCGATATTTCAATTCCTCTGCCATCTTCTGCAAACCGCTTCCGGGATCAGTTATTGCAATAAAATGCTGCCCGGCATTTCCCTTACCCAAATTGCTCTCTGCCAAATTGTAGAAATATTTCATTAGAGAAATTGTTTCAATTGTTCCGCCGGACTTTGTGGAAATAATGTATAAAGTTTCTTCGGGCTTAAATTTATTCGCATATTCTAAAACTGCATCGGGATGAGTACTGTCAAGCACACCTAATTCGAGATAACCTGGTTTAGTTCCAAATGTTAATCGAAAAACTTCCGGCGCTAAACTTGATCCGCCCATTCCAAGCAGCAATGCTTTTTTGAATCCGGCTTTTAAAATGCTGTATGTGAATTCAATTATTTCATCAATAGATTTTTTCGATTCTTCAGGACAGTCAAGCCAGCCAAGCCTGTTTGATATTTCTGTTGGATCATCATTCCAAACTGTATGATCTCTATTCCATATTCTTTCTATAAAATTATTATTGTCAATTCTGGTAATTGTTTCATTAAGACTCTTATTTAATTCATCGCTAAAATAAATTTTGAAGCTGCTCATATAATTTCCTTTTAAAATACCTTTGTTTTTATGAACTTAAATTTAATTAAAGATTATCAAATTTACACGTTGATGAAACTCTAATCGAATAAGGGTTAAGGTAATAACTATTACAACCCTCTTCGCCAATCCCCCACCTCCATAAAAGGCTGTTCGTTATTTTTGTAAAATTCATTATCAGTATCGGCTTTCGGTTGTGTTCCGAATGATAGTACTTCAGTGGGACAATTTACAACACATGCTGAACATCTCACACATTGCACATCATTCATAGGAACTCCTTTATTTGCAAAGCTCATAACATCAATACCCATGTGGCAGACCTTTGTGCAGATGTTGCATGAGATACATTTCTTCTTCTCGGATAAAATTCTGTATTTAGTAAACCTAGCATAGATGTGCATTAACGCAGCAAGCGGACATCCGAATCGGCACCAAACTCTTCCGCTTAAAAAGAAGTAAACACCAACACCAAGTACACCGGCAAAAATAACATCGATACCGATATAATAAAATTTATGAAAGAAATCCGCCGCGTATGAAACTTTTTCATTGATAATTGGAATTTCGACATTGTAAAGAATGCTGAGTAATTTTACTCCTGTAATAATAAATGCGGCAAGCAATGCCCATTGACCAAAGTTTTCCCATTTTTTTGCTTTAGGACCATGGGGAGCAAGCGTTCTGTATTCATCGCCAAGGGTTTCAGCCATTGCACCGCATGAGCATATCCAGCCGCAGTACGCACCCTTGCCCCATTTGTAAACTATAAATGGTATGAAGACAAATGTTTGAACGATGCTGAAGATCAGCCAAAATGCGGTGATGTTTCCGTTGTAAAGATTACTAAAATTTAATGGCCAGGCTAAAATAAAACCATACGAACGCCAGTAGCTTTCTTTTGGAAATACTTGTGTGAAAACAAATCCATCTGCACCGCCAAGCGCACCAATACTGCCGAGCCATGGGAAAATTATTTCCGGAAGAATAAATAACGGCAGCACTTGAATTAGAATTAATGACCATGTTTGAAGTTTGATATATCTGGTCGGTTTCATTTTTATTCTGCGTAAACCAAATATTAAAATTGTAACCGAGTAAAGTGCCGTGTAGTAAAAACCTTGCGATTTGCCGAATAACTCTAATCCAAAATACCTGCCGCCGAAAAATATAACCGAAAAGAATAACCCGATAAAAATAAAATATAAATACTTAAATGTTTTCCAATCAAATGCAAAAGAACTGTAATAATCCTTAATAAATTTTACCAAAAGATACACACCCAGAATAACCGCGGCTGTAAATGCAAAGTAAGCAATACTTGCATTAACATATTTAGTAACATTCCAAATTCTTACACTGTCGGAAAATAATGAACCGAAAAGCACAGCAGGCAGTGTTATAAATTTATACCAAAACTCACCTGAAAATAAACTAGCGGCTGCATCACCCCAACCTTCCATCTTACCGAAGAAACTTTTGTAAAAATCTGCACTGCTTTTACCAAAATAAATAACACCGGAAACAAGGAGCAGCAAAGCAAATTGAAGTTTTGCAGTAGTTGATAACTCTCCCTCCATTTTGATTTTACTTCGTTTAAAGAAATCAACCGGCAGTTCCTTGCCGATCATTGTGAACACCATTGTGTTTTTTATTTCTTCTTCATTTTTATTTTCATCAATTAGAATAACTGAATTTTCCATTATCTTTTTTACTTCAGTACCCAGCTTGAATTTTACTTTTCCTTCACCCTCTAATTGTTTTAACTTTTCTTCATTACCTTCCTTAGGTCGTGAGAATTCTTTCTTCCTGTATGAAATAGTAACTGAGTTTGCACATTCCGCAGTGGCAATTGCTGTTTCAAGCGCAGAGTCTCCGCCGCCAACAACCAAAACATCATGCCCTTCAGCATCTTGGGGATCAAACAACCTGTTGTAAACCTTGGGTAAATTTTCCCCTTCAACATTAAGCATGCGGGCATTACCCGATTTACCGATTGCAAGTAAAATTCTTAATGCATATATCTTATTTTCATTAGTATGAATTTCAAATATGTCGCCATTTTTATTTATTTCTTCAACAGCAACTCCCTCTTTTATCGGCAGTGGATATTCTTTTGTCTGCTCGACTAAATCATCTAAAAGTGATTCTTTTGTACCATCCGTAATTTTAATTTCGGACTTCTGTTCGTAATCTTCCGGCTCGGCATAAATTGGCTTTCCCTTGGGAAAATTTATTATTGTGTTAAACTTTTGCGCGGATTCAAGAATTGTAAAATTTAATTTTTCCTTTTCGGCTTCAATACCGGCGGCTATACCTGCAGGACCGGCACCAACAATTACAACATCATAAATAGATGAATCATTGATTTTATTTTTTTGTTTTTTAAATTCATCACTTTTAATAATTGTTTGAATAGTCTCTTTACCGCTTTCGGCAGCAAGTTTTAGTAAAGGTATTCCAGTTAAGTCACCGGCAATGTAAATACCTTTTACAGATGTTTGACCAAATTCATCAATCTCCGGATAACGTTCGACTTCTCCGGTTGGATTATCTTTTTGAAGCCATGAAAGATACTTTGAAATAATATTCATATTAGAGATTACCAATGTTTGAATGATCGCAGTAAAATATCTGTAGAAATTTAATTTGAGGAAAGTTAATTATTTATCATCTGCACGACAACTAGAATAAAATATAGTTTTAATCTCCTCCAAGCACATAAGGATAGTCTTCAATATATTGATCTCTGAAGTATACCATTCCAAAATCTTCTCCTGTTGAAATAAAATAATAATGGAAGTTATGTGCGCCAAATAGAATTGATTTTGCATTATAACCAAGAATTCTTAATAACGCTGTTAGTGAGGCACTATTATATCCTGCCGCACTGTAAATAGCTATTGTTTTATCATTGGGAATTGTCTGCAGCATTGAAATAGTTCTTGTTTCCGGTATGATAGGAAATCTATACCATACTGAATTTGGCGGATGTGAAGGAGATTCAATATTAGAACCCACAGCAGGATAGTAAACTTGTTCTCTTCCGAAACATATAATAAAATATTCTCCGAATGTGCTGTCAATTTTATTGAAATTACTATATAAATCTTTCATTGTTATAGTTGGATCATATTCAGATGAAAGCCCGGAATTAAAACTCTTCGGAAGAAGGATACCGCCATTAACTTGCCTTTCTTGAAAACCATTATTCAAAAGAGCTTGAACTCTCTCACGCAACTTATCTGTGATTGGTAAATCACTCTGTTGAAATTCTAATATAGGTAAAGATGAGAATTCACTTTTTTCATAGTTCCTACGTGTAAATTCCCAATTAGTATTAATGCTGCCAAGCGAGTTTTTCCAAATATTGGAAAAATTTTGATTCCAAGATGCCATACCGAATCTTAAGGTGAACGTATTGTTAAAACCGGCATACCTCAAACAGGCATTGCAATATGCTGCTGCTTCACCTGTGCTGCTTACAAGAATTATTTTTTCAAACGCATTAGTATTGATGGAATCGAAATATGATAAAATATCTTTGGGATTTAAATTAACTGAACCTTCAATAAACCCTGTTAAATAATTTGTACTATCCCTAACATCAATTATTAAATAATTATTTAGGTTGTTGAATAATTCGCTCGCGGTAATTAATGCAGGCGATTCATCCGAATTTAAATAATCTCCTCTCGATTCAATTAACCTTAATAATTCTGCACCATTTTCCAATTCAATGTTCAATTCAGGTTGTACCGAGTCTTCTAAACAGGATAAAGAGAAGAAGTGAAGCAGGATTATAACAGATATTATTTTTATATTTTTTTTCATTATCTAATTTGATTTAAATATTTTACTATTTGCACGTCCAATAAATAATCCTATAACATTCTCTCCTTGTATATTCCAATTTATTGGTCCGCCGCCTTGCGCAAAAACATCATCAATTGGCTGATTATTATCTTTTGTTTTAAAGAATTCTTTATATGCTTTATCAAATGCAGCAACTTGAATATATAAACGTTCTAAGAAGTATGAAGTTTTTAATTCATCCGGAATGTCGGTTGTTCGTGTAAACGCTAAATTTTGATTTAAGTTTGATGCACCTACAATAGAGTGATAATCTAAAGATTTAAAGGATGGTTCAGAATTTGGGGAGGTTTTGATAAACCAAAAACTACCATAAACTTCATCCGGATGTGCTTTTATATTTGCTTCAAGAAAATTATAATTTGCATTATTTATTGCAGTTACTTCCGGTTCATTGGGAACACGAGTTATACTATAGATTACCTTTCCATTAACCTCCGCGAACAATTCATAAGTATTTCCTCCGGTAACATTTAGATCATAGTATGGTTTATAAATTCCATCTGAACTATAATGCAGTGGAATAATCTGAGTATAGTTTACTTTTAAATACGCAATAACATTTGTTAATTCTGCTTTTTCAATTTGATACTCTTCTTTTAACGGTAAGGTTTTGGTAAAAGCAACTCCCTGAAAAAGTGAATCTTTTACTAAATCAGCTCGAACAACAACTTGTTCAACAAAATCAATTTCAATTTCAATTAGGTCGATGTTTTCGCATGCAATTAAAAATGAAAGTATAAATATTAAAGCTGAACCTTTTCTCATTTTAACCTTAAAATTGTAATTTAATTCCTACTGTTGGAATTATAGGAAATAATGTTAATTGTTTAAGCACAGGAAATTTTTTTCCGTTTTCTTCTTTGAGATTTATATATACAGCAAAGGGATTAGACTTATTATAAACATTAAATACATTTAGATATAGGGTGCCGGGTAAATTTAATAATTCAAAATTATAAGCAATGTTCACATCCATTTTATGATATGAGGAAAGCCTGAAATCATTTCTGTTGGTATAATTAAATTGCAGACCACTATTTGAAATTAAATTATCGCCGTAAAGTTGATATTGACCGGTCGGCAAAGTTAACCCCTGCCCGCTTGCAAATTTCCAGGTAATACCAAATGAAAGCTTAGGTGAAAAAGAATACCCGAGCACTAACGAAATATCGTGTCTTCTATCATACCGGGGGTAAAATACTCTGCCTGTATTTAATTCATCAAACTGTCTTCGGGTCCATGATAAAGTATATCCAATCCATCCCGTTAACTGACCATCTTTTTTATTTAGAAAAATTTCCATCCCGTAGGATTCACCTTTACCTTCGGTAAATTGATTATCGAGAGATTCCCCAATCTGAATAGTGGAAGAATTTTTAAACTCATATATGCTATTCATTCTTTTATAATACGCCTCAACCGAAACCTTATACATTCTATTATTGAGATAAGCATCAATACCGGCAACAACTTGATCTGATTCACTCGGTGTAATTTTTTCTGAGGAGGGATACCATAAATCAGTGGGTAATGATATATCATTCCTAACAATTAAATGAAGAAATTGATGAGCCTTTGCGTATGCCAAATTCAATTGTAAATATTCGGTTGGATAGAACGAGGTTGAAACCCGCGGTTCAAATCGAAAAAATTCCTTTGACTTAAAATAATAGAATCTTCCGCCGATGTTTGCTTTCCAAAAAGGAAATATTTCCCACTCATCTTGTATAAATAATGCGAACTCGGACGCTGCACTGTACTGTTCAACATTAGGATTGTTCTCAATCAATTCGCTATAAAAATCGGAATAGATTAGATCATAGTTATGAATTGCTAACTCAACTCCAGCTTTAATTTTATGATTTTCTTCAATGTTCGATTCCACATTAGTTTTAATAATAATATCATTTAAAACTGATGAAGAATAATAATTTGAGTTTGCCGCACTATTTTTTTCAGTATTAAGAATTGAGCTAGATTTGTAATCAACAAAACTCACTATCGTATTTATCAGCAATGATTTCTCATTTATTGTAAACCAGTTAAAACTAAGTGCAGAATTCTGCCAGCCGATATCATAGTTTATATCACTCGAAGTTCCGGGGCTGTACACGTTATCTTTATTATACAATCCGGCAACTGATAAAATGTTATTTTCAGAAATATTAAAAGTCATTTTACCGCTGAGATCATAATAATTATATCTTGGCAGATTACTATTTTTGTTAAACTGCTTCTGATAAAAATCGTAATACATTGACCGCCCGGAAATCATGTAAGTTAAGTTTTCATTTAAAGGTCCTTCAAGCATAACACTGGAACTAATTGAACCAAGGGTGAGATTTCTTTTATCTTTTTCTTGAGTGCCGGAACGCAGTTTAATATCGAGCACGCTTGATAGACGACCCCCGTACTCAGCCGGAAATGCTCCCTTAATTAATTTAACGCTTTGAAGTGCAGATGAATTAAACGTACTTGAAAAATTTCCGAGATGTGCAGGGTTATATATTATTACGCCATCAAGTAATGTAAGTGTTTGATCGGGTGAGCCTCCTCTAACATACAACCCGCTTGATAATTCGCTTGCAGTTTTAATTCCGGGCAGCATTTCAAGAGCCTTAAATATTGGCGTCTCTCCGCCTAACGAAGGCAGTTGATCCAAAAGTTCCCGTGAAACTTCAATAGTGCTGATTTTTGATTCTTCAGCTTTCTTATCTTCAACTACTATCTCTTCAAGTTTAACATCTTCGGGAATTAGTTTAGCGTTATACCTTAATGAGCCTTGTTCAATTGTGTTGTTAATTTCAGCAGCAAGAGTTTTGTAGCCGATATTGCGGATAACAATTACATACTTTCCTTTGGGTATTTTTGAAAGCACGTAAAAACCAACATTGTTAGAAGCCGCACCTTTAAGCGGCTGGGAGTTTAGTGATAGGCTGTCTTTGTAGAGAAGTATATTTGAACCGATAAGAAAATCTCCGGTTACGGCATCGGTAACCCAGCCGGAGATATTAACCTTTTGGTCTTGAGCATTTGATAAAGTACAAATTGCCGATAGTAAAACTATAACAATTTTACTTTTAAAGGCTTTCAAATAATCCCCCAATTAATGAAACTTTTTTAATTTGATACCAATACTTTTAAGTATCACCTAAAAGTAGTTTTAGTTTACTAAAATTTGAACTTTAATTCACTAAAACTTTTTCAGCATTTCTTCAACTGCATCTTTGTGAATCATAAAATCCATAATTTTTAATTTCACATAATCTTCATGCAGAAAATAGTAACCAATATTATTACCATCGCGGGAACTGGCACCTGAATCTTTAATCATATACCAATCAATTCCATCCATTTCTTTATAACCGACTAAGTGAATTCCATGATCATCGGTCGTAGTTTTATTGCTGAAACGAAATTGTCTTGCATACTCATCAATGTAATCGGAAGGGATATCAAAAGTAGGAATTACAAAGACATCTTTTTTTGCATCCTTTCCCGGCTCAGATACATCGCCGCCGATAGACATTGTATATCCGGCTCTTACAGATTTTTTAATGATATCCATAAACTCATTTAGGGGAACGTTATAATACTCTTCACTGTCCCACCAGTTATCAGGCACTTCATACTCAACTTGTTCATAATAAGGCTGCTGCATGTAGGAAAGTACATCAACATAATCAGCTGTATTTATTTTTAGATAGTCGGTCAAATATTCTTTCGGTGTAAATTCTTTGCCATCTACAACAACTGAGTTTGGCGGAGTTCCTAAATGCTTATTCAAAATTGATGTAATTTTTTTAATTGCTTTTTGCTCATTCCACTTATTTTTTTCTTTAAGTGATTCTAAATACTTTTCCATCTCTTCAAACATTTTGGTATGCTGATGAATTTCTTGACCGTCAATTAATCCGGTAAACGATGTTAATGGAACAACCCCATACTCATCGTAAATTCTTATCAGAGCATTGGCTTCTGAACCTTGCGCAAAGAGCGACTCACCTTTTGTTCTAACATATTCCTTCGCCTTCTCAACATACTCCCAATATGCAACCCAAAGTTCCGATAGTTTAACTTCCTTATCATGTATTCTTTTTACTTCCGATTCAAAAAAAGAGGTTGTAGAAAATGACCAGCACATACCGGAATTACCTTGTGAGATAGGTTCATTATGCCATTGATAAGTGAAATCGTCAATTGATTTAGGCAGATTAAAATTATCTAAATTTGCCTTGAATACTTTACTATCATCATCGCTTTTCTGACTGCTATTTTCCTCAGCATTCTTTTCCGCATCCAACTTTATTACATTATCATAAAAGCCTTTTTCCTTTTCTCTAAATTCGGCGGTATCCTTAACCGGCTTTTCGCATGAAACAATTAGTACCATTAAAAATAGTGTTAATGTTAAGTTTGAGAGTATTTTCATTTTATTCTCCGGTGACATAAAGTGATAAATTATTCTTTTTATAACATATTTAATTAGTCGTTAAACTGCAATTGATTAGTTTGCCCTGATGGCTTTAAAGTAATTAGTATATCAATAAAAACTATCAGATATTTAATGAACAAAAAAGAGTAAGATGAAGAAGAGGCAAACATTATCAAAAATAAGAATAAGTGTGGGCGATTTAATTCCAAGGACAGGTAATTCTAATAAATTCTCTTTAAAACAAAAAAGCCCTGCAAATTATAATTTACAAGGCTTTGTTTTGTGGGGGTACATGGATTCGAACCAAGGACCTTCTGCTTGTAAGGCAGACGCTCTAAACCAACTGAGCTATACCCCCGGTTGATTTCTCTCAAAAAATACGAACTCAAAAATAGTGTATTAGCCTAAACTTGGCAAGTTTTATTTTTGTTTTCTGCAATTTTTTTAACCCTTACTAAAACCTAAAATAAACCCTACTCCCAATGAAACAAAAAAGGCTAAGTTATCAACCAGGTAATCTTTATATCCGAGCACTGCCGATTTGCCATCTTCAATTGCTCCTTCAACCATAGGTTTGTAGGTTAGCCAATCAATTTGAATCATGCCGTCATAAATTCCTAGCTGAACAACTATAACAATTATGATTAATGCAATAATTAATATTTTTGAAACCTTCTTTGCTAAGTAGCCAAGTATAAATCCAATTGCCGCACCCATTAATGCAGTCTTAATAGAAAAAGTAAAAAGTGAATCGGGCATTAATTATTATCCAATTTATTTTTGCAATTATTTTTTAGTAAAAACTAATAAAGTTCATTATCAATTGGAGTAATTTCTGCTAACTGCCAATAGTATTCGGTTGTTTCCATTAAGCGGCTGGCTAATCCAATTAATATTTGCTTTGTTAATTCAGGACGTTCCTCAATCATTTTATCTAAATCAAACTTTATCACTTCTACCTTTGCATCGGATAATGCTTTTATTGTTGCTGTGCGCGCATGATTTAATATAGTTCCCATCTCGCCTACTACAGTTCCCTTTTTACTAAACTTTGCTAATTGTAAATCTCCTTTGAAAACTGCAATCACCCCTTCTTGAAGAATAAAAATATGGTTTTCCGTACTACCCTCTTTGGTTATTATTTCTCCACTTTTAAAAGATTCCATTATTGCTCCAATTTATTTATTTACAATATTTATTTATAGCCTTTTCTGCTTGAGAATATCCTAATTCCAATGCTCTACTTAAATCCAAACATCCATTTTCACTATTTCCAAGTTCAATTTTAACTAATGCTCTTCTATAATAGGCTCTCCCAAAAGTATTATTGAATGAAATTGCTCTATTATAATTTGTTATTGCCTCTTCTTTTTCATCTAGTTTCTCATTTACAAAAGCCAGGTTAAAGTATGTTACTGATGACTTTGGATTAAATGATAATGCTTTTATAAAATCTGCTTTCGCTTCATTATTCAACCCTAATTTTCTGAAAATGAAACCTCTATTATTATATATATTAACCAAATTAGGTTGAAGTTCAATGGCTTTATTAAAATCATTTAATGCACCATTAAAATCTTTCAATTCTACTTTTGCCAAAGCTCTAAAGTTATATGCTTTTGCAAATTCCGGTTTTATATTTACAGCACTATTAAATTCTGATATTGCTCCCGAATAATCGCCCAGTTTAAATTTTGCCGTACCTTTCCACTGAAATGCAAGTTCCGATTTAGGGTTTAGTGAAAGCACTTTATCACATTCAGTTATCGTTCCGTGAAAATCACGATTTTTGAATTTAGTGGTTGCAGCGGCTAAATGCTCACCTTCAATTTTTATCGATACAGGGTCTCTGCCTTTTTCCATTTCCTTCACCTTTATAAAATTACTTTATAAGAAATTTTAAATGAAATGTTTTCATCCTTCTATTATAATTCTTTAAGAGCAGAACATTTTTTACAATCAACAAGTAAATATTACTAATGTAAATATAACATAAGCAGATGAAAGATTTAAATGCAAATCTAATACCCGAAATATTTTTTTAGTTTTGATGTTTATAAAATTGAATACCGTTCTCAGAATTGTTTGTTATATTTTGCAAACGAAATTTTTTTTTTTATTCTATGTCAAAAAAAATATCACGTAAAGCAAAGCAAAAATTAGAAATCACAGTTATAATTACTATTGTACTGCTTACTATTCTGTTCTGGAATTCCATCTTTATCTACCCGATAAAATTTTCGGTTATTTTATTTCATGAAATAAGTCATGGTATTTTTACAATAATTACCGGCGGAAAAATAATTGAAATGAAAATATATTCAAATCTTAGCGGGTCGTGCGAATCAATAGGCGGTGTACCATTTTTGATTGCATCGGCGGGATATTTAGGCAGTTTAGTTTTCGGCTGGTTTCTTTTTACTTCTGCTTACAACTTAAAAAATAGTTTATGGACTAACACAATAATTGCAATTTTGTTATCTCTTTTTGCAATCAGTTTTATTTCAAGTTCAATTGGAATTATTGCCTCGTTTGTTCTCGCAATTATTCTTTTTATCTCTCCCCGCTACCTGCCGAAAGCTGCACATTCATACATCATGAAAATACTTGGATTAGTTAGCTGTCTTTATGTTTTAGTTGATATTAAAGCCGATTTACTTACGTTAGAATACCGCAGAACAGATGCTGAAATTTTACATAATATTACAGGAATACCGGCTTTTGTTTGGGCTATTGTTTGGTTAGCTATTTCTGCTGCTGTAATTTATTTAATGATTAAGACAAGCTACAGGAAAGGGTTGACTTATTAAGGTGCATGGGTGCATGATTGATTGAATGGATGTATGCTAAAAGGTTACGGGTTGGAAAGCTGGAAAGTTAAAAATTGAAAGATTACAAGATTGAAAAATTGAAAGATTACAAAATTGAAAGATTGAAAGATTGAAAGCCTGCCTACCCCAAAGGGATGCCCTAGCACCGGAGGTAGGATTAAAGGATTTTACTGATAAGTGTGTGTTTTGGTTGGCAGGTTTGCAAGTTTCAAGTTGCAGGTTAAACAGATATATTTTTAATTTTTCCTTCCTGCCCGTCCGGCAGGCAAGTTTATTTTTTCCTTTTTCCTTTTTAATTTTTCATTCTTTGACTACTCATCTTTTACAAATCTTAGAATGAACAAACCAACAATAAAAAAGATAGCAAGTGTTAGAATTGCAAAACCTTGATTGCCGGTTAAAAAACTTACAAAGCCGAAGGTAAGCGGTCCAACAATAGCAGAACTTTTATTGAAGAAGGAAAAGAATCCAAAAAATTCCGTCTTCTTTGCAAATGGTGTAAGCCTTGCCATTAAACTCCGGCTGGTGGATTGCGTTGCTCCCATTACACTTCCCGCTAGTAAACCTATAAAATAAAAGCTGCCCGATTGTATGCTCTTTTCTGTTGTTTCAAATACTCCGGCTAAATATTTTACAGTTATATATTCTGCATCGCTTGTTAAAAAGGCTAGAAAAACTGTAAACAGCCAAATAAAAAGTGAAATGATAATTGTCTTTTTCTGCCCTATTGAATCTGCTAAAATACCAAATAGTAAGGCTCCGAATATTGCTGTAGTTTGAACTATTAGAAAAAATATTATTAGTTCTTCCATGCTGAAGTTTAATGTGGTGCTTGCATAATTACCGGAAAAAAATATTACTGTATTTACACCTTCGATGTAAAAGAAAAATGCTAAGAGAAAAAGAGCTAGGTTTTTATAGTTTCTTAAATTTGTAATTGTATTGTGAACTCTTTTAAAACCAATACTTACATATGTACCCGATTTAACAACATCTTTTCTACTATCTCTTAAAAATACAAATAGCGGAACCGCGAAAATCAAAAAGAAAAGTGCGGAGATTGGAAAAGTTTCTTTAATCATTTCATTTTGAATAAAAGGTAAAACGATTGCTAGAATTGTTAAAGAGCCGAGGTAACCCATTGCAAAACCATAACCGCTAACTCTGCCGAAATTTTTTGGTTCGGTTAGTTCGGGTAAATATGCATCATAGAAAACTATACCAGCTTCAAAGCCAATGTTGGCAAGTACGAATAAAATTAAAGCCCATAAAATATCACCTGCATTTAAAAAATATAGCAGTCCCGTTGAGGTAACACACAGGAGCGTGAAAAATAATAGAAATCTCTTTTTACCGGCTGAATAATCTGCAATTGCTCCAAGTACCGGAGAAATTAACGCAGTAATAATCATTGAAGCGCTAACGCCTATACTCCAATATAAGTCACCAACAGGCAGCCCTTGAGCAATTTCTTTTTTGAAATAAACTGCAAAAATAAATGTTACAACAACAATTGAGTATGAAGTATTTGCAAAGTCGAAAAGACTCCAGACAAAAATTTTAAATCTATTTTTTGCCGGATTTTTTTGGAAGGCTTTCTTCAACTAATCCTCTGCCGGTTTTAACTAATTTTCCGCTTTTTTTAAGTTGTGTTAAAATTGCATCGAGTATGCCATTTATAAATTTACCGCTGTTGGATGTACTAAAATCTTTAGCTATTTCTATCACTTCATTTATAGTAACTTTTGGAGGAATGTCAGGGAAAAATAACAGCTCAGCAATTCCAATTCTAAGCAGTAGTCTATCAATTAAAGCTATCCTATCCATTTCCCAGTTATTCACGCGTTCACTTATTTTATCATCAAGTATATTTTTATTAGCAATAATTTTATTTACTAAACCAATACTAAATTCCCTGGCATTTTCATTTGTAATATCAATTAAAACATCATTACTAATATCGGTCAAACCTTCGCCGCGTAATTCATAAGCGTATAATATTTGAAGACTTTTTTCTCGTAAGTCTCGCCTGTTTATTTTTTTTGCTGCCATAAATAATAAATACTAAATAATAAATAGTGCGTTGATTAAGTAAACAATACAATGCGGAAAATGAAAATAGATTAAAACAATTGAATTATCTTTTCAATAGATCATGGAATTTGTTTAAACCGGAACCGGAATAAATTTTACTAATACCGCCAATTCTTTGTAATCTTTCTTCGGCTCTTTTATTAGATGCAGCATGGGTAGGTATATTTTGATCTTTGGAAATATTTAAAATGTTGCGAACTATGTCGTAGATTGTTTCGGCTTGTTTCATAGCTCTGTCCTGTCTGTAACCTTCAAGCTCATTGGCTACATTTATAAGTCCGCCCGAATTAATAACATAATCCGGTGCATATAAAATTTCCTTTTCCATTAATAATTTACCGTGTTTGTCTTCATCTTCAAGCTGATTATTTGCGCCGCCGGCAATAATTTTGCACTTAAATTTTTCAATCGTTTCATCGTTAATAATTCCGCCTAATGCACTTGGCGAAAATATATCAACATCTAAATCATAAATTTCTTCCGGCTTAACTACAGCAGCCTTTACAGATTCTAAAACTCGTTTAACCTTATCTTCATTCATATCGGTAATAAAAATTTCAGCGCCTTCGTTGTAGAGGTGTTCACATAAAAATCTTGCTAACTGACCGGCACCCTGCACTGCAATTTTTCTTCCTCGTAATGAATCGCTGCCCCATGTGTGGTTTGCACATGCTTTCATTCCAATATAAACACCGTATGCTGTTACCGGTGAAGGATCGCCTGAACCGCCGAGCGACTTTGAAATACCGGTAGCATATTTAGTTTCCATTTTAACATATTCCATATCCCTAACATCTGTACCCACATCTTCAGCAGTTATGTATCTGCCTGCTAATCCGTCAACAAATTTTCCAAAAGTTCTAAAAAGGAGTTCACGCTTTTTCAAATTAGGATCGCCGATAATTACTGAATTGCCTCCGCCTAAATTTAAACCGGCAACTGCAGCCTTGTAAGTCATACCTCTCGATAATCTCAATACATCTTTTAGTGCATCTTCATCACTTGAATAATTCAACATTCTTGTACCGCCGATTGCCGGACCTAACGTTGTATCGTGAATTGCAATTATTGCCTTTAACCCTGATTCTTTATTTGAACAGTAAATTATTTGCTCGTGACCATATTTTTCGATAATCTCAAAAGATTGCATCAAGCTTCTCCTGCGAATAAAATAAATTTTTGATAATTATATTGCAAAAATCCAGAATAAAAGTAAACTAATACTATCTCTAAAACTGTAAAAAAGAAACTTTTCCCAGCTTAACTCATACTCCGATGCAATTACATCCGCTTCAACTCTGTAAAATTTGCACATCTCTTTTATTCTAATTAAATGAAATGCATCCGAAATAATGATAACACTCGCCTCTTTGTTATCATTAACTAAGTTATCCTTAATAAATTTAATCTGTTCGGATGTAGTAGATGTCTTCTCTTCAATAGCGAGGTTTGATTTATTAATTCCAAAATCACGCAGCATATTAAAAGCCGCTCCAGCTTCACTTATCTCACCGGGAGCATTACTGCCCGTAAGCTGAATCTTATTTACTATGCCGGCTCTGAATAGATCATTTGCTTTTTCAATACGCGCTTTAAATATAGGACTCGGTTGATTGTTGCTCCAAACTGCCGCACCCAATACTACACATACATCGTATTTTTTATTTGATGATTCTAAATTTCCGTTGGATGAATATATCAATGAATAGACAAATGTAAGTAGAATAGTTGAGATCATAAATGCAATTACCCAAACAATTGAACGGGCAAATATAATTGACTTACTCGCTACAATATAACCCCACACAATTTGAAGTAAATATATTTGAACAGATAAACTGGTTAGATAAAGTAAACCAAAAATAATTTTGCGCTGCTGAAAACCGAAAATGTAACCACGGGGAACAGAAATACCAACAATATGTGCTGCAAACATAAGGGTAACAGGTATAAGCATTAAATAAAACAAAAATGAAAGCAGCTTGAAGTTTGATTGGTTCTGCCTGGAAGGTAAAATAAAAAGTATCAGCAGGCTTATTATTAAGAGTGCTGATGAAGTTAAATTTATAAAGTTTCCAAAATTAAATAGGTTAAATTCAGTGATGGAAATATTATTTAGCGAATACTTCAAGTAATATAATAATATTAAATGAAGCACTGTTATAAGAACAAATTTAAGAATACTTTTAGAATTTGATTTCACTTATAAACGTCAGTAGTTAATTTTTTTAGTGTGGAATAATAGTCACAGAAATTTCACCGGTCAATTTATTCAAATTTACTTTAGAATTGACACCGAAATTTTCGTAAATATTTTTCTCTGACAGGATATTACTGATTGTATCATCCATTACAATACTGCCATTATCTAGCAGAAGACCGCGTCTTCCGTAATGTCCGGTTAAATTCAAATCGTGCGAAACGGCAATAATGGTAAGCTCTTTATCATTATTAAAACTTTTAAGCAAATCGAATATTGAAATTTGATGCTTTATATCGAGATGGGCGTTTGGTTCATCAAGTAAAATAATTTCAGGCTGCTGAACAAAAGCACGTGCAATAAAAGCCCGCTGGGCTTCACCGCCGCTTACTTCGTTAATACCTTTACTGCGCAAATTATAAATACCTACGTACTCAAGTGCTTCATTTACAATTTCTCTATCAGTTTCTTTTTCGTAACCGGAAAAATTTAGATGCGGCGTTCTTCCCATCATTACAATTTCATAAACTGAAAATGGATAAACCGAGGAAGTGTTTTGAGGGACATAGCCAATTATTTTTGCTAATTGTTTAGGCTTATATGATGATAATGGTTTGTTGTTAAAATTTATATCACCCGATACCGGTTTAAGAAGTCCTGCAATTATTTTAAGCAGAGTGGATTTACCGGATCCATTTGGACCGATTATAGATATAAATTCTCCCTTTGCAATACTTAAATCAACATTGCTCAAGGAGAATTCATTTCCGTTTGTTGATAAACTATATTTAAAATTTATGTTTTTAAGTTCGAACAAATTAAAACCTATTTATTAAGCATTTGATTCTTCAGCAGGTTTAAGCTCCGGATCCTTTTTAGCTCTGCTGAATTTAGCATTAACCCAGTCCGTAGCATCTGCAATAGATGAATACATTACGGGAACAATGATTAAAGTTAACACAGTTCCAAACATAAGTCCAAATATAACTGCAATACCCATCGATTTCCAAAACTGAGCTTCGGCTCCCCCGCCTTCAAATGAAAATGAATATATGTCGAAACCGAAACCGAATGTTAACGGAATAAGACCGAGCATTGTTGTAAGGGCAGTTAATGTTACAGGTCTGAACCTCCGTACACCGGCTTTAATAACAGCTTCACGTACCGAAAGTCCCCTTTTTCTTAAAATGTTAATGTAATCAATTAAAACAATATTATTATTAACAACAACCCCCGCTAAACTTATTACTCCAAGCATTGTCATTATTATACCAAACGGTAATTGAAAAACGATTAAGCCGATAAAAACACCTACCAATGAAAACAAAACTGCAGCCATAATCATAAGGGGCTGACTTAAAGAATTAAATTGAATTACGAGTATTAAGAAAATTCCAAGCAATGCAGTCATAAAAGCTTTGCCTAAAAATGCCTGTGCTTTTTCCTGCTCTTCACTTTGTCCTGTATATTCAATTCTATAACTCGGCGGCAGGGCAAAATCTTCAAGTTTCTTCTGAACATTTGCAAGCACCTCATTAGCGTTAAACTCACTATCAACATTACCAGATACTGTTACAACGCGTTTTAAGTCTTTTCTTTTAATAGCGCCTGGACCTGTATCAAAATTTACATCAGCTACAGTAATAAGCGGAACACTTAATGTTTTACCTTTGTTATTGTTGTAATTGATGCGCATAGTTTGTAACGCATCTATACTTTCTCTCTGATCCTTTTTCAGCCTTACTGTAATATCATATTCTTCTTCATTAATTCTATACTTAGATGCTTCAAAACCATTGATAGCAGTACGAATACTGTTTGCAATGAGTGCTGTATTCATTGAATATAAAGCAGCTTTTTCCCTATCAATAATAACTGTTACTTCAGGTCTTCCGGCATCATAATCATCTTTTAGGTCAACAAGCCCTTCAGTATCAATAATTGTATTTCTAATACTTTCAGCAATCTCTCCCAATTTTTCAAAGTCATCACCGATTATTTCAATATTAACGGGCGCACCCACGGGCGGACCATTATCTTCTTTTTTAACCTCAATATCAGCACCGGCAACGTTTACCAGTGCTTTCCTAATTTCCTCTGTTGTTTTACTTGAGGGCTGTGCTCTATCATTGAAATCAATATACTGAACAGTGATTGTACTTTTATTCGGTGTTCCGCCTGCACCGCCGTCAAACGGATTATTTGAACTGCCCACGTTTGAAACATACTCTTTAACATCTCCGTCTAGAAAAGGTCCAAGTTTTGATTCTAACTGCTTAGCAATTTTATTCGACATCTCAATGTTAGTTCCGGTAGGGCTTTCAACATTAACAAAAATTCTTTCGGGATCAGTATCAGGAAAAAATTCTATTCCTAATCCGAATGCACCGTAAACAATAATAATTAAAATTAATGCTGCCAGCGCACCGCCCAATATTTTAAATTTTGCAGCCAAAGCTCTTTTCAAAAATCTTTCATAGAACCTTAATGTTCTGGGCAGCAGTTCAAGGTTAAAATAATTAGTCAGTTTATTAATTGGCTGAAGCATTTTTCCGAAAAATGTTTTTGGTTTGTTATTATTTTGTTCCAGCTTCATAAATTTGGAAGCAAAAACCGGATTGATGACTAATGCTACAAACAAGGATGAGGACAAGGTTACAATTAAAGTGATGGGTAGATACACCATAAAATCACCTACTACGCCGGGCCAAATAAGCAGCGGACTAAAAGCCATCAATGTTGTAAGAGTTGAAGTGGTAATGGGCCATGCTACTTCCTTCGATCCCAACTTTGCCGCTGAAGCTAAATCGTGACCATCTTCCAAAAACTTATAGATATTTTCGATTATCACTATTGCATTATCTACAAGCATTCCGAGTGCAAGTATAAGTGAGAATAGTACAATAAAGTTGAGTGTAATATTCAATGCCGATAGAATAATAAATGATATAAGCATACTAAGCGGAATTGCCAAAGCAACGAAGCCTGCATTACGCATACCAAGCAAAGAGAAAAGGACGAGCAGAACAAGCACTAACCCGGTAAATATATTATTCTCTAAACTCCTTACCTGGCGGTATATATCATCTGAAAAATCAACAGTTAAACTGAAGTTTACACTTTCGGGTAGTTTTTCCTCAAACTCTGCAATTACAGCTTTAACTTGCTCGGCAATAGAAATGATATTTGCACCAAGTCTTTTTGATATTGAAATTGAAACAACATCCTCACCATTTAATCTTGCATAAGTATTTCTTTCTTCAAAACCGTAAACTACTTCTGCAACATCGCGTATGTAAATCGGTTTGTCCTCTTCAGTTTTTACAATCAAGTCCTCAATAATGTAGGGCTTATTAAACTCACCCGGGATACGCACGAGGAAACTTGAATTGTTTACATCAATCAAACCGCCGGGTATAGTTCTATTTTCATCACGTATAGTATTTATTACATCGTCAAATCTAATATTAAAATGAATCAGCTTATCAATATCAACATTAACTTGAACCTCGCGTTCAAGTCCCCCGCTAATCTTAACATCTAAAACACCGTCAATATTTTCTAATTCATCTTTAACATCTTCTGCAATATCTTTTAGTTTAACTAAGCCTTGCGGACCCCCGATATTAAATATCATTATCGGAAACTCTGAAAAGTTGATTTCAATAATTTCAGGTTTCTCAACATCGTCAGGCAGTTCCGATTCGGCTTTATTAACTTTATCTCTTACTTTCTGCAGAGCATCGTCAATATCAAACCCGCTTTCAAACTCAGCCTGCACAAGTGAGTAGCCTTCAAAGGATGAGGAACGAATTTCTTTTATCTCGGTAATTGCATTCAGTTCCTTTTCAATAGGCTGGGTAATTAACGATTCAATATCTTCGGGCGATACTCCAAAATACGGAGTTGATACAATAATCAGCGGAATCTGTACATCAGGCGATGCTTCTCTCGGTAAAGAAACATAAGAGGAAACACCCATGATAATTATTATCACTACAAGTATAAGTACGCTTGTTCTGTTATCAACACTAATATCGGTAATTTTCATTATGGATATCCTTAATTTACAATTTTAACTTTTTGACCGTGAACAAGGTTCTGATAACCCACAACAATTAATTGTTCACCTTTTTTCAATCCGCTTTTTACTGCTATTTTATCATCAAACCTGTTTAGTATTTTTATATTCCGCGAAACAGCTTTACCGCTGTCAACGATAAATACCTCGTATCCGTCATCAACCCTTTCTGCAACTTCCTGCGGAATTGTAATCACATCATCATAGTGCTCATTCTCAATGAATAGCTCTGCTACTAATTCAGGCTTAAGTTTTGTGGTAGAAGTACTGACCATAATTTCAATAGGAAATGTTCTATTGTTCGTCGTAACCGAATTTCCAATAAAGCTTACACGACCGTTAATCATTTTATCAGTTAAATTTTTAACCAATATTTTAACGGGAGCACCTTTGCTGACTTGCCCTACATATCTTTCGGGTAATCCGGCTTCAACCTTTATTCTGCTAATATTAATTAGATTAACTATCGGCATTCCCGGTCCGGCAAGTTCTCCTTCTTCATAATACTTTGCATCAACAATTCCGGGAAAAGCAGCAGTGATATACGAATCTTCCAACTGAGCCTTGATTAACTCGTAATTAGCTTTAGCTGCATCCCTATTAGCCTTTGCTTCCAGCACTTGAATTTCGCTATTTACTTTTTGTTTAAATATTTCTTCCTGCTTATCATAAGTAATTTCTGCTAAATCATATTTTGCTTTTGCTGATGCAAGATTTGCTTTAAGAACATCATTATCAATAACAGCAATTGTATCACCCTTATTCACATAATCGCCTTTATCTTTATTAAAGGTTTTAATTATTCCCCCGGTTGGGTGACTCAAACTCGCTTTTTCAATCGGTTTAAGCTGACCAATTATTTTTATAAAATCTGTGTATTGTGAACCTTTTAGTTCTTCAGTTTCTACACGTACTACTCTGCTCTCATCCTCTTCGGCTTTCTCTTTTTCGCTTCCGTCTGATTCACCGCATGAGGTTAAAACTACCAATAACATCAGGGCAAAGATTAACATAAATATTTTTTTATGATCGAACTTCATACTATCCACCATCTCTAATTTTTTAGTTTATTTGATTTGAATAATTTCCTAGTAAATGATCTAACCTGGCGGAAAAAACATAGTAGTCACGCACAGATGTTAAATAATTTACCTTTGCTTGCGTAAAATCAAGCAGTGCACTTGTAACTTCAAGTTGTGAGGCTAAGCCGGTACCATACCTTTTCTGAGAAATTTCATATCCTCTTTCAGCTTCGGTAACAGCAAGTTCATAAGCTGATACCTGCTCTTTAGTTTTTTTAATACCAAGCAAACTGTTTTCCAATTGACTTTGAAGCTGTCTTTTTACCTTAGTTAATTCTTCTTTGGATATTTTCAAATCTATATCCGCTTGTTCAACTTGCGAATCGATTGAAAACCCTTTGAAAATTGGAACCGATAAATTCAGACCGATATTGATAGAGCGTGAATACTTCCAACCCAATACATCAACAGGACCATTTCCTAACGCTTGTGCCTGTAAACTCCCTGTCAAATTCAGCTTTGGGAAATGTTCAGAAAACCGATAAGACTTTGTAAGGTCTTTTAAGTTTACGTCCAATTCAATTTGTTTTAATAGCTGGTTGTTTTCTTCGAGCATCTGTTTACCTAATTCAAACGACAACTCCTCACCGGGAGCATAATTCAATTTTTCTTTTACATCAATTTCGGTATCGAGTTCAATACCAAGTAAAAGTCTTAAATTGTTTTTTGCTAAACGAAGCTGGTTTTTAGTTTCGGTTAATGCCGGAGTAATATTTTGATATTGAACTTTTGCTTTCAATTCGTCGTATTCTGAAACTAACCCGGCTTTATACATTGTCTGAGCATTCTTTAAATTTTGATCGGCAAGTTCAAGATTAAGTTCGGTTAAACTTACTAACTCTTCGGCTAATAAAATGTTGTAGTAGGCTTCGGTAACATTAACAATCAATTCCGATTTTGAATATTGAACATTTCTATTTTGAATGTCCTCAAAAGTTTTAGCAATTTTAACCGCAAGAAACATTGCACCGGTAAATAGAGGCTGTTCCAAAGTTAAGCCGGCATTTAAAGTATTATCGGTACCAAATTTTATTGTACCAAAACCTTCAATAAATGTCTCGCCAATCTCTAAAGCTCTTATATAGCTTACGTTTCCGTCGATACTTGGGAATAGTGAAGTTCCATAGGCTTCCCTAACTTGTTCTTCGGCAATTTGCTTTTTATATAAAGCCTGCTTGTAACTGTTATTATTCTCTAAAGCAATTTCAATACTTTCTTCAAGATCAAGCTGCAATTTGCTTGATTGAGCATTAAGTGTTGTTAATAAAAAAGTAAATAAAACTAAGAAGAATACTTTCTTCACATTAACTCCTTTATGTTATTTAATTAGTATTCCGTTAAACAGAACGGATAAAATAAATTTTGTTTCTTTTTCTACGTCAATTTCTAAATTGTCATTTGCAATAAAATTCAAATGCAGGTAAGGAATGATCATACTTTTATAAAGCAGAATTAACGACTCCGAATCGACTTTCCTGATTTCATTATTTTTTATTGCCTGCTTAATTCGCTTTGTCAGCATTTGGTTCACTTGTTCATAAAACCCTGTAAGTAAATTAAATCCCTCTAATTTTTGTCTATCCATTATTCTAGTTCTAAAACGAACAAGCATTATAAATGATGATTTATTATTAACGCAGTACTGAATCAAAGACTTTGTAGTTTCTTCAAAATATTCTTTAAGAGTTTCAGTATTATTTAAGATCCTTTCATGCATTTCACAGTAATCATCAAAAATTTGTTTAATGCTTGCGAAATAAATTTCCTCTTTATTATGAAAATAATTATACAAAGTACCCTTGCCGAATTCGGAGGCTTCGGCAATATCATCTAACTTTGTATTCTCAAAACCATTACGCGCAAATAAATCAACAGCAGCTAAAAGGATTTCTCTCCGCTTAAATAACCGCTCACGTTCTTTTCTGCCTATTTTTTTATTTTCATTTACTGTTTGCATAAATCCATTTTTTTTAAGGGTTGAACTTATAAGTTTAGTTTGCGAATTACAAGTCATTGTTTTGACTTATGAGTCTAAAGTAATATTATGACGCAAAAGTTCCGCAAAAGTTTTAAAATGAATAAAAAAAAGACGCCGGAATTGGCGCCTTAAAATTAGGGTAATAGTTTTAGTTATCTAAGATCAAATGAAATTGGAATTGCAACCATAACTTTTACGGGCTTACCTCGCTGCTTGCCCGGTGTAAATTTTGTTTCCATTACTGCTTTAACTGCTGCTTCATCACAGCCTCCGCCTAAACTTTTTATCACATCTACTTTATAAACATTGCCTCTCGTATCTACATAAGCCCTCAAAATTACTCTCCCTTCTAATCCAACTCTTACTGCAAAATCAGGATAAGCAATTCGTTTCTGAATTCCTGCAATTCCACCAATTGGTTCAGGCATGGTTTCAACCCATTTGTAAGGGGGTCTATCATCAGCATCCTCACCCTTATTATTATCAAATGGTGGCGGGGTATCGGGAACGTCTACTGTTATGTCGAGACCGGTATCTTCAAGTGGTACATCATCAATAAATTCATCATCGGGCGACTCAACTACAATTTTAGGTTCCGGAGGGGGTGGAATATCGGGGGGCTGAGTTGTGGGATCAATTTTCTCGGAAATAAAAATATCCGGGTCATCTTTTTCTATTTGTTCTGCTTTTTCAATTTCAGGGAAAAATTTGAAAGCAACAATTAGAAATGCTAAAGAAAGTATCATCCCGGTTTCGAGCACACGACTTCTTTTACGTTTTAGATCAAAACGAGGATTCTTAGGAAGGGACATAGAACCTCCTGCTAAATTAGTGGTAGTAATTTTTTAGTAAAACGGAGCTCCTAAATCTTTCTACATTAAAAATTTTCTCAGGTTCCCAAATAGGAAAAGGTAGGACAAAAAAAAAAAGCGCCTCTAAGAGACGCTTAAAATTATTGTAATTTGAAAAGTATCGGAATTGAAACCTGAACGTTTACAGGTTTACCTCTTTGCTTGCCCGGTTTAAATTTTGTTTGACGAACAGCTTCAAGTGCAGCTTCATCACAACCGGCGCCAATACCTTTTATTAATTCAACTTTATGAACTTCACCATTTTTGTTTACAAAAGCTTTAACAAATACCCTGCCCTGTACACCGGCACGTTTTGCTATTTCGGGGTAAACAATGCGTGATTGAATTTTTGCGATACCGCCAATAGGTTCCGGCATTTGTTCAACAGCAACAAAAAATGCGGGTTCTTCTTCTTCCTCTTCCTCAACTTCCGGAGGAGGCGGCGGAGCGGTTACCTCTGCCTCTACATCAAGTTCTGTATCACTAATTTCAATATCCTCAAGCACATCATCTGTCGGCGCTTCAATAGGAATTGGCGGTTTTGGTGGAGGAGGAGGCGCTGCTTCTTGTTTGGTCTGTTCTATATCTTCAACTTCTACTAATTCCTGAGGACCTTCAAGAACCACTTTTTCTTTCTCTACTTTTGGAAAGTATTTAAAAGCTATTATTAGAAATGCTAAAGCTATGATCAAAGAAATTTTAAACACTCTTCTGTAGTGCAGTTTTAAATCCACTTTCGGATTCTTTTTAAGAGCCAATTTTTCCTCCTAATGTATAGAAATTTGTGTTAAAACTTAAAAAATGATTCCGTTATAGTCAATTCATTCTTACAGTTTTTTTTACATTTTGCAAAAAAAAAGGTTCCACAAATATTTAACTATTTTTTTTGAAAAACCTTTTTGTTCAAGATATATCCAATAATCGAACTTCCGGCAACCGCTCCTAAGATATCAGCAATCCAATCATACCACTCAAAAAATCTTCCCGGTATAAATGCTTGATGAAATTCATCCAATAATCCATATACACTTGCTACAACAATTCCGCCAATAATAAAATATTCTTGAAGTTTCGGAAACCGTTCCTGCAGAGAAAATGCTAAAGATAAATATCCGCCAAGTATTAAATAAGCAGAAAAATGTTTAATCTTATCCCCAACAGTCATTAATACTCTGGGAAAATCATCGGTTGGAATACTGGTTGCGATAAGTAAAATTATCCAGTAAACGATCAAAGGAAAATATACAACTTTACGTCTATTTTCTTTTAGGTAATTATACAACAGACTTCCTTAAAAATTTAATTGCGCGTGGAATATTATTCATAATACCGGAAGCGGAAACACCAAACTCGGTTAATTTATCGAGAAGTAAGTCGGCAGATAAACCGTGCAAATAAATAGATGCAATTACTGCATTTTCAATTTCTCCCGATTGTGCAATCATCGAAGCAATTAATCCGGTCAGCACATCGCCGGTTCCGAACTTTGCCATTCCTTCATTTCCGGATGAATTTATGAATGCTTCTCCTTCGGGATTAAATATTATTGTCGGTGCACCTTTTAAAACTAAATATGCTTTTGTTTCGCGAGTAAATTTTCTGCCTATTTCTAAAATATTTTTTTTGAGATCAAATAATTCAATTCCGAGTAAATCGGAAAATTCTTTATGATGAGGTGTTAAAACTTTATTTGTAAGATCAACTTTTTTATAGGCTTTATTTCTCAATGCATAAATGGCATCGGCATCAATAACAAATTTTTTATTTTTATAATTTTTCAGTAATTGAATTACAGCATTCCTTGTATCCTCTTCCCTGCCCAAACCGGGACCGAGAGCAATAACATCTGCCCATTTAATTTTTTCTTCCAACTCAGCAATATTTTGATTTTTAAATATCGCAGAATTGTTGTCTTCATACGATATAACCGTTACTCCATCGAGCATTTGCTGCGCCATTTGTTTCATTGAATTAGGGAAAGCCAATACAGATGCGCCGCCGCCGGAAGCTAAAACAGTGTTAGCAGTAAAAAATGCAGCTCCGGGTAAATCTCCCGATCCTGCTATTGTTAATACTTTTCCGCCGGAATATTTATGGGCGTCAATTTCTTTTACGGGCAAATTATTTTCGCAATCTTCCGGTTCGATCAAATAATCATTAACATTAAGTGAATCAAAATACTCATCGCCTAATCCGATTGAGCCTTGAACGACTTCTCCGCTGTAAGCATATCCGCTGTTATAAAACAATCCCCTTTTCAATTCTGCTAATGATACAGTTAAATCAGCATCAAAACAGAGCTTTGTAAACGCGGTATCAATATCTAATCCGGTAGGTATATCAACTGCAACTCTTATTGCATCAAATTTATTTAACTTTTCTACTATGCCGGCGTAGGGCTTCTTCAATTCACCTTTAGCGCCGGTGCCGAGCAGTGCATCTACAATTATTAAGCATGATGAGAATTGATTCAGATCCCGCAAAGAGGTAAATGTTTTTAATGATGAAATTCTACTGTCTGCAATCAGTTTTTTAAGTATGCGGTAGTTTGTTAAAGCATCACCCTTTAATTGGTTTTCTTTACCCATAGAAATAACTTTAACGGGAATACCCGCATTGAAAAGCTGACGCGCAAGAGCAAAGCCATCGCCGCCGTTATTTCCTTTACCGGCAATAATTCCAACGGTATCATTAAAATTTAAGTCAGGCACATATTCCAATATTGAATGAAAAATACTTAATGATGCATTCTCCATTAAAACAATACTTGGTATACCAAGTTTTTTTATAGCATAGTTATCCGCTGCACGAACTTGCTCTGATGTAAATAGTGGTATCATAATATTAAATTTCTGTTAATAAATATTTTATTCAATAAATGGTATATCCTCATCAACCTCTTTAATAATAATTTTATGATCATCAAGCACCTGAAGTCCAATTTTTCGGTGTGTAGAAAAATCAAAAATGTTTTCACCTTCTTCAACAACAATCATTTTAATTTGTTCAAACTCCGAAACTACTGTCTGCAGATTATCATAATCCATAAAATTTATTTCAGTAAAATATTCCTCTTTGTTGTAATCGGCTCTCGATTTTTCAAAATTAAAATCGGTTAAAATATCGTCATCAATTACAATCTTTAAAATATCTGCAACAAACGGAAGTAGTAATCTCCTTCCATAATGCAATCCGTTTACATTTTCATTAATAACTTCATCAATTTTTTTTATCATTTTTTATCCTTTTCCAAAATAGAAAACTAACCATACTACTGTAAAAATCGGTATTAAAATAGGGATAGAATATTTTACCATATAAGCAAAAAAGCTCGGCATTTTTATTCCTGCTCTTTCGCAAATTGATTTAACCATAAAGTTAGGACCATTACCGATGTAGGTCATAGCACCAAAAAATACAGCGGCTACTGAAATAGCTTGTAAGTATAAGGGATGCAAATCCTGAAAAATTCTAACATCTTCAACTTTGTTTACATCCAATGAAAATTTACCCATTTCAGCGCTAAAGAAGTTTAGGAATGTCGGGGCATTATCTAAGAAGCCGGAAAGTAACCCGGTTGACCAGTAAAATATTCCTGCATCTAAACTTTCGCCGAACACTTTGGCTTCATGCGCAATTAGCTGCAGTGCAGGAATCATAGTTGCAAAAATACCGACGAATAAATATGCAACCTCCTTAATCGGTTCAAAGTCAAATTCATTATCCTTTAATATTTCACGATCGGCTGTTTTGTATGCCAGGTAAACAATACTAAGCTGAATTATTTCTCTAATACCAAATGGAAGCGGTGCAAGACTTGGCACCCAAGGCATAACGGCAGGATCAATAAATACGGCAATTAAAATTGCACCGAGGTAAAATAAATTTTTTAATCCTTTAATTTCAATTTTACCAGTGTACTCTTTTTCAGTATCACTTCCGCTTTTATCTTTTGAATCCAAAAAATAAAATATAACGGCAACTAATAGAATTGTTGGAAGCCAGATATACCAGATATGCTCGACGAACCAGAAAAAACTAACACCTCTTAAGAAACCAAGGAATAGCGGCGGATCTCCGATAGGGGTTAATGCACCGCCTATGTTGCTCACCATAAAAATAAAAAATATCACATGATAAGCCTTTATACGATCACGATTTATCATTATAAATGGGCGTATAAGAAGCATTGATGCACCGGTTGTTCCAATCACATTTGCTATTACTGAACCAAATAGTAATAGTCCGGTATTAAGCATCGGCGTTGATTTTTTATCGACTTTGATTAATATTGAACCGGAGGCAACAAACAATGAGGCAAGCAGCGCAATAAATGAGATATACTCTGCACCAGTATGAAGCAGCACATGTGTATCGCCAAGTGAGAACAGGTAATAACTTGCTGTAATAAGTCCGAGCACAATTGCAATTTTAGGATAATTTTTCTCCCAGAAGTGATGATAAAATAATGGTCCTGTTGCAATCATTCCGAGTAAAATAATAAATGGTAAAACCATTATTGCTGAAGGCAGTTCATGCTCCCCGGCAGTTTCTGAAACAGCGGCTGGAGTAATTTCAGCGGGAATTGTTTCAGCTTTAATTTCTAACGATGCCGCCGTAAGCAACAGCAAAAGCAGCGATAATGTTTTTATAATTTTCATAAATTTTAACAACAAAATTATTTTAAGAATAGTTTGATTATTACTTAAGGTGTATTTCTATAAATCATCCGCGGGAATGGAATTGCTTCACGTAAGTGATCCAAACCGCAGATCCATGACACGGTTCTTTCTAATCCCAAACCAAAACCGGAATGAGGAACCGAGCCGTATCTTCGGAGATCGAGATACCAATCAAAAAACTCCTGCGGAAGATTGTGTTCTTTAATTCTGCTTATCAGCAAATCTAAATCATCTTCACGCTGGCTGCCTCCGATAATTTCGCCGTAGCCTTCGGGTGCAAGCACATCAACTGCTAAAGCGAGTTTTTCATTTTTAGGATCTCGTTTCATGTAAAATGCTTTTACTTCTGCGGGATATCTATGAACCATAACCGGTCTATCATACTGGCTCGAAATAATAGTTTCATCCGCTCCGCCAAGGTCATTACCCCATTCAAAATCTACTCCGTTTTTCTTAAGAATTTCTAAACCTTCATCGTAACTTATTCTTGGGAAGGGGTGTTTTACATTTTCAAGTTTTGTAACATCGCGTTCTAATATCTTTAGGTCATCAGCTTTTTCTTTTATTACTGTTTGAACTACATATTCTAAAAATTCTTCCGCAAGATCCATATTGTCATCCAAATCATTGAATGCAACTTCCGGTTCAACCATCCAAAATTCAGTTAAATGTCTCCTGGTCTTTGATTTTTCCGCACGGAAAGTTGGACCAAAAGTATAAACCTTGCCAAGTGCCATGGCACCTGCTTCTGCATATAACTGTCCCGATTGTGTAAGATATGCTGGACCTAAATCAAAATACTCGGTTTCAAAAAGTGTGGAAGTGCCTTCGCACGCATTCGGCGTTAATATCGGCGGATCAAATAGTACGAAGCCTCTATCATCAAAAAAGTCCCTTATTGCTTTAATTGTTCTGTGACGAATACGGAGTATTGCAGCTTGTCTTTGGGACCGAAGCCACAAGTGCCGGTGATCAATTAAAAACTCAATACCATGCTCTTTGGGTGTGATAGGATAATCAACCGAAGGTGCAATTAATTTCACATCTGTAGCATCAAGTTCGTATCCGCCTACTGCACGCGGTTCTTCTTTTACTAATCCTGTAACTTCAAAAGAACTTTCCTGTGTTAACTTATCGGCAGTATCAAAAACTTCTTCTGTTACATTGCCCTTAAATACAATGCACTGAAGCAAACCCGACCCATCGCGCAAAATTAAAAATTTTACTTTTCCGCTGGATCGTTTATTATGAAGCCATCCTTTAAGTGTTACTTCTTTTCCTACATATTCTGCCAAATCTTTAATGTAAACTTTTTGTGCCATAATCCTTACTTGGTTTAATTGTTAATGCAATATTTATTTTTTTCAAACTTTGAAATATATATACAGTGGTGTACAAAATCAAAAAGCTAATCTTTAATAAACTAAATCATTATAAAGGATAACTAATCTAGTTGATTAAAAACCATAAGCCCCGCCGTGCGCATTATAGCCGCTGATTAAACTGCTTCTTGAAATTCCAGGACTAACTGCTTACCGAATACTTCTTCAAATAATCCTTTTCGCCTCTCAAAATTCCAAAGTTCAATTTCGGGCAAATTAGTTTTCACCTCGGGCATTACGGATATTGATTTTTCATTCACTTCAACATTAACTTTTTTAATTTTGTTGGAGTGTGTTCTATCTAGTGAATCTGCAATTCTTAAAATTCCTGAAAGTTTCTGCACTATATTTTTACTTTCTTCGGGTAAACTTTCAAATTCTTTGTGGGTGTTTTTAGGATGACTTTTGCGATGATATCTTGCAACATTGGCAATAATTTTAATTTCGTTTTCGTTAAAGCCCATTAGCTGGCTGTTGCTTATAATATAGTAACCATGCTTATGATGCTGTGCATGAGAAATATGGAAGCCGATATCATGCAGTATTGCAGCGGCTTCAAGGTATTCTCTCGTATCAACATTAAGTTTATGAATCTCATTTAGCTGATCAAATATTTGCAGCGATAAATTTGCTACATGCATGCAATGTGCTTTATCGTACTTACATGAATCTGCTAATTGATGAATACTTTCGTAACGTATGTCGCTTAAATTATGAGCAATATCCTCTTTTTTAATTTTGCTTAGCGAGTCTAAAATTATTCCTTCCCTAAGTGCATATTCAGAGATAGTCAATTCTTTTATATTTAATCTACTCATTATTGTTGAAAGTAAAATTATACCCGCAGGAATAATATCTGCGCGTCTTGGTTCTAATCCTTCAATACTCTTTCTCTCTTTCACCGTTGTTTTTTTGAGTAGGTCAGCTTCTAATTTTTTTAATTCATCAATTGTAAAAACAAAATTATTAAAGTGAATTGATTTGTAATCACCTTCATTTTTGCGTGCTGCGATCATAACACCGGCAGCCATAATTGTACCTGATGAGCCGACTGCTAATTCAAAAGTTTTATTTTTTAAGTGGCGATAAACCGGGAACAACACTCCCTCAATCCAGTTGCGGCATGCTTCAATGCTTTCCTTCGTAATTTTATTACCGGGAAAAAACATTTGAGTCAATCTAACCGCACCAAGTTTTAAACTCATCGAGTAATTGATTTTACCTTTTTTACCTAAAACAAATTCAGTGCTTCCGCCGCCAATATCAATGCACAGTGCGCTCTTGTTATAAATTGGAACAGATTTTAGGATTCCCAAATAAATTAAGCGCGCCTCTTCATCGCCTGAAATAACTTCTACATCTAAATTAGTTTCACGTTTAACTTTTTTAATAAACTCATTTTTATTTAATGCTTCCCGCACGGCACTTGTTGCAACCGCGCGCAGGGGTGCGTTGTGTGAATCGGCAATACCTTTAAATTTATGAAGTGTGTTCACCCCGCGTTCCATTTCAGAGTCGGAGATGTTTTTAATATCGCCGGTACACCCTTCACCTAAACGTATAACTTCTTTTTCTTTATCAATGATTTCAAAGTTGCCTTTTGTGTCGTACCCTGTTACAATTAAATGAAATGAGTTTGTACCGATATCCACAGCGGCTAAAGTTTTGTTCATTGTTTATTCTTTCTCTAATATTTTTTGTGCAAGATACAAAACATCATCTACTTGAATGCTTTCAATATTTTCTTGTTTTTTTAAGAAAAATTTATTTTTACCGACAGGCGCCCAGTTAAAAGGGTTTGTAGGACCAAAAATTGAAATCTGCGGAGTTTCAGTTGCGCCTGCTACATGCATTACTCCTGTATCGTTGGTTATAAATAAATCACTCAGTGAAATAACCGCGGCTAATTCCGGTATTGATTTATCTAAATAGAATCCACCGATATGCGGAATATTTTCTTTAGCATATTTTATTTCTTCATGATCACTTTTGCTTCCGGTTATATAAAACCTGCATTTATATTTTTCGTTCAGTTTCTCAATTGTTTCGGCAAATTTTGTCATCGACCATTTATTATATGGTTTACCTGCGCCAATATGGAATCCAATTAATTTTTCATCATCAATTCCACTTAAAGTTTTAATAAATTTTTTCGCTTCATCTAAATCGGCTTCTTCAACTTTTACATTTGAAGTATAAACTTTAGCAGCAATGCTAAACGGTCGAACTACTTCTAAAATAAAATCGGAAACGTGGCAATCAGGAAACTTATTCCAGTTCAAGTCAACACGTCTATCGAACATGAATGCGGCTTTGTTCGGTTTTCCGTTAAGTGAGTTCGGTCCAATTCGAGTTTTGGATTTTGCGAATCGACTGATTAAACAGCTTGTGAAGGAAATTGATACCGTTGCGGGTACTATTGCTAAATCATATCCCTCTTTTAAAAGATTTCTAAACTCTTGATAGTATTCGGGATTAAAAACCTTCTTTTTATCAAACACAAAATATCTATCAATAAAATCATTTTTTGAGATGGCGTAATAATTTTCCGGGCTAACAATAACAGTTAATTCAGTTTCCGGGTAAGTTTCTTTAATAGCTCGGAATAGTGAAACGCTTGCAAGAAGGTCTCCAAATTGATTATGCTGCCGCACCACTAACACTTTTTGGGGCGGATCAATTGTCCTGCTTTTATTTTCATCAACCGAAAGAAAAAGTTTTAGTGTATTTGAAAAAAGTTTTGAAAAGATATTTTGACCTGACATTAATATTTGAAATGCTTTTATTGCTTACTGGTTTTACTTTCGGATTTATCGGGTTCAATTTCTTCAAAATCCGCTTCTATAATATCTTCTTTTTTAATATTAATTTTAGAATTAGGATTTCGTCTAAATTTACTTTCGCGCTGGGTGTTATCTGCGGCTTTGCTTATTTTTTTCAAAAACCTGAACATCTTAAATGCTATGTATGCAAATATTGCAATAAGAATAAAAATCATCAATCGTATCATTCACCAACTCCTCGTCTTTCGGGACTAAAGTATTCAACCACTCCCCTGTCCTCACGAAATATTTCTTTGTATAACTCATCAAAATCACTTTGCTTATTTACAAAATCAATTTCGGTTGTGTTTACAATCAGCAAAGGTGTACTATTATACTTAAAGAAAAAATTATTATAGGCTTCGCTTAATTCTTCAATATAGCTGCGCGTTAAATCCCTTTCAATTTTACGGGAGCGTTTTTTAATATTATACATTATCCGATCAACACTCGATTGCAGATAAACCACCAGATCAATTTTCCGCAGGTCGCGCTCAAGCAGTGGAAAAATACTTTCGTATAATTTTAATTCTTCTCCCGAAAGATTCATGTAAGCAAATATTTTATCTTTTTCAAAAATGTAATCCGATACAATATATTCGGTGAACAAATCTTCCTGCATTAGTTCCTGCTGCTGCTTAAATCTATTTACTAAGAAAAACATTTGTGTTTGAAACGCAAATCTTTTTCTGTTCGAATAAAATTTTTCTAAAAACGGATTTACTTCAAATTCTTCTAAAATTAATTTTGAATTTAATTTTTCGGATAGTTTACGAGAAAGGGATGTTTTTCCAGCTCCTATAACTCCTTCAATTGCAATGTATTTTACTTCACTCATCAGTTATTTCAGTTATTCCTAAAATTGAATTTGGCGTTTTATTAATAATAGTTTTACTAGCTAACAAATATAATAAATCTTTAATTTTTTTTTGCTTCACCGGGTGACTTATTTCCGGTTCAATTTCTAAAAGCGGCTTTACAACAAAATCTCGTTCTAAAATTCCTTTATGGGGAATTGTTAATTTATCCGTATCAATAATTTTATCATCAAAGAGCAGAATATCGATATCAATTTCACGCGGTCCCCATCGCTCTGTTTTACTTCGCCCAATTTCCTTTTCAATATTTTTTATCTCCTTAAACAATTCTAGGTACGATAAAGTTGTACGAAGGCTGATCACTATATTTTTAAAATTATTCTGATCGGTTTTTCCGAATGGGAGTGTTTCATAAATGGAAGAAATATTTTGAACTGAAATATCATTTTTACTATTTGCTTTACTTAATGCAGATTTTAGGTATGAAATTCTATCCCCAACATTTGAGCCCGCGCTTAAATAGACCTTACTTTCCATTTTCTTTAATCACTTCAGCTTCAACATGGTCAATTACTCCGCCTACTGGAACACTATTTTTACGAACACGAACAGCAACTTTTTTCACTGTAGGAAATTCTGATATTAGTCCATCGGCAATAACCGTGGCAAGAGTTTCAATCAAATAATAATTTTTATCATGTACAATTTTATTTATGTATTGATAAACATCGTGATAGTTTATCGTTAATTCTAAATCGTCCTTTTCCGCGGCTCTTGTAAAATCGGTGTACATATCTACATCAGCTTCAAACTTACCGCCAATATGCTGTTCCTCTTTCATTGCTCCGTGATATGCATAAAAAGTTGCGTTCTTTATTCGAATAATATTAATCATTTTTATTTCTGTTAAACCTTTCTTTATAGTAGTTCAATAAGCCTCTAAAATTAGCAAATAAAATTCCAATTAGCACTAATGAACTTCCTAACATTGCCTGGAATGAAAGTTTTTCATTCAATACAAACCAGCCCAATACCAAAGCAACAATTGGGGTAATAAATGCCGAGAGTGAAAGTATTACAACATTCATTCTTTTCAGCAGCCAATAATAGGTTGTAAATGTAAATAGTGTACCGAAGATTGCGAGATATAAAATTGAAAATATTGCAATCGAATTAAACTGCCAGGTTGATGAGTCTTCAAAAAGGAATGATATGCCGACTAATATTATTCCCGCCGCAAATACAGGAACAAGATTCATTGAAAGCGGGTTGAGATGCTTGCCGAATTTTTTTATTGCAACTGCAACAGCAGCCTGCATAACACCGCTTCCGAATACTGCAAGGGAACCCCAAAAATCTTTTTCAATATCGAATGATAAATTTTCGGCAAAGATAAATAAGATGCCGGTAAACCCAAGAGTAACTCCAAGCACTTTATAAACTCCAACGCTTTCACCCGGAATTGCAAGGCGTGAAAAGATAATTACAAAAAATGGGAAGACGGCAAATAATACTGAAGTCAAACCCGATTCAATAAACTGTTCTGCCCAATAAACTAAACCGAAGGGAATAACATAGGAAAATAGCGCTAAGATTATATAAAGTTTTATTGAAACAGAATCTGTTTGAACTGAAATTTTTCTAAACTTCATTAAAGCAAAAATAAATACTGAAGCAACGGTGAACCGAAAACCCGCAGAAAATAAAGGGGTAAGCGGACCGAGTCCAATTTTTATAACCAGCCAGGTAGAACCCCAAAGCAAGCAAATAGCGGTGAATCCAATCGCAATTTTTATTGATTCGGTTTTCAATTATTATCCTTCATTGCAATAATGCCGAATGCCCTGCCCGATTTTTGTCCCTCCCTCCGATAAGAGTGCAGCAAATTTTCGAGTTCGAATGAGCAGAGTGATGAACATTGTATTCTATTTTCCTGAATTCCTTTTTTTATCAGCATTCTTTTATTGGCTCCGGCAACATCCAGTAAATACTTTTCGCCGTTTTTCTTTCTATGTTTTTTTCTAAATAATTTAGCAACCTCTTCACCAACCTCATAATTTGTTTGTGAAATTGAGGGTGAAATGTAGAAATAGAAATCTTTGTAACTGCATCCGAATTTTTCACGCATTTTTTTTAATGTTTTAAGTAGTATTTTTTTCTCTGTTCCCCGCCAGCCGGAATGAACCGCACCAATAACTTTTTTGATAGGATCATAAATAAAAATTGCGCAGCAGTCAGCAGATGAAATAGCTAAGCCGATATCGGGCTTGTTTGTTATCATTGCGTCACTTTCGCCGTTTATTCCCCCGCTTTCAACTATTAATATTGTATCACCATGAACTTGTTTTTGGTAAGCTATATTCTGCGGTGCAAGTCCTAATTTTTTAACGAATGCAGCTCTGTTTTCTTCAACAATTTCTTCATCATCCCCTACCGAGTGAGACATGTTGAAATTGAATGGAGCTTTTCGATCCAAACCAATTTTTGTGCTGAACCCGAAAGTTATGCTGCTGAATTGTTCTAATATTTGTGAACGGATTATTATCATGTTGAATTGTTGAAACGTTAAGACGTAGAAACGTAGAAACGTAAAGACGTAGAAACGTTAAAACGTAAAGATGTAAAGACGTTAAAAATGTAAATATGTAAAGACTTTAAAATTTATAAGTTTTAAAATGGGTAAAGGTAATGAGGTGTGCAAATAAAAATTAAAATGAATTAAAAAAAACTAATCTATTTTATGTTAGCTTCAATTATCGCCTAAATTCAATTTTGGTAATTGCCATTGTTCCAGTAATTCAAAATACAATTGCTTTGTTAATTGAACTAAAACCGGATTTTTTGCTGCATCCAACCATTCTGCAATCTCTTGCATGTTTGGGGGATCCATTGCCGTGCAGCCTGCCATTGTTTCATTTTCATCAATCCAATTATGCAAAAATATACATGAGCCTGCTCCACTCTCAATCGGATCGGAATTATGATCGACAACAACTCCTAATTCATAGTAGATATCTGCAAATCTCATTTTTTCAGAGGATTGCCAATCAACACTATCTTCTCTTGAAACTTCATCTCGTGCAATTATACGATTGTAGTATTTTGAGTCGGGATCATCAATGCATTCAATCATTTCGGTTATGTGAATGTACGGCATTTTTAGATGACTCATTTCATCAGAAGATTTATAGCCGAACACAGCACTTAAACTAAATACTCCGGCGGGACTTCTCCCATCGCCCTCTTCCTTAATTGGAAAGTCAAAAGTATTTTGTGGAGTATGTAATCCTTTTCCCCATCCGAGACCGGATCTTCCAAGCACAACAGGTATTTGCTGACTTGATAGTATCCACCCGGAATCTTTGCTGACTCTTTCAAAATAATATAATGAACCGGTTGTGTCTCTTGATGCATCTGTTAAAACTAATACCATTTGATGGGATGAATCCGGGATTGCATTTTCGTCATTAGATTGAGTACATGAAAAAGTTAGTAATAAAATAAAAAGCAAATAAAGTAAACTCTTTTTACCAGTCAAATACTCTATCCAATTTAAGGACTTAACTAAATTCATATTCTATCCTCCCGTGCAATTGCAGTATCCATTTCCTTTAAATATCCGCGGGCTTCTTTAATATTTTTCATAATTAAAAATTCAATCCTATCACCAAGTTCAACTATTTGCAGTTGTTGTCCGGGTTTCAGTTTTAACCTTTTACGTATTGCTTTTGGAATAACAACTTGGAACCTCGGTAATATTTTTAACGCAGTCATGTAGATACTCAATTTTGTTTTAATATTAATATGTGGTTATTAATTTCGCATGTCAAACTTTATTGTTTTAATTATAGTAATAAATACATTTTGGACCTCCTATCTGCAAAGGAGGGCTAAAGCCCGGAATGCGGGGTTTTCTAATATCACGGCGCTAAAGCACCGTGCTATTTATTCTATTGCTCAAGTTGAATAAGAATAATCCGGGTATCAAAATATTCACGAGTTATTTAACCTGCTGCAAAATGCATTTAAAAATAATAGAATCCTTTGAATAACATATGTTTTGTCATTGCTTCCAAAGGAGTCCTTTGGGAGAACTCCGATGCTTTTATCGGAGTGTGGCAATCTCTCACTTTTTGACAGATTGCTTCTCCCGATAAACAACATCGGAATCGCAATGACCCGAACCAGTTTATTCAGAGGTTATTCAAGGTTTCTAATAAAGTATCAGGCAGAATTTCTGCTTGCATTAATATTACCATACAGCGACCGCTTTACTATTTTTTCATAAGTTTCTTTTTTGTCAGAGTTCTGTTCAATCTTCTGCAATGCATACTGCTGAATAACCAGCAAAGGCAAAACGATGCTTTCCCTTATTGCTATTGACTTTCTTGAAATTGGCTCCTCTTCCATCAATCTGTTGTAACCTGAGATTTGAAGTACCATTTCTTTAGCCAATTTATATTCTTCAAATAGAATATTCCAAAAATCTTTATACTCATTATCCTTTGCAATATATGCTGTCAGTTCAAAGTAACATTTGGATAACGACATCATACTATTAAGCAGCATGGCTTTAAAGAACGGAACATCATTAAATAGATTTTTTAGTTCTTCAAGTTTCCCTTCATTAATTAATTCCTTTAATGCCGTACCAATCCCAAAATAACCGGGAACATTTTGCCTCAGCTGGCTCCAGGAACCTACAAATGGTATGGCGCGCAAATCATTAAAATCCAGTTTTTCTTTATCACCTCTTTTTGCGGGGCGGCTTCCGATATTTGTTTCACCATAATATTTAAGTGTGCTCTTATTCTCCAAATAGGGTAAAAACATTTTATGGTTTTTAAGATCGCTGTATTTATTAAAACTAATGCGTGCTAGTTCCTCAATTAATTTTCTTGATTTATCCGGAATATTATTTTCTTTTTCATGCAGACTATTGGATAAACCGGCAGTTAATAATTGCTCGCAGTTATGAATGAAATGCTCTTTAGTTCCATATTTGCTTGTGATCGTTTGACCTTGAATAGTTAACTGAATAGCATGATTAGCAATTCTTTCACTTTGGGCAGCATAAAAGCGATGAGTTTTACCCCCGCCGCGTGCAGGGGGTCCTCCGCGTCCATCAAAAAATATTGCTTTAATATTATGCCGTTCACACAAGGCGGAAAGATTTTCCTTTGTTTTGAAAATTGACCAGTTGGCTTTCAAGTAGCCGCCGTCTTTTGTCCCATCGGAAAATCCGAGCATTATTGTCTGTTTATTATTACGTTGTTTTAAATGTGCTTTGTACTCGGTAATGTCAAATAACTCACGCATTATTGTTTCAGAGTTTTCCATTCCTTCCATCGACTCGAATAACGGTATGAAGTCGAAAGGAATTAGCTCATCATTCCAGCCGCACCATCTAAACAATGCAAAGACAAATAAAATAGAGAAGATATCTTCCGAATGGCTTATAATATAACGGCTGCAGCCTTCCTCTCCATTTTTATTTTGAATATCTCTTAATTGAATTATTGATTGTATTGTATCGCTTAATAACTCATCATCAAAATCTTCGGGCAAAACACTTATTTTTTTTTGAATAAGAATTGAAATTAATTCTTCCCTATTCAACTCATTCAAACTATCATTAATCAGCTTTTTCTTTTTAAGAATTTCTTCAATTGTTCGCTTATGAACACTGTGGTTCTGTCTTATATCAAGTGCTGCAAAATGTATTTTAAAGATTTTAACTTTATCAATTAGTGTGTTTAGCTCATCTAAATATAAACTGTTATAATTTTTTATAAGTGACTCTTGTACTGAATAAAGCGGTTCAATAATTTCTTTGAGGCTTAATATTTTTGCAGCATCAAACATGGCGGCGTAAAGGTTTTCCCTAAGATTCGCGACAACATCTTCCACTTCGCTGAACGTTAGTTTTTGTGATAAATTTTTAACGTCTTTGTAATAGCATTTCATTAACGTCATACGCAATTCATCTGCAACAGCATTTGTTGTGTCAGATTTAACGAAAGGATTTCCGTCTCTATCTCCGCCGGGCCAAAATCCGAGTTCAATTATTTTAGAGTTATCGAAACTTATATCATTAATATTTTTTTTGATATTGGAATAGAGTTCACCTACTGCATCATAAAAAACATTGCGTAAAAAGTAGATAATATTTTTTGCTTCATCAAACGGTGTTGGTTTTTGGGAATTTATTAATGATGTGAGTCCAAGTTGATGAAGTGTTATATCAATTTCATCAATATCATTTTCATTTATCAGTCCCCTTAATTTTGCGATGATATCAAGAACGGAAGAAGAATAAAACTGTGTAGGATGTGCTGTGAAAACTATCCTTGCACTGAATTTAGAAAGTTTTTCCCTTACGCCGGCAGCGTCTTTTTTATTAGCAGCCAAATGGATATAATCTTTTAGTGATAAATCATCATCAAGATTCAGAAGGTGAGGAAAAGCGGCATCTTCAACACTGTCGTATAGCACAACTTGTCTTTCGATGTACTGAATAACTCTGAACATAAAATCGATTTTTTCTTCTTCAGAATGAATGTTTACATTTGTGTCGAAAAATGAATCGAGAATTTCGAGAGGGTCTTTCCCTGATTCAAGTCCCTGTTTGCAAACATGATGCATCAAAGGAATGATCATTCCGGTATTTGTAATTTTTCTAAAGGGCAGGCTTAAAAATAAGCTGTTGTAAACATTAAATTTATTCTTTACTAATTTCTCAAATTCTTTTTCTCTCAAAGGGATATCCATTTTTAATTATTAGAATCTTAAGCGATATTGAATTTATATATAAACCGCTTCAAAAATAATTTACTCTAAACAAAAATAAAATACCAGAACGGCAGGCTGATATTTTTTTCATCATTATAATGATTTTTTGAAATATTAAGAAAGGTCGGCAGAAGTATAAACAAATTTACTTCCGGTTATTAGTAAACTTAAAAATTTTTAATGCTTAAAATTAACACTTAAATTTACACCGTAAAATCTATCCTTAAAGTTATTCTCTACACTGAATCTTGGTCCAATTACAAAACAAAATTTTGAATAATAAAAAACAACAGCTAACTCAAACATTATTGAACGAACTTGTTTCATCTCTTTAGTTCTGCCATTCGGAAAATTCATTACCTCTTCCGGATTGTAGTACCTATAATAAATTGAAGAAATTATTTTTGGATTTTTTTCTTTATTTGAAGAAGTTAAATGCAAACCTGCTTCCAGGGCGAGACCTTTATTTGTAAGTTTAAGCGGAAAACCTCTCCACAATTCTATTTCAGTATTGTGAGTAACATACCCAACTGCGGCGGAGAAAAAATAAGGTTTACCCTTAAGTAAATAAGCGCGAATAAAATATTCATTTTGAAAACTGTTATTCGAGTTATCATCTTTAAATTTTGAGTGATTATATTGGAAATCAAGTAATCCATACAAAGTGAATGCAGCAGAGAAGCCTATTTTATTATACTCGCTGCCCCCGCCATATAAAAAACCGGCGGATAGACCATATTCTTTCGAAAGATACATTCCCTGCGAATAGACTGAATTAATAAATATAAAAGACAAAACTACAATACTTGCAAATCTTCCCATAAAGCATTCTACTTAATTAATTTTCAATATTTTATTTCATCAAGACAAATTTTTTGCTCGCGGTAAAATTGCCGCTTTTTATTTGATATATATAAACACCGCTTGCAAGACTGATACCCTGCCCGTTCTGCAGTCGAGTATCGAATACTACTTCGTGAACTCCGGGTGGTTTTTCTTCATTTAAAAGTGTAGCGACTTCTCTTCCGAGCAGATCGAAAATTTTAAGTGTAACAAAATTATATTTAGGGATTGTAAATTTTATTGTTGTTGAGGGATTAAATGGGTTTGGGTAGTTTTGAGATAATACAAACTTGTGTGGCAAATAATTTTCATCCAAAATGCCAAGCGTAATGTCAGTTAAAGCTGTAATTCTTTTTATTGGATTATTAATGGAATTATTTAAGATAGAAATCGTATCAGTATAGATTGTTGGAGAAGATGATTCTTTAATTATTGGTATGAATAAATAGAATACAATTTTGGCAGAATCGTGGGCAGGAATATCTACAAATAATGGAATCATATTTTGACTATGCATTAAAAACTCATTTACTAAACTATCATTATGAGATATCTTCAAATAATACATATAGTTTTGCGAATATATTGAATCTATGCTAAGTACATTACTATCGTTATTATAAACATGAATGCTGTCGCTTGCTTCTTGAGAAATCCAAAAGTCTAAAAAGGTAACGGTATCTTTGGAGACAGAAATGTTTTGACCGAAAACGGAAAGAGTGATTAACATATTTAAAAATATTATAAACTTTTTCATAGCCGCTCCAAACTAAATTGAAATTGTATTGCAATAATATATAATTTCATTGCTCAAATAAAAGCTATATCAAATTGCGCTTAAATTGTATCAATCATTACCAATCGCTTTAATCGCATTAATAATCACGATTGGTTCAAATAAAAATATTTATTCCAACCCCAAAAAATATTGTTTTACTTTTTATATCTTATTCTCTACTGGAAATAAATCCTTTCGGATAAGTTTGAGTTTTCATCATATAACTTATTAAAGTTTCAATGGCAACACTCTTAGTTACAAAAACATCAATACCTCCAGTAAATATAAGTTGATTTGACTTTATATTTTCATCTTCTCTACTCAAACCGAGTAGAGAAAATAAATACCCGACACCTATAAAAGGATATATTTTATCAAGATTAAAATAATATCTTGAATTAGGACCTATGCCCCACTCGTATGTTTCATTGTTGTGAACAGAATTATTCAGATAATTAATTGATAATCCAATTGAAAAATTATCAGTTATAAACAATCCAATTTGTGGATTGAATTGAATTGTTGCATAAGTAGCATCTCGATCTTCATAAGTTGTTGATCTAAACGAAATAGTCCCATCCAAATAATAGTGCCTTTTGTTATTGGTCCCTGTGCAAAGCTGAGTGAAATGAATAAAATTAATATTGAAGTGGTTAATAGTGTTTTCATTTTTTTTCGAAATAATATTAATTTATTTGAGTAAATAAATATGAATATCCTATATAAGAGTAGAACACGAATCCATAATGAAAAAAATTTTTGGTAACTTGCTGCACCTAATCACCTGCCCAATGCGTTAATTATTTAACAATCACTATTAAAATATTCTTTTATCTTTTTACATGCAATAATGGGGACTTCTTTTTGAAGTTAAGATAGTTTTTTAGTTAGCAGCCGGAGGGTGAAAAAATAGTCTAACTAAAATCTAATTATCAGTTAAGAGCCAATTGACCGCATCCTCAATTTTTGTGTTACCAAAATATTTAGAGCTGCTTAATTTTGCATTACCATGTTCCGATACCGGAAAGTTTGATACATCCACCTTTTTTGCAACTACAATGGCAATACTGTCGGTATTCTTAAATCCAAATTGCTGCAAAACATCACCATTAGTATGCAGTTTGCTCGAAGTACCTTCCAAGTCGGTTTCCGTATGGTCAATTAAAAATTTATTGCAATTATTTTTTCGGGCAAGTTTTAATGCCTCTTTCGAATACTGATCAGCTAATTGAAAGTTTAATCTTCCTTTTATCTTAATACTGACAATATTTTTATCCGATAAATGGTCTATTGTGTATTCCATAATAATTTCCGTTTTTGCTTATTTACCCACAAGATAGCCAATATGTTTCCTGTTAGCTACTTAAATATTCATTTTTGAAGATTAGAAAAGGGGTAGCTAATGCTACGGTTTTTTTATCCTTTCTCCTTCTATCATTCTTCATGGAATAACTTTTTTCAATAATTATAAATTATACTTGCAGATCAAAAAATTTCCAATAGTTGCTTTTATCAATTTTGAATACTTTGGCATTATAAGCATCCTCAAATCCTTTTGGAATTTTCAGTTTTGATTTTTCAGAATATTTCATTTCGTAGCCAAATATATTACCATTCCTTTCCTCTATATAATCAATCTCTTTTTGATCATAAGTTCTCCAAAAATAACAGTTTACCTTTCGGCTGCTATATGAGTTTGATTTAATCCTTTCTGAGATGCAAAAATTTTCCCATAAAGCACCAACATCTGTTCTTAATGCTATTGGATTGAAATTATTTATCAGCGCGTTTCTTATGCCATTATCATAAAAGTAAATTTTAAATGCCTTGGTTAACTCTTTACGAATATTTCTTGAGAAGGAATTTAACTTAAATATTACAAAGCTCTGCTCTAATAAATCAATATATTTTTGAATTGTTAAACTACTGACACCAAATTTAGATGCTAATTCATTATAGGTAACTTCGTTGCCCAATTGTAATGCTAAGGAGATTAGAAGATTTTTTAATAGACTTGATTTTTTAATTCCCTCAAATTTTAATATATCTTTAAATAAATAGCTTGATGCCAGTTCCTCCAAGTGGCTAATTGCAGACTCATCATTTGATACAAATACCTCAGGGTAAGAACCAAAACGAAGTAATTTTTCCAATTGAGCATCAACTGAAAGCCAATCACTATTATCTTTAATCTCTAAAATTGATAATGGAAAAAGTGTAAAAGTGGAAATTCGTCCGGTCATCGGTTCTGCTGTTTTATTAGCAAGGTCAAAACTTGATGAGCCCGTTGCTATTATTTGAATATCAGTGAGGGAATCTGAAATAACTTTCAATATTTTTCCGGTATTAATTAAATTTTGCGCTTCATCAAGTACAATTAATTTATAATCACCAAAAAATGCTTTTAATTTTTCCGGCTCTGCAACAGTTAAATTCTGTTCAACTGAAAATATTTCACAATTTAGATAGCGCCCTTCCGTACCATAATGGTTTAATATTTTTTTAACAAGTGTTGTTTTACCAACCTGCCTTGCTCCATACAATATTATTGTTTTGCCCTTAAAAAGGCTTTTTTCAATATTTATTTGGTGAATTCTTTTAATCATAATTTAATATTTACCGTTAAATTTTTTATTACAGTAATGAATTTAACAATAAATTGGTTAATTGCAATAAATATTTATTGAATATATTGAATAAGTGTCAGATTGAGCCTGCCTGACGGAAGCCGGACTTGTCAAAATCTTTGAATAATTGCTAAAAACAAAATTCGATGAACCTGCTTGCCGCAGGCAAACTCAGTTTGACAGGAAAACTTACTTTTCATACAGCCTCAAAATCCGTAGTAAAAGATGACAATGCCAGAATAAACTACGGAACTGTTAAAGTATAATTTTTTTTACTTTCATTAAGGGAACTAAGCCAATATTACTAAACGTAAAAACATTTTTAATTCATCCCAAAAAAGTTAAGGATGCTTTTATCCATTAAATTTTTTAATTTTAATTGTCTCTTGAAAATATTTATCGACAATTAGTACTAACTGTTATTAATAACTAAGTTCAGCAATTGTTCGGTTTATGAAAAAAATAAATTTCCCTATTTCATCCGCCCTCTCTGGTTTCACTTCAATTCATCTGCATTCATTGAATTCACTCTTACATAAAACAAATCACAGGTACACAAATGGCTAACACCGAAGAGTACAATGTTAATTTCTTCAAACCTATGTCCGATCACGCACGGACGAACAAAAAGCTAATTGCTACACTAGCTGCAATTTGGTTCTGTGCAGTTTTTGGTTTTCAAGCATTATTAATTATACTGAATGAACCCACACCCGAACCGGCATTTACAACTTTCCAAACTGTTTACCCTGAAATTGTAGATAATCAGGAAGCAAGTTTAGAAACTAAACAGCAGTTTTCCAGATCACTGCTTTCTGTGCTCGGTAAAAATATTGCAGTTTCGGATGATCACAAAGCTGTCTTTAAACAAGCGTTGTCGTCAACTGTAGTTTCAATGCTGCCTCAATCGGAAAATCAAATTATTCAATCCGGTGCAAATGAAGAATTTATTGATGCAGCCATAAAATCAATTGGATTAGCTGATGAAGGGTTCGACAAAATAATGATTGACCTCCTCCCTTTCTCATTAGTTAAAGTAGAATCAGATCAGCTAAGTGCTGAAGTTAAAGAAGCACTGCCCGGCATTATGGAATTATATCTTGTCCATAATCAAAATGTATTAACAGATTTTAACTTTTTAGGATTTCCCTTTCACTACTGGTACACATCTCAATTTTTATTGATTCTGTTTGTTGTGCTATGCCTCATCTATGCAGTAATAATTGACCGAACCAGTAAAAAATTCAACTTTATTGAAGAAGCTTAAAAATTAAAAACTAAATTTTTCCGGGAGGAAATCGTGAATAGATATGTAAAATTTTTACTCTACTTTTCATTGCTGTTTTTTGTTTCTAATTCATTATTCGCTCAATCAGCAACTCAGCTTGAGGGAGAATTTAAAATTGGTCCCGCAATTATTCTAATTTGTCTTCTAATAACTTTTGTAATGGTGGGAATTTTTAATCGTGCAAAAGATACCTCAACATATTGGGCTGCTGGAAGAAAAATTTCTCCGGTTGGGGCAGGAATGGCAATAGCCTCAAACTGGATGAGCGCAGCATCATTTTTGGGAATGGCTGCAGTTATGTACGGAGCAGGTTATCATGGTCTTTCTTATGTTGTAGGCTGGACAGGCGGTTACGTTTTACTTTTAATTTTAATGGCAGGACAAATTCGTCGTTACGGCAAATATACCGCTGCTGATTTTATTGGTGATAGATTTTATTCTAAAGGATTACGAGGATTTGGTGCCGGACTTGCGATATTTATTTCTTTCTCATATTGTGTTGGTCAGTTTGCAGGTATAGGCTTAATGTTCAAATGGATTTTAGGTATCGACTATTCTTGGGCAGTTTTAATCGGCGCTTCGGTTGTACTTACTTACACTTTAATATCAGGTATGCTGGGTGTAACTAAAAACATGCAGATCCAATATGTCATCATTATTATTTCATTTGTAATTCCACTTTTCATTCTCTGCTATAAATTCGGTTACTTTCCATTTTTACCACAGGTTGGTTATGGCGCTGTAGTTTCCGATATAGTAAACGGAATTGCACCCGGCAAAGGTATAACGGCTATGGGGCATGATTTTGCGATACTCCCCTCGCCGGAGTTTGCAATGCCTTGGGATCCCGCCACCGGTCAAACGGCATTTCAATGGATAGCAATTTGTTTTTCATTAATGATCGGAACTGCAGGACTGCCTCATGTAATTCAAAGATTTTATGTTGTACCAAGAGCACATGATGCAAGGTGGTCAGTAGTTTGGGGGTTATTTTTCATTTGTATTTTATATTGGAGTGCTCCGGTTTATTCAGCCTTCGGTAAAGTATTATCCGCTAATCCCGAAGTTGGAAAACTGGCAAAAGATGCAATTGTGGTTTACACCGCTCAACTCGGCGATCTCTTTCCGCTTATAATTGGTTTGCTTGCGGCAGGAGCAGTATCGGCGGCATTCTCAACTGTATCGGGTCTGCTCGTCGCAGGTGCCTCTGCATTCTCTCATGATCTTTATTTCAAAGTAATTAATCCCGAAGCTACTGAGAAGAAACAGATGCTGATGGCTCGAGTTGGAACAATTTTAATGGCTGCCGGAGTTTCATTAGTAGCCTTATTAAATTTGGGTTTGATCGCCCAGCTCGTTGCAGTTGCCTTTTCACTTGCGGGCTGCACAATTTTCCCACTGTTCCTTTTGGGAATTTGGTGGAGCGGATCAAATAGAACCGGCGCATGGGCTGGATTATTTGCAGGCGGCGGAATATCCTTGATTGCTTTGGTTTATTTTGTAGTTGGTAAATATGGCGGAACACTGCCTGCACAAGATATTATTAATTATTACTTGAATGCTTGGTATTTCGCATGGTTAGGTGCTCCCTTTGCAATCATTGTAAATATTATTGCTTCCAAGTTATCAAAAAATAAAACGCCGATTGAGATCAAAAAATTCTTAGCAGAAAAAGTTCATAATTATAAACCGAACGATCGATAGTTTGAATTTTTGAAAATCTGTATTGCCCGCTGATGTTTGACGGGCAACTTTGACGATACAAGATTGCTGCAGTCAGTCTGAGGTTAACGAAGACTGACTGCTTTTAATAATGGTGAATGTATTATTTTGGTTAGACTTTAATTTGATGCTGTGATTTAATAATTTTTATAAACCAATATTTCTTCAGGATATTGATATGCCGCTTCAAAGTACATGGAAAGATTTTTTTATTAGGATAATCCTACCGACTCTTCTGGCATTTGTATTATTCACTTTAACTATCTTCACTATTATTATCCCATCATTTGAAGACACAATACTTGAGCGCAAACGGGAAATGATAAAAGAGTTAACAAACTCTGCATGGTCTGTCCTTGCCGAATTTGAGCAGCATGAGCAGGAAGGGAAGCTATCAAAAGAGGAAGCACAAAAAGAAGCATTAACTAGAATTGAATATCTGCGTTACGGCAATGAAAGAAAGGATTACTTTTGGATTACCGACATGCATCCAAATATGATCATGCATCCTTATCGAAAAGAACTTGACGGAACTGACTTATCCGATTACAAAGACCCTGAAGGAAAAAGATTATTTGTAGAATTGGCAAAAGTTGTTTCCGATAATGGGGAGGGCTATGTTGATTATATGTGGCAATGGAAAGATGACTCCACTAAGATAGTTCCAAAACTTTCATACGTAAAAGGATTTAAGCAGTGGGGCTGGATTATAGGCACGGGCATTTATGTTGAGGATGTTGCGGAAGAAACAGCACAGCTTAAAAAAAGATTGTTCTATATCTCACTCGCCATTCTTTTACTACTTGGAGTTATTTTATCTTACATCGCCACGCAAAGCTTAAAGATTGAAAGAAAAAAACAGGAAGCAGAAAAAGGTCTTAGAGAGTCGGAAGCAAAGTATCGTGCTTTGGTTGAAGCATCAACAGAGGGACTTGTTATGTTTCTTGACGGCGAGTACGTTTATGCAAATAATATTATCTACCACTTGCTTGACTATTCCTCAGAGGATATCGAAAATATCAGCATTAAAAATATTTTATGCGGAAGTGATGAAAACAAATCATCGGGTGAAAAATATTTTTATGAATTGTTAAGAGGAAAACTGCCGGACACACAAATAGAAGCACAGCTAAAAACAAAGTCCGGCAAGAGTATTGACGTTTTGTTATTTGCTTCGGAAATAAATTTCGCCGATAAATCCGGCTACACAATTATTGTTAAGGATTTAAGCAGTCAAAAAATTATTACAGGCGAGCTGGATGAAACAAAGGAAAAATTTAATAGGCTCACCAATATTGTAAGCATTGGGGTATTCCGAACAACACTCGGCAGAAAGGGTAAGTTTATTGAAGCCAATGAGGCTGTTTTAAAATTACTTGGATACAAATCAAAAGAAGCTCTTTATGGAGTTAATATTTTTGATCTTTTTCATAATAGTGAGGATAGAAAAAGTTTTGTAAAAAATTTAATGGAAAATGAATCGATCAAAAATGCTGTAGTTCAAATTACACGCGGTGATGGTATTTCATCTATTATCTCCGTATCGGCAGTATTAGTAAATGATGAGACAGGTTCACAAATTTATTGTGACGGAATTATTGATGATATAACCGAGAGAATAAAATTAAGCGAAGAGCGTGAAAATTTAATTGCGGAATTACAGACATCGCTTTATTTTCTCAATCACCCAATACAGTATTACGCAAAAGAGATCGTCTCATGTAATATGAATTTACCGATTTACCAAGCTGCAGAGTTGATGACTAAAAAGAAATATAGTGCAATTTTAGTTACGGCTGATTCCGGTGAATATGTTGGCATTATAACGGATAGAGATTTGAGAGAGCGTGTTGTTGCAGGAAACTATGATTTACAGAAACCTGTGTTTGAAGTAATGACTTCTCCCCTGCTTTCAATCAATTCTAATGCATTAATTTTTGAAGCTCTCTTAAAGATGCATAATAAATCAACTAGACATTTGGCAGTAAGGGATAATAACGGAAAAATTCAAGCAACAATAAGCAGTGAAGAACTGCTGCAAATCCAAAGAGGATCAACTTCATTTTTAATTAGAGAGATAAACAATTCCGATTCAACTGAGGATATTATTGAGAGTTATGAAAGACTGCCGAGAATTGTAAAAACATTGGTCGAAAGCGGTGCCAAGGCAAAAAATATTACGCGAATAATTTCATCTGTTTCCGATGCAATAATTAAGAGATTGGTTGAACTTACTATTAAAGAAATTGGTGAACCGCCGGTACCATTTTCTTTTATTACTTTTGGAAGCGTAGGCAGAGAAGAACAAACTTTAATTACAGATCAAGATAATGCTATAATTTATGCCGCAGATGAAAATAAGTCAGCAAAGCTGTACTTCACAAAACTTGGCGAGCAAGTATGTAATCAACTTAATGAAGCCGGATACTCTTTCTGCGAAGGAGATAATATGGCAAAGAACCCCGAGTGGGTTCAATCGATTGATACATGGAAAAATAATTTTTCAAATTGGATAATTAATTCTACTCCTGACGACTTATTAAGGTTAGGAATATTTTTCGATTTCCGGAGCGTTTACGGTGATGATAAATTTGCAAATCAATTGCGCGAGCATATATTTAAAGTAACAGAACATAAAGCCGCATTCTTTCAGCACTTGACTATGAATTGCTTGGAACATAAACCACCGGTTGGACTGCTTGGTAAAATTGTAGTTAAATCATCCGGTGAGCATCCCGAAACTTTTGACATAAAAAAAGCAATGATGCCGGTAGTAGATTTTGCTAGGATTTACTCTCTGCGCCACTCAGTTTCTGATACAAATACTTTAGATCGATTTCATTCTTTATTTGAGAAAAATATTTTAAACCGCAACACATATTTGGAAATGATTCACGCATATAATTTCCTTATGCAGCTTAGGATCAAGCATCAAGTTTTAGCAATTTCTAAAAACAGCGAACCCAATAATTTTGTAAATCCTGAGCAATTAACACAAATAGAACAGAACACATTAAAAAATACATTTTCACAAATCGCGAGCATTCAAAAAAAACTTAGTTATGATTTTACAGGTGATGCTTTGTGAGTGAGAATTGGGCATTAAATTTTACAACTTGAACTACTCCGTAGTTCTCAAAACTATTTCTTCTCTCAATTTCTATGGATTGCATCCATAGCTATTATAAATTGAAGTACTTCGTACTTCCCGAGAACTTTTCTTCCGATCTTAAATTCTGCTAAACTATTATTCTATGAATAAGATATTCATAGAAATATTAACCAGTTAAACTGCGAAGCATTAAAATTTTAATAACTAGAGAGTAGTCAAAATTATATTCATCCCCAACCAAGTGATGCAATCTAAGACTATGCATTTTTTTATAACTGCGAAGCAGTTAAAATTATAATAGCTCCGTGCGAAGTGCGGAGAGAAGTAAAATTTTCAATAATGTACAACTGCAGCGCAGTTGAAGTATTCCGACTTATAGTCCTAATCAAAACAGATATTGCTCATCAAATTCAATCTCAAATTCTTTTAAAATATTTTTATACTCATCAACAAAACTCAACTTTTTATGGTGTTCCTTTTGATTAATGATATAGTCAATCAATTTTTGTTTCGCATCAATAGAATATGTAAATGCTCCATATCCAATTTGCCACCCGTTAAATTTTGGAAATATTTCTTCCTCTTTTATCATTTTTGAGGATGAAACTTTTATATCTTTGATTAATTCTGAAAGTGCAATGGAAGGATGCAGATGTGTTAAAATATGTAAATGGTCATCCATTCCATTTATACGATAGAGATGACATTTATTATTTTTTATGATTCCCCAAATGTAATTGAAGAGTAATTGCTGCTTTTCCTCTTCAATCGATTTTACTCTATCTTTTGTGGAAAATATTATTTGATAAAGAATTTGAGTATAAGTTGCCATTATTAATCCCTCTATATTTTAATTTATTTAACTTGAACTACTTCGTAGTTCACAGATATTAATTCTTTTTTTCTATGGATTTCATCCATAGCTATTATAAATTGAAGTACTACGTACTTCCAAAATTTTAGCTATAACAATCTTAACAATTGTTATATTAATAATAAGCTAATAAAATCCCTATAGTATTTTAAACGTCATAACTGCGGAGCTGTTAAAATCATAATAGCCTCAAACGGAGTTGAGGAAAAGCAGTATAGATTTGCTTCCAACTGCAGCGCAGTTGAAATTAATATTTAAATTTGATTAATAATAAATTTCACTTTGATTTTACATCATCAAAATACTCTTCAAAAAGCAGTGCGGCTTCGTGAGGTTTTAATTCGCGGCATTCACTTATTATTGGTCCGGTAAAATTTATTTCTTGTATCGCTCTAGCAACTTTACTCCAATTAATATTTCCTTTGCCTATTGGAAGATGGGTATCGTCATCCCCCAAATTATCATGAAAATGAATAGTTTTTATATTCTCCCCAAAGTGATCTATATAGGGGAGTACCCCCTCAGCAACATTTGCATGACCGATGTCTAAACAAAACATGAAATACTTTGAGTTCAAGCGCTCAAACAAAAATGAAAAATCTTCAAGATTATCACCCAGAAAATAATAATCAGATCCTTGCGGGATTGGCACTACATTTTCTAAGGCAAAAGTAATGTTATTCACTTCACATTGCTCAACAATTCCATCCATACATTTTATAAATCTATTAAGTGCTTTTTTGCGCATCCAACGTTCAACCGGAAACCAATAAAAATTACCAATGTGGGCAGTTATATGTTCGGCTTGTAATTCTGCTGCTAACCTAATACCGGCAAGCATAAAACTTGTATCACTCTTTCTGAATGTTGGAATAATATCCGAAGCATTAATATTATATGGATTATGGATACTCAATTTAACATTATATTTTTCAGCTAATCTATTTAATTCATTTATTCTTTTAAGTGTAAATGTTTCTAGAGTGATGTGTAATTTATCGAGATGGATTTCTATGGATTTGAGGTTATGAGAGGAAGCATAAATAAAGTGTTCTTCATTTAAACTTCTAAAACAATTTAGACCGTAGTTTCTGTTAGCCAATTCCATATTATAGTCTAATGTGGAGCAAGTTAATATTAAACAACTTTGTACGTTCAATTAAATCAAAATGAGTTAGATCTTTTTGTATTGAAGATTCCTCACTTCTCTGGTCTGACCAATCTGAAATAAACGACGAATAAAACATTGCACCAATCACAGGGAGAGATGCAGCAATTATAATAACAACCGATGGGATTCTTGTATATTTAGTAGAGGCAATTGCTATCAATAATGCGCTAGCACCACCTCCAATAGCAGAATATGCTGCTGTTCCCCAAAATGATAAATTTGAATTTTCTACTTTCGCAATCCAATGAACCCCAACTGTAGCACCAAATAGATATGAAGAGATCATTAAAATTCCAACCGCAGCTTCCTCCAAATCTGTTGATCGATTCCATGCACTTGCCCAACCTATAACAACTGATGGAATAAAAAATGCAAATGATAAAGTAGAACCTACAAGAAACTGCCCACCTAAGTTTATGAATGAATGATTCTCTGGAGGAATGCTTAAAGGGTTATTGATTGAGTAATTACTAAATTTTGCTTTATCAAAATTATAATTGTTTTTAGTCAGGCTAAATAGAGATGGATAACTATCTTGTGCAGAATTATTCGAGCTTAAGAAAATAAGAAGAAGGATAATGGATATTCGCAATTCACTTTTCATGTAATTTTAGATTTTAATATGTTAGTCTAGTTTTATAATCATTCTATTTCTAAACTCAGAAATTACCATTGCAGCGAGCGGTACTGTAAATGGGTACGATGTCCAAACGAAACGACCGTCAGCATAAGCGGATAACATAGCAAATCCGAATAAGGCAATTGAAATAATTACACCGGTAATTAGTGTGGCAGTTAAAGCAAATTTTTCATTTAACCAAATTGAATTCTTGTACTTAAATATAAATAATGACAAAAAGCCCGGTGCACCGAAACTAAGAATAAAGCTTATAAAAGTTCTTGGTCTGGTAATATTGAATAATAATTGTTCAATCGATGGCATCCAGCCCACTTCCGGATTAGCCGGAATTATTAACCTCGTAACAAAAAATCCAATAGTAAAAATTATGATACTCAACAACAGTATTAACCCATCTTTTTTAAATAATCTTTTATTGAAAAATAAATATGCCGCCAATATCATTGGCAGAATAATTATTGTTTCCTTTACAAAAACTCCAAATGATATAACAATTAAAAGTGATATCAATTTATTTTTAAAAATTAAATAAGTTCCGATAATTAAAAGAAAAATTAAACTTGGATCAAGAAAGCCAATAGTTGCATAATAAAATGTAGGAAAAGAGACAACAAATAATCCGCAAGCAATAATGCTACTGCTAAAATCGATACCCAGTAAGTGTAGTAATTTATAGAGTATAAAAATTGCAATTATCAGCACTGCTAAATTAATAAGATTAATTGCGGTCATTGCCTTAAACGGCAGCAGTGATGCAATGTATGGCACTAGCGGTCGATATGAAAAGGGAGGCAGTAATTCTTTCGCATCTACTTCACCTCTAAAATAATTTGTTATTGCAACATACTTTTCCGAATCACTTAATTTTCCGGTGCCGTCTGTAGTTATTGATTTTATAAAAATATCATTTCGATCAAATCTTGGCAACGTTAATAGTACCATAACAAAGCTAAGTATTGACAGCCAAATTAGAGCTTTTCTTGTGAACATTTTTAGAACCTTGCGATAAATAAACTGTAAAGAATTATTAATAATTCTATTATAAAATTATAACACTATCCGATTAATAACAACAATACAAATCAAGTAATTAATGTAATTTAACCCATTGGCGGTAACCGGGGTGCAGTAGAACTTTTTTTTACCATTAAGCAATTTAACAATGCAGCAATTTTAGTAAGTCGATTTTATCAATCCGCCATCAACAGGAATTGTTGTACCTGTAATATAGCCAGCCTGCTCTGATGCGAGATAAACAATCAGCGAAGCAACTTCATCAGGTCGGGCTAATCTTTTCATCGGTACATCCGCAGCCATGGAAGCAAGAACATGCTCATGGGATTCCTGTCTTTCTTTTGCTCTCGCAACTGCCAACTCGTAAAGTCGGGATGTAAGTGTATATCCTGGAGCAACATTGTTAACAGTTATATTGTGCTTGCCATATTCATTACTTATTGTTTTTGCAAATGCAGTTACTGCGCTTCTTAATGAATTGGATAAAATTAAATTATCGATTGGCTGCTTTACTGAAATTGAAGTTATATTAACAATTCTGCCCCACCCCTTATTGATCATTCCTGGAATCACAAGTCTGGTAAATCTAACAGCGCTTAATAAAACTTGATCAAGTGCATCCTGCCAATCCTTATCATTTAACTCCTCAAAGTAACCCGGTTTTGGTCCGCCGCAATTATTTACTAAAATATCAATTTCGCCATAATTATTATTTACTACTTTTACTGTATTTTCAATATCATTCAAATTATTGATATCACAGACAGCCCACACAGGTTCAACATTTAATGATTTTTTAATTTCTTCAACTGTCTTTATTAGATTTTTTTCATTACTAGAACAAATAGCAACTTTGCATCCCTCCTTGATAAACTCTTCAGCGGCTGCCCTTCCAATGCCCATACTGCCTGCTGTGATTAGTACAGTTTTCCCGGCTAAATGAAAATCCATTTTATTCCTCGTTTTTGAAATTTATATAGTTATAGAACAATCTAAAATATTTTTGATTTAAAGCGAATAATTAATTCAATAAAACATCTTTTTTGCTAGTTCGAAAATATAGTATCGATTTCTTCGACCATCTAACTAATAATAATTCAATTACAAAATTATTTTATAAAATTTTAATGGGGACATAAGAAAATTATTCTTAATTTTAAACGATAGTTTTGTCTGAATTATATTATAAAACCTTATGAGGATGAACACTTTGAAATATTCAATTACTACTTTCCTTTTTCTAGTTCTACTATTTTCAATTTCAATTGCCCAAAGGAAATCAGAAGAAAAGAATTTCGGAATTGATTTTAGCGGCTTTGTTAAAACAGATTTAATGTTCGACTCACGCCAGACAGTCTCGGCGCGCGAAGGCCATTTGCTATTGTTCCCTACTCCGGAAGTTTTGGATGCGAAGGGTGAAGACATCAATGCAAAGGCAAACTTAAATATGCTTTCAATTCAAACTCGTTTAAAGGGCAGCATAACTGCACCCGATGCTTTTGGAGCAAAAATTAATGGTGTAATCGAAGGAGCATTTTTTGGTCACTCAAATGGCGATGTAAACGGGTTTAGACTTCGGCATGCATTTGTAAAGTTAACATGGGATAAATGTAATCTTCTTATTGGGCAATATTGGAACCCAATGTTCATTACCGAAGTTTTTCCCGGCACTATTTCATTCAATACCGGAGTTCCGTTTCAACCATTTTCACGAAACCCGCAAATTAAATTCACAAGAGTTTTGAACGATGTTCACGTTGGTTTAACTGCATTCACACAAAGGGATTTTACAAGCACCGGTCCAAATGGAGCAAGTTCCATTTATTTGCGAAACTCAGCAATACCAACAGTGGATTTGAATATTAAATATGTTAACAAAAACTTTGTGGCAGGTGTTGGAGGAAACTTTAAATCTCTTCTTCCAAAAACATCAACTTTAGCCATTGCCGGTGTCGATTCGGGTAAATCATTTAAATCTGATGAAAGGATTAACAGCATTGCCTTTATGGGTTTTTTAAAAGTTGTAAGCGATCTGTTTACATTCAAAGCTGAAGGAATTTACGGCGGCAACATGACAGACTTGTTAATGCTTGGCGGTTATGCAGTAAAGTCACTTGATGTAAATACCGGAATTGAAGAGTACACGAGTATTAAAACACTTTCAGCATGGACGGAATTTATTTATGGCAGTAAATTTCAGGTTGGGTTATTTGCAGGATACACAAAAAACTTAGGTGCTGATGATAACATTGCCGGCTCTGTGTATTCGAGGGGTTCAAATATTGAAAGTATTATTAGAGTTTCACCCCGTGCTCAATATTCAGCAGGTAAAACAAGGTTTGCTTGTGAAGTTGAATTTACTTCAGCTATGTATGGTGTAGCCGATGTAAAAGGGAAAGTTGAAAATAGCGAAGCTGTATCAAACTTAAGATTATTAGTAGCAGCGTTTTTATTCTTTTAACCCGAATTATGCAAAAGAGATAATAGCACGGTGCTTAAGCGCCGTGAATCCTGCCCGTCCGGCAGGCGGGATTGAACAAACATAAATATTGGGTTTTTCCAAAGGAATCCTTGGGATAACCCAAACGGTTTTGGGCCTGTCCACCGGCAAAGGCGGGCTAAAGCCCCTTACATAATTTTAAAATCAATCACCGTCATACCCGCCTGCCGGACGGGCAGGAATGACGGTGCAATTAAAAAGACAATTTTTATTTAGACTTTATTAATTATTTCTAATGCATAATTCGGGTTTAATAATCATTATTTACTTATAAAAAAACCGAACTCCCTTATATAAATTCAGTTCGGGTTTTACTTTTTAAATATTCGAAAACAACTATTTCTTTATAGAACTCTTCTTTGCTTTAAGATGTGTGAGAATTGATTTAACTGTAGGATCATTATTATCGAGCTCCATTGCCTTTTCAAATTTTTCTATTGATTTATTCAAATCGCAGTAGAGCCATAGCACACCAAGATTTTTATAGTATGCAGATGAGTCTTTATCATAATTTATATCATTTTCTAAGTCGTACACAATTTCGGGGCAGGGGCAATCATCCTGTATCGGATCTGCTTCTAAAATAAAATCAATATCAGTAGAAACTAAACTTAAAAATAGATTGAGTGCTGAATTTAATTTGCCCGACATTGCATAGCAGATAATTAATTTTCTATGCGTACTTTTATCGTGTGAGTTATGATTAAAATATTCGGCAAGTTCTTTGAGTGCTTCATTATACTTGCGAGCCATAAAATATTGATTTCCTAACATTAACGACATTTGCAATACCATTTTTTCTAATAATGGGAATTTAATTTACTTTAAGAGTAAATTCAATAGATAGAATGGGTTAAATTTTTCTTGCAATTAATTATTCACATTATCGGCTTTGAATGCTAAACCGAAAAGAATACCAGCGGCACATAAACTGATAATACCTGCCCATTCATAATTACCGAATGAATCATTTATAAAACTAAACATGTATGGACCCAAAGCACTGCCGGCTACAATCCAGCTCATATTGTAACCGGTTATTGCACCGAGATATTTTGTACCGTAAAATCTGGGCCATGTTACAGCAGAAAGAACTCCGAAGAGTCCGCTTGCAATACCATTGCCGATAATAATTAAGTACACCGGCAATCCGGGACTCAAAATAGAAAGCCCGATCATCGAGATTATCATTCCCGTAAGTTTGATGAGAAGCAAATATTTAAGTTTAATAATATCCGCTAAATAGCCGCTTGATATTTGAAAAATAACAGCAATAACAGCAGCCGGTAAAAATATTAGAATTGCATCTTCCCTGTTCAATCCGGCATCCTTAAAAATATCTACAATATTAAATGTTAGTGCGGTTATGTATAATCCTTGTAATGATAGCGTTAAATTGAATATCCAAAAGCTGTATGTTGAGCGTGCTTCTTTTAAAGTAAAATCTTTATCAGGATGATATTTCGGTGAGCCTTTTTTTACTTTTATTTTTGCCGAGCCATCCGGCACTAATCCAAATTGTTTTGGATCATCACGGAAAGTTATGAAGGCAAATAGTGCAAATAATATCCCGACTGTTAAAGCAATAATTTTCCATGCAGATTGCCAATCGCTAAAATTGATTAGATGATCAAATACAACAGGTGAGTATGAGAAGCCGAAAGAAATTGCAATTCCCATAAACGCACTCGCCATTCCCCTTCTTTTTTCAAACCACATCATAACCATATTTTTTGATGACATGGTCAGGACTCCTTGACCGAAAAACCTTACGAAGAAAAAAGCAAGAATCAAGAGAGGGAAAATTACGACAAACCAATTTTCGATTCCAAAGAGTGAAGATATAAAACTGCCAACTGTCCCAATTTCTGAAATGAGCAATAGTGCGAGTCCGAGAAAGTAGCCTGCAAGTACAGAGGTTACTCTTGCACCGAATTTATCAAAAAATCTGCCTGCATAGGTGAGTAGAAAAGAGCTTGAGAGTGTGCCGATAAGGTAAGCCAGGCTTAGATTTTCGCGTGATATTTTCAGATCATCAATTAAAAAATCTGTAAAGACTGAAATACCGACAGTTTGTCCGGGAGAACTCATCAGCACACCGATCGTACCGCTGAAAAGAATTACATAACCGTAAAAGAATGGGAAATTAGAAATAGTTGATTTTACTTTTTGCATATACTTTTGAAATATTAAAAAATTGGAGTGCAATATAATAACTATGAGATAAGATAAATAGTAGCTATGGAAAACTAAATTGGAATTGAGCAAATAGATTGTCATTGCGAATTCCGATATCGTTTATCGGAATGAAGCAATCTCCACATCGAGATTACTTCGTCGTGAAAGGCAACGACTCGTAATGACAGTTTTTGATTGTCGGGAAAGGCACTCTCCACATCGAGATTACTTCGTCATAAAATCGATGACTCGTAATGACATTTTTCTTACGTGTCATTGTGATTCCGATGTCGTTTATCGGGAGAAGCAATCTCCGGATTGAGATTTTTTCATCGTAAAAAGTAACGATTCGTAATGACATTTTTTATGTGTCATTGCGATTCCGATGCAGTTTATCGGAAGAAGCAATCCCCTAATTGGTATTACTTCACCCTTCGGCTGACGGACTCGTGATAACAATTTATGAATGTCAGAATCTTAATTTATAGGCAAAGTAAATGTTTTTTCAATAGCCGTAAATTTATCAACGACTAAGTCTTCCAAACTAAATTCGTTTTCACCACGTGTAATAACTAATGTAATTTCAGATGAAATAAACATACTGTCTATTACTGTAGGATCGGTTTCGGAGGTTCTAGGAAAATATTCTCCAATGGCTAAAAGATCATAAGGGAGTGTAAAACTTCCTTCATCTGAAGATTCAGCTAAGGGAATTGCCTTCCATAATTCGTGATAGTTTTTTAAAAATAACATCTTTCTTTCATAATGTTTGTCATCATATTCAATCACATAAATGTAAACACCATTAGTTAATGAATCACCGAAAAATTCAACAGCATGATTGCCGGCTGCAACTGATTCATTTTGCATAATCACAGCCACGGTATCTCTGCTGCCATACCTTAAAATATAAACAGTCAATTCGGTCGGTTCAGGAATTGTAAAACTAATTATAGTTGTAGGAGTTATTTTTGCAAATCCGGTTGGCGCAGTACCCACTAATTTTGGAATGTAATGAACTCCCACTCCTTCAAGAGGATTTCCGTTTGAGTCCACTATTTTACCTATAATTGCTGCATCGCCCTCATTACTAATTGTTGGTCCGCCGTCACTGCATCCTAATGTGAACGCAATAAGTAAAAATAAAATTGATGTGTTTACTAATTTCCTTTCCATGATTTTCTCCTTAATAAATATAAGGTTTATTAGAGTCTTAGAATATTTTTAAGTCCTTCATTACAATTCCCGAAAATCTCTCTATTGAGATTACTTCATCGTAAAAGGCAACGATTCGTAATGACAAAATTTTTGTGTGTCATTGCTTCCAAAGGAATCCCTTTGGGAGAATTCCGATGTCGTTTATCGGAGTGAAGCAATCTCTGTATTGAGATTACTTCGTCGCAAAAAGCAGCGACTCGTAATGACAGTTTTTTTATCTAATATTAATTCCAAGAATAATAAAATTGATTTTTCCAATTTCTAAGTGATACGGCAACACCAGATAAATTGCCGATGACCTCAGATGAATAATTTTCGAGAATAAATTCCATCGATTCAAAATCCGCATCACTATTATATTTGAAGTAACGTGCAGGATAATTTATTACATGTCCGTAAGTACTTTCTGCATAAGGCTTCACACCATCTTCAGGAAAAAAGAATTCTGTTATTGCTACTTTACTTTTTAGTGTATCAATAAAATCTTCATATATCCAATCTGTACGTGAAGTTGTACCGCATAAATAAACAAATGAGTTTACCGGCTTTCTCCAGTATTTTTTGAAATCGAGTTTTGTAAAATAAGTCTCAACATTTTCTGCAAATAAACTACTGTCTGTTACGAACAGGTTATACCTATCTTCCACATCTTCAAAAAATATTGAAACGGAATACGTTCCGGGAGAAACGTTAAATGGAATTTTTGTTGTTGCCGGACCAATAGCTGTAACACATACTCCGCCGGGCAGATCAATCGTTACAAAGTTTATTCCCACAAAATTATTTTGAAATGAATTTTGAGTCACGATCACATAATTATAACATTCAAAATCCTCTTCCGTCTGCATGTTCATAAATATCGCAGGCATTTGGGGAGTTTGATTATCAGTATATCCCTCAGCAAAATTGATTTCAAAATTATAAAACTCGGTTCTAATTCGTTCCAAGTTGAAATCTATTTGTAGGGTGTCATTGCTTATTAGATCAACGGTAACGGAATCTTCATGATAAAATTGTCTATCAATTACAATTACATATTCATCTTCGTTTAGATCAGTAAATTCAAAATAGCCGGCACTATCTGTAAATACAGTTTTCATATCAGGAAAAGATGTCAGCTCTGCACCGGCAATACTTCTATTCAGAACGCTGTCTTTAACAAAACCAAATAATTTTTTTTTGAATTTGAATGGGTTGGTTGTAAGCGGAGTGTCATTCTCTCTGCTGCATGAAAATAATACAGAAACAAAAATGAGAGCTGATAATATTGTTCTAATATTTATTTTTGTTTTGCTTGCCATTTAGTTTCTATTGGTACGCGCATCTTTTGTAATTCAAAACTATACAAACAGTTTTATTTTAGCAAGGCATATTAAAATCGGAAATTAATTTCTTAACGCAATAAATATGTCTTTATAATTGTACTCATAATTTTATAATTATTTGATATCTTTCGTAGCAATTTTTAATGATGTTATATGGCAAATAATTTTAATGAAGAATATTTTAGCAGTTATATTATCGCTTTTGATTTTAATTTCATGCAGCAAGGATGAAACAGATTCCCCGGTTGAACCGGGAGCATTTTCCACGGGAATTTTTTCCGCCAATATCGGCGGTGTGCAATGGAATGCAGGTACAGTGCGCGCTTACAAGCAGGGTATTTATACAAGAATTAATGGAACTCAAGAAATATCGGATACACAAAACAAGTATAGTTCAATGATTCTTTTCATTGATATACTGCATTTGAATGGACCTAAACTTTTTGCAATTGGCGAAGACGGAAACGGGTTGAATTACAGCGCTTATGCAAGAGTTGAAGCAACACCGAGAAATGGAGATACAAAGGAAATATTTTATGGACAGTATGTTGAAAATTTGAGTCTGCTTGATGTGACCGGAATAGACAGCGAACGTATCCGTGGTGAATTTGGTTTTCGAGGATTTACAAAAACAACTCCCGTTGATTCAATGAATGTTGTAAATGGTACTTTTAATATTACGTTTTAGAGATTACTTCAGAATTACCATCTTATTCGTCTGCACAAAATGGTTAACTCTAAGTGAATATAAATAAACTCCGCTGGTGATATTACTTGCATCAAAATCGACCTCATAAATTCCGGGAATCTTTTTTTCATTAACCAACACGGCTACTTCATTTCCTAATACATCATAAATTATTAATTGAACAAAACCATCTTCTGGAATTTGGTAGTTAATTTTTGTAGCGGGATTAAATGGGTTCGGATAATTTTGTTCTAAACTATATTCCAAAATAACATTCAGGTCAACTTCTATTGTGTTTGAATATTCAAACGACCCATCAAAATCAATTTGTTTTAATCTATAATATACTGTTCCGGTACTGACTGATTTATCTTCAAACGAGTAATTTGTAATTTCAGTTCTTGTACCCATTCCCTCAACAAATCCAATTGAAATAAAGTCTGAATTATTTATACTTTTCTCTACATCAAAACCACTGTTATTGGTTTCCGTTGCTGTTGACCATTTTAAGAATACCCCGGCTTTTGCTGCCTGGGCTTCAAAACTTGTAAGTTCAACCGGTATTGGTGTGATAACCGTAGTTGGAAATGAATAATAAGAATAATTTATTCCTCCTAACAATTTAGCCCTAATTCTATATTCGTATTCTTTTAAAGGAAGTACAGAGGTATCAGTGAATGTTGTAGCATTTAGTTCAGCAAACCCGATTAAATTATAATCTTCTTTTTTTTCAGAACCAGACTCTCTCCTATAAATTTCAAATCCCTCTTGATTCCGATTGTATTCATCCCATGTCAACACAACATGTAGATATGGATGCTGATGTGCAATCGCTACCAAATTTCTAGGTTCTGAGCTTGGATAATAACTAATATCAATAATAACATTATCAATTGCCCAATGCCAATCCCAACCTGGCATAACAGTTCTGAATCGTATTTTCAATTTTGGAACATATCCCATAGAATGAGTAATATAAATTTCAACATGTTCATTCCTAACATCAACACTATTATAAACAAGTATAGGCTCCCAGTCAGTTCCATTTGAACTAATCTCTACATAACCATAATCATCTTCATCTAGAGCTTCCCAATCTGAATCAAACTCCATATATAAATATGCATGATCTCCATAAGGTCTTAGATCAATAAAGTCTATCATAGTTGCAATAGTATTTATATTTGTACCGCTACCACAATCATCTGCATCTGCGGCTAAACAATATCCGGTTGCTGTTGAAGGAAGTTGGTAAAAGTTAGCTGGCAGAAGTTCCCAGGGGCATATACCATTATTGGTAATTTCCCATTTAGATAAGTCAGAATTAAAATTGTCAAAGAAGATAGAACTGGGTGCAATACTATTTGAGGATGCTAAAATACTTTTATTACCATCACTCCACGCAACTAAAGAATAAGTCAATACGCGAGAATAATATGCTTCGGTATCATGAAAATATTGGATTCCGGCATTAACTGAAGCGATACGATCTTCATTCCTGTAAATTACAATCGAGTCAATCAGTATTGCATTACCTGCTAAATCTTCCGTTGGATCCTCCCAGGTTAAATTTACATCATATCCATGAATTGGGCTTTCTGCAACAACATTTGTTGGTGGTTTTGGTGTTCCTTCAGTCGTAATATCAACAAAGGCAACTAAATCAGGGTTCGCTTGAACTAACATTACTGCAATAATTTTATCAGGATATAAGGGATGGTTATTAATAATTTCTAATCCGCCTGATGATGAATTAGGAAAAATTGAACTTAGATCAAATGTGAATACTACATTTCCTGTAGCTGTATCTACCTTTGATAATCTGAATGTACCGAGTGTTGACGGCTCGGCATACCATAGGTCAGTAACTGACGGATTATTGAAAGGATCTGCTGCAATACCATAAGGTGCAACTTCCGGAATACCATAATTTCTTAACGTTGCCCCCGTAGCTGTATCAATTTTTACAAGGGGACCATTTTGAAAGTTAGTTGTGTAAATTACTCCATTATCATAAGCAATACCCCTATGTGGTCGATGATTTGTGTTTGTAATGGAATTAACAATAGTAAATGTGATAGGGTCAATTTTTCTAATTGTTCTACTCTCGCTGGCTAAAATATTTGTTCCGTCGAATGCCATATCTCTATAGCCCGAGCCATCACTTGAATTTGGCTGTGCAATTGAATCAATAAAAGTTCCATCTAAACTATAACAATAGAACAAGTTATCATCAGATGTAAATAGAGAATAACCGCCACTGGATACAATTACAGTTCCATTATACACTGTTAAACCTAAGTTATATTGTGAAGTTTTACCATTAACCTGAATAGGAAATGTATAAAGTGTATCGCCTGCTGATTCAATTGCTCCCTTTGCAGCCGGTATATGAGAGATGCCGGATTTTAAAGATTTGTTATAAAATGAAGCTTCATGACTTTTACTTTGAGCCATTGAAACTGTAAAAGAGAATAAGAATACAAGAAGCGGTAATAAAACTTTTTTCATAATTTCCCTCTACTAAAAATTAAAGAATAAAAGCTTTTTTATAATTCCAATCTATACTATTAAAAACCTAAATTCAACAAATGAACTTCAGAGTATTCCCTAACGAAGCAGCAGCATCTTATTCGTCTGTACAAAATCATTTACTGTAATAGTATAAAAATAAACTCCGCTAGTAATTTCTCTGCCGTTTATTTCTGCTGTATCAAAATCAACAGAGTAAATTCCTTTTGATTTATCCTCGCTTACCAACTCTGCAATTTCATTCCCGAGCACATCATAAACTTTTAGCTGCACAAATCCGTTTACCGGAATTTGGTATTGAATTTTTGTTGTAGGATTAAAAGGGTTAGGATAATTTTGCTCAACGCGATAATGAGTAGTACCCAAATTGCCATCATCAAAATTTGTAACAATATTCGGCTCATCCATAAGCAGCCATTTTTTTGGATCAAGGACCAAATTATCACTCAACGAAAGTGCAATGCTTCCCTCTCCCGCAGTCATTTCCACAGTTTTGTCAATCCCGTTTACAGTTATTGGAATATTCACATCAAGCGGTATGCTATTTTCAGTTGACCATGAAAAGGCAGCTTCACTTGTTCCTCTAACAACATTCAAAACCGGGTAGGATGCCTCGCGAAAAAATACATCAAAGAATGGGTCAAGTTCTCTTCCGGTTGCAGTTTCAGCTTTCTCTTTCATATTATCGGTAGTTAAAATTTGGCAGAGTCTGCCGTTTGTATTATCATAATCATTGCTATCAGGGTAAGCCCATCGCTTAAGTAAATTAAAAAATGTTGAATCCCCCACATGGTAACGCAATGTGTGCATAACCGATGCTCCGCGGTAATATGGATTAAGATTATCAAACGCTTGCGCAGCAGTCATCGGCTCGGTTGGTGCTAGTGGATAAGAATGATTGTTTGAAGGTCTTCGATTATCCATATATTGATGATAGTCATCCATACCGGAAAGATGTTCGACATAAAGTGCTTCGGTGTATGTTGCCAGTCCCTCGTGTATCCAAACATCCGCCCAATCTTTTGCGGATATTAAATTTCCCCACCACTCATGCGCTAACTCGTGATAGTGAATATAATCGAATCCCCAACTGTTTGTTGTAAAGTTGTGTCCGTATGCAATAATTGTCTGATGCTCCATTCCCCAATAAGGAGCATGCGCCCAGCCGTGTTTGTCGGTTCCAAAAGGAAAAGGTCCGCAAATTGCTTCAAGGAAATTAAACTCGTTGAGGAACACATCCATATAATTTACTGCTGTATTATAATATTCCGGCAGCACCCAAAAATAAAAAGGTATCTCTTCGCCGCTCACGCATTGGTAAGTATCCTCAATTAGTGAAAACTCGGCGGCATAAATTGTAACATTATAATTATTAATTGGAGTTGAAATAAACCATTCAAAAGTTGAGGTGTTGTCTCCGTTATCCGTGCTGTCAATAAATCTCCCATTAGATACACAAGTAAGCGGATTTGGAACAGTAAATTTCATTCTCATGGAGTCGGGTTCATCAGATGGATGATCTTTGCATGCCCACCAAATATCAGCCCCGTCATCTTCGCAGGCAACACCGATCCAGGGTTTGCCGCTTGGTGTTGTATCCCAAACAAATCCAACTCCCCAAGGCGGATTGGATGCAATACGCGGTGCACCGTTATAAAATACTTTTGCGGAAATAAAATCTCCTGCACTTACTGAAACTGGAATTGTAATATTTATTTTTCCATTAGTATGATTGAAGAGAGTCGTTTCAAAATCACCCCCGCCTTTTTTGAAAAGGACAGAATCAACAGTGAATGGATTATCTAAATCCAATACGAATGTTGTTAGTGAGTTAATAACCTCAGCCCGGCATAATAATGAACCGCCGATAGATTTTGTAACAGGATCAATTGATAAATCAAGATCATAAAAATTTACATTGTATGCTGCCTGCTCAGGGCTTAATGGTCCGCCCGATTCTGCGAATGTACATGTAGAAATAAGCAGAAGTGAAAATGGAAAAATCATGATTAAACGAAGTAGGATTTTATGCAATTTTAACTCCAGTTAAATTGGAACGGCTTTACACTAAAATTACAGGTTAGTAAGAAAAGTAGAAAGAGAATAAATTTTAGGTAAAAAATTTGTTTTTAAGATTTTCAATAAAACTTCTAAAAAAATATTTAAAAAGTATTGATAAATTTCCAAAAGCAAATTATCTTTGTGCATAGTTGTATAATGTTGTATAAACTAAGAAAAATATGAAAAAAATATATACAATAGCTGAAGCCGCTGATATTATTGGTGTTAATAAGGAAACCTTACGAAGATGGGATAAGAGCGGCAAGTTTAAATCAACACGTAATCCAATTAACAATTACCGGGTTTATGCTGCTGAAAAAGTAGATTCCTTTGTTAAAGAATTGCAGCTTGAATTTACCGTTCGGAATGAGGTTAAAAATTTTCCAACACCTTTTTTTGAAACTGAATTCGGGAAATTATACAATTTAGATGTACTCAAATTCTTTAGGTCAATTGAAGATGAAACGGTTGATTTAATTTTTGCAGACCCGCCTTATAATATTAAAAAAGCTGAATGGGATACATTTCAATCACAGCAGCAATATGTAGATTGGAGTATGCTTTGGATTGAGGAAGCTCATAGAGTATTAAAACCTACCGGCACACTATTCATTTGCGGTTTTTCAGAAATTTTGGCGGACCTAAAATGGGGTGCAAGTCATTTATTTAAGGGATGTAAATGGCTTGTCTGGTTTTATAGAAACAAAGCAAACCTAGGTAATGACTGGGGAAGGTCTCATGAAAGTATTTTACATTTCAGAAAGAGTAAAGATTTTACATTCAATCTGGATGAGGTAAGAATTCCATATAATGAGCATACTTTAAAATATCCGATACATCCACAAGCCGAAAGTTCACAATATAATAATGGTGGTGGGAAAAAATACGTTTGGCAGCCTCACCCCAAGGGCGCCAAGCCCAAAGATGTTTTGGAAATCCCAACACTGTCGAATGGTTCCTGGGAAAAGACTGAACACAGCACACAAAAACCTATTGAGTTAGTTAAAAAATGTGTTCTTTCATCTTCAAGAAAAGGAGACCTGATTGTTGATCCCTTTGGCGGATCCGGCACTACTTACGCAGTTGCCGAAGCATTTGAAAGAAATTGGATTGGAACTGAGCTCGAAATAAATTATTGCAAAATTATTAAGGATCGTTTAAGTGATAAGAAACTAATCGAAAGAGTAGCATCAGAAAAAGATGAAATTGATGCTGTAAAAAGACGGGTTAAATTACGTTCTAAGTAATTTCCAAATGTCCTTTAGAAGAAATTGTGAGAATGGAAATATATACTGATTGAACGGACTTTCCAGCGCTCTTGAAGGTCTGTCAATATAATAATATCCCTCAAGTTGAATCAGAAATTTAGAATAGACCATGAAAAGATTGGAGACAAATGTCGAACTAATCTTATCACTTCCCTTTCTCTGAATATCATTCTGTGATATTCCAACAACTCTAACCTTATGCTGAAGAAAATTTTCTAATAAAATCTTATCAATAAATATTTTCGGCATTCTGTCTTTTGTGGTAGTTTTCAATGAAATAATTAATTCATTTGGGTCAATATTTTTAGAACTAGACCTAACCTCGTGAAACGGTGACACGACCACATCAGTCTCACACTTATAATACTTTTCTCCTTCATTAGTTTCATAAGGAATATTCAGCACTATTTTCTTGAGGGAAATATTTAGGGATGTTAATAAGGCACGGATAAGTTCTTCAAATCGATTGCCCACATGTTTTCTCGCGCTATTGCTTTCTACAAATAAATCTAACCCGATACCTAACGATTGTTGTATTGTATAAACTACATTATCAATTATTGAGTAATCTTCTTTTTGAAAATTCCTACTACCTGAATTTAAACTTTCGATTATCGTCAAAAACTTCTCATATTCTTCTTGAAAAATATTTTTGTTCCTTAAAAATAAATCCGAATTGAATGGGCGAATATGTTTTTTAGTGCCGGCAATATTCGAAGCACACAATTTATATTGTTTATAACTCACTTCTTCATTTATCACATCTGGAAGATATTCTAATATTCTTTTAGTAATATCAAAAAACGCCGACAAATCTGTTTTGACTGATTGAATTTCTTCAACTAATGACATTTGAGATTCCGAACAAAAGTTATAATAATTCTACTCATTAAAATTAAAACAAAATAGAATAACTATTTTGAAAAACAAACTAATATGTATGAGTCTCTATTATTAAATTCTTTTGCAGTTGCGGAAAGTATTTGCATGATTGATGTTGTTGAATATAAAATACCTGCTACTACACGTTAAAAATAACTTAAGTTACTGTAAAAGATTTAGTTTATTTTTTACAATAAACAACTCAAATTTATTTATGATTTCAACCCTAATTGTAAACAACCTCTACCAATTTCCCATCCTCCTCAAATAACTGTTTTAAAAGGGGTATAATTTTATTGCGACTAAGAATTCCCGTCTGCTTAAAGCTAATATCTTCGTTTGCCTCATTAAATGCATTACCTACATAAAAATTAATTTTATCAGAGGAGGATATTAAATTATATAATTCTGTTACAGGACTTTTCCTTTCAAATTTACTGTTATCCTCATCCCAAATATTATAGAGCTGGTTTAAGGTTACGGCACCTTCGGTTACTAAATCCAATCCGTTTATATCATAATTCGGCGGTGCGATATTACTTTCATATTTCGAGGACATCTCTAATTCCTCTCCAATTTCCCTTGCAACCATTTTTGCCGTCGAAGCTCCGCAAACTACTTTTAATCCTTTAAGGTTCATAAACTGTGAAACTATTTTTTTATCTGTATTGGGATCAACCGGGGGACCGGTAATTATATTAACGATGTTTCCAAGGCAGCAGCGTGCAAATACCACAGTACAGTCATCGCCAAGTTTATAGCCCCAATTTTTTTCTGCTTCATCTAAAATTAATTTTGGCAATAATGGATTTCTTATTCCTTCAGATAATGTGTTTGTAATAAATTTGTTAAGTCCTTCAATCCCCCAACCGTCCGATAGTATTGTACCAATGCCCGAATAAGTAATTCCGTCACTTACAACTAAAATGCCTTCGCCATTTTTTAAAATACAGTTGGATTCATAAAGTACAGCACCGTTTATATCTCTCTTCTTCTGATTAAGTATTGTAGAGTAATTACGCGATACGAAAATAGGGGGAGGCATCTCATAGCTGAAAATTGAAGTTACTCCATCATTTAAAATTCTAACAATAGAAAATACCGAATACGGCAGATTATTTTTTTTTGCGTGCTCCATGGTTTTAAACATTTTCTCGAATGTTTCTCTAACCGTAAAACCCGATTTTAATAATTGCTTAATACGTGATGCACACATTACAGCGGCAAGATTAGCAGTTACACCCGAACCTAAACCATCACACAAAATCTGGATCGTTGATGTTTTACTGCGTAGAACTTCTTGAAAATCACCGCAGGGTTTGCCATGATTTTTCGATAGTTGTGCTTCAGCTATTTGGACGTGTAAATATCCTTCAGCCACTCTCCGCTCCTATTACTGCTTTTCTTTCCATTATTTTCAGTCAGTTTAATAAGATTATCAACCAGTTCTTCACCCTTTGCAGTACTCTCACCTAAAAATTTAGCAATGTTCTGTGCCATCTCAATTTGATGATTCATCAATTCCTCTGCCTGCAAAATAGTTTTAACCCGCAGCTTATCAAACTTTTCACTGTTGCTTAAACTTTTTGTAATATCGACAAATACTCCAACATATTGATTTTCATCTTCAAGCTTATATAAAATTTGATGACAAGTAATGTTATACCGGTTATGTTTTTTTGTGAATTCAATGATCTTTTTGTCTCCACCCCTAATTGAAATAAACGGCTCCGGATCCATCAATTCTGAAATTCTTTTACCATAAAGTGAATTTGAACACATGAATAGATTTTTAAAAGCCGGATTCATATGAATAATGTTAAGGTGTTCGTCAATTATAATTATTCCATTCGGACTGCTTTCCATTATTTTATCGGCACGCTGCTCTGCTTTACGACGCATATACGGAATGCACATTTCCTCGGCAGCCATACCCGATAATACCGCAATTGCATTAAGGCGGCATGTTTCATAACCGCATGCACCGCAATTTAATTGATCTTCAATTTTTGCTTTTCCTGTTTCTTCGAGAATAGCTTCAATTAAATTTTCATCGAATTCAAAACTGTAATTTAGTTTTTTCTCACTGTAATAAGTTTTTAAATTTAGGTTTTCAGGTTCCGGAATCTTTGATACTTCCTCAATACTTCGACTATATTCGATAACTTTTTTTCTTCTCGAGTAAATATCCAAATCGCATACTACGCCCGGTCCATTTACGCATCCCGATTTACAAACAAGCGGTTCGATTAGTATTGGTTCCTTATTCGATTTAATAAACTCAAGTGATTCTCTTATTTCATCTACACCGCTCACTGAGAGAGTTTTATCAGCCAGTAAATCCGACCCCATTGAAGCTGTTTTGGTTAGCCCGCCAAGCAGAGGAAAAAGAGAGGCAAATTTAACAGGTTCGTTATCGAATGTGCTTTCTTCCAATTTACTAAAATCAATTCCCTCCTTATCTATCCATGTTTGTAATTCTTCAAAAGTTAATACAACATCAATTAGATGACTAAACTCCTCACGTTCCGCTTCTCCTTTTTTTGCTAAACATGGACCAACAAAAACATTTTTTGTTTCGCTGCCCAGCCTCTTTTTTAATATTTTTGCATGAGCAATCATAGGCGAGACAACCGGTGCAAGATTCGGCAGAAATTCCTTATTATATTTTTCAATAAAATTAATAAAAGAAGGACAAGCTGTGGCTAAAATTGATTGATTTGTCTCTTCCTTAAAATATGATGCGGTTGCCTCTGCTGTATGATAAGCTCCCTCTGCAGTTTCACCTACATAACAAAAGCCCAATTTACGCATTAGGGTTGGTATTCTTTTTATTTCTTCAGGAGAGAAAAATGAAGCAAAGGCAGGAGCAATACTTACAGCAACTTTATCATTATTTTTCAGTAATCGTTCTGCACGCTCTAAATCATTACGAAACGATTTAGCATCTTGCGGGCATTCCTTTATACAAGTTCCGCAGAGAATGCAATTTTCAATTTCAACGTTTGCCTGATCATCCTTAAATTTTATAGCATGTACCGGGCATTCCCTTACACAGCGGTAACAATCCCTGCATCTTGCCGAATTTGTATAAATTATATTTGTGGAATTATTTATTACTTTCATTTCATTACACTGATTAAAATTAGTTCTATTTTATTAACGACAGTTCTTCAAAAATAGGTTCAATTACTTTATTTATTTCTTTAGTTATTTTTTGGAAATCTGCATTTGAAATATGTTTGCCGGCAACTGTAACATTAGGTCCTTCCGAGCATTTTTCCATGCAGAATGTACCTTTAACATCAACAAATTTTTCCAATCCTTTTTCTTCAACATAATCGACTAACTGTTTCATTAATTTTTGAGAATTTTTAACAAAGCAGTTTGTACCGATACAAATACGGACTTCCAATTTTTGAGCATCAGAAGCTGTTATTATGCTTAGTTCCGATTCAATCATTCTTTTTCTATTGCTGAACTTAGTATGCAGTAAATCATGAGCCTTATCGCCGCCGATTTTACCGAGTACTTCATTGTATAGCTTAGTTATATAAGGATTATCCTGCGATTTATGAATCTGAAGCATTTTATCTGCATTATAAATTCCTTCAGTTCTCTTCTTCCTAGTTTCATCATCAAAACAAACCGGCTGTCCTGCACCGCCAATACATCCTCCGGGGCATGCCATTACTTCTACCAGGTGATAGTTTTTCTCACCGGAATTTATTTGCTTGAGAACATTACCGGCATTTTTTAATCCGTGAACAACAGCTAAATTCAAAACCTCGCCATTAATATTAATTTGAGTCTCGCGTATTCCGTTTTCGCCTCTAACTTGCACAAACTCATATTCGGAACATTTTTCGCCGCTGAGTTTTTCTGCAGCATATCTTAAAACAGCCTCACTTACTCCGCCGCTATTACCGAAAAGAACACCTGCACCGGTTTTAAATCCTAATGGAAGATCGAGAGAATCGGGTGTCAATTCTTCGAATTTTATTCCTGATTCTTTAATCATTGCAATTAGTTCTTGCGTGGTTAAAACATAATCAACATCGGGCTGATTATTGGTTTTAAATTTTTCTTTACGCGCTTCAACTTTTTTTGCTGTACAGGGCATAATGGAAACAACAACTATGTTTTCTCTTTTTTCATTAAGATTTTCGGGTAAAACTTCTTTTGCAACAGAACCAAACATCTGCTGCGGTGATTTACAAGAAGATAAATTATCAATAAATTCAGGATAGTACTGTTCTGCATATTTCACCCAGCCGGGGCAGCACGAGGTAAATAAGGGCATCTTACCTCCCTGCTGTGTTCTATCTAAAAATTCATTTGCTTCTTCAATAACAGTTAAATCGGCAGCGAATGAAGTATCATATACTTTATCGAATCCCAACATTTTCAGTGCTGTAACTATTTGTCCGGTTAACACTGTTCCAGGTTCTATGCCAAAGGCTTCCCCGATTGCAACTCTAACAGCCGGTGCTATTTGAGCTACAACTTTTTTCGCCGAATTATCAATTTCTTCCCACACATTCGCGGTTTCCGACTTAGGAATTAGGGACCCGGTAGGACAAACCCTTGCACATTGACCGCAGTCAACACACTCAACTTCGGCTAAACCTTTCCCAAAAGCGGGAAGAACTGTTACATCCGATCCCCGAAATGCGAATTCTATTGCTCCGATTCCCTGAAGTTCTTCACAAGCTCTAACACAATCTCCGCATAAAATGCACTTGTTTGGGTCTCGCACTAATGCATGGGAGCTGTCATCAAGAGGTTTATGAGACTCGGTTTTTTTAAACCGGATTTTATCTACTCCTAAATCACTTGCTAATACCTGCAGTTTGCAGCTTGAACTTTTTGTACATGAGGTACATTTTTGTTCATGATTTGCAAGGAGTAGTTCTAAAGATATTTTGCGGATGTTTCTAACTTCACTTGTATGTGTTTTTACAATCATCCCTTCTTCCGGTTTGATTGAGCAAGAAGTAACAACACCTTTTCCTTCAATATCAACCAGGCACAAACGGCATGCACCGTAAACACTAAGCTCGGAATGATAACAGAAAGTTGGGAGATTAATATTTGCCGCTCGAATTACCTGAAGTAAATTTTGATCTTCATTAAATTTAACATTTCGTCCGTTTATAGTTATTGTATTTTCTTTCATTTTAGCCTCCTGTAACAGCATTAAATCTACATACTTCAATACACTCTCCACACTTAATACATTTCTCTTGATGTAAAGTATGAGGTTTTGATTTTTCACCGGTAATTGCATCTACGGGACATTTTCTAATGCAAAGTCCGCAGCCTTTGCAGAGTTCAACAATGATTTCGGGCATAAGTAAATTTTTACATTTTGCACTCGGACACCTTTGCTGAACTACATGTGCTTCAAATTCTTCTCTAAAATAGTTTAAAGCTGAAAGAATTGGGTTTGGAGCAGTTTTACCTAAACCGCAAAGTGAACCGACTTTAACAGATTTACTTAACTCCTCAAGAAGGTTTATTGTATCGATGGTTCCCCTTCCTTCAATTATATCATCCAGAAGTGCAAGCATTTGTTTTGTACCTTCGCGGCAGAGAACACATTTTCCGCAAGATTCATTTTGTGTAAACTGCATAAAGAATCTGGAAACTTGAACCATGCATGTATCCTTATTCATTACAACCAGACCGCCGGAACCAATCATTGCACCAATTTTAGTTAATGAATCAAAATCGAGTGGAAGATCTAAATGTTCTTCAGTTAAACAGCCGCCCGAAGGACCGCCGATTTGAACCATCTTAAATCCTTCATTCGAAATTTTACCACGTTTATCTGTTACTCCTCCCCCAATATCATAAACTATTTCACGGAGTGTTGTACCAAATGGTACTTCAATTAAACCTGTGTTTGCTACATGACCGGTAAGGGCAAATGTTTTTGTTCCTGAAGAAAAACTGCTGCCGATTTTAATAAATTCACCTGCTCCAAATTTTAATATTAAAGGAATCGTACTAAGAGTTTCAACATTATTGATAACAGTTGGTTTATCCCACAATCCCCTTTGAGCGGGAAATGGAGGTTTGGGATTCGGCATTCCCCTGTTACCCTGAATTGATGCCATAAGCGCAGTTTCTTCGCCACAGACAAAAGCGCCGGCACCTTCCATTACATTAATTTTGAAATTAAAATCCGAACCAAAAATATTATCACCGAGTAAGCCATATTTTTCGGCAACTTCAACAGCATATTTAATCCTTTTTACTGCAAGCGGATATTCGGAACGTACATAAACAAAGCCTTCATCGGCACCAATAGCTTTACCGGCGATTATCATTCCCTCTATAACAGAGTGCGGATTCCCTTCCATGATGCTTCGGTCCATAAATGCTCCCGGGTCACCTTCGTCGCCGTTACAAATAACATATTTTTTTTCCGAGTTCTCAATTCTTGTTAATTCCCATTTTTTACCCGTTAAAAATCCGCCGCCGCCGCGTCCTTTTAATCCTGAGTTTATAACTTCATTGCAAATTTCTTTTTCATCGTAATTCAGTATCGCTTTTCTGGCTCCTTCATATCCTCCCTCAAAAATATATTCATGTATATCATCAGGATTTATAACACCGCAATCTTTCAGAACAAAGCGGCTCTGTTTTTTATAAAAATCAATTTCCTCTTTGCCTTTGCAATGCTCTTTCGTAGAAGGATTTTTATAAAGCAGATTTTTTAAGATGATATTTTGCCCAAGTGTTTTTTCAACAATAGATTTAACATCTTTTTCTTTAACTTTTACGTAGAGAATATTATCAGGATCAATCGTTACAAGGGGTCCCATTTGGCAAAATCCCTGGCATCCGCTTTCTGAAAGAAGTATCCCTTCTTTTTTTTCAGCGGTAAAATTCACTTCAACAAGTACGTCTAGTCCTATTTTTTCTAATTCACTTTGAAATGTGTCGTATATTTTCTGTACTCCGTTTGCTAAACAGCCTGTTCCGGCACAGATAGTTACTCGTCTTTTTATGCAGCTAATATTATTGCTATACTTATGCTTAATATCTTCCAGGTCAACTGATAGGTTCTTCAACTTTAACCTCCTTATGAATAATTTCGTCGATCAGTTTTCTAGTCTTCTCTTTTGTCATAAAAGAAAAGACCTCTTCATTTACCACAACAACCGGAGCAAGTCCGCATGCTCCCAAACATGATACGGTTTCAATTGTAAATAGCATATCCGGGGTTGTATCTTCCCCCTTATTCAAACCTAATTTTTCTCTCACTGTATGAACAAGTAATTCGGAATCCTTAACATGACAGGCTGTTCCGGCACAAACCTTAATTATATATTTACCTTTTGGTTTAAGGGCAAAATGAGAATAGAATGTTGCTACACCGTAAACCTTAGCCGGAGAAATGTGGAGTGAGGTAGCTACAAATGATAATATTTTTTCCGGCAGATACCTATACTCGGTTTGAATTGCCTGAAGTATTGTAATAAGTTTATTTGGGTCGTATGAATGCTCCTCTAAAATGGAGCATACTTTATCGAACTTTCGCGCCATCACTATTGATTGATTTTCTGTGCTCATAATATTTCCTATAGTTACGCATATCGGGAGGTCAGTTGATCCCGCTTTGCTGTTTTTAATGAATTGTATAATATTTTATCTAATTCGTTATTTATCATTGAAATTGTTTCACTTCTATTAAGGTTCTGAATCACTCTATTACCGATTATCACAATATTTTCTTCTACTTGATTATCAGCTATCCGAATAATTTTCAACTCAACTGCATCTGTAAAGCCTCTCTTTTCAATATGGTTTGAAATAAATTCAGCTAGTTGAAAGTTATCCTGATTAAAATCGTTAAGAAAAACCGAAATACTCAGTTTCTTATTTTCTGTACTAATACTATTCGTTTTACGCGAGCAGTAATCAAAAGATTCAGAGCGGGTGCACTGTAATCCTATTTCCAGCCTATCAGCAAAAGGTTTCATAATAATTTCTCCTAAATTTAACCTTTAAGTTTTTTTGCCAGTTTATGAGTAAGAACTGCCAAACTTTGCGATAAATGTACATTCTCTAGAATTACCTCATCAGGCACTTGAAGCGCTATTGGCGAAAAATTCCAAATTGCTTTTATGCCCGAACTTACCATCGAATCACAAATTTCCTGCGACTCAGATGCCGGGACAGTTAATACACCAATATTTATATGCATTCTTTTTATTAAATCCTCTAATGAATCCAGCGGAAGAATTTCAACCCCAAATATTTTTTTTCCGATTTTTTTCTTATCAATATCAAACCCGGCAATTATGTTCAAACCGTAATCCTTAAAACCGGAATAGCCCAATATTGCTTCGCCAAGTGCACCTACACCAATAATAAAAGCATCTTCAGTATTGTTCCAATTTAAAAATTGTGTTATCGAGGCAATTAATTCCTCAACCTCAAATCCTACTTTCGGCTTGCCGATTATTCCTGTAATACTTAAATCTTTGCGTACTAAAATCGGTTCAATTTTTAATTCATGTGCTATGGTGGTAGCGGAAACATAAAGTACATTTTCGATTTTTAACCTTTTAAGCATGTGAATATACTTTGGAAGTCTTCTTATTGTTGGAATCGGTGCTGAAATTAAACTTTTATCCATTCTCTTTTCTTTTATATTTTATTCAATCGATATTTTATTATCGATATAAAATTATCGATTATAAGATTAATTGTCAAGTGAATTCGCTTAAATATTATTTTTGCTCTAAAAACTAGCTTAATTAATAATTATTGAATTTTATAATAATTTACTTTTCGGGTTTGGTGTCTGCGCAAGTGGTCAGAGAGAGAAATTATTTGGAGCGGAATATGATTTGTGGAAACATATTAAAAGAATCTAATAACTCTCAAACTGATTTACGAGGAATTTTTAATGCAGCGAATCTCTTAGGAATTTTACAAAGATTTGGAGATCAAGATTAAAAAGTTGTTTGATAAATTAGAAGTGGTTTAAATGTGAGGATTCAATATTATAAAAATTGCCCCGACATTTATGCCGGGGCAATTAAAAAGATATTATTATTTAAAGTATAAAACTCACTCCCCGGGTTTATCATCCAAGGCTAATAAAAATGCAACTAATGCAGTTATTTTTTCTCCGCCCGGTACATCATCAATGTAATTATTATGACCCACACCTTGAATGTTCATATTTGCAAGCGCCAGTTTATCATCGGTTCCAGTAATTGGATAATGTTCAGTTTTGTTCGACGCAATAACCTTTTCCCGTTCAGATTTTAGGAGTAATGCCTGCAAACTTAAGGCTGCATTGGGTCTCAAATAGGAGCCGGGTACATTTTCTCTGTATGATAAAATCTCACCCATACCGTATAGCTTATAATTTTCGGGTGTGCTTAATAATATTTGCAGATCTTCCTCTTCAACTTTACTGCCCGGTTTAACTGTTACCCCAACTCCGCCATCATGCAGATAGGGTGCTGTTCCCCAGAGATATCTTAGTGTAAGAACCTTGTAGCCGTATGTCTGCTTGCTTCCAAACCACTTTGCCAACACGCCGCCTATGCCTGTTGAAATTGCTTCACCGGTAGCAGGATCATATTCCGGTGCAATAAATGTCTGCAGCGGTTCAGTTGCAAGTGCTCTCGCATTATTTGTTTTAATTTCATGAAGAGGAATAATTGTATTGTTCGTTAAAAACGGACCTGCATGGCAACCGGCACATCCATTATCTTTAAATACTTGATAACCTTTTTCAACAAGTCCTTTTTCTTTAGCATTTTTCAATAACGGAGAATGGTTTGTTGGCGGTTCTAACCAGTTGAGCATTATACTTACCGCATTAGTAATAAACTCATCACCATTTAACCCATATTTTGCTTCAAGTTCATCAACATTATATTTTTCTCTAACTTCGGGAGTAGTTATCACTCTCACGCCAAGCATGCCGGTCATCTGTCCCCGTTTATCTCCGTCGCTTCCAAATTCGGCGGCATCTCTAATTCTGTTGTACTTTTTATTATCCGGATGATTCATTACTTCTTTAGAAACATAAGCTTCGGTGCCTTCAATAATAACTGTCGAATTAACAGGCAATATTCCGGGCATACCATCGGATGTACCAAGTATATCATCTCTTAGTTTTTCAAAATTGTTTCTGTCATGCAGAACTGCAGGTGCATATTCCACCATCATTTCAGCATATTCTTTTGCGGTCAGAAGTGAAAATATTCCGGGTTGCTTCCAAAAGAGTAAATTTTCTGTTTGTCCCCCTCTATCACTGCAGAGCGCAACAAATTCCGATGGGTCGAATGAGACTGTCCAAACGTTATTGTTTCTATCGGAAGCATTAAGCATTACACCGTCATAATTAAATGGGTGATTACCGCGCGTAAATAATGTAGGGTATTGAAGCGGGTTGTGAATAGCATCGGGAGTATCATCAAAATAACCGCGTGGCATTAGCTGTACACCTTTTACTATCTCACTTTTTACTTTATGCGGATTAGTTTTATAATTTTCAATAATTGATTTCATCCATTCTTTTGCATCATTAAGTTCCAATTTGTTTGGCTGACCGGAAGCAAAGATTGCTGAAATGGGGTTGCTGGCAGTTACGAAAACCCAGCCGAGATGTAAATCCTGATTTCCGATTGCCCATGCATCATAAGGTTTCCATGGTGATCCTTCAGTCTCTTCACCAATTTTTGCTGATTTCAAATCTGTTTTTCCATCCCAATCAATATCAAGGGAGTAATGGCAAATTGCACAAGAAAAACCTGTTCTAAATTTTCCTCCGCCGGGTAAATCTCCAACACCTTTTGCACCGGAAGAATATTTTGAGGGATCGAGCAGATACGGTAAATCCGATTCACTTTCATCAGCTTTTACAGGAACAATTCCTACAGGCCAGGCTTCACCGGCTTCAACGTCAAGCCCGGTATGAAGTTTTTCAGGAACCGGAATTATATCATCGAGCGTGCTTCCGGGAGGGAACGAAACTACTAAGTCGTGAGTGTACCCGCCGCCGTTGCCTGTATAAAGATTTCCTCTTACTCCGTCAAGTTCATCAATTGCTTCAATAAAATATTTGAAGAAAGGCTCGGTTGTAACTCCGCCGCCCGCTTTTGGTGTATTAATATCAACTTGAAGAAAACCAATTATATCAGTCAGCAATTTTTCATTCCCGAATGTTTCCCCGCGGAACCATTCCTCGCCCCATGCAACCCAATTTTTATATTCATCATAAGGAATTTGTTTACCGTTGTAGGTAGGTATATCAGGTCCTGGTATTTCATCTTTAAGAACATTATAGTCTCCCCAATCTTTTGGTTTTGGAGGACAGCCGGTTAAAATTAATCCTATTGTTAAAAGTAGAATTAGGTAGATGTATATTTTTTTTATCATGGTATCCTCCTTAAGTGTTTATCTATATAAAATATGTAGATGCATTTTATTTCTGTAAAGTCTCCGTTAATCTTTTACTCTGTTATGTGAAATTATTTTTAGGATTAAACAAATTATTGTAGTTACTCCTAAAATATATCCCATCACAATTACAAATAATTCTTTGTTATCAACTGCATGCAGAAAAACTGTTGAAACGAAAAATGCGAGAAAAACTAAAATATGAATTCCGTATCGCTGAATTGTTACCCATTTAGAATTTGTATTTACAAACCAAAGTAAAACTACATCGAATAGCCACCATATTGATATTACCAAATTTAAGGTAGCAACAAACACTCCTTGCGTTTCGTAAAATATTTTTAAGCTGCCGTTAAAAAACAGAAAAAAACTATAGTACACATGAACTGCGTAGGCAATAAAACTGGCTGTCCAAAATAAAACCCAGAACTTAACAATGGTTTGAGAAATGTAACTGAGAAGAAACAGGCAGGCAGCGGCGTTAAACAGAAACATTGTCAGGCGTGCGGTATAGAGTACTTCATAAAATAGTTTGCTGCTTCTGAATTGGGCTAAATAGATTACTGCAATGTTTAATGCAACGATAGAAATTATACTTATAATAATTTCTTTTGAAGAGAGGTTTATGTTAACACTTTGAATATTCAATTTAATCCCCGTTTATTAAATTAACACAATTGTCTGGGGTGCTTAAATCAAAATAAGACATGATGTCTTGTAAGTCAAATGAAATTTAACGCTGCAGTTTTACGTGAATAATAATGAATGGAAGGAGAATTTTATTTTTATATTTCTCCTTTATATTTTACCAGTCCTCCGCCGTATGTTGATATCCAGATTACACCTTGTGAATCTTGAGCAATTTGCCTTATGTCATTAGATGTCAATCCGGAATTAGAATCTAGAAAAACAATTCTATCACCGAGTTCCTTAAATTTGGTCAATCCGGATTCGGTACCCAGCCATTTGTTATCATTAGCATCGATAAATATATTATTAATTGATGCACCAAAAATTATTTCGCCGTAATTATAAAAGGCATTACCATCAAACATAGAAAGCGGTGCAGAACTGCCTCCACCCCAATGACCTATCCATACTCTGCCCGAACCATCTACGGCAATTGATTGAACCCGGTTCGAATAAATTTCGCCCGGTAAACCATAACCTAAAAATGATTGCGGTGATCCATGCCAAAAATATCTAACCCAATCAACTCCATCAAAACGATTAATTCCTCTATTCAAATTTCCAACCCATAATGTGCCGTCATCATTAATGAATAAGTCGGAGATAGATGTAGATGGTAAAAATTTGTTATTCTCATTCCCGACAAAAATTTCCCATTCAACCCCGTCAAAAATCGCAAGTCCTTCCCCATTTGTACCCAGCCATGTTTTACCATCCCCAACAAACTCAATAGAAGTAAAATCTGCTGTCTGCATAATGGAATTGAATGGAGTATAAACTTCCCAGTTAAAATCATCATATATTGCAACGCCGGCAGCCGTGCAAATCCATTTTTTACCGGATACAGGATCAATACCAATTTCTTTAATTAGATTGCTTGGAACGGGTGAATTTGATGTATTAAAACTGTTCCAATTTTTACCGTCAAAAGTAAGAACACCGTGGCTTGAAGTCCCCATCCATTTCACATCATTATTATCAATAGCTATACAGGTTAAAAACTGATCTGCTATTCCGGAATTGCTGCGCTGATAATCTACCCAAACGGTGGTATCTTGCAGGGTTAATTTTACTGTCGGTCTTTTACTGCTCTCAACCGGAATAACTAAACTATCTTTACGGTGATTGGGATATTGATATTTAATTTCATAATAACCGGGAACAAGATTATTGATATCATAAGGAGTAGTTTTTCCAATACTTGAATCATTTAAAAATATTTCAGCCCCATCCGGTACTGAATTACATCTAATTCCACCAAACATAAGCGGGTTTTTTAGGTACTCTATATTAGCTTCTTTCGGTTCGTCCTTAACTACATCAATAGTAATTGTTGTGTCTTTAAAAAGTTCTAACTTTAGAAGAAAATCGTGTTCTTTATAATCAAGAAATTTTATTGTGTAGGGAGTTCTGAACCCCGTATAGTAACCCTGCCAATAAATTTTAGCGTTTGCCGGATTTGATGTTATTGTTACTATACCTTCTCCTGGAACATTGGGTTCAGTTACCGTTACTTCTTTATCACAGCTAATAACTAGGGAAAGAACAAATAATAAAACTAAATTCTTATAGAATATTTTATTCAAAACTAATCCTTTAAAATCTTTTATAAACTTTCTATTCATAATAATTGTTTAACTCTAATTAAAGATTGCATTGTACCCAAGTGAGGTTATTAACTTTTCACTTATAGGTATTGTTCTCGAAATTTTAAGATAAGAACCGAACACCCCTAATCCCCCGCTAATATTGGTAAAATCAGAACCGTCAAGTCTTACAGTAAATTGATCTAATCCGTCTATAGAAGCCTGATAATAGCTTTTCAAATTTTTATCTAAAACAGTAACTTCCAATTCTGCTTGAACATTTAAATAAATTGAACTTTTGTCAACACCTTCAGCAATATCAGTTAAGACTTTAATTATTGCGCTGCGTTCGAATATAACTGCGGGGCTTTCAGAGGCACGCGGATAAAATGGAATTGTCTTACCTTCAAATTCAATATACCTAGCCGGTATTTTTTCAATATGTTCTGTTCTAATACCATTTATTTCTTTTTCATACGAAAATGTTAAACTGGGGTAATAGTAGAGATCGGCTTCTTTAGCTATCCAGGATAATTCAACAATATCTTTATTATCCATCGGAAGCATTGAATCTGATCGCCGGTTGAATTCAACTTGTTTTGGAGTGCTCGTAGTTCCAATTAAACGCTGACCAGTGGCAAGCTGAGCTTCTATTCTTAACTCTTGATCGAAGTCCGGTTTGAAATTTTCTATATAATAAAAGTATTTGGGCGTATTGTATCTGTTCAATGAAGTATCTGAAATTGTACTGTCCTTCATTATTACAACCGTATCGGGGTTAAGCCAAATTTTTATTATTGCATCTTTTACAACAGGGTCTGTTTGATTTGTAAACGGGTCTTTACCATCAGCAAAATAGGTTGCAGTTAGTGTGGCTTCTTGAAATCCGCTATTGCCGTTTAAAACACAGTTTAATGTATACTTTTCTTCAAAATCACCAATCGGACTAAAACTTTCTTCGCATGAAAGGGAAAAGAGAAACAATAAAGCCGGTAAAAATATTTTTAATAATAATTTCATAATTCAATTTTAATTGTTGCAGTTGGAAGAAACGGCAGCATGTTCACCCGCTCGCCGGTATCTCGTTTAAAGTAAAAAATATTTTTTCTGTCGTAAACATTTATTATGCTGAAATCCAAATAAGCATTTAGGAAAAATATTTGCAGTTTTTTTGAAACACTTAAATCTAATCGATGGTAATCAGGCAGTCTGCCTAAATTCCGGTCGCCTAACAAAGAAAAAGGTAAATAATCATAAGCGTTATTATTTAGATTACTAAAATCTGTAAAGTAAAGTTTATCATAAAAGCCGGTTAATTCTGTAAAAGGAATTCCTGTGCTGTAATTCCATATAGCACTTGCTTTCCAGCCGCTTCCTATATTTACTTCAAAGAGTAAATTGAGTGTATGTCTTGAGTCGTATCTTGGGTAGTAAACTCTTTGTTCAACTTCTTTATATGCCCAGCTGAGTGAATATGAGGTGGTGAAACTAAATGGGTCTTTATTATATTTTAATGAGAACTCCCATCCGTATGATTCACCAATTCCGGTAACAAGGTCGGGATCGGAAGCAACTTCTTTCATTTCGTTTATGGCAGTAAGATTAACTATATCTTTATAATAGCCTTCAACTTCAAAATTCAGACTTTCAAAAATATCCATTTCAACACCGAGCACATAATGTATTGCTTTTTGAGGTTCTAAGTAATCAGGAGTTATAATCCAAGGTTCAAATAATGATATAATTTCATTCTCATCGGATACAGTTGTAACCTCCTGCAAATAAACGCCCCACGCACCCTTTACTGCAAGCCAGGAAATTGGTCTGTAGGTAAAACTAACTCGCGGTTCAAAAGTAAATTCCCCGCCGGGAGTAAAAGAAACCAGGTTAAATCTTGATCCGACATCAATGCCAAAGTTTTCAAATCTTAAAAATTTATACTTTGCAAAAAGCCCTATACTCCCGCCGAACTCTTCAATGTTAGTAATTGCTCCGGCACTGTTTTCTAAAAATAAATTTGTAGTTATAGTCTTTATCTGAAGTCCTAACCCCAATTCATCTTTTGAGTTTTGTATGTAAGTAAAATCTAAACTCATAGTAAAATCCGAAAGATCATTTTTGCGGGGTTTAACATTGCTGAGGTTTGCAATCACTTCTCCGCTAAAACTGCTGTGATGGATACGAACCGTGGAGTAAAGAGGACTATCATAGACCTGAACCCACTGCATTCCGAAAATATTATTATCCCAGGTAAAATCTTCTGAAAAAGGATCGTTGTTATCAAGATTGTCTTTACTTACAAAACCGAATAATTCAATTTTTCCATTTGGTATTAAGGGGTTATCAATATTTACTTTAAAAGATCCGTCATAAAAATCAATTGGCAGATTTTGATTATTTAAGAATTTTTTAAGTACAGTATTGCTGTAGCTTACTCTTCCTGTTGCTAAAAAAGATCCGCCGGGAATTGGACCTTCGATAAGGGCTTTACCGGTTAAATAGCTCGAGCTGAATTTTGCCCCGAAATTAAATTTATTGCCGTCCTTGGTATTTATATCTAATACTGATGAAAGCCTGCCGCCGTATTCTGCAGTAAACCCGCCTTTATAAAATTCAATATTATTTATCATTTCCGGATCAATGACACTGAACAGCCCCAATGCATGAAAAGGATTATAAACCGTTGCACCATTTAGTAAAACTAAATTTTGATTACTCGACCCGCCTCTTACATAGTACCGCGCAGAAACATCACCGGTTGACCTAACGCCGGGCATATACTGAAGTGAACGGAATATATCTGTCTCCACACCTTTCGGCAGAGTTTCTAATTCCTTTATTGCAATTCGCTGCAAACCAATGTCGGTTGCATTAGTTTCAATAACTTTTTCACCAACCTTTTCAATTGTCTGCAATTCAAAACTTGAAGGAGCCAGCATAATATCGAGATGTGTAATTTTATTTTTTTCAACGAAAACATTTTTGATTGTTTTTTGCTGATAGCCTACATAAGAAACAACAAGAGTATAATTTAACCCGCCGGGAATACCGCCAATAAAAAAATATCCACGCTCGTTTGTAGAGGCACCTGTGTTCAGTTCTTCTATATAAACATTACCAAACGCTAATGCCTCTCCGTTTGTGGAATCTTTAACAAAACCTCTTAGGGAACCGTTGGTTTGCGCCTTTGTAAATGATGCATTAAAGAAAAGCAGTACAGCAAATAAAATAAACAATAAATGAGAAGCAGTAGTTTTATTACTCATTAAAAACCTATAATTAAACACTTTAAAAATAAACAAGTTATAAAAGTAAATAAAAATATAAAAAGATGCCCTAAGCTATTAATTTTTTTTTTATAAAAGCAGTAGGTAAATCGATTACAACGCATTAAATAAATATGAACTTTGTAAATTAACTGATGCAAATTTTATAATTTTTTTTCAAACAAAAAATGGAAAATTAAGTCGCTAAAATAAGTAATTTTTTTTATTTATGGATATAATATCCATATTTTATATATTTAAATTTATTGGATAGTAAAATATACGCGGGATAGATTATCATAATGGAAAACTCATTAACATTATTGCTGGAAAGATGCGAGCAGGACGGAACTGCACCAAACTTTATTGTTGACCCTAATTCTTATAAAGCAAAGAAGACATCTTTTTTTAAACAGACAAAGATGGTATTGACTGACCCGGTTAAATACAAATGTGATGGCGAAGAAATTTTTGTTGTTAGTGATCTGCACATTGCAGCCGGTAGAAATAAAGCCGGTGTATTTTCGGGAACAGAGAACTTTTTTGCTGATGAATCATTTGCAAGATTTTTGGACCATGCACAAAAAATAAAAAAAACTGACAATGCAATTCTAATTATCAATGGTGATATTTTTGATTTTCTGCGAGTAACGGATTTTCCCGGTAAAATTAGAAAACCCAGAATAGCAAAGCAGTTTAAGCACTTCCTAAAGTTTAATCCTCTTAACATCGATTCAAATTTTTATGACTCTGTGACCGAAGAATATAAGGAGTGGCGGGATGAATTAGCTAAAATCGGTATCAATAAATCAATTACCGAACTGGAAGCAAGTATTTCGAAAAAGGAGCGGAGTTACGGTTTAAAGACTAATGATTATAAAACTATTTACAAGCTGATAAAAATAAGAAAGGGACATAAACCCTTTTTTGATGCTCTCGCAAATTGGCTGAATAATGGAAATAAAATTATTATTCTAAAAGGTAATCACGATTTAGAAATTTACTGGCTGAATGTTAGAAATTATTTACGGCTTATTTTAGGAGAATCAATTGCTGACGCTAATGAGGAGAATAATCTTGAAGAAATTTTGTCAAATAAAGTTCTCCCGAATATTCAATTTGTAGATGATTCAATTTTAATTGATGATGATTTTTATGTTGAGCATGGGCATAGGTATGATAAGTTTACAATGATTCTGGATGAGCCGACTTTAAAAGAAAAACCTGACGAATTAAACATTCCGTTTGGGTCATTCTTTAACAGATACCTGCTAAACCGGATTGAATTGTTTTATCCATACTTGGATAATGTTCGTCCAACTGCAAATGTACTGCCCATGCTTATGCGCGAAAACTTTCCCCTTGCAATAAAAGTACTGCTGCACCACATTCCGTTTATGGTAAAAATACTTTTTAAGAATATGCGTTACCTCTGGTTTGTATTTCAGAAGGTTGTACTTTTTATACTCGCAATTCTGCTGCCGCTAATTACCGCAATTATTATTGTCGTTAACTCCTTTTCCGCAGATATTGGAGATCAAGCACTGCTGGTTGAGGATAAGGGTTTCTTCTCTTTAGTAATTGATCAATTCAAAAGTGTAGGAATGCTTCTGCTCTCCTATCTTCTTTCCCGTGCCGTTGCATGGTTCCAAATTTCGGAGCCTTCCAGTCTGAATAAATGCGCACAAAATAGATTGAAAGGGACTGACTACAGAATTATGACAATGGGACACACACATAACCCGGGTGAATATATTTTTGAGGAGAACAAAAGATTTTACAATACAGGTACGTGGATTCCTGTTGTTGAAACTTCTTCGGCTGATATACGGCAGGATAAGACTTATACGTTTCTACATTTAGAACGAGATGCAGATGGTAAACTTCAACCGGCGGATAATGGATTACTTTCGCGCTGGAACGACGATGCAGAAAGATTTGAACGGCAGGTATTAATTAAGAAAAAATAAAAAAACCCCGCAACTTGCGAGGTTTCTAATCAATCTATTTTCCACTTTTAAACACTTGCAGTTTCTTCAATCTTCTTCTTCATTTCGTTAACAATCTGCTCTGTATCTTTCGCAATCACTAACTCCTCATTTGTAGGAATTCTAAAAATTCTAACTTTGGAATCATCAGCGGCGATGTCCATTTCGCCCTTTGCATTTTCATTTTTATTATTATCTATTTCCATTCCCATGTAATTCATCTCTTCGCAAACAGCTTTTCTGGTTGATATAGAATTTTCACCAACGCCGCCGGTAAATACTAAAGCATCTACTCCGCCCATTGCAGCAGCATAAGCGCCTACATATTTTTTAATTCTATAATTGTATAAATCTAATGCAACTATCGCCTTTTTATTTCCTTCATCAACAGCTTCTTCTATTTCACGCATATCGCTGCTTTCACCGCTTAATCCTATCATGCCGCTGTGCTTATTAAGCAAAGTATTCATTTCAACGAGAGATAATCCTTCTTTACCCATAATGTAAGTTATAAGAGCCGGATCAATATCACCGCATCTTGTACCCATTACTAATCCTTCTAAGGGAGTAAATCCCATTGAAGTATCAACTGATTTACCGCAATTTATTGCAGCCATACTTGCACCGTTGCCAAGGTGTGCAGTAATAATTTTTAATTCTTCATAAGGTTTACCCATAAGTTCGGCTGCCCTTTGCGATACATATCTATGAGAGGTTCCATGAAATCCATATCGTCTTATTTTATATCTTTTATACAACTCATAGGGAAGTCCGTATAAATATGCTTTTGGTTCCATAGATTGATGGAAAGATGTATCGAACACACCGCATTGGGGTATATTCGGCATGTGCATTTTTGCAGCTTCAACTCCGCTAATATTAGGCGGATTATGAAGCGGCGCTAATTCAATATTATCCTTAAGGGCTTTCATAACATCATCGGTAATCAGCACAGAGCCCGAGAAGGTTTCGCCGCCATGAACTACTCTATGTCCTACTGCATCTATTTCCTTTTTATCTTTTATCACTCCGTGGTTTGGGCTTAGCAGCACTGCAATAACATATTCAATTGCAATACTGTGATCTAAAATTTCACCAACGATTCTAATTTTTTCTTTTCCGTGCGGCGTATGGGTTAAAACAGCGCTGCCCATTCCAATTCTTTCAACTAATCCTTTTGCTAATGCAATCTCTTCAACCGTATCAATAAACTGATATTTTATTGATGAACTTCCGCAATTTAAAACAAGAATTTTCATTTGTTCCTCTTAAACTTTTAACTTATTTTTTTTCCTTCTGAATTGTACTTAAAGAAACCTTCACCGACTTTTTTGCCGAGTTTTCTTTCTCTAACCAGTTTACGCAATATTGGGCATGGTCTATATCTCGGTTCGCCTAATGTACCCCATAGTTGTTCCATCCATGTAAGTACTTCGTCTAATCCCATCGAGTCTGCCATTTCCAAGGGTCCTAATTGGAAATTGTAACCGAGCCTCATTGCGGTATCAATATCGTCTGCCGAAGCAACACCTTCCAGAAGAATATACATAGCTTCATTTAACAATGGTACAATTGCGCGCGTAGTTACAAAGCCGGGATATTCATAAACTTCAACTGCTGTCTTTTTTATTTTTGCTGCAAACTCTTTTGCAATTTGAACTGTCTTATCCGATGTGTCCATTCCCCTTATTAATTCTACCAGGGGTACTTTGGGTACCGGATTAAGAAAGTGCATGCCAATAATTTTATCGCTTCTGTTTGTTATTTCACTAATTTTTGTAAGACTTAAAGTTGATGTGTTGGACACAAAAATTGTGTGCGGTTTTGCAATTTCATCAAGTTTCTTAAAAATCAAACGCTTTAACTGAAAATTTTCTTCCACAGATTCAATAATAATATCTGCATTTTTCACATCTTCAATTTCCAGGGACCATTTAATTCTGCTTAAAATAGATTTCATTTCACTTTCTGTCATTGCCCATCGCGAAATTTCTCTTTTTAAGTTTGCACTTAATAGATCCTGGGCAGATTTTAAATGCTTATCATTTTTTTCAATTATCAGCACATCTAATCCTGCGGCGGATATGGAGTGCGCAATACCCTGCCCCATTACGCCGGCACCAATTATCGCTACATCTTCAATTCTTCCATCTTCATTATCAGGCTTAATACCGCCTAACAAATCTTTAAGTTTTAGTTTTTCTCTACTCATTATAAACCCGTTTTTAGAATATGTAATTTTTAATAATCAAATATAAATTTTTTTCAGATTATTGGACATGCAAAACCAATTAAATGGCAATTTCTGTACCATTTAATTCAGTTGATTTTGAGTCAAAAAAGCTGATTAATAATCTTTTTTACTAAAGATGAAAATACCGCCGTAAAGAGTGAGAATCATAAATAGAAAAGATGTTAAGATTGGCTGCCATTGATTAATACCTTCCCCAATGCACAACTCGGTTGTTAAATTCCCAAGCTCGGTAATTTTTGGTAGAATATAGTAGAGAATATCTAATATTCCTTTTAGGAAGCTGCTGTCAACTACTGCGTTAATAGAATCGCGCATATTAAGAACAGGCGATAAAATGAAAAATATTATATAACTGAGCATCATTGCAAGAATTGAGCTTCGTGTTATAATTCCGATTAAGATTATTAGTGAATAGAGCGATGCAAATGCAAATGTTATAGAAAATATTGTCAACAGAAAATCGGCATCCCAAACACCAAATTTTAATCCGACTAAAATCCAGAAACCGATTACAGCATAAGCAATATTTAAGGCTACGACAGCTAACCCGCCTAAAAATTTACCAATAATTAGTTGATGCCTTGAAAGAGGTTTTGAGAGGAGTAAATCAATATTCCCTTTCTCCAGCATATTAGGAATAAAGCTGGAGGCTGAAAATATTGAAAGGAAAATACCCAGTCCGAATAGCGGTGCAACAACGAGCAGTTTAAGTCCGTAGGCTATTTCCTTTGTAAAATCAATGGTTTCTCCCGGAGATTTTACCATGCCGGTGAATTCTTCGGGATTCAAAAATATAAATAGGAGTGCAAATATGAGCAATATAAATGTTGATATTCCTCCGAAAGCAATGAATATTTTTCTTGATAATGCTTCACGTAAAGTTAGCTGCGCTGTAAGTAAAATGTTTTTCATAATTTTGAATTTTTGTTTGAATCGGCTATTAGTGAAATAAAAATATCCTCTAACGAATTTTTAAGAGGTACCATTGATTTAATTGTTTTGTTTTCCGAGCGAAGTTTATCTATCAAATTATTTAATTGATCATTATCTGCTATTAATGTTTCAAAAGTATTTCCGCTGCTTTTTTGAATTTGAAAATTGGCAAGTGAAGTGGAATAAAAATCTTCGCTCACTTCTTCATCAATTTGAATTTTATAAATTTCTTTACTCGATGTAAGTTCATCAACTGTGCCTTCTCTAATTAATTTACCTAAGTTCAAAATCGCAACTCTATCGGAAACTAACTCAACTTCAGAAAGTAAGTGACTATTAACAAAAATTGTTTTACCCTCACTTTTTAAGTCGGAAAGAATATCTCTAATTTCTTTTCGTCCAATCGGGTCAACACCGTCAGTCGGTTCATCTAAAAATATTAATTCTGGATCATTGATCAGTGCTTGCGCTAAACCTAATCTCTGCATCATACCTTTAGAATATTTTTTGATCTTCATCTTTTTCCATTGACGCATTTTTACAAGGTCAAGCAGCTCATCAATTTTATTCATTAACTCGCCGTTAGTTGAATTTACACCGCCGAGTTTTGCATAATATTTTAAAACATCTTCACCATTCAAGTAATTTGGGAATTTATGATTTTCGGGCAAGTACCCTACTCTGTTTTTTACTTGAAAATCACTGATGGAGGTACCAAGTATTTTTGCTTCGCCGGAAGTTGCAAACGTTATTCCCAAAAGTATTTTTACCATTGTTGTTTTACCGGCACCATTTGGACCAAGCAGACCGTAAATTGAGCCTTGTTCAACATTAAGCGATACATTATCGAGTGCTGTAACTTTTTTTGATTCACTACTTGGATTAAATATTTTACTTAATTGAGTTATTTCAATTGGATTCATTTTAGCCTAAAAGATTTTTCCGCTTTTAAAACGGATTAATGAATAAAAGTTTACAATAAACGCTGTGGAAAATAAAATTAAAACATGAAGAGCAATGGCGGAAAAATCAGCCTGCCGCCAAAGTACTTGCAGAAAAGCCTCTACCGACCAGTAAGTAATTGTTCCTTTTGCAATCACCTGTATCCACTCGGGAAAAAATACAATTGGAAACCAAGAACCGCCGAGCGCCGACATTACTAAAATTATTAGTGTAGCAATTCCGCTTGCCTGATTAATACTTTTAGCAAAGGATGTGATTATCATTCCAAATGCTACCGCTGCTGAAGCGGATGCAATTACTACGATCAGCAAGTTGAGGAAATTTGAAAAAATATCGACATCATAAAATAGCCATGCAAAAATAAACATTGTAAAAAGCTGCACAACACCAAGTGAAATAGAAAAGATATATTTGCTCCATAAAATATGCGAGCGTTTTACCGGCATGCACATCAACCTTTTTAATGATCCTTCTTGTTTCTCCTCGAAAAGTGAAGTTGCTGTAGCGGTTAATGTGAAAAGTAAAAACATCATTGCCCAGCCGCCTACAATTCTTGTTACTCCCGGATTACTTATTTCCATTCCTACAAGCTGTTCACTTTCAAATTTAATAATGTCACTTAAAATATTTGTCTCATTGGAATCACTGCTGCTGAAACCGGAGCTGCTGCCTGGTTTAAAATTTGTCATTGCGTCAACAATTGTATCGGCGGAAACATCAAAGTACTCGCCAATTACACTTCCGAGCTTATTCTTAAATTTTTCCGCCTCTTCCCCGCCCAATAAGTCACGTGCTTTACGCTGCATTAAAACCGGCAAAAGGTCGGATATCTGCATCATTATCGTCTGTTGAATTGATGCTTGAATTATCTGCGATTCAATTTCATTTTTGGGGTCGTAAAAGAATTTAAACTTTAATGATGAGGATGTATCGGCAAAAAAGTCATTTGGTAAAATTAAAGCTGCGGAACGCTTACCCTCCCGAACAAATTGTTTTGCTTTTTCTTCATCAATGAACGTTGGAGTTTTTTCATTTTCGGGTGTATATTTTTTTACCAACTGAATCATTGATGATGAATCAAGTTTTGCCTCTATTATTTTTGATATTTCATTATTGCTCTCATTCACAAAAATAATTTTAACTTTTCCGCGCGGTGATCCGCCCCCGCCGTATATGCTGCCGAAAATAATAATTAAAACTATAGGGACTGCGAATGTAATTAGTATTGCCGGCTTATCGTTAAAATAACGGATGTAATCTTTCAGAAGTAAATTAAATATTATTTTCAATCTCTTAAACTCCTGCCGGTTAAGTTTAAAAACACATCTTCCAAGGATGACTTTCGCAATTCAATCAGTTCCGGGGGAATCCCTTCCTTTTCTAAATTTAAAAATAGCTCGGAATTCTGTTTGCCCTTTTCCTCCGTTCTGATCTCGAAATAATAATCCAATTCTATAACATCCCCGAGTGATTTTAAGAAATCTGCCTTACTTATAATACCTGACGTTTTCCGTACACGAATTGTTTCTCTTTTTTCAGATAATTTTATGAGATCATTAAGTGAACCGTTAGCAATTATTTTTCCTTCATCAATTATAGCCAGCTTGGAGCAAAGCCTTTCAGCTTCTTCCATATAATGAGTTGTATAAATAATTGTCTTCCCATTCTGATTAAGCTGATGCAGCATATCAAAAATTGCGTTGCGTGATTGAGGGTCAATCCCGACTGTAGGCTCATCACAAAGGATTATTTGAGGATCATGAAGTATTGAAGCGGCAAGATTTAATCTTCTTTTCATTCCGCCTGAAAAATCTTTCACTGTATCATTTTTTCTTTCACTTAATTTTACAAGTTCTAAAACCTTAGCAATCTTTCTATCTAATTCCTTTGAACTCATTTTATAAATGCTGCCGAAAATCTTTAAATTTTGGTGTGCCGATAATTCTTGATATAATGAAATCTCTTGCGGAACATATCCGAATTTATAACGGGTGACGAGTTTTTCGGGAATGATTATTTCATTTTCAAAAAACAAAGTGCCTGTATCCGGTTTATGATACCCAATAATAATATCCATCAAAGTGGATTTGCCTGCACCGTTCGGACCAAGCAGTCCAAAAAATTCACCTTGTTCAATCTCCAGGTCAATATTTTTTAGTGCATCAATTCTGCCGAATCTTTTAGAAATATTGCTGATCTTGAGCATTAAAATTTCGCAATGTTTTAATTTGTGTTATTTTAAAATAGTCTTTTATGTAATTTTAACAAACCCAATGATCCATCAGAATAAAAAATATGACAATTTACGAAGCGCTAAATAAATATTTCGGCTATTCAACTTTTCGAGAAGGTCAGGAAGAAATAATTAATAGCATTATTGAGGGCAATAATGTTTTAGCCGTTTTGGCTACCGGTGCGGGTAAATCTCTATGCTATCAAATTCCGGCGCTTTTAGGTAACTCCTTCTCAATTGTTATATCACCCCTTATTGCTTTGATGCAGGATCAAGTTTCTTCAATAAATGAAAAAAATGAAATAGCTGCATTTATTAACAGTTCTTTAGACTACCAAGCCACCGAGAAAGTTTTAAATCAAATTAATCAGGGTGAAATAAAATTACTATACTTAGCACCGGAACGACTTGAGAATAGAGAGTTTGCTGCAAGAATTAAAAGTTTGAGCCCTGAATATATTTTTGTAGATGAAGCACATTGCATCAGTGAGTGGGGACATAGCTTTAGACCAAGCTACACAAGACTTAAAGACTTCTGCGAGTTCACGGGAGTTCAAAAGATTTCGGCATTTACTGCTACGGCAACGCCCGAAGTAAGAAAAGATATTATCAAGCAATTGGGTTTCAAAAAGCCCAAGACTTTTGTTAAGGGATTTGAACGTGACAATCTCTCGCTTCATGTAATTCACACTACTTTTAAAAAAGAAAAGACACTTGAGATAATTAAAGAATTCGGAACACCGGCAATAGTTTATTCATCAACAAGAAAGGAAGCAGAGGCTGTTTCAAATTATTTGAAGCTGAATAAAATTGATGCTGATTATTATCATGCCGGATTGAGCAACGAGTTGCGCAGAGTAATTCAAGATGATTTTTTAGAAGGAAGAAAAAAAGTAATTACCGCAACAAATGCTTTTGGAATGGGTATTGACAAAAATGATATCCGGCTTGTAATTCATACATCAATTCCCTCTTCTCTCGAAAACTATTATCAGGAAATTGGAAGAGCAGGGAGAGACGGTAAAGATTCGAACGCGGTTTTGTTTTACAGCGCAAAGGATAAGCATGTTCAAAAATTTATACTCTCAAATTCTTTCCCAAGCGCAGAAGAAATAAAGTTTATCTACAACGCAATTTGCGATATTGGAAAAATATCTGTCGGCAGTAAAAATGATGCCCCTATTCCCCTTGATGACGAACTCTTAAAATTTCTTGGTGTAAATAATTTTTCTCCTTCAAAAATTAACGCTGCACTTAATACGCTGGAATCTTCCGGCAGTTTGGTTTCCCATCCAACGCTAAAGAGGAAAAGCAAAGTAAAATTTCTGCTGGATAAAAAACAATTGCAGAATTACACCGGCAATCTTCAAAATGTTTTTCTGCGCGACTTGATAATCTTTCTGCTCAAAAAATTCGGTTCGGAAATTTTATTACGGGAAATGCTCTTTGATCTTCAGGAAATTTCGGAAGATTTAGAATGCAGTGCAGGCATGCTTTCGGATGCTTTGGATAATCTGCACAGAAGCGGAATTATCACTTATTATAAGCCCTCCCGTTTTAAAGAAATTGATTTGCTGCATGAGCGGGTTGATGCTGCAAAACTGAAAATTGACGAAGAGAGTTTATTGAAACGAGAACTTATAGCTGAAGCAAAATTGATGGAAATGGTTGACTATGCAATGTCTTCCAGATGCCGGCTTGCTTTAATTCTTGAATATTTCGGTCAAGTTGATCTGGAATATAAATGCAGAAAATGTGATAACTGCACCGGAAAAAATGCCGAGGAAACTGCATCATTAAATTATGTGCAGGAAATTATTATTCAAACAATTCATGAATCTAAAGGACGCATTAAAAAGGGAGAGCTTTCAAAAATACTTAACGGTACTTCACTTAAACATTATGCAAGGGACTTTTCAACATACGGGTCGCTAACACTCTATGATATTAGAGACTTGGAAGATTCCATTGATAGACTTATGAAGAAAGAGCTAATTTACCTTGACACCAGTTATGTGTACTTAAATGAAAAGGGAAAGGAACTGCTTGCCGAACCGGTAAGTAAAAATGATGATAAACCCGATTACGAAATTAAACTTGAACTATTCAATAAACTGAGGCAGGCTCGTAAAGAAGCTGCTTCAAAGTTTAGTCAGAATGCACAGATAATTTGTTCAGATGAACTGCTGCGGAAAATTGCCGATGTAAAGCCCCAAACCACAGATGAGCTTTTATCCATTGAAGGATTTAAACGTAGAACATTTAACAAAGTAGGTGAAGAATTTTTAGAAATATTACATGAGTTTAAGCCCGCTGAAAATAAAACTGAAAGATTGGGTAAAGCTAATTTACCTAAGAATATAGTTTCAACTTTTGAGCTGCTTACCAAAGGTTATCCCTTGGAGGATATTGCTTCATTATTAAAAGCACCGGAATCTATTATCTCAATTCAGATTGAAACGATTATTGAATATATGCCTGAAGTAGGAATTGAAAAACTTATAAATAAAAATGAGATAGAACAGATTGAAAATGAGATTAAAAAAGGGATGCGAAATTTGAAAGAAATAAAGAGTGCTCTACCCTCCAATATTTCCTATGCAAAAATCAGAGTCGTACTTGCGAAGAATCAATCTTTACGTTAGTTCCTCTTGCCCGTAAAGTATCCAAATAAGCTAATGAAGCTTCAAAAAAATCATTCCAAATTTTCTGGTTATTTTTCATCTGCATAAAAGTATTATTGTATTCCTCTTCAGTTTTATTGTATTCAGCAAAAATATCTTCTCTCTTTTGAATAAGTGAATCGGAATGACCGCGGTAAGTTTCTTCTGCAACTAGAAGGTCAACATAAATTTTTGAAATTGTGTCAACATCCACATCCGCTTCATCATCACATGAAAAAAATAAAAGGAGTGCTAAAATAGAAAGCAGCAGTTTCATATTATTCTTTTTTACTTGCTTCAAATAATATTTTCTTTTCTCGCGCGGTTAAATTTTGGTATCCGCTCTGACTAATTTTATCCAGAATTCTATCGATCTCGTCCTGATCAATTTCATCAGATTTTTTATTTGAACTATTTAGATCGTAAAACTTTGCTTCTTGAATATCATTAGCACTTGTCGGTTTTCTAAAGCTCTGTCTGAATTTGGGTTGATCCTTTTTATCAGAAGTATAATCTTTGATTGAAGAGAACCAGCCTTCGACATTGAAATTGTAACGGCGGTCTAACAAAATAAATAAGAAGCCGGTTATTGCACCGCCAACATGGGCAAGATGTGCGGTAGGACTGACACTTCCGATTGCAAAAAAGTCTATCAAAACCCACAATGCAATAAAGTACTTTGCCTTAATCGGTAAAAGAAAATACAAGTAAATATTTCTATCGGGAAAGAACATTGCAAATGCAACCATTACGGCGTAAACTGCACCCGATGCACCAATGGTTACTGCTAATCCATCGGTAAAAACAGGTGACAAACTAATTTGAAGAATGCCTGCGCCAATACCGCCGAGCAGGTAAAAAAGTAAAAACTTTTTGGAGCCCCATCTATTTTCAATCTCCATCCCGAACATCCAAAGAATAAACATATTCATGGCAATATGCCAAATACTTGAAGTGCTGTGCATAAATTGATAAGTAATTAATTGCCAGATTTGAAAATTGTAAGGATTACCAACTATATCAACACCGGTAATCGGATTTAGCGCAAAATATCGATTAAGAATATACCAGCCGGGAATGCCGCCAAAATTTATATTACTTAATAAAAACTGTATAAAAAATACAGCAACATTAATTATTAACAAATATTTTATAACCGGAGGAAAAAAAGAAAAACTTCTAAATCCCGTTGGTCGGTGATATCCTCTATCTTCAAATCCCATTATAATTCCTTATCGTCATATACATTAATATAATTTACATTATATTCTAAATAAAAAAAAGAAGCAATCTAAAACACTTAGACCGCTTCAAAATTAAAAAGTTCTCATAAAAAAAATAAAATTACTTATCTGATAAAGCAGCAACGCCGGGTAAAGTTTTACCTTCGAGAAATTCCAAGGATGCACCGCCGCCGGTAGAAACATGTGAAACCTTATCAGCTAAACCTGCTTTTTTAATTGCTGATGCAGAATCTCCGCCGCCGATTATTGTTACGGCTCCGTTTTCTGTTGCTTCTACCAACGCTTGAGCAATTGCGTTAGTTCCGTTTGCAAATTTCTCCATTTCAAATACACCCATTGGTCCATTCCAAATAATAGTTTTGCTAAGCTTTATTTGCTCGGTAAAAACTTTAATTGATTTCGGTCCAATGTCCAATCCCATTCTATCATCAGGCATAACATCAACATCAACAACCACTGCATCGGTATCTTCTTTAAATTCGGCTGCAGCTACAACATCAACAGGAATCAGTAAAGCTATATTTGAAGTTTCGGCTTTTTTCAAATATCCTGATACTTCCTTAATTTTATCTTTTTCCAACAGTGAATTACCAATCGGATAATCCATAGCTTTTAGAAAAGTGTAAGCCATTCCTCCGCCGATAACCAAACTGTCAACTTTTTTAAGCAGGCTTTCAATAACCGGAATTTTATCGGCAACTTTTGCTCCGCCTAAAATTGCGGTAAAAGGTCTCTGTGGATTTGCTACGGCTTTACCGAGATAATCCAATTCCTTCTGCATCAAATAACCGGCAGCACATTTTTCAATAAATTTTGTTACTCCCTTGGTTGATGCATGTGCGCGGTGGGCAGAACCAAAAGCATCATTAACATAAACATCACCAAGCGCAGCTAATTTTTTAGAAAAATCCTCATCGTTTTTTGTTTCTTCTTTATGAAATCTTACATTTTCAAGCAGCAGTACTTCGCCATTTTTTAAGGAATCAACTAATTTCTCAACTTCATCACCAATACAGTCATTAGCAAATTTAACATCTTGTTTTATCAATTCTGCTAATCTTTCCGATACCGGTTTTAAGCTAAATTCAGATTTGACCTCACCTTTTGGTCTGCCGAGGTGACTCATAAGAATTAATTTTCCGCCATCATTAATTACTTTCTCAATACTCGGCAATGCCGCAGTTATCCTAACATCATCGGTTATCTTCAGGTTTTCATCCAGCGGAACATTAAAGTCCACACGCATTAAAACCTTTTTACCTTCAAGTTCTAAATCATCAATCATTAATTTGTTCATTTCTACTCCAGCATAAATATATTTTAAAAAATAAAGACGCAGAATCAAAGATCGATTACTGCGTCTGTAAACATTTGAAATTGGTTAGCCTGATATTTTAACCAGTAGATCAACCACGCGGCATGAATAGCCCCATTCGTTATCGTACCAGCCAACTATTTTAACTAACTTACCATTAGCCATTGTAGATAAGGCATCAAAAATATTTGAGTGAGGATTGCCGATTATATCTGCGGAAACAATCGGGTCTTCGCAGTACTCAAGAATTCCTTTCATATCACCTTCTGCTGCTTCTTTCATAGCTGCATTAATTTCTTCTACAGTAACTTCTTTGCTTAACGTAGCTACCAAGTCGGTTAACGAGCCATTGGGTGTAGGAACGCGTAAAGCAAATCCGTCCAACTTACCTTTAAGTTCAGGAATAACCAGCCCAACTGCCTTAGCAGCACCGGTTGTTGTTGGAATGATTGATACGGCGGCGGCTCTTGCTCTTCTTAAATCCTTGTGCGGCAAGTCTAAAATTACTTGATCATTTGTATAAGAGTGAACAGTTGTCATGTAACCTTTTTCGATACCGAATTTATCGTTAAGTACTTTAGCCATTGGGGCTAAGCAGTTAGTTGTACATGAAGCATTAGAAACAACTTTTTCATCACCTTTTAGGTCGTCATCATTAACGCCGAGAACAACAGTAGCATCAATTTCACCCTTTGCCGGTACTGTTAAAATAACTTTTTTTGCACCTGCTTCAATGTGTTTCATGCAGGCTTCTTTAGAACGGAAAACTCCGGTTGCTTCGATAATTACTTCTGCACCGAGATCACCCCATTTTAAGTTTGAGGGATCCTTTTCTGCTGTAATTTGAATTTTTTTACCGTTAACTACAATTGAATCACCGTCAACTTCAATAGTTCCGTTAAATTTTCCATGCACAGAATCATACTTTAATAAATGAGCTAATGTTTTTGAGTCAGTTAAATCGTTAATTCCAACAATTTCAATATTTCCTAAATCTAACGCTCTTCTAAAAACTAATCTACCAATTCTGCCAAATCCATTTATACCTATTTTTACTGACATTTTTTCGTATCCTCCAATAATTAAATAATTAAAAATTTGACCTTGAATATAAGCATATTTGAGTCGATTTTCAATTTTTAAGCCCTTATTTAACATAAAATAAAAACTGAAAATTAATTTTTATAGGAGAAACAGATTAAATATTTCTTGATAAATCATCATTTTTTTGTTATGTATGTGATTCAAATCACAATATTATTTAACTCTTAAGGAGCATACATGTCTTCACTAGCCGAATTTCTCAAATGGGTACCAATATTTTCCGAGTTAGAGGAAGAAACAATTGAAAAAATAGCACAGGTTGGGGTAAGAAAATCCTATGGCAAAGAGAACGTTATTCTTATGGAAGAAGAAGCCGGATCAGCTTTATTTGTAATTATAAGCGGTAAAGTAAAAATCTCACGTACAAGCAGCGACGGCAGAGAAGTTATTCTTTCTATTTTATCTGAATCTGATTTTTTTGGTGAAATGGCAATTCTTGACGGATTGACCCGCTCCGCTACTGTAATTTCAATTGAAGAATCTGAATTATATATCATTCAGAGAAATCAATTTTTAGAACTTCTCAAATCTCATCCCGAAATTTCAATTTCATTACTGCAGGAACTTACGCAGCGTTTAAGAACTGCCGATATGAAAATTAAAGCACTTACCTTGAAAGATGCTGAAGGCAAAGTAGCAACGGTTATTTTGCAAATAGCCGATGACTATGGTAAAATTAAACAAGGTTTAGTTGAAATTGAGAAACTGCCGCTTCAGCAGGACTTGGCAAACATGGCTGGAACTTCACGGGAAACAATTTCGCGTACACTGCATTCTTTTGCTAAAAAAGATTTAGTTGAAATTGAAGGGACTAAACTGCGCATTCTCGATTACGAAAAGTTTAAAGAACTCTACAATTAATTATGATAAGAGCCAAAGCCGACCTACATATGCATACAAATCATTCCGATGGGCATTACTCCCCTTCGGAATTGATTGATTTAGTAAAGAAAAATGAAATTGATAAAATTGCTATAACCGACCACGATAGCATTAACGGCATTGAAGAAGCAACCGAATGCGGGCGAAGTCTCGGCATTGAAGTAATCCCCGGTGTTGAAATAAGCACCGATATCGAAGACCGGGAGGTTCACCTGCTTGGTTACTTTTTAGATACCGCAAATGACGAACTGAAAAAGTATTTAACTTTTTTTAGACAAGAACGTTTTCATAGGGCACGTAGAATTGTTCAGAAACTAAAAAATTTAGGAATGAGTATTTCTATTGATGATGTGATGGACAGAGCAAGGAACTCTGCCGTTGGAAGACCGCATATTGCAAACACAATGGTAGAATTAAAACTTGTTGACGATTATTACGAAGCATTTGATAAATACCTTGGGGATAACAAGCCCGCCGCTGAAAGAAAAATTCATGTTTCCCCGCAGTCGGCTTTAAAAATTATCAGCGATGCCGGAGGGCTTTCATTTATTGCACATCCGGCTTATGTTAAGGAATCTATTTTAATGACTTTAATTAAAGCGGGCTTGGATGGTATCGAAGTTGTACACCCATCTCATAAAGAATATAAAAAGCGGTTCTACAAAGGTATTGTAAATCAATACTGCCTGCTGGAATCCGGCGGTTCCGATTTTCACGGCGGCAAAAAAGGAGACTTTGATAATTTGGGTAAATATTTTATTGATGCATCAAAGGTTGAAGCAATGCGTAAAAGGCTGCATAAAAATAGTGCATGATTTTTCATAGATCACGAGCGTCAATTTCAAACCTGCTTTTTTAAATTTCAATTCATGCTTTTAATTTCATAGTTAAATTTATTCGGGACTGCTGTAATCTTAACAAAAATAAAAATTTCTCTTAATATCGATAACTAACATTGTTTGCCTTTAACCCGAATTATGCATTAGAAATAATTTATAAAGTCTAAATAAAAATTGTCTTTGTAATTGCACCGTGCTATTATCTCTTTTGTATAATTCGGGTTTAATATTCATTTCAAACATTCAAATTGAATTTCTTTATCATACCGGAGGTCAACTATTTTCTCCTTTTCGGATATGAGAAATTTTATAATATTGATTGCAATATTTTAGTTAATAATCAATTGATGATAATGTTTTTATATTTAAGTGATTATTAAAACTCGAAAGTTTATTATTTTTTAACAACCAATTATAACAGGTTTATTAATGCAGAAATTTAGTTGTCTATTTTTATTGATTTTGTTCTCAAGTATCAGCTATGCACAACAGATAGGTAAATGGGAAACCTATACCAGCATGAAGGATGTAAGCATTTCAGTAATGGACAATAACAGTAATATTTGGTGCGCCACCACGGGCGGAATTTTTATGTTTAATAAGGAAGATAGTTCCTATACAAAATACACTAAAGCCGATGGATTGCACAGCAACTTAATAACATCAATAGCTATAGATGGAGATAGTAAAATTTGGGCGGGCAACACTGATGGCGTTATTAATGTTATCACACCTTCTACCGGTGATGTAAAGTCTATCTTTGATATTCAAAAAACTAATTTTAATCTGAAGAGAATTAATAATTTAAGTGTGAGCGGCGATTCTGTTTTTGCGGCAACGGATTTTGGAATTACCGTGTTTAATTCATCTACATTATCGGTGATTGAGGATTACAGCAAATTTGGAAATTTCTTATCTGCCATCAAAGTATTCTATTCGGTAAAGTTAGATTTAATTTATGCATGTACCGAGAGCGGTTTAGCAATTCAAAAAGAAAATGCAATTAATTTATCGGCACCGGAATCATGGGATGTGTTCCCTACTCCGAATGTTATTCCTGCCGACAGAATTTTGAAAGTAGTGAAATACAATAACGGTCTCGCAGCATCAACTGATGGTAACGGAATATTAGTTTATGAAAATGATACCTGGTCGAGAAAATATTTTCTCGGAAATATTGTTAAAGATATTATTGTGAATGGTGATTCCATCATCGCTGTTTTTGCTGATAAAATTTATTCTATAAAAAATGATATCCCAACTCTTCTCTTCCAAACTCAAGGTATAACTCTTAACAGTATTATACTTTTAAACAACAATAAATTAATTGTTAGTTCAACAAACGGCATTATAGAAATTGCAAATGGCTCCATCGAATATAATTTCCCCAATGGTCCAACAGCAAATTCATTCCCCAGTATTGATGTTGATGCCAAGGGAAATTTATGGTCGGCGAGCGGAACAGATGTTACCGGAAAAGGAGTTTATTTTTTAAGTGATGGATCGTGGACAAACTATAACACTCAAAACGGATTGGAAGAAGCCGGCAGGGCGATGCACAAAGTTTATGTTTCGCCTACAACTGATGTTTATTTATCAAATTGGGGAAATGGATTTACAAAATTTGATGGTGAAAACTTTGAAACTTTTAATACCTCGAACACAAGTTTAGTAGGTATTGCAACGAATCCGGATTTCTTAGTTGTTCAAAATATGGCTGCTGATAAAAATAATAATATTTGGCTGGTAAACTCTGAGACCGTATCATTAAACGCCCTCAGTGTAATTACAGCTGACAGCATTTACCATTTTAAACCGCCGCTCCTAAGCAGTCCCTCAATTGCAGAGCATTTGATCATTGACCGAAGGGGTACAAAATGGTTTTCAATTTCGGGCGAAGGACTTTTTTACTTTAATGAAAATGGAACTTTGGGCGATAAGAGCGATGATATTTGGGGAAGATTTACAGAAGCAGACGGTTTGAATGATAACGCTATTACTGCTTTAGCAATTGACAACAGAGACGATATTTGGATAGGAACTCCAATCGGCGTGAACTATATCTTTAATCCCAATAACGGAGACAGCAATATCCAAGGTCTGTTCAGTACAATAAGGCAGCAGTCTGTAAATTGCATTGCCGTTGATGCAGTTAATGGTAAATGGTTCGGAACCAACCAGGGCGTATTTCATATGTCCTCCGATGGAATTACTTTATTTGATAATTATACGGAAAGCAATAGCCCAATTCCCTCGAACGAAATTACAAGTCTTGCAGCTGATGGTACAACCGGTAAAATTTATGTCGGTACTTCAGCCGGACTAACTTCGCTGGTAACAACTTCATTAAAACCACTTGCAGAGTTTGATGAAATATTTATTTACCCAAATCCATTTGTACTTACAGCCGATGAAAATAGATTAGTGATAAAAGGTTTAGTTAGAAATTCCCAAATCAAAATTTTAACTATCTCCGGTAAATTAGTAAATGAGCTGGAAACACCCGGCGGCGGTATTACGCAGTGGAACGGGTTAGACTTGGAAGGCAAGTTAGTATCGAGCGGTATTTATTTAATTGTTGCCTATGATGAAGAAGCAAACAATGTTTCAACCGCTAAAGTGGCAATAATAAAAGAATAATTACCGGGAAAACTTCACTTAACATGATAGACTTAGTTAATCTCACAATTCAATTCGGCGACCGTATATTATTTGAAGATGTAAATCTTAAAATAAATCCCCTCGATCGAATTTGTCTCGTAGGCTCAAACGGTTCAGGTAAATCCACCTTGCTTAAAGTTATAGCAGGAATGGATGAAGCTGAAAGCGGATCAGTTCAGAAACAGAAGAATTTAAGAATAGGATATTTGCCGCAGGAGTTTATAGCTTTTTCCGGAAGATCACTATTTGATGAAGTTAAATCAACAATGAAAGAATTAATCTTTCTTCAGAAACGGGAAGATGAAATAAACGAATTGTTGAGTGATGATAGAAACTTAAGTTCAAACGAAGATGCTTTACTTCATGAACTTGGTGAAATTCAGCATAAGAAAGAAGGCTCAGGCTTTTATTCTGCTGACTCAAAAATTGAAAAAGTATTAACCGGCTTGGGATTCAGCATTTCAGACTTTAGTAAAGATGTAGGCACATTTTCGGGCGGCTGGCAAATGCGGGTTCATCTTGCAAAAATACTGCTGGTTGAAAATGATATAATATTACTCGATGAACCAACCAACCATCTTGATATTGAAAGTTTAGAATGGCTGATAGATTATTTGAAAAGTTATAAGAGCGCATTGATAATAGTTTCGCATGACAAACACTTTGTTAACAGTGTTACCAACAAAACAATTGAAATATTTAATAAGAAATTAATCTTTTACCGGGGCAATTATAATGATTACCTAAAATTTAAAAGTGAAAGAGAAATACAGCTTAAAGCACAATTTGAATATCAGCAGAAAAAAATTAAAGAGACCGAAAAATTTATCGAACGATTTAGATATAAAGCAACAAAAGCTAAGCAGGTACAGAGCAGAATAAAACAATTAGAAAAACTCGATTCAATACAGCTATTTGAAAATGAAAAAGAAATTAGTTTAAGATTCCCCTCACCTCCTAAAAGCAGTGCCCTGCCTATCAATTTAGTTGATGTTAGTAAATCTTTTGCCGATAAAAAGGTACTTGATAATATTAATTTGAAAATTGAGCGGGGAGAAAAGATTGCATTCCTGGGACCGAATGGAGCAGGCAAAACTACTCTCGCAAAAATAATAGCCGGCAAATTAAACGTTACTTCGGGTAAAGTTGAAATCGGGAATAATACTTTTATTTCATATTACGCTCAAGAAGCTGCTGAGGAACTGAATTTAGAAAATACAATATTTGAAGAGGCATCAGCCAGCAGTGAAGAGGCAACACCTGTGCAGATTAGAACTTTACTCGGTTCATTTTTATTCAGTGACGATGATGTTTTTAAAAAAGTAGGCGTGCTTTCCGGCGGTGAAAAAAGCAGGCTTGCGTTATCGAAAATTCTTTTAACAAAAGCTAACGTTGTTATTCTTGATGAACCAACCAATCACTTGGATGTTTCTTCTAAAGCAGTTTTGCAAAATGCTTTAATCCAGTTTACAGGCAGTTTAATTATTGTTTCGCATGATGTTGATTTTTTAAAACCAATAGCTGCCAAAGTTATAGAAGTAAAAAATCATACAATAAAAATTTACCATGGCGATATTGATTACTTTTTATTCAAGAGAAATGAAGAGGCGCCGCAGGCATTATACGATAGGCAAGATGAAATCAGCAGCACTAAACTAACGCGGAAAGATGAAAAAAGAATTGAAGCCGAGCTGAGACAGAAAAAATTTAAAGCAACAAAAACATTAACCGACGATTTAAACAAAGCAGAATTGAAAATTGAAGAATTGGAATTACGAAAAAGTGAGCTGGAAGTTTTATTAAATGATGAAAACCTTTACAATGATTCCGAAAAAATAAAACAAGTTACTACTGAATACGAAACAGTTAAGTCCGAACTACAGCAGCTATATTCGCAATGGGATGAAATGAGCGAAAAACTCGAAGCTATTGAATCGGAGTTTAAATTATAAAATAAACTCTTCGGCTAATGCAGCACCGCCGTAAATTGGGGCGTAATCACCAAGTTTTGTAATCTTTAAATTTACCGCTTTACCCGGTTCATTTAATACTGTTTTATAGAATGCGGTTTCAACTACCGGCAGCATAAAATCACCGGCGGCTTCTACAACTCCCCCGCCTAAAACAATCGTATCTAAATTAAGCAGCGTTGTAATACTGCCAAGTACCGTTCCTATTGTCTTTGATGCTGATTCAACATTTTTAATTACAAGTTCATCTCCATTTTTTAATGCCTTTGCAATTGATTTACTTTTTATCGGCTCACCCGATTTAACCATTTCAGCAAGTTCACTTTTTTCACCTTTTTTAATTTTAGCCGTAATACTATTTACAATTGCTGTTCGGCTGGCAATACCTTCAAATGTATCGGAATTATTAGTCGCACCCAACCTGCCTTTTTTACTTACTTTCATGTGTCCAATTTCACCTGCAAAAAATGATGAACCTCTATACATTTTTCCGTTAAATATTAACGCTCCGCCAATACCCGTGCCCACAAATACAACAAGCATATTATTAACTTTATCTTTGAACTCATATTTTTTTATTCCGAGTGCGGCTAAGTTTACATCATTTTCAATTATTACAGGTATCGAAAAATATTTTTGCAGTGCTTCCTTAATATTAAAATTTACTATCGATAAGTTCGGAGCGTTGCCTATAATTCCGGAATTAGGATTAACAGTACCGGGCACGCCAAGCGATATTGCCGATATTTTTTTCTGATCAATTTTGGAATTAGTTAAAACCGCATTAATTGTTTTTGCAATACTTTTAACTAAATTCTCTGCACCGCTATCGTACTTAGTTGGTAATTTATATTTAGAAACTATTTCAGTTTTATTATTCAGTAATGCTGTTAATATTTTTGTTCCGCCTAAATCCACCGTAATAACATTTTTAATTGCCACTATTAATTCTCCTAATTAAATTTTTGCCTACTGTAAATAATCGTATTTTTGAATCATTAATTAAAT